>NZ_CP172313.1:0-1445105 GCF_047946675.1 Leeuwenhoekiella sp. A16
ATGAGTATGACTGCGCAAACAGTTTGGGATAATTGTCTATTATTCATTCAGGACAATATCACACCGCAGGCATATAAGACTTGGTTCGAGCCAATTAAGGCTGTGAAACTAACAGATAATGCCCTGAGCATACAGGTACCCAGCAAATTTTTTTACGAATGGCTCGAGGAACACTATGTAAAATTACTCAAAGTTTCTTTAACAAAAGAGTTGGGCGAAAGTGCAAAGTTAGTTTATGTGATTAAAATGGAGAACACTTATGGCAACCGCCAGCCGTTCACCGAAAAGATACCCAGCTCAAACAGACCGTCATCAATGAAATCTCAGGATGTTGACGCTCCTCTAAAAAATAAAAGTCCGGAATTAAAAAATCCATTTGTAATACCGGGTATACGCAATCTGGAAATCGAGTCTCAGCTTAATCCTAATTATAATTTTGATAATTTCTTAGAAGGAGATTCTAACAGGTTAGCAAGATCTGCTGGTTTAGCTGTCGCAAACAAACCGGGAGGCACCTCTTTTAATCCGTTATTGATATTTGGTGGTGTAGGTTTGGGGAAAACACATTTAGCTCACGCTATAGGTGTACAGATAAAAGATAAATATCCAGATAAAACTGTTCTATATATATCTGCAGAAAAGTTTACGCAACAATATATAGAATCTGTAAAAAAGAATAACAGAAATGATTTTATTCATTTCTACCAGGTGATTGACGTATTAATAGTAGACGATATTCAATTACTCTCTGGTAAAGCAGGAACACAGGATGTTTTCTTCCATATTTTTAATCATTTGCATCAAAACGGTAAGCAGGTCGTTCTAACCAGCGACAAGGCTCCTGTAGATATGCAGGATATTGAGCAACGTCTCTTATCGAGATTTAAATGGGGTCTTTCTGCAGAATTGCATCAGCCCGGGTTTGAAACGCGTACTTCTATTATCAAGAACAAATTGTATCAGGATGGTGTAGAAATGCCAGAAGATATCATTGAGTTTCTTGCTAATAATATTAAGACCAACATACGCGAACTTGAAGGTGCTATTATTTCATTAATCGCACATTCGTCTTTCAACCGCAAAGAGATCACATTAGATCTGGCTAAAAAGATAGTAGACAATTACGTTAAGCATACTAAGCGCGAGGTTTCTATAGACTATATACAAAAGGTCGTAAGCGATTACTTCCAGATGGATGTTGATACACTACAATCTAAAACGCGTAAGAGACATATTGTACAGGCAAGACAATTAGCGATGTTCTTTGCTAAAAAATTAACTAAAGCCTCCCTTGCAAGTATAGGTTCACAAATAGGTAAACGCGATCATGCTACGGTATTACACGCCTGCAAAACGGTAGATAATCTTTCTGCGACAGATAAGCAATTTAGAAAGTACGTAGAAGATCTTAATAAAAAGCTTACTATGTAGAGCCGCTTCTAGGCTTTTTACAAGAACTGTTTTAGCTTTACATTATTAACTTACCAGACATGAAAGTCCAAATTTTAATGGTTTGCCTGGGCAACATTTGCCGCTCACCTCTAGCCGAAGGTTTACTTAAATCTAAACTCGACCCCGAGAAATTCACAGTAGAATCATCAGGAACAGGACATTGGCATATTGGTAGTCCGCCAGATGTGCGCAGTATCGCTATTGCACAACAAAACGGACTTGACATTGCCTCACAGCGCGGTATGCAGTTTAAGCCCAGATTTTTTGATATATACGATCACATTTATGTGATGGATAAATATAACTACAGAGACGTTATTGGGTTTGCCAGAAATGAAGCTGACAAACAAAAAGTTCATCTTATTCTAGATGAGATCTTTCCCGGTGAGGGCGTTGACGTTCCAGATCCTTACACAGGCGGTGAACAGGGTTTTGCAGATGTCTACAAAATGCTTGATGAAGCTACATCTAATATTGCCAATAAATTACAAAACTAAATACCTTACAATTTTGTATTTTTCCTGTAAACTCCTCTTGTCATGAAAAATATAATTTTAAGTTTCATCTTTCTTTGTATTACAACGGCGCATGCTCAGGAAATCGATCTTGATAGCTTTGCTTCCGGGTTTACGCATCCGCTAAATATTCAAAATGCAGGAGATGATAGGCTTTTTGTACTTGAGCAGGAAGGCATCATTAAAATCGTTTCTACAAACGACGGATTAACAAACGGTGAGCCTTTTCTGGATATTTCAGATTTAACCGTATCTGCTGGAGAACGCGGTTTACTGGGACTGGCTTTTCATCCTGAATATCAAACTAACGGGATTTTCTTTATTTACTATACAGACCTGTCTGGGAATACGACTGTGGCAAAATATGAAGTGAGCCCAGATAATCCCGATATCGCAGATCCAGATTCTGCCACGATCATTCTCACCGTAGATCAACCTTTTGGCAATCATAATGGCGGCAGTATTGTCTTTGGCCCTGATAATTATCTATACATAGGTTTGGGTGACGGCGGTAGCGGTGGCGACCCCAATGTTAATGGTCAAAACAAAAATTCTCTTTTAGGTACTATTCTGCGTATAGATGTTGATAATGGCTCTCCCTACTCTATTCCTTCAGGTAATCCTTTTGCAGATGATGCTTCCGCGAAAGCTGAAATATGGGCATACGGTTTACGTAACCCGTGGAAGTTTTCTTTTGACCCTGAAACAGGCGATTTGTGGATAGCCGATGTAGGCCAGGGTAATATTGAAGAAATAGACAAAGTAGCCTATACCGAAGCAGGGTTAAATTATGGCTGGAGGTGTTATGAAGGCACAGCCACATACAATACTACAGATTGCCCTGAAGCTTCTACTCTTACATTTCCCGTTACTGAATATCAGCACGATGTAATTGATACTGATACCGGTATTAGACGATGTTCTGTCACAGGAGGTTTTGTATATAGAGGCAGCCAGTATCCCGATCTTGTGGGTAAATATGTTTTCGCAGATTATTGCACTAATGAGATAGGTACCGTTACAGCAGATGGTAGTGATGGTTATGCAATCAAATTTTCAAGACCTTACCCAGGAAATGCATTTTCAAGTTTTGGGGTAGATAATGATGGCGAACTTTATGTTGCCGGTTATGAAAGTGGAGATATTCTAAAAGTTGTAACTAACGATCTGGGAGTGGGTGATAATGCAGCTGATGTCATTCGTTTCTATCCCAATCCTGCAAAATCTGTCTTAAAAATATCCGGTTCAGGAAATGAGATGATTGAGCTGACTATTTTTAATATAGAAGGAAAAATAGTACTCACAGCAGCAACTAATAGAGAAAAAGAAATAGATATTTCTTCACTAAAATCGGGTGTTTACCTGATAAAATCGGCTGAAAACGGTAAAAATCTCGGTGTTCAAAAATTAATAATAGACTAACATGCAAAACCTGCCTGCAGTAGGAAATTTATATCTCATACCCACAACATTAGGCAACACACCGCCCCTTGATGTTCTCCCACAATCAGTTGCAAATACTGTTGAGAATCTTGATGAATTTATAGTTGAAAACGAAAAATCTGCAAGGGCTTTTATAAAGCTGTTAACGCCAGATAAATCACAACCCGGTCTTATTCTGCATACTCTAAATAAGTACACAGAAGTAGCTGATTATCCTACTTTTTTAAATGCGTGTCTTGAGGGTAAATCTGTAGGTTTATTATCTGAAGCTGGTGTACCGGGAATTGCAGATCCGGGAGCAGACATTGTTAAGATAGCTCATGCAAAAGGTATTCGTGTTATTCCACTTGTTGGCCCTTCTTCTATCTTAATGGCGATGATGAGTAGCGGTATGAATGGGCAGAATTTCGCTTTTAATGGCTATTTACCTATAGATCAAAAAGAGCGCAAAAATGCAATTAAACGCTTAGAACGTATTTCTGCAGAACAGGGACAGTCTCAGATTTTTATAGAGACTCCTTATCGCAATAATAAAATGCTTGAAGAACTTTGCCATACACTTGATAAGCATACACAAATATGTGTGGCTTGCGATATTAGCTTGCCCAGCGAATTCATACTTACAAAAGCAGCCGCACAATGGAAGAATAAAATGCCAGATCTTCATAAAAGACCGGCAATTTTCATCATTCAGAAATAAAATTTTCGTTTTTAAAACAAAAAAAAGGGCAACATAATTGTTGCCCTAAATCTTCTCTTTCAAATATATTAATTGATACTAACTATCAAGATCAACTTTAGCAAATTTATCTGGCTGGATAAAAGAAACATCATAGCCGGCAAATTTTCTTAGGTAACTTTTAATAGAAGTACCAAAAGCATCCCTAAAGCCTTCTACGCCACCTGAGCGTAAATATCTTTTAACACTCCCGGGACCAGCAAGGTGAGCTGCCGCCAGAATACCAGATTCTGTGATACGAACGCCATTTATAACTTTACCATTAAATCGCTTTATGTCTTTTCTCAAAACCCATTTGTTTCTTGAAGCATTTGCGATAAAGGCTTTCTCCTGTAAAACAGGACTGTTTATAAACTCATCTGTATCATTTACACCCAGCAATAAAAGCGTACTGCGCCCAAACTGGTATCGACCTAAATAGCCGAATTGATTAATGCGTTTATAATCGTTTTGTGATTCTTTAAAACCCAGGGCTTCTTTAAATCCTGCAAAAGAATTTCCCGGATTGGCAAGATTCTTCTTTTCTACAGCAACATGATCTACTTCATCTACAGAGGGAACTGTGTAATGCAATTCTAATCCTTCTGTTGAATAAGCAGTAGATTCTGCAGTGTCTTTAACTGAAAAGCTCAGTGCTACAAGACCAAATACCGAAGGTAATGCTGCTAATTTTATTATGTTTTTTGTCATAATTGTTGATTAAGAACTCAAGTAAAAAAACAGTTACTCCCGTTCTATATTCAGCGCGCAAAGATACGAAAAAACTTAAGTATTTGACTTGCAAATAGTTAATGTTTTACTAACATCAAAAAACCGGGTGATATCATTAAAATATCGCCCTAAACTGAATAAAAATTCAATAAAATGACCGTGATAAGATGAATGTGTTACAGCTTTCTCAAATATTTAACACTTGAGGAAGCTCTAACGGTTAATCCCTTGTTTGTTAATCCATTGTATGTATTGTCTCCTATTCGCATTATGCTCCCCTACATTCCTGGCAAACATATGATAACCTGGTTTTGAGACATCTGCAACAAAAAAGTAATAATTATGATCTTCAGGATTAAGAACAGCATTAATCGAAGATAAATCTGGCATAAATATGGGTCCCGGTGGCAAACCGGCGTATTTATATGTGTTGTATGGAGAGTCTGTTTCCAGATCTTTATAAAGCACGCGCTTGATCACTTTATTAAAATCACCTTCGGTCTTTTTTACGGCATATATCACTGTGGGATCTGCGTCAAGTTTCCATCCGTTTTTAAGCCTGTTGAGATAAACACCCGCCACACGCGGTTTTTCGTCATTTTTAGCCGTTTCCTTTTGTACTATTGACGCCAGCGTGTAAACCTGTTCTGGTGATAGGTTGAGTTTTTTTGCTTTATTAATACGCTCCTCATTCCAGAATCTGTCGTGCTCATTGACCATCTTCTCTCTAAAACCCAGCGCATCTGTATTCCAGTAAAACTGGTAAGAATTGGGTAAATATAAAGTCATTGCCGTTGCAGGCGTCAAGCCCTGCTCTTTTAAAAAGGTAGTATCTTTTAATGCTTTTACCAGGCTTAAACTATCTGCCTCGAGTTGTTGCGCTATTCTCCCCGCAAGATCTTCTACGCGCTCCTGATTATTAAAAGAAATGGTTACAGGAACATTACCACTGCGAATAGAATTAACTATCTCGTTATTATTACTACCTTTCTTAATAATAAAATGACCCGGCTTAATATTATTAGGATATCCTTTACGCAACGCCACAGCATCCAGAGACTCTATATCTTCAATTAGCGGCTCAAGTTCTGCACGTACATCTTCATAAGTATCGTCTGTCCTTACATAAATATGTGCTTCTTCATTATTAAAAGCTGTATTAGGTGAGAAAAATTTACCGTAGATAACGTAAGCGAAAATCGCTCCTCCCAAAACACCAAGTAAGGCAATGGCAACTAATATTTTTCTAATGTACATTCTTATTTATAAGTTGATATAATATTTCATTTTTAAAGCTTCCGCGAAAGCGTTTCCAGTCTTTCTTCACCCCTACTTCTTCAAAACCCTGTTTCTTAAAAAGCTGAATGCTGCGGTCATTACCTTCCAGAATATTTGCATATAACTGATGCATATCAAGGTGAGCAAAGCTATACCTGATTATTAACTGTAAAGCTTCTGTGCCATAACCGCGACCACGTTCAGATTCTTCTAAAACCAGAACCCCCACCCCTGCCCGTTGATTTTTAGGATCATAATCAAAAAGATCTATCATTCCTAAAACGGCATCATCTTCCTTTTTACAAATAACAAGCCGAAGTTGCTTGACCTCATAAATATCACGGTGTGCATTCTCAAGATATTCTTTGATGGTAAATTTAGAATATGGAGTAAGTGTCGTACTGAGTTCCCACAATAATTCATCATTCTCTATACGATGCACTATTGCCAGATCTTCTGGCTCAAGGGCGCGAAGATAAATATTATTTCCTGTTAAAGTGATTACAGCCATTCTCCTGTAAATACTTTTTTAGCCGGCCCAATGAGGAAAACATTTTTATATCCGCTTCCATTCTTTTCAAAAGTAACTTGTAGTTTACCTCCGGGAACGGTAAGATTTACGGTATTGCTTGTTACCTTTTCCAGATGATACATAGCTATTGCCACTGCGGTAGCACCTGTACCACAACTAAGTGTCTCATTTTCTACTCCTCGCTCATAGGTGCGCATGGCGACATTTTCACCATTTAACTCAACAAAATTAATGTTACTACCTTCTTTACCATATAGTTCACTATAACGCATTGCAGCTCCTGCCGTTTTTACATCTAATTGCTGCAGGTCTTTTGCAAACTGCACATGGTGAGGAGAACCCGTATTTAGGAATAAATGCTCCTGCTTCTCTTCTATTTTATCTACGTCCTGCATTTTTAAGTGCACGATATCATCTACAATTTTGGCTTCATGCATACCGTCTACCGCTTCAAAAATGGCTTCATTTTCTATAACGCCTATTTCTTTCGCGAAAGCTACAATACACCTGCCGCCGTTGCCACACATCGTGCTCGGGTTACCGTCTGAATTGTAATATACCATTCTAAAATCTGCATCAGGATGATTCTCTAGCAATATTAAACCATCTGCTCCTATGCCAAATCTTCTGTCACAGAGCTGTTTGATGAGTTTGGTATCATTTTTGGAAAAAGATAGTTGACGATTATCTATGATTACAAAATCGTTACCTGTTCCTTGATATTTATAGAATGTTATCATTACTAATTTTTGATGCTTTTTAGCCGATTTTCACCCTTAAAAGTTCACTTTTTAGAGCTAAAAATTAAGCCTTGTCTCTCCATTTTGGAGTACTACTTATAGATTGGCAGCAAAAATACATAAAGCCATTATTTTATATGCTGTTAAAAACTAGTTAATGCCGCAACATCCTATACCAGATCAAGTATTTTAAATGTTAGTTAATACAATGAAATATAGAATTATGAAAAAATTTGCAAGTCTTTTGATTGTAGCCGTCCTTGGAGGCGGCATTACACTAGGAGCCTACAAGTATCTTGAATCTACAGATCTCGTAGAAAGTTCCGCAAAAACTAAATCTTCAACTTTCTTACCTGTTGCTTATAATGGGCCTACGATAACGAGTACCAATGCAGACTTTACCGAAGCAGCAGAACGAACGGTTCATGCTGTAGTACACGTAAAAAATGTGCAATTATCGCGTAGACCACGCAATATGCACGAGTATATTTATGGTGGTGGTGATCTACAACCAGGCCTTGTAGGTTCTGGTAGTGGTGTTATCATTTCTGCAGATGGTTATATTGTTACAAATAACCATGTGATAGATGGCGCAAGCGAGATTGAAGTATCTCTCAATGACAACAGAACTTTTAAAGCAGATGTTATAGGGTCTGACCCCAAAGCAGATATCGCGCTTATTAAGATAGATGCTGGTGATGATCTTTCTTACTTACCCTTTGGTGATTCAGACTCTGTGCGCTTGGGAGAATGGGCACTTGCTGTGGGTAATCCCTTTAATTTAACGAGCACAGTGACTGCCGGTATAATTTCGGCGAAAGCCAGAGATATTAATGAGTTTGATAATAACCCACAGTCATTTATTCAAACTGATGCTGCCATTAACCCTGGCAACAGTGGTGGTGCTTTAGTAAATATAAACGGTGAATTAATAGGTATTAACACCGCTATTACTTCACAAACGGGTAGTTATGTAGGTTATGCGTTTGCTGTCCCTTCTAATATTGCCAAGAAAATCGTTCAGGATATTATGGAATATGGCGATGTACAACGCGGTATCTTAGGTGTTAGCGGTATGAGTCTTAATACTGAAATTGCTAAAGAACTTGAGGTTGATCAAACTGAAGGTTTCTACGTAGGCGGATTAGAATATGATAGTGGTGCAGAAAAAGCCGGTATTAAAAAAGGTGATGTTATTAAAGAGGTTGATGGCATCCATATTTCAAAATTTACTGACCTTTCTGGTTATTTAAATGCAAAACGTCCTAATGATGTAGTGCAGGTAAAATTCATGAGAGATGGTAAAGAAAAAACGGTTCCTGTTACTCTCTTTAAACTGGAAACTTATAAGATAGGAAACGTGGGGCTTGAGGTTAAAAATGCAAGCGCAAGAGAACTTAAAGATTATGGCGTTAAGCACGGGGTTGTTATTAATAACACACTTACCGAAGATATGCAGCGCTATAACCTGAGAGGTATCGTTATTACAGAAATTGATGATGAAGCTGTAAGTAACATTAATGATGTTGAGAAGATTATGTCAAGCAAATCTTCTGAGGAACCTATAAGTATCACTTTTGTGAATAAAGACGGTGAACGTAACCGCTTTATCTTTAGATAGAAACATGAAAGAATAATATGAAAAAAGCCCGTTGATTCATTTCATCGGGCTTTTTTAATTGTATTGAGGGCGTAATATATTTTGTGAGTTCATTAACTGGCATTTACCGGCATTTCTGCGAATTTTAACACTTAAATTTTACGATTGATGTCAGCAACAAAATCAGATAAGAAAAGAAGAGGTCTCAAAAAGAAAAGATACGTACTGCCGGTAATCATCATACTAATGCTGGTGATTTTTAGAATACTCCTACCTACAATTGTAAAGAACTATGTCAACAAAGTTCTGGCAGATATCCCGGGATATTATGGGCAGGTAAAAGATATTGACATTGCTCTTTATAGAGGCGCATATGTTATTGACGGTATGTATTTAAATAAGGTGAATGCTAAGACGCAAGTGCCTTTTCTCAATTTTCCTGAAACTGATATTTCAATAGAATGGAAATCTATATTTAAAGGTAGAATAGTAAGTGAGATTAAAATGTACAGCCCTGAGGTAACTTACGTTTTTGAAGATCAGGAGGCACCTACAGAAGAAGGCGAAGCAGATACAGAAGACTGGAGCGCTGCATTAACAGATCTTGTACCTATAGACATAAACCATTTTGAAGTACACGACGGTAAGCTGGGTTTTGTAAAACTGCAAACTGAGCCAGATATAGACCTTTATATGGATAAGCTTGAACTTACTGCAGATAATTTACGTAATGTAAGAGACGATTCTAAAAATCTTCCGTCTCCTATTACCGCGCGAGCAGTAAGCATTGGGAAAGGAAATTTTAAGCTTAATGGTGGGGTTAATTTGATTAAATCTATACCAGATATGGATCTTAATTTCTCTCTGGAAGATGCAGACATTACCGCTTTTAATGATCTTACAAGAACGTATGCCGGTATTGATTTTAAAGAAGGTGATGCTGCAGTATATGGTGAGTTTGCAATCGCAGATGGTTATCTTAAAGGGTACGTAAAACCCATGCTGAGCAACTCAAAAATGATAAGCAAAGAAGATGGTATATTAGGCACCATCTGGGAAGGATTTGTAGGTATGTTTAAGTTTGTTCTTAAAAATCAGGGTACAAACACACTTGCAACTGTGGTACCACTTGAAGGTAATTTAAATAATGTGCAAGCCGGAATTTTTCCTACGATTTTAAACATCTTTGAGAACGCGTGGATAAATGCCTTTAAAGGCGAAATTGACGAGGATATAGATTATCAGGATGCTATAGAAGAGGCAGATCTAGACAACATGTCTTCTAAAGAACGCAGAGAATACAAACGCGCGCAGAGAAAGGCAGAAAGAGAAGAGCGACGGGAAGAAAGAAAAAATGATACGACCCTTCCTTAATGTGAAGAAATCGTCATTTTCATATAAGAAATCGCTAATTTTGTCACCTTTGCAATAAGCATAAAAACGAAGCGTTTTGCTACAAATGAAAAAATCGACTGAAATAATGAGAATGAGAATTACCGCGATTACCTGCTTACTTCTGTTTGTCACTGCAATTAGCTTTGCACAGGAAGAAACAATTCAGGATGAGCAAGAAAAACCAAACACCATTGATCAACAATTTTCTGACTTGATCAATGATTCTAACAATTTTCAAGAATACAAGGTAGTAAAGAAATTTGCTATTAATAAGTTACAAGAAAATACAAAAGACAGCATTGCAAACCTTAAAGCTCAGATTAACGCTTTGCAGGGTCAATTAGCTACTCAAAAAGAAGAAGTTAATAATCTCAACTCTTCTCTAAGCAGCACACAACAAACGCTAGACACAACTCGTGAAGAGAAAGACTCTATTAATTTTCTGGGTATACAGATGACTAAATCTGGTTATAAGTCTTTAATGTGGGGCATCGTTGCTGTTCTTGCTTTAGCATTACTTTTCTTTGTCTATAAATTTAAAGGAAGTAACTCTCAAACTCAGGAAGCTAATAAAAAGCTTAATGAAGTAGAGTTTGAATATGAAGAATACCGCAAAAAAGCGTTAGAAAAAGAGCAAAAAATGGGACGTTTGCTTCAGGATGAGCGTAATAAGATCGTAAAGAACAGTAAGGGCTAAATCTCTCTTTCGATATAAAATGTAAAATCCGCGATCGTTTTGATTGCGGATTTTTTTTTGCTACTATCTCCTACTACCCTAATAGCCGTTATTTAGTTACTTTTGGCAACCAGAAAAGTTTACACAGCATGCGTATAGATATAATTACAGTAGTCCCAGATTTATTAACCAGTCCTTTTGAAGCTTCTATCATGCAGCGCTCAATAGAGAAAGGATTAGTTGACATTAAGCTGCACAATCTAAGAGACTATAGCAGCAATGCTTATAAACAAATTGATGATTACCAATTTGGTGGTGGTGCCGGGATGGTCATGATGATAGAACCTATAGATAAATGTATTTCTAAGCTTAAAAGCGAAAGAGATTATGACGAAATTATCTATATGACCCCAGATGGTGAAACTTTAAATCAGGGTATTGCAAATCAAATCTCTTTACAGGAAAATATAATTATTCTCTGCGGTCACTATAAAGGTGTAGACCAGCGCGTACGCGATCATTTTGTAACACGCGAGATATCAATTGGTGATTATGTGCTTAGCGGCGGTGAATTAGGAGCTTTGGTTTTATGCGATGCCATTATAAGATTAATACCTGGTGTTTTAGGTAATGAAACTTCTGCCCTTACAGATTCTTTTCAGGATAATTTATTAGCTCCTCCTATCTACACACGACCCGCAGAATATAAGGGCTGGAGCGTCCCCGAAATACTTAGATCTGGCAATACTGGCAAAATAGAAGAATGGCGAGAAGAGCAGGCTTATAAGCGCACGCAGGAAAGAAGACCAGACCTTTTAGAGTAAGTGAAATCTATTTTTTTATTTTAGATCTATAATAAGCAATCAGTCAGTAATTTAAGCTGAATATAAAATTGTGCTTTCCAATTGGAAAAAATGAAATTATATGTATATTTGCACCCTCATAAGAACAACCTCTGGCGAAAATCGTGAATGTTGCCCTTATCAAACTATTATAAAACTCCTGTAAAATGGAAGATTTAATCCAATTCGTTCAAAACGAATTTGTAGAAAAGAAAGATTTCCCAGAATTTAGTGCTGGTGATACTATTACCGTGTATTATGAAATACGTGAAGGTGATAAAAAACGTACTCAGTTTTTCCGTGGTGTTGTTATTCAGGTTCGTGGAAGCGGCCTAACAAGAACATTTACCATTAGAAAAATGTCTGGTACTGTAGGTGTTGAGCGTATTTTCCCAATCAACCTTCCTGCATTACAGAAAATTGAGATCAATAAAAGAGGTAAAGTACGTAGAGCTCGTATTTACTACTTTAGAGGTCTTACAGGTAAAAAAGCAAGAATTAAAGAAATTAGAAAATAATTTTTTTAAGCTTATAGCTTAAAGGGCTTCCTTAAATGGGAGCCCTTTTTTTATATATTTAGGCGATGAAGAAAATCGCTTTCTTTTTTACATGTTTTTTATTTTGGTGCGCAGGTTTAGTAGCCCAGGATGATAGAGCAGATTATTCTTTTGGTTTAAAAAACATGTATCTCAATGCTAATTTTGGCGTCATTAATTATAACTACTCAAGCAAACTTTTAGAAGGATCTGCAGAGGCTATATCTATAACGGCCACCACTACTTTTGCCGGCAGATTTGCAATAGGATACCACTTTAAGAATAACTGGGATGCCCAGCTAAGTGTGATGCGACCAGCTGCATGGGTTTCATATAACGGTATTAATATTGACAACTATCATCATTCTGTATGGACTAATATTTGGGCCATTAGCGGGAGAAAAAGAATAGAATTATCTACTCGTTACTCTCTATATTGGGAAGCAGGACTCAGCAACGTTGCCAGACATGGTTTTAAAATTGATGATACACAAGTTATTAAAGATGCACAATACCTCTACCCTCTTTTAGGCACAGGAATCAATTACAAACTCAGCTACAAATGGGATGCTTCTATTAACCTGACCTACTCACCTCCTAAAGACAAAGTTAAGCAACCTGCAACAACGTTTATCGCAGCGGGAATTACTTATAATTTACGTTCTCTTGATCAAAATGTAATTGATGATAATGCGTCAACCCTGTATGCTTTTCCTAAACATATATTGCAGATAGGTTACGCTTCAGACTTTTTAGGTTTTGATATAAACAGACAATTTTCTGGCGGACTTAAAACCAGCATTCCTATTTTCTGGAATGGCGATATTTTCATTAAAAATGGCGTTTTTATGACCTATCAGCGCAATATTTTTCATACTAACAAAAACTTTTCGCTAGACTGGGGCGCCAGTCTTGCATTATACAAAACACAGAATCATGAAAACTTCTATGCACTGTCAGTTTATCCCTTAGTACGCTGGTGGTTTTTAAGAACAGCTCCCGTAGACTTATATTTTAATTATTCAATAATTGGGCCTGCATACATTTCAAAATCTGTACTTGACGGTATAGATAGTGGTGAAGAAGCGACTTTTCAGGATTTTATGGGTATTGGTTTCCTGTTTGGGAAAGAGAGAAATTACAATCTTGACCTCAAGATTGCTCATTATTCTAATGGTAATATTTTTAATGACAACCCCGGTATTGCCATTCCACTAACTATCTCATTAGGCTATGCCATTTATTAACTTTTGTTCATAATCGCCGTTTATAAAGAGTTGAAAACTAAATTGTTAAAATACTAGGGATATATGTATTTAAATCTTACTTTAGTAATATAAATTCAATAACACATTGAATTATCGTTCTTACAGTTATCAATAGATTGATCTTCATATCAATTATTGATAATTTATATCAGAGATTTTAATAGCTCAAAGTAGTAAAAAGTATTTGCTGGTTTTTGAAATTTTCACAGAGGTCTTTCCTCGGAAAATCTAAATAAAATCCTTTGTAAAGCAATACTATTTAAAATGTCTGATTTCGGGATAGAAAGCTTAGAAATCATAGATTTTTGAAGAATTTTATCCCAATGAATAGATTTACGGTGCAAGTACTAATATTCTTGCCAAGGAGCTCAGAGGGCTCACCGGTAAAAAATCAATTCATTAGAAGCCATGTCAAGGTACTTTGTACAATGATATGGCTTTTTTTATGTCAAAAATTGCCAAATACATGTACTTATCGATAAACGGCTAAATTATTACTTCCTTTTAACCTGCATTAACACACTATAGAGTGTTAAAAACAGGCGTAAAATCCTATATTTGCAAACAAAAATTTAATCATTTCAATAAATTGTTGAGCTATTTATAACCCTGAATAGATTTGTGCTTTGCACTCAACCTTAACTATTCACGATTATAATAACATTGTAATATATATGTCTTTAACCACGTCTAAAATAGTTTATACTAAAACCGATGAGGCTCCGGCCCTGGCAACCCAATCTTTTCTTCCCATCGTTCAAAAATTTGCGAAAGTTGCAAACATAGAATTCGAAACAAAAGATATTTCTCTGGCAGCAAGATTACTTGCTACTTTTCCAGATTACCTTAACGAAGATCAAAAACAAGCCGATGCACTTGCAGAACTAGGTGAGCTTGTCAAAAAGCCGGAAGCTAATATTATTAAATTACCTAACATTAGCGCATCTGTACCACAGTTAATAGCTGCTATAAAAGAACTTCAGGCTAAAGGTTTTGCTATTCCAGACTATCCGGAAGAACCAAAGACTGAAGAAGAAAAAGCATTAAAAGCACGCTTTGCTAAAGTTTTAGGTAGCGCAGTAAACCCTGTCCTTCGCGAGGGTAATTCAGATCGTCGCGCGCCTAAACCCGTAAAAGAATATGCACGCAAGAATCCTCACAGTATGGGAGCTTGGGAAAAAGACAGCAAGTCACATGTAGCTACTATGCAACATGGTGACTTTAGAGCTAATGAGAAATCTGTGACTCTGGCTGATGCAAATGCGGTAACTATCGAGCTTACAGATGACGCTGGCAATACAACTACATTAAAAGAAAATTTACCATTACTGGCCGGCGAAGTTATAGACGCCACAGTAATGAGCAAAAAAGCATTGCTTGAGTTCTTAAAAGAACAAATTGAAGATGCTAAAGCGAAAGGTGTTCTATTTTCAATTCACCTTAAAGCCACAATGATGAAAGTTTCAGACCCTATCATTTTTGGCCATGCTGTAAAAGTTTTCTTTGAAGACGTTTTTCAAAAACACGGTGATAAACTAGCCTCTGTAGGATTTGATGCTAAAAACGGACTTGCAAATTTGTTTTCAAGTATAAATGAATTACCAGAAGCAGAACGTTCTGAAGTAGAAAGTGATATCTTAAAAACACTTGAAGAGCGTCCTGACCTTGCAATGGTAAATTCAGATAAAGGTATTACAAATTTACACGTACCAAGCGATGTTATTATAGATGCTTCTATGCCGGCTATGATACGTAACAGCGGCCAGATGTGGAATGCAGATAATAAATCTCAGGATACAAAAGCTGTTATTCCAGACAGCAGTTACGCCGGTATTTACCAGGAAACGATCGATTTTTGCAAAGAAAATGGCGCTTTTGACCCCACTACAATGGGTACTGTTCCTAACGTAGGACTAATGGCTAAAAAAGCTGAAGAATATGGTTCTCACGATAAAACCTTTGAAATTCCTGCAAGCGGTAAAGTTCAGGTAAAAGATGCCTCTGGCAACGTGCTATTAGAGCATAATGTTGACGCAGGAGATATCTGGAGAATGTGCCAGACAAAAGATGCACCTGTTCAGGACTGGGTAAAACTTGCCGTAAATCGTGCGCGTGCAACAGGTATACCTACAATATTTTGGCTTGATAAAGAACGAGCACACGATGCTGAGCTTATAAAAAAAGTAAATCTTTATCTTAAAGATCACAATACAGAAGGGCTTGACATACAGATTATGTCTCCTATTGAAGCAACGCGCTTCACCTTAAAGAGAATGAAAGCTGGTGAAGATACAATCTCTGTTACCGGGAATGTTTTGCGTGATTACAATACAGACCTCTTCCCTATTCTTGAAGTTGGTACCAGCGCAAAAATGCTTTCTATTGTACCATTAATGAATGGTGGTGGTCTTTTTGAAACCGGTGCCGGTGGCTCTGCTCCTAAACACGTACAACAGTTTGTAGAAGAAGGTCATTTAAGATGGGATTCTCTAGGTGAATTTTTAGCACTTTCTGTTTCATTAGAACACGCAGGAGAAAAGAATAATAACCCTAAAGCGCTTATCCTGGCTGAAACTCTTGACGAGGCAACTATTAAATTTCTTGACAATAAAAAATCACCATCACGCGAAGTGAATGAGATTGACAACAGAGGTAGCCACTTTTTCTTAGCTCTATACTGGGCTCAGGCTTTAGCCAAACAGGAGAAAGACAAAGAACTTCAGGTTCATTTTGCAGAAATGGCTAGCGAACTGGAAACAAACTCTAAGAAAATACAAGAAGAACTTATACAGGCTCAGGGATCAGCAGTTGATCTGGGTGGATATTATTTCCCAGACCAGGAAAAAGCAAGCGCGGCAATGAGACCAAGCGCAACTTTTAATGCGATAATGAATTAAATCTAATTCAGAATAAATTGTAAAGCCCTGCTAAATTAGCGGGGCTTCTTTTTACAACTATATAAATATCTATTTACAAATCTGTAATTTTACATATGGCTTTTACCAGAACTACAGAAGAGACATCAAAGTATGACCATTTAGAAGAAATGGGTGTACATGAATTACTTTCAAATATTAATAAGGAGGACAAAACCGTACCTGATGCGGTTGAAAAATCGCTCCCACAGATCGAAAATCTGGTAAAAAAGGTCATAAATCAGCTGGAAAATGGCGGCCGTCTGTTTTATATGGGAGCAGGAACCAGCGGTAGATTGGGGGTTGTAGATGCTTCAGAATGCCCGCCTACATTTGGAGTACCACATGACAAAGTTGTAGGTCTTATTGCGGGAGGCGATAAAGCGATTAGAAAAGCTGTAGAATTTGCCGAAGATAGCGAAGACCAAGGTTGGCAGGATCTGCTTGAGCACAATATAGGCTCTAACGATTTTGTGATAGGCATCGCAGCTTCGGGAACAACACCGTATGTTATTAGTGCTTTAAAAGCGTGTAATGAACAAGGAATTCCAACCGGTTGTATCACGTGCAATGCAGGGAGCCCGCTTTCGCTTGAAGCGAAATATCCTATAGAAGTAGTTGTAGGGCCAGAGTTTGTAACAGGCAGCAGCCGCATGAAAGCAGGAACAGCGCAAAAACTCGTTTTAAATATGATTTCTACTACGGCAATGATCAAACTAGGTCGTGTGCAGGGCAATAAAATGGTAGATATGCAATTAAGCAATCACAAATTAGTAGGTCGTGGCGCTCAAATGCTAATGGAAGCTCTGCATATAGAAGAAAGTGAGGCTCGTATTTTACTTAAAAAACACGGCAGCGTGAGAAATGCTATCAAAATTTACAAACATGGGCACTAACAAAGAACTACTGGCAAAGGGAGTGCGCACGATGGCGATGTCGCTATTCTTTATGTTTTTAGGACCCGGCATTATCTATCAGGCATTTAAGAACAAGGAACATCCTCTTTATTTAGCCGTTCTTATACTCGGGATTTTTGCCGCTGCTATGGCGATTTTTCTTGGTTTTAAGGGGATAAATAGAATTATGCAGTCTATGTTTGGAAAGAAATAATCTAACCTAAGTTTTATAAACTAAAAAAGCCTTTGCAATCGCAAAGGCTTTTTCTATATCTTAAGAAAGATGCTTATTTAGCAAATTTCTTGTATTTGTTCTTGAACTTATCAATACGACCAGCGGTATCTACTAGTTTAGATTTACCGGTATAGAAAGGATGAGATGTTCTGGATATCTCAAGTTTAATTAACGGATACTCCGCTCCTTCTACTTCAATAGTTTCTCTAGTATTAGCAGTTGACTTCGCCAAAAATACTTCTTCATTTGACATGTCTTTAAATGCTACTATTCTATAATTTTCTGGATGTATGTCTTTTTTCATCGTGCTATGCTTTAAATCCGCTCAATTTTTGAGGTGCAAATTTAGAAATAAAAACTTATATAACAAGCGACAAATATAAAAATTAATTTATTCATATAGAAAATCAATTAGAATACATCTGTAACGTTTTAGTATTTTTGTTAACTAACTAGCCTAACCAAAATTTTCTTAAAATGACAAATCAATATCCTACCGCAAAATTTGCTTTGCCTAATGGCGTTGTTCTTGGTGCCATACTTATTGTTATAGTTGTGATCATGTATGTTACAGGTATGCTCTATGAAGGGAAGCAATGGCCTATGTACCTGTTCTATCTTATCTTTCCACTTTTTATAGGTTATAGTATCTATACTTATCGCTCTAAAAATGGTGGCTTTCTAACTTTGGGACAAGCAATAAAAGTAGGTCTCGCAATTGCTGCAATTAGCGGACTTGTTTATGCAATCTATAATGCTATTTTTGCGTACATAATAGAACCAGACTTTGCAGACACCATGTTAGACGTTGCCCGTGAGAATATGGTAAAGCAAAATCCTAATATGACAGAAGATCAAATAGAGACCGGTATGGCCATTGCAAAGAAAATGAGCAATCCATTATTAGGAGGCGCTTTTTTCATCCTGCTTAGCATCTTTTTTGGCTTTATATACTCTCTTTTTTCAGGTTTAATATTTAAGCGTGAGAATCCGTATCAAGAATAAGCTTTTATGCAACTATCGGTAGTTATACCTTTACTTAACGAAAAAGAATCACTTACAGAATTACACCACTGGATTGCAGATGTTATGCAATCCAGTGGTTTTTCATATGAAATTCTATTTATAGACGATGGTAGTACAGACGGGTCCTGGGAAACTATTACTCAACTTATTAAAACCCATCACGAGGTAAAGGGCATAAAGTTTAATAGAAATTATGGCAAAAGTCAAGCGTTAAACGCCGGTTTTGCTGCTGTTTCTGGAGATGTTGTAATCACTATGGATGCAGATCTGCAGGACAGCCCTGATGAAATTCCAGAACTGTACTATCTCATAGTGAACGGTGGTCATGATGTTGTTTCAGGATGGAAAAAGAAAAGATATGACTCTGTACTCACAAAAAATCTACCTTCAAAGTTATTTAATGCGGCCGCTCGTAAAACAAGTGGTTTAAAATTACATGATTTTAATTGTGGTCTCAAAGCGTATCGTCTAGAAGTAGTAAAAAATATAGATGTCTATGGCGAGATGCACAGATACATCCCACTTCTGGCAAAAAATGCAGGTTTTTATAATATTACAGAAAAACCTGTTAAGCATCAGGCGCGTAAGTACGGTGAAACAAAATTTGGCGCAGACCGCTTTATTAAAGGTCTTCTAGATCTAATCACGATCTGGTTTATAACTTATTTTGCAAGACGCCCTATGCACCTCTTTGGTGCGCTTGGTTTTATCATGTTTATTATAGGTTTTGCCTTTGCCGGTTATCTGGGTATAGACAAGATTTTTATAAATCCGCGAGGACGTCTTATCACTGCCCGCCCTCAATTTTATCTGGCTCTTGTAAGTATGGTAATAGGCGTACAACTCTTTATTGCAGGCTTTCTGGGCGAATTGATTTTGCGATCTAAGCATGAAAAACAACGGTACTTAATTAGCTCAAAAAAGGGATTTTAGACTGTTTTAAACTAATAGTTAAAAACGTATTTTTACAAACTAAACCAACGTTATGATATATATAGAACCCGAAATACTTGATAAAGTAAACGCATGGCTTACTCCTGATTTTGACCAGAAAACACAGGAAAAAATAAAAGACATGATCGCAAATGATCCTGAAGGCGTTAAAGAAAGTTTTTATAAGAACCTGGAATTTGGCACCGGCGGTATGCGCGGCGTAATGGGTTTAGGTACTAACCGAATAAACAAATATACTTTAGGTAAAAATACACAAGGACTGGCTAAATATCTTAAGCAGGCTTTTCCTGATGAAGATATTAAAACGGCAATTGCATATGACTGCCGTAATAATAGTAAAGAGCTTGCAAAGGTTGTGGCAGATGTTTTTTCTGCAAATGGTATACAAGTATACTTATTCAGCAGCCTGCGCCCCACCCCTGAGTTAAGTTTCGCTGTAAAGCATCTTAATTGTCATTGTGGTATTGTACTTACAGCAAGTCACAACCCACCAGAATATAACGGTTACAAAGTATACTGGCAAGATGGTGGTCAATTAGTGCCACCTCAGGATAGTGAGATTATTAATGTGATTGAAAATCTTCAATATTCTGAGATCAACTTTTCGGCTAAAGAAGATTTGATCACTTATATTGATAAAGATGTTGATGAAGCATTTATAAATGCATCTTTAAAGAATGGAAGCTTTTCGCAGTTGAATGGAAAGCGAGATGATCTTACAATCGTGTTTACTCCGCTTCATGGTACTTCTGTCACTTTAGTACCAGACGTATTAGAAAAAGCAGGCTACAACAATGTACATATTGTTGAAGAACAGCGTGAGCCTAATGGCAATTTCCCTACAGTAAAATCTCCTAACCCTGAAGAACCTGAAGCCTTAAAAATGGCAATGGAGCTTGCAGAGAAAACTAATGCAGATATTGTAATAGGTACAGATCCTGACTGCGATAGATTAGGTATTGCAGTACGCAATAATGAGGGAGAAATGTTGCTTCTTAATGGAAATCAAACCATGATCGTCATGACAGATTTCTTGTTAAAGAACTACTTTGGGGCAAATGCTCATAAGAACAATGAATTTATCGCTTCAACTATAGTTTCAACTCCTATGATGGAGGTTCTGGCTAAATCATATGGCGTAGAATGCAAACTTGGTCTTACAGGTTTTAAATGGATCGCTAAGATGATAAAAGATTTTCCTGCCCAGCATTTCATTGGCGGTGGCGAGGAAAGTTTTGGTTATATGGTAGGTGATTTTGTAAGAGATAAAGATGCTGTTACCTCTACCCTTCTCGCTTGCGAAATTGCAACTTGGGCTAAGGCAAATGGTTCTTCATTTTATGAATTACTCCTTGATCTGTATGTAAAACACGGTTACTACAAAGAAGATCTTACATCGCTGGTAAAAAAAGGTATTTCTGGAGCTGAAGAAATTAAACAGACCATGATAGATCTTAGAGAGAACCCAATGACAAGCATAAATGGTGAGAAGGTTATTCAAATAGACGATTATCAAAACGCTAAATCTCTAAAAGTAGCAACAGGTAATTCTACAGATATTGATATGCCAAAGTCTAATGTTCTTGTATATCATACAGAAAAAGGTAGCCGCATTGCTGCACGACCAAGTGGTACCGAACCTAAAATTAAATTTTATATCAGCGTTAATGAAGAATTACCTTCTTTAGATAAATATGATAAGGTAGATAAAACGCTTAATGACAGAATAGCCGGAATACGTAAAGAGCTAGGTCTGTAAATACTACAACGGCCCTGAAGTCAATTTCGGGGCTTATTTTTTTCTATGAATTACTTTAAACAAATCCTTCAGTTTGCGAGGCCATATAAGCGCTACGCGATACTTAACGTTCTTTGCAACATTCTTTATGCTCTTTTTAGTACACTCTCTTTTCTGGCACTTATCCCGGTAATTGAGATCCTTTTTGATAAAAGCAAGCGCGTGGTAGCTGCTCCCGTTTGGGAAGGCTGGGCAGGAGCTAAAGATTATGCCGTTAATTATTTTTACTTTAATGTAAGTGAGCGCGTTGCAGATAATGAACTTTCGGCACTCGTATTCATCTGCATAATCGTAGTAATTCTTTTCTTCCTTAAAAACCTGTTTGGTTACCTGGCAACATTTTTTATTACCTATTTGCGTAATGGTGTGATGAGAGATGTGCGCGACGCCATTTATGATAAGCTTATTGAGCTACCCGTTGCCTATTTCTCAGAAAAGAGAAAAGGTGATACCATTTCACGAATCACAGCAGATGTTAATGAGGTAGAACGCTCTTTTCTTTCTATTCTGGAAATGGTAGTTAGAGAACCGCTCACGATCATTTTTACGATCATCGCTATGCTTATGATGAGCGCCAAGCTCACCCTTTTTGTTTTTGTATTTCTGCCCATATCAGGTTTTATCATTTCACGTATAGGGAAATCGCTAAAAAAACAGTCTAACCAGGCACAAGAAGAGAATGGTCACTTTCTTTCTATAGTAGAAGAAACCTTATCGAGTTTAAAGATTATTAAAGGTTTTAATGCAGAAAACAGCTTTCGCGAAAAATTTCAAACTTCTACAGAACGTTTAAAGAATATTCTAAATAGCCTTATTAACAGACAAAATATGGCTTCACCCACGAGTGAATTCCTGGGTATTTTTGTAATAGTCGTTATTCTGTGGTTTGGTGGTCAAATGGTTCTTGTTGAGCAATCTCTGGGTGCCGCAACCTTTATTGCGTTTTTAGGGCTTTCTTACCAGATTTTGACCCCTGCAAAGCAGATAAGTAAAGCAGCTTACAGTGTAAAAAAAGGAGATGCTGCCGCAGAACGTATTCTGGAAGTCATCAACACTCAGTCAACAATTACTGATAAAGAGAACGCTTTAGACAAGAAAGAATTTTCTCATAGCATCAATATTGAGAATATTTCATTTAAATACGAAGATGAAAATGTTTTAAAGAACTTTAGCGTTACCGTACCTAAAGGAAAAACTGTTGCTCTTGTAGGGCAAAGCGGTAGCGGCAAAAGTACCATCGCAAATTTAATTACTCGCTTTTACGACGTTAATGAAGGTGCTATTGAGATAGATGGTAACAATATTAAGGATATTACTAAAAAGTCCCTGCGCGATCTTCTGGGGCTGGTAACCCAGGATTCTATATTATTTAATGACACCATCCGTAATAATGTGTTATTAGGTAAACCCAACTCAGGAGAAGAAGAAATAATTGATGCCTTAAAGATTGCTAACGCCTGGGAGTTTGTAAAAGATCTTCCACTTGGCTTAGACACAAACATAGGCGATAGCGGTAATAAATTGAGTGGAGGTCAAAAACAACGTATCTCTATTGCCAGAGCAGTTTTAAAGAATCCTCCAATCATGATTTTAGATGAGGCTACCTCTGCTCTCGATACAGAAAGTGAACGTCTGGTGCAAAAGGCTCTCGAGAATATGATGATGAATCGTACCTCTATTGTGATTGCTCACAGATTGTCTACAATACAAAACGCAGACCTTATTGTCGTAATGCAAAAGGGTGAAATTGTTGAGCAAGGTAAACATGACCAACTAATAGCCAAAGGCGGTACTTATCGCAAGCTTGTAGAAATGCAATCATTTGATTAACGATTCAAAAATCACAAAAATTCAAATAATATAAGTTGTAGTACTTTAGCTACAGCTGTAAATAAAAAAAGATGCTGCTAGGGGAGCAACATCTTTTTGTTTACCAAACAAAATACTAGGGGTAGGTATTCTGTTATTCTTGTTGTAATTGACTGACAGTTTGATTTGGGATGAAACGGCCAGTACTTTAATTATGGTTCAAATATAAAACGGATTTTTAAACCTCACAAGTTTTTTGTGTAATTAATCGTGAAATTGTGCACTTTATCGGAAATTAGATGAAATAGTATCACAAAACGTTAAAATAAGTTAATATACCCAATTCGAAAACGTTATAGTATTTAAATAAAAAATACAAGTTTTTAATTAATTCTACTCAATGCGCTTTTTAAGGATGAAGTGTTTTAAAAAAATGATAGTGAAAAGATAAATGGGGTTTAAAAAACAAAAGATGATACTTTCGCATCATCTTTGTTTAATCTTTGCATCTTGGGGCGGTAATACAAATTTGTTGTAGTTGAGTCAATTAAGACTTGGGTTTATTTTAAAAACGATCTTTTTTCGATTTGGGACAAAAAAGGATTGTATTTCTTATATCCTTGACCTAATGATTTGGGGTAAAAGGTCATTGGTTATTTTTATTGAAGCAAATATATGGGCTTTTCTATTACCAACCAAATATTTTGTGTAATTAATCGCTAATTTATGTATTTAAACGATAATTATATTTACTATTACGTTGTAATGTTAAAATAAGAAGCGCCTTTTAAACCGTTTCTAATAAATAATGTCAAACTTGTGGCCATCACAAATTCAATATTGTGCAATTGACCAGCAAAAAACCTGATGAATTAGTTTTTGAAGACCTTATAAGAGATTATAAGGAGAAACTCTATTGGCACATACGCAGAATGGTCATTTCTCATGACGATACAGACGATGTGTTACAAAATACGTTTATAAAGGTTTATAAGAATTTAGGTAATTTTAAAGGAGAGAGTCAGGTGTATACATGGCTTTATAGAATAGCGACTAATGAAACCATTACCTTTCTCAACAAAAGAGCAAAAACACTTAAGTTAAGTAACGAAAGCCTGCAGCAGAGTTTAGTAAGCAACCTGACAAGCGATCCATATTTTGATGGTGATGCTGCGCAGCTTAAACTTCAGGAAGCCATTAATCAATTACCGCCTAAGCAAAAGCAAGTCTTCATCATGAAATACTACGATGACTTACAGTATAACGAGATTGCTAAAATTTTAGATACTTCAGAAGGTGCTCTAAAAGCCAGTTATCATCATGCCGTAAAAAAAATAACGCAACATGTTCTTAATAATTAAACCTTTACTATAAAAAGAAGTCTATAGATTAATGAAAGAAAGCTGGAAAAATATTAAAAAGGAGGGGTACCAAGTTCCCTCAGGATATTTTGACGATTTTGAGAAAAATTTGAAAGAAGAAATTCTTTTGCAAACTATTCTTAAAAAAGATCAGGGTGGTTTTACTATCCCAGACGGCTATTTTGATAACCTGGATACACAAATTAATGCTCGCCTAAAACCAAAGAATAAGATATTCACTTTAGAAAAGAGCATAGCAATTGGCATAGTCATGAGTATTGCTGCCTTATTGGTTGTAGCACTTCTGGTTATAATTCCCGGTAGACGTATTTCAAATTTTGATGACCTCACATTTACTTCTATGGAAGAATATTTAAGTGAAGACGGTATTCAGGATTATATTTCTAATCAGGATCTTAACGAGATTGAGGCTTCCAGCTCCTTTATAGATAAGTCATCAGTATCAGACGATTTAATTTTTGAATATCTAGACAATACAATTATAGAAGACGACATTACTGATCAATAATTTATTTGATTTAAACAACCTATGAAAAATATAATTCTCATCATTTTCTTTCTAACAGCGATGACGACCTATAGTCAGGATAAAGATAAATATGAGCGTATTAAAGCGTTAAAGGTATCTTTTATCACAGAAGAACTTGAACTTACTCCGGCTGAGGCCGAAAAATTCTGGCCCATTTACAATTCGTATGATTCTAAAATGCACGATCTGCGTAAACGCGAAAGACGTCTCTTTCATGAAAAATATAACAGCGATGGTGTCAAGAACAAACTATCTGAAGATGATAGCAAAGAACTAATAGAAGAATATAATACCGTGCTTAATGAGCGTCATTCTCTGGAAAAACGTCTTATGGACGACCTCGTTAAAAAACTGCCTGCTTCTAAAATTGTTTTTTTACCTGAGGTAGAACGCCAGTTTGGTCAAAAGCTTTTTGAAGAGTATAAAAAGAGAAAAAATAAGAACGGTACAGAAGAAGATTAGTTTCTACTAAAATCTAATCTTGCAATTCGGTTCTTACCCGCTGCATAAGCCGTACTGTCATTGAGAAATCTAAAAGCATAGAATCCCTCCTTGCTTAAATTGGTCCATGTCTCGCCGCTGTCTTTGCTATAGTCAATTCCGGTAAAGCCGGAAGCTACAAGCTGCTCTCCCCCACTGTTTGGCACAAATTGCACACAGCTCTTATATCCCGGTTCATTACCATCTGCAACCAGCGTCCACGTTTTACCGCCATCCTGAGTGATGGCTTTATTACCGGTATTATTTTCTGGATCTGTATAATCGCCACCAATTATAAAACCGGTCATTTTATCATAAAAATCGATCGAATAGCCGCCAAAAGTAGCTTTATCCTTCACTAAAGGTGTATTAAATACTTCCCAGTTTTTGCCCTTATCAGGAGTGAAATAAACTCTTGAAGTACCTCCACCCGTAATTATCCAGGCTTTATTCCCGGCAGTCGCAATATTTGTGTTACTTGCAGCAAATGCGGCTTCGCCTTCCTTAATTTGAGGCAATTCATTGCAATCTAATTTCTTCCAGCTTTTGCCACCATCGCGAGTAATTATAATTGATAAACAATCTGATGTAGGATCTCCTATTGCTATTCCTTCTTTATCATTCCAGAATTTCATCGCATCATAAAAGATCTTTTCGTTTTCCTCTTCATAAACAAGTTCCATCCTTCCTGAGTCTCCTGTTTTATACAACAAAGCAGGGTTTTCAATACTCAACATATAAAAATCTGTTTGTGTATGTGCAGTGGCTCTAAAAGCCGGTGCTATACTATCTTTATAAAGTGTATTGGTATTCCAGACCTTTGTTGCTGGATTATAAAGACCAAACTTTCCATCAGTACCTGCAAATGCGAGGCTGCCGCCATCCATTATCTCAAGGGTTCTTATACTCACCGTATCCTCATAAATTGTTGTTATTTCAACATCTGTGAAAAATTTATTCTCTTCTTTAGTGGGTTTTTCTTGACAACTTGCCAGCAGCAAGAATCCCATAAAAACGATAAGCCTGTACATATTCTTTATTTTGCGTGAATATAAAACTATTCACCTACAAACCCGTACCTTTGCAGCCATTTTAAAACCAAATTCATGCGCTTACACCGTAATCTCGTTTTCGCCGTAGTTGATGGCTTGTTAGAAATATTTAACGAGGGAAGTTATGCCAGTAAAACGGTAGAAAAACAACTTAAAAGAGACAAACGCTGGGGATCGAGAGACCGTAGTTTTGTTGCTGAAACTATTTACGATATTGTACGATGGAAACGCCTATATGCAGGCATTGCAGAAGTTGGTGAGCCATTTGAGCGCAAAGATATCTGGAGGTTATTTGCTGTCTGGGCTACCTTACGCGGAATAACACTACCAGATTGGCCACAAATAGAACAAACACCTACCCGGCGCATAAAAGGGAAATTTGATGAACTTTCACAAACAAGGAAATACAGAGAATCTATACCAGACTGGTTAGATGAATTAGGTGAAAAAGAATTGGGTAAAAAGTGGGATGCAGAAATCGCTGCTCTTAATCAACAAGCACCGGTGGTTCTTCGTGTTAACCGTTTAAAAACTGACGTAGGCGCACTGCAAAAATCTCTTGCAGAAGAAGGTTTTGAAACAGAATCTATAAAAGGATATAAAGACGCTATTCAACTTAAAGAACGTGGGAATGTTTTCACAACCACTGCTTTTAAAGAAGGTTTTTTTGAAGTTCAGGATGCATCATCACAACTTGTAGCCCCATTACTTCAGGTTGAACCGGGAATGCGTGTTATTGATACTTGTGCAGGTGCCGGTGGTAAATCGCTACATCTTGCCGCTATGATGGATAACAAAGGGCAGATTATAGCTCTGGATATTTTTGGCAATAAATTAAAAGAACTTAAAAGACGTGCGCGTCGTGCCGGAGCTTTTAATATTGAGACCAGAACAATAGACTCTACTAAGGTCATTAAAAAATTATATAACTCGGCAGATCGTGTCCTTATTGATGCGCCATGTACAGGTCTTGGTGTGTTAAGCAGAAATCCAGATGCTAAATGGAAACTACAACCGGATTTTGTAGAAAGCATAAAAGTTAAACAACAAGAACTACTTCGCTCCTACTCAAAAATGGTTAAATCTGGCGGAAAACTGGTTTACGCTACCTGTTCTATTCTTCCTTCAGAAAATCAGGCACAGGTTAAAGAATTTTTAACTTCAGAAGAAGGAAAAGAGTTTAGTCTTGATCAACAAAAAGTTGTACTTTCAAGTGAGTCTGGATATGATGGTTTCTTTATGGCTCTTTTATCTAAAAAATAAAATTTCACTGTCCTAAAACTTCTCGCATGGTAAGACTTCTACTCCTTTTAATTTTCCTTCCGTTATCTATTTTGGCGCAGCAGCCATACTATGATGACGTAGATCTTTCAAAAAGTGGTGCTGCTTTAAAGCAAGAACTGGCGACTAAAATCACAGAAACGCACACCCATTTTCTTACATACACTCCGGGAATCTGGGAAGCAGATAAAGTTACAGATGTTGACCCCGAAAATCCTGATGAAGTTCTTCTGCTTTACGGCTATGAAGATCAAACTGATCAAGACCCAACAAATGACAGAACGAGAGATAAAAACAGAAATGGTGGTGATAATGGAGATTGGAACAGAGAACATACCTA
Organism: Leeuwenhoekiella sp. A16; assembly: GCF_047946675.1. GTDB lineage: Bacteria > Bacteroidota > Bacteroidia > Flavobacteriales > Flavobacteriaceae > Leeuwenhoekiella. Next base: position 28,425 of record NZ_CP172313.1, read on the forward strand.
CGCTAAATCTTTAGGAACACCTAATTTAGGAAACGAAGGTCCCGGTTCTGATGCGCATCATTTACGCCCCAGCGACGTACAACGCAACGCCAATAGAGGTAACAGAAAATTTGCTGACGGTACCGGAAATTCTGGCACTGTAGGCACAAATTGGTATCCCGGTGATGAATGGAAAGGTGATGTAGCCAGAATGCTCATGTATATGTATCTGCGTTACGGCACACGCTGTCTACCCACAAACGTAGCCGTAGGAACAACCAATGCAGAAGATCCTGATATGGTCGATTTACTTTTAGAATGGAATGCAGAAGACCTTCCATCTGCAGTAGAAGATCAAAGAAATACCTATCACGACAGCGATGCAACATACGCACAGGGCAACCGTAATCCGTTTATAGACAATCCACATCTGGCAACAGAGATCTGGGGTGGTCCTGAAGCGCAAGACCGCTGGGACAATTTAGGTATTTTTGATACTGAAACAATTACCTTTTCGCTATATCCCAATCCCGCACATCATTTTGTAGAAATAAATACCACAGCACAACCAGAAAGCATCATCATTTATGATGTCACCGGTAAAGTTCTTGACACCTATAAATACCAAACATCTCTTGATCTAAGCTCTTACAAGACAGGTTTGTATTTTATTTCATTACAATCTCAGCAAAAAAGCAAAACAGTAAAGCTGCTCGTTAATTAATTTTTCAGTAGAAATCATTAAATTTGCGACTTCAATAGCGACACCCTTTATGATTCATTTTTTCGGTTCTCAGGATTTAAAAATATACGCCGTTCAAACCCAGGAAAATCTTTCTCAGGAAGATGAAAAAAAGTTAACCTGGCTTTTTGGCGACCAACCTAAACTACAAGCGTCTATTATTGACGCTTTTTTTATTGGTCCGCGTGCCACAATGATAACTCCCTGGAGTACCAATGCGGTTGAGATTACCCAAAATATGGGCATTGAAGGTATTGTGCGCATTGAAGAATTTACCGCTTCCGCGAAAGATGACGATGGGTTTGACCCCATGCTTTCGCAGAAATATGCGAAACTCGATCAGGAAATTTTCTATATAAATATTGAGCCGGAAAAAATTCTGCATATAGAAGATATTCATGCCTATAATGAAAAGGAAGGACTTTCGCTTAACGCGGAAGAAGTTGCTTACTTAAATGCCGTTTCTGAACGAATAGGCAGAAAACTTACCGACTCTGAAGTTTTTGGTTTCAGTCAGGTGAATTCTGAACATTGCCGCCACAAGATTTTCAACGGGAAATTTATCATCGATGGGGAAGAAATGCCTTCTTCGCTCTTTAAGATGATCCGTAAAACTTCAGAAGAAAATCCCAATGAAATTGTTTCGGCTTATAAAGACAACGTAGCATTTGTTAGCGGACCAAAAGTCACTCAATTTGCCCCAAAGTCGGCGGATAAACCCGATTATTACGAAGAAAAAGAATTTGAAAGTGTGCTTTCGCTTAAAGCGGAAACCCACAACTTCCCCACCACAGTCGAACCTTTTAACGGCGCCGCTACCGGTGCAGGAGGAGAAATACGCGATCGTCTTGCAGGTGGGAAAGGTTCGTTGCCACTTGCCGGAACCGCAGTTTATATGACAGCTTATTCCCGATTAGAAGAAGAAAAACCATGGGAACAGGGAATGCCAGCCCGGAAATGGTTATATCAAACGCCAATTGATATTTTGATAAAAGCTTCAAACGGAGCTTCAGATTTTGGAAATAAATTTGGGCAACCACTTATCGCCGGTTCTGTTTTGACTTTTGAAAATGAAACCGACGGTCGCAGATTAGGTTACGACAAAGTGATCATGCAAGCCGGCGGAATAGGTTATGGCAAGAAAGACCAGGCTTTAAAAGACAGTCCCAAAACCGGGGATAAAATCGTCATTTTAGGTGGTGATAATTACCGCATCGGGATGGGTGGCGCTGCCGTTTCTTCGGCAGATACCGGCGCATTTAGTTCTGGTATAGAACTCAACGCGATACAGCGCTCAAATCCTGAAATGCAAAAACGCGCCGCAAATGCAATCCGGGGGATGGTAGAGAGCGATCATAATCCCATCGTTTCTATTCACGATCACGGTGCCGGAGGCCATTTAAATTGCCTTTCGGAACTCGTAGAAGAAACCGGCGGAAAAATAGATCTTGATAAACTGCCCGTGGGCGATCCTACCCTTTCGGCCAAAGAAATTATAGGGAACGAATCACAGGAACGCATGGGACTTGTGATTGACGATAAAAGTATAGCAACGCTTAAACGTATTGCAGATCGTGAGCGCTCGCCTATGTATGAAGTAGGTGACGTGACCGGCGATCATCGCTTTACGTTTAAATCGGCGAGCAGCGGTGATTCTCCTATGGATCTTGATCTGCACGATATGTTTGGGAGTTCGCCACAAACGGTAATGAACGACTCCAAAATCGATCGAAAATATGCTGATTTTGAGTATAATTTGGCCGATTTTCATGAGTATCTGGAAAACGTATTACGGCTTGAAGCTGTAGCCTGCAAAGACTGGCTAACCAATAAAGTTGACCGTTGCGTAGGCGGCCGCGTTGCCAAGCAACAATGTGCGGGAAGTCTTCAACTGCCGCTTAACAATTGCGGCGTGATGGCACTCGATTATAAAAGTACGCTGGGTATTGCGACTTCCATAGGCCACTCGCCCATCAGCGGACTTATAGATCCCGTTGCGGGAAGTAAAAACTCTATCGCCGAAGCTTTGACCAATATCATTTGGGCCCCACTTGAGAAAGGTTTGAAATCGGTTTCCCTTTCTGCAAACTGGATGTGGCCGTGTAACAATCCCGGGGAAGATGCGCGTCTATATGAAGCGGTTCAAGCGGTTTCAGAGTTTGCGATTGAGCTGGGAATCAACGTGCCTACCGGAAAAGATTCGCTTTCGATGAAACAAAAATATCCCGATGGTGAGGTAATCGCTCCGGGAACTGTGATAATTTCGGCGGCCGGAAATTGCAGCAATATCAATCAGGTGATAGAGCCCGTTCTACAAAAAGAAGAAGGTGCGATTTATTACATCAACTTTTCACAAGATGAATTTAAATTGGGCGGTTCCTCATTTGCGCAAACACTCGATAAAATAGGAACTTCGGCCCCAGGTATTAAAAACAATGCAGCTTTCGCGAAAGCGTTTGACACTATTCAAAAGTTGATTAAAGAAGATAAAATTGTTGCCGGGCACGATGTGGCTTCCGGTGGTTTGATCACTACGCTGCTTGAAACGTGTTTCGCAGAACCAGATTTGAGTGCTTCTTTTGACCTTTCCGCTTTTAGCGAAAAAGACCTGATCAAAATTCTATTTGCCGAAAATGCCGGAATAGTTTTTCAGGCAGCAGTCAATAGCAATGTGGAAGAATTTCTGAACCAAGAGCAAATAGAATTCTTTAAAATAGGAACCGTTACTTCAGGAGAAATTCTGGAAATCAAAAAAGACAGTATTGAGGTTGGTTTAAATATTCCATCGCTGCGTCAAAAGTGGTTTAGAACTTCCTATTTGCTGGATCAAAAACAAACTGCCAATAATCTGGCTACAGCTCGTTTTGAAAATTTCGCCCAGCAGGCTTTAAAATTCGATTTCCCCACTCATTTTACCGGTAAAAAACCTGCCTTAGAAGGTCTAAAATCGCGCCCAAAAGCTGCGATTTTACGCGAAAAAGGAAGTAATTCTGAACGTGAGATGGCAAACGCTATGTTCCTGGCTGGTTTTGATGTAAAAGACGTACACATGACCGATTTAATTTCAGGTAGGGAAACCCTAGAAGATATTCAGTTTATTGGTGCTGTGGGTGGTTTTTCAAATTCTGATGTGCTAGGTTCAGCCAAGGGTTGGGCAGGTGCTTTTCTGTATAATGAAAAAGCAAATACTGCTTTGAAAAATTTCTTTGCTCGTCCTGATACTCTTTCGGTTGGGATTTGTAATGGTTGTCAGCTTTTTGCAGAACTTGATTTACTTTATCCTGAACATGATGAAAAACCAAAAATGCTGCATAACGATTCGCACAAGCATGAAAGCGGTTTTACCAGTGTGACGATTGCAGAAAATGATTCAGTTATGCTATCTACTTTGGCAGGTGCGACTTTAGGCGTTTGGATCTCACATGGGGAAGGTAAATTCCACCTTCCGCTAAGCGAAGAAAATTACAAGATTGTCGCTAAATATGGTTTTGACAGTTATCCCGCAAACCCGAATAATTCGGCATACAACACAGCAATGATGAGTGATAAAACCGGGCGTCATCTGGTTACTATGCCACACATCGAGCGCTCAATTTTTCAATGGAACTGGGCAAATTATCCTAAAGGACGAAAGGATGAGGTAAGCCCCTGGCTGGAAGCTTTTGAAAATGCGAGAAAGTGGATTGAAGAGCAGGAGTAAAAAATAAGAATGTCAACAGATAACTTCCAATGTAATTTTGTAAATCAATTTAAAATAAATATTATTCACTAAAAGGTAGAGCTCTGGTTAAACCCTTAAATAGTCAAATCCTTTTTACCGAAGGAGCCTCTTAAAACAAAAACAAATTACCATAACCTTAGTCAATTAGGTTTAATTTTAATAAAATAATAGAATATAGCCTGCATTTTTTATAATTTGCGAACCAATTATAGCAACAGCGCATGGAAATTAAACGCCTCTTTGACTTCCCGTATCATCAATTAGAGAAGTACAATCTGGAAAAAGCCCTGGTTACCAAATATAATGGTACCTGGACAGCCACTTCTACTCAATCATACCTTGATCAGGCAAATGCCATAAGTCGCGGACTTTTAAAACTGGGGGTAAAACCTAATGATAAAATCGCCCTGATATCTACTAATAACCGCACAGAGTGGAATATTATGGATATTGGCATTATGCAGCTTGGTGCGCAAAATGTTCCTGTATATCCCACTATCTCTGAAGAAGAATATGAATATGTGCTTAATCATAGTGGTGCAATCTACTGTTTCGTCTCTGATGAAGATGTACTGAAAAAAGTCAATGCCATAAAAGGGAATCTTCCATTACTAAAAGATGTGTATTGTTTTAACGATATACCAGGTTGTACAAGCTGGGAAGAAGTAAAAAAATTAGGCGCAGACCTCTCAACACAGGAAGAAGTAGAAGCTCTTAAAGCTATTGTGAAAGAAGATGACCTTGCTACACTCATCTATACTTCTGGTACTACAGGGAGACCCAAGGGAGTTATGTTAAGCCATAAGAACCTGGTAAGTAATGTTCTAAACAGCTGTACCCGGTTTCCTATAGAATCAGGAGGTAAGGCGTTAAGTTTTTTACCGGTTTGTCATGTTTATGAACGCATGCTTATCTACTTGTATCAATATAGCGGAGTGTCGATCTATTTTGCAGAATCTTTAGATACAATAAGTGAAAACCTTAAAGAAGTAAAACCCGAGGTTATGACCGCCGTGCCACGTCTTCTTGAGAAAGTTTACGACAAGATCATAGCAAAAGGAACCGAACAAAAAGGCATTAAGAAAAAATTATTTTTCTGGGCAGTAGAACTAGGTTTGGCCTACGAGCCTTATGGTGCAAATGGCTGGTGGTATGAAAAGAAACTCGCTTTAGCGCGAAAATTAATATTCAGTAAATGGCAGGAAGCACTTGGCGGCAATTTAAAAGTTATCGCTTCAGGAAGTGCTGCTCTGCAACCCAGGCTAGCTCGTGTGTACAATGCGGCAAATATCGCTGTGATGGAAGGTTACGGCCTCACTGAAACCTCTCCGGTAATTTCAGTAAATGATATGCGTAATCACGGTTTTAAAATTGGTACAGTAGGAAAACCTATCCCCGAGACTGAAATTAAAATAGCTGAAGATGGTGAGATATTAGTTAAAGGTCCGCAGGTAATGCTTGGTTACTATAAAGACGACGAAAAGACAAACGAGGTTCTTGAGAATGGATATTTTCACACAGGTGACATAGGTGAAGTTGATAATGAAGGCTTTCTTCGCATAACAGACCGCAAAAAGGAAATGTTTAAAACCAGCGGGGGTAAATATGTAGCTCCACAACTTATAGAAAATACCATGAAACAATCCCGCTTTATAGAGCAGATCATGGTTATAGGCGAAGGGGAGAAAATGCCGGCAGCTTTTATTCAGCCTAATTTTGAATTTGTACAGGAATGGGCAAAACGCAAAAATCTTGATCTTGGTAAGTCTAATGATGAATTGATCAATAAGCAAGAAGTAAAAGATCGTATTCAGGAAGAAGTAGATCTTTACAACGAGCGCTTTGGCAGGTGGGAGCGCGTGAAGCGTTTTGAACTTACTCCTGATATTTGGAGCATAGATGAAGGTCACCTCACTCCTACTATGAAATTAAAGCGTAGGGTCGTAAAAGAGAAGTATCTTGACCTTTATAATAAAATATACGAACGCAATTAATTATTAAAACTCCTATTCAAGGAGTTTTTTTATGGAAATTATATAACCGTTTGCCAACTTTACGAAATCGTTATATTTTTCTAATTTTACTATGCATGCATAGTAAAATTTAGTACATTTACGACATATTGAACTTATGAAAGATATTACAATAGACTATGCCCTTCGTGCCACTTGGCAGGCGGTGACCAAAATGTATAATGAGGAAGCTTCAAAATTTGACAGTACTATGGCGACTGGCTTTGCGCTATTAAGCATTGATCCTGAAGAAGGTACACCTTCTACAGCATTAGGACCACGTATGGGAATGGAAGCTACAAGCCTTTCGCGAACGCTAAAATCTATGGAGGAAAGAGGTCTAATTGAAAGAAAACCCAACCCTGCAGATGGACGTGGAGTATTGATACATCTTACAGAATTTGGTAGAGAAAAACGTGATTACAGTAAAGATCGGGTTTTACGGTTTAATGAGTCTATAAGAGAGAATATCTCTGATGAAAAAATAAAAAACTTTTTTGAGGTCATTCATGTTATTAATGACCTTATACAGAATAAGAAAATCTATAATCAACAAGAAACGCCTATAAAATAATGAGTAAAAGAAGAATTAATAAAGTAGCCGTTATCGGGTCTGGTATTATGGGAAGTGGCATCGCATGTCATTTTGCAAATATTGGGGTTGAAGTATTGTTACTTGATATTGTCCCCAGAGAATTGACAGATAGGGAAAAAGCTAAAGGTTTAACTCTTGAAGATAAAGTTGTGCGTAACCGTCTGGTTAACGAGCATCTTCAAAATTCATTAAAATCTAAGCCTTCTCCTATTTATCATCAGGATTTTGCCAATCGCATCACAACTGGTAATATGGATGATGATTTGTCTAAAGTCTCTGAAGTAGATTGGATTATTGAGGTTGTTGTTGAAAGACTTGACATCAAAAAGCAGGTTTTTGAAAAACTTGATAATTTTCGCACCCCGGGAACTTTAATTACTTCTAATACCTCAGGTATTCCTATTCGCTTTATGAGCGAAGGACGCAGCGAAGATTTTCAAAAGCATTTCTGCGGAACTCACTTTTTTAACCCTGCAAGATATCTTGACCTTTTTGAAATAATCCCGGGACCAGAAACCTCTGAAGATGTTCTTGATTTCCTTAATGGTTACGGCGAAAAATTTCTTGGTAAAACCGCTGTCGTAGCTAAAGATACTCCGGCTTTTATAGGTAATCGCGTGGGTATTTTCAGCATAATGAGTCTTTTTCATTCTGTAAAAGAAATGGGAATGACCATTGAAGAAGTTGATAAACTTACGGGTCCGGTAATTGGCCGGCCTAAATCTGCAACCTTTCGTACAGTAGATGTTGTTGGCCTTGACACTCTGGTTCATGTTGCAAACGGTATTTATGAAAATTGTCAGGATGATGAACGCCACGAACTGTTCAAACTTCCCAGTTTTATAGATACAATGATGCAGAACAAATGGCTGGGAAGTAAATCTGGTCAGGGTTTTTACAAAAAAGTAAGAAAAGATGATGGCTCAAGCGAAATACTTTCTCTTGATCTTGATTCTATGGATTACAGAGCGAGTAAACGTGCTTCTTTCGCAACGCTCGAGCTTACAAAAACCATTGACAATGTAAAAGACCGTTTTAAAGTTCTGGTTAACGGAAAAGACAAAGCTGGTGAATTTTACAGAAAAAATTTCGCTTCGCTTTTCGCTTACGTTCAAAACAGAATTCCGGAAATAACAGACGAACTTTATAAAATTGATGACGCCATGCGCGCTGGTTTTGGCTGGGAACATGGTCCTTTTCAAATATGGGACGCACTGGGAGTTCAGAAAGGAATTGAGTTGATGAAGCAGGAAGGTTTTGAACCTGCCGAATGGGTAAATAAATTAGTTGAAGACGGAAATGATTCTTTTTATAAAGTAAAAGAAGGTGCTACCTGGTATTATGATATTCCGAAAGGTGATTTTATCAAAAAACCGGGGCAGGATTCATTTATAATCCTTGATAACATTCGTAAAACCAATGAGGTTTTTAAGAATAGTGGTGTTGTTGTAGAAGACCTTGGCGATGGAATTTTAAATGTAGAATTTCAGTCTAAAATGAATTCTATAGGTGGTGATGTTCTGGCAGGCCTTAATAAAGCAATTGATATCGCAGAAAAAGATTTTGATGGACTAGTGATAGGAAATCAGGGCAAAAACTTCTCTGTAGGGGCTAATATCGGGATGATATTCATGATGGCCGTTGAGCAGGAATATGACGAACTCAATATGGCTGTAAAATATTTTCAGGACAGCTGTATGAGATTGCGCTACTCCTCTATTCCCGTAGTTGTTGCTCCACATGGTATGACACTTGGTGGTGGTTGTGAGATGACTTTACACGCAGATAAAGTGGTAGCAGCGGCAGAAAGTTATATTGGTTTGGTAGAGTTTGGCGTAGGTGTGATTCCCGGCGGTGGTGGTTCTAAAGAAATGGCGCTACGGGCGTCAGACACTTTTGAGAAAAACGATGTTGAGCTTAACCGTTTACAAGAATATTTTCTTACGATAGGAATGGCAAAAGTGTCTACATCTGCTTATGAAGCTTATGATACAGGAATTTTAAAACACGGTAAAGATATAGTTGTGGTTAACAAAGATCGCCAGATCGCAGCAGCGAAAGCTACTGCTCGTTTTATGGCAGATCAGGGTTACACAATGCCTATCAAGAGAAAAGACGTAAAAGTACTTGGCAAACAGGCCTTGGGTATGTTTTTAGTAGGTACAGATTCTATGGAAGCCGGAAAATATATAAGCGATCATGATAAGAAAATCGCAAACAAACTGGCTTATGTGATGGCTGGAGGTGATCTTTCTGAGGCTTCTTATGTAACTGAGCAATATTTACTTGATCTGGAGCGTGAGGCTTTTCTAAGTCTTTGTGGAGAACGCAAAACCCTGGAACGTCTGGAGCACATGATCAAAAAAGGAAAGCCGTTGCGTAACTAAGCCCCACCTAACCTCCCCAGTAGGGAGGAAATAATGAAAAAAGAAATTAGATATAATTCATAACTCGCTCCCTCTCCTTTGGAGAGGGTTGGGGTGAGGAAAACACTAAAAAAATGAAAACAGCATATATAGTTAAAGCATATCGTACTGCAGTGGGCAAAGCGCCACGAGGAGTATTCAGATTTAAAAGACCTGATGAACTCGCGGCAGAAACTATTCAGTACATGCTTAAAGATCTACCCGATTTCGACAAAAAAAGAATCGACGATGTCATTGTAGGTAATGCGATGCCAGAAGCCGAACAAGGTTTAAATATGGGTCGGTTAATTTCCCTTATGGGACTTAAAATTGAAGACGTTCCCGGAGTGACTGTAAACAGATATTGTGCTTCTGGTATTGAGACAATCGCAATGGCTTCCGCCAAAATCCAGGCAGGAATGGCAGATTGTATAATCGCCGGCGGAGCAGAAAGTATGAGTTACATCCCAATGGGTGGTTACAAACCTGTACCTGATTACAAGATGGCCAAAGAAGGTCATGAAGATTATTATTGGGGAATGGGCTTAACTGCAGAAGCTGTAGCAAATCAATTTAATGTTTCTCGTGAAGATCAGGATGAGTTTGCTTACAATTCGCATCAAAAAGCATTAAAAGCTCAGGCTGAAAACCGTTTTCAAGACCAAATTGTGCCAATTAATGTAGAGCATACTTTTGTAAATGAAGCCGGTAAGAAAGTTACTGAAACTTATACGGTTAACAAAGACGAAGGACCAAGAAAAGATACAAGCCTGGAGGTTTTGGGCAAACTAAGGCCGGTTTTTGCAGATGGCGGAAGTGTCACTGCAGGTAACTCTTCGCAAATGAGTGATGGTGCAGCTTTTGTACTTATCATGAGCGAAGAAATGGTTAAAGAATTAAATCTTGAACCAATAGCGCGTCTTGTAAATTTTGCAGCTGTAGGTGTTGAGCCCAGAATTATGGGTATAGGACCCGTAAAAGCGATCCCAAAAGCATTAAAACAAGCCGGCTTAAAACAGGATGATATTGATCTTGTAGAACTTAATGAGGCCTTTGCTTCTCAATCTCTTGCCGTAATTAGAGAATTAGGTTTAAATCCGGATATCGTAAATGTAAACGGCGGTGCGATTGCACTTGGTCACCCTTTAGGTTGTACAGGTGGTAAACTTTCAGTTCAATTATTTGATGAAATGCGTAAGCGTGATATGAAAGGGAAATACGGTCTCGTAACAATGTGCGTAGGTACAGGTCAGGGTGCTGCAGGGGTTTATGAATTCCTGAATTAAAGCCCCTCTAACTCCCCCAAAGGGAGAGAAATAATATTGAAACTAATTAAACTCTGCTCCCTCTCCTTTGGAGAGGGCTGGGGTGAGGAAAAAATTAAAAATGAATAAATAATGGAAACAGCAGAAAAAAAAGACATCCTACGTGGAGGGCAGTTTTTAGTAAAAGAAACCGCTTGCGAAGATATATTCACTCCTGAAGATTTCAGTGAGGAGCAAGTAATGATGAAAGAATCGGTTAAGGAATTTGTAGACCGTGAGGTTGTTCCCAATAAACCGAGACTAGAGAAAAAAGATTACGCACTTACTGAAGAAATTATGCGTAAAGCCGGTGAACTTGGTTTTCTTGGTGTTGCGGTACCGGAAGAATATGACGGACTTGGGATGGGATTTGTTTCTACCATGCTTGTTTGTGATTATATTTCTGGTGCTACTGGTTCTATCGCTACGGCTTTTGGTGCTCATACAGGTATTGGTACTATGCCAATCACATTATATGGGACCGAAGAACAAAAGAAAAAATACGTTCCTAAATTGGCAAACGGTGAATGGTTTGGTGCTTATGCTTTAACTGAACCGGGAGCAGGATCTGATGCGAATAGTGGTAAAACTAAAGCTGTTCTTTCTGAAGATGGTACGCATTACCTAATCAGCGGACAGAAAATGTGGATTTCAAATGCTGGTTTTTGCAACATGTTCATCGTTTTTGCACGCATAGAGGACGATAAAAATATCACTGGTTTCATTGTAGAACAAGATCCTTCAAATGGGATTTCTCTAGGTGAAGAAGAACACAAATTAGGTATTCACGCCTCCTCTACCCGTCAGGTTTTCTTTAGTGAAACTAAAGTTCCGGTTGAGAATATGCTTGCAGGTCGCGGTGAAGGTTTTAAAATTGCGATGAATGCACTTAACGTGGGTCGTATTAAACTTGCTGCTGCTTGTCTTGACGCGCAAAGACGTGTTGTTGACCACTCGGTAAAATATGCAAATGAGCGCATTCAGTTTAAAACTCCTATTTCAAGTTTTGGAGCTATAAAATCTAAATTGGCCGAAATGGCAACTTCTGCTTATGCCGGTGAAAGTGCTAGTTACCGCGCTGCAAAAAATATAGAAGACCGCATTGCTCTGCGCATGAGCGATGGCAACTCACATAGTGAGGCAGAACTTAAAGGTGTTGAAGAATATGCTATAGAATGTTCTATTCTTAAAGTTGCGGCTTCAGAAGATATCCAAAACTGTTCTGATGAAGGTATTCAGATCTTTGGCGGAATGGGCTTTAGTGCAGACACTCCTATGGAAGCTGCATGGCGTGATGCGCGTATCTCACGTATTTATGAAGGTACAAATGAGATAAACCGAATGCTTGCTGTGGGTATGCTTATTAAAAAAGCGATGAAGGGTCATGTTGATCTTTTAGGCCCTGCTATGAAAGTAGCAGATGAATTAACAGGAATTCCTTCTTTTGAAACTCCTGACTTTTCTGAAGTTCTCTCTGAAGAAAAAACAATGATCGCCAAATTGAAAAAGGTTTTCCTTATGGTTGCCGGTGGTGCGATTCAGAAATTTGGTCCAGAATTAGAACAACATCAACAGTTACTTTTAGCAGCTTCAGATATCCTTATCGAGATCTATATGGCAGAAAGTACAATATTGAGAGCTGAGAAAAACGCTAAACGTTTTGGTGAGGAATCACAAAAAGAGCAAATCGCGATGGCTAAGTTATATTTATATCATGCCGTTGATACCATCACTATAAAAGGAAAAGAGGGTATTGTTTCTTTTGCCGAAGGTGATGAACAACGTATGATGCTTATGGGTCTAAAACGCTTTACGAAATATCAAAATCAGCCAAATGTGGTTGCTTTACGTAACCTTATCGCTGATAAAGTTATTGCTGAAAACACGTATCCTTTTTAGAAAGAAGAAAATAAGTTTTAAAATTTTTGACTGAAGGCCTGTAAATTCAAAACTTACAGGCCTTTTTTATACCTTTCGCTAAATAATTATGATGAGATTACTTTTTATATTTCTTTTTTCAGGATTAGCATTTTGCCAAAATACAGATACTGAAATTTACTTATTTGATCTTGTTCCAAAAAACGCCTCTTTTGAAGTAAAAAACGGACAAAACATATCAAATAACGCAGGTTATGACAACCAACCTTCTTTTTCTGATAATGAAACGATTTTTTTTTCGCGAACGCGAAATGAACAAACAGATATTGCCTCTTACTATCTGAATACCAAAACTATAGACTGGCTTACAAATACAACTGAAGGTAGCGAATATTCCCCACAGCATATTCCTGACAGTGAATATTTTGCAGCCGTGAGATTAGATACTTCCGGGTTGCAAAGACTTTACAGATATAAAACAAAAGCCGGTGAAACTACCGCGATAAATGACCTGAAAACAGGATGTTTTGCTTTCTATGATAATTCGCAATTTATAAGCGCTGTGCTTTCCGGGAGTAGTCTGGATCTATATTTATCTGACACAAATACAAAAAAGGACACGTTAATCATAACAAATATTGGCCGGTCACTGTACAAAGTGCCTCATACTAAATCGATGAGCTACACTGTAGTAAATGATGATCAAAACCTGGATTTGTATTTACTTGATATGGCGGGTGACCTTGAAAGTTTTTTTGTTTGTGAGCTGCCTATTGGTATACAGGATTATGTTTGGCTCAATGATAGCCAAATACTTCTGGGAAGCCGTAACCGCCTATACATTTATGACACGCTGGGAGTCACTGAGTGGAAAGAACTAGCCTCGCTAGAATCTTATGATCTTGACAATATTACACGCCTGGCAGTAAGCCCAGATGGTAAACACCTTGCTGTTGTAGCAGAACCCAACAGCAACAATGACAAGCAATAGATCACTTGTTACAGTTATCATCGTGGTCGCTCAATTTCTGGGCACCTCACTGTGGTTTGTAGGCAACATAAGCATACCACAAATACCTTTACCAGATTTAGCTAGTACAGCCGCTATAGGTGCAGCACTTTCGGCGGTGCAATTGGGTTTTATTGGCGGAACTTTGATTTTTGCCTTTCTAGCGCTGGCAGACCGCTTCTCCCCTTCTAAAGTATTTTTTGTGAGCGCAATTTGTGGAGCTCTGGCAAATGCGGCTTTGCTACTCCCTAAAATTAATATTGAGCTCATTCTCGCATCTCGTTTTATAACCGGTTTCTTTCTTGCTGGTATTTATCCTGTGGGCATGAAAATAGCTTCAGATTATTATGAAAAAGGACTTGGTAAAGTTTTAGGATATCTTGTAGGTGCTTTAGTGCTTGGTACCGCTTTGCCTCATTTTATCAACAGTTTAGGAGTAGACTTTAGTTACCGATTTTTAACGCTTACAACCAGTTTTCTGGCCATTTTAGGCGGATTTTTAATCCTGATTGTAGTTCCTGACGGTCCTTTTAGAAAAAGGCAGCAGAAAATAAAATTGAAAGCGATACCAGAATTATTTAAAGTTGAAGGCTTTAGAAAAGCAGCTTTTGGGTATTTTGGTCACATGTGGGAGTTGTACGCTTTTTGGGGCTTTTTACCTGTTTTTATTCAGTTTTATGCCGATTTTTCTAATATCGAAATCAATATTCCGCTTTGGTCATTTATGATTATTGCTACAGGAGCTGTATCCTGCGCTTTGGGCGGTCACATAAGTTTTTATAAAGGAAGTAAAGCGGTTGCTTTAATGAGTTTAATTATTTCAGGATTGTTATGTTTTTGCTCTCCTTTTTTGCTCCATTTGCCTAAAGTCATTTTCTTAATTTCACTTATAATTTGGGGAGCAGCTGTGGTAGCAGATAGTCCGCAATTTTCTACATTAGTCGCTCAAAATTCGCTGGCAGAATACAGAGGCACCGCACTAACATTTGTAAACTGTATAGGTTTTGGCATTACTATTTTTAGCATTCAGGCATTTACATTATGGTCACAGCACGTAGACCCACAATACATTTTTTTAATTCTGGGAGCAGGACCTATATTTGGAATACTAAGTCTATTATCTTCAAAAAAGAAAACATCAATACACAATGAATAAAACTGCTCTTCCCGTCTATTTTCTTTCGCTTTTGCTATTTGTAAGTTGCAAAACAGAATCTGAAGCTCAACAAACTTTCGTAGTAAAAAATGATCAACAGCTTCGCGAAATAAAACTTGCAACCATTGCACCAGAAATTGATGGAATTGCAGATGATCCCGCATGGAAAGATGCAGAATGGAATGCTATGGATGAACGATGGATTGGAGAAAAATTTAGCAAAACAGATTTTGAAGGCAGATATAAATTAACCTGGACGCCGGAAGGACTTTATATTCTTGCCGAAATTAAAGATGATATTTTAGATGACCGTCATACAGATCCTCTTGATAATTTCTGGAATGATGACTGCCTTGAAGTTTTTGTTGATGAAGATAACAGCGGTGGTGACCACCAGTATAATTACAACGCATTTGCTTACCACATAGCCCTTGACGGAAATGTGGTAGACACTTCGCCAGCAGGCACTGCCAGACTTTACAACAGCAATGTAGAATCTGAGCGAAAAACAAACGGTAACACAACTACATGGGAAGTTCTGGTAACCATTTTTGATGATACTTATAACGATGAAAAGCCTAATGATCCCATTGTTCTAAAACCCAACAAGAAAATGGGTTTCGCAATAGCGTACTGTGATAATGACAGCAGCCCGGAGAGAGAGAATTTTATTGGCTCTATACCTGTAGCGGGCAAAGACAAAAACAGAGGCTGGATAGATGCGGGAATATTTGGCACATTGCTCCTAACGGAATAAATGCATATTTACTAACGTTATAGTAAATTCATTACCAAAGTTTTAAATTTTATTAACGCCACCGTTGCACATGTTTGTTTAGCTTTAAAATTAATATCAAAAAGCTAACCTTATGTTTTCTTCAATTGATTCTAATCTTGCGCGTTACCTGATCATTGGTATCGTTATTTCTGCTTTAGTTTTTGGTTTTCTGTATTACTTACTTCAGCGTCTGGGTAAAAGCCCCAAGAATATTCTGCCGGTAAATATCGCTGCTCGCATACGCATACCCATGGCTTTGCTCATCCTGTCACTTTTTTTGAGAATAGGAAGAGTTGTAAATGGTATTAGTCGTTTTATAAATCGTGACGTGCTGGGCCATATAGCTACAATTCTATTAATAATTAGTATCACATGGTTGTGCATAATTGCGCTCAGTATTTTTAAAAGTCGTGTATTACAGAGTTATGACATGAAATCTGCAGATAATATGTCTGCCAGAAAGGTATACACACAATTTACAATCCTTGAACGTGTTATTGTATTTCTACTCGTTTTATTTGCTGTAGGTATCGCTTTAATGAGTTTTCCCAGTATACGATCAATTGGAGCAACTATGTTGGGTTCGGCAGGTATAGCCGGTATAATAATTGGTTTTGCGGCACAAAAAGCGCTAGGGACTTTATTAGCCGGTATACAGATCGCTATTACGCAACCTATACGTATTGACGATGTTGTTATTGTAGAAAATGAATGGGGCTGGATTGAAGAAATATTTCTCACCTACGTCGTAGTTAAGATATGGGATAAACGCCGTCTCGTCTTGCCCACCACCTATTTTATAGATAAGCCATTCCAGAACTGGACGCGCAACTCTTCAGATATTTTAGGAACTGTTTTTATTCATACAGATTACAATGTACCTTTTGATGCACTCCGTAAAGAATTAACTCGATTACTCGAAAGCACACCACTTTGGGACGGACTCGTAAATGTGCTTCAGGTTACAGATGCTCAAGCCACTACAGTTGAGAGCAGAGCGCTTATGAGTGCAAAAGATTCACCCACGGCCTGGGATTTAAGAGTTTTCATCAGAGAAAAAATGATTGATTTCATTAGAGAAAATTACCCGGAAAGCTTACCTCGCACTCGTGTAGAAATGCTTGATCATACAAACAAGCAAGGTAAAACAGATCGCTCTCATCCCGCAGAAGCTAAATTGATGAAAGACAATAAAAATAATCAATAACTTCAAATTTATAATAATACTGCAATTAATCCTCGATGTATTCTTCGGGGATTAATTATTTATTAACCTATTTTAGTTCTCTAAAAAGTGATTTTATTTAGTACGTATGTATAAACTAGATATTAGAACAGTAAATGTTGTTCAATATGTACACCCACTGCGAGAAGGTGGTTCACTACCTGCCATAGTGAGGGCAGATGATGATTTTCTGTATGTACTAAAATTTAGAGGCGCCGGTCAAGGTAAAAAAGCTTTGATAGCAGAGTTTATAGGTGGAGAGCTCGCTCGAGCAATTAAATTGAAAGTGCCTGAACTGGTTTTTATGAATCTTGATGATTCATTTAGTAAAACAGAGCCAGATGAAGAAATTCAGGATCTCCTAAAATTTAGTGTAGGTTTAAATCTGGGGTTACATTTTCTCTCTGGTGCAATTACTTTTGACCCTTTAGTAAGTACAGTAGATGCTATGACCGCCTCAAAAGTGGTACTGCTGGACAGCATCATAAGTAATATTGACAGAACAGCTAAGAACAGTAATTTATTACACTGGAATCATGAACTCTGGGTAATAGATAATGGTGCCAGTTTTTACTTTCATCATGACTGGAAAAACTGGGAAAATCACCTAACCAGAACTTTCCCTCTTATTAAAGACCATGTACTTTTACAAAAAGCGACTCATTTAGAAGAGGCATCAAAAGAAATTCAAAATTTTATTAGTGCCGAAATAATTAAAGAAATTATTCTCAATATACCAGAAGAGTGGTTGATAAGCGAATCTGACTCTATGACTCCTGAGGAGATGAGAGCAGCATACATTCAGTTTATAAATACAAGATTGTCTAAGATTGATTTATTAGTTAAAGAAGCTGAAGATGCAAGATAAGGTTACATTTGAATATGCAATAATTAGAATTGTACCTAAAGTAGAACGAGAAGAATTCTTTAATGTGGGTGTTATTCTTTTTTCTAAGCGAAAAAAATTTTTAGGTATTAAATACCATATCAATCCAGACAAATTACAAGTGTTTGCATGTGAAATTGAGTTAGATATTCTTAACAACTATTTAGATGCGTGGAAATTAATCTGCGATGGGGAACCATCTGGCGGAAAAATAGGAAAATTAGAATTATCTGATAGATTTAGATGGTTAACCGCTTGCAGAAGTACAATTATTCAAAGCTCTAAAACTCATCCCGGTGTTAGTGATAACCCACAAAAAACATTAGAAGATATATTTAAAAAACATGTCTTATAAATTGGAATTTTAGTGTTAGAAGGAAATTTAATACCACACCAACCATGAAAATAATCTCTACCAATATTGCTAAACCCACTACTTTCATTTGGAATGGCAAAGAAGAAACTACCGGTATTTTTAAAAAACCTACTGGCCAACCTATTTATTTGACCAAAAATGACGTTGTAAACGATGAGGTTTCAGATCGATTGCATCATGGCGGATTTTATAAAGCCTGCTATATATTTTCGGCAGAGCAATATCCTTATTGGGAAAGTCTTTATCCTGAATTAGACTGGTGCTGGGGAATGTTTGGTGAAAACCTCACCGTTGCAGATTTTGATGAAAATGATGTTTTCTTAGGTGATATTTACAAGGTAGGAGAAGCTACTGTGCAAGTCTCTCAGTACAGAGAACCCTGCTATAAGTTTGGTTATAAATTCGGATCTCAAAAAGTCATCAAACAATTTATAGAGCACGGTTTTGGCGGCACGTATTTAAGCATTATTGAAGAGGGCCACGTAGCCGTTAATGATAAGTTCACATTACTAGAACGTACGCAGCATAAATTATCTGTAGCTTCCTTATTTAAGCTGGTTTATGCCAAAGAAAAAGAACAGGAACTGGTGCAGATCGCAGCAAGCAGCAAAGCAATACCTCCTAAGAAAAGAACATTTTTTAGTTCATTTCTTCAATAAAACATTTCTCTATTAAGAGAATTTCTATAAATTAAAAATCCGGCTAATTTTGCCGGATTTTTAGGGTTAAAAACCTGTTTTTTCAATATAAAAATTGGCTTTTTTTATTGAAATATCGGTTGAAAATGCTCCGGAATTTTAGAATCTCTTGAGAAATTAATCGCAGTTTCTATAAGTGCCAAATGTGAATATGCTTGCGGGAAATTACCCAATAAGCGCTTCGTCTTAAAATCTATATCCTCACTAAACAAGCCCAGGTGATTGCTGTATGAAAGCAATTGATCAAAGTGTTTTATTGCTTTTTCCTTCTCACCTATTTTATATAAACTGTCTATATACCAGAATGAGCATATTGTAAACGATGATGTAGGCTGCCCAAAATCGTCATCATTTTTATAGCGATACATGAGACCGTCACGGCAGAGTTCACGCTCAGTTGCCTGCACGGTTGCAATAAAACGGGCGTCGTCTGCCTGTATAAATCCGTAAGATTCCATAAGCAATGTAGAAGCATCCATATCGTAAGAACCGTAGGATTGCGTATATGCCTGCAGATCATCATTCCATGCATTTTGATAAATATCAGCATAGATCTCAGATCGTACTTCCTTCCACTTTGCAATATTTCTGGTTCTCCCCAGCACCTCTCCTATTTTTATAGCTCTGTCTACTGCTACCCAACACAGAAGTTTTGAGAATGTAAAATGTTTGTCTTCTGTGCGTAACTCCCAAATACCTTTATCAGGTTCTTTCCAGTGCTCTTCCACAATATTAACAATGCCCCCTACTATAGTCCATAATTCTTCACTGTTCTCAAGAGAAGTTTCAAATTGTATAAATTGCTGAAAGATAACTTCCATCAAGATCCCGTAAATATCATTTTGCCGTTGTACATAGGCAGCATTACCTATACGTACCGGTGCAGAACCTTTGTAACCAGAAAGATGATCAAGCGTTTGCTCGGTTAGTTCTTTCTCCCCATTAATGCCATACATGATCTGCATTTTCTCATCTTTATCAGGTATAAGATCTATAATAAATTGTAGAAATTTTCTGGCAGATTTTGTGTGTCCCAGGCTTGATATTACACGTATCACCATAGAGGCATCGCGTACCCAGCAAAACCTGTAATCCCAATTACGCACCTCGCCTATAGTTTCTGGCAATGAGGTTGTAGCTGCTGCGAGTACAGCACCAGATTTTTCAAAAGTGAGTGCTTTTAAAGTTAATGCGCTTCTAATGATCTCATTTTGATACCTTGGATAGTTAGTTGTAAGATCACTCCAGTTCATCCAGTAAACCTTGGTACGTTGAAATTTAAGGTATGACCTGTCAAGCGTTTGCTTCATCAACTTTTCATGATATGAAATGAGAATAAACCCATTCTTCTTAAGCGTGATTTTTTTTCGCTTTAAAATATCATCATGATTAAAATCTGTATAGAAATATAAAGAATCATATTTTCCGGCCTTTGTATAACTTTCAAGATATTCACCCCTGTTCTTTGTGTAGGTTTCTTCTTTAGCATATTCAAGCTTGGGGTCGTATGCGATACTGAATTTTGGTTCACCCTTAATCAGGCGAAAAAACCGCACGATATCTGGCGGTGCATAAAAACTACCGTCTTTTTTTTCATAGCGCGGCATAAAATCAATGACTTGAAAAGAATCTGTACCATTGTCAAAAGTGGTACTTAAGATATTGGTTTCCCAGAGATATTCCTGACTTATTTCATAATCTTCACTTATTTCAAAACCAAGACTTCCGCCTTTATCATTGTCTAGTATTTTAGCGAAAACTGAAGCAGAATCAAAAATGGGTAAACAGCACCAGTCTATAGAACCTGATTTTGATATGAGGGCTGCGCTTTTACAGTTTCCTATTATTCCGTAATTTAAATTATCCATATGTATCTTAAAAGTTCTTTAATGCGGTAGCTAAACCGCCCATATTTTCCGAAATTTAAGCATTAAAAGAAAAACCAAGCCCAATTAACCTATTTATGAGCAAAACCATCATAATTTCAAACCGCCTTCCTTTACAATTAAAGATCGATAATAAGACTGTACAAGCCACTCCCAGTATAGGTGGTCTTGCCACCGGCATGAAATCTGTACACCGCGATGGCAATGGTGTCTGGATAGGATGGCCCGGCCTTACCGAAGAGGAAATACCATCTGATCTTATGGATGACGTCATTGATGAAACCATAAAAGAGCAATGTATTCCTGTTTTACTTACGGAAGATGATATAAATGGGTTTTACTATGGTTTCAGTAATCGTACAATTTGGCCGCTTTTTCATTATTTCATGGAGTTTACCGAATTTGAAAATGAAAGTTGGGAAAGCTATAAAGAGGTAAATGAAAAATATGCTGAGGTTGTGCTTGACAATATTGAAGATGGCGACACGGTCTGGATTCACGATTACCAGTTAATGTTACTACCACAGCTTATAAAAGCTAAAAGACCAGATGTATCTATAGGTTTCTTTCTACACATACCTTTCCCTTCGTATGAAGTATTTAGAACATTACCGTGGAGGGAAGAAATTTTAAAAGGCTTGTTAGGTGCAGATCTTATTGGTTTTCACACTTATGATTATGAACGTCACTTTTTAAGTTCAGTAAGGCGTATTTTAAGGCATGAGATCAACTTTAATGAGATCATTATTAAAGATCGCATTGTTACTGTTAATTCATTCCCCATGGGGATTGATTATAACAAATTTGCAGAAGCCGCTAAAAAACACGATCAGGAAAGTGGTCAATCAGAACTGCAACGCAGGCTAGATTTACACTTAGATTCTACGCCAGAAGCAAAAATGATACTGTCTATTGACAGACTTGATTACACAAAAGGTATTGCAAACAGATTACGGGCTTATGAGTATTTTTTAGAGAAATATCCAGAATTTAAAGAAAAAGTGAGACTGGTAATGCTTGCTGTTCCTTCGCGTTCTAATGTACCGCAGTACCAGCTTTTAAAGAAAGAAGTAGATGAATTAGTAGGACGCATAAACGGTAAATTTGCTTCTGTAAGCTGGACGCCTATTTGGTATTTTTACCGCTCTATGCCTTTTGAAAATCTCATCGATCTGTATACAACATGTGAAGTTGCCTTGCTCACACCTATTCGTGACGGGATGAATCTAGTTGCCAAAGAATACGTTGCTACAAGAACAGATAAAAGAGGTGTACTTATTTTGAGCGAAATGGCGGGTGCTGCACAAGAAATGAACGAGGCCTTAATCATCAACCCAAACAACTTTGAGCAAATTGCAGATGCGATGAAAACCGCGCTTGAAATGCCAGAAGCAGAACAGATAAAACGCAATACTTCTTTACAGAAACGTCTTAAAAGATACAATGTTGAGAAATGGGCAGATGATTTTATGAGCAGTTTAAATGAAACGCAGGAAAGAACAGCCCTTGTCAAAGCTAAACGCGTAAACAAAGAAGTGCAGGAAAAAATACTTTCAGCTTTCGCGGAATCTGAAAAACGCATACTTTTTCTCGATTATGATGGTACTTTAAGAGGTTTTGTAAGCAATCCTGAAGATGCAGAACCCGATGAGGAAATGATAAATCTCATAAAAACACTGCAAAATCAGCCCAATACTGAAGTGGTAATAATTAGCGGAAGAGATCGTCATACTTTAGGAACCTGGTGGCAGGAAGTGCCAATAACGCTTATAGCAGAGCATGGCGTCTGGAAAAGACTTACCGGCGGTGAATGGGAAATGACAGAGAATGTAAAAAAAGACTGGATGCCACAGGTACGCCCCATTCTGGAAAGTTTTGTAGACCGTACTCCGGGAACTTTTATAGAAGAGAAAAATTACTCTCTTGCTTTTCATTACAGACAGGCAGATCCTGAGTTAGGCGCTAAACGAGCTAATGATCTCTCTACTGTGATAAAAGAGTTGACGAGCACACATGAGTTAAGTGTTCTTGACGGTAATAAAGTTTTAGAAATTAAAACCAGCGGTGTAAATAAAGGTAAGGCGGTAACAAACCATATCTTCAAAAAAGACTATTCTTTCATTTTCTCAATTGGCGATGACTGGACAGACGAGTTTATGTTTCAGGATCTGCCAGAAGAAGCCTATACAGTTAAAGTAGGTTTACATAAAACCGCAGCTAAATTTTATGTTGACGATACAGATCATGTACGTGAACTTTTAAAAGAATTTGCAGCACGCGGATAATACGTACTAAATACTTACTTTTACTTTAAACCAATCCACTATTCATGAGAATAACCTCTACCCTTGCATTGATTGCCCTTTTTAGTTTTCAGGTAAATGCGCAGACTGCTGTGCCCTCTTCTACAGATCTTAGAATATACGACATAATTGATGCTGTTTCTGCAGATCATATCGAGGCAGACGTACGTAAACTGGCCAATTTTGGAACCAGAAATACATTTAGTGACACTCTAAGCGATACGCGCGGCATAGGCGCAGCAAGAAGATTTATAAAAACCGACTTTGAGAAAACATCTGCAGGTTGTGGCGGTTGTCTTAATGTTTTTTACCAAAAGGATTTAGTTACTACAGATATGGGCAGTCGCGTGCCACATGACGCATATGTTGTAAATGTGGTAGCTGTACAGCGCGGTACAAAATATCCCAATCGCTACATCATTATGAGTGGTGACATAGATTCTCGTGCCAGTGATGCGGTTGATTTTACGACAGACGCGCCGGGAGCTAACGATAATGCGAGCGGTATGGCTGGTACTATGGAAGCGGCTCGTGTACTTTCTAAATATAAATTTGAGAATAGCATCATCTACGTAGGACTTTCTGGTGAAGAGCAGGGGCTTTTTGGTGGCGCCGGTCTGGCAGCTTACGCGAAAGAAAAAGGCTGGGATATTATAGGTATTCTCAACAATGATATGATAGGAAACATTAGCGGTGTTGACGGTGTTGTAAGCAATCGGGATTTTAGAATTTTCTCTGAACCTACTCCGCCTACAGAAACAGAACAACAACGACGCGGCCGGAGATTTTACGGTGGTGAAGTAGATGGTATTTCGCGGCAGCTTGCTCGTTACATACATAAAAATGTAAAAGAATACATGCCAGAGATGAACCCAATGATGATCTATCGTCTAGATCGTTTTGGTCGAGGTGGGCATCATAGACCATTTAATGACCTCGGCTATGCCGGTGTACGTATTATGGAAGCTCATGAAGATTATACGCATCAACATCAGGACATTCGTACTGAAGATGGTATTGAGTATGGCGATGTGGTAGAACATGTAAATTTTGAATATGCTAAAAAACTTACAGCTGTAAACGCGATCAACCTGGCAAGTCTGGCGTGGGCTCCTCCTACTCCTGCTACTGTAGAAATTGGTGGAATTGTAGAAGCAGATGCAAAACTACAATGGAGCAAAGTAGACGGTGCAGTAGGCTACAAGATATACTGGAGAGATACAACTTCGCCTACCTGGGACAACAGCCGATATGTAGGCGATATTACTCAGTTTACACTTAAGGGCATTGTGATAGATAACTCCTTTTTTGGCGTAGCAGCAGTAGGTGCAAATGGTCATGAAAGTCCAGTAGTATTTCCTAATGGTATCATTAGAAATTGATTTTTGATTTATATTCGCTAATTCTTGGGAATTTCGGTTCCCTAATACCGCTTTTATGAAATTAAAAATCGCCCTCACAGCGCTAATAATCGTTCTATTTTCGCTAAAAATCAGCGCTCAGGAATTTACCCGTCTAGATAGTATAAAAGGTAGTATAACCCCGCAGCGAGAATGGTGGGATCTTAATCACTACGATCTTAACGTTACTATTAATCCTGCTAAAAAATTTATTTCCGGAACAAATACAGTTACCTACACGGTTCTAAAGCCATACCAAACCATTCAGATAGATCTGCAACAACCTATGCAGCTGCTTTCTGCAACACAAAATGGTGAAGAACTCACGTATACTAAAGAAGGAAGTGCTTATTTTATTTCGCTTAAAGCGAAACAGGAAAAAGGCTCAGTACAAAAATTAGATCTCACTTTTAAAGGTACTCCACGAGTAGCTGTAAATCCGCCATGGGACGGTGGCTGGACGTGGCAGGAAGACAGCAAAGGCAATGTTTTTGCGGCCAATTCTAACGAGGGTATAGGTCCATCGATCTGGTGGCCTAACAAAGATCACCCTTATGATGAGGTAGATAGTCTTGATGTGAGAGCTACGGTACCTAAAGGACTTATGGCAGTCTCAAATGGCCGACTGATAGATTCTACCAATCAAGCCAACACCAGCACATTTCACTGGGCTGTAAAAAACCCGATAAATAGTTATGGTGTAAACATAAATATCGGGGATTATGCCCATTTTTCAAATACGTATAAAGGCGAAAAAGGTGAGCTAGATCTTGATTTTTATGTGTTAAAGGAGAATCTTCAAAAAGCAAAAAAACAATTTAAACAGGCAAATAAAATGCTTGAAGCATTTGAATATTGGTTTGGCCCCTACCCTTTTTATGAAGATGGCTACAAACTCGTTGAAGTGCCTTATTTAGGGATGGAGCATCAAAGTTCTGTGACTTATGGTAATCATTATGAAAACGGCTATTTAGGCAGAGATCTTTCTAACACAGGCTGGGGCCTGAAATTTGATTTTATCATTATTCATGAGTCCGGGCACGAGTGGTTTGCTAACAATATTACAGACAGCGATGTGGCAGATATGTGGATTCACGAAGGTTTTACGGCATATTCTGAAAATCTGTTTGTTGATTATTACTACGGAAAAAAAGCCGCTTCTGAATACGTTGAAGGCACACGCCGACTTATAAAAAATGACCGCCCTATCATAGGAAGTTACGACGTTGATTATGAAGGCAGCGGCGATATGTATTACAAAGGGGCTAATATTTTGCACACTTTACGCCAGCTGGTTGATGATGACGAGAAATGGCGCGCAATTTTACGCGGATTGAACTCGACATTCTATCATCAGACAGTTTCCACAAAACAAATTGAAGATTACATCAGCAAAGAATCAGGGATTGATCTTACTGAGTTTTTTGATGAGTATTTGAGAACAACTAAAATACCTGTGCTGGAATATAAAATTAACGGTGACACGTTAAGTTTTCGCTATAGCGAAATAATTGAGGGTTTTGATATGCCGGTGCAGGTAGAAATCAACGGAAAATCGGTCTGGATACACCCAAAATCGGACTGGCAGACCCAAAAATCAGACAAAAAGATCCTGAAATTTGAAGTAGATCCTGATTTCTATATTAAATCCCGCAAGATTTCAAATAGCTCTGTGAACTAGCATAGATAAAAACCTCCTAAAACACATAAAAAATCGGCTGATAATTCAAATTATTAGCCGATTTTTTTATTGTAATTATCTAGTAAATTACGCTTCTATAGCAATATTTTCAATCGCCTTTTCAAGAGCAGTTCCCTGTAAATCTGGTATGCTAACACCTTCTACACGGTAAGTTGTAACGTCTGTCATACCTAAAAAGGCAAGTACTTTGCGCATGTAAGGTTCGGTAAAATCAAACTCCTGCATTGGGCCGGCAGAGTAAACGCCACCTGTAGCAATACACAAATAGACTTTTTTATCTTTTATTAAACCTTCTACTCCAGCTTCAGTATATCTAAAAGAGATTCCTGCACGGGCGATATGATCAATCCATGATTTTAATGTTGAAGGGATAGAAAAGTTATACATAGGTACACCTATGATCACAATATCAGCATCCTTCAGATCACTTACAGCTTTATCTGATGTATCAACAGCCGCCTGCATTTCTTCAGAACGATCATCTGCCTGTACACCAAGTGACGTAAGCAAAGTCTCATCAAGATGTGGGTAAGGAGATTGCGAAAGGTCTATAGTTTTAATGTCAACCTCGCCATAAGTTGATTTAATTTCGTCAAGAACGACAGTAGATAGTTTACTTGAGAAGCTATCTGCACCTCTTGGGCTTGAAATAATATTTAATATCTTTTTCATACTTGGGTAATTTAGATTTAGACTACAAATTTAACTAATTTTGCTTACCAAAGTATAGCAGTTACCTTAAGGTAAGTGAAAATTAAGTTAATATGTCTAAACATAACCATACAGAATGTACTTCTGCGCTTCTCCCCGTGCGAGATGCGCTTGATGTCGTTAGCGGAAAATGGAAATTATTGATCCTGATATCTATAAAATCTGGCAATAATCGCTTTCGCGAAATAGAACGAAGTATCCCCAAGATCACTTCAAAAGTATTAGCAAAAGAATTAAAAGATCTTGAGTGTAACCAATTAATCACGCGCACTGTATATGACAGCAGTCCGGTGCTGGTAGAATATAAAGCTACGGTACATTCAGAATCTCTTGAGCCTGTTATTAATGCATTACGTGATTGGGGAATAGCTCATAGAAAGAAGATAATTGGCACTTGATAAATTCCTGCTATTTTTTGCTAGCTGCTCTTTTTCTCAAAAGATCTTCCGGAAAAGTATAAACAGCAGGATCTGGCCCGTTGCGCTCTCCTTTTTCTAAGGCTTTAATAGCGGCCATTTCATCTTTAGACAATTCAAAATCAAATATCGCGTAGTTCTCTTCTATGCGTTCCGGTGTTGTAGATTTTGGGAAAGTTATCACCCCTAACTGCATGTGCCAGCGCAAAACTATTTGAGCAGCTGTTTTATGATGATCTTTTGCAATACCATTTAGCACTTTATCATCAAGAACTTTTCCTCTTCCCAGCGGACTCCAGGCCTCTGTAAGTATACCATGCTTTTTGTGAAAAGCTCTTAGTTCTTCCTGCTGAAAATAAGGATGCATCTCAATTTGGTTTACAGCCGGAACAACGCTAGTTTCTTCAATAATGCGAGAAATATGCTCTTGAGTAAAGTTAGAAACGCCAATTGATTTTACTCTATCACTTTTTTGAAGTTCTATTAGTGCTTTCCAGGCAGCAACATAACCGTCATTTTTTACAATTGGCCAGTGAATAAGATAAAGATCGATGTGCTTAAGACCTAAAGCGCGGTAACTCTGCTCAAAATGTGCTAATGCATCTTCATAACCATGTTCTTTAGTATCAGGATTAAAATATTTTGTGGTTACATAAATATGTTCCTTCTGGGCTCGTATCGCATCGCCAACTTCTTTCTCATTACCGTAGGACTTCGCTGTATCTATATGCTTATAACCACAGTCAAATGCTTTTTCAACTGCTTTTACTGTATCTTTTTTATCAATTTGGTAAACACCAAAACCTAATTGAGGGATTAAATAACCGTCATTAAGCTTTACAAGGGGGGTTCTTTTATTGAATGTCATTACAGGCTGTTTTATAGGTTAGATTGATACCTATTAAATTACAAAACAGCATTTTAAAGAACCGTAGCTTAACACTAGTTAACAGCAGGGAATAACGTTAAAATTAATAGCTTAATTATTTAGGCCATACCGTTTTAAAAAATTCACAAACTATAACCATGTCTAAAGTTGGGCTTTCGTCAAATTCACTCGTTTCACGAGAATAATAACCCGAATGCACTTGTTTCCAGTAATCTAAAGACTTATCGCCCTCGCCTTCTATTGCGGCGTATTCTTCGTCAATTTCGTTAAAAGTTCCTTTTACAACTCTAGAGGTTTGTAACTATGCTGTTCCCTCTGCAGCCCAGTTAGTTATTATATAAAAATCACCGATTTTTCGCAGGTTTTGTCCATTTTTCTCTAACCACCAGAGTGAAGTAGAAGTTGCCTGTTTAGTACCTTTGGCAACTAATTCTGCACACTCATCGCCATCCGTTTTATGATCTCCAAAATAAATTACTTCCGGAATAGGCGCATCAGCATATTTAGCATTAGTTTTTTACAAAATCATTCCAAAGTTTTTTTCCTGACTCTTCAGTATTCATTTCTATTGATCTTCTGAATCATAAACACTCTCCCAAAAACGATATCTATCATCATGTGTAGCTTTTTCAGCCTTAGACTCAGTATTGATGATCATAACTTCTGGTGATTCGTCGCTTGCATCTAAAGCAGGCCATTGCGGTAAATTCTCACCGTTGGGATCACCGGTTTTAATGAAATTAGCAAAATAATCTTCCATAGTTTGAGAGACTTTACGGTCTTCATTTGTCCACTCCCGGGCTTCTATAAAATCTAGATTTCCCAAAGCATATTCAATTTCAGAAGCGTGTGGTGCACCAATTGGCGGTGATTGAGTTGTGGTATCTGCTTTTAAACCCGGTCTTACTTTACTAAATTTATAGCGGTAGACCGGTGCATCACTGTTCTTACTCGCAAGGTCTGCCCACTTCCAGGTGCTGTAAACGATAAAACCATCAGAAGCCATTTCTGCGGCAGATTGAGTGGTTTCTTCGGCTGTGCTGCGGGCATAAAGTTGTAAAAGATTATCTGAATATTCAGGATATGTTTCTTTTATTCTCGCTTCAAAATTTTCTGGTGTGCTTTCTTTTCCCTGCATAAAAGCACCCGCAGGAATTTCAGCAGAATTCCAGCCCACTAATAGTGGAACTTTAGCCTGCTCTCCTTCTTTAAAAACTTCACTTACAGTTTGTGGGTAGAAATAGCCATCTATAACAGTGGGAAATCCGGGAGTATTAGCCGATTTATAAAGCGAAAATAAAGAGTCGGTCGACAAATTTCGTAATTCGGCTAATGATGATATTCCAGCCTGCTTCGCGAAATTAACGCCCATCTCTTCTGCTTGCGCCAAAGGAACCGGTGAGGCAGTAGGTTTTATAGCAGCTCCGCTTTCACCTATCGCGCCAGCAATTAAATCTCTTGACAAAGGAGAAGCCATCAAGGCACTAACAGAAATCGATCCTGCAGATTCACCTGCAATTGTAATTTTAGAAGGATCACCGCCAAAGGCGTCTATATTATCATGAACCCACTCCAACGCAGCGACCTGATCAAGCAAACCATAGTTTCCCGAAGCATCTTTATTAGATTCTCCTGTTAATTCAGGATGGGCAAAAAAGCCAAAAATATTTAAGCGATAATTTATAGTAACCACCACAATTCCTTTTTCAGCAAGGCTTGCCCCGTCATATCGCAATTCTGAACCATCGCCGGCATTAAAACCACCACCGTGTATGTAAACCAAAACCGGCAGATTCTCAGTTTTCGCTTCAGCAGGAGCCCAAACATTGAGAAAAAGACAATCCTCGCTCATTGCTTTCGATCTATAAAGCAAATCATCCCAAAGTTTGATCTGCACCGGGCGATCACCAAATTCTTTAGTTTCTTTCAAACCTTCCCAATTATCAAGCGGTTGCGGCGCTTTCCATCGCAGTTCACCCACAGGAGGTTTTGCATAAGGAACACCAAAAAACATATTTAAACCGGTATTGCTGTCGTAAGTTCCTTCTACTTCGCCGTTGGCTACGGTTACTTTTGGCTCATTATTTCCTGATTTTTGGTCATTTTCAGGCGATTTACATGCATTTAAGGCCGATATTAAAATGATGCAGCAAGCTATTCGTTTCATAATTGGTTGGTATGGTTGTTAATAGAACAGTCAATTTACTAATAAATCAGTATATAAAATTCCATATCTATAAATGAGGTGTGCTTTTTTGCAGAATTGATGAAGTTTAGCATTCTAGTCAATCTTAAAACTTGCGGTCTTTTAAAGCTGTGATATGACAACGAACTTTTCTATTTTTAGAGCATGAAAAAACTGTACTTCCTCCCTTTGCTCCTGTTAGTTTTTAGCTGTCAGAGACAAGTTCCTAATTTTGATCTGGCGATTCACAATGTCAACATTATTGATATTGAAACTGGTAATATTACAGCCGGGCAATCGGTTTTTATGGTTGATGACACGATTCATTCTATTGTATCAACACGGGATCTGGTTACGAGTCAGGCAAAACAAAATATAGACGGAAGCGACCAATATCTGCTTCCCGGCTTTTGGGACAACCATGTTCACTTTCGCGGAGGCGATTCTCTTATTGCCGCAAATAAAAATTTCCTCAATCTATTTATCGCAAATGGTATTACCACCGTGCGTGAATGCGGTGGCGATATGACGCATCAAATTCACGACTGGCAAAAAGAAATAGCTGCAGGTGATCTTGTGGGACCTACGATTTATACTTCCGGACCTAAAATTGACGGTCCCGGTGCGCGCTGGGCTGGTTCTCTTGAAGTAAGTA
This sequence comes from Leeuwenhoekiella sp. A16, assembly GCF_047946675.1. GTDB lineage: Bacteria > Bacteroidota > Bacteroidia > Flavobacteriales > Flavobacteriaceae > Leeuwenhoekiella. The sequence goes on from NZ_CP172313.1 coordinate 59,336, forward strand.
CAGACGAAGATGTCACAAAAGCGATTGACTCACTGCAGGCGTTAAATGTTGATTTTGTTAAGCTTTACGAAAGCACAATTAGTGGCGATATGTATTTAAAAGCGATCAAAGAAGCCACAGATCGCGGAATGATCACCAGCGGCCATATGCCGTTTACTGTTACGCTTGATGAAACCATTGAAGCCGGAATTGGTGCCAGTGAACATCTTTATTATATTTTAAAAGGATGCTCTTCTAAAGAAAAAGAAATCACAGAAGCTGTTAAAAGTGGTGAGACCTCATTCTGGTCTTCGCTTGCTCAGGTTATGCAAACGTATTCAGATTCGGTGGCGCAAAGTCAGTTTAAAAAACTGGTAGATAATAATGTTTTTGTGGTGCCAACGCTTTACATAGGCAATACGTTGAGCTATCTGGATGAAGCAGATCATACTAGCGATAAATACCTGAAATACATGGATCCCAGAATTGAAAAAACCTACGAAGGCCGCATAAAGAGCGCTTTAAATGCGCCGCCTGCCTTTGTTGCAATGCGCAAAAAACTGGATTCAACTTTTGTTGAACTTGCCGGTAAATTACAGGATAACGGTGTTTCATTGCTTGCCGGTTCAGACTGTGGGGCATTCAATTCCTATATCTATCCCGGTATTTCTTTGCATAAAGAATTAAAGGCTCTCGTTGATGCGGGACTTACACCGCTTGAAGCATTACAAACCTCAGCACTTAACGGAGCTCGATTTCTCGAAAAGGAAAAACCTGCCGTTGCAGTGGGAAAATCGGCCGATTTAGTGCTATTATCGGGAAATCCTTTGAAAGATATTACGCAAACTGAAAATATTGTCTGGGTAATTAAAAATGGAAAAGCTTACGACGACGACGCTTTAAAAGCTATGTTGAAATAGTTACTTCTCGATACAACGTGCTATCGCACGCCACTCGAAGTGACTAGCTTAACTTTCTGTTGTCAGTTCGAGTGATTTAAGCCTTTCAGCGAGAATCGTATCGAGAACTCTGTCAGCTATTGATGAAGCTTCGCGATAAACCTCACTTTATGGGCACTCAAAGTTACTAGCCTGTATGTGGTTGTCAGTTCGAGTGATTTGAGCTTTTTAAGCGAGAATCGTATCGAGAACTATAAGTGATTTTCCTTATAAATACATCATATAAGCCTTAAAGCTTATAACATAACATTATAAGTTTATAAGCTTATAAATATCATTTATAAGCTATTTAGCTTATATTTGGAGTGAATATGGGTAAAAAAGCAGTCATATCAGGCGACATTATCGCGTTTACAAGTCTTGCAGATGCAGGAAAGAACCAACTTGAAGCAGATCTAAAGCAACTTTTTGAAACTTTGCATGTTCACTTTGACACTTTCAGCAGGCTTATAAAAGGTGATTATCTGGAATGCGCAGTTCCACAACCGGAACACTCGCTGCGCATCGCCCTATTAATAAAAACCTTTATAAAATCCCGTGATCTGGCGGCAAAAACAAGCAGGCATAAATACTTTGAAGAATATGGTATTCGCCTGGCCATAGGCTACGGCGAACTCACACGCTACAATCCTGAAAAAGGAATCATTGATGGTGAAGCAATTTACCTGAGCGGTCGTCGTATAAATGAAGAAAGCACGCATAACAAAGAGCGCGTGATTATCAAAAACACCTTACTCTTTATCGCAGAAGATGAAGCACTTAATCAACGTTTTGAAGCCCTTTTTGCACTAATAGATTTTATGCTGATAAAAGCAACACGCCGGCAATGCGAAGTGGCCTACCATAAATTATTGGGAACCAGTGAAGAAGAAATATCTAACGTATTGGGTACCAGTCAGTCTTCGGTTAATCAACATTCTACAGGGATAGGCTGGAATGCCATAGAAAAAGCTATATTGTATTATGAACAAACATTAAAGCAGCTTTAAATGAATTTCCTATCTCTGCTCCTGCTCCAATTTATTGCCCATTTACTGGCAGATTATACCTTTCAGGGTAAAAATATGGCTCATAAAAAAGACCATGAAGGTTTTAAGAGTAAAATGCTAAAGTGGCACATTCTAATTGTTTTTGGCTGCAGCGTTATTTTAGGTTTACAGCCGATTTTCATCCCTTTTGCACTGATTATTACCATCACTCACTGGATAATTGACGGTTTTAAACCGCAACTGCTCAAAAATAAATACACGCACAAATATGCTTTTTTTATAGATCAGGCGCTGCACTTAATTATTCTCACGGCGGTGGTTTATGTGTTTAAACAAAATATAGCATGGCAACCGGTTTTTAACATCTCAATTAATCCCCTTATTCTGGGTATAATCGCAGCATTTTTGTTCTGTACAAAACCGGCAAATATCCTTATACGTGAAATATTCAATGCGTATGAGATATTTTTTGAAGGCGGTGATGAAGATCTGCCTAATGCCGGCAGACTTATAGGCATTATTGAGCGCTGGCTGGTGTTGATATTTATTTTTACCGGGCAATTTTCAGCGGTGGGTTTTCTTATTGGTGCTAAATCTATTTTGCGCTTTAAGGACGCTAATCTCCTAAAAACCGAATACGTGCTGGTGGGTACACTGCTCAGTTTTGGCATAGCAATCCTACTGGCAGTAATTATAACTCGATCTATAACTTTCTTTTAATACAGCTAAACAACCAATCTAATGACCAAATTTTTACTCCCTCTTACTTTTCTTTTTATTTCGCTTTTAGCGAAAGCTCAGGATGTCACTGTCCCGGTAGACACCACAATTGTCACCAAACATACGGCAATAATTAAAGGAGCGACTATTCCTTATACGGCAACGGTAGGTTTTCAACCGGTGTGGGATGAATCTGGTGCTCCTATAGCTTCGCTGTTATATACATATTACAAACGCACCGATATTAAAAATGATGAAACCCGCCCGCTGGTGATTAGTTTTAACGGTGGTCCCGGTTCTGCCAGTGTATGGATGCATATTGCATATACCGGCCCACGTATTTTAAAAATTGACGACGAAGGTTTTCCTGTTCAGCCTTATGGTATAAAAGACAATCCTAATTCTATTCTTGATGTTGCAGATATTGTGTATGTAAATCCGGTAAATACAGGTTACAGCCGCATGCTACCGGGAAAAGATGGAAAAATGCCAGATAAAACCCAGTTTTTTGGTGTGAACGCAGATATTTCTTATCTCGCAGATTGGGTAAATACATTTGTTACTCGCAATAATCGCTGGAGATCACCTAAGTTTTTAATTGGTGAAAGTTATGGTACAACTCGCGTTTCAGGACTTGCACTTGAATTACAAAACAGCAAATGGATGTACTTAAACGGTGTCATCCTTGTATCTCCTACAGAATTAGGTTTTAGTTTTGATGGACCTGTAGAAGTTGCAAATCGCTTGCCTTATTTCGCTGCAGCGGCATGGTATCATAAAGCACTTCCTGCAGAACTTCAAAATAGAGATCTTAGCGAACTATTACCAGAAGTAGAAAAATATGCTGTTGATGAATTGCTACCCGCTCTGGCCAAAGGTGGTTACCTTGATGCTGCAAAAAAGGAAGAGGTCATTGATAAAATGGCGTATTACTCAGGTTTATCTAAAGAAACCATTCGCAGCAATAATCTTGAAGTTCCGTTTGATTATTTCTGGAAAGATCTTTTGCGTAATAAAGATGGTATGACCATAGGTAGACTAGATTCTCGCTACAAAGGCATGGACATTAAAGAAGCGGGTGATGGCCCAGACTATAATAGCGAACTCACATCGTGGCTGAACAGCTTTACGCCTGCTATTAACTATTATATGAGCCAGGAACTTAATTATAAAACAGATCTTGAATATAATATGTTTGGCCCTGTACGCCCTTGGGACAATACGCGCAATAGCGCAGGTGCAGATCTTCGCGAAGCGATGGCTATGAACCCTAATTTGCATACTATGGTGCAGTCTGGTTATTTTGACGGGGCTTGTACTTATTTTAATGCTAAATATGTAATGGGGCAGATAAATGCTAACGGAAAGTTAGGCGACCGTCTTAGCTTTAAAGGTTACAGAAGTGGTCATATGATGTATTTGCGAGCAGAAGATCTTATCAAGGCAAATGACGATATTAGAGATTTTATAAATACGGCAAGCACTAATATTGAGCAGGGAGCGAAATATTAGAAGTTGGGCTCATTTTAAATTGAAATTTTAAAACCCTGAGTTTGCTTTCGCGAAAGCGGAATCTTTCTTAACCTTTTATTTAACCGTTAAGTAAACGATTAGGTGTATTTTTGCATCTCAAAATTTGATATGGATTTATCTAAAGTAAGATTAGTTGTAAGTGATATGGATGGAACCCTTCTTAATTCTAAAGGGCAGGTTAGTGATACATTCATAACGCTGTTTAAAGAATTGAAAGAAGAGAATATACAGTTTATTGCTGCCAGCGGAAGACAGTATTACAGCATAATAGATAAGCTAAAAGAGATACATGCAGATATTATTGTGATCGCAGAAAATGGTGGCTTTGCAAAACGCAACGATGAAGAATTAGTGACCGTTTCCCTGCCTCTCGATAAAACCCGTGAGATGATCAATCTTATGAGACAAGTTGAAGATGCACATATTGTACTTTGCGGTAAGAAACAGGCTTATGTAGACAGTGACAATGAAAAGTTTCTCAATATTTTTAATGAATATTACCACAAATATCAAATTGTAGATGATATTACTAAAATAGATAATGATGAGTTCTTTAAGATAGCGGTCTACAGTTTTGGCGGTTCTGAACAGACCACATACCCTGTTGTAAGTCATCTTGAAAATGAAGTTAAGGTAAAAGTATCTGGCGAGAATTGGCTGGATATCTCAAGTATGAAAGCAGATAAAGGTAATGCGCTAAAACATATTCAGGAAATGCTGGGTATTCACCCAGATGAGACGATGGTCTTTGGCGATTACAACAATGATATAGAAATGCTGGAGCTTGCTCACTTTAGTTATGCTATGGCAAATGCGCACCCTAACGTGACAGAAGCGGCAAACTATATTACAAAAAGCAATAACGACCTTGGGGTAGAGATTGTGCTAAACCAGCTAATTGAGGCAAAACGCCAGACTAAGTCCCAAAAGCAGTAACCACAATTGATCTTGAGCCGCCGTGATCGCGGTGCTCACAAAGATAAATTCCCTGCCAGGTGCCTAAATTTAACCTGCCATTTGTTATAGGGATGGTTACAGATGCACCCATCATTGACGCTTTTATATGCGCAGGCATATCATCTGGCCCTTCAAAAGTATGTATGTAATAGGGTGCGTTTTCGGGTACCATTTTATTTATATGACTTTCAAAATCTACACGAACTGAGGGATCTGCATTTTCGTTTATCGTTAAACTCGCAGAAGTATGCTTAATAAATACCTGAAATTGACCGATTTTTAGCTTATTTAACCCGGTAAATTGATCAAGTATTTCGTTAGTAATTAAATGAAAGCCACGTTTACGCGCAGATAATCTTATTTCCTGTTGAAAAAATTTCATTATTTTAAATTAAGAATAGATTTTACAATTGTACTATCACGTTTTTTAATGAAAATTTAAAAGTAAACTATATAGTTAAGAGTAAATTTGGATATAAAAATTTTCAAATCATGAGTGCTATTATAAAAATACAACAATTGCAAATGCCCTGGGAAACAAGCGATCCTTTCTTGTTTTGTGCTTTTCACAACGATAATTATCCCAAGGGAACAAGCAAACTTACTCCAGACGCATCACTTGCAGGTCGCAATTTAGGCCAGGATTTTATGCAAAAAGATGGTTGGGCTATGTATCATGGCACTCAGGTTCCCGGTTTCCCGGCGCATCCCCACATGGGCTTTGAAACTGTAACAATCGTTCCTGAAGGTCTTGTAGATCACTCTGACTCTTTAGGTGCTGCTGCACGCTTTGGTAAAGGTGATGTACAATGGATCACTGCCGGAAAAGGATTACAGCACAGCGAGATGTTCCCTATGCTCAATCAAGATGAAAGAAATCCCCTACTTTTATTTCAGATATGGTTAAACCTTCCGGGAAAGAACAGAAGTGTAGATCCGTACTTCGGTATGTATTGGAATGAAGATATTCCTGTCGTAAAATCTACAGACGAGAATGGAAAATCGACCAAAATAACCCTAATAGCGGGAAAATATAAGGATAAATCGGCTATAAAACCCGCTCCAGACTCCTGGGCGGCAGACCCGGAGAATGATGTAAATATCTGGTTAATAGATATAGAACCCAACGCCAGTTTTACCTTACCTGCAGGAACTTCAGCATCAAACCGTTCTCTATATTTTTATGAGGGTGAATCCTTAAAAAGTGAAGGTTTTGACATCCCTTCTATGTATAGAATAATTACTGATGCAGGTCAGGATATTGTTATTGAAAATAGTGATAAACCTGCACGTTTGCTACTCTTGCAAGGCAAGCCAATTAATGAACCGGTAGTAAAACATGGTCCATTTGTGGCAAGTAGCAGAGACGAGATAAACGCTGCCTTTAACCGCTATAGACAAGATGAATTTGGAGGGTGGCCATGGCCTAAACATGATCATGTTCATGAAGCAGATAAAGGTAGGTTTGCGAAGTTTCCTGATGGTAAAGTAGAAACACCAGGTTAATACTTTTAACATATTCGGTATTTTTATAAGTTATATGTTGTATTTCAACGGTTTTATAGTATATTTGACCCGATACTAAAACCCAACATTTACTTAACCTACCGTGTATGCAAAGAATCTCTACTCTGATTCTACGTGGAATCTTTTGTTTTTTTGTTTTCCTCACACCTTTATTTAATTCTGAAGTTTTCGCGCAATGTGCCGGCACAGATGCGTCTTTTGAGTTATGTAATAAAGGTGATGATACCATTAATGGCACTATAGACCTTTTTGCCCTTTTGGGCCCCGATGCAGAGACTGGTGGTATCTGGAGGGATGATGACAACTCTAGTGGATTAAACACCACTACAGGTATTCTTAATACTTATTTTGTTAACCGGGGAGGTGTTTTTCGTTACACCTACACCGTTGATGCCAGCAGTTGTGTAGATAATACCTCAACGGTTACTGTGACCTTAGGATCATTTCCCGGCCGAAGCAATAATAATGCAGTGGCTTGTAGTGATGATAACTTTGTTAATCTTTTTCAGTTTACTGGTAGTTCACCAAGCCCTACTCTTGACGGAGCATGGACGAGCAGTACAGCTCCCACAGGTACATTAAGTGGAAGCATTTTTAATGCTGCTGGTGCGGGCGTAGGTATTTATACTTTTATGTATACAGTGCCGGCAATAGATGATTGTCCTTCTTCTTTTTCAACTGTAAAGGTAGAAGTTGTACAAGCACCGGAATCTGGCATAGCAGATCAGCCTATATATTGCGAGACAGACGATCTTTCGGCCTTTACAAATTTTGATCTTCGCACAGCACTTACAGGTGAAGATGATGGTGGTATCTGGACAGAAACAACTACAAATGAAATTTCTGGTTTTACAGATAGTACTGTTAATATTGAAAACCTTAGAGATACATATGGCCCCGGGACTTACTCTTTTACATATACTGTAAATCCTTTAAATCCCGCATGTAACCCAAGCAGCACAACTGTTTCTATACTTATAGAAGACGTAGTTGATTTTACAGGAGCTACATTTGATATAACAACTCCTGGTTCTAACCCTGCTGCTATTTGTGAAGATGATCTGCCATATCAGGCTGTTGGTCAAATTTCGGTAAATCCTCAAAACGTGCCAGACGGTGATTATGAGATCACATATACAACGAGTCCTGTTCCCAATGCAGGTGTAGAAACATTAACGGTTTCTTTCGTTAACGGTAAAGCTAATTTTAACATCAATCCTGACTTCCTAACTGCTACTGGTGAAGTTTCTATAGAAATTACCCAAGTTATAGACCCCAACACGCAGCTTCAATGTCAAGTGCAGATTTCAGGTTTAGAAGATAGGCTTTCTATTACTGCGCTTCCTGATTTGTCTGATAGTGTTGTAACTGTAAGTGATCCTTTATGTTTAGGTGAAGATGCCACACTAACGCTTGCAGACGGTGGTGCAACTCCCGCTATAGAATTAGTTGATGGTGTTTATGATATTGCTTTTACACTAACAGGTCCCGGCATCAATGTTTCAGGTTCAGAAAGTGCAACTGTAACTGGTGGCCTAACGCAATACACTTTAAATACCGCTGTTTTTGGACAAGCCGGTGATTATACGATCACTATTACACAGGTCACAAATAGCAATGGCTGCAGTACACTGACTAATCAAAAAGGATCATTTACAATATCTCCTCTTCCAGATGCGCAATCTCTAAGTCTGAATGTAGACGATACCTGCGAGGGTGATGATCTTTATGTAAATATTCAGGATGGTGAGACAATACCTAATCTTGCTGACGGTAATTATACGTTTATTTATTCTGTTACAGGAGCTATAAATGCTACCGATTTTACCGCAGAAAACGTCGATTTTACGGGTGGAATGGCAGCTTTTATCATCCCATCTAATATTGTTATTGCAGGTTTTTCTACAGTTTCTATAACAGGAATTACTAATACGGCAACTGGTTGTGCTATGGTAGATATTGACGGACTTGAAACTACTTTTAATATTGTAGTAAATCCTGATCTAAGCATCACAAATATTAGCATTCCTTCAGTTTGTGAAAACGAAGATGTTATAGTTACTTTTTCAGACAGTGCGGCAAATATTCCTGATGCAACCTATAGTATGCTTTTTACACTTTCAGGAGCTAATGTATCTGGCAGTATCAATACGACTATTTCATTTGAAGGCGGGTTTGCTTCTTTTACAATTCCGGAAAGTCTTATTCCAAATACAGGAAACACAACTTTTACGATCACTAATCTTAAAAATGTTGGTGTTGGTTGCCTGGCTACAGGTCTTCCTGTAAGTGTTTCATTTGATATTTATAAAAATCCAGATCTAAGTGCAGCGGCCATTACAACCGCAGATATCTGTCTGGGAGAAGATGCTGTGCAAACGATCACGGGTGCAAATGTTGCAGATGGTGATTATACACTTATTTATACCACCATCGGCGCTAACACACTTGCAGATACTGCTATAACGGTAAGTTTTGTTGCGGGAACGGGATCATTTACTATCCCCGCCTCTCAATTTACCGCTAGCGGAAATACACAAATAGATATAACCGAAATTATCGATATAAATACACCTAACAACTGTAATGCGGTAGTTAGCAATTTAGCAGTTGCTTTAAATATCAATCCGCTGCCAGATGTTTCTAATCTTAATCTGGTAGTTCCTGAACAAACATGTCTGGGCGAAGATCTTGCTATAATTATTATAGATGATTCTGGAAACCTTACTGATGGTGATTATGAAGTTGCTTATGAATTAGATGATAGTAACATAGCATCGCAAACAGTTCTTGTCACAGTAGAAAGCGGTAATGCAGGTTTTACAATACCTTCTACTCTTCTTACTAATCCCGGGTTTACAGATGTAAAAGTGTTGAGTTTTACTAATACTGCTACAGGTTGTACTTCAATTATTACAGACTTAAGCAAAACCACTACAATAGTTTCACCTCCTAATCTTACTGATGCCTCAATAACGATTAATGATGAATGTTTTAATGAAACAGTTACCGCTTCATTAAATGCACCAGATCTGGCAGATGGAAGCTATAATATTGTTTATACACTTAACGGAGCTAATACCGGCAGTTACATAGCAGGAACCGTTTCATCTTCCGGAGGTGTGGCAGAGATAATTCTTGACGCTGAAGCTTTAGTTAATACGGGAACAACAGATATTGTTATTACCACTATCACAAACGAAACAACAAGTTGCTTTACAGACGGACTTACGATTTCGGGATCTTTCGTGATAAACGAACTTCCAACATTAAGTGATGAAAATCTCGAAGTCGCATCAACATGTAAAGGAGACGATTCAACTCTATTTATTAGCGCAGCTAACCTTGCAGATGGAGATTATACAATCGATTATACAATAAGTGGTGTCAACACCGCTCAAAACACCACAACTGTAACAGTTACCGGCGGTGAAGCTAATATTGATCTTGACGAAAACCAACTTGCGACTGTTGGTACTTCTACCTTGACAATTACAAGCATAACAAGTTTAACTACATCTTGCAGCAATGTGCTTGCTGCGGCTGTAGATTTTGAAATATTCCCAATACCTGAGCTTGATTCAAGCGAACTAAGTGTTCTTGAAGCCTGTTTTGAAGAAAACGCTTTGGTTACAATTACCGGTGCTTCAGGGTTGGCAGATGGTGATTACACAATTTTATATTCAATTTCAGGAGTAAATATATCTGCAGATAATGAGGTTATAATCACAGTTACAAATGGTGAATCGACTTTTGAAATAGCATCAAATTTATTGACAGAAATCGGTCAAAACACACTAATAATCACCCAAATTGATAGTGAAAACGCCTGCTCATCAGGTATTATTGCTGCCACCGCAGATTTTGAGATTCTTCCTCTTCCAGATGCACAGGGACTGGTAATGCAAAGCACAGATATTTGTCTTTTCGAAAATGAACTAATAACATTTTCTGGAGCTATTGCTCTCAACGACGCTCAATATGTTGTCACTTACCAGTTAGAAGGAGCCAATACCAGCGCACCAATTACAGAAAATATAATTTTCACCAATGGAGAAGCTGTGATTACACTTGACGCTACCCTCCTACTAAACGCCGGTGAGACTTCTTTAAACATTCTAGACATTCAGAATTTTGTCACGCTATGTAGTGCTATTAATTTAGACACTGCACCGGTTTTATTTACCGTGCAAAATCCTGATCCACCAGCGCTGGCTTCAGGCGGAGATATATTCTGTATTAATGACGAACCACGACTTATAGATCTGGCTAGAAATGTAACCCCGGCTTCTGGAATTACATGGTACGCATCTGAAACGGGAAATGATATTTTAAGTACAGATATTTTACTACAGCATCAAACTACCTATTATGCGTCATTCACAAGCACAGAAACAGGTTGTGAAAGTTCTGTAAGACTGGCCGTAACAGTTGATCTAACAGGCTGCGATAATGTATTTGTTCCGGAAGGTTTTTCTCCTAATAATGATGGTATAAACGACACTTTTGAGGTACAAAACATCGATTTTATCTATCCTAAATATCAAATTGAGATTTTCAACAGAGACGGTATTACTGTGTTTAAAGGAAATGCTGCTAACCCGTCGTGGGATGGAAATTCAAATCAAAACAGGTTTGGAGGGAAAATTCTTCCTAACGGAGTTTACTTCTACATCATCAACTACAATGATGGCAAAACCGAACGCAAACAAGGCAAATTATACCTGAACAGATAAAAGGACGATAAGATGAAATCAGCATTATATACAAAAGTAACCTTTGCCGCGATTGTCCTTTTCAGCGTAAGCTTATTTGGACAGCAAGATCCCGAATACACACAGTACATGTACAACATGAGCGTGATCAACCCTGCATATTCTACAGATGACGCGGGTATTATGAACATGGGTGCAATGTACAGATCACAATGGGCAGGAATTGACGGCGCACCAGAAACCGCGATGTTCTTTGCACATACACCCGTTAATGACCAGGTAGAGCTAGGTCTCGATATTGTGCATGACGAGATAGGTGACGTTGTGCAAGAGACTAACTTGTTTGCAGATTTTGCATACAAGCTTAATATTACAGAAGGTTCTAAATTGGCTCTAGGTCTCAAAGCAGGAGCGACATTTTTTAATACAGACTTCAGCGGTCTGCAGCTTTCTAGCGGAAACTCGAGTACAGATCCCGCTTTCGCGGAAAATATTAACCGTACGTATGCTAATATTGGGATAGGCGCTTATTATTATACAGATCGTTATTACATAGGTCTCTCTGCTCCCAACCTGCTTTCTGGTAAACACATTGAAGATCGTGAAGGCATACAGGGTTTTGGCCGTGAAGCGGTGCATTATTTTCTTACCGGTGGTTATGTTTTTGATGTTAACCCTGATGTAAAAATTAAGCCATCATTAATGACACGTGCAGTTGTAGGAGCTCCTATGACTGTAGATCTTAATGCAAATGTATTGTTGTACAATAAACTGGAAGCCGGTTTAGGATATCGCTTTGGCGATGCCGTTTCAGCAATGGCAAACTTTGAGATACAACCGGGATTGAGAGTGGGTTATGCTTATGACTACACGGTCTCTAATCTGGGTAAATACAGCAACGGCAGCCATGAGGTTATGGTTCTTTTTGACCTGGGATTATTTATGCCCAGCTATATGAAATCACCTCGCTTCTTTTAAATACGACATTCTACATGAGAACTACATATATATCATTTCTGTTTTTAGCGTTCATACAAATAAGTTATGGGCAAAGTGACAACCTAAAGCAAGCACGGCGCGCTTTCGCATCACAAGATTATACGCAGGCTATAATATCATACGAACTGGAAGAAGAAAAATCGCTAGTTTCACTTAAAAACCTGGCAGATAGTTATTACTATTTGGGCGAAAGTGACAAAGCTGTTGCTGCGTACAAGCAGGTCTTTGATCAATATCAATCTATTGCTGATGAATATCTAATACGTTACATAGACGCTGCTAAGCAATCAAAAGACTACGCTCTTGCCAATGACCTCGCAACAAATTATTTAGGCTACGCGACAAATATTCCTCATGATCTGGTAGACGGAAGAAAGCTGGAGAATTTTGAATTAACCATGGTAAAAGGTGCCTCCGGAAAATCTGCTTTTGGACCGATTTTATACCAAAATAAGCTGATTTTTGCTTCAGATAACAACGCTGCCAGACCAATTTATGACAGAACAAAAGAGCCTTATCTTGACCTTTACATTGCAGATATAAGTAATAATAAGCTTTCTAATGCAGAACTTTTTGCTGAAGATATAGATACAGATTTGCATGAGAGTAATATGTCTTTCACCCCAGATGGTAAGCATGTTTATTTTACCCGTAACAATTCAAAATATCGACGAATAGGTAATAAACGTATTGGCGTTTTACAGATCTTTAAAGCAGACCTTGTAGGTGATAAATGGACCAATATTACTCCTGTTCCTTTTAATACTAACAGATATTCTGTTACGCATCCCAGTGTAAGCAAAGATGGATTAAGACTGTATTTCTCAAGTGATAAACCAGGCGGTTTTGGCTCTTATGATATTTATGTTACTAATATTTTAGCAGATGGCACGTATAGCAAACCTGTTAATTTAGGCCCTGCGATAAATACAGAAGCTGGTGAGTATTTTCCTTACGTAGCAGATAATAACGATCTTTATTTCACCTCAAAAAGAATAACAGGTCTTGGCGGCCTTGATCTTTACAAAAGTGTAAACAACAGCGGTTCGTTTAGCCAGGCAGAAAATTTGGTAAGTTTAAACAGCAATAAAGATGATTTCTCAATGATCATAGATACAGAAGGAGAATCAGGTTATATCTCTTCTAATCGTGACGGAAATGACAGGATCTATCACTTTATAGAGATAGAAGATTAAGAAATCCTACAGCTATTTAAATATTATATCTAATAAGCTTCAGGATTGTATTGAGGTCACATAACTTCAATAGCATTAGGAAATGCTGAAATAAATTCTGCAGGACGAAAAGTGGTATTGTTAAGAATGAATTGATAAATCAAGAAGCAGGGTATTTTCAAGAGTATAAACCCTCGGAAGATTCTTTTTTACACGAGGCAAACTCTAAGGGATTAAACTCTTTCGAAGTATAAAAATAAAAAGCCCGATGTGAAATCACATCGGGCTTTTTATTTTAGGTTCTTAAACCTTTACTTCTTTTCTACTACTGCAGGAGCGTTTAATTTTTTGCTCATTTCCATAGAAAGCGCAGAACGCTCAAACTTTAATTTTCCTGCACCAGATTCTATAATACAAGTACCGTCTTCATTAAGGTCAAGAATTTTGCCGTGTAAACCGCTTTTTGTAATAACACGGTCACCTCTCTTCAGGTCTTTTGCAAATTGCTTTTCCTGCTTCTGGCGTTTCATTTGTGGTCTTATCATAAAAAGATAAACAACCACGACCATTAAAAGTAACGGTAAGAAATTTTGTAATTGATCCATTTAATTATCCTTTTGCTGCTGTAGAATTAGCATCAGGCTTCACAAATGCTGTTATTTGAATTTTTTCTTCTCCTTTTTCAGTGTTAGACATAACAGTAACAGTTTTTGTTATCGCGTTAAGTCCGCTACCATTGTATTTTACTAAAAGTTTTCCTGTTTCGCCTGGAGCGATAGGAGTTTTAGAAAATTCTGGTACTGTACAACCACAAGTACTTTTTGCATCAACGATCACTAATGGAGCTCTACCGGTGTTCTTAAACTTAAACTCATGCTCTACCTGATCACCACGGTTAATGGTACCAAAGTCATAAGCTTCTTCTTCAAATTCAATTTCTGGAAACACGGTTGCGTTTGCATCGCGAGTGGCAGCCATCTCAACGTTCTCATCTTTCACCTTGTCTGAGGCGTTATCCTTACAAGCCGTAAAAGACAGAGCAGCTATTACTCCTAAGGCTAAAAATGCTTTTTTCATAATGTTTACTTTTTTAAAAATGCGTTCAAAAATACGATTTTATTTTTACTCAATAAGCCCTCTGCCGGCTTTGTTTAGCTTCTCATCTTTACGATATTGCTTTACCAATCTATCAAGAACTCCATTTATAAAAATACTACTCTTAGGTGTAGAATATTCTTTAGCGAGTTCCAGATATTCATTAATGGTAACTTTTACGGGGATTGAAGAGAATTTTAAGAACTCACAGATCGCCATTTTTAAGATCACCTTATCAATTGTCGCGATACGATCCTGATCCCAGTTGGGTGTATTACCTAAAATTTCTGCCTCGAGCATATCGTTATTATTCCCTGTTCTTCTTAAAAGATCACGTGCAAAATCTTCATCTTCGTCATCTTTATAAAGCTTTGGTATAATAGTGCCTTCCGGCGAAAGCGGTTTTAGCTTCTGTAAACGCTTAACGATGGTTGTATTTATTACCGGAAGATCATCTAACCACGTTAGCCTGTAATCTTCAAGATAATCGTACAATTTATCATTAGGCGCTATGATATCTTTAAACATATCGATAACAAAAGAACGGTCTTCTTTAAAACTTCCCGATTCCTGGTTCATATATGAGATGTACAGATCACTCTTTAGAAGGTCTGTATAAATAAGATTCACATACTCGCTATCGAGACGCCAGTTGTTAAGTTTACGCTGCTGTAGTTGTTTTTGCAACTGCTCATTCTGCGCAAGTTTTACCAGAATAGGGTTTTCTACAAATCGCTTATTAGGATTTTTATCTTCTTCTGTAGCAAGAATTTTTTGCTGTGATTTCTCTTGTATATCTATCGCGTAGGCGTGAATCTCTACAATTAAGTCTACCATGACCAGATAGAGGTCATACATTTGAGAAATACTAGAATTCAGAAATTTTTCTTCTTTTTGAAGATCAGGATTTTCAGACTGTACCAGAGCGTAAAGAGCTTGCATTACCTTGATACGAATATGCCTTCTGTTGAGCATGCTTTTAAAGAACTTACTTGGTTGTAAAATGGGAATCAAGATCAAAAATTGGTCAAAACCTATTGAAAATCGGCTTATTAGCCCTAAAATTCGCTACTTAAATTCCCGGTTTTTTCTAAAACCGCTGCAAAAATACATTAATAAATAAAGTTAGACCTAATCCTTTTACTTTTTTAGCAGAAATATGACACGCGCTTAAACATTCCTATTGATCATTATCGCTTATATTTGCTCTTCCTTTTTGCGGGCATCAGACAGCATGCAGATCTACCCGCCTTGAGTCTTATTTTTATGAAAGAACTTCAGCATCTCAACAAATATTTTAAAAAGTACAAATGGAGGCTCATTCTGGGCTTTTTTATTGTGCTTATAGCCCGCATATTTGCCATTCTTACTCCTAAGTTTTCAGGAGACATGATTAAGCTTGTAGAAGATTATGTAAGTGACGGTGGCGATTTATCTGCACTTAAACATCAATTACTGGTTACACTGCTATTGCTTCTGGGAGCTGCATTGCTATCTGCTTTCTTTACATTTTTAATGCGCCAGATGTTTATAGTAGTGTCAAGATATATGGAGGCAGATCTTAAAAACGAGATCTACAATCAGTATCAAAACCTGTCTCTCAATTTCTATAAAAAGAACAGGACAGGCGATCTCATGAACCGCATAAGTGAAGACGTGAGCAAAGTGCGTATGTACCTAGGGCCCGCAATTATGTACGGCGTTACCACGCTCATACTTTTTGCAACGGTAATACCCTATATGTATATCACCGCTCCTACCCTCACGCTGTATGTCTTGATACCCTTACCGGTACTTTCGGTAGCTATTTACAAATTAAGTAAAGCGATACATAAGCGTAGTACGGTAGTACAGCAATATCTTTCGCATTTAAGCACTTTTACACAAGAATCTTTTAGTGGTATTGGGGTTATAAAAGCTTATGGTATGGAGAATCAAACCTATACCAACTTTGAAGATCTAAGCGAAGGAAGTAAAGACAAGAATCTTGACCTGGTAAAAGTTCAGGCATTTTTCTTTCCTCTTATGATCGCTTTAATAGGCATTAGTAATTTACTGGTTATTTACATTGGCGGGAAGCAATATATAGCTGGCGAAATACCAGATCTGGGCGTTATTGTAGAATTCCTCATTTATGTAAATATGCTTACATGGCCGGTGGCGTCTGTAGGCTGGATCACCTCACTTGTACAGCAGGCAGAAGCTTCACAAAAACGTATTAATGAGTTTTTGAATGAAAAGCCTGAGATCGTAAATCACATTACAGAGCACACGCCCGTAACTGGCGGAGTGCGTTTTGAGAATGTGACCTTTACTTATGATGATACTAATATTACGGCTCTAAAAAACGTCACTTTTAGCGCAAAACCGGGCGAAACACTGGCAATAATAGGTAAAACAGGCTCTGGTAAATCTACTATTCTTGAGCTAATAGGCAGATTATATGATGTTACATCTGGCGAAATTATAATAGATAAAACTCCTATAGAACAGCTCAACCTTAACGATCTGCGCACCAGTATAGGTTATGTGCCCCAAGATGCATTTCTGTTTAGCGACAGCATAAAAGAGAACATTAAATTTGGTAAAGAACAAGCTACAGATGAAGAAGTTATCGCTGCTGCGAAAGCTGCCGCTGTTCATACCAATATTACAGATTTCACAAAAGGTTACGATACAATTTTGGGAGAGCGTGGTATCACCCTTTCCGGCGGACAAAAACAACGTGTTTCTATTGCCAGAGCTATAATAAGAGATCCTAAGATACTGCTTTTTGATGATAGCCTTTCTGCGGTAGATACAGAAACCGAAGAAGAGATCCTGTCTAATCTGGGTAAACTCTCAAAAGACAAGACAACGATCATTGTGAGTCACAGAATATCATCTGCTAAAAATGCCACTAATATCATCATTCTTGATGAAGGGCAAATAATACAGCAAGGCACACATGCCCAACTAATTGGCGAGGACGGCTACTATCAAGAACTGTACAAAAAGCAACTTGAAGAAAAAGAAATAGAATAAATTTTGTTCACAATAGAATTTTTTGCCATTTTTGACCTTAGCATCCAATTATTTAAATTTTAATTATGAGCAATACTGAAATGAAGGGGAATGATGAGATATTCTCAAAAGTGCTTAGGGCCGGAAGGCGTACGTATTTTTTTGATGTAAGGTCAACCCGCGCTGGAGATTATTATCTAACGATCACAGAAAGTAAGAAGTTTACAAACGATGATGGTTCCTTTCACTACAAAAAGCACAAGATCTATTTATACAAAGAAGATTTTGATGGTTTTACCGAAATTTTAAATGAAATGACTGGGTACATTCTGGATGAAAAAGGTGAAGAAGTTATAAGCGAGCGCCACCAGAGTGATTACACAAAGAATGACGAGATAGAAATAGAAGAAGAAGAAACTTTAGTTGAGCCTTCTGCAAAAACATTCACAGATGTAAGCTTTGATGATATTTAAGCAAAATTACACTGCTACAAATTTAAAAACCGCTACCCTGTTGTAGCGGTTTTTTTTATATTCACATTTCGAAAAATTTAATAGAATCGCTTAATCCTTTCATATTATATATCTCCATTCCATAAATCGCACCTTATGACCCGATTTTTAACCCTTTTTGTTGCTTTTTTCCTTTTTTCTCTAAATCTGTTTGCTCAGGATGGCAAACCTACTCTAGACTATTATTTACCTACTGATGTAACGTATGATCAAAGCATCCCAAAACCTCAGGATATTTTAGGCTGGGTTCCCGGCACGTGGCATGTGAGCCATGATAAACTGGTAGATTACATGAAAACTATTGCGGCTGCATCACCGCGTATTTCTGTTGTAGAACGTGGTACTACGTATGAAGGAAGACAACTTATATTGCTTATAATCACTTCTCCTGAAAATCAAAAAAATCTAGACCAGATAAAAGAGCAACACGAGGCGCTTACACAGCCCGGTGCAGCATCTTTAAATACAGAAGATATGCCGCTGGTAACTTATCAGGGTATGTCTATTCATGGTAATGAACCCAGCGGATCTAACGCAGGACTTCTGGCTGCTTATTATCTGACAGCAGCACAGGGCGCTAAAATTGATGATCTTTTGCAGCATACTGTTATTTTATTTGATCCTTCTCTTAATCCAGACGGTTTGCAGCGCTTTGCTTACTGGGCAAACACAAACAAAGCCCAGAATATTAACCCTGATCCTCAGGATAGAGAATATGACGAAGTATGGCCCGGCGGTCGTACAAATCACTACTGGTTTGATATTAACCGTGACTGGCTGCCCGCACAATTACCAGAATCACAGGCTCGCATAAAAACTTTTCATGAATGGAATCCTAATATATTGACAGACCATCATGAGATGGGAAGCAATTCTTCATTCTTCTTTCAACCGGGAATACAATCGCGTACGCACCCGCTCACGCCTGCCTTAAATCAGCAATTGACTAAAGAAATTGGTAATTACCATGCTGCCGCTTTTGACAAACTGGGTTCTTTTTATTTTACCGAAGAAAGCTATGATGATTTCTATTACGGTAAAGGTTCCACTTTTCCTGATATTAATGGCGGTATAGGTATTTTGTTTGAACAGGCGAGTTCTCGAGGTCATGCTCAAATGACAGACAATGGTCTGTTAGAATTTAAATTTACCATACGCAACCAGCTTACCGCTTTTCTTTCTACTCTTGAAGCTGCCCAAAATATGCGCGTAAAATTGCTCAACTATCAGCGTGACTTTTATGCAAATTCGCTGAAAGAAGCCGGTAATGACGCTTATATTTTTGGAAGTACAAACGATCCTTCAAAATCTTTCGCTCTGGCGAAATTATTAAACAGGCATGGTATTAAAATGTACAAATCTGCAAAAGCATATAAAACTGACGATAAAACATTTAGTACAGCAAACAGTTATGTAGTGCCTAAAAAACAGAAACACAGCAGATTGTTAAAGGCGATGTTTGAGAAGCGCACTAAGTTTACAGACAGCCTTTTTTATGATATTTCTGCCTGGTCATTACCACTGGCTTTTGATCTTGATTTTAGCGATACAGCTCCCGCCACGCTTGCCGGGGAACAAATAACAGATTTACAAATGCAGTCGCCTGCAAATGTAAAACAAAGCTCATATGCTTACTTAATGCCGTGGGGCGATTATTATGCACCTAAGGCATTAAATATGATTCTAGAAAAAGGTTTAAGAGCTAAAGTAGCGCTCCAGCCATTTTCTGTTGAGGATAAAGACTACAGTTACGGTACGATACTTATACCTGTACAGAATCAAGACCTCAACCCACAGGAAATGCAGCAGTTTTTAAATGAGGTCGAGCAAGAAAGTAGTGTTGTCATCAACTCAGTTTCTACCGGGCTTACACAGGGAATTGACTTAGGCAGCCGATTTTTCACCGCTCTAAAACCTGCAAAACTCGCCTTAATTGTAGGCGAGGGAATTTCATATAACGAGGCTGGTGAGATCTGGCACTTATTAGACACGCGCTATGATATTAAAGTAACAAAACTCGATACGCGCAATTTTGATCGTTTTGATCTTAGTGAGTACACAGATATTATTCTGCCTTCTACCTGGGGCAAAGCTTTAAACAGCGATGCGGCCTCAAAAATTAAAGATTGGGTGCGCGCAGGGGGTTCACTTATAGGTTATGGTAATGTAGCCCGATGGATGAGCAATAACAATATGCTAGACATCGCATTTACGCAAACAGACAATCCTGCTAACAATATCACTTTTGAACAACGCAGAGATTTTAATGGCGCGCAACAAATAGGTGGAGCTATTTTTAAAGCGAAACTTGATTTGTCTCACCCTATTAATTTTGGGTTTGATCATAATACGATCAATCTGTTTAGAGATAATACGATCTTTATAGATGCAGATGAAACCAGTTATAAAAATCCGATACTATATACCGATGATCCGCTTGTAAGTGGTTATATAAGCAAACTCAATCTTGATGCGTTAAAGGCTACTAGACCTTTTGTACAACGAGGTTTAGGAAGTGGCAATGTCATGCTGTTTACAGATAATACAAACTTTAGGGCTTTCTGGTACGGAACCAATAAGCTCCTGGCTAATGCTATTTTCTTTGGCGACGCTATGTAAAAAATCGGCTTAAAAAGTGGAAAAATCGCTTTAAAACATCAAAAACCTCGTGAAATTCACGAGGTTTTTTTAATTAAATTGACGTCTATAAATTATCTAGTTGGTTAGTAGACTTGTCTTTACTAATTGTCCAGAAGAAACCTACAAAGAAAAACTGGTCAGCAGCTGGTCGCATTGATCTTCTATTAAAAACACCGTTCATATCTGGTGCATCTGCATATTGATAGCCATTCACATTCTTAAAGCCCAGCACGTTTTGTATTGAGAAATACAAGATTTTCTGCTGGCTCAATAAATACGCCCAGTTAAGACTCAGGTTGTTGTAACTCTTTGTTTTTTCCTGTAAAAAACCAGGTCTGTTATAATCTGTATAACTACGACCGCTGGCAAATTGATAACTAAAGCCCACCTGACTTTTCCAGTCTTCTATCCAGTATTTTGTAACAAGTGAGAAGTTGTGTGACTGTGCAAAATTAGGCGTTGATTCTTCGGGATAATTGAGATATTTACGTTTAGAATCAAGATATGAGTAACTCACCCAATAATCTAAATTCTTGATATTCTTATTATCTCTCCAGAAAATGTCAAGACCCTGCGCATACCCGTTGCCCTTGTTGCCGTAGATACTAGTTGGCAAGGCGATATCAGTATCAAAAGTTACCAGTTTATTGTATGTTTTACGGTAAGCTTCAGCTCTTAAAATGGTGCCATCACCCGTGTACAGATAATTAAAAATATAATGCGAAGTTTTCTGTGCATCAAAGTCTGAATTAAATTTTAAATATTCACTTGTTGGGTTTTGGTAAAAATCGCCGTACGCAACCGAAAATTGGCTGTTTTTACCCGTTTTGTAGGCTAATGAAGCTCGAGGCGAAAGCGTTGCCTCATTAAGCAATTCTGAATATTCACCGCGCAACCCTAGTTTCATTGCAAATTTCTTCGAGAAAATAATATCTGCTTCAGTATATGCGGCTTCTATATTATTAGTTACACCGGTATCGTAAGCATCATCACTTTTATCATCACTATAATTCTCTTTAAAATCTGTTGAAAGATATTCTGCACCAAAATTCAGTTTAAAACGATTACTGAAGCGCTTTTTTAATTTCGCTTTAGCGTGAATTGAATTTTCTGTATTATCAATATTAGTTGCCTGTATTCCCAGGTCATTTTTTGCAAGCGTATAGCTAAGACCGCTTTGTACAGACCAGGTGTCGCTTAGAACGCCTGAGTAAGTACCGTTAAAATAGAGGTTTTGGTTTTTTAGTGCAAAATCTAATCCGTCAGGATAATTAATATCTTCCTGAGTTAAAGCCAGATTAGTGTGATCAAAAGCAGTGTATAATTTTAGGAATCCGTTTTTTGTTTTTTGGCGAAAGACAGCCTCTCCTGCAAAAGTTTGATAAGGTTCCTTCCAGTCATTTCTGCCCGGAAATAATTCCAAATATGGTGCAAGATTCATGTATGAAGTATTTACACTTAGCGAACTCTTTTTCCATTTTTTAGTATTACCCAATCCTAAACCTACAGACATTATAGAAATGTCCGTCTGGTCCTGATCTGGCTCGTCTATTGTATTAAGCAGCAAAACCGAAGATAAAGCCTGGCCATATTCTGCAGAATAACCACCGGTTGAAAAGGTGATTCCGTCAAAAAGAAAAGGAGAATAACGGCCACGCGTAGGCGCGTTATTTGAGGTGGGTGTGTATGGCGTAAAAACCCTAATCCCGTCAATAAAAATTTGCGTCTCGCTCGCGTCACCGCCACGCACAAAAAGACGACCATCTTCAGCGACGGTTGTTGTTCCCGGTAACGTTTGCAGAGCACCCACAAAATCACCCAGCGCGCTTGCTGTCGTTACCACATCTAGCGGTTTTAATACAGAAACCTTACTGTTGTCACCGGCTTCAAAAGTACCTGCACTAAGAACAACGGCATCTAGCGTGCTCACGTCTTCTCTTAATTTAATAACCAGATTCTGCATGTCACTAACTGCTGCATGAAAAGAATAAGGTTCATAAGACAAGAATGTGACGAGTAGTAACTGTCCCCCTGTTTCTGAAGTTTCAAAATTAAATTTTCCCTGTGCATCTGTTGTGGCGCCATCATACGTCGCATCCAGATACACATTTGCTCCCTCAACGGGATTACCTTTTTCGTCTGTCACCGTTCCATTTACTGTTGATTGGGCAAATAGATTGAACGATGTAATAAGAATAAATAAAATAAC
Source organism: Leeuwenhoekiella sp. A16 (assembly GCF_047946675.1). Lineage (GTDB taxonomy): Bacteria > Bacteroidota > Bacteroidia > Flavobacteriales > Flavobacteriaceae > Leeuwenhoekiella. The sequence continues at coordinate 82,348 of NZ_CP172313.1, forward strand.
TGTCGTTTTCATCTTTGATTGATTGTTGATGGCTCAAAGATGCAATGACGTACCGCTAAGTAGTAAAATTTGCTACTCAACTGTTAAATGCGCTAACCGAATTGAAAAAGCCATCTAAAAAGATGGCTTAAAGTTCAAAACGTTTGTCTTAATAAATCTTCCTGACTCAGATCAATTCTTCCTTGAAGATGCCTGAGGAGTCTTTAAAAGGTATGCCCTTGCGGGTTGATTTCCCTGTAAAGGTTTCTTAGCTGTCTTTTTGATTATCATCTGTTTATGATTAAAAACCTACTAAATTTAGTTCAAAATCGGGAGATTTTATATAAATTTTAGCGCAAGCATTGTTAATTTTTCAATCGCTTTTTAGAAGAAAACTGTACATTAGAGTAAAATACTTTTCATGCCAATATCTGAGAAATTAGAACACTATTTTGAAACCCAAACCACTTTTAAAAGTGCCTTAATTCGCTTACGCGAAATTATAGACGGGACAGAGCTTGAAGAGAATTTTAAATGGAGAACACCGGTTTACACAATAAACGGAAAGAATGTTGTAGGCATAGGTGCTTTTAAAAATCATTTTGGATTATGGTTTTTTAACGGGGCGCTATTAAAAGATGAAGACAATATGCTGGTAAATGCTCAGGATGGCAAGACTAAAGCTTTGAGCCAAATGCGTTTTACCGCTGAAAGTGAAATTGATGAGAAAATTGTCACAAAGTATTTGAATGAGGCGATAGAAAATCAAAAGGCCGGGAGAGAAATAAAATCTGCTGCTCCGGTTAAGAAAGTGACCGTCCCTTCTGAATTAAAAAATGCGTTTACTAAGCATCAAAAATTACAAACCTGTTTTGAAGCGCTCACCCCGGGAAGACAAAAAGAATATGCAGAACACATTAGTAGCGCTAAGCAGGACGCCACGAGAATTAGAAGATTAGATAAATGCATCCCCATGATACTTGCCGGCGTAGGCCTGCACGATAAATGTAAAAATTGCTAAAATGGCCAAATTAAAGACTCAACCTAATGATAAAAATGTATTGGAGTTTTTAACTTCAGTAACGCCTGAGCAACGTCGCAAAGATGGTATTAAATTGTATGAACTATTTCATGCTGTCGTAAAAGAACCCGCAGTAATGTGGGGTGATGCTATTGTGGGTTATGGTAATTATCATTACAAATATGAGAGCGGTCGTGAGGGAGATTGGTTTCTTACCGGTTTCTCGCCCAGAAAACAATATTTGAGTCTCTACCTCTACCGTGGTTTTGATACCTATGAAGATTTGCTGTCTAAGTTGGGAAAACACCGCGTAAGTACAGCTTGTATCTACATCAATAAACTGGCAGATGTTGATCTTATGGTTTTAAAAGAATTGATAGAAGATTCAGTTAACTATATGCGAGAGAAATACAAATAACTTTTAATATTATACACACCCATACAATACTGTATTATAACAAGTTAAAGTAACGCTTTCTTAACGTTCAGGAAAAACTAGAAATAAGATTTGCCTGTATTTTTAGAGAAACTTACCAACTAACTAATACAGATTATGAAAAATAATTACCTGCTTCTCTTTTTAATTCTTACGCTTAATTCTTTTGCCAGCCTGCCCGTAAAGAGCAATCTTTTTATTCCCGAAGTTTCTTTTGACGAAACTATTATTGAAGCCAGTGAAAGTGCGGGTACAATTACACTTTCCCTCTCTCTGTCTGAAGCGGCCGCAACTCAAACCCAGGTTGATATTTCTTTGCTGCTAACCAATGCAACTGCAGGCAATGATTTCTCTTTAACGAGTAGCACGATTACATTTCCTGCCGGTGAACTATCGGCTACTTTTGATGTACAAATAGCCGATAATACGGTCTTAAATGCCGATTATTTTATAGCAGCTACACTTAGTAATCCTTCTGGGGTTACTTTAGGTAATGCTGTAGCGACTATCTATATTCTTGATGATGAAGCTCACGTAGTATCTTCAGCTAATGAATTAGCTATGAATTATCTTACAAGTTTCAGCGGACTTACAGGTGCTGAGATAGTGGCACATGATCCCATTTCGCAAAAGCTTTTCGTTTCAAACAGTGGTGATGACGCTGTAGGTATTATTGATTTTAGTAATCCTGAAAATCCCACACTTGTCGCTTCTATACCTATGGCTGCTTATGGGATTGAAGTTACCAGCGTTGCTGTAAAAGAAGGTTATGTAGCTGCTGCAGTGAAAGGTGCAGATCAGGCAAATGGTAAAGTTGTATTTATGAATAGCGACGGCACTATTTTATATGATGTTGAAGTAGGCGTGTTACCAGATATGATCACTTTTACACCAGACGGAACAAAAATCCTTGTAGCCAATGAAGGGGAACCAAACACAGATTATACCGTAGATCCTGAAGGCAGCATAAGCATTATAGACCTAACACCATTAGCTTCATTTATGCCACCGGTGGTAACCAATTTAAATTTTAATGCTTTTGATAGTCAGATGGCGAGTCTCAAAGCCGCCGGGGTTCGTATTTATGGTCCTGGCGCTACCGTATCTCAAGATCTTGAGCCGGAATACATCGCGGTCTCTGCAGACTCACAAATGGCCTGGGTAAGTTTACAGGAAAATAATGCGTACGCCATTATAGATCTTAGCACGCCTGAAGTTACTGCTATTGTTCCATTTGGTTATAAAGATCACAGTCTGGCACAAAATGCATTTGACAGTTCTAACCGGTTAGATTTTGTGTTCATGAGCACATGGAAAACTCTGGGAATGTATCAACCTGATGGGATCGCTACTTTTAATATAGATGGAACAAATTATCTTATAACAGCTAATGAGGGTGACTCAAGAGATTATGATGCTTACAGCGAGGAAGAGCGCATTAAAGATATTAATCTTGATCCTGTAGCCTTTCCTAATGCAGAGTTTTTGCAGGAAGATGAAAATCTGGGCAGACTTAATATTACCACAGCTACAGGCGATACAGATGGTGATGGTGATTTTGATCAGCTGTATTCTTATGGCGCGCGTTCTTTCTCAATATTTAATCTTGACACCAAAACAATGGTCTACGACAGCGGCGACTGGCTGGAACGAATAGTAAAAGAAGACCCCATCTTCGGCCAGATATTTAACGCGACAAATGACGAAAATGCATTTAAAAACCGCAGCGATGATAAAGGTCCAGAACCAGAAGCTGTAATAGTTAAAGAAATAAATGAGGAGCTATATGCTTTTGTAGGTATGGAACGTATAGGCGGCATAGCCGTGTTCAAAATTTCAGATCCTGCAAATCCTACTTTTGAAACATACCAAAATAGCAGAGATAATACAGTTGATGCAACTTCAGATCTGGGTGATCTTGCTCCGGAAGGTATTATATATATAAGTCCTAATGATAATGATACCGGTAAAGGTCTTATTGTAGTGGCTAATGAAGTGAGCGCTACAATCTCTGTTTATACTTTAGATAACAATCTCTCTATAGATGAGATAAAAATGGCCAAAAACGATACTGCTTTAAAGATATATCCTAATCCTTCAAACCAGGAACAGGTATTTTTTGATAAACCTGCGAACTTTAAATTGTATGATATAAGCGGAAAACAAATTATGCAGGCAGAGAATGCAGCTTATATTAATACGACGTCTTTAAAAAGCGGTATTTACATTGTGAAGAATGACAATGGAGCTTCAACAAAATTAGTTGTTAGATAATCCCAAAGATTCATTTTGGGTCTTAGCCCCTCGCATAAAGTGAGGGGTTTTTTATATCGTTTTAACCTATTTTTAGTCTTCCTGAGCGATAATTCTATTCTTCTTAAACGGTCTTACAATTAAGCGAGCAGCTTTATCATAATTCCAATAGCTATACACCCAATTAATTATAGTTACGAGCCTGTTTCTAAAACCTACAAGAAACCAAAGATGAATAAACATCCACACAAACCAGGCGAGAAAACCGCCAAATTGTAATTTCCCCATATCTACAACCGCTTTATTACGACCTATTGTCGCCATACTGCCTTTGTCAAAATATTTAAAAGGCTCAGGTGCTTTCTTTTCTGCCAGGCGCTTTAAGTTTTTAGCCAGATGCTTACCCTGTTGTATAGCCGGCTGCGCAACCTGAGGATGCCCCCTAGGATACTCCTTAGTTTCCATTAGAGCAATGTCGCCTATCGCGAAAACATTGTCAAACCCAAATACTTTACTATAAGGATCTACATTATATCTATTTATTTTTTCATGCAATGCTGCGCCATCAATCCCAGAAATAGATGCGCCGGTAACCCCGGCAGACCAGATAAACGTAGCTGTATCAAAATACAAGTCGCCAGTTGTTGTTACCCGGTTATTTTCATATTTGGCCACCATAGTATTCAAATGAATTTTTACGCCCATTTTTTCAAGAAATTTCCGGGCTTGCTTAGACGATTTCTCGCTAAAAGGCGGCAGCACACGATCAAGACCTTCTACAAGATGTATCTCAATATCATCTGTATCCATATCTGGGTAATCCCGTTGCAGCACATGCGCTCTTAGCTCTGCAATAGCACCACATAATTCTACTCCTGTAGGTCCCGCTCCTGCAATTACAAAACGCAAGAGTTCTTTTCGCTTCTGGCGATCTTCTAATCGGTTAGCTTTTTCAAGATTTTCAAAAATCAGGCTTCTAATATTTAAAGCTTGCGGCAGGCTCTTCATCCACACTGCATTCTCCTCTATAGATTCATTACCAAAAAAATTGGTTTTAGTTCCTGTCGCAAGAACCAGATAATCGTAAGTAAGATCACCTATATCTGTTCGCAGCTTTTGAAGTCGCGTATCTATATGCTCAACCTCTGCCATGCGAAAATGCATATTATCCTGATTTGCTATGATCTTTCGCAAAGGGTACGCAATAGAATCTGGCTCAAGGCCAGATGTAGAAACCTGATAAAGCAATGGCTGAAACGTGTGATAATTGCGCTTGTCTACCAGAACGACTTGATACGGAGCATTTTTTAGCTTTTGAGCTAAATTCATACCACCAAAGCCGCCTCCTATTATAACAAGACGAGGAAATTTAGAATCGGGTATATTCATATAAAATTTTCAGGAGGTTCTCCTACAAAGTTAAAGGACAAGAGGTAAATTGATATATGTTTATCAAAATTTTAATAGACGTGTAACGACTTCATGATAAATGATACAAATAGATAACTAACGATCAACTTTTGGACAAGAAATTAGAACAACAGTTTGTCGACCAGCTGGAAAAGAACCAGAACATTGTACATAAGATCTGCCGGTTATATACCAATGATCAGGATTCTCACAATGATCTGTTTCAGGAAATCACTATTCAGTTATGGAAGGCATATCCCAACTTTAGAGGAGATGCTAAATTTAGTACCTGGATGTACCGTGTTGCACTAAATACGGCAATTACCCTATACAGAAAGTCGAAAAAACGCGTTAAAACTCAGGATTATGATAGTGTCATGTTTAAAATTGCAAGCAGTGAATATGACAACACGATAGAAGAACAACTCAAACTTATGTACGCTGCCGTTAAGCAGCTTAATGATATAGAAAAGGCACTGGTTTTTCTATATCTGGAAGACAAATCTTACAGTGAAATTTCTGACACTCTGGGTATCACCGAGGTTAACGCCCGGGTAAAGATGAACAGAATAAAGGGAAAATTAAAACAACTTTTAAATTCGTAGTAGTTGATGGATGAGCTCGAATTGTTAAAAAAAGACTGGAAACGTCAGGAAGCCACGCTACCCCACGTTAATGCCAGCGATATATATAAGATGATATTAAAAACATCATCTTCTCTAACAAAGTGGATATTAATAATCGCAATTCTTGAATTTGTATTCTGGATCGCCCTTACCATACTTTCTTCTAGTGATGATTATTTTGATAAATTAAGAAAAATACATTTCTACCAGGCCAATATATACTTAAGTGTTGTGCACTACTGTATACTTGCATTTTTTATCTATTGGTTTTATAAAAATTATAAGAAGATAAAAGTAACAGACGATATCAAGTTACTGATGACAAATATTCTCAAGGTAAGAAAAACCGTAAATTATTATGTTATCTACAATCTTGGGATGAGTTTTGTGATCGCGATCATGTACTTTGTAGCTATGGCCATCTACGATCCTGCGTTTAATAAATTATGGGCAGGTGGCGCAGAAAACTCCTTATCACACAAGCTAATTGTCTTGGGTGCGATTACTCTCTTTCTACTTGTACTTTTAGTAATACTTTGGTTATTCTACAAGTTGCTTTATGGAATACTTTTGCGTAGATTGCATCGCAATTATAAGGAGCTTAACAAATTGGAGCTTCGCAATTGAAGCAAATCAATGAAAAAACTCACAAGAACTCTCCTACTCTCTGCACTCGGTCTTAATTTTATAATGTTGCTTGGCATCATTATTTTCACAGATGTAAATTGGAATGACAGGTGGGTTCTTGTTATGTATGTTAGTATTGCAGCGATGGTTCTTTGGGTAAGAAGCGGCAAAGTACAAGCCTGATATTTTCAATTATTTAAGGAAATGATAAAGCTTTTTTAGCATATCTTAACAGAGAATGCATTTATATTTGCTTTAAACCCCATTTATGCTCTCAAAACTGTTTGCAGGTTTAATAATATTCTTATTAAGCCTTAATATTTCCGCGCAAGAATACAATTCAGCATCCTTAAAATCTGCCATTAAGCAATTTAAAGCTGACCCTCGTGGTCCTTATTTACGGATTCGCTGGTTTTGTGAAGATGGCACTATGCGTGAACCTAAAGACCCTTGCCCCGATGAAATAGGCGGTGTACAACACGCCAGTTACAAAGAACTTACAAATAAAATAGCAGAAAAAAATCACCTTTTTTTGGGCGAAATTCTGGCTGGAGCCGATAAAAATCGGTTTTGGGATGTAGAAAATGACCATAGCCGCTTAAAACAATATCAACTAGGTAAATATCTCGCAAGTGTAGATAATGGCTGGGTTCTTCAAAAAGCGCAATATTATAGAGGCGCCGTACAGTCTGAAGACGAACAGGCCTGGGGTATAGATTTTTATGCAGAAATTCTACAAGACGAAAAAAGCATAAAATCTGACTATTACCTTTTAAGACAATCCCTACGAGATATACCACATTCTGGTGATGGTAATCTGGCTCAACAACTGCGCAGTGAATCTAAAATTATCGCAGAAGAAATGCCCGAGTTTATGGATGTACGTGTAAAAATACACGGGCAGCCAGATATTAATGACATCGTACTTGTACGTGAATTTCGTCAGGAATATAAAGACAAGATCACACCAGAATTACAAAAGCAATTTGAGGATCTAAATAATACGTTAAGTGAATATTATGCTCCGCTTGATGTTAATAGTCTTGAGAAACAAACCCGTGCAATTGGCGGCAACGCGCAGGTTAAAACTGAGCTTTTAAATTTCACTTCAAAGTACAACAACGAGAGTGAACCTTCAGAAATCATTCCCGCCATAAGTGAGCTTTTATGTAACATTCGCACACAGATCAATCAAATTCCAGATTCTGAAGATCGTTTGCAACTGCTTGATATTTCGCTTAAGCTGGAAGAAATGCTACTCAAAAAATCTCCGGAATGGGAAACCAAAGATCTGGGTTCATTACTGAACAAAATCTATAGTTTAAGTTACGCCGCTGCCGGAACCGGTCTTATAGAAACATGGGAGTGGGAAGCGGTTGCTCCTGTTCTTGCTCCTACTCGCTATGAAGATATTTCACTCGCACAATTAAATGATGTGCTAAGTACAGCGCGCAATGTGGTACAATGGAGTGCCGCTATGGCGAAAGCTAATTATGACGATATTGTGGCAAAATACACCGATTTTGAGCCTCTGGCGGCAGGTTTTATAGACGACCGTATACGATCTTCTATCGCACTACCTCTAGGGAAGGCTGTTGGGGAACTGGGGGATTTTATAGCACGTGAATCTAACTTAAACAACGACGTTTTAAATATTCCGGAACAAAGTACCATACGCGGTTTAAATCCTGGTTATGCCATGGGCGAACTTGTAGTTGTAGATGGCAATCCTGAAGATACTGAGGTTTCTGCAGATAAGATATATATATTTAAACGCCCACCTTCAGACCTTAAACCTGTAGCCGGTATTGCAACCGTAGATGAAGGTAATCTGGTTTCGCATGTACAATTGCTTGCGCGAAATTTAGGTATTCCTAATGCAGCAATTACAGATGAACATTTACAAGAATTACTGGCGCACAATGGCGAGAAAGTGTTCTATGCTGTTTCTAATAAAGGAAACGTAATTCTTAAGCCGGCAGATGATATGTCTGATGAAGAACAGGCACTTTTTAGTAAGACAGAACGTAGCCGCAATAAAATTGCAGTACCAGTTGATCAAATTCAGCTGGATAAGAATTCTATTTTGAACATGCGAAATATTGATGCTTCTGCAAGCGGAAAGATCGCAGGTCCTAAGGCTGCAAATTTGGGTCAACTTAAGAAAATGTTCCCAGAGCAGGTTGTTGAAGGTTTTGTAATTCCGTTTGGGATTTTTAGAGATCATATGAACTTACCCATGACTGGTCAAAACAAATCGTATTGGGAATTTCTAAATGAGATGTTTGTAACTGCAGATAAAATGCGAGAGCAAGGCACAGCAGAGAACAACGTTGAAGCTTACCAGTTAAAACAACTTGCTTTATTGCGCACTGCCATAAAAGACATGATGCTAAAAGACTCTTTTATTACTGAACTAAGAGCAGCTTTTTCAGACATATTAGGCGATAATATAGGTAAAATACCCGTTTTTCTACGCAGCGACACTAATATGGAAGACCTGAAAGAATTTACGGGAGCAGGATTAAATCTCACCTTATTTAATGTTGTTGAAGAAGAAAAGATAATTTCAGGCATTAAAGATGTTTGGGCTTCGCCCTACACTGAGCGCAGTTTTAAATGGCGTCAACAATATCTTTCTAACCCAGAAAATGTATTTCCTTCTATTCTTGTAATACCAAGTGTTGATGTTGATTACAGTGGTGTAATGATCACTAAAGGTATAAACAAAGGCACAGATGAAGATCTTACTGTAGCCTTTAGTCGCGGTGCAGGTGGTGCAGTAGACGGTCAGGCAGCAGAAACACGTTTAATAACTACCGATGATTCTTATTTGCTTGCTCCAGCCAGACAACCAGATTATATACGTTTACCCATTGCAGGTGGTGTGAAAAATTATCATACAACATTTGAAAAGGCAATTTTGAATGAACAAAACATTCAGGATCTACGTAGTATAGCCCAGCAAATAAGAACAAAAATTCCGGAAGAAACGCATTCTGATTATTCCGGCGCCTATGATGTAGAATTAGGTTTTAAAGATGATAAGCTGTTTCTTTTTCAGATACGTCCTTTTGTTGAAAATAAGAATGCGCTAAGTTCAGGTTATCTGGAATCCATTTCGCCTAAAATAGATTATGATAGGTTTATTGACCTTTCAACTCCAATAAAATAAAACCCCATTTTGATGAAAAAATTTCTAGTATATATTCCTTTATTACTACTTATTACTGCCTTTACCGTTCCCACGATTTATCCTATTGATGGATATCAAAGAACGGGTATCTCTCGTCTCGCCTATTTAGAGAAAATAGTGAGAGACAGTATTGATTATAACAGAATCCCGCCGGGAGCTTATCTTTCTATTAAAGACATTAAATTAAATCTAACCACTTATAAAGACAGCGCTAAGGTGCTAATGACTCCCGATGCAGATTTACAGGGAAAGATCTCTAAACTCTTTTACGGTCTTGACAATAGCTATTCACTTTCAGTACTGGATATGACAGATAGCACTAATGTGAAATATGCCGCCAGAAATGAGACCAGAGGTTATCAACCTGGTAGCGTGGGTAAATTGGCAATACTTGTAGGTTTGTTTGATCAACTGGAAAAACTTTGTCCTGAAGATTGGGATACCCGTATTAATCTTTTACGTTTTAAGAAAGTTAAAGGCGGTCCATTTGCCGTTTACGATCATCATACGATTCCGGTTTACGATATAGAAAACGATAAGCTAACAAAAAGACAAACGCGTCAAGATGATGTTTTTACTTTATATGAATGGGTAGACCACATGATGTCTGTAAGTAATAACGGTGCTGCAAGTGTTGTCTTTCGCGAAGCTATGCTAATGTCTGTCTTTGGTAATGACTATTTTAATCTTACTGATGAAGAAGCTATGAACTGGTTTAAAGAAACTGACCGTAAAGTTATTAGTGATCTATCAATAGAGATCGTTAATGAACCTCTGCGAAAACTTGGTATTTCTGAAGATGAATGGAGATTAGGCGGGTTTTTTACTGATGGAGCTGAAAGATTTGTAAGCAGACAAGGTGGTAGTATAGGGTCGCCTAAAGGACTCATGAAATTCTTAATTTCTCTGGAGCAAGGTAAAGTAGTCGATTCATTGTCTAGTCTTGAAATGAAACGCCTCATGTATATGACAGATAGAAGAATACGTTATGCACATTCAAGCCGGTTAGATTCTGCTGCTGTATATTTTAAATCTGGTAGCTTTTATAAATGTGACCGAAATAAAAACCCGAATTGCGGAGATTATGCTGGTAATGTATACAATTACATGAACTCAGTAATAATCGTCGAGCACCCTAGTGGACCAAAATATATGGTTTGTCTTATGACCAATGTGCTCAACAAAAATTCTGCAAGCGATCACATGTATCTCGCCAGCAGAATAGACAAAGCACTAAGCGGGCTTCCCGAGTAAATTCGCATTCAATTTTTTAATTGCAATAGCTGTAAAAGATCGCACATCGCGATTTTTTGCAGTTTGTAGCAATTCTTCCAGTTGTGGCAAGAATGAAGTGTCACCTAAGTATTGAATAAGGTAAATCACAGAAAGCCGAATGCGACCGTCTCCTTCTCTTAACAGGTAAATTAAAGCATCATGAAAAGTATATGGAAAGATCAAATTGTCTTCCTGACTTTGATCTTTAATAACATTTGTTTCAAGAATTGGTAAGAAGGAAGTTTTAAGTTTTGGGGTTAAAATATTATCTAAAAACTCAATTGCATTAGCGCGCGTATCTTCAATCCTGCTTGTAAGTCCGCTATAGGCAATATCCATATCTTTTTTATTGTAATGAACTCCCAGCAGTTTAAACAAAGTTTCTAAACGTTGATCAAGCTGTAATTTAAGTACATCAAGCAACGCTTCATAAGCCAGGTTTAATTCTGTAAGATCATCTTCGGGCAGAGATACGGAGTAACTGCTCATATCAAGCTTATCTTCAATTACATTTTTTGCTTTTACCACTTTCTCATATTCCTGGCAGAAAGACATTATAAGATTATTGACAAGTCGAGGATAAAAGTTCAGTTTAGAGTTTTTACTTTTTAATTTGTGTAGTGACTTTGCTGCCGAAAGCCGTATAAGAATATCCCGGCTCTTTAAAAGTTTAATCAAAAAACGTATAGAAGGCTGCGTCCTGAATTTTTCTATAACCTTCGGTACATGCTTCTTTGCCCCGGTCTTCAATAATTTTTCAGATTCCCTATAAAGAAGTTCCTTGCTAATATCTTCCCCGTACATGATAAGGGCATTTATCGCGCTCTTTCTATATTCTTTTACCGTAAGAAAGTCTATAAGTGCATCTATAAACATAGGTTCTCTTGTAATACCGGCTGCCTCAATCGCATGCTGTACAATATGACCATCTTTATTATTGAAATTTACCGAGATAAATGAGTAGAACTGTGGAATCCTGGCATATCCTATTGTTTCCAATAAAAAAGCAATCTCCTCTACTCTATGTTCGCTATTAGGTAATTCTAATTCAGCAAGCCAAAGTTCGATACGTAGCTCGAGATTATATCGCAGAGAAACTCTCTTATTGTTAGCTGCTTCTTTTGCCAGACAAAGCAAAGCGGCATGTGCAATGTAATCGCTGCTGTGATTAAGGTAAGAATCAAAAATACGGTCATCACTCAATTCTGTATGCAGAATTAGATAATTAAGCGCTGCATAAACTACCTCATCATCTTTTACGTGTACCAATCTGCGCACTTCTTCTATGGCCGTACCTCTGGGATAATGATATAATTGAGCAATAGCCGCTTCTTTTACCTGATGGTCAGGATGTGATAGTAACTTAAGAACTCTGGGTTTTAGAATCTTTGCATTTGTTGAGGTCAAGTTCTGGAGATAAAGAATAATTTCGGCCGAATTTCCCCCTGAAAGTATCGATTTTGCCACCTGTAAGTTCGATTTTGCTTTACGTATAGGTACACCCTCAGAATATTCTACAGCGGCTTTTAAGCTTTCGCGAAAGCTTTTAAAATAAGAGTCCCTGACCTTAAAAATCCCTACTAACCATACAAAAATCAGCAGAAGAATAATAACAGTGACATAGGTACTGGGAAGATTTAACCCCTTAATAACGAAGATTAGTAAGCAACCGGCAATACCTGTAGCCACACTATCTACCACCACATCTATAAACGATTTTGTTCTGTTCTTGATCTCTAAAGAAATAGGAACCATGGCCAGTTCTGTCGCGGCTTTATTTACAGATTGTTTAAGGCTACCATCAAGCCCTTTAATGAGTACAAGAACCCATAATTCTGGTACTGTTAAAAACAACAACGACCCCAATGCAATGCCTAAAGGAAGAATAAGCAGTGAACTATTAACTCCCAGTTTTTCTACCACCCGGTTTGTGAAGAACAACTGTATGACAAGTGAGAAGAGATTAAAGGTAGAAAACCAAAATCCGAAAAATGATGCAAGTTCATCTGAATCTGGTATCGCTCTACTGGCAAAATCACTAAACTGAAAATCGACCAATTTTGCCACAATAACGCCTAAACCCACTATTAAAGCGAGGTACGTAAGATGTTTAGATTTTAGTAATATCTTAAAAGCAGAATCATCGATTTCTGTGCTGCGGGAAGTTGCATGAGCCGCTCTGCTTACATAACCTTTTTTATAAATCGTAAAAAGTAAGGGTATACAAGTGAGAATAAAGCATGAGGCGATAATTAATAAGTAAGCATTACCAATTATAGGCGCTAAGATATTAGTTAAGTAGCCACCAAAAATACCCCCAGCAATAGCCCCGGAACCAATAAAACCAAATAACCTTTTAGCTTCTCTGGCATTGAAAACCATATTTGCCAATAACCAAAACTGGCTTGTAGTTAGCACCGCAAAAATACCTGAGATTACATAGTAAGCATAGAGAAATCCATCTGTGAGAAAGTCAATTTGAAGGAGGACACTTAAAATAATAAAAGAAAGAGAGAAGAAGGCTAGTGTATTTACGATAATACGTTTTAAAGAGAATGAACGTACCGCCCTGTTGTAAAAATAGGATGAAATTATTGCCGTTGCTGCTATAAAAAGAAACCCAAATGCAAGGTTTTCGGCGCCCAGCCTATTCAGGAATAAAGCGTTTACGGTGGGTTTAACAATTAAAAGAACAGTTATTATCAAAAAGACATATAACTGCATGTAAAAAGAGATGGCTATTTCACCATCTCTTATATTAAACGTTTTTTTTAGAAAAGTTTTAATCACTTACCTTATCGTTGTCTTTGTCAACACTGGCGATTAAAGTACGTGATTTTTTTATTGCGCGCTCAACAGGAACTACTAAATTTCTAATTATTTGCTCACCGTCTGCATCATTTACAAGGGCTACAAGTATATATTTTCTACCGTCGTCTCCCCAAACCAGAATTGAATCTGAATGAAAAGTCTTCCAAGAACCTGATTTTCTAAAAAGGCGTGCATCTGGTGCAATGCGCTCAAGCGTGTTTACAAATTTGTGATGTAAAGAAGGATGCTCCATAATACTAAGCATTTCTTTAGAACGTGCTGCATTTACAAGAGTACCGGTAACAAGTTTGTAATAAAAACGGCAAACCTGTTCTGCAGTAGCAGCATGACTTAAACCTTTTATAGGGTCTGGTCTGCGCTCACCGGCTGCCGCATAACGCTTGCCAACCCAAAGACCACCGCCTACTTTCTTATCGTAAAGCTTATATTTATCGCTTGTTAAAACGCCGTTTATTTTATCATATCCTAAGCGGTCTATCATGCGTGTGCTTGCCTGATTATTAGACTTACTAATCATTAACCACATATCGTGCTTAACTTCATCGGTCTCTTTAAGCTCTCCTTTATCAATCGCGTCCATAGCTGCAAGAAGTATAGCGATTTTGGGTAAACTCGCCGCATACATCATTTCTTCCCCGTTAAGGCCGGCATATTGAATATTATTTACATCTTCAAGGCTTACGATGCCCACAGACATTTTTTTATGATCTATTAAACTCTTTACCTTAGGATCAGCAGAAAGCTGCTTATAGAGTTGATTTTTAAGTAAATTACTATTGAAATTTATTAAGGGAGCGTCAACACAATCTTTTAAAGGAAGTTCTTGAGCATATGCAACGTTGAATATTAGAGTAAGTAGGAATAGAAGGGCAAAAGTTCTTTTCATATTAGCTTTTTATTATAGAATTGTTAACTCTAAGTTCACATTAATAGTATGCAAAGGTTAAGAATATAACAAACATTATTAAACATTTAACAGTACGGCCCCAAATTTGCAAAGGCTGTGCCAGACCACTGTTAAATAAAAAAGAATTAGGTAATTAATATTCCCACTTGCGTTTGGCATTGAGCTTTTCCTGAGCTTCAATTTCTTCTGTGGGTATTACCTTGAGAAAAGAGGGATGTTGCTCGATAGCATATTCAAGTTTCTCTACGATGTCTTCTACACTATCATTTTCATAATCTATATCCAGAGGTTGCTTTATTTCCATCGTTTGTAAAATACCTCTCTTTTTGATCCTGATTCCCTTTCGATCAAAAGATCTTCTAAAACCATCTATCACTATAGGTACAACAACGGGTTTATATTGTTTAATGATGTGCGCAGTTCCTTTTCTTATAGGCTTCCAGGGTCTTGTCGTCCCTTGCGGAAATGTGATAACCCAGCCATCGTGTAAGGCTATACCTATATTTTCTGTATCACTTAAATTAACAGGACGTTCAATATCCTGACCTTTGTCCCGCCAGGTTCGCTTTACAGTTACTGCACCGGCATACGCCATTATACGTGGTAAAATACCGCTACGCATAGTCTCATGAGCGGCTACGTAATATATGTTAAGCTTGGGTTGCCACAAATAACCTACGTTTTTAATTGAATCTACACGCCCGCTTAGGCTCGCATTAAAAACATGGAACATAGAAACAACATCTGCAAAATAGGTTTGATGATTAGAAACGAACAAAACATTTGTTCCCGGAAGATCTTTTATAATTTCAGAGCCTTCAATCTGCAATTCATTAAAACCACGGTACCTCCTGTGGGTCATTACACCCATGATACGGATCAACCATTTTTTTAAAATAAGATAGTGGCCAAAAGGATTAGTTTTAAAAATCCCCATAAGTATATTTCTTTATAAAAGCAGAAAATTGCTCAGTCATACTGATAATTGCAAGATTGCAAAGATACAATTTACAAATCATGCGCTTCCAGAAGCAAACTTTTAATCTCATTAAGCATCATTGCCGTTGCACCCCACACCACATAATTATTCAGTTTAAATGCAGGTACATCAGGCAACTCTGCATAAGAAGTGATTATTTTCTGAGTAATAACGCTGTTTTTAGATAGAAAATCGGTCACATTTACCTCAATAATGGCTTCTACCTCTGCGTCTTCTTTAATAAAATGAGGTGTATTTGTCGTGAACCCAATAAATGGCTGAACCCAGAAATTACTTGGCGGGATATAAATTTCAGTCATTTGCTTCAGAACAGTAATTTCCTCTTTTTTAACCCCTATCTCTTCTTGAGTTTCGCGCAAAGCGGTTTCTTTCAGATCCTTATCATATATTTCTGCCTTACCACCGGGAAAACCAACCTGATTACTATGTACTCCTTTATAGGTTTTTCTTAAAATGAGTGCTAATTTCGCTTCACGCGAAAGAGAGGGATAAAACAGCGCTAAAACACCCGCCCATCTGGGATTTCTTTTTTCAATATCTGTCTCATTTATTTCTCTAAGTCGTTCAAGTGGGGCCATCTCATATTGGGCAGACTCGCCCGGTAAAGACAATTTGCCTATTTTTGATAACTGTTCCTGAAAATCTTTAAACTGCATCTATGCGTAAGTTATTTTATGTTTTTATCGCCTGTCTATTTTTAGTAAACACAAGCTGTGAAGATAAAAAAACAGGTTCACAAAAAACACAAACAGACATTTCTAAAACTAAAAAAGATACTTCTGCTAAAGCGAAAAGTAAGGCAGAGAATGACAAGCTAAAGAAAAAACTGGGTTCTATAATTGAATCTCAGGCAGATCTAAAACCATTCCTGAAAGAGTATGGCAAGAATAACCCGGAAACGCGGGTTAGACTAAAAACGAGTTTTGGCGATATAGATCTGGAGCTGTACACAGATACTCCTTTGCATCGAGCTAATTTTATTCTTCTGGTAAAACAAGATTACTTTCACAATACGATGATGCATCGCGTGGCTAAAGGTTTTGTTATACAGGGCGGAAATAGTGATGGCTACGAAACGCCAAAAAAACGCCAGAAAATAGGTAATTACCTCATCCCAAATGAATCAAGACCTAATCACCCTCACGTGCGTGGCGCGTTAAGTGCTGCAAAATATACTGAGCAGAACATAAGTGATGCTTCTTCTCCGTTTGAATTTTTTATTGTTCAGGCACCTAACGGCGCTCATCATTTAGACGGGGAACACACAGTCTTTGGTAGAGTTACTAAAGGTATGGATGTGGTTGATGAGATAAACAAGGTTGAAGTAGATGGTAATGAATGGCCTATTGATAACATCTACATAGATATGGAACTGCTTGACTAATTAATTTTCAAAAGTCTTGGGATAAATAGAAGGCAGACTAAGACTAAATTTTACAGCAAGCGTACGTATTATAATTATAGTTGATCCTGCGAGAACAGCCACCATTGTAGGTCCCAAAGCAGAATGTGACAACAGCACATACATCACTCCGCCGGCAATACATGCGCTCGCATATATCTCTTTTCTAAAAATAATAGGTATCTCAGTACACAGGATATCTCTTATAACTCCGCCAAAACAGGCAGTTATAGTACCCAGAGCAACACAAATTAATGGATTGAGATTAATTTTTAATCCTATCTCAACACCAGCGATTGTATACATAGCAATCCCAATTGTATCAAAAAGAAATAACGATGTACGCAGATATTTAAGCCATTTTCTAAAAACGATAGCAAAAATTGTGGTTGCAATAATAACGTAGGTAAATGTGCTATTTAGCATCCAGGTTACCGGTGTTTTACCAATTAGCAGATCACGTATAGTACCCCCGCCCACAGATGTAACAGTCGCAATAATGAGAATACCAAACACATCCATCTTCTTTTTTATTGCAGTAAGTACGCCTGAAATTGCAAAAGAAACGGTACCCAGGATATCAACTATATCTGTAAAACTCTCCATTACTGCTGGGTATAAAAATTATAATCCTTAAGCACTCTTTCTACAAAAACAAGCGGTTTTTCTTCAGGGATTATCTGCATTTTTTCTGCTAGTTTATGTGATAATTTAACGATCACATTGTGATTTCCCTTTTGCCTTGCTTGTGTAAAAACCGTTTTTACGGTTTGCATATCCTTATCTGAAAATACAGTTACCTGCGGATATTTTGCCTGATAATTCTCTGGTATATCTTCCATTAAAGTTTGACTAAGCCGCACACGCTTCTTCTCATTGATAACGGTTGTTCCTGCACCCATATCACCCAGACGCTGCCCTTTACCAGTCAAAAGAATGGTTAGTATAGCAACTCCCCCACTTGTCAAACTTATATCAATAACTCTCATGATCCAGCGCACAAAAAAACTTCCTAACCCCGGTTTAGAACCATCTAGTTTTACCACTCTAAGATTAAAAGCTGCTTTGCCGGGAGTACGCCCATTCCATAAAGTTTCAAACAAAAGATGGTATAAAAATGTAGGAATACCAAGCACCATAAAAAATATGCTGAGTGAAGTGGTATTGTTTGTGGTTATCCCAAAACCTGCCAGTGCAAATAAAGAAATTACCCAATACGCTATAATAATTACAGCGTCAACAAGATAGCCTAATATCCTATCACCTATACCAGCTACATTTTGCTGTATGGTAACATTTTGAGCTGTTTCGATTTGAAAATTATCCATTAATTCTTTTTCTTTACCATCCTAACAACTAGACCATGCGCGAGGCGGCATTTGTGAAGCAAAATAAGGATAAATGGTTAAGATTTGAAAACGTTCTTCTCAATAATAAATCTGAAATAAAACCAGATGAATTATCTGCTTTATATGTAGAGGTTACAGATCATTTAAGTTATGCGAATACGTTCTATCCCGGAAGCAAAACCGCAGAATATCTTAACCATCTTGCATCGCAATCACATCAAAAAATATATAAGGCCAAGCGAGAATCTAAAAACAGATTTATAACCTTTTTCACAAGGGAGTTCCCTTTGCTTTTTTATCAATACCAGCCACAATTACTAATTGCATTTGCAACATTTATCCTATTTTCGGTAATTGGAGCGTATAGTGCAGCTACAGATGGTGCTTATGTGAGAAGCATTATGGGCGATGGTTATGTAAATCGCACACTTGAAAATATAGCCAATAAAGATCCTATGGCTATTTACAAAGATGCTAATGAGATAGAAATGTTTATGGGCATCACGGTAAACAACATTAAGGTAGCTTTGTTTGCTTTTATATTTGGAATTTTAATTGGTGTAGGCTCCTTATTTATAATGATGCGTAACGGCGTAATGCTAGGCTCCTTTCAATACTTTTTTTACGATAAAGGAATGCTTTGGGACTCTGCCCGCACAATTTGGATTCATGGTACAATAGAGATTTCGGTTATAATTATTGCAGGATGTGCAGGTCTCGTGCTGGGTAATGGTATTTTATTCCCGGGGACGTTTACGAGACTAGAATCTTTTAAAATAAAACTTAAAGATGGTCTTAAGATCGTTATAAGCACTATCCCCTTTTTTATAATCGCAGGCTTTCTAGAAGGTTTTGTGACCAGACATACAGAAATGCCAGATTGGCTAGCTGTATTAATAATTGGTCTTTCTTTGAGTTTAATTTTATTTTATTACGTTATTTATCCCCGAATTGTTTACAAGAAAAACCAACAACTAAATGAAAGAATACATAGTCTTTAAAAGACAACGTGAATTAGGTGAGATACTGTCTGATACTTTTAAATTCATTAGACTGGAATACAAACCTCTGTTTAGCGCTTTAGTCAAAAATGCAGGAATACCATTTTTGGTTTTACTTGCTGCAGCAGGCTTTAATGCGGCTACGGCAACTGATTTTACAGATATAACCGGAGGCATCTTTAGAAGTGGAAATGTTATAATGGGCGTGCTTTTTTTAATGGTTGCACTGTTGTTTTATTACGGCTTTCTTTACGGAACCGTCTTAAATTATATAAAGTCATATATAGAAAATGAAGGAAATGTAAATCAGGAACAAATCTCACAAGCTGTACGAGCTAACCTAGGCGGACTTGTAGGTCTAGGTGTTCTTTCAGCAATTATTCTAATTGCAGGTTTTGTAGTTTGTATACTTCCCTGTGTATATCTTTCAGTACCATTATCTCTTGTTTTTGCGATCATGATATTTAGAGGAAGAGGAATTAGCGATTCTATTTCAGAAAGTTTCGTTTTGATCAAAGGTGAATGGTGGGTAACCTTCGCAACCATAATCGTAGTAAGTCTGGTTGTTTACCTTATAGGTATGGTTTTTCAGGTTCCTGTAATTATTTACACAATTATTAAAGGACTTACAAGTTCTTCTGAAATTTCTAACGGTGATTTCTCTAGTATGTTCGATTGGGTTTATATTACTCTTAATGTAATCGCTTCTGCCGTATCATATATCTTGTATGCCGTGGTTGCTATAGCATCTGCTTTTATTTATTACAACCTGAACGAAACAAAAAACCAGACAGGGACTTTAGAACGCATTGATAGCATAGGCGATAACATTTAATGACACGATTAAAACTCATTTGTTTTTTCTCTATTATCCTTTTCTACACCCAGAATTGTAGGGTTTATGGTCAGGACTCTTTAGCTATAAAACAGGAAATAAAAATTGATAGTAGTCATGTAGATCCTGTGATTTTTAGTGATAATGCTATTGAAGATTATAGAAGAACAGATGATTTTAAATACATAGAATATAAAGCTCCAGACAATTGGTACACGCGCTTCAAGCAATGGCTAAGCGATATTTGGGCGTCTATTATAGACTGGATTCTAGACGGCGATCAGGCTCAAGGTTTTTTGGCTTTACTTATTAAAGCACTTCCCTATCTTATTTTAATTGCTGTGCTCACTTTCATTATCTGGCTTTTCATAAAAATTGACACCGGCGGCACTCCACTACTGGCAAGGTCTGGCAGTAATGTGATTTTAAGCAGCGAGCAGGAGATCTTAGAACGAGAGGATATACGCAAATTGATTCAGCAAGCTGTGGCTGCTAATAATTACCGGCTGGCAGTGCGCTATTATTACCTCCTCGCTTTGCAGCAATTAAAAGACAAGGATGTTATAGACTGGCAGGTACAAAAGACAAATCACGACTACGTTTATGAGATTAAAAACAATGATGTGCGACAACAATTTGTAAAGGTCACACGCATTTATGATTTTATTTGGTACGGTAGTTTTGTTGTAGATACGTCAGCTTTCGCGAAAGCGGAAAAAGAATTTAAAAAGCTTCAGGACCTCGTATGAATAGAAGCTACAAAATAATGGCCACCCTTTTAATTGGGCTCATCACTTTTCTTATCGTGGCAGAGGCTTTACAGCCAGATCCTATCAATTGGTTTGAGAGTTATAATAAGATTGACAAAATACCCTTTGGCAGTTATATTTTTTATGAAGAACTAGACAAAAATCAGGATCTGGAAACAGAAAATGTAAAAGTGCCTCCGTTTGAATTCTTGCTAGATTCTACTGTTAGCGGCACTTATTTCTTTGTAAATAATAGTGTATATTTTGACAGCGCAGAAGCAAACAAAATTTTAAACTGGGTAGAGCAAGGCAATACCCTTTTCATCTCTGCCACTGCTATTAGCAAAACTATACTTGACTCACTCAATCTGGAAACAGCTTATTATAAAGCCTCTAAACAGATTACGAAACGACCGCTGCTTAATTTGAGTAATCCCGAATTGAAAAGTGAGACACCATACTCTATCAAAAAAGATATAAACACTGTGTATTTTGATAAAATAGACACAGTCAATACTACCGTTCTTGGCACTTATGATCTTATTAGAAATAATGATTCTACCCAGATCGCAGAACCAAAAGTCAACTTCATTAAAGTTCCCTACAAAAAGGGTTCTGTAGTATTACATACCTTCCCTCAGGCTTTTACTAATTACTTTATGCTGGGTGAAAAAAACAGCGATTATACGGGTAAAATCCTCTCTTATGTGCCAAAAAACGCAAAGATCTATTTAGACCACTATTACAAATCGGGTAAATCATTCAATTCATCACCACTGTATATGGTGCTTAATAACAAATACCTGCGTTGGGCTTACTATACAATAATCATAATCGCATTGCTTTATGTTTATTTTGAAGGTAAACGTAAACAGCGCAGTATTCCTGTGGTAAAACCACTAGCCAATCAAACCTTAACTTTTACTCGCACGATCGCAGGTATGTATCTGGAGAAAGGCGAAAACAAGCAAATAGCACAACACCAGATCAATCATTTTATGGAATTTCTACGCAGCCATTATTCCATTGCGACAGCTGAGCAGGGATCTGAATTTGTAGAAAAGATTGCCGCAAAAAGCCAGACGCCTTTAGCCGAAGTAAAAGAACTGATAGATTACATAATTTTGATTCAGCAAAAAGCGCATATTTCTCAAATCGAATTAATAGCGCTTAACAAGAAAATAGAACACTTTAAAGCCATGTATAATGGAAGAAGATAAAAATATACCAGAGGAGATCAATTTACCGCAAAATACTGATGCAGATCAATCACCTGCTGAAGACATTGATTTTAAAAGCAGACTTCCTTTAGAAGAACTGCGCGATGCCGTTGATAAGCTAAAGGCAGAATTGGGTAAAGTGATTATTGGGCAACATGAATTTATCGAGTTGCTTATCGTGGCGTTACTTTCAGACGGGCATGTTTTGATAGAAGGTGTTCCCGGAATTGCAAAAACGATTACCGCTAAACTTTTCGCTAAAACGTTGCATACAGACTTTAGTCGTATTCAGTTTACGCCAGATCTTATGCCAAGTGATGTGTTGGGAACTTCTATTTTGAACATGAAAACCAGCGAATTTGAGTTCAAAAACGGTCCAATCTTCTCAAATATCGTCCTTATAGATGAAATAAATCGCGCTCCCGCGAAAACCCAAGCCGCTCTTTTTGAGGTTATGGAAGAGCGACAGGTTACTATAGACGGGCATAAGTACAGCATGCAGCCACCATTTATGGTTCTTGCCACACAAAACCCAATAGAGCAGGAAGGTACATACGCCCTGCCTGAAGCACAACTGGATCGTTTTCTCTTTAAAATAAAAGTCTCTTATCCTGACTTACAGGACGAAATCGCTATTTTAAAAAGTCATCATGAGCGACATGTAAAACCTACAGAAAATATTGATGTTGTGCTTACGCCAGAGAAACTTTTGGCTTTTCGCCAACTAACTCATGAAGTAATTATAGAAGAAAAGATTCTTAATTACATCGCAGAAATAACTGTAAAATCGAGAACACATCCTCATTTATATTTGGGCGGTTCACCTCGTGCTTCAATTGCCATTATGAATGCTGCCAAAGCTTTTGCAGCAATAAACGGAAGAGATTTTGTCACTCCGGAAGATGTAAAACGATCTGTTATCCCGGTTATGAGACATCGTGTAATTCTTTCGCCAGAGCGAGAAATGGAAGGCATGACTCCGGAAACTGTAATAGAAATGCTTGTACAGGCTGTTGAAATTCCCCGCTAGTGCTCGTTATAAACTTTATAAAATCACTTTATCTCACTAAGCGCGTTTTTTACGCCCTTGCGATTATTGCGGTTATTTTCCTGTTTTCATATTGGTTTCACCTGTTTAATCTGGCGGGTTGGTTAGCTCTTTGGGCCCTGTTTTTATTAGTTACAATTGACGCTGTAGCTCTTTTTAGATTAAAAAACGGGATCACAGCTACAAGAGATCTGCCTGAAAAATTCTCTAATAGCGACCCCAATATTGTTCCTGTTACTATCGCTAATAAATACAAATTCAAAGTACATATAAATGCCATCGATGAAATCCCGGTACAGTTTCAAAAAAGGGATTTCTCTAAAGAGCTGGACATCAATGGAGGTTCATCTGGTAAATTCTCGTATGAAATTACTCCGGTTGAAAGAGGTGAATACATTTTTGGTAATCTTAACCTTTATGTATCTTCTGCTTTGTCTCTTACCGTTAGGCGTTACAAATTTGAAAAAGATCAGCTTGTAAAAGTGTATCCTTCATTTATACAAATGAAAAAATATGCTTTTCTCTCCATTGACAATAAACTCACACAATACGGACTCAAAAAAATTAGGCGCATTGGCCACACGATGGAGTTTGAGCAAATTAAAGATTATGTCACAGGTGATGATGTGCGTACCATAAACTGGAAAGCGACAGCAAAACGTGCCGCTTTAATGGTTAACCAGTTTCAGGATGAAAAATCGCAGCCCGTTTATTCGCTAATAGACGCAAGCCGAGTAATGAAAATGCCTTTTGAAGGTCTTACTCTTCTAGATTATGCTATAAACAGCACCCTTGCTTTTAGCAATATTGCGCTTAAAAAAGGAGATAAAACGGGAATGGTCACCTTTAGCAATACTATACAAAATCACCTTGCTGCCAGCAGTAAAAAAACACATCTCAATACTATTCTTGAGGTTCTTTACAATATAAACACACGTTTTCTTGACAGTGATATGGGTCTGCTTTATGCTGAAGTAAAACGAAAAATAACCCATCGCAGCCTGCTTTTATTGTATACTAACTTTGAGCACATCACTTCTCTACAAAGACAACTACCCTATCTCATGGGTCTTTCTAAAAAACATGTACTGGTTGTCATCTTTTTTGAAAATACAGAATTTGATGACCTTATAACAAAACCAGCTTTAGATACCGCAGAGATTTATCATAAAACTATTGCTCAAAAAATGGAGTATGATAAAAAATTAATGGTTAAAGAATTAGAAAAATATGGTATACAAGCTGTTCTTACTAAACCTAAAGACCTAACCGTAAATACCATAAATAAATATCTTGAGATAAAAGCACGAGGTATTTTATAAGATTAAATATACTTCTTGTAATAAAACCCATTTTCGAAATCATTTTCTGCTTTCAAAAAAACCACCTGACAGTATTTAAATTATTCTGTTAAACTTTGAAGTTTTAAACCTTGATGTTTACTGAACATACGCTTATCTTTGCAACCTAAATTTTAAGTATGATCCAGGTTACTTTGCCAGACGGCAGTGTAAAAGAAGTTGAGCAGGGTACTACTCCCTTAGATGTAGCTAACAGCATAAGTGCAGGTCTTGCACGCAATGTGATTTCAGCTAAATATAACGACACAACGGTTGAGACGAAAACACCTTTAACAGAAGATGGTTCACTTGTTCTTTATACCTGGAATGATGAAGAAGGTAAAAAAGCATTCTGGCATTCAAGTTCTCACATTTTGGCACAAGCCCTTGAAGAGCTGTATCCCGGTGTTAAATTGACCATTGGTCCTGCAATAGATAAAGGATTTTATTATGATGTTGACTTAGGAGATCGTTCTTTAAGCGAGAATGACTTTAAAAAAATCGAGGATAAGATGCTCGAAATCGCACGTGGTAAGCACGATTTTGCCATGCGAAGTGTGACCAAAGCTGAAGCTCTCAATTTCTACAAAAACCAGGGCAATGAGTTTAAAGTAGAACTTATAGAAAACCTGGAAGATGGCACTATCACATTCTGTGATCACGATACATTTACAGATTTATGTCGCGGCGGTCATATTCCCAATACCGGAATTGTAAAAGCCGTTAAATTAATGAGTGTTGCCGGCGCTTACTGGCGAGGTAATGAAAAAAATCCACAGCTTACCCGAGTTTATGGTATTTCATTCCCCAAGCAAAAAGAACTTACAGAATATCTCGAATTGCTTGAAGAGGCAAAAAAAAGAGACCATAGAAAATTAGGTAAGGAGCTTCAACTTTTTACCTTTTCACAAAAAGTAGGTCAGGGACTGCCACTTTGGCTTCCTAAAGGTGCCGCTTTACGCGAAAGATTAGAAAATTTCTTAAAAGCTGCACAGAAGAAAGCTGGTTATGAGATGGTGGTTACACCACACATTGGCCATAAAGAACTGTATGTGACTTCGGGTCACTATGCAAAATATGGTGAAGACAGTTTTCAACCTATTACTACTCCATCAGAAGGTGAAGAATTCCTTCTAAAACCAATGAATTGCCCGCATCATTGTGAGATCTACAATTCTGTACAATGGAGTTACAAAGATCTTCCTAAACGCTTTGCAGAATTTGGTACTGTATATCGTTATGAGCAAAGTGGTGAACTGCACGGTTTAACTCGTGTACGCGGCTTTACTCAGGATGATGCGCATATATTTTGCACACCAGATCAATTAGACGATGAGTTTAAAAAAGTAATCGATCTTGTGCTTTATGTTTTTGGCTCTTTAGGTTTTGAAAATTTTACAGCACAAGTTTCTCTGCGTGATCCTGATAATAAAGAAAAATACATCGGTTCTGACGAGAACTGGCACAAGGCAGAGCAAGCAATTATAAATGCTGCAGAAGAAAAAGGGCTTAATTATGTTATTGAGACTGGTGAGGCAGCTTTTTACGGTCCCAAGCTTGATTTTATGGTACGTGATGCCTTAGGTCGCAGCTGGCAATTGGGCACAATACAGGTAGATTATAATTTACCAGAGCGTTTTGAACTAACATACAAAGGAAGTGACAATGAAGAGCACAGACCGGTGATGATACACCGTGCACCCTTTGGCAGTATGGAGCGCTTCATTGCCATACTGTTAGAACATACGGGCGGCAATTTCCCTCTGTGGTTAATGCCAGAACAGGCTATCATATTAACCCTCAGTGAGAAATATGAGAAATACGCCGAAAATGTTTTAAATTTGCTAGAAAATCACGAAATTCGCGCCCTTATAGATGGACGCGGAGAAACCATGGGTAAAAAAATTCGGGAAGCCGAAATGAATAAATTACCCTTTATGTTGATCGTTGGCGAGAAAGAAGCAAATGATGGTACGGTTTCTGTACGTAAACATGGTGGTGAAGATTTAGGATCGATGACCGTAGAAGAATTTGCGGGTATCATCAATAACCAGATCAACCACACACTAAAGAAATTTGAAGTTTAATTAAAATTATATAGCCATAGCAATACGTAGAAAAAGATCAAGAGGCCCTGCAAGGGTTCAGAAGACGGACAAACACAATATCAACGAGAAAATACGTGCTCGCGAAGTACGATTAGTAGGTGATAATGTAGAGATGGGCGTAACCCTCACCAGTAAGGCACTGGAAATCGCAGAAGAACAAGGCCTGGACCTGGTTGAAATATCACCTAATGCAGAACCACCGGTTTGCAAGGTGATGGACTATAAGAAATTCGTTTACGAGCAGAAAAAGCGCGAAAAAGTCATGAAGTCTAAAGCGACTAAAGTGATCGTAAAAGAAATTAGGTTTGGTCCCAACACAGATGATCACGACTACGATTTTAAAAAGAAACATGCGATTAAGTTCCTTGAAGAAGGGGCTAAATTAAAAGCATATGTTTTCTTTAAAGGCCGTTCTATAATTTATAAAGATCAGGGTCAAATCTTACTTTTAAGATTAGCTCAGGATCTTGAAGATTATGGTAAAGTAGAACAGATGCCAAAATTAGAAGGTAAACGTATGATTATGTTTATCGCACCTAAGAAAGCAAAATAGATCAATCATCGCGGTTGACTAAAGATAATAAGCGGATTAAAAATAACTAGGAAGATGCCTAAAATGAAAACTAAATCCAGTGCTAAAAAGCGTTTCAAGCTTACAGGAACTGGTAAAATTAAAAGAAAGCACGCTTTTAAAAGTCACATTTTGACTAAAAAATCTAAAAAGCGCAAGCTTGCATTAACTCATGATACTGTTGTACATAAAGCAGATGAGGATAATGTAAAAATCATGTTACGCCTTAAATAAGAAGTAACCGGTTAAAATTATTATATAAACCCTGGAGTTAGGCAAAGAACTTATAAAAACACCTGTTCTTTATTAAAGTGGTAAATGCCCGCCTGCTACAAAAAAATTTAAAATTATGCCAAGATCAGTAAATTCCGTTGCTTCTAGAGCCAGAAGAAAAAAGGTTCTTAAGCAAGCCAAAGGTTACTTTGGAAGACGTAAAAACGTCTATACAGTTGCAAAAAATGCGGTTGACAAGGCTATGCTTTATGCATACCGTGACCGTCGTCAAAAGAAAAGAAACTTCCGTGCTCTTTGGATCACCCGTATCAATGCAGGTGCTCGTCTACACGGGATGTCTTATTCACAGTTTATGGGTAAAGTAAAAGCTAACGAGATCGAACTTAACCGTAAGGTTTTAGCAGATCTAGCTATGAATCACCCTGAAGCTTTTGAAGCAATCGTAAATCAAGTAAAATAGGGCTCACGCCTATTAAATAACATTATCCGCTTATAAAAAAAAGCCGTTAGTTTTAAACTAGCGGCTTTTTTAATTTATAAACTAAAAAACCTCCGCTTTACAGGAGGTTTTTATATCATTTTGACCGATTTTTCTACTGATTCCAAGTCAAAGTAATATCCAGTTCCATATCTGGATGTAAACTTTGAAGAACAGGACAGGTTCTGGCTGTATTTTCTAATATTGCTCTTGATTTTTCATCTACCGCTTCCGGAAGTTCAAGTTTAACTGCAACAGCAGAAATTCTTCTGGGGTTGGCTGCCATTGTTTTAGTTACTTCAGCTTTCGCGCCAGCTAAATCTACATTTAACTGAGCTGCTTTTATCCCCATAACTGTGATCATACAACTTGCCAGTGCCGTAGCAACTGTGTCTGTAGGTGAGAATGCTTCTCCCTTGCCGTTATTATCTGTGGGAGCATCTGTGATAAAAGAATTTCCCGATTTAAGATGTGTACACACTGTACGTAGATTTCCTTTATAGGTGACTGTACTTGTCATGGTATTAATTTTTAAGCATTCCTGAACGATCTATAGTATCTGTAGGGACCAAAACTTCTTCTAGCGATAGTTCTGGGCCATATTTCATAATGTAAACCGCTTTGTTATTATAACCGTTTGAATCTTTTACGTAGTTAAATTTATTCTCAACATAATGCGTTTCATAACCGCTATCTGCAGAGGCATACAGATCTTCTGCAGAAGCTAATCTTAATAAGGTATCAAATGTAATATCAAAACCACGTATCGCATAGCTATTAGGCTCTATGCCATATTTTGAGGTGTATCGCTCGAAAAAACTATTTGATCTATCGTTGAGAAACTCTTTATCTACAGATGGAAAATGAAAGTTCAAATTCATTAATGTAATGTTTGAAATATCATCACTCTCGTACGCACTACCCTTAAACGTTGTTAGAAGTGTGATTCTTTTATCCTGAACTTTTGTACTTAAATTAGTGGTCACATTACTGATTAAAGGAATGTCATTAGTCTCAAGAATTATCCAGTTTTCTGCAGTTTCAGAAATTTTTGCATTAAGATCATTTGCATTCAAATAATAGCCATTATCCCCTTTTCTAGGGTCAACTACTTTTGCATTTGGAATACGATTAAGCAGATCGTTCTTAACTTTTGAGTTCTTACCGTCTGCTATGATGATCACATTCTTACCGCTTGAAGAAATAGCTATGTAATCCATCATTTTTTGTCTTAAAATATCTTCAGTTGGGCGAGATTGAAAAATATTTGAACGCATTGTAACTCGGGGAGTCAATGGTGACACAACCGGCACATTGTAGCGTGCTAAAATAGAACTTGCTTTTTCTACATTAGCTCCCACAAATGGTCCTATTACAGCATCCATATCTGCAAAGTCGCTATTTGATAAAATATCTTCGATTTTACGTGAGTTTTGAGCGTTTTCTCTGCGTGTAAATTCGGTATCATAAATATACACTTGCGTGGAAACACCCAGTTGTTTAGCAGAATCTATCGCCATTAAAGCACCGCTGTAGAAGTCTAGTGCAATGCGCATGACACTGTTCTCTTTAAGCGCTTCTTTTCTCACATCTGAAGTATCACCCACTGTCTTGCTCACGTTAATAGGCAACATCATAGCAAGATGTTTTGTAGAAAAATTAGTAAGTTGTTGAGTTAGATCTACCTGTCCCGCATTTCCGGAAGCCGCCTCTGCACCTAGTATAGTTTTAGGCAGCTTCAAGATCATACCTTTTTTTAGTCCGTCAACTAAGGACGGATTTAGCTTAAGCAATTCATCTTCAGATATATCCCAGCGACGAGTTAATCTGAACATGTTTTCGCCTTGCTTTACTTCGTAAAATCCAAATTCAGAATTTTCTATAACAGCATTGTTAGTATACGACTTATCTGGTACATTTAAGATAGCACCTTCTTTAAGCCCATCAACTATCTGTGGATTCATCTCCTCAAGTTCGTCAATGGTGATTCCGTACATTGCAGCCAGACCATATTTCGTTTCCTTAGGTTTTACAATATGTTTTCTGTTTGTCTCTGCTGGTTTATCACCAGATGTTATTGCCTCACTATAATTCACCGGAATTTTTATTTCCTCGCCGGTTCTTAACTCTGCTGCATAAAGCTGCTTGTTATATCGCTTTATTACATCTTCTGGCACGTCATAAGTCTTTGACAAGCTGTATAAAGTCTCTCCTTTTTTAACTTTATGATATTTAAACTTTATGGGGTCTCCATCGTTATCACTATCTGTGGTATTTGAAACAGTATTATTACCAGGTAGTATTAATACCAGGCCTGGATACATATTATCTCTTGCTTCAGGATTTAACCTATACAATTCGTATACAGTTATGTTGTATTTATTTGCAATAGATGAAACTGTCTCACCCTGCTCAACCCGATGACTTGCATAAGACTGCTGCCCTATAGAAGCACAGCTAAATACAACGAATATTAAAAGGAATATTAAAGAAGCATTTTTCATGTACATAAAATTTTAAAATAAGGAGCTTTTAAGATTATTCCCACTCAATTGTAGCGGGCGGTTTTGAGCTTATATCATACACTACTCTATTAACGCCTTTTACTTTGTTTATTATATCATTTGAAACCTTTTGTAGAAAAGCATAAGGAAGATTTACCCAATCTGCAGTCATACCATCTGTACTCTCTACAGCGCGCAAAGCCACACATTTCTCATATGTACGTTCATCTCCCATAACGCCCACTGAGTCTACCGGAAGAAGCATAGCTCCTGCCTGCCAGACACTGTCATACAATCCCCAATCTTTTAGGCTATTAATAAAAATAGCATCAACCTCTTGTAAAATACGCACTTTTTCTGGTGTAATATCTCCTAATATACGTATTGCAAGACCAGGCCCGGGGAATGGATGTCTGCCTAATAACGCTTTATCCATACCCATTGTTGCTCCTACACGTCTCACTTCATCTTTAAAAAGCATGCGCAAAGGCTCAACCACTTTAAGCTTCATAAAATCTGGAAGTCCGCCTACATTATGATGTGATTTAATCGTTGCTGATGGTCCTCCTGTAGCAGATACAGATTCTATAACATCTGGATAGATTGTTCCCTGCCCCAACCATTGTGCACCTTCTACTAAATGCGCCTCATCGTCAAAAACCTCGATAAAAACGCGACCTATTGTTTTGCGCTTTTCTTCAGGGTCACTTAAGCCTGCTAATTCTGATAGAAATCTTGATGAAGCATCTACTCCTTTTACATTGAGCCCCATGCCTTCATATTGATCAAGTACATCCTGATATTCATTCTTTCGCAGTAAGCCGTTGTTTACAAATATGCAATGTAAATTCTTACCAATAGCTTTATGTAATAACATTGCTGCGACAGATGAATCTACACCACCAGAAAGACCCAGAATAACCTTATCATCAGGACCTATCTTCTTCTGAAGCTCTTCTACTGTTTCTTCTACAAAACTTGCCGGCGTCCAGTCTGGTTCTACGCCTGCAATATTGATAAGAAAATTGTGAAGAATCTGTTTCCCGTCTGTAGAATGATATACTTCAGGATGAAATTGTATAGCATACGTTTCTTCTCCCTCTAGCCTATAAGCCGCATTGAGCACATCTGACGTACTGGCAAGTCTTACCGCATTTTCAGGCAAATGTTTAATAGTATCACTATGGCTCATCCACACCTGGCTTCCCTCCTGTACTCCTTCAAAAAAAGGCTCTGCATCTTTAATAAATGAAAGATTAGCCCTGCCATATTCTCTCGTATTAGAAGCGCCAACTTCACCCCCATGAAAGTGTGCTAAATACTGGGCACCATAACAAACGCCCAGTAAAGGTTTTTTGCCTCTTATCTCGCTTAAATCAGGATGTGGAGCATCTTCTCCTCGTACTGAGAAAGGTGAACCCGAAAGAATTACTGCCTTATAGATACTAATATCATCAGGCAGTTTATTAAATGGTTTTATCTCACAGAAAATATTTAGCTCACGTATACGCCTTGCTATTAGTTGAGTATACTGAGAACCAAAATCTAGAATAAGAACATTATTGTGCATAAAGGAAACTTTGAGAGCCATTTAGAAACCAAAGTTTCAAGTCGGCTCTTGTTGCTATGAATTGCTGGCAAATTTAAGATTTTTATTCCCTTCTGTATATAAAAAGTGATTCTAAACGAGTCAATATAAATCGCTGTAGAATTAATGATTTTAGGATTGCGATTAAGTATTCTAAATAATTATTCATATTATTAGATAATATTTTATGAATAAAAATTATATTCAAGTTAAGAGAAATTTAAGACTAAATGACTTAATTTTAATAGTAAAACTAACAAAAACTGTGATACCAACTATTAACCAATACCATTCTAAAGAAGGATCTCACCCTTCTAATTTACTCGATGAAATTTTACATTTGAAGCTGAAACCATTTTGCCCGCATTCGTATGATACGCTTGAAGACAGGATGGTAAGCAATGTAAAAATGTATCAGAAACATTTCTCCCAGCCTAAAGCTGATCTTTTCCATAAGGTCTTTGTAACTCACGATCCTGCTTTTAAAAGAACACGTTATTTTTTCTCAGCGGTAGATGTCACTAATCATTATATCCAAGCACTAAAAAATTTAGTAAATAAGCTGTACAATCATTTTGGCCCTGATGACAGGGGATTTGAAGAGTTTACTAATAAAGACAAAAATGATATTCTGAAAAGCGGTTTTTTATGGGCCGGCCGTATTTGGAAAAAAAATTTATGTGGGTATGAAATCGTTGTAGAGGCTCATACTACAGAGTGGGTGTCTTTACTTGTCGTTGTACATCCTTAATCTAAGTGCTCTAATTATTTTATGCCTTCCACTGAGTAAGTACAGCACAATATTTGAAATAGAATAAATGTTATCTTGAGAGACTTATATATCAAACAGGTTAATATTTAAATTATGAAATATATCACAGCTGTAATATTTTCAATAGCCATAGTAGTTGCCGCTATTGTTTTAGGCAATGCATATATTGATCGTGCAAACCCTGATGGCACAATAGGTGTTACGGGGTTAGGCAGCGAAGATTTTACGTCTGATTTAATAGTCTGGGAGGCCGATTTTGTGCGTGTAAATCCCGATTTACAAGAGGCTTTTGCAGATCTAGCCAAAGATAAAGCCATAGTTAAAGAGTATCTTAAACAAAAAGGTATTGCTGAGAGTAGTATTATTTTTGAAGCTGTACGTACAAATGAACAACGCGAAAATCAATATCAAAATGGAAACTTTACAGGAAGTATTTTTGTGGGTTACGAACTGAGACAGACCATTCGAATAGAATCTACAGATGTAGAAAAAACAGAACTCGTTTCCAGAGAAATTACAGAACTACTCAATCAGGGAGTTCAATTACAGAGCAGTCCGCCTAGATATTATTACACAAAGTTAGCAGATCTCAAAATTGCAATGATCTCTAAAGCTACAGAAGATGCAAGAATGCGCGCTGAACAAATTGCTGAAAAAAGTGGTGGTAATTTAGGCAAGCTTAAAAGCGCAAAAATGGGAGTTTTTCAAATAACGGGTCAAAACAGCAGTGAAGATTATAGCTGGAGCGGCTCGTTTAACACTGTAGATAAGAAAAAGACTGCAAGTATTACAATGCGCTTAGAATATGAAATTGATTGAAAACTGTTGTTTTTATCCTATTAATTATCAGAAAATCAATCTTTCAGTCATTTTTTTTAGACTGCTCAATGCACCTGGATCATTGGGCAAAATTACGTATCAGTACAACTACAAATAGTACGATGAATATATAGAAAATCACTTTTGCTATGCTGGCAGCAGCACCTGCTATTACTCCAAAACCCAATACTGCAGCGATAAGTGCTACAACTAAAAAAATAACAATCCATTTTAACATCAGAAATCTGTTTTTAGAATTCAACTGAAATTAATAAATAAAAATAATATTTAAATTTTTATAAATAATTAATATTACCCTAATATTGTTAAAATTAATTAAATTATTCTTAGAATTCCTAACTAACATTAAACAAATCTATAATTAATAACAATAATCCCTAAAAATTATTTTATATTTGTCGAAATTATTATAAGTAGAATTTCCAACTCCTCAATTACAACACATGTCAATTTCAAATCAATTAAAATCTTTACGAGAATCTGCCGGGTACTCTCAGAAAAAAGTATCAGGTGAACTAGGTATCACGCAGGGAGCCTATTCCCTCATTGAAAACGGACAAAACTCTATTACAACAGAACACTTGCTTACTTTAAGTGGCTTGTATAGCGTCCCCACAGATTTTATCTTAAAAGGATCTAGAAACTCGATCATAATGTCTACAAATAATGGCTTTGTCCCTCTTATTAATGTAGAAGCTCGAGCTGGTTTTGTAGAAAACCGGGATAATGATGAATGGATGGGTGCTCTTGAAATGTTTAAGATACCTGGATTTGAACCGGCTCATGGCCAAAAACTTTTTGAAGTAGAAGGTGATAGTATGATCCCTACTTTAATGCACGGTGATATTTTAATAACTCAAAAGGCTGATGATCTAACTGAGATTTTAGATGGTTCTGTTGCTGTAATAGTAACTGAAAAATCTGTGCTTACTAAGCGTATCAAGAAAGACCTTAATAACAATGCTATTATTCTTATAAGCGACAACAGCAAATATGAGAGTATAACTTACTCGTTAAATAACGTTATTGAGATATTGATCGTGCGTGGCAAAATTACCAGTGCATTAAACATTATAGATATGGACGCAAATAAACGCGTTCAGCATCTAGAAAGTCAGGTAGAACGACTTCAACAGGATATGAGCAAACTCATTGAAAAAATAAGCAAACTTTAAAAACTAAAAAATCCCGGTAAAACCGGGATTTTTTAGTTTTAAGCGCGATTTTTATTTAGTCGCTTATAGCTACTGAACCTATAGGAAAAGAAGCCGAATTAAAATTCATAGCATTTAATACAGGAGACAAATCTGTCGCACTCCCATTAAGGGGACGCAAGAAGAATGGCTCTGCAGATGTATCATTTTGAGGCTCTATTGAGATAAAAACATTTTTTCCTCTTAGATCTGTAGGAAATGTTATTCCTGCCGGGGCAACCGTATTATTTAAGAAATCTTCACCAGGAAATGCAGGTGCAGGATTTTTTTGACTACTATAAGGTGCAAAGTCATCTGCTCCTGTACTGCTTGTAAAAGTCCCTGTTGAAACGTAGACATCTCCTTTTGCAGTTGGCAGAGTTACCCAACCCTGATATAACCACCCGGCACCCAGATCTGGCAGTCTAAGGCCCGGTGTTGCAGTATTAGGATCGTAAAAATAAATACCAGATTCATCATTTCCGTTATCAACACCATTTGCATTATCTGTAGGTGTTTTAAGAACAAATTTACCGGTAGCATTACTAAAACTGCCAATTGCCTGTTCAACAGATAGAGTTGCTGAATTACCCATGAAATTTCCTTTAAGAATAACTGAATTTGAAATTCCTGCACTACCGTCATTTCCCGGCTCTATACTTAGCATAAAATTATCTGCCGCATTTAGCATTTGAGAACTAGTTTTAAATTCTTTAGGAAAATTTACATCAGTAAACCGTCCTAATGATACCGGTGAACCTGCAACAGTTATCCATGCTTCGTATTCTGCATTTGAACTCAATTTTTGCAATCCAATAACGTCAAGAGTTAGGGTTGCTTCACCAGATCCTGAGTCATCACTTGAGCAGGAAGTGATAATTGACGCTGTTAATACTAAAAGTAAAATCGTTTTTAATCTATACATATAAACTCTCTTTATTTTATGATATAACGTAATTCTTATTTAACTACGTATTTATTATTCAAAAAAAAGCCAAACCTATAATAGGCCTGGCTTTATTATAAAATTCTAATTGAAATTTAAGCGTTCTGTTTTTTAATCAAATTAAGTGCAGAACCTTCTTTATACCATGCGATTTGCCCCGCATTGTATGTATGATCTGCTTTGATTACATCTTTGCTTCCTTCTGCATGTACCACCTCGATAGTTAATTGTTTATCTGGTGCAAAATCATGAAGATCTATAAAGTTAAAAGTATCATCTTCCTGAATAAGATCATAATCATTCTCATTAGCAAATGTCAACCCTAACATACCCTGTTTTTTAAGGTTTGTTTCGTGAATACGTGCAAATGATTTTACAATTACAACTTTTACTCCTAAATGACGAGGTTGCATAGCTGCGTGCTCGCGAGAAGAACCTTCACCATAGTTATGATCTCCCACCACTACAGTTGATATACCTTTAGCTTTGTAAGCACGTTGTACGCTAGGCACTGCATCATACTCACCTGTCAATTGATTTTTAACGAAGTTAGTTTGATTATTAAATGCATTAATAGCACCTATAAGCGTGTTGTTTGCAATGTTATCAAGATGACCACGGAAACGCAACCATGGTCCAGCCATAGAAATGTGATCTGTAGTACACTTGCCTAATGCTTTTATCAATAATCTGGCCCCCATAAGATTTTGACCATCCCATGGTTTAAAAGGCTCAAGTAATTGTAAACGCTCACTATCGCTAGCAACTTTTACTTCAATACCACTACCATCTTCTGCAGGAGAGATATATCCTGCATCTTCAACTGCAAATCCTTCTGGAGGCAGCTCATAACCACGAGGTTCATCAAGCATTACCTCTTCTCCATCTTCATTGATCAATTTATCAGTAAGTGGATTGAAATCTAAACGACCTGAAATTGCTATTGCAGTTACAAGTTCTGGTGATCCTACAAACGCAAGCGTGTTAGGGTTACCATCAGCACGTTTTGCAAAGTTTCGGTTAAATGAGTGAACGATGGTATTGCGCTCTTTCTCTCCTTGTTTTCCGCCGTAGCGATCCCACATACCAATACATGGTCCACAAGCATTCGCGAAAACTGTTGCGCCTATCTTATCAAAAGTATCAATAAAACCATCCCTTTCAATAGTATAGCGTACAAGTTCTGAGCCTGGAGTTATAGTAAAGTTAGATTTGGTTTTTAATTTTTTATCTGAAACCTGTTTCGCAAGAGAAGCAGCACGTGAAATATCCTCATAAGAAGAGTTTGTACATGATCCTATAAGACCATATTCAACACGTAGTGGCCAGTCATGTGCTTTTGCAGCCTCACCCATTTTAGAAATAGGAGTTGCTAAATCTGGAGTGAAAGGACCATTAAGATGTGGTTCTAATTCACTAAGATTGATCTCTATAACTTCGTCAAAATAAGCTTCTGGGTTTGCATAAACCTCATCATCACCTGTAAGATATTCTTTGATTTCGTTAGCAGCATCAGCTACATCTGCACGATTAGTTGAGCGCAGGTAACGATCCATAGACTCATCATAACCAAAAGTTGATGTTGTCGCACCAACTTCAGCACCCATGTTACAGATTGTACCTTTACCAGTACAAGACATAGAACGGGCTCCTTCACCAAAATATTCAATAATTGCTCCTGTTCCTCCTTTTACAGTAAGAATACCGGCAACTTTTAATATAACATCTTTAGGCGCCGTCCAACCCGAAAGTTTCCCGGTAAGTTTTACACCTATTAATTTTGGAAATTTAAGTTCCCAGGCCATTCCTGCCATAACATCAACAGCATCTGCACCACCTACACCTATAGCAACCATTCCTAAACCACCGGCGTTAACCGTATGTGAATCTGTACCAATCATCATCCCGCCCGGGAATGCATAATTCTCAAGAACAACCTGGTGAATGATACCTGCTCCTGGTTTCCAGAAACCGATACCGTATTTATTAGAAACTGACTCTAGAAAGTCAAATACTTCGTTACTTGTTTCGTTTGCACGTACAAGATCTTTTTTTGCCCCTACTTTAGCTTGTATTAAGTGATCACAATGTACAGTTGTAGGCACAGCTACTTTTGGCTTTCCTGCATGCATAAACTGCAATAATGCCATTTGCGCTGTCGCATCCTGACAAGCAATACGATCGGGAGCAAAATCAACGTAATCTTTACCACGGGTATAAGGTTTATCTGTTGCGCCATCCCAAAGGTGAGAGTACAATATTTTTTCTGCAAGCGTAAGTGGTTTTCCGGTAACAGCTCGTGCCGCATCAACGCGCTCTGCCATCTTACCATAAACCGATTTGATCATATCGATATCAAATGCCATATCTAATTTTATTAATTTAAAAAGTTTTAAAAATACCTACTTAAAAAGTGGTACGAAAGTACGAAAAACAGGGCGAAATATAAAGATTTTGAGTGTAATAGAATGCTGGAGAAAGCATTATGTTAAATTTGAAGAAAACGCAACAAACGCTAAAAAAATAACTATCAATCTGTTATAAAAACAAAGAGATCATTTTATTACTGATTTTAATGCAAAATTATGACGTTATAATTTTAGTTACGAAAACCAAAATCTCCTATAGCAAGTCTGCTATTATTCCTTCAATAGTCAAACCTTCGGCTTCTGCCTTATAGTTTTTAATAAGTCTGTGACGTAAAATACCTTCTGAAACAGCCTGTACATTCTCAATATCAGGAGAATATTTACCATGTAAGGCAGCGTGGGTTTTGGCGGCAAGAATAAGATTTTGTGAAGCTCTGGGCCCTGCTCCCCAGTCTATATAATCTTTTATCAATTGTGGCGCCAACTCAGAATTTGGTCTTGTTTTCCCCACCAGCTTAACCGCATATTCTACTACATTATCTGGTACGGGAATTCTTCTAAGTAGTTGCTGATATTCTACGATTTCTTCAGCCGAAAATAAAGCATTTACAACCGATTTTCTATCAGTTGTAGTCGATTTTACAATATTTACTTCTTCCTCATAAGTAGGATAAGTAAGATTAATTGCAAACATGAATCGATCCAGCTGAGCTTCTGGTAAAGGGTATGTTCCCTCCTGCTCAATAGGATTTTGGGTTGCAAGTACAAAATAAGGATTACCTAAAGGATATTGTTTACCGGCAACTGTAACGGCATGTTCCTGCATTGCCTCAAGTAAAGCAGCCTGAGTTTTAGGTGGCGTACGGTTTATCTCGTCTGCAAGTATAATATTTGCAAATACGGGACCTTTTAAAAATTTAAAGTGTCTGCTTTCGTCAAGAATTTCAGATCCCAGAATGTCGCTGGGCATAAGATCTGGAGTGAATTGTATACGCTTAAAGTCTAATCCCAGCGCTTTTGCGATAGTATTAACCATTAAGGTTTTTGCCAGCCCGGGAACACCAATAAGCAAAGCGTGACCTCCGGAAAAAATTGAAATGATGATCTCATCTACAACCTTATCCTGCCCTACAATTACCTGTGCAATCTCTTGTTTAAGGGTTTTATATTTATGTACAAGGCCATCAATAGCCGCGACATCAGACATACTTATTTTTTTAGCCAGTTATTCTTGTAGTCGCAATCACGGTAATCGCCATTAAGCTTGATGTAAGTTTCGGCAATCTTTTCATTTTGCCATTTCTGCACCGCTTTTATTTGTTTCGCTTGTAAAGCCAGATTTTTAATCTTCACATAATCCTGAGCAAAATCTGCTTTG
The DNA here is from genome assembly GCF_047946675.1 of Leeuwenhoekiella sp. A16. Taxonomy (GTDB): domain Bacteria; phylum Bacteroidota; class Bacteroidia; order Flavobacteriales; family Flavobacteriaceae; genus Leeuwenhoekiella. Next base: position 121,835 of record NZ_CP172313.1, read on the forward strand.
TGCTCTTCTACACGATCTGAAACTGTATAGATCTCATATCGCGTGCGACCTGTACGTGTAGGATTGTTATATACCTGAGAAATATCACCTACTTTTAGATTTTGAACTTTAGGATAAATGTCTGGATCCATATTTTTAAGTTCAAACATACGATCTTGTGTTACCGGGTTTATCATAATACCTCCATCGCTCGCTGTTTCTTTCTCATCTGAGAATTCTTTTGCCGCATCTGCGAAAGTAAGCTCACCAGCTTCTACACGTTTCTTAATCGTATCTATAAGGTCTTTTGCTTTTTCTTCAGACTCTTTTGTAACCTTAGGAATTCTTAGAATATGACGTAAATCTATCTTTTGTCCTTTTATTTTATCAACCTGAATTATATGAAAACCAAATTCTGTTTCAAAAGGTTCACTTACTTCACCTTCCTGCAAACTAAATGCTACATCTCTAAATTCTCTTACCAGACTTGACTTACGCGTCACGTCTCTCATAAGTCCACCATCTCCTCTTGAAGATTCGTCTTCAGACCAAAGAACAGCTTTAGTTGCAAAACTGCTTCCGTTCTCTACAATATCTCTTCTATAACCATTAAGTTCATCAATAACCTTTTGCTTTTCAGCTTCGGGAACTTCCGGCTCGATCAGGATTTTAGAAATCTCCAGTTCTACACCAAAAACCGGTGGGTCTGGCTTTAAAACGTCATTGTAGTAACTTCTAATTTCTTCCGGAGTTATCTCAATATCTTCAACGATCTTTTGTTGCATCGCTTTAGCCAATTCCTGGTTCATATTGAGCTCGTACAGATCTTTATCAAGATCTTCCATTTTCTCCTTACGATAGAACTTTAATAAACGCTCTTCAGAACCATTAAACTGTTGTAAGAAATATGCGATTTGTTGATCTGTATAAGATCTAACCTGCGATTCTGGTACGTCAATACTATCTATTACTGCCTGGTGTGCATATAACTTATCTTCCATAAGCTTATCAAGCAATTGGCATTTACCCACACCGTCAGAAACACCCTGACTTTTTAAGGAGGCTAAAGCTTGCGAAATGTCGCTGTCAAGAATCACGTACTGCCCTACTACTGCCGCTACACCGTCTACTTTAAAACCCTGCGGTTTTTCAGCTTTCACTGTGTCTTGTACAGTTGCACTTGCTACCTCTGTTGTGTCTACAACTTCCTGCGCAGTTATACTAGAAAAATTAACCAGTATTGCTAATACTGCTGCTGCTTTAATTATAGATCTCAAATTGTTTGTTTTTAATTGCATCTTTAGTAATATCCTTTTCCAGTTGTTTTACCAACTCCAACTTACGTTTATTTAAAATTATCTGTTTCACTGTAGGCACCACATACTCTAAAGGTGCATACTCATTGCGATTTAGCTTATCATTTATAGCGACCAAATATAACCCTAATGAATCACGCAATTGCAGAAAATTAGTAATATTTAAATACCGCTCTTCATTTTCAGGGGTTATAGGTTTTATCGTATTTATAACCTTATCCTTACTTACCCAGATAGAATCATTAAGATTATAAGACTGAAATTGTACTGCTATAGAATCGAGGTACTTTTTATCTTCTGCATTATATCTTATAAATCGCTCTTTTATTGTCCGTATATTATAGTCTGTATCGTTTATCTGAATAAACCGAAGTTTTAAAAGCTCCTCATTAAGTCTAAAATTTGCTTCATTCTCCTCATAAAACTCTTTTACCTCTGCGTCACTAATTGCAGAATCAAGACTTTTTTCTACTAATACATCTTTATACGCCTGAGAGTAGAGATCTGTTTTGTACTGCTCTACCAGATCATCAAGACGCTGCTGATCACTTATATTAATATTGCGCTTAGCACCATCTATTAACAACTGCTGCGTTGCCCATCTGTTTATAAAACCATTCACAACAAGTGAACTATCTTCTACACTCATTTCTGGTGTTACTAAAGCCGATACATCTTCCTGATACAAATAATTCTCATTTACTCGAGCTACAGGTACTCCAGGATCTTCCTTCTTAAAATAATCGCACGATGTAAATGCAAAAAAACATATCATTAAACTAAGGACTGAACTCTTCATTTATCGTGACAATTCTTGCTTTATTTTATTAAAAACTTTCTCGTTCACCTCAATATCGTGAGTAGCTGCAAGATCATCCATCCACTTTTTCTCCAGTTCCTGCTGGAAATCGTTTATTACTTTTCCCTTAATTTCATTAAGTGTTTGGGTACTTTCAGGAATGATCTCTTTTAAAACAACAACACTATAATCACCTTCTTTATATATTTTAGAAACTCCTGAAACAGGCATATATTCTTCCGGAAGCAATTTATCTTCTAGTGCAACTTTTTTATGAGTTATAAAGATATTTACCTTACCACCTTTGTTTATTGTTTTCTTTATTTCTTCTGTAGAAAGTCCTTTTTTGAGTAGTCCTCTGGCTTCACTCGCTTTATCCAGATCTGGTGAACTCGCTACAATGACATCGTAACGCTTAGGCCAGGTATATTGAGCTTTATGTTCTTTATAAAAAGCCGAAAGACCTGTAGTGTCATTTTTTGCAGTGTTCCAAATCTTCTCTTCCATTAAGGCAAAAATTAAAACACCCTCTTCATATTCTTTTACAACCTTGGCATATTCAGGATTTGCCTCTTCTAAATGTGACTGATAATATTCTTTTAAAACAATATTCTCAAAACCCTTATAAAGCTGTGCGATTGCATCTTCACTTCCCCAATCTTGCTTCACATTTGCCCATCGCTGTAAATAATCTGCAAAATTACCGTACGTATAAACAGCATCTTCAACTTTCACTGCCTCTTTACTTCGCTCTTCCGGCGAAAGAGCAGTCTGCCAGCTTTTCATTTCTAAAAAAAGTGTTTTCAATTTCTGAAAATCGGTAATAAAATCGGGGTTTTTAGTCACTTTATACCGATTTTTCAACTTAGATACCAAAGCCTCACTTGCGAGTTGTGACCTGCTGTCATTTTTTACTTTGCTCTCAAGATAGGAACGCATTTCTGCTAACGAACTAACTGGGTATTTCTGAATGAGCTTAATAATATGCCAGCCTTGTTCAGACTTAAATGGTTTACTTATTTCATCAGGTTCCTTAAGAGAAAAAGCCACTTCTTCAAATTTTGGACTATTAAGAGCACCTGCACCAAATCTACCTAAATTACCACCTACTCTTGCTGTTTTAGAATCGTCACTATAGCGCCCGGCTAATGTTTCAAAAGATTCTCCCTGCATTAATTTCTGGTAGATCTCATTAATACGGGTTTCAGGATCTATACTTTCATCTTTTTGATCAAAGACAACCATTATATGAGCCACCTCAACCTCGCCCTGAGATTTTTTGCGATCTGTGACTTTTAAAATATGATAACCAAATCTGGTCTTTACAACATCTGAAATTTCGCCAACAGGCGTATTATAAGCAGCCACTTCAAAAGGATAAACCATTTTAAAGGCATTAAACCAGCCCAGATCACCGCCATTATTTGCAGCAGAAGGGTCTTCACTTTCCACTTTTGCCAGCGCTTCAAAATCGGCACCTGCTATGGCTTTTTCGCGTATAGCTTTAATTTTTTCAAGCGCTTGCAGTGTATCTTCTTTTGTCAATACATTTTGCAAGCTTATCATAATATGGCTTGCGCGCACTTCATCTACACTATGCTCATAGGCTTCTTTTACTAAAGCATCTGTCACCGGCCCATCTGTCATGTAGTTTTGAGCGAGCTGCGCCTTGTACCCATCTAATTCCTGGGTAAGATCTTCACGCTTGTCAAGACCCAGATCATAAGCCTGTTTAAGCTTTAATTTGTAGTTCTTAAAAAGCTCTAGATAAGTAGAAAGTTCTCGTTGTTCCTGATCTTCTACAAGATCAATATTTTTAAGGTAAACCTGTTTAAACTCGTCTGCATAAACCGGGTCGCCATCTATCGTCATCAACACCTGATCCTGGGCATGTAAAATTGACGCAGCGCAAAAAACGAGAAAAAAAGAGAAATATTTAATTTTTGTAAATCGCATAAATAGTGAGCAAAAATAACAATTAAAAGCTGTTCTACAACGCTGCCGCAATAGCTATATTGCCATTTTAGTTACTATGGTTAAATAATCATGGTAATTTGCAGGAAAATCAAACTTAAAATTTCTGGCACGAGAATTGAATATTCAAAAACTATGGCAAAATTAATTAAACTCATCTGGGACTTTAAGGGCCCGGAAGCAGCTAAAATAGCAGAACATCACAGTAAGCATTTATTAGATTACGCTAATAGCGAAAAGCACCTCAATAAAAATCTAATTGGGACTGAAGCGATAAACAATATGCAAAGTCTCGCATATATTGTTGTAGAAGAAGAGCAGATGCGCGAAGTACGTGATCGCTTAAAGCCTCATCGCGGTGAATACTTTGAGCAACCCACTGATTAAAGAATAATTACTAAATGCTTTGACAGGTAAGCTGCTTTTTTATCTTTGCCAAACTTTATTTAATTCATCTTTTAGAAAATCAATTAACCCCTGCCGGATTTAACGTTAATCATGCCGGTTTATTTAAAATAACAGAAATGAAAAAATTATTCTTACCACTTGTTATTCTTTTTGTTAGTTTCAGCTCTTTTGCTCAAACTAAGGTAGGTACTGTAGACAGTGATCTTGTATTAGCAAGCCTTCCTGAACTTATTAAAGTACAACAAGACCTTGAAGCATACGGTGCTGATCTTGACAAGCAGTTTAGCGACTTAGTATCTAAATATCAGGAGAAGGTTAAAGCATATCAAAGCGTTGAAACTACTGCTACAGATGCAGAAAAGAAAACTAAGCAACAAGATCTTGCAGGCTTAGAGCAAGACATCCAGAAATTTCGTCAAAACTCTCAGGGTTTGATCCAGATCAAGCAAAATGAGTTGATGCAACCACTTTATGAAAAAGTAGGTAAAGCTCTTGATGAAGTTGCAAAAGCACAGAACTATTCTCAAGTACTTACTTTAAATTCTGGTGTAGGTTATTTTGACCCAACATACGATCTTACACAAGCTGTAGCAGATAAGTTAGGTGTGCCTTTAAAGCAATAAAACACCCGATTTTTGATACAAAAAAGGAGCTTTTCATGATGAAAAGCTCCTTTTTTATTTTATATAATTCAATCTCATTACCTGCTGTAATTAGGAGCTTCTTTAGTAATTGTAACATCATGTGGATGACTCTCATGAATACCGCTTGAAGTAATTTTTACAAACTGCGCTGTTTCTTTAAGCGTGTTTATATCTTTAGATCCACAATATCCCATACCTGCACGCAGACCACCTATAAATTGATGAACACTTTCATACAACTCACCTTTGTAAGGCACACGACCTACAATACCTTCTGGTACTAGTTTTTTAATATCATCTTCAACATCCTGAAAATAACGATCTTTTGAGCCTTGTTTCATGGCCTCAACAGAACCCATACCTCTGTAGGTTTTATACTTTCTACCTTCGTAGATAATCGTTTCACCTGGAGATTCTTTAGTTCCTGCAAGAAGTGAGCCCAGCATCACGCAGTCTGCACCGGCAGCGATCGCTTTAGGAATATCACCTGTATATCTAATTCCGCCATCTGCGATAACAGGCACTCCGCTGCCTTTAATTGCAGCGGCAACTTCCAGCACCGCACTAAATTGCGGAAAACCTACACCTGCAACTACACGGGTTGTACAAATAGAACCGGGACCTATACCTACTTTTACAGCATCTGCACCGGCATCTACAAGATATTTAGCTGCTTGCGCTGTTGCGATATTCCCCACAACAACATCTAGATCTGGGAATTTTTTCTTCACTTCCTTGAGCACCATTACCACACCTTTAGTATGACCATGAGCTGTATCTATTACCACCGCATCAACACCTGCATTTACAAGTGCTTCTGTTCTGGCTACAGCATCGCCTGTAACACCTACGGCTGCAGCAACGCGTAAACGACCGTACTGATCTTTATTAGCTATAGGCTTCTGGGTAAGCTTTGTAATATCTCTAAAGGTTATAAGCCCTATAAGTTTATTTTCTTTCGTGACAACGGGCAATTTTTCAATTTTGCTTTCCTGCAGAATATCTTCTGCATCTGCCAGAGAAGTACCTTCTGAGGTTGTAACAAGATTTTCACTTGTCATTACTTCAATAATGGCTCGCTCGTTATTCTTTTCAAATCTTAGATCCCGATTTGTCACAATACCTTTTAAGGTACCTGCTTCATCTACAATGGGAATCCCGCCAATGCCATGCTCTGCCATACTGCGTTTAGCATCTTTAACCTTAGCCGTAAGCGGCAAGGTCACAGGATCTATTATCATCCCACTTTCTGCACGTTTTACCCGGCGCACTTTTAAGGCTTGCTCCTCAATGGTCATATTCTTATGAAGAACACCTATGCCACCTTCCTGAGCAATAGCGATTGCCATTCTCGACTCTGTCACAGTATCCATAGCAGCTGATACAATGGGCACATTGAGTGAAATGTTTCTGGAAAATTTTGATTGAATATTTACTTCTCTGGGAAGAACATCAGAAAAGGCTGGAACAAGGAGTACGTCGTCGTAAGTTAGACCTTCTCCAATTATTTTAGATTCGTGAGCCGTCATCGCAATTAAGATTTAATTGCGTGCAAATGTACAGTAATAAAGCGACAGTTATGGGATATATAATTTTAAAATCTGCCTCTACAGGTGAAAAATCGGTTGAAAACGTTAAAAATCGGGGGTGATTTTTAACGATATTCTTATGCAATCTAAATACAAACTATTGAAAATATGATAGTTAATTCTAACATATGAATCATTAAGCTTAACTTTAAAAGAGAAAACTAAAGAACTATGGCCATTAGATTAGGAAATAGCTGCGTAAACTGCAATCATTTTGTTGAAGGTGAATTTTGTACTGAACATGAAACGTCTGTCACTTCAAGACATACCTGTGATAGTTTTGATATGATCATGATGTTAAAAGATGACCCTAACTGCACTACTTGTGCGCGTTATCAAGGGCCCACATGTGCTCATCCTCAAAAAGCTGCACCCGGAATGTTATGCTCACATTGGGCACCACAAAATGCGGTAGCTTAAAAGCGGTTTAGTGATAATTTAAAAATATTTTTGAGGCTTCATTATGAGCGCTCTCAAAACTCATTGTGCGTATACCCGTTTCAGCTTTTACAGCAGAAAAATATGACAGCATCTTTTCAGTTGGCATATTCCCCGTAAGTTCATCTTTCGCCATAGGGCAACCTCCGTAACCTTGTATCGCTCCGTCAAAACGTCTGCATCCGGCTTTATAAGCGGCATCAACTTTCTCATGCCAGGATGAAGGTGTGGTATGTAAATGAGCCCCAAATTCTACCTGAGGAAATTTTGGAATAAGATTAGAGAACAAATAAGTTATGGTTTCAGGATCTGAAGTACCCACCGTATCTGAAAGGGAAAGTATTTTTACCCCCATTTTTGCCAGTTTTTCAGTCCAATTTCCTACTATTTCGACATCCCAAGGATCACCATAGGGATTACCAAAACCCATAGAAATATAAGTTACAACTTCTTTATTATTTTTATCTGCGAGTTCTAGTATTTCACTTAAAACCTCAACAGATTCTGCAATCGTCTTATGCGTATTACGCATCTGGAAGTTTTCTGAAATACTAAAAGGATACCCTAAATAACTTACTTTCTCAAAATTTACCGCGTCCTGCGCTCCTCTTACATTGGCCACGATAGCAAGTAATTTAGTGTTTGTGTGACTAAGGTCGAGAAGCTCAAGAACTTCACTGGTGTCACTCATTTGTGGGATCGCTTTAGGCGAAACAAAACTGCCAAAATCTATGGTATCAAAACCGCAACGCAATATTGACTGAATGTACTGTGCTTTTGCTGTAGTAGGAATAAATTGTTTTATTCCCTGCATTGCATCACGCGGGCATTCTATGATTTTAATAGTTTCGGGCATATATTTAATTGTAACATCAAATATACACAACTACTTTTCAAAAAAAACTCTAGATACTATTGTAAGGGTAAAACTAAAGTAAATATTGATCCTTTGCCCGGCTCACTCTCAACCTCAATATCTCCCCCTAATTTGTGCACAATGTCTTTACACAAAATAAGACCTATACCATTACCTACTTCCTGATTTGTGCCTTTTGAAGTATGACGAGTAGAATCTTCAAATATCTTTTTTATTGTCTCCTGAGACATCCCGACACCAGTATCTGAAACAGCAATGCGATATTCATTATCAATGGTTTCTATAGTAAAGGAAATTGAGCCGTTCACCGGAGTGAATTTAATAGCATTATCAGTAAAATTGCGTATCACTACCTCTATTACCTGTGCGTCAGAAATAATAGTTCGTCCGGGCGCAATCTTGTTCTCAATTTTTATATTCTTCTCTTCAATCCGAGTCGATTTTGAAATAAGAATATCCTGAATAACACTGTTTAATTCTACCGGGTTTTTATCAAAAACGTAACCATCCATTTGTGATCTGGCCCATGCAAGTACCCCGTCCAGAAGGCGATAAATACCTTTTGTTTGAATACTTAGCTCTGTGGTGAGCATAAGCAGTTCTTCTTTACTAAAAGAATTTATATTCTCCTTAAGCATATCTACGGTTGAGATTATAACGCTTAACGGACTCTTAATATCGTGAGCAACAATAGAAAAGAGATTGTTCTTTTGAGAATTTATTTGTTCCAGATTCTTGTTATTTGCATTTAGTATCTGGTGCTTTTCATAAAGAAGACTATTGGCCTTTTGCTTCATCTTATATAAACGATACATAATGATAAGCAACATGAGTAGCACGAGAATGAAAATACCCACGCCCAGAAGTACAAACCACTGGTTGTTTATTTTTAATTCCTGAAGTTCGGCCTCATGTCTTAAAATTTTATTTTGATCTTCCTTTTGTTTCGTTTCAAACTGAACTTTTAAATTCTGCTGCGTTTGTATTTGCTCTGTATTATGCAGTTTTGCGTTTAGGCCAATATATTTTTCTGAATAGGTAAGTGCACTTTTGTAATCATTGCTTTTCGCGAAATATTCTGATTTTGTCTTGTAAAGCTGAAGCAATAAATCCTGATCTTTAAGTTTATCGCATTGATCCTCAAGATCCCTAAGTTCTTCTTCTGCAGCGTCAATTTGACCTAAAGCTATATAAGTTCTTGCTTTATAGATACGTGCTATTAATAAAAATTGAGTGGGAAGTTCGGGATAATCTATAGCGTTATTTAGGGTAGCTAAAGCTTCATTAAATTCTTTAAGTTCAAACTGTGCAGCTCCCATATTTACATATGAGATCGAGAGTTCGCGTGGCTGTTTAAGCTGTGTGTTAATCCTGATAGCCTTTTTTGCATACACCAATGCACTATCTGGCATATTCATACTGCGATAAACACCACTAAAATTGGTGAGAAATCTGCTTGCATTATTAGCCGAATCATTTTCTGGCACATAATTCATCGCCCTGTTAAAATTCTCAAGAGCAGATTTATAATCACGTAAATAATAATCAAGCGCTCCTATATTGCCGTAAACTTTTGCGATACCAGAGCTATCATGTAATTTCTCATAATAAGGTATTGCCTTTAAAAGCATTCTTATCGCATGAGAATATTGAGCAGTGATGATATAATAAGTTCCCTTGCGGTTGTAACCTAGAGCAAGACCCTTGTCATAGCCAGCATTTTCAGATAAATCTATAAGTTTATCTATATAGACATTTGCAGTATCGGGATTTTTATAAAGAAACTCATAACCTATTTTCTCATAGAGATCAATACGGTCTTGTGTATCTCTTGTATGCTCAAGGAGATTTTTGAGCGAATCAATAGTTGTCGTCTGCCCTAGAAAACTGAGCGGAATAAGGAAAAAACACAGTAAAAATTTAAATCTTGTCTTCTCCTTTTTAGATAAATTAATAATTGAGTTAGGTTTTTGATTGGTCAAAACTTTATTTTAAACAACGAAAAATATTGCTTTTTAGCGTATATAAAAACTCTGCAACTTTAACTTATAATAATATTAACTATTTCTCTTAAGGAGTTCCTTATTTATTTGCTTTATCAACGCGGGACCTTCATAAATGAATCCCGTATACACCTGGATAAGGGTTGCCCCTGCTTCTAATTTCTCTATAGCATCCTGCGGACTGTTGATACCGCCTACACCAATAATAGGGAAAGCATGATTACTTTTTTCGGCTAGAAACCTAATGACTTCGGTAGATCTTTCTTTAAGCGGTGCCCCACTCATTCCACCTGTTTCGCCTTTTACTTCAGACTTTAAATTCTCTCTTGAAATCGTCGTATTTGTGGCTATTATCCCGTCAATCTTTGTTTCTTCAACAATAGCAATGATATCTAGAAGTTGCGAATTTGTAAGATCTGGGGCGATTTTTAGTAGTATTGGCTTGGTTTTTACCTTTTGATTATTCTTTACCTGCAACGCATTTAGCAATCTGGTAAGGGGTTCTTTATCCTGAAGCTCCCTAAGATTAGGAGTATTAGGTGAACTCACATTCACTACGAAATAATCTACATATGGAAACAAAGCTTCAAAACAGATCTCATAATCTGTAATCGCTTCGGCGTTAGGAGTTATTTTATTTTTACCAATATTACCCCCTATAAGTACATTTTTATTTTTCTGTAATCTCTTAACCGCCTTTTCTACGCCACCATTGTTAAAGCCCATGCGGTTGATTATCGCTTTATCTTCTTTTAATCTAAAAAGCCTTGTTTTGGGATTGCCAGATTGTGGTTTAGGTGTCAAGGTGCCAATCTCAATAAACCCAAAGCCGAAGTTAGAAAGCTCTTTGTAAAGTTTTGCATCCTTATCAAACCCTGCGGCCAGGCCTACCGGATTTTTAAATTTTAAACCAAATACCTCACGCTCGAGGGAAGGATCTTCTACAGTAAAAGCACTTTTTATTAGTCCGCCCAGTCCTAATTGATTCATAATCTTTATCATTTTAAAACTGAAATGGTGAACTTCTTCAGGATCAAAACGAAATAATAGCGGTCTTATAAGTGATTTATACATATCGGGATAAAATTGAGCCAAAGGTAATTCGCTCGTCTACAAATTAAAAGTTTGTTTAGTGGAATATCCTGAAATAAAAAAAGCTCCTCATTATAAGGAGCCTTTTTTTATTGAATTACTTATTTATTTTATAGTGAAATTAAGTCGTGCAAATAGAAATCTTCCTGCAGTACCAAACTGTGTAGATCTTCTTGAATATATAAATCTGCCACCAGATTGAAATGAAGGATCTGCTTCATCAGGGTAAACGTCTAATAAATTATTTGCTCCTAATGTAAATCGTACACCTTCTGCAAAATTATGAGAGAAACTCAAATCTGTCACGACTTTACCTCCATAATAAGGATCAACACCGTCTACCGTGTTTGTAGCTTCTTCAACTTCGCCAAAATAACTGTTTCGTAAAAATACATTCCAATCCTCACCTACGCTTAAATTATTGGTAAGCGTACCCTTTGTTCTGGGCACCGCTGCTTCAAGATAGATACGGCTTGTTCTGTCAAAGAAAGTTTCGGCAAGACCGGCATTTGTTATAATTTGTGGGATATTGACATTTTCTACGGTTGTTTTAGAAATAGTAAATGACAATGTATTTGTCAATCTTAAGTTATCTGAAAGCCTGGCCCTGTTATCTGCTACAAAATCGATCCCTTTAGTTTGCGTATCTACAGAATTTGTAAAGAAAGCTGCCTGCGTTGCATTTGCTTCGCGAAATAAACGTGCAAGTTCAGGATCGCCGTTAGAACCAAATTGGCCTGTAAGTATGATCCTGTCATCAATATTCACAAGATAACCGTCTAACGTAAGTTTTAAATTGGCATCAGGAATATTAGCCGTCGCTCCTATTGTAAAACCAAGCGAAGTCTCTTCTTTCAATTCATCTATACCAATAATACGTGCTGCCCGCGATGTATTAGGAAAAATACCCACCTCTTGCGGCACACCATCAACAAATAAGGTTGAAGTAGAATTATAATGTATTTGATGAAGTGAAGGTGCTCTAAATCCTGTTTGCACAGAACCTCTAAAACTTAAATTCTCTGTTGCTTTTAATAAGAAAGAAGATTTCACATTCAACGTTCCGCCAAAATCTGAAAAGTTTTCATACCGCAAAGCACCTGTAAGTCTAAATGTTTCAGTTATGTCTGCTTCTACATCGAGGTAACCGGCGATAGAATTACGGTAAGCATCTACTTCATTTTCGGGTTTAAACCCAGGAAAAACCTGAATACCTCCCGGTCTTTCTTCTCCTAAAAAATCTGTAGGCACCATAGAGTCAGGATCTGTAGGGTCATGTACATTACCTAAAGTGTTGTATTGCGCATAAGAGACTTCTTCTCCTGCAGTTATACCGTAATTTTCAATTCTGTATTCTGCACCAAATGCAATATTGAGTCCAGACATTATATCTTCATAAAATCTGCTTACGTCAAGATTTGTAGTGTTTTCACCATAATAGAAACCACCTGCATCTGCTTCAAAAGGAGTTGAGTTTTGTAAAGACGCATTTAGCGAGTTACTAATTCTGTAAGTGAAATCATTTTTACCAGTATTGTTACTAAGATCAACATTCCACTCTCCTACTTTACCTCGTATTCCTATAGCGATCGCTTTGTCCTTTATATTCGAATTAATTTCCGGAAGAAAGCCATCAAGTCTGGCCGGTGTATAAGCTCTAGCCTGAAAAGGTAAACGATAGAAACCTGCGGCATTTCCGTTCTTAAAACTTAATCCACCAAAGGAATAAAGAGCCAGATCATCACCTAAAGGGATCTCGAGATTTCCAAAAAACTGACCTCCTCTTAATTCAGACTGACCAACTCTCATATTGTAATCACTTCTATCCTGCCCTCTTGCAGCAAGTTCTGCCTGTGTATTATCAAAATTTAATGCTGTTTGCAGATCGCTAAGATCATCAGCATTATTAACTGCCGTTAAAACATCTGAAGGTAAACCAGCGCTTTGAGCATAATTAACGATAGCATCAAAATTAGTTTCCAGATCAAGAAGATCTGCGCCGTTTTGATCTGCAACGCGTTCTACAGCATTAAAGCCGTTAAAAATTTGATCTGTATATGATTGCATTCTGTTTGTTGCTCCTCTAAAATTGAAATTCCCGGTAAGGTTTACAAATCCGCCATCTTCTCCTATGGGCAAACCGTAATTAGCACCAATATTTATTTTCTCACCATCAATACCATCATCTGGGTTTTCGCTGGTAAAATTTGCTCCCGTAGTCACATCAAGAGCGAGTTCATTAGTTACTTCTTTTAATACAATATTTATAACTCCGGCGATTGCATCTGACCCATATTGTGCAGCAGCACCATCTCTTAGAATTTCAATACGCTTAATTGCATTTGTTGGTATTGCAGACAGATCACTACCTACAGAACCCCTACCAAAAGTTCCGTTTATATTAACCAGGGCAGTTTTATGTCTTCTTTTACCGTTAATAAGTACCAAAACCTGATCTGGCCCTAAACCTCGTAATGAAGCAGGAGCGATATGATCTGTACCATCAGAAATAGTCTGTGGGTTAGATGAAAATGAAGGAGCTGCATAATTAAGAATTTCTGTAACCGTAATTTGTGGCGAATTCTCCTTAATTTCTTCCACATCAAGAACATCTACAGGCACTGCAGAATTTATTGCTGTTCTGCTGGGGTTACGTGTTCCTATTAAAACCACCTGATCGAGTGCCACACCAGATTTCATAGTGACATTTATAGTGGTTCCTGTAACAGGAACACTCTGCGTATCAAAGCCTACAAAAGAAAAAACAAGCACATCTTCCTGAGATGCTTCTATAGTGTAAACGCCATTAAAATCTGTAATTGTACCTCTATCTGTGCCCTTTACCACTACAGAAACACCGGGCAAAGGTGTAGATTGATCATCTAAGACCGTACCTGTAACTTCTTGTGTATAACCAGTCATGGTTAACCCAAAAGAAAACAATAACATAATGATGTAATTTCTTATCATAATTCTATTTTTGATTAGTGAAAAATTGATTTTTGAACATTAAAGATAACTCAAAGAAAACCCTTATAAGGCCGTAATAACAAGAAAATGAACTTTTTAAGTTAAAAACCGCCCTATTTCAGTAAAAAATCGCCTCTATGATACCTAAATCTCAAATTATTGACCGCTTTGTTAGCTACGTTACAATAGACACACAAAGTGATGCAGCGAGCCAGAGTACTCCCAGTACGAGCAAACAATGGGATCTGGCCAGAAAGCTGGTAGATGAACTAAATGCGTTAGATCTAGATGATGTTACCATAGATGATAACGGTTACATCATGGCTACCTTACCCGCCACAATTAATAGTACAGCTCCTGTAATTGGTTTTATTGCTCATTATGACACAACTCCTGATTTTACAGGAACAAATGTGAAGCCTCAAATTATAGAAAAATATGACGGAAAAGATATTGTGCTAAATCAAGATCAGGACATTATTCTTTCGCCTAATGACTTTGACGATTTAATTCAATATAAAGGTCAGACTTTAATTACTACAGACGGTACAACCTTGCTTGGCGCAGATGATAAAGCAGGTATTACAGAAATAATGGAAGCTGTAAAATATTTAAAAAATCACCCAGAGATAGAGCATGGTACGATTAAAGTAGGTTTTACGCCAGATGAAGAAATAGGTCGTGGCGCACATAAATTTGATGTCGCAAAGTTTGGCGCAGAATGGGCTTACACGATGGATGGCAGCCAGATTGGCGAACTAGAATACGAGAACTTCAACGCTGCCGGTGTAAAAGTTACTATAAAAGGTAAAAGTGTTCATCCCGGCTACGCTAAAGGCAAAATGATAAACAGCATGTATATCGCGCAGGATTTTATCAGTTCGCTACCCAGACTTGAGACACCAGAGCACACTTCAGGAAGAGAAGGTTTTTTTCACCTGCATAATATAAAAGGAGATGTAGAAGAAACCGAAATTGACTACATTATTCGTGACCATGACCGCAAGCATTTTGAAGCGCGCAAAGAGGTAATGTATAATCTGGCTACAGAGATCAACAGCCAGTATGGTAAAGAGATCGTGGCTTTAGAAATAAAAGATCAATACTTTAATATGCGTGAAAAGATAGAACCAGTTATACATATTGTTGATATTGCCGAAGAAGCTATGAAAGCTGTGGGTGTAACTCCAGAAATTAAACCTATTCGCGGTGGTACAGATGGCTCTCAACTCTCATATATGGGTTTACCATGCCCTAATATTTTCGCCGGTGGTCATAATTTTCACGGCAGGTTTGAATATGTGCCTGTAGAAAGTATGCAAAAAGCGGTAGAAGTAATCATAAAAATCGCCGAAATAACCGCAAAATCGGCTTTATAAGCCTAATTTTCGGCAAACCTAAAAAACCATTTCTATGACAGAACTTACTCTCAATAAAGCAGTAGTACAAATTGATGAAGGTGAACTTGTAAGCTTCAGCGTAGAAGGATACGAGTACATTCATCAAAAAGACAGTCCGGGCTGGAGAAATTCAGATACTGAAATGTTTCCTATAATAGGACCAACAAATGAGGCAGGTTTTAAAGTAATAACTGAAAAAGGAAATGCCTTTCAGGACCAGCATGGTTTGTTACGCGAGCTTAAATATAAACTCAAATCATCATCTGCCACAGAAGCTGTTTATGAAAAGATATATCATAGAAATACGCCGGTTCTCAATTCTAAATACCCGGCAAAATCTTCTATAGAATATTTATCGTGGCCTTATGATTTTCAGTTTGTGAAAAAATTTCAATTAGATTCAAAAGGTCTTACTATTTCCTTTCATATTTCAGGGGAAGAAAATATGCCTTTTATGTTGGGCTATCATCCTGCTTTTAATCTGCATATTTCAAAACCTGAAATAAAAACTTTTGATAAAACCATTACTTTAGAAGAAGTTCTTGCGGTAGGTAGTCGCGCACTTTCTGTACCAGATTGTAGTGAGATCACGCTTAAAGATGAGAAGGAGATCACCATAAAAACAGAAGGCTTTGGCAACTTTATGCTTTGGACCGAAGTTCCTAATATGGTCTGTATTGAGCCGGTTTCATTTTATCCTTATGATGTTGAACAAATTGCACTTCATAAGGGCTTTCAGACTTTAGAAAAGGCAGAACAGGTATTTATTGTAAAACTACAACCGTAGTAAACAGGCTAAAAAATGGGTCGCAGAAGTTAAAAAAATGACAAGATTGATGTAGAAATCAGCTTTAAAACACACAATTTGTATTTTTAAAAACTTCAACTTAAAAAGCATTAGCATGAAATATCGCAGACTAGGAAAATCAGATATAGAAGTTTCAGAAATCTCATTAGGCACCTGGCAAGTAGGTGGCAAATGGGGATCAAAATTTGATGATAAAAAAGCAGATCATATCATAAATACTGCCATAGACAATGGCGTGAATTTCATAGACACAGCAGATGTTTATGAAAATGGTTTGAGTGAAAAAGCCGTAGGCAGAGTTGTAAATTCCCGGTCAGAATGGATTCACGTTGCCACGAAATGTGGGCGACAAATAAATCCACATATCGATGAAAAATACCAGCCAGAAATACTAAAAAAATATGTTGAAGACAGCTTAAAACGCACCGGTCTTGATGTTTTAGATCTTGTGCAATTGCACTGCCCGCCTACAGACACCTATTATCGCCCTGAGATTTTTGAAATGTTTGACAAACTAAAAGATGAGGGTAAAATACGCAATCTTGGTGTTAGTGTTGAGAAGGTAGAAGAAGCTATAAAAGCGATGCAGTATCCTAATGTAAACACGGTTCAGATAATCTTCAACCTTTTTAGACAGCGCCCTTCAGAATTGTTCTTTAGCCAGGCTAAAAAAAATGATGTAGGTATAATTGTACGTGTTCCTTTAGCCAGTGGTCTTTTAACTGGTAAATTTGACGAGAATACTTCTTTTGATAGTGACGATCACAGAAACTTCAACAGAGATGGTGATGCTTTTGATAAAGGTGAAACCTTTGCAGGTGTAGATTATGAGCTAGGACTAAAAGCGGTAGAAGAGCTTAAAAAACTCTTCCCAGACACTAAAAATCTCGCTCCTATTGCCCTAAAATGGATTCTGAATTTTAACGAAGTAAGCTGCATTATTCCGGGTGCATCAAAAGTGGAGCACGTAGAATCTAACCTTTCAATCTACGATCTGCCAGCTCTTACAGAAGAGAAAATAGAAAAAATGAATGCCATTTATGAAGCATATATAAAACCCACTGTTCACCAGATGTGGTGATTTTTTAAATCACTACTTTTCCACATGATAAAAAAGGTTTTATTCAATTGCTTTTTACTTTTTAGTACAGCAGTTTTTTCACAGGCAGATATGCCGCCGGAATTAACAGCTCAAGGCGAAATAGAATACTGTGCCGGTAGTCAGGTCTATATCACTTCGTATTTTGATATTACAGATCCTGATGATACTACAATTGAAAGTATATCATTACAAATTTCAACAGGTTATATAAAAAGTGAAGACAAGCTTTATCTTATTGGTAATCATCCCACAATTGCTGATTCCTGGGATGTTGATGGCGGCAAATTAACTCTATCAGGCTTAAATGCCGCTACCGTAGATATTGACAACATGATAGCCGCTGTAAATAATGTGGTTTATGAAAGTACTGCTGCTAACCCGTCAGGAGAGCGGTATTTTTCCATAACTATAGGCAACTCAAATTATTTACCTTCTACAGATCATTATTACCAATATGTGGCTCAGGATAATATAAGCTGGGCAGATGCAAAAGACAGAGCAGAAAATAGCACCTATTATGGCTTGCAGGGCTATCTTGCTACAATACTAGCAGAAGATGAAGCTCAGCTTTGTGGCAAGCAGGCAGGAGGCTCTGGCTGGATAGGCGGTAGTGATGCAGAAACAGAAGGCGTCTGGAAATGGGTGACAGGCCCCGAAGCAGGAACTGTTTTTTGGAATGGCGGTGTAAACGGCAGTTCACCAAATTTCGCTTTTTGGAATAATGGTGAACCCAACAATCTAAATGATGAAGATTATGCGCACATAACTTCGCCAGGAATAGGCTTAGCCGGTTCATGGAATGACCTTCGGAATGTGGGTGAACAGGATGCAGATTATATACCTCGCGGTTTTATCGTAGAATATGGGGGCACACCGGGTGATCCCCAACTTAAAATAGCTGCTAGTACACATTTAACTATACCGGAAATAACTTCTACAACGTCAAGCGAATTCTGTGCTCCTGGCAATGCAACGCTCAATGCAACTGCAAATGGAGGCATAATTTATTGGTATGAAACATCCTCTGGTGGTGAGCCTATAGCCAAAGGAAATACATTCAACACACCTTATATCTCAGAAACCAAAACTTTTTATGTAGCGGCAAGTCCAGCTGATTGTCTTAGCGGCTCCAGAGAAGCTGTACAGGTAGTTGTCAAAGATCCGCCGCCAGCAATAGAGCGTGATCAGGTTATAATTTCAGATAACGGAAATTTGTATGAAATAGAGGTAGCATACAATTCAGGATCATATGCAGGTAATGTAGAATTTGCGATTGATGATGCGGAAGGTGCATACAAAAGCATTCCTATTTTTACAAATGTGACAGCAGGCACTCATATCTTATACGTGAGAGGTATAGATCAATGTGCTACTCTTGCCACGCAAGTTTCGGTTTTAGGTTTTCCACAATATTTTACTCCTAATAACGATGGTTACAATGATATTTGGGCTGCTCAGGGTGTAGATTTAAATGTGTATACGCAAGTATCAACAACCATTTTTAATCGTTACGGCAAACTATTAGCAGTGCTAAGAAACGATCTGGGATGGGACGGCACTTTTAAAGGTAAGCGTATGCCTACAGATGATTATTGGTTTCATATGGTTCTGGTAGATGTAGAAGGAATTAGAACCGAAAAAAAGGGTCATTTCACTTTAAAGAACTAATTTATGGTACAACATAAAAGAGAGAAACTGGCTCGATTTGGTATCGCTACTAAAGGCTTTGTGTACTGTGTCATTGGTTTATTAACTACGCTGGCGGCTTTTAATTTAGGTGGTGACACTACAGGCAGCGACGGTGTTTTTCAATTTTTGAGTAAACAGCCATTTGGTAAAGTATTACTTGGCGTTACTGCACTTGGTTTAATAGGTTTTGTTTTTTAGCGGTTATACCAGACCTTTTTTGATCATGAAAATAAAGGCAATGATACCTCCGGAATAGTAACCAGATTAGGATTTGCCACCAGTGCGATCTTTTATGGTTTTTTAGCCTTTTCAGTAATAAAGAGAATTATAGGCGCGGCTTCAAATTCTGGCGGAAGTAAACAATCTTACATTCAGGAACTGCTTAAAGAAACCTACGGGCAGATAATTATTTGCGTTATCGCTTTGGGATTCTTAGGTAAAGCAATTTTTCAATTTTACAGGGCTTATTCAGAAAGGTTCAGAGATAAAATTCATGATTCTGATATCGATGAAAATGGTAAAAAAGCACTTATACGCTCTGGTAAAATAGGCTTTACCGCCCGTGGAATTGTAATTGCAATTATTTCGTTCCTGCTATTTAAAGCAGCTTACACAGCCAACTCGCAGGAGGCCGGTGGAAAAGTAGAAGCCTTTAAATTTCTAAAAAATGAATTTGGTGCAATTGTGCTTGGCGTAGTAGCTTTGGGATTGCTGGCTTACGGGGTTTTTATGATACTGCTAGCCAGATATAGAAGAATTAATATAGATTAACAAATTAAAAATACGATGATAGATCAATATCTTTTTACTTATGGCACTTTGGCCAAAGAGTCTGTTCAACAAAAATTATTCAACCGTACTTTAAGTGGTACTTCAGATGAACTTGTAGGCTATAGCTCAAGCGAAATAAAACTGCCCAGAAATAAAGTACAAAGTATCTATCCTGTTATTGAATATACCGGAAATGATAAGGATAAAGTAGAAGGCGTTGTCTTTAAAGTGTCTCTTGAGGAAATTTTAATTGCAGACAATTATGAAGGTGTGTTCTACAAAAGAAAAAAAGTAACGCTAAAATCAGGGCAAGAAAGCTGGGCTTATGTAAAGTCATAACGCTCTCGTAATAAGTTTACTCAGGTTAAATTATTTAAATTGTAAAGAAAAAATGGCAATTCAGATATCACAAGACTTACCTCATCCCAATGATAACTCAGCTTTAGATCTTAATAATCTACAGGATGTCATCATTTACATTGTCATTCCGCTGATAATAATCATTCTGTATATACTCTGGCGTAGATCTAAAAAGTAACTTTTAAAGCCAAAAATTCACCCAAAACATGCAAAAATCGCTGAAAGTAAAAGCTCTAATATTTGATATGGATGGCACTATGATAGACAACATGATGGTGCATCACAAAGCCTGGCAGCGTAAACTCGCCTCTCTAGGTAAGCAAATGACGATTGAGCAGGTCATGCAGGAAATTCATGGCGTAAATGAAGAGATCATTAGCAGGCTTTTTGGCGATAGATTTAATGACGAAGAAATCAGGCAGATCGCTTGGGACAAGGAAGAGGAATACAGAACGATTTTTGCCGATAAAATAGCGTTAATTGATGGTTTAGAGCGATTTCTAAATCAAGCTGTTGAGGCAGGAATTCCTATGGGAATTGGTACAGCTGCACCCCCAGAGAACGTAAAATTTGTTTTAGATGCTCTTAACCTGAGAAAGTATTTTAGCACAGTAGTAAGTTCAGATATGGTAACAAAAGGAAAACCAGATCCTGAGGTTTTTGTGAAAGTTGCACAGCAACTTAATATTCCCATAACTGACTGTGTGATTTTTGAAGACAGTCCTACAGGAGCTAAAGCAGCAGAAAATGCAAACTCACACGCTATTGTAATTACAACTACTCATAAGGTTGAGGAGTTTAGCAATATAACTTCAGTTGCAGGATTCATTAATGACTATACAAACTCCTCGATTTCTAAAGCTCAGGAAAATGGTTATTTCGAAATAAATCTATAGAACACACAATCAATCACAGGCTAAATTTTAGCGAAGGCTATTTAATTTATATCTGAATAATGTACATTTAACGACTCTTAATAAAATATATGAAACGATTAATTTTTACCACGGCCCTTATGGGGTCATTGCTCCTGCTAAACTGCGGACCAACAAATCACTCTGACCACCCTAAGAATATAGCTGATGCAAACCCTATGGATTATGCACAGACTATCACCACAGAAGAACTTAAAGATTTGCTTTACACGTATGCTTCAGATGAGTTTGAAGGGCGTGAGACCGGGGAACCAGGTCAGAAAAAAGCGGTTGCTTTTCTCAGGGATTTTTATGAAAATCATAATATAAAATCGCCATTAGATACTACTTATTTTCAAACTGTACCTGAGTCTTATTTTGCTGCAAACAGCGGTATAAAGGCTTCAGAGAATGTTTTGGCATATATAGAAGGAAGCACAAAACCAGATGAGATTATCATAGTTTCTGCTCACCTTGATCATGTAGGTGTGCGCGATGATGGTGTTGTTTTTAATGGTGCAGATGATGATGGTTCTGGTACTGTTGCAGTGTTGCAAATTGCAGATGCTTTTAATGAGGCCGTTAAAAATGGTTACAGACCACAACGCTCTATACTTTTCTTACATGTTACAGGAGAAGAAAAAGGCCTTTATGGCTCAAGATATTATGCAGAGCATCCTGTTTTCCCACTTGCAAATACAGAGGCAGATCTTAACATAGATATGATAGGTCGTCAGGATTATGATCATCCTGATGATGACAATTATGTTTATCTTATTGGTTCTTCAATGTTAAGTACAGAGCTACATGATATTTCTGAAGAAATAAACAACAAATACATCAATCTGGAACTTGATTATAAATACGATGCTCCAGACGATCCTAACCGTTTTTATTACCGATCTGACCATTACAACTTTGCTAAAAACGGTGTGCCGGTAATCTTCTATTTTAACGGTGTTCACGATGATTATCATCAGGTTTCTGATACTCCGGATAAGATCAATTATCCGCTTCTTGCAAAACGTGCTAAACTGGTTTTCTTAACAGCATGGGAACTTGCTAACAGACCAGAGCGCATTGTAGTAGATAAGAAATAAAGCTTAATTGAATAGCATGAAAAAACCTTTCCATAACAGGAAAGGTTTTTTTGTTTTAAGAGAACGTCATTCCGAATTTATTTCGGAATCGCATCATTTTATGTCTCTTCTTGTGCGAATCTGAAACTAGTTCAGATTGACGAAAATAAATAATGAGCACAAAAAAAGCCTTCCATTTCTGAAAGGCTTTACATTTGGGTGGAAGATCGGTCTCCCTTCAGCACATTTCACAGAAATGTGTTCAGGATAAACTTCTTGACCATCTTCCCATTCTTAAGTTATAGCCACAAAAAAAGCCTTCCATTTCTGAAAGGCTTTACATTTGGGTGGAAGATCGGTCTCCCTTCAGCACATTTCACAGAAATGTGTTCAGGATAAACTTCTCGACCATCTTCCCATTCTTAAGTTATAGCCACAAAAAAAGCCTTCCATTTCTGAAAGGCTTTACATTTGGGTGGAAGATCGGTCTCCCTTCAGCACATTTCACAGAAATGTGTTCAGGATAAACTTCTCGACCATCTTCCCATTCTTAAGTTATAGCCACAAAAAAAGCCTTTCATTTCTGAAAGGCTTTACATTTGGGTGGAAGATCGGTCTCGAACCGACGACCTCCTGAACCACAATCAGGCGCTCTAACCAACTGAGCTACAACCACCATTTAAAAACACATATTCATTACCGAATTATGCGGGTGCAAATGTAAGTGAATTACTCAATCTGAGCAACACTTTTATTTCATTTTTTTACTAGATCAAATCAAAAAGGGAATCTACCGCAGGAAATCGCTCTGCTGTATAGCCTTCTCCATATTCTGTCCCTATTAGTCTCCCTAAATCACGTGCTCTGTAATTGATACTTTCTTTAAAATTTGCACTCGAGATAGGCGTGTCACCTTCTTTTATATCAGGATTGAAGAATTGCGAACTATATGCCAGCACTGCTTCCATTTTAGTATCAATAAAACCGGTCACATCTACAACTATATCTGGGGTAATATTCTTCCACTGTACATAGTGATAAACATGTTTGGGTCGCCAGTGCTCCTGCTCTACTCCTTCAAGTTCTGTTTTAATTTTAATCAATCCGCTTAAAAAACAAGCATTGCTTACCAGTTTGCTGCCTTTACCATGATCAATATGGCGATCGTCAATAGCGTTACACAAAACAACTTCTGGCTTGTACTTACGTAATATCTGTATGATCTTGAGCTGAGATTCTTTATCATTCTGAAAAAAACCGTCTTCAAGAGCTATGTTTTCGCGTACGCTTAAACCCAATATTTTTGCTGCATCTGCTGCTTCTTTGTCTCTAAGTTCTGCTGAGCCTCTCGTGCCTAATTCGCCACGTGTAAGATCAAGAACACCTACTTTTTTTCCGTTTGCTACTTCTTTTGCCAGGGTAGCTCCACACGACAATTCAACATCATCGGGATGTGCGCCCACGGCGAGTATATCTAATTTCATTAAATTTTATTATTTATCTGCGATCAGGCTGTGTTGTGTAATGATTTTTAAAGCCTGCTCTATATCTTCTATAAGGTCTTCTTTATCTTCAATCCCAACCGAAAAACGAAGCAACCCGTCATTTATTCCTTGGTTTTCTCGCTCTTCAGGACTTAATAAAGCATGAGATGTTTTTGTAGGCGAAAGTATGGTAGACTCAACTCCCGCAAGACTCATAGATGATTTTATTAATTTTAATTCTTTTTGAAACTGTGTAGCGTCAAGACCTTCTTTTAACTCAAAAGAAAGCATGCCGCCAAAGCCAGACATTTGTGACTTGGCCAGCTCATAATCTGGATGTGATTTGAGACCGGGATAATAAACCTGCTCTACTAAATCGTGTTTTTCGAGCCATTTTGCCAGATTTTTGGCATTTTTATTCTGTTTTTGAACACGTAAAACAAGTGTTTTCATACTGCGCTCAAGCATCCAAACCGTAAAATCACTCAGGCTGCCGCCCAGATTTTTGGCTTTATGCCATATTTTATCCATATGTTCCTGCGATGCAGCTACAGCGCCAGCCAGAATATCACTATGCCCGCCCATATATTTTGTTGCGCTGTGAATCACGATATCTATACCAAAATCTATTGGGTTTTGGTTTACCGGTGAAGCAAATGTATTATCGATCATGGTTATTATTCCGTGCTTTTTAGCAAGATCTGCAACCATTTTCATCCCCGTGATTGTCATCAAAGGGTTAGACGGAGTTTCTATGTAAATAATTTTAGTATTGTCTTGTACTGCTTTCGCGAAAGCTTCTTCACTCAAACCATCTGTAAACGTATACTCGATACCCCAATTGTCAAATTCTTCGGTAACCAAATTAAAAGTACCACCGTAAAGCGTTTTTTGCAGAACCACGTGATCACCATGTTTTAAAAAAGCGAGTAAAGCTGTACTTACGGCTGCCATACCACTGCCAAAGATCAAAGCAGCCTCTGCCCCTTCCAGAGCAGCAATCTTCTTGCAAAGCGCTTCCTGATTAGGCGTGTTTAAATAACGTGGATACCGTTTTACATCTACGTCTTCAAAAGCATATGAAGTTGACATGTAAATAGGAGAAATTGCTCCTTTATATTGTTTATCGTGCACCTCACCTACGTGAGTACAAATCGTATTTAAGCCTCGTTTTTTCTTGATCATAGCTGTAGTGGTTTAAAAGCTAAAAATACAAAAATACATATAGAAGCGTTTACCGTTTGCCGCCAGAATAAAGGAATAGAAGAAATTTATCATACAGGTTTTATACGAATAGGTTTTACCTTTGTTTCTCTAACGAAAATCAAATACCTTGACAATAACTTTTGACACATACAAACCCGAATATGCAGCGGCTTTTAAAAAATTAAATATAGCATGGCTGGAAGAGTATTTTTATGTAGAACCGCATGATGAAGAGGTTCTTAGCAATCCTGAAAAATATATAATCTCGCCCGGCGGTCATATTCTGGTAGCTCTGGCAGATGGTGAAGTTGCTGGCGTTGTAGCTTTAATGAAATTAGGTAATGGCGAAATAGAACTCACAAAAATGGCGGTTGACCAATCATTAAGAGGTCAAAAAATCGGTCAAAAACTGATAAAATACTGCCTGGAGTACGCTAAAAACGGAAAAATTGATAGTCTTATATTATATTCTAATAGAAGACTTGAAAACGCAATTTACATTTATCATAAATTTGGATTCGTAGAAGTACCGCTTGAAGATAATCTTCCCTATGAGCGGGCAGATATAAAAATGAAACTAACTATCAATTAAAAAAGTATGAAAAAATTAGCATTAACCGGGCTTACTGCATTGGCGCTTATCGCCTGCAAGACCGACAACAAAAGTCAGGAAGCAGAAGTTACAGAAACTCAAGAAACTGCAATGACAACAGAAGAAACTGCTTCTTCTGATTTTGATCTTACTCCTATCTCGCATGCTTCGGCGGTTTTTAACTGGGATGATACCGTTTTTTATATCGATCCCGTAGGTGGTGCGGCTGCTTATGACGGTGAGCCAGAACCAGCGATTATATTAGTAACCGATATTCACGGTGACCACCTTGATGCAGAAACGCTAAATGCCATAAAAGGAGACAGTACAAAAATTATTGTACCACAAGCGGTTGCAGATCAACTTGAAGGTGATATTAAATCACAGTTAACTATCATCAACAATGGTGAAACGCAAACTATAGACGGTTTTAGCATAGAAGCAATCCCAATGTACAACCTGCGTGAAGAAGCAAAGCAGTTTCATACAAAAGGACGTGGTAATGGCTATGTTCTTGAAAAAGACGGAATGCGTGTTTATTTTTCTGGTGATACAGAAGATATTCCTGAAATGCGTGATCTAAAAGACATTGACAAAGCATTTGTGTGTATGAATTTACCTTACACCATGACTGTTGATAAAGCTGCTGAAGCTGTATTAGCTTTCAAACCAAAAGAGGTTTATCCTTATCACTACCGTGGCACAGAAGGTTTAAGCGATGTAGACAAATTTAAAGAATTAGTAAACGCTGGAGATGCAGATATTGAAGTGGTTCAGTTAGACTGGTACCCTGATATGGAATAAGCTTTAAGCGAAATAAGCTTTTTGTAAGTCCGCTGGAGAATAATCTTCAGCGGATTTTTCGTTTTAAATAACATCAAACTAATGCATTTGGCACCTAGCCAAGAAAAAAATGTTTAGTATATGTCTAAGTATCTAATAAATCTCTGGAGTCTTACAGACTGCAGCATCACGAATTATTTCATCTTCAAAAAAAACGTAATTAAATTTAGTGATATCTAAAATTTAACACCCATTATTCATAATTGCTAAAATATTTTTGTTTTAATTAACAATTAAATATATATTAGTAAAACGTTTTAGCTATATCTCTCAATTTTTGAAAATGGATATTAATAAGTAAATAATCCTTTTCTACAATCATTGCTATAGCTAAATGCCCCCATTAGTATCTATTTAATTAATACGCTTAAGATCCAGATCAAAAACCTAAGTAATTAAAATAGCTCCATACTTATATTTTAAAAATGGGTCTATTTCCTTAAAGTCGTGATCTCGATAAAATTAGTTTACAACCAAGTATTAAGTACATCTAACTCAATATAAACAACTAATTAAACCATCTTTCATGAAGAGCAAATTATTAAAAAGGTTACTACTTTTAGGCACATTATTGTGTTTTGGATTAGTAAAATCACAAACGGTAACTGGTATAGTTTCAGACAAAACGGGACCGTTACCAGGGGTTAACGTATTGGTAAAAGGAACAACCAATGGAACGCAAACTGACTTTGACGGAAATTACACATTAGACAACGTATCTAATGACGCAACACTAGTCTATAGCTATATAGGCTTTCAAACAACAGAAATACAAGTTAATGGCAGATCTTCTATTGATGTA
Source organism: Leeuwenhoekiella sp. A16 (assembly GCF_047946675.1). GTDB lineage: Bacteria > Bacteroidota > Bacteroidia > Flavobacteriales > Flavobacteriaceae > Leeuwenhoekiella. The sequence goes on from NZ_CP172313.1 coordinate 148,974, forward strand.
ATACTAGAAGAAAATGCCAGCGAATTAGACGAAGTGGTTTTAATTGGGTATGGTTCTCAAAGAAAATCAGATTTAACCGGTGCTGTAGGTCAGGTCGATACTGAACAACTTAAAGAACGACCAGCAACCTCATTAAATCAGGCACTCTCTGGTAAGATTGCCGGGGTTCAGGTAAATACTAACTCAGGAAGACCGGGAGGAAAATCGAATATTAGAATTAGGGGGTTTAGTTCTATTAATTCGTCTAACAATCCGCTTTATGTCGTCGACGGGGTTCAATTACCTCAAGGCAATTTAGATCAATTTAGTTCTGCTATTGATTACCTCAACCCTAACGATGTGGTTTCTATAGAAGTTCTAAAAGATGCATCCTCAACCGCAATCTATGGAGCAAGAGGGGCTAATGGCGTTATTTTAATAACAACAAAAAGAGGTAAAGCTGGTCAGGGCAGAGTAACTTACGATGCTACATTTAGTGTAAACCAATTTGGTCCTAACAGAGCAAAAGTCCTCAATTCTGCAGAGTATGCTATGGTAGAGCAATTAGCCTGGGAAAATTCTGCAAAATTTGATCCCGAAGGTTGGGCAGCAGGAAATTATGCTCAATACGAGCCAAGACTTAAAAGAGCAGACCCTTTAATGGCCGATTTATTTGACAGCAATGGCAATGCTATTTATGACACAGATTGGTCTAAAGAAGTAGTACAGCATAATTTATCACAAAATCATCAACTAGGTTTTTCTGGCGGTAATGAGAAAACAACATATGCCATTTCTCTTGGTATTAGAGATGATCAGGGTTTACTTAAAGACACGTATCTAAAGAGATATTCAGGCAGGTTTTCTATTGATGATCAAATACAATCATGGTTGAAAATAGGTGGAAGTCTAAGTTACAACTATCAAACTGAAAATCTTGCAGACACAAATGATGAAGTGCCACGCAGAATGGTAGAGGATTTTCCATTCTTGCCGGTAAGATATGAAAGTGGTCCCAAAGAAGGTGAATTTGCAGATAATAGGGATTATCCTTTTGCAGAAGGTACAAGAAACTCTGTACACCGCTTAAATAGTCAAAAATATATTTTAAATACGCAAACGATATCGGGGAGTGTTTATTCTAATATTAATTTCGCCGAAAATCTACAAATGCGTACGGTTTTAGGGACTAATGTTCTTACTCAGGAGAATAATGAATTTAGCGATAGCACACTCGATAGTAACGGTAGGGCATTCGCTTCTTCTAGTAATGAGAAGAATACATTCTGGTCTTTAGAGAACTACCTAACATATACTAAAGATATTGATGAAAATAATGCTTTAACCGCGTTGCTTGGGATATCATGGCAGGAGTCAAATAACTTCTACGTTAACGCTGAGTCGCGAAATTTTCCGACTGATTATTTTGAATATAACAACCTGGGAGCAGGAACAGATAATCTTGTAGTAGGCTCCAGAGCAGATCGTGAAGCGTTGAATTCCTATTTCGGAAGGGTTAATTATAACTTCATGAAAAAGTATTTATTTACTGTAACTGCCAGAGCAGATGGGTCATCAAAATTTGGAGATAATAACAAATTCTCTCTTTTCCCTTCCGCTGCTTTTGCATGGAGAACATCTGACGAAGATTTTCTTGCTGATAGTGAGGTTATTTCTAATCTTAAACTTAGAACAAGTTATGGTGTAACCGGGAACTCAGAAATTCCTCCTTATTCTTCACTTTCACTCCTAAGTTCAAATTACAAAGCTATTTGGGATGGCAATCCTATAGGTGGTACAGGTTTAAACAGGCTTGCAAACCCTGATCTAAAATGGGAAAAAACTGCACAATATGATTTTGGTGTTGAGCTAGGCTTGTTTAAAAACAGGATCTCTATTGAAGCTGATTTCTATTACCGCAAAACTACAGATATGTTGTTAGATGCTCCTGTACCACAATCTACCGGTTATGCAACAATTAGAAGAAATGTGGGATCTATGGAGAACAAAGGATTTGAGTTTTCTATTACATCAACAAATATATCTACCGTTGATTTAAACTGGAGTACTTCTTTTAATATTTCAATGAACAAAAACAAGGTTTTATCATTAGCCACGCCATCTGACATTTTTGGAGTAGGTGGACCAGGTATTACAAATGAAACCAGCATTATTAGAGTGGGTGAACCTGTAGGTGCTTTCTGGGGATTAACCAGATTAGGAGTATGGGGAACAGATGAAGCTGAAGAGGCTGCTAAATATGTGAGCTATAGAAATGGACTTACCCTTCTTCCCGGTGATATTAAGTACAAGGATTTTAATGGTGATTATATCATAAATGATGAAGATCGATCAATTATAGGTAACGGTAGCCCTAAAGCATGGGGAGCTTTTACTAATTATGTTACTTATAAAAACTTTGATTTCACCTTAGAACTTCAGTATTCATATGGAAATGATGTGATGAATATGAACCTTCACTCAAGTGAGGATAGACAAAGTTTAGCAAACAGCTACAAGACAGTTCTAAACGCATGGACTCCAGATAATCAAAATACCATGATCGCTCAGGTGAGAGATACACGTGCGGGTTATGTTACTAATGTTGATACACACTGGATTCAGGATGGTTCTTTTATAAGAGGAAAGAACATAATGCTGGGGTACTCTTTTGATCGAGAAATTGTTGATTTACTGCACTTAAACAAATTAAGACTTTATGCTTCTGCACAAAATTTCTTCCTGATCGTTGATGATGAATTACTGGGAGATCCTGAAGTAACTCCTATTAGAGGAGATGCTAGTAACAATGCTTTCTCACAAGGTATGAAATGGCACGAATATCCTAAATCAACAACTTTTGTGGTTGGTTTACAAGTAAGCCTTTAATTAATAAAAAAATAAAGATCTAATATTATGAAAATTAATATACTCAAAAATAAAAGCAAAGTAGTCTGTTTGCTGGTTCTATTATGTGGAGCCTTCAGCTGTTCAGATTTTCTGGATGAATCAGATCCTTCTAATCTTACACCAGACAGTTTTTACACTAGCGCTAAACATGCTCAGTCTGCTGTCGCTGCAGTGTATGCAGATGCAAGATTTATAGGCGATGGTGCCGGTATTTTTTCTTCTAACTGGCAAATGCTAATGGCGCCTACTGGGATTACATCTACTCAGACAGCACAAAACTCAGATCTTAATAATCTGTATTCACTTTCTTATGACCCCAATACAGGGCATGTAAAAAACTGGTGGCGCGGTCTCTATAAAGTTATTGGTAATGCAAATTTGGTTCTTCAAAACGTTCCAGATATTCAAATGGATGAAGCTGATAAAACCAAGGTTCTGGGAGAGGCGAGATTCTTAAGAGCATGGGCTTATTTTTACGCAGTTAGACTATGGGGAGATGTGCCTTTAATTACTTTACCTCAAAGTGCAGACTCAGAAGACTTCTTTCCCGTTCGTAGTCCGCAAACAGAAGTTTACAACTTAATAGTAAGTGATCTCTTAGAAGCTGAAAGTGCAGGCTTACCTTGGACAGATGAAAGCGGAAGAGTTTCACAATCTGCCGTAAAAGCCCTTTTGGCGAAAGTATATCTTACAATGGCTGGAAATCCATTAAATGAAACAGCTCGATATGCTGATGCTGCCAGCAAAGCAAAAGAGATCATTGATAATGCAGGTCCTATTCACCTTTTTGACACATATGCAGAAGTGCATGATGAAAGTTTAAATAATATGGGAGAGCATATTTTTAGCTTACAATACAATGATCTTGTAGCTGAAAATCCTATGGGCAATATGCGTCCTAATTTTCAACCGGTTACATACCGTGGTCCTGATGGTACAGGGAGTACAATACCAACTCCGGAATTTTACAATTCATACGAAGATGGTGATTTGAGAGCTGTTGACAGAGAAGGTTGGTTTTATACCAGTTATTACGAAAATGGCAGCGGCGAATTATTTGACTTAGGAGCACCTTTTATATTTAAACATTTTAATGTCACTGCAAACGGTACTTCTGGTGTGACAGGAACTGCTAAGGATAATTTAAATGTTCAGATATTTGGGTATGCTGAAGTTCTATTGATTTATGCTGAAGCTTATAACGAGGCTAATGGTGGTCCTAATCAGGCTGCGGTAAATGCCTTGAAACAAATAAGAGATAGAGCGCAGTTATCTACACCTACTTTAGCCGAATTTGACCAGGCATCATTTAGAGAAGCTGTATGGAGAGAAAGATGGCATGAATTAGCCTTTGAAATGAAAATCTGGTTTGATATGGTACGTTTGAGAAAGGTCTACAACAACATAACCGGTGGTTTTGATAATTTCGTTGGTCATGTTAACCTCAACTCTAATCAGGCATTACAGGAAAAACATTTGTTATTCCCTATTCCTGGTCCGGAATTGATAAATAATCCCAATTTAAGTACCCAAAATCCAGGTTATTAAACAAAATCATTTTTCAATATTTAATTAGAACGGGGCACTGCCCCGTTTCTTTTTTGTATTTGTTTTACACCAAAATTATCTTTTGAAATCTGCTCAAAACTGTCATTTAACAGGTCGATTTTTGATGCATTTTGGTCGATTTCCCTCCCCTAGAACGGATTTTTTTTGATGGAATAACAATAATTTTAAGAGCAAATTAGGCCCTAATTGACTTCCTTTATTCTAATCCTGAAATCTCATAAGCACAACGTCTGGCTCCTGAAAGTATATGATCTACGCGTTCTATTTTTACATTTTCACCAAGCACGGTTTTAAATGTTTCTAACTCAGATCTGCAAAAACCCTGACAAGTAGCCGCTGCCGCGCAGATGGGGCAATGATTTTCAATAAGCAAATATTTATTATCATCCTTCTTATACGTGGCCATATAACCTTCTATGTTTCGCATTTCTGCAAGTTTAGCTACACGTTGCTCAAGTTGATCGTTAATATTCATCACTTTAGAGTAACGCGCCACATTCTCATTACCGTTAGCCATAATTACAGCATCAAGAGCTTCTTCTCCTAATGTATCTTTCATTTGCTGTATCAATCGCACAGTAAGATCTGCGTGCGCATCAGGAAAGCGCTCATGACCAGCTTCAGTTAAAGACCATATCTGCTGTGGCCTGCCTCTACCCTTAGATTTACTTGTATTTTGAACCAATCCTTCTTTGGCAAGCTTTAAAAGATTAAACCGTGCTCCTTCTGTAGTAATATTTAATTCTCTTGCTAAAACAGCCAGCGGTAATTCTCCTTTGCTCTTTAAAATCAACAGCGCCCGTTCATTCTCCATTAAAGTTTTCATAATAAACAAAGTAATTATTTGGTTTATTAAACAAACGTACTACATTTGCCTTATAAATTAAAATTTACAATCATAAATATTATAATTATGACACATCAACTGCCAACACTAGACTACGCTTATGACGCGTTAGAACCTCATTTTGATGCCGCAACTATGGAGATTCATCATAGCAAGCATCATCAGGGTTATGTAAATAATCTAAATAAAGCCATAGAAGGAACAGATCTTGAGAAGACTGAGCTTAAGGATATTTTGGCGAAAGCCGGCACACTTTCTCCCGCTATACGCAACAATGCCGGTGGTCATTATAACCACAGCCTGTTCTGGACAATTCTTTCTCCTAACGATGGTGGTAAACCAGAAGGTAAATTAGAAACTGCGATAGAGAAAGCCTTTGGTTCTTTTGAAGATTTTAAAGCAGAATTTACTGCCGCCGCTTCTACACGTTTTGGTTCTGGCTGGGCCTGGTTAATTGTTAATGCAGAGGGAAAAATAGAAATCACATCAACTCCTAATCAGGATAATCCGCTTATGGACGTAGCTCCCGCTAAAGGAACTCCTATTTTAGGTCTCGATGTTTGGGAACATGCTTATTACCTGAATTATCAAAACAAGCGTCCTGAATATATTCATGCATTTTGGAATGTTGTAAACTGGGAAACAGTTGCTAAAAACTTAGAAAACGCATAATAATCTATTAAAAATCGGTGGTTGTTCTGAGTATGGGCAGCTACCGATTTTACTTAACTTTAAAAAAATATCTATGGAAAAGACACGAGTAAATTTAGGTTTGTTAATTTTAAGGGTAACTCTGGGGATTTTAATGCTTTTTCACGGCTTTTCTAAAATGATGAATGGTCTAGAGGGCATAAAGGGAATGTTAGAATCTTACGGTTTACTTTCAGTTATCGCTTACGGGGTTTTAATAGGTGAAGTGATCGTGCCCATATTACTTGTTATTGGTTTTAGAACGCGTATAGCTGCCCTTGTTTACGCCATAAATATGTTAATAGCGGTGATGCTTGTACACATCAATGATATCTTTACATTAAGCACTACCGGTGGCTGGACGCTTGAATTGCAGGGTTTATATTTCTTTGGAGCTTTGGCGTTATTCTTTACCGGTGCAGGAAAATTTGCAGTCTCAGTCTCAAACAGGTGGGATTAATAATAAATAACAAATCATGAATATTGAAATTATAGCTGGCAGTACCCGTGACGAAAGTCTTAGCATACGCGTTGCAAAACATCTACAAAGCAATTTAAAAAGCACTACAGATCATGAAGTGGGATTGATCGCTATGAGCGAAATAACACTTCCTTTTGTAGAAAAGGTCTTTACCACGGCCAGCGACGCTCCAGAAGAGATTAGATCATATGCACAGCGCGTATTTAATGCAGATGCCTTTATTATTTGCACGCCAGAATATAACGGAAGCTACACCCCTGCCCTAAAGAATTTCTTTGACCATTTCCCTAAACAATCTCGTAAAACCTTTGGTCTGGTTACAGCTTCGCCGGGTATGATGGGTGGTATGCGTGCTGCTCAGCAATTGCTACAAATGGTCCCGGGATTTTTTGGTATTGCTTCTCCTATGATGCTTATCGTGCCAGATGTCACAGGTAAATTTGAAGAAAATGGAACTTTAAAAATTCCGGCTTTTCAAAAAAATGTCGATACTTTTGTCACAGAATTTCTTTGGCTGGCAGAAAGATTGAGTGCAGAGTAAATTCCATTATCTATTATAATTGCATAAAAATCGGGTTAAAACTACTTAAAAATGGCTGTAGACGATAAAAATGTACTCCAGATAGGAGAACATGAAGTAAGCTATGTGCCTGGTCAATCTGTACTTGATGCAGCTTTAGCTGGCAGAGTTCCATTTTGTTCTGAGTGTGGCGGTAAGGCACGTTGCTCTACCTGCCGCATTTTTATTACAGGTGGTGATCAAAATATTACAGCGATTAACACAGCAGAGAAACTTCTAAAAGAACGCATCACCCTTCCTGAGAAATCAAGATTAGCCTGCCAGACCTTTTTAAAAGGAGGCAATGTAAGGGTTAATCGTATTATGAAAGATGAGACAGATTACCCACTTTATTTACCTAACCAGCAGGATGGGCAGGAAGCGATGGGTAGAGAGATGCATATGGCGCTTCTCTTTCTTGATATTCGCGATTTTACACACTTCGTAGAAACACATCTCGCTTTTGATGTCGTTCATCTGGTACGTAAATTATTCTCCACTTTTGAGAATATTATTAAGCAGTTTGATGGTAAGGTTATAGAAACTGCCGGCGACGGTCTTTATGCGGCCTTCGGTTTTACCACCCAATTGCAACAAGCGGCAAATGATGCTGTAAAAGCAGCATACATGATTCTGGACGAACTTGTTCACCTTAATGAAAGTTATCTCGTAAAACATTTTAATGAAGAAATAGCTATTGGTATGGGGCTTCATGTGGGTAAAGTGGCAGTTGGTAAAATACATCTGGATAATAAAGATCATGAGATCGTTATGGGCTATCCTGTAAATATTGCAGCAAGGCTTGAAGGATTAACAAAAGAATTAAATAACTCCTTTATCATTTCAGAAAACACCTATAAACTTTTGAAGAATGCGCCAGAAATTAAAGGCGTGCGTACGATGGTTTTAAAAGGTGTGACCACAGAGCAGAAAGTTTACCTTATTGGTGAGACTTATCACTAATTAGTTAGAATTCACAGACCAGACTTCAAAGATTAAACTACTATCGCTAACAAGCGCCATCATAAATACTATACTTTTTACAGAAGTTTTGACAATTATTTGCAGGTATAAATTAAAATAATCTAATTTTAATACTGCAACCAAAGCATTAAACAACCTGTAATGAAATTTCCATTTATATTCATCGTCATTTTAGCCACCACCAGCTGTCAGGACAAAAAAGAAAAACCCGAAGCTAAACCCGCCAATTCTTCTCAAACCTTTTATGTAGGCACATATACAGATGTTGATAGTGAAGGCATCTATAAATATGCACTAGACAGCACAGGAAACCTGTCTAAAATTGGCCTTATGGCGAAAACATCTAATCCTTCATTTGTGGCCTTAACGCCAGACAAAAAATATCTCCTTGCTATTAATGAAGCTGGTGAGGGCACGGTAGAATCATATGCTGTTCATCCTGATAGTTTAGAATTATTAAGTCAAAGTAAATCAGGAGGCGCAGCGCCTTGCTTTGTAAATGTAGATGAAGAGGGTAATGTGTTAGTTGCTAATTATAATGGCGGCAATGTGGGCCTTTTAAAACTACAGAATGAGGGCAAATTATCAGATTTACTTAATGTTTCTCAACATGAGGGCAGTGATATAACAGACAGGCAAAAAGGACCACATGCACATTCTTCATGGTTTGCTCCCGATAAAAACACAATCATTTCGGCAGATCTGGGCACTAACCAGCTTTGGTTCTCTAAAATTGAAGATGAAAAACTTGTAAATACTCCTCCAGATACTCTGGGTATGGAGGCTGGCGCGGGGCCAAGACACCTTGCATTTCATCCTAACAACAAATGGATTTACGTAATAAGTGAGTTAAATAACAGCGTTACCCAGGTTGTTAAAGACAACGACAGTTCATATATCAGAAAAAATTCATATTCTACTCTTCCTGAAGATTTTACCGGTGAAAGCGCTTGTGCAGATATTCATATTTCATCAGACGGTAAGTTTGTGTATGCCTCTAATCGCGGTCACAATAGCATTACTGTTTTTGAAGTGAATAATGAAGATGGAAGCCTCTCTCCTATTCAGTATGAATCTGTACATGGTAACTGGCCTCGCAATTTTGCACTTTCACCAAATGAAGATTATGTGATCGTAGCCAATAGAAGATCTAATAACATCACATCGTTTAAACGAGATAAAACCACTGGCAGAATAGAGTTTGTGGGGGAAGTAGACGCTCCTAGTCCTGTTTGTATTTTGTTTGACTAGAAAAAATCTACTTATTACAAAAAACCGCCTAAAAAGGCGGTTTTTTTAGCTTTTATGTATGACTTAATGTGTCCTTTTCTGCTGCTGGCGGAATAAGTCCGGGATAACTTTCATTAAAAAACTGTTTTCTTAAAGAATCCATTTGTCTTAAGATAGACTGCACACTTGTAGAATCTTCTGCACCATTACGTTGGAAGAAATCATCACTAAAAAAATCACGCTGCATCAATGAATTATCGCCAAAAGGGATAGCATAATTTTTTTCCATTAAATTAGGCATACGCTCATTAAAATAGTCATTCATAGAAGCCATTAAACTGTCCACATCTACAGATACAGAATCACCGGTGCGATTAGTATAAGACCAGGTATAAATAGAATCATATTTAACCACATTACCATTCTCATCAACCTGCTTATTCACTTTCCAGCTTTCCTTAGGTCTTGTCGTGTCTATATTTTCACTTAGATTTTTATGAGTTTCAGGTAGCGGTTTTTCATTATTCTCCTGCCCTTTACAACCTGTAAGACTAAGAAATGTCAATACTACAGCTATCATTTCTGTTTTCATATCTATCTTTTTTTAGGGTTCAACACAAAATACTTTTGATAAACTTTAACCATAAAAATATTCTTGAGAATCATTTACCATAATAAAGTTAGAGAAAATGACTAATTTTCAGAATTAATAAAGGCCAAAAATTAGTTAATAAAACAGTAGCCTTTATTTATATTATCAACCTCTATTCAATATGTTACGCAGAAATAAAGAACAAGAATTCCTAATACAATTCACTAAGGAGTTAGAAAATATATTTGAAGAGTTTTATGAATTTCAGTTAGAAGATAAGACAGACGTACTCGTTAAACATACTAATGATCGTTTGCTGGCTCAACTTGATATTGATGTAGAAAAAATTCTCAATCTGCCTAAAGGCGAAATAAAATCTTACCTGCAAGAGCGTAAATTTCACTCCAGACATTTTGAGAATCTGGCAGATTATCTAACAAAAGCAGCCCAAAATGAGCTGCAGAGCGACAAAACTAAAGCCAGAACAGAACTCGAGAAAGTTATTGAGATTAATGAGATCGCAGACGAGGTTTCAAAAACCTTTTCTATCATTCGTATGAATAAGAATATTCTGGTTAAAAATCAGCTGGAAAAGGTCTAAAATCGGCTTTTTTACTTCACTTTTTCGCCTCCCAGAAACGTTTCGGAAACTTTTAGATTAGGAATCTCATCCTCGTTGATTGTCATAATATCATCATCCATTATTATGAAATCTGCAAACTTTCCGGCTTCTATACTGCCTTTCTCATTTTCTTCAAAATTAGAATAAGCCGCCCAGATGGTCATTCCGCGTAAGGTTTCTTCGCGACTTAGAGCATCTTTCATCTGGAAACCACTTTCAGGAAAATGCTGTAGATCTTTTCGCGCTACAGCGGCATAAAAAGTATAAAACGGGTTTACCTGCTCTACCGGAAAATCTGTTCCTAATGCGATCACACCGGCCTCATCAAGCAATTCTTTATAAGCATAAGCACCTTTCATGCGCTGTTTGCCCAGCCTGTCTGCGGCCCAGTACATATCACTAGTTGCATGCGTAGGTTGCACAGAAGGTAAAATATTGTCGTCAAAATAGTCAAAATCTTCTGGCGAGATCACCTGCGCGTGCTCTACCTTCCAGCGGCGATCGTGCTGTCCTTTTAATGCTTCGGCGTAAGCTTTTAAAATAACAGTATTTGCAGAGTCACCTATAGCGTGTGTATTCATCTGGAAATCTGTAGCTGCAATTCGCTTTGCCAGCGCTTTTATACTGTCTACCGGAGTTACCATCGCACCATAATGATTTGCCCTGTCTGCATATGGCTCACGTAAAGCAGCACCGCGAGAACCCAAAGCACCGTCGCCGTAAACTTTTACAGAACGCACGTCGAGTTTGTCCGTTTTTAGAATTCCGTGATTTAAGAAATAATTTACATCGTTGGGCTCATTACTTACCATCGCATAAATACGCATATCGAGCGCTCCTGCCTGTTGTAGACTGTCTATAAGTTCTATTGTCTGTCTGGAAATACCTGCGTCATTAACAGTCGTGAGGCCGTAATCAAAGCAGTATTCCTGCGCATCTATAAGCGCCTGTGCCTGCTGCTCGCGAGTAATTTTTGGCATGATCTTAAAAATAAGATCCATAGGATTATCAATCAGTACGCCAGTAAGCTGGTCTCCATCTTTAACGATCTCGCCGCCATCTACAGTTGTGGTATTGTCAACTTTTGCCAGATCAAGCGCTCGTTGATTCACTAGAAGCGCATGCCCGTCTATACGCTGCAAAACAACAGGTATATCTGGAAATAAAGAATCTAATTTATCTTTTGTAGGGAAGTTTTTATCGTCCCAATCATTCTGGTCCCAGCCACGACCGTAGATAAAATCTGTAGCCTTCTCTTTCTGAAAAGTCTGTACCCTTTCTATGACCTCATCATAACTTTTTGTTCCTACCAGATTAACTGATTGTAATGTAGTACCAAATCTATAAAAGTGGCAATGCGCATCTATTAAACCAGGAAGAACAGTCTTACCTGAAGCGTCTATGATTTTATCAGCTATATATTTTGCTGTAATATCTGCGGTGCTGCCTACTTGTATAAATTTACCTTCGCTCACGGCGAAAGCTTCCGCTTTTGAGAAAGTAGTGTCTACAGTATAGACTTTTGCATTTTTGACAATTAGATCTACTTTTATTTTTTGATCAGTATCGCAACTAAAAATAACAGCAAGGGTGAGTAGCCCAAAAAGGAGTTTCATTTCGTAAAATTTTGACCAAAAATACAAAAGTAAATTCGAGAAAATCGACCTGTTTTGACCGATTTTTCGCCTATAAAGGCAATATTTAGCGCTTTTTTGTAAAAGGATCAAATGACACACCTGCATTAAAATAACCAGTAGCGCCTTGCTCATTTCTATAGATGTAATCTTTGTTGGGTTGTCCTTTCTCAGTAAGTCTGGAACTGATAAAATTTGTAAGACCACCTTTAGCCGTAAGAATTATGTTGTGCGTGAGTTTATGTTCGTAAATCAGCCCGGAATTAATCTCTAACTGGCTATATTCAAACACATCTGGAAAATCAGGAGCATTTACGTTTACATAAAAACCATTGCTGCCAAATGTGCTACCTATAGACAAACGCCCATTTTGTCCCAAAGGGCGGCGTAACAATAGACGTTGTGGTAAAATAAAATCTACCTCCCATTCAGAATTTTTAAATTGATGATTGTATGTAAAAGTGGGAAAGAAAGGAATCTGCGAAGTAGGATCTATAAATGCAATTGCACCTAAAGTAATTGTGGTGCGTGCTGTTCTTTTCATAATTAAAGACGCTCCCAGAAACCCTTTTAAACGCTGAGCTCCCTTATCGTTACCGTCTACAATTAAGCTTGCGTTATAGATTACCGGTTTTTTAAATAAAACCGAAAAGTAAGTAGAACTTAATGCGGCTGAAAATTTATGAAAATCGGCAATTTTATTCTGATTATATGTGTTTTGAGACGAAATATTACGAAGTTCACTAAATTCAAATTCGTTAAAAACGTAGTCTGCAGAACCTGTTAATGACCACTTTTGAGTTTTATAAAGGGGAATATTTGCTGAAGCTCTAAAGGTTTTCTGGTCTTTTATTTTACCTGTCTGGAAATCTTCATCAAAAAGCCTGGAATCAAAATCTCTGGAAAATGAACTTCCATATTCAAAATTAAGAACGCGTGCTCTGGGAAACTCGGCTCGTATCTTTTTTGCAGCTTCTTCCTGAAATTGCCCTTCCTGCTCCTGCGCACTTACTATTAAAGCGGTAAAAAAGGTAATTGTAAATAGTACTATTCTGATCATCAAATTAGGTAATTAATTAGTTTTAAAAAGTGCAAACGTTGATTATACATTATTCTTTAAGGATGTACTTTCTCTAGTTGAATAAAAGATCCTCCAGATCTTTTCATAACATTGCTTACACCAAAATTCTTAAGATGATCAATATCTAAATAATATTGTGTTTGCAGGACAGTGAAAAATCAAGTTTATTATATTGCTCTTTGAATAATAAGATTGCCAAAACGAAGCTTGTAACAAAACTCCCGTAGTCTGTTTACAAATCCCTCATTTAGATTAGAATCGATATTGAAAAAGATCTCACTGTAAGGATTTACATCAAAAACAGATTCAATAAAAAGGGAAATTCTATCAAATTCACCAGTATTTAATTCATCGTTAATATTGATAGTCAAGGAGTCGTCAGATTTGATTTTAAAGGATAGCATATTATTAGGGTGATTTAGTTAAACCTCGTATTGGTTAAACAAAAAGAGATTAAAAAAGTCAAATTTGAATATTTATAAGTTGAGATATGATCTATTTATACCAACAACATTTTTATAACGCTCAATAACACAAATTTGTAGATGATATTTTAAACCTCATTTTAAACTCTTAGTTCTGAATTAAAAGAACCTATTCTACAAAAAATATAGAAATTACAGATTCCCCCAGTTCTTAATGATCTGTTGTGCTTCTTGCATATAATAATCCATAAACTGTGTCAATTCTTCAAGCTTATTATTGTAATCTGTTGTTTCTGGAGTGCGTTGGGCTAAAATTTCTTTCATAGTCTTATTATACTCCTCATAACGATTTAGGCCTTTTTCCATTTTATCCTTCCATTGATCCAGTTTAGAATAGAAGTAACGTTTACGCTCTCCCATTTTTGTCCTGTAACCTATATAGTCTAATGTTAAAAGCGTATTTATAGCATTACTAGTAGCACTTTTACTTAAACTGAGAACATCTCTTATTTCATCAAAAGTAAATTCTAATTGATCTGCAACGGTTAACAGTCCGTTTACACGAGCAGCCGCTGGCGAAAGACCAAACTGCTCCTGTATCACGCCATAGCGCTCTATTAGCTCTTCCTGTTTTTTGTTAAGTTGGTTTTTCATCGTACAAATACGGTGCAAATGTAAAAAGTTTTTTTAGTTCTCTAACACAAGAACTAAAAAAACTTTTATCTAATTTTATTATTTGTACTAAAAATCAAATTTATAGGTGGCGCCTGCCATAACCTGTAATCCTTGTACAGGATAATTTACCCATTTATCATACCCGTTGTCAAGTATATTATTAACTCTGGCAAATGCAGATAATTGATCATTGATACGGTAACCTACATGGGCATTTGCATCAAAATAGCTTTCTAATGTTACAGGTGTTGCAAAATACTGTGTTGTAGGCCCTGTTACATAAGTTTCATCGTTACGCTCACCTACAAGAAACAGATTAGCACCGGCAAACCATTGTTCACTAATTTGATAATCTGCAAAAAGGGAAGCTTTATAGCTTGGCAAATTCCATGCTTCTGCTTCATTTGATGAATTATAACTAAAGAACTCACCATTTATACGCATCTTTAGATTGCTGTTTACATCTAAATTCAATTCACCAAAAACTGAGAAAGTTTTCACATCATCGTAAACAACATCAAATGAATTACCAAATTGATAATCTTCATTACCTAAACTTCCTGCCCCATCATTGTATCTGGGATTATTTTTAAAGAGCGCCTTATTATTTTCTGAAGCATAATTTGCTCTTAGGTTATAGCCAACTGTATTTACTATTTTCCCCTTCATACCTACATAACCTTCGTAAGGTTTATCTGTAGATTGTATTAAAAGCGTAGGTGAAACAAATGGGTTTTCGTTTACAAAGTCCTGATAAGAATTCTGTTCAAGCTCACCTTCTACCCCTGCATAAGCGATAAAATACTCATCTACTACACGGTAAGAAGCAGTTACTTTAGGATATAAATAAAAATTAGTTGTGCTGTTTTCTGTGTCCAGATTAACCGCAGCAGTTACACCTAGTCTCAGAGTAAGGTCATCACGAAGAATTTGTAAACTAGGACTAGCAGAAATATTTAATTGACTGTAACTAATATCCTGTGTATTATCATAATTACGGTCAAAGCTGCCGTTTACATAATCTAATTTAAGGCCCAGTGTGATATCTTCATCCGTTATTGGGAAGTTAAAAGTAGGCGCTACAATTGCGCGTATTTCTGAAGAACTGTTTGAGTCACCAAAGTAACCTATTTGAGCTTTTCCGCCTTTAAAGAAAGAATCATAAAGCTCTAGAGAACCTCCTACTTTTGCACCATAAAAACTGTGCTGTGGATCTATATTAGTTAAGGTTTCTGGTGAGGCAGCGGTAAAGTCATCTACACCATACCAGTTATAAAGCTGATGACTCAGGTCAAGATCTGTGCGCCAGTTAATACCACGGTTACGTGAACTATAATTCAAATTAAGATTAGTGTCATAAAATTTATCATCAAGTGCAATATCTTCTATACCACCCTGAGATGAATTGTGATTGAGATAAATACCAAAATTATCACTTCTGCTCACCTCAAAATTGCTATAAAACTCTGCTAAAGCACTTGTATAGGTACCAAAACCCAGCGTCACATAGTTATCATATAATTTCACTCTTTTAGCTTGCTCTACAGTCGCAGCTTTACCTTTTGCCGGAGTAAACGTAGAAGCTACAGGTACAGAAAAAATACCATAAGTAACTTTTTTCTTTGCGGTGTTTACTGAGTCATTTAATTGCGGAGTTGCCTTTACCTTGAAGGCATCGCCTATCTCTGGTGTATATGGTTTTACAACATTCACAACCTCTGTACCCAGATTGTCTTCATCCTGGGCATTTACCTGAAAGGCAAAAATGAACACAAATAAAATACTGCTTAGTAGAACTTTTGATCTATTGGGATTACTCATAAATGAGAACTGTTTATAGTGATGAATTAAGGGTCTAGTTATTGTTTTCTACAGAGGAGTTAGTCTTAGCTTCTGCTGTCTTTATTCTGTTTAATTCTGCTTTAGCTTCTTCAACCACTTCAGGAAAATCTGTAAAGTTTGAAGTCACATTGTCAAGAATGTAAGTTGCCTGGTATGCGTCACCCAGAGCATAGAAATTCTTAGCCATAAGTATTAAACCTTTGGCTCCATACAATTTATAACCGCTGTAGTCTTTGGCTAACTTTTGTACCGCCTCGTTAGAAGCTTTATTGTCTCCTGCTTTATTCTTAAAATAAGCATCATAATACAGTGCTTCTGCCGCCAGCTCACCTGTTGCTATTTTCTGCACTTCAGCGTAAGCCTGCTTTGCCCTGTTCTCATCATTAGTCTTCATTGCGCTGCGGGCAATTATTACCTGTGCATCACTTTTAACTGAGTTATCTATTTTAGCATTCGCCAGAACCTTCTCTGCATAACTAAATGCCTTAGGATATTGTTTCAGTTCGTAATATGATTTCATCAAGTTGCTTTGCGCGAAAATCGTATTCTGCGGAATATCAGATTCTTTCTCAAGCCTTTCCAGAACCGGTATGGCATCAGTATAATTTCTTTTGCTTAAATAAACCTGACCTAATCTTGCTAGAGCCTGTTCTGTAAACTCACTACGCTCTTTGTTAATCACATATTTGTAATGTGGAATCGTTTGATCAAAATCATCCTTACCAAAGTATAATTGACCCAGGTAAAAATGAGCATCCATCGCGCGTTGACCGTTAGGATAATCCTGCAGGTATTTCTCATATTGACGAATAGCCTGATCGCTGTTATTTGCCACAAATTGCTTTTCTGCTGAAGAGAAAGCGGCTTCATCAAGTTCAGAATCTTCTACAGAAATGTAATCAAGGCTGCTGGCCCATCTTCCATATTCATCTACTTTACCCTGATCAATATAAATAAGTTTAGCTGAAGCAACCGCCTGAACACCTTCTGGCGTCCCGGGGAAATCTGTAGCAACTCTCTTAAAAAGGTTCAATGCTTCATTGCTGCGGTTTGTGTTATCATAAATAAGTGCTTTTTTTAATAAAGCTTTAGAAACAAACTTGCTCTTTGGCACTTCGCGTACCAGCCTGTCGTAAGCTGCGATACCTTTCTCATTATCTTTCATCGCCACATACGTATTACCCAACTCATAAAGGGCATCGTCGCGATAACTAGAAGTAGGAAACTGATTTGCAAAATTATCCAACGCTTCTACTTTTTGATTGTTACGATCTACAAAACCATAGCTTATTGCTTTTTGAAAAGTGGCGTAATCCCGATCACCACCGCGCAAATCAACCGCTGCATTATAAGCCTCCATTGCTGGCCAGTATTTACGGCTGATGAAATAACTATCTCCCAGTCTTAAATAAGCGTCTACTTTTCTTGTTTCATCTACATCGCCTGATTTTACATAACGATCAAAATAATTTGCTGCCTGATCATAATTCTTCTTTTTAAAATAGGCATAGCCTAAATTATAAGCAATATCCTTATATTCTGGCAATGTAGAGGCTTTGCTGCTTTGCTCAAACTGTTTAAACGTAAGCAACGCATCATCTATTCGGTTTAAGTTATACTCACTCTCTGCTTTCCAGTATAATGCTCTGGCAGTAAATTCTGGAGTGCGTGGTTCTTTTAACGATTTCTCAAAATTGTCTATCGCTCCCGAGTAATCGCTGTTGTTATATTGCTCTATAGCGCGGTAAAAAGCTACTTTTTGATAAGCTACTTTATCATTAAAATTTCGGTTATTCTCAAGTAAATCCATCGCCTGAGCATAATTCTTAGAAGTGATATAAGAATCTATAAGCAAGGTTTCCAACTCTTGTTTAGCAGGTGAATCTGGGTAACTTTCAAGATAATTACTAATTGCCGTTGGAGCAGGTTCGTAGGCGTTACCTATTTCATAACTCAGCTTAGCATAATTTAAACCGCTATCTTCTTTTATCTTGGGTTCAAAATCCATTTGATATGCGTTGCGAAAAGCATTCAAAGCTTCCTGCTTACGATCTGTTTGTAAATACGCATCTGCTAAATGATAATATGCATTTTGTGCTACGCTGTTACGACCGTCTATGATCTTGTTAAATTCGCTAATCGCATTCTCAAAATCGCCTTGTTTGTAGTAAGCATAACCCAGCTGATAGTAATCTGTATTATTCCATTTACCTCTTAAACCCTTGTATTCTTTTAAATATGGTAGAGCTTCATCATATTGACCTAAATTAAAATAACTTTCTCCTATAATTTTATTGAGCTGCGATATTTCCTGGCGGTTTGCATTAGGCAATTGTTCTTTTCCTAATTTAATGGCTTCTTCAAACTTGCCTAGTTTAAAATTAAGATCTGCCTTAAAATAAGCCAATTCTTCTCTGCTTCCGCCCTGTGCTTCTACCTCATCAAACAATTCACTTGCTTCTTCATACTCATCGCTGTCGTAAGCGATAAAACCTTCATAATATTTAGCCTGAGAGCCATATTTTTTAGAATCGCGTACTCTGTTGAAATAGATCTTAGCATCTTCAGGACTGTTAGTTTTAAAATGAACATAGCCCATGTTGAAGTTGTAGCGTTCCATCTCCTGATTATTCAAACGTGCAAGATCTACCCGCTCGTACCACTTTTTCGCATAAGCGTATTTTCCATTCTCAAAATAATAATCTGCTACATCTAGAAAAGCCGAATTGCGCTTTGTGCTGGTAGGATATTCATCTACAAAATCCTGCATCATCTGGTCTGCACCAGACTGATTAAGCCGCACAGAAGCATTTGCAATATAGTATGCACAATCTCCTTTTATGGTAGGATCATTAGTGTCTTGCTTTACTTCATCGAACAACGTTTGTGCAGCCAGGTACTGCTTGCTGTTGTATAAGGTAAGTGCCTTATTATATTTTAGAAGTTCGTTAGTATAAGCTGCAGATTGCTGCGCCTGCATTAAAGGCGCCGAGAGCACAAGAGCCATGAAAAGAATCAAAAATCTATTGATCATAAAGGGAATTATTTATTTACCAAAATGGACGTTTTCGCCGCCCAAATATAGGGGCTTCTATTGTGTAATAACGCTACAAATCTGTGATAATTATGTTAAGAGAATTTGAGCACTGCTATTTTTTAAGAAAACTATGATTACTATGTATATAGCTTTGTTTTCTGTAGAAGTTTATAGCTATTCATTTTGCGCAGTTCTAATTGCAATGATTTACAAAAGGCATTCGATCTTAGTGTAATAGCTAAAGCTGGTCTGCTGATTTTTGATCTAAAAAACCGATTTTAAGTAAAAATTAGCCGTTTTTTCTTAACCATTGAAGTGAAATAGATATCGTACTTTTGACGTTAGATTATCTTTAAAAATTACTTTTATTTATGCCAAACGCGGTACTCGAGTTAAAAAACGCAGCGATATTTCAGCGTGAAAACCTTATTCTTTCAGATGTAAATGTGACCATCAATAAAGGTGAGTTTGTTTACCTTATAGGTAAAACCGGCTCTGGCAAAAGTAGTTTCATGAAAACGCTGTACGGCGACCTGCCGCTGCAACAGGGAGAAGGGCACATTGTAGATTTTGATCTGGCTTCACTCAAAGAAAAGCAAATCCCTTTTTTACGCAGAAAACTGGGTGTGGTTTTTCAGGATTTTAAATTATTAAACGACCGCACGGTAAGTGAGAATCTGCGATTTGTTTTAAAAGCTACCGGCTGGAAGGATAAAAGCGAAATGGATACAAACATTGACCGCGTTCTTGATAAAGTGGGCATGAAGACCAAAGGTTTTAAATACCCTTACCAACTTTCTGGTGGTGAGCAGCAACGTGTGGCGATTGCTCGCGCGCTTCTTAACGATCCTGAACTTATTCTGGCAGATGAACCTACAGGAAATCTAGACCCGCAAACATCTGTTGAAGTTATGGCTGTTTTACAGGAGATAAATAAGAACGGAAACACCATTCTTATGGCCACGCACGATTATGCGCTTTTACTAAAATACCCGTCAAAAACCTTAAAATGCGACGGGAATAAAGTGTTTGAAGTGGTTCAAAAAACCATCTAAAACAACCGATTTTCAACCTAAAAGAGCGATTATTTTACGCGCATTTACTTCTGTATTAAAAACCTTATCAAGTGCTTCTTGTCGCTCTGTATTGAATTTATAAGGTGATTTTTGAAATTTTTGTATTGCAGCAATCACTTCCTCTTTACTTTCTGCAACCGTACATTGATCAAGGATCAATTGCTCATCTATTACATTTTTGTTTACTAAACAATGTCTGCCCTCATAGAGTGCGTGAACTACTTTTAGCTTGGTGCCAGATCGCTGAAAAGAATAACACAGATTGATATGTGATTTCGCAAAGAGATGTTGCAGGTCAGATCTTGATTCTATTCTTTTACAACTTATGTTACTGTATTCTGCCGTTTCTTTCATCAACATGCGCATATTCTTACTGCCGGCAATTATTAACGGAAAATCTAACTCACTAAAAATTTCTATAAAAAATCTGGCGGTACGTAAATTATCAATGATTGAAAGATCACCATGATAAAGCGCATATTCACCAAACTGCGATAGCTTTTTCACGGTATCATAACTCTGAAAAGCCGGGATATAATGACAATTGGGCTTATAGTTTTCTTTAAAATAATCAAACTCATGATTAGAAATCGTAAGAAGATGATCTACCTTATCTACAATTTTCTCGTACCTGCTAAATTTGTGAGCCTCATAAGTAAGCATGTATTTATAAAACAGATTGGTAGCGCTGCCTGCCAAACCACGGTAATAATGGTGCTCAATATTATGAGCTCTCATTATTAATTTTCTTTCCTTAAAATCATGCTTATTGAGAACCGCAGTTGTATGTAAACCTTCAAAAAGTATGGGGGCGCTGTTTCTTTTTAAATTATCTGCCAGTTTTTTATTGGTACGAAATTTAACCGAAAGCGGCCTTAGGCTTAAATAACTGGTGAAGGTTTTATTTTTTGAATATGTGTAAACACGTTTGCAGTATTTTTTGAGTCCGCTATAATCTGTTCTATTCTCTACAAAAATATGCAGATAGATCACAATGCCCTGTTTATGCAGCGCTTTCAATTTATAAAAAACCTCGATCGCACCGCCATAATCTGGTGGATACGGATTTTCAAAAGAAACAATATTTAACTCTGTACCAGACATCCTGAACTAACTAAAAGATTAGCAATTATGATTAAGCTATATTTGTAAAAATTAAATTGAATAGGCTAAAAGAACAAATTAGTCTGTTATAAAGATACTGTAATCTACAAATTTAAATGACGCTGCGCTTTAGTGTTATCATTCCGCTTTACAATAAAGAACATTTTATTGCAAATACAATAGAAAGTGTTTTGAAACAGTCATTTTCAAATTATGAAATTCTCATCATAAATGACGGCTCAACAGACAAAAGTCTCAAGATTGCACAAGGTTTTAAGGACAAGCGAATACAAATAGTCACACAAAAAAATAGCGGACTCTCACATGCACGAAATCACGGGATAGATTTAGCTCAAGGCGAAATAATAGCTTTGCTAGACGCAGACGACATTTGGTTAAAAGACCATTTACAAGTAATTGATAATTTAGCCCGCCACAATCCGGAAGCTTCTTTGTTTGCTACGCGCTATGAAGAACTTTACCCAAACGGAAACACAAACAAACCGCAATACAATCTCCCTGCACACTTTAAAACAGGAGTTATTTCAAACTTTTTTGAAAGCAATTTAAACCAGCCACTCGCAGTTCCCAGTTCGTTTGCATTTAAAAAAGAAGTGGCAAATACTAATCGCTTTGATGTTACTGTTAACTATGGTGAGGATGTAGATTTCTTCATTAGAGTGCATTTAAAATATCAGTTTGCCTTTCACAACCATACCACTTGTTTATACAGAAGAGATTCTGAAAACCAGATCACAAAAGACCATATAAGCAGCAAAAATGTAACTGCTTTTGAGAAATATCTCTCTAAAAATCCTGAGCATATTTCGTTAAAAAAGTACATCAATATAGAGCGCTACTTTCTGGCGATGAATTACAAAGCGGAAGGAAGTATGACTGCATTCTCTAAAATTAGAGATCAATTAGTAATGGAGCTTTTGACCCCAAAACAGCGATTTTTACTCAAAACACCCCGATTTTTATTGCTTTGGTTAAAAAAGATTAAAAGACAACTTATTTTACGCGGTAGGCGGGTTACAAGCTTTTAAAGTTCAAATAATTTGAATAATCCCTAATGTAATCATCCTCCAGAAACTCTGCAGAAGCAAGCACAAGACAAATTCCTCCAGAAGAAAAATCTTCAAGCTCACGCCAGAAACCGCTGGGTATGAGCAAACCTTCGTCTGGTTTATTTAAAGTGTAGCTGGTTTTGGTCTTGCCGTCATCAATGATGACATTAAAACTTCCGCTTAAAGCGATTAAAAATTCGTGCTGCTCTTTATGGGCATGACCTCCCCTTCTCGCGCCACTGGGCACATCATACAAATAGTAAACGCGTTTAGATTCAAACGGAATTACATCTTTCTCAACTACAGAAAGATTGCCACGACGGTCCTTTATTTTAGGCAGTTTTATGCGCTTTACGGTCATTTTTTAGCTGTTTTAAGCAGGTTTTCCCACTGCAGGATAATTGCTTCGGTTGAATATTTAGCAACGCTTGATTTAGCGTTTTTACTTAATTTATCAAGTAAATCGGGATCATTAATCAACTTATTCATCGCATCACGCAGAGCCTTAAAATCATTGTAAGGCAAGAGCAATCCGTTAATATTGTGATTGATAATTTCTGCCGGTCCTGTTTTACAATCGAGAGCAATTACAGGAGTACCACTAGCCAGACTTTCTAACATCACCATTGGGAAACCTTCAAATTTACTACACTGCACAAAGAACATCGCTTTTTTATAATACGGAAAAGGATTAGACAGAAATCCTTTAAACATTACCATTTCGCTAATGTTCAATTTCGCAGCCAGCGCTTTAAGTGAATTCTGTAAAGCACCTTTTCCCAAAATTACCAGGCAAATTCCGTTTTGTGGTAATTCACTTGTAGCGTAGATTTCGATAAGTTTATCAAACTGTTTTATATCGTCATCCATCCTGCCAGCCGCGAGAATAAATGGCTGCTTAATATCGCAATGCGCAGTAGCAAGTTTTTCTATTTGCACCAAATTAAAAGCGTTGGGAATAACCGAAACATTCGTCAGCTTAAACTCACTTGCAATGCGTTCTTTAATTCCGCTGGTAATCGTGTTTATAGAAAAAGCCTTCTTGTAAAGCAGGTTTGTAAGCTTTCGCTGCAGCGGAAAATAATACGAGATTTTATAACTGTGAACGGTGTAAATAACTTCAACAGATCTATAGAGTAGTTTTGAGATCAAAAACTCTTTGATGAGGCTTTGCCGCATTCTGTAATCAATAACGATATCGATTTGTTCTGTTTTTAGAAAATGGGCAAATTTTCTAAAACGTTTAAACTTGTCAAAAATGTCGTTCTTGTCATTTTTGTAAACTCCCAGATCAATAAGTTTACCGCTGTAAGGGTATTCTATAAGGCTGGTAATAGTTGCCACATAAACTGTAAAATCACGATCGTGTAACATACCAGAAAGAATACCTGCAGCACGTTCTGCCCCGCCTTTGCCTAATTGCTCTACCAATATGCAAACTTTTTTCTTTTGCTCTGTCACTAAATCTTTATCTTGACCGTCTAAAATACAATTAAACTCATGAAAATACTCCTTGTGGGAGAATATAGCAATCTGCACAATTCCCTTAAACAAGGTTTACAGGCGCTGGGATGCGAAGTTACGCTTCTCGCCACGGGTGATGCTTTTAAGCGTTTTCCTGCAGATATTAATGTGCGCGGGAAGTTTTGTCAGGATAATAAGTTTCTTAATTATTTGAGGCAGGCTGTTTTTAAAGTGACTAAAATAGATTTGGCATTATTTGAAACTGCGCTACGGTCCTGGCTCGTTTTGCGTAAAATGCAGCAATTTGACGTCATTCAGCTCATTAATGAATACCCGCTGGACACTCCTTACTTTCTGGAAAAAAAACTCATCAGGAAATTACGAAACCTGACCAAAAGACTGGTCGTTTTGGGTTGCGGTGATGATTATGTTTTTATGAGCAATCTTGATAAAATACCATATCACCCATCGCGAATTCATAAGGATATTGGTTTCGCTTATAGCGAAAGAAACCTAACCAAAAAGCACCGGCGTTTGCACGATCTGGTTTTTGAATTAAAAGATATGATTATTACTTCAGATCTTGATTATCATACGGTTTATCAGGGCAGAAGCGATTATTTTGGGATGATTGCAAACCCTGTAAATACAGACAGATTGCCTAAGCAGGAATTGCCACCGCTTGAGAAAATCGTCATTTTTCACGGTATAAACGCCGTAAATTATCATAAAAAAGGAAATGACTTCTTTGAAAAAGCTTTAGAAAAAATAGCTGCAGAATATGCTGACAAGGTTATAATTGCTACTGTTAAAGATTTGCCGTATCTGGAATACATCAAGAAATATGAAGAAGCTCACATTGTACTAGATCAGGTGTATGCGCTTGATCAGGGTTATAATGCATTAGAGGCTATGGCACAGGGCAAAGTTGTTTTTACGGGCGCCGGGGAAGCGTTTTGTGCCCATTATATTTTAGAGTCAGATTCTGTAGCCATACATGTTATTCCTGATGCAGATTTTATTTACAATAAGCTGAAAAACCTGATTGAAGATCAAGAAAGAATCGTAGAAATTTCTAACAACGCTAGAAAATTTATTGAAGAACATCACAATTATAAAGATGTAGCACAGACTTATCTCAATGCATGGTTAACTATTAATCAACAGAAGTTTAAAGATTTCTAATAACCCGAGCTGGATTTCCTGCTGCCACAGTATTTTTTGGGATATTGCCTGTAACAACAGCTCCGCTACCTATCACAGAATTCTCACCTATATTCACTCCTTTAAGAATGGTTACATTATCGCCAATGAACACGTTTCTTTCAATAATTACATTTTTTCCTGTTACTTCTGTATTTCTATTTTTGGCTTCTAAATTGTGAAAGTCACTTGTTATGATTCTGCAGTTTGAACCAATTACAACATCATTTTGAATCTCAATATTTGCTTTAAAAGCAATAGCAGAAAAGTTATTATTTATATGGATGTTGTTTCCAAAAAAAATAGCGGAATCTTCTGTTCGTGCTTCTAAATAAGCATACGTATTGTAGAA
The DNA here is from genome assembly GCF_047946675.1 of Leeuwenhoekiella sp. A16. Taxonomy (GTDB): domain Bacteria; phylum Bacteroidota; class Bacteroidia; order Flavobacteriales; family Flavobacteriaceae; genus Leeuwenhoekiella. Next base: position 174,400 of record NZ_CP172313.1, read on the forward strand.
ATTTGGCGAATTATAAATTCCTACTTCTACCCTGTTTCCTATTTCAATTCTTCCTTTGCCTTTAAATAAAATCGGCTGGTGGCATATAAAATCGCCTTTAACGCTTATCTTTTCAGAAAGACAGCGGTATTTAAAAATGCGGTAATGTTTCAGGATTTTATGCAACATAACAACTTATTCTGGCTGTAATTTAAAGAATAATTGTTTTCTAAAAATGAACAACATCATTAGCAAGTGAAATGCAAAACTAAACGCGTGCCCCATTGATGCCCCCACAAACCCATATTGATCTATAAAATAAACACTGCTAAAGTAAATCACAGAGAGTGATATGATCTGGGTAATTATAAAATGTTTAAGCATATTCTTTGCGATAAATTGATATCCCAAAACTATAGATGCCACCCGGATAAGATCACCCAGCAAATGCCAGATAAAAATGGGTTTCATTGCCAGAAAATCAGGCGTGAACAGCAAGTTTATGATCAACCCACGTAAGAAATAAATAACTATCAATCCACCCGCAAAGAGCGGTAATATTGTTTTGTAGTAATTGAATATCTCACGCCTAAAAGCAATATCGGTCTGTAAACGCGATAATTTTGGCAAAATGTAAAGCGTAAGAATTGTGGTTACAAACATGAGATAATAATCAGAAAGGCGCAGCATCGCATCCCAAAGTCCGGCATTTTCTATTCCATCTGTATCGATAATCCTGCGACGAATAGCGATGTAAACCCATGGCGAGACCATACTCGAGAAAACCGTCATTGCCATGTATGAACTGTACTTAATAATGTACGCCTTGCTTATTTTTTCAGTCTTTATATATTTTATAAAATTCTTCCTGTTGATAATTAGAATTATCGTGAGAACCAAAGCGATTGCCGGCACCAGGATCGCTGCGAGAAAAGCGCCGTCTATATTAAAGAAAATAATGAGCGCTGCTGTGATAAAGACACCTATAAGATTTGTAGCAATATTCAGCTGTATTATGATCTTATATTTAGCAAAACCATTTAGTATTGCGATACAAAACATATTGAGCGCATAAAGAGGAACGCTAAAAGCCATGATCTCAAAAATGTAGGTAAAATCATAGTCGTTTTTAAATATGAGTGTATTCCAATAAGAAGCGCCTATGTACAAAGTAAAACCGGTGAGGATCGCTCCTATAAAACCCACATAGTAAGCGGTAGAAAGTATTTTTTTTAGTTCCTTTTTATTGGTCCTAAATTCAGACACGTATTTTACAACACCATCAAGAAAACCTAACGTACAAACGCTTTGTACCGAAGAGAGAAAGTTGCGCAATTCACCAAGAAGCGCCATTCCCTGTGGGCCAAGATAAAAAGCGATCAATTTTGAAGTAATTAAACCAGTTACAATCCGTACAAAAACAGCCATCGCATTGTACGATGTCAACCTAAGAAGTGCATTTGCACCTATTACCTGTTTTAGATACTTAAACATGGTAAGCGTTTATACAATCTATAACCTCAGTCACTTCTTCGTGAGACATTACCGGGCTTATAGGTATGCTCAAAACTTCATCTGCTAATCTCTCTGTAACCGGAAAGTTTAAATGATTGTATTCTGCAAGTGCCTTTTGCTTATAAGGCGGAACAGGATAATGAATTAAAGAACCAATCTTAAATTGATTTAAATGTTTAATAAAGCGCTCTCTATTCTCGACCCTCACCACAAACAAATGAAAAACATGACTTTCATCTCCTGCATAAAATGGAAGCTTAATTTGCTCATTATTTATTTCGGTTAAATAACGGGTAGCAATAGTTATGCGCTTCTCATTATCTGCATCAAGCGTTTTTAATTTAATGCTCAAAAATGCAGCTTGTAGCTCGTCAAGTCTTGAATTTAACCCTAAATAATCGTTGATATATCGTGTTGAAGAACCATAATTACGCAGCTGTTTAATAATATCTGCGAGTTCTTTATCATTTGTTGTGATTGCACCCGCATCGCCCAGCGCACCAAGATTTTTAGTAGGATAAAAGCTAAAACCTGCGGCATCGCCCAAAGAACCAGCTAAAAAATCGGTGGTTTTTAGTGAATTTTCGCTGTTTTCTGTTGAAAATCGGGCGCCGTGTGCTTGTGCTGCGTCTTCAATTAATAATAGATCATTAGCTTTCGCGAAAGCTTTTAAATCTTCTATAGGACCTAACTGACCGTAAAGGTGCGTCACAAAAACGGCTTTGACCCCATCAAGCTGAATCTGCTGTAATTTTTCAACATCAAAATTGAACAATCTTGCTTCAGTTTCTACAAATACGGGAATCATACCTGCTTGTTTTATCGCTAAAATTGTAGCGATATAGCTATTTGCCGCTACGAGGACTTTATCTCCCGTTTTCAATTTTCCTAATATTTTATACCCTTCTAAAATGAGTCGCAGAGCATCAAGACCATTGCCCACACCCACGCAATATTGCGTCTTGCAATAGCGAGCAAATTCATCTTCAAATTGAGACACAGCATTACCCAGAATGTATTGCCCTTTATCTAAAAAACCAGAAGTGGCGCTGATGAGCTCAGCTTGGTAGCGCAGGTTTATTTTCTTAAGATCAAAAAAGGGAACCATTATAATTTAAGTTTAATGGTTTGCTGTAAAAAAGCAACGCTACCTAATTCTTCTTTCTGTTTTATGAGACCAAAATTATAAGGTTCTTTCCCTCCTTTTACGGTGCCCAAATCAAAATACTCAAAATTCAGTTCTCTGTATTTTTTAATGAGAAATATAAAAAGTTGATCCATAGCTCGCATTTTTTCGCCTTCAGGCGAAGTAGCTGCGTATTGCGCCTTTGCTATTTTATCGTTTATAAAAACAGTGATACCGGCTAACAACTTTTCATCATGGTAAAGATTAAACTGCTTAATATGTTCTGGAAATAACTTATTTAAACTTTGAATTTCACTTAAAGTATGAACCGGCTTTGCATTAAAACGAGATGACAATCTGGGCACTAAAATATCTCCCCAAAAACCCTCAAAATCACCTTCTTTTATGGTAAAATCGCGATTTTCATTCTTTCTAAAATATCTTAATTTTTTACTACTTGTCGTGTCTGGCAACTCGTAATCAACAGCATAATTAAGCTCGCTACTTATAACTTTAGCTCCTTTTGTTAACATAAGATGTTCTACTTCTCGTGACGGTAATTTTGTGTAGAACTCCAGTATGCATTTTACCACCAGACTCTCAAAATTGTGTTCTTCAAGAAAAGCAAGAAAGGCTTCAAAAATGAATTTTACCTTTTTAAAACCAATTCCATCCGGAAGGATAATTCCGCCATACGTTAGTCCCTTATGCGAGTAGAGCGTTTTATTTTCTTTATTGGCAGGTATGACGGCAAGTAATTTTTCGTCTCTAAAAATCAACAGACTAAAATCTTCAAATCTGTCTTTATGATAGCCTATAAAATCTCTTTTGTGTAGAAAAGAGGAATTCTTTGCAGTTTTTATAAAGTTATCCCATTGGGCTTTATGTGCAGGAGTATAACGTTTTATCTGATAGCCGGACAAATGCTTAGTATTTATTAAAGTGAAAATACGAAAAAGCAACGAGTAGTGTTATTCGGTAATTCTTTTCTTCAATTCAATTCGCTCGTGCAAAATTCTTATAATATCCACATAATTATCATCTATAATTTTATAAAAGATTATGTGTTTACTAGCTTTTATTCCAAACAAATTCTGTGTGATTTCATCATAGTTTTTTCCCAGAACATTAGTGAAATTTAAAATTTCATTTTATACAACGAAAAAGCCCCCTAAAAGGAGGCTTTTTACTGGTTTTAAACCGATTTTTCTTAGTTTATCTTATTACGCTTACGATCATTTTCAGTCAAATAGATCTTTCTTAAACGTAAATGTTTAGGAGTTACCTCAACATACTCATCTTTCTGAATATATTCTAAAGCCTCTTCAAGAGAGAATTTTATAGCAGGAATGATCTTTGCTTTATCATCTGCACCAGAAGAACGTACGTTAGAAAGTTTTTTGGTTTTAGTGATATTCACAGTCATATCATCCTGGCGGCTGTTCTCGCCAATTACCTGACCTTCATAAATATCTTCACCCGGATCTACGAAAAACTTACCACGATCCTGAAGTTTATCTATAGAGTAAGGTATTGCCTGTCCTTTTTCCATAGAAACAAGAGAACCGTTATTACGTTCTGGAATATTACCTTTAAGCGGTTGATATTCTTTAAAACGGTGTGCCATAATTGCTTCACCTGCAGTAGCGGTAAGCAACTGGTTACGCAAACCGATGATACCACGTGATGGGATCATGAATTCACACACCATACGATCACCTTTAGCTTCCATGCTTAGCATCTCACCTTTACGCATAGTCACCATTTCTACAGCTTTACCAGAAACATTCTCTGGTAGATCAATAGTAAGTTCTTCTACCGGCTCACATTTAACACCATCAACTTCTTTGATGATAACCTGTGGCTGACCTATCTGTAGCTCGTAACCTTCACGGCGCATAGTCTCGATAAGAACAGAAAGGTGAAGTACACCACGGCCAAATACCATGAACTTATCTGCACTGTCTGTATCTTCAACACGTAGAGCCAGGTTTTTCTCAAGTTCTCTTGCAAGACGATCTTTAATGTGACGTGAAGTCACAAATTTACCATCTTTACCAAAAAATGGAGAATCGTTAATTGTGAAAAGCATACTCATTGTAGGCTCATCTATTGCGATTGATTTTAATGCTTCAGGGTTCTCAATATCTGCAACAGTATCGCCTATATCAAAACTTTCTAGACCTACAAGTGCACAAATATCACCTGCCTGAACTTCTTCAACTTTCATGCGGCCTAAACCTTCAAAAGTGTGAAGTTCTTTTATTTTAGATTTTTTAATGCTTCCGTCTCTTTTTACAAGAGATATCTGCATGCCTTCTTTTAAAATTCCTCTTTGTAAACGGCCTATTGCAATACGACCTGTGAACGAAGAAAAGTCTAATGAAGTAATAAGCATTTGAGTAGTTCCTTCTTTAATAACAGGAGAAGGAATGTGCTCTATAACCATATCAAGCAAAGGCTCAATATTATCAGTTTCATTTTTCCAGTCATCACTCATCCAGTTGTTTTTGGCAGAACCATAAACAGTTGGGAAGTCAAGCTGCCATTCTTCGGCACCTAATTCAAACATCAGGTCAAAAACTTTCTCGTGAACTTCTTCAGGAGTACAGTTTTCTTTGTCTACTTTATTAATTACCACACAAGGTTTAAGACCAAGATCGATCGCTTTTTGCAGTACAAAACGCGTCTGTGGCATTGGTCCTTCAAAAGCATCTACAAGAAGTAGTACACCATCTGCCATATTAAGTACACGCTCTACCTCACCACCAAAGTCGGCGTGACCAGGAGTATCAATAATATTGATCTTAGTGCCTTTGTAATTAACAGATACGTTCTTTGAAGTAATAGTAATACCACGCTCACGTTCAAGATCGTTATTATCTAGAATTAGATCACCCGTATTTTCGTTTTCACGAAAAAGTTGGCAGTGGTACATTATCTTATCTACCAGCGTAGTTTTACCGTGGTCAACGTGCGCAATGATAGCTATGTTTTTGATGTTCATAAGGATACCCTTTTTTAGAGGGCGCAAAGATAGTGGTAATTAACGGATAATTAGCTATCTATTTAAAAATGTTTTGTGTATGTCAAAACCTGCAGGTTTTTAGGCTAAAATTTTATTGCTCATCTGCAGAGGGACCATAAGTTGATGGTACAGATTCTCCCAGTAATCGCAGGTAAACTCCCAGTTGTGCACGGTGATGTGGTATTTGATTAAGAACCACATATCGCAGGACTTTATATTTAGACATCTCAAGAACTACTTTCCCTCCTTTTATCATTCTCCATGGTTTTTCATATTCTGCATCATCAACTTCCATAGCTGCTTTTGCATCTGCTGCGGCGGCTTTTAAAACCTGAATCATCTCTTTTGGCGAACTGTTAAGCGGTGGTTTATAATCATCCATATTCATTTCATCTCTAGACATTGTTCCTGTAATCCACCAAGGTATTTCAGCTAAATGGCTTCCCAACTGTTGCAACGTCATTGACTTTTTGTGGGCTTTCCAGTTCATTTTATTCTTTGGGATACGATCCAGAAACTTTTCGGTTAATGCCACTTCGTGCTCAAGTTCAGGAATAAGCAGTTCACGTATTTTCATAAAAAAGTATTAGATAATAGTTATCAAGATACGTTTATTAAAATCTCGAGAATAGAATTACATTTTAACAAAATGTAAAATCTTAGAATAGATGTATAGATTCTTAGTAACAAGATATTCCTTGCTGAAAAAAATGTAAATTTACCGTCTAAATATTGAAGTAATGAAACTTGATCTTATACCCAGAATAAAATATACAGATACTAATAATTTCTTTCTTTTAGCCGGCCCTTGCGCAATTGAAGGTGAAGAAATGGCATTAAGAATCGCCGAAAAAATCGTCAAAATCACCGATAATTTAGGTATTCCATACATTTTTAAAGGCAGTTTTAAAAAAGCTAACCGTAGCCGCATTGACAGTTTTACGGGTATAGGCGATGAGAAAGCGCTCAAGATCTTACGTAAGGTATCTGAAACCTTTGACGTACCTACAGTTACAGATATTCATACAGAACAAGATGCAACCATGGCTGCAGAATATGTAGATGTACTGCAAATTCCTGCATTTTTGGTAAGACAAACAGACTTGGTCGTCGCTGCCGCGGAAACTGGTAAAGTTGTGAACCTGAAAAAAGGCCAATTTATGAGCCCCGAAAGTATGAAACATGCTGTGACTAAAGTTACAGAAACCGGTAATCAACAAGCTATGGTAACAGATCGCGGGACTATGTTTGGCTATCAGGATCTTATTGTAGATTTTAGAGGCATCCCCACAATGCGCCAGTTTGCCCCCACCGTGCTTGATGTTACGCACAGTTTACAACAGCCTAACCAGTCAAGTGGTGTAACCGGGGGAAGACCGGAAATGATAGGTACAATGGCAAAAGCAGGGATCGCAGCCGGAGTAGACGGTCTTTTTATTGAAACTCATTTTGATCCCGCTAATGCGAAAAGTGACGGTGCTAATATGCTTAATCTTGATTTACTTGAAGGTTTATTAACTAAACTTGTAGCGATTAGAAGAGTTGTTGCTGAATAGAATTCTATTCTTATTTTTGAACGTTTACGTACATTATATATCATAAGCCCTGAGAATTATCAGGGCTTTTTATTATTAAAAAATAATTATAATCATATCATATATTTTACTTTACTTTGTAATTCAAAGTACTTTAATATGGAAGCAAAAAACTATCTTAAGGATATCTCAGACATTAAGGAGATGATGAATCGCTCTTCGCGGTTTATTTCCTTAAGCGGACTTTCCGGAATAATGGCTGGTATTTATGCACTAGTGGGTGCTGCATTAGCCAAGTATTATCTTAGTTACTACGATACCATTTATAGTAATTATGATGATGTGACAACTTATGCTATTTCAGAACAACTTGTAACTGATCTTATACTCATTGCCTCAAGTGTAATGGTATTAGCAACACTCACCGCGATTGTACTTACCACTAAAAAAGCCAGAAAGAATAATGAGAAAATATGGACCTCAACAAGCAAGCGCTTACTTGCCGGTTTTTGCATCCCGTTATTTAGTGGTGGCCTTTTTTGCCTTGTGCTCGTGCAATACGGAGTTGTAGTTCTTGTTGCTCCTGCTACCCTTCTCTTTTATGGTCTGGCTCTCATTAATGCTAGTAAATACACCGTAGGTGACATTAAATATATTGGATTAATCAATGTCTTTTTAGGACTTATCTCGACTCAATTTATAGGTTACGGTCTATACTTTTGGGCACTGGGTTTTGGGGTGCTTCATATAATTTACGGTATCATCATGTACAACAAATACGACCGAAAATCGGCTTAAAAAAGCGATTTTTGCATTAAATAAGGCAGTTTTTAAAAATCAGGATTGAAAAATATAATCAGCAATATAAATAAAGCTTTTGACCATCGTATACGCCTGGGTATTATGAGCATACTTATGGTTAATGAATATGCCGATTTTAATATGCTTAAAGAATTACTGGGTGCCACAGATGGAAATATCGCAAGTCATACAAAAGCCCTGGAAAAAGAGAATTATATTGTAGTAGAAAAATCATTCATTAACCGCAAACCCAATACCCGTTATATCGCCACTAAAAGTGGTCGTGAGGCTTTTAGTAAACATATAGAAGCTTTAGAAAAACTAATAAACCAATAAATTTTTTATTCATTACTTTGAAATTCAAAGTACTTTATATGACTCAAATGAATACCATACAAAAACTTGATAATCTACACCTTTGGTTCAGACAAAATTGGTGGCTGCTCTTGTTTACTCTTTTTACCAGAATTGCTCTGGCGATAGGTTTTATTTTTCCTGGTTATGTTAAAATTATTGATGAGCGCTTTACCGATTTGCATAACAATCAGCCTATGGGGCATTACCTGCAGGCTCTTTTTGAGACGGGTTATTATTACACTTTTATTGGTATTATGCAAATCGTAGCAGGTGTTTTTTTGCTTATTCCGCGTACGGTACTTTTAGGAGTTATTATCTATCTCCCAATCATTTTGAATATCTGTATACTTTCCTGGTCGGTACGGTTTGAAGGATCATTGTTCACTTCACCCCTTATGGTAATTGCCTGCCTGTACTTGCTGTGGTGGCACTTTGACCGGGTAAAATATCTTTTACCATTACAAGCAAAGTCACTCCCTGCTTCTCTGCCCAAACAAGAACTTAATAAGAAATTCCCGTGGACCTTTTTCACGTTTGTAGCAATCACTTTAGTAGGTGTTACCGCATTCGCTGTTAATGCTTTTGAAGTCATACCCAGAAACACACTAGGCGACTGCAATGCACAATTTAAAGGAACTAACCGCTCCTCAGCCGGAGCTGAATTCTGTAACTGCATACATATAAACGGCCAACCGCTGGATAAATGCCTTAAGCAATACGAAGCTGCTGCAGATAATATAATTAATAAACATTAAAATTTTTTTTATTCATAAACTTTGAAATTCAAAGTACTTTAATTCTATATTATGAACCAAACTGAATCATCTATCAATAAGATAGGCCGCTGGATTAAAAACTCAATTACTGCAAGAATGCTAATGGTGGGTTTTCTTACCCTCATCTTACTTATTCCCTTATTCTTTGTTAAAGATCTTATAAAAGAGCGTGCACAAAGACAGAAAGATGTTGTTTCTGAGATCAATGATAAATGGGGAAGCGAAGTACTTATTTACGGCCCCGTATTAAAAGTGCCGTACAAAACTTACAATGAAAAATCTACAACGGACACTAAAACGAAAGAAATTACAACAGAAAAAATAGAACAAATAAAATATGCATATTTCTTTCCTGAAGAACTATCGATCAATAGCAAAGTAAATCCTGAGATAAAGAGCAGAGGCATATACAAAACCACTGTTTTTAACAGCAAAAATGTGTTGACAGGTACTTTTACAACTCCTGATTTCTCAGAAGAAGATATTTCATCAGAAAATATAATTTGGGATAAAGCCAGAGTTCTTCTACAAACCTCAAATCTAAAAGGCGTAAACGATCAGGTGGAGATTTCTTTTGGTCAAAATAATTATCATTTTTCGACGCATTATCAGGCGGGTAACACAGTACAACTTCAAAAACTACAACTTCATGAAATGGAAAGTAAACCATTAAAATCTAATGACATGCCACGAGACAAAGCAGTCTCATTTACTCTTAATCTCAGCATTAATGGCAGTGAACAAATTAGATTTATACCTATAGGTAAAACCACAGAGGCTCAAATTGTTTCAAACTGGAAAACCAGCAATTTTATGGGCAATTTTCTGCCCTACAACAGTGAAAAAATCTCAACAGATGGCTTTGATGCTCACTGGAAGATATTAGACATAAACCGCCCCTTTTCACAAACCTCATATGATTATTTACCGCAGATTACAGATTATGCTTTTGGAGTCAATTTTATGATTCCTGTTGATGAGTATCAAAAAAGTGAACGCGCTGCCAAATATGGTTTTCTTGTAATTGGTTTGACTTTTCTTACTTTCTTTTTGATACAGACGCTCAGCAAAATTTACATTCATCCCTTTCAATACCTGATGATAGGGCTTTCATTAATCATGTTCTATACGCTGCTAATTGCTATTTCAGAACATAGCAGCTTTTTAAAAGCCTATTTAATTGCAGGATCTTCGGTCATTCTGCTCATAACATTTTACTCAAGGTCGATTCTAAAAAACTTCAGGTTTCCACTTCTAATCGCTATTTCGCTATCTGCTCTATATAGTTTTATTTACATCATCATTCAGCTTGAGAGCTACGCTTTACTTGTAGGCAGCATTGGGCTATTTGCCATTCTCACGGGAGTTATGTTTGCTTCGCGAAAAATAGACTGGGAACAGGAAAAAATCTAATCTTCAGAGCTCCTTCCCTTATCAAGGGAAGGTGGCTTCTTTCGCGCTAGCAGAGAGAAGACGGGAGGGTTACATTTAAACTATGAAAATATGTATTCTAATATTAAGACCTACTAGGTTTCAAAAACCTTGCAGGTCCCCAAAATCCTCATCCTTCCATGAAAACCTTAATTATCAATAAATTTCATGCACTGCAGGTTCTATTTTTAAGCTGCGCGACCAGTATTTTCATGCTGGGCATTAAACTCAAAATAACACATGAGTTCTTTTATTTATTCCTGGTGTGGAATCTTTTTCTGGCAATAATACCATTGATCGTGGTCTGGTGGTTGCAGAGCAGGAATAGTACATCAAATCTATTAAATATCGCAGCGGTTTGTATCTGGTTACTATTTTTGCCAAACTCGCCTTATGTCATTACAGATTTTATACACCTGCAATATTCTCAAGCTTTGCTGGCAGACACTGTGATCATATTTGCATTTGCCGTTGCTTCACTTTTTGCCGGGCTTCTTTCAATTTGTGAAATGAGATCATTTTTCAGCTATAGATTTTCGCGGAAGCAATTAAATATCATGACTCAAATTATATTTTTCCTTTGTGGTTATGGCATTTATTTAGGTCGCGTTTTAAGATATAATTCGTGGGATATTTTGAGTAATCCCATTCAACTTTTACGTGACAACCTTGCTTTTATAAAAAATCCTGTGAATAACTGGCCGGTATTTGCAGTAACCATTTGCTGTGGTATTTTTCTGAGTGCGATTTTTTATGCTGCAGAGCCGTTTTTGAAGAGATTATCCCGTATTTCGCAGCATGAAGCGCAATAGCAAAATATATTATTTCATTGGCTTTATATTCCTGTTCGTTACGGAAATTGCCATTGCTATGTACGTTAACGATAGGTTTATCAGGCCGTATCTGGGCGATTTTTTAGTCGTTATTATGATCTATTGCTTTATAATGAGCATCAGTTCAATTTCAATACTAAAGGGATTGTTAGCAGTATTAATATTTTCGTTTACTCTGGAATTTTTACAACTGCTACCTATGGATTTCGCTCATGGCGAAAAATGGCTCAGGATAATTATAGGCCACAGTTTTTCTTATATTGACCTATTGATGTATGTGTTGGGACTTGTTGCTTCCGGTTTAATAGAATTTCTACGGCAAAATTAGACTGTAAGACTAAACTTACATCTAAATTAGAAAAGACCTGTAAGGTTTCTAAAACCTTGCAGGTCTTTTTATTAATTATTCCTTACCATCAACATAATCCTGCAAATAGCTGAATCTTTCAGTTAATTTTCCGTTTTCTGTCATTTTCGCTCTGGCTAGCACTCCATCTTTGTCTCCATTAAAAAATGCTGGAAGTACGTTTTTAAGAAACATCTCACCAAAACCTTCGCTGGCATCTTTGGGTAATTCACATGGTAAATTATCTACGGCCATCACTGTAATACTCCCTGGAGAGTCAAAAGCGGTTTCGGTTTCAGTGTTTGGATCATAACCATAAAGAGGTTCTGCAATAGTTGATGGTCGTATTGTAGAAGCCACCGGCCCATCAATGTCACATGAGATATCTGCAACTACTTTTATATTAAATTCGGGAAGTTTTGCATCCTCTCGAGTAAATAAAAACGGAGCTCCATCGCCATAAAAGTGCCCGGCAATAAAGAAATCGGTCACTTTCGCAAAGCGCAAAAAATTTGATTTATACAACTCTGGCGTTTGCATTAGACTTTTAAAATCTGCCTCTTTACCGTCCTTTCGCTTGTTGTAATGAAGAGCGCCAATTAGACAATAAACCGGTTCATCAAAGGTTTCATTAAGAAATTCTCGTACTCCTACTTTGCGTATTTTTAGAAAATCGAGAATCTCGCGGGCACCTTTTGCAACACGACCGCTACCGCTTAAACATATTTTTATATTCGGAAGTTTTATAGTTTTAAGTTGCTCGTATAAAGCATCAAGATCAGGCAGGTTTTCTGCCTTAGGAATATCCCAAAGTTTGTACCGCAAACCCCACGCACGAAAACCGTTATAAGCGCCTACTAACCCCGCATAACGACCAAAGCCTATAAGCCGCGCACCATTTTGTTTTACAATCACCTCGTGATCATACAACTCAATATTTTTATCTAAAACAGCTCGTAATAAATCCCTGTTATATTCCTGCTTTTTAATGGTATGACTGAAGAAAAAATATTTTTTATTAGAAATTAAAGCTTCCAGCGGAACCTCTTTTACCCCTAACAACACATCGCAATCTGAAACATCATTAGCAACTTCAATACCTGCAGCACGATAAAAATCGTCTAAAAACACCCGAATATCGGAGGATTCTACCTTAAAATCGGCCTCCGGAAAGGTATTTTTAGCTTCTTTTAATTTTTCAGGCGAAAAAACAACACGACGATCTGGCGGATTCTTGCGTTCTTTTATAATTCCGAATTTAATCTTAGTCATATTCTTTTCTTATTAAAGCACCCGAAATTACGATTTAAAGAACATTTTGCGCCTCATTCATAAACCAACTTTAAGAAGAACAAAAAAATATTCTTGGTTTAAGCGATAAAGCAGAAATTGAGAAAAAATAATTACTCCTTATACCTGCCAAGATAACTATGGAATAGCTTTTGCTATTTGATGTGTGCACCTAGATAATAGTTGCTATATTTGCCACCCTCTAATTTTTACATTTGATGTAGAATAAGAGGTATTAAAACTTGGGGTCGATTTGGTTTTGACAGCGAGTCTAATTGAATGGTAAGCACGTCGAGCGCTGGGACACTAGCTCGTAAATATCATGTTTCACACTTTTTAAACGGCGAGAATAACTACGCCCTAGCTGCATAATCCGAATCACAGTAGGATTACGCCTCGGCCCACAAGGTGGGCAAGCAGGAAGCCACTCACCTGCCCTGGTTTACGGCGGTTGAATTAGTGGCTTCGTAAAAGTAGACCTAGTCATCGCAGGGTCCTGATGTGATGGCAAAATTTAATTGGGAATAAGGTTTCACTTGGTAGTTGCCGACCGGATGTTGCACGAAAATTAATTGGCAAATAAACGTGTAGAAAGCTATTGAATTGCTTGTTTGGACGGCGGTTCGAGTCCGCCCGACTCCACTATTAACATTTTAAGCTACTTTAAAAACCCTGTAATCGTATGATTTACAGGGTTTTTTATTTTGTTTGATGTCATTTGATGTCAACTGAAATGGTATCTAATGGGCACCAATTCGGTTACCATTTTATTTTGACAAAAATGGTAACCGAATTAGCGATAATAGCCTACATATCAACAACTTCAAAACGTTAACGTATTTGGAAATAATGTTGAATATTTCTACCTTGAAGGCTCAAAAGGTAACCATTATGGCAAAGACACTCCATTTTTTATTCCATCTGAGAAAAAGTAGATCAGAAAAAACTGAAAAAGCAAAAATTTATATGCGCTTAACTTTTAACGGAAAGCGATCTGTGATAAGCATAAGCCGTTCCATATCCCCAGAGAGATGGGATAAAGTAAAATGCAGGGTTAAAGGAACAAATAAGGAGGCTAGAGAAATAAATGACCATATTGCTAAGATCATTTACAACCTTAATAAAATCCATCAAAACTTGATGGATGAAGGGGCGATGGTAACCCCTAACAAAATGATCAGAATTCTCAATGGTGATGACGATAAAGACCGAAAAACGCTCGAGGTGTTTAGAGAGCATAACGCCAAAACCGATGAAATGGCCGGAAAAGAAATTTCAGCCAGTACCGCGCAGCGGTATTGGACCTGTTATAATCATGTAGAACAATTCATTAAAGAGCAGTATAAAGAAACGGACTATCGACTGAAAGACATTGATTATAGCTTTGTGACAAAATTTGAACATTTTTTAAAAACCAAACGGAAATGCAATCACAATTCAGCCCTCAAATACGTCAACAACTTCAAGAAAATTATAAGAATAGCACTTGCCAACAAGTGGATGACCCACGATCCTTTTATTAGTTATAAAGTTCAATTTGACCCGGTGCAACGGGAATTTCTAAACCAGGAGGAAGTAGATACGCTCTGGGAAAAAGAATTACATTTTGACCGTTTAAAACTGGTCAGGGATATGTTTGTTTTTTCCTGCTATACAGGACTTGCCTATTCTGATGTAGAAAAGTTGTCCAAATCTGATATCAGTATTGGTATAGATGGCGGAAAATGGATACGTATTAATCGTACTAAGACAGGAACCCGGAGCAGTATTCCGCTCCTTCCGGTTGCCGAACAAATTCTGGATCGCTATGCAGACGATCCGCTGGTGGTTGATTCCGATAGGTTAATTCCTGTTTTTACCAACCAGAAATCCAATGCATTTTTAAAGGAAATTGCAATTCTATGCGGAATCACCAAACCCCTTACTACGCACCTGGCCCGACATACTTTTGCAACAACGATAACGCTGACAAATGGAGTACCCATTGAAACGGTGAGCAAAATGCTGGGTCATCAGTCCCTGCGTACCACGCAACATTATGCAAAAATCGTGGACCGAAAAATTAGTGATGACATGCAAATTCTTAGGGCAAAACTGGCAGCCCAGAATGACGAGAAGAGTAAAAAGCAAGGGAAGAATAATAAGAAATAAAAGGAAATTTAATCTGTACTGTACTCAATTGCATTAATAGAAAATAACTTCAAATGATATCATTAAACCATCCCATAATTGAACAGCTGGTGAAGATCTAATGAACAGCAAGCATGCCATGAATGAACAGCAACCGTCCCATAAATGAACAGCTGATGGGATCTAGTATAAACATATTAAACAAATAAACATATAAAACAGACAGACCTGATTTTTTGATTTTTGTATATCAAAATTTAAACAGGCAAATAGAAATTACACCCCTCGAATAAACCTTTTAAACGACTACTGCTGGTTTTTTTCTTAAATTACAACTCTTAACTCTATCCGCTGGTGAAAATAAAAAAGAAGCTGCTTAAATTTCCGTTTACAAACGGATAGATTTAGGTCATAAAATATGGGTGGATTTGAAGTTATTTGTGTTATGGTCTATTGACCTCCTCCCATATTCAGTTAATGGTCATAATTGGAGAATCAGGGCGTGAATTTTAGAAGCGTAATCCTGACCTAAAGAGGAAAAATCGCTCTAAGGCGATTTAAATACGTGAGTGTTTTTAAAAATTAGAGACTTGTGCAACGGTTACCATTGTTGTATGCCCGTTCTTTTTCTTTTCTGTCAGTATTGTGACAGCCATACTCTTTGGCAAGTTTTGGCTTGTGGGGTTGCCTTGAGCGACTTGCCAATGTGTATAGATGCGAGCGTTTGGATTCATTTTCAAATTCTTATCACATAAATTTCTTGACTATCCATTAGTACTGAATCTTCATATTTAAACCTGGTTAACTTCTTTTGAAGAAACAAATTCTTCTCAACAGATCTAATCTGTTCTAGTCCATTTTCGGAAACTGAAACGAACCAGCCTTCTCCAACCTCTCCGTCCTTACGTGGTGTCATGCTTGTATTTCCATTTGACCAATAAATCGATTCTGCCATTAATTTTCCTCCAGAGTTTTTCCAAGCAAATAGTTTGGTTGGTTCAGGCTCCCACCCAAGATGTCTTGCCAAGACAGGGTTAATAGCAATCCATTTAGATTTTAAATCAAATTGATCGAATCTATGATCCCTAATTACAAGGATGAAATGTCCTCCACCTTTCATTGTGTGATAGTTATCGCTTAATTGGTGAAAAACAGAGCCGAAAATATAATAGTTCTCTTCACCCAAATCTTCGTTTATGGCAATTTGATACATATATTCCTCTGTTGGAGCTCCCCAATCCAAGTTTCTAATTCGGCTATATTCGCCAATTATTTTAAAATCATCATGATAGTTTAAAAGTGATTCACTGATTCGATCTGATTCACCGATTCGATCTAACCAATCATTACCAACACCTCCAAAATCTCTCTCTTTAACAGTTTGAACAAATTCAGGTTTAGCTATTACGTTAAAAAACTGAACAGTATAATCATGAGAGATTAAAACATTCTGAATGTTTCGAGTATCAATTATTCCAGAATCTATTAATTCACTGCTGACATGCATTATGGCTCTTCGCGCAGCCAGTAGTCTGGGTATCCAACTATGATAAGGGTACTTTAGGTAAATTTCTTGTAGGTGATTTTTCATATTTTTCTCGTACTCAACAGTCCATTCCTCTTCTCGTCCAATTTCTTTCATGATCGAATAAGCTCTATATGCAAGATTAGATTCATGAATTCCAGACTCCTCTGATAAAATTTTGATCAAAAATTCAAAAGGTCTTATCAGGTCTCGGGGGTCATTAATATCAACTTCTGGAAAGTAAGGGTCAATCTCTTTTTTTAAATCTGACTCTCCATTTTCTGGAATATGTAAAGAGTACACTTTAGGTAGCTGAATTCTTTTCGGAGTTGGAATTTCTTCTCCTATTGAGGAAAGTATATCTATTGCATTTTTTCTTAATTGATAATCATTTGATAGAGCTAAACTGTTAATCTTTGATTTAAGCGAATGAATTTTTGGAGAGTCGAATTCAGATAATTTCATTAACACATCCAAACATGAGTAATCATCTAACCCACCATTCAGTAATTGAACAAGAGCAGAATTATCACCTTGATTAATATATTTTGCCAAAAGCATTAAAGATTGTTCCTTTACTATCGAGACAGGGTTTTCTGATAGATAAACCAAGTAATCGACTAATGTTTCAATGATTGGTCGATCTAATGAAGGAAGAATAGGTAAATTTTCAACAGGTATACTATTCGACATCAGTCTTTGTAGATAACCATATATTTCAGGCCAAAGCTCTTCTTCAACATAATTTTCTGTTAGAAGAGGAATGATGTCTTCAAGATGTTCGATATATGAACTCGGATAATTACTACTTACTATATCATGAGCGAATACTTCAAATGCTTTATTAGATGAGATTTCGGGATTGATTCGCTTTAGTGCACTAAACGCATTAATTCTTGTTCCTCCATCATGGTATTTGACCCAGCCCGATTCGCTCGAAAGCTCAATACTTTTATTGGCTAACCTAGTTGCCAGTTCAGTGTTTCCTAACGTTAAGGCGGCTTCACTTAGTTTGGCATAGAAATCGGATTTCTTCCTTCCAATTCTAGCTAGTTTGGTAACTTCTTCAATTTTACTCGAAGACAACAAAGGAGTTATTTTTTCAATAACTTTTGACCAATTAAAAAATGAATTTGCCTGATCTTCTTCTTGAATAATTTTCTTGAAATCATCAAAATTTGAAACACGTTCTAACACTTCACTTTCATCAATCCTTTCATAATCTGTCTTTAAAGCCAAGGTATTAGAAGAACTTGACGACCTATCTCTTTTATTCTTTACAGGTATATTAAAAGATGAATAATAATCTTCTGAGTTTAGTCCTTTTGATTTATAGAAGTCATCAATTTCAGAGAGTAGGTAATATCTGGTTTCTTCGTAAGCTTTAATTTCTATTGCCGAAATTATAGCTTGTGTGTGCCCTATTAAAAATTCTTCTTTTAAAATTTCACACCCTTTTTCTAGGATAGATTTAAGCAGAGAAGAATCAGCAGATTCAGCAAGAAGCAGATATAGATCAGTATATAGTTGAACAATGCATATAAACTCTTCCTTACTTTTTGTACGGATGACGAAATGTTTGATGAAAAGGATAATGGTATCTTTAAAATCAATCAGATCATTTTCTAGTTGCCAAATGGCCTGTTCGAGACCATCACTCAGATCATGTTCAAACGTGACTGCTAATAATTCTTCCGAAGCATTCCAATAAGCTCTTCCTTCCGTGGTTTCTTTAATATGGTTTAAATGAGATAAGAACCACTTTATTCTTTCAGAAGCTCTTGATGGGTCTTTATGGTTTATTTTTCTTAACCATTCAATCCAGGTACTAAATTGATAATCTTTTCTATAACCTATTCCAATAGATTCTTGAATTGCCTGTTTGAGCCATTTTTCAGCTTCCTCCAACTCGTCTAAAATGAACCACACTTTTGAGTGAGCCAAACATTCGGTTATTCGACCATCTATATCATGATCATTTAACATCGAATCCTCTAAGGATCTCAACCGTATTACTGCTTTTTCGACACCAAACCCATTATTTAAAAGGGATTTAATGATTTTGCGTTGGATACTTGTACTCCAATATTTTGGAGAATTATGAAACTCGCCAAATAAATAATCTCCTAATAATTCTAGTTCTTCAGAGCCCAATTCAGATACAGCCGATATCAAAAAATCAAAATATTGGCCTTTTACCTTCGTCAGCTTATACCAATAATTATTTCGGTGAGATATTTCTTTGTAGTAAAACCGAACTATTGGATATACTCTTTTAATAATATCATCAGGCATTGGTGCTTGAAGAATTCCTTCCGCTAGGATTTGAGTAGTAATACATAACATTCGTTCAAACTCTACTATGACTTCTTCATCAGTACCTTTCGCAACAGATGGAATTGCAGACGTAATAGAAACCCCGTTTCCAGATAGGTTAAGTAATTTGTTAAGTTTGATTAATGGAAGGAAGGCGTCTAACGAATCATCATATCCCAACCGATCTTTACCTACATTAGAAGGTTGTTCAACTTCCTTAATCCAGCTATATGTTTCATTTAAGTCACGGGTAACTTTATATACTAAATCGGCAATGAATATTTTACCAATAGGTTTTGTCTTCTCTTTAGTGAAATGAGAGGTTAATAATGACAAATATTCATTCGCTCGACTATTATCTTTTAAGTCAAGGCATCGCTCGATAGCATATTTTATAAGTTGAAAAAGAGAATTCCTTCCTCTCGAAGACGTGGGATTTGTTTTTTTCGTGACTCTATTGAAATCATCCCACTTATTTTGATCAACTAAACTATAACCAAGATTCGAGAGCAACCTTAATTGTAAATCAGATTCTTTTTCTTCAAACCTGTTTTCTCTGATGCTATCTGAGAATTGAATTTTATCAATTATCGAGAAAATACTCTCAATTGATTCAAAAAAGGGAGCTGTATAAATCCATTCTTCTAAAGAGTCCCTTATTTCTTCGTATCTATGAGAATCATCAATGATAATCCCTGAATCTGTAATGATTTCAGGATAGGCTAAATTGTATAAGGTGGCTCCTTCAGATTTGTGTCCAAATTCTATAAACAAGCGACATGCATTGAATGCATATGATTCGCTACAATGTAAAGTATTACCAGTTCTTAGATAATCTCTAGCTAAATCAAATTTATTTAAGAATAAGAGTTCTTCTGTAAATGATGCAGGATCAATATTGAATAACCTTCTTTCGATTTCTGCAAGTGAGAACAGATATCTTACCAGAGTATTGATGTCCTTATTTCGTCTAGCTATTTCAACTCCTAATTTTGCATCTTGCTTAATTTCTTCTGCTGGTCTGAAATTAAGTAATTGTTGAGTAAAGCTATCTGAAGTAACAACTGAAACAAACCTATCAAATTGCTTTGCCTGAAATAGATGATGATTCTGTTTCCAAGATTTCTCAATCTCTGACTTTACATAATAATCAGCCAGTTGATTATGATATTTGATATTACCTGTTAGGTCATACTCTCCTGTTAAATAATTCAAGGAGGTATGATGAAGAAGGAATTGCTTGAACGAATTATGAAAGAAAGACAGAGTTCTTTCTTTTTCATTAAACAGAAACCTAGCCTTTTCACGAAAGGACTTTAGTGCACTTGGTTGCAAACCCCATTCCTGAATGAATTGAAGATTGATTGAACCATTAATTCTGGCAATTAAACCTAAGAATTCAATTTGGCTATCTTCTTTCTGAATAGGCTCCCATATTTTTTTATAATAATTATCAATACTACCATCAATAACTTCAAAAGATTTGATTGTATCGTCAATCGAATCTGCCTTATTGATTTTTTCAACTAAGTAAGACAGGTATAATGGATGTCCTTGTGATTTCTCAAACACTTGCAACTTTTGAGAACCAGTAAGTTGAATTGAAGAATCAAGATTATCAATGTACTTGTAGACTTCCTCCTTTTTTAGTGGATCAATTTGAATAGTTCTATCTCCATTCTGAAATTCAGTTTTAATTTCCTGTTGAATGTCTTCAAGTTCATAGGACTGGCTACCAAGAATAATGAACACACCATCAGGTAAAGTAGAGGGTAAAGGAAGTTCACGTAGGAAGCTATTTGTTGTTGATTTGTATTCTCTAGGAACATGATCTAGACCATCAATCAATATTATGGTCGGTCGACCATTTGTCACAAAATCTTCTCCGATTGCTCTTAATTGCTCGTTGAATACATCCTTTAGAAAAAGCAAGTCTTTATATGGAAGTATGTCTCTTTTATATATCCCAGCCTCCTTTAATTGAAAAACTAAATCGAAAAAAAGATAAGTGGCATTTCCTCTTTCATAAAAGTTTAAGTGTGAAGATGGATTAACGAAATCAAAGGCGTAATACCTTATTATTCGTGTTTTTAGACCTTTCGACCATTGATTCAATAAAGTAGATTTGCCTGTACCTGGGCCTCCCAGCAAAAACAGGTAGCCATTTTTATGCTCTTCTAATTTTGAGTTTAATAAGTCAATTGATGATTGAATCGGTTGGTATCTTTGTCTATCAACTATTAACTCATGATTGAAAATTGTTTTTAATCTGTCAGACCAACCTAATTCTTTAATAATTTCGTGTCGAGAAAATTCTACGATTCTTTCTGGACTGGCGACCTTTTCAACAATAAATCTGCTGATCTGCTGAAGGTCTTCGTCTTCCCTAGAGTATTTAATATTTCCAACACTAAACTGTTTTTGTTTATAATCAGGCTGAAAATCAAAACTGGCTACAAACTCTTCAAAATCAGAATCACTAAGTTTCGAGCTCTTTTCGAACTCTGCAAGAACTGAATTCCACTTAACATCAATTGCTTGATTTGATTTCAGCTTTGTCCAGACTTCTGAAAAGAAGTCTTGAAATGAACCAATTTTAGTATGGCCTTCCTTCAAGCTATCATGGGAGGAAATAGGCTTGTTAGTGATTAAATGAGGAATTATTTTTTTTCCAGGATTCGCTGTTTTTAAACTCTTCCAACTTGAGGTTATAAGAGGTAGCAACTCTGTAAATTTTGTAAATGATATGTTGGATCCCGCTATAGTCCATTTTACTTGATATGCATGGATTTCTGAATAAGTAGAATATTGTATGTCATCTAGCTTTTCAGCCTTAGGGTCTGCTATCCGTATCCAGTCAAGCTTTTTATTTATTAGATTCAAATAAACAAACCAAGCAAACTCATCAAATTGAGGCAAATAGCCACCCATTGCTGCTCTTTCTCCACTTGCTGATACTATTTCTTCGCTCATTATTATTTTTAATCTATATACTTTTGGCTAAAAAATAGCTCTTTTGGTTTTTCAGCGTTGGTTTTGTGTTTCGGAAAAAAACCAAATATGCTATTTGTGCGGTGGCTTTTTTCGAATGGCATACAACGTTTAGTGTATGAAAAGTAGGGGATTTTTAAGCATCAAACTTTCGGTTGAATACAAGGTTTGATAAGAGCCAAAAGCCTTGAATCTACTACTATTTTTCCTATTTTTTATATAAAGTGTTAGCAGCATTTATAATTTTCTCATTTCTTTTTCTAATTTTTTACGATCATTAGAGACACTTATCTTATTAATCAATTGATTTGTTATTTCCTTGATTATTTCAAAATCATTGAGCAATATATTTGGTACTTTAAGATTGTGGACTAATTCGTTTCTTAAAGTCCTTAAACGTAAAATATCGTTTAGCTGCTCTTTATTAATGAATTTCTGCGAGTATAATAATTCAAATTTAGTTCCGTGATATTTATTTCTAATAGGAGGATTTATATTTCCATCATTTATTAAGTAGGAAGCAGTTTCGTCTAGAATAGACCAGCACTTTATGAATTTTTCAAATATCGACGAGTTGTCGTGAGGTAGATTTAGATTTTCGAGATACTTTTTAATTATGTTTTTATCAATTAATGAGGAGTCATTCATATAAATATCTAATAATTGGTTAGATATTGATTCTTTATCTTCTAAGTTAATTAAGTTAAGATATTCATCTAAAATTTTAGTATCTATATTCTTGTTTGTCTTTAGAAAATTGTTGATTAAAAAGGTATTACCATATTTTACATTTTCTTTGTTTTTGAATTTGTTAATTATATAGTTAGTTAGTTCATATTTATCGTCAATCTTCGCGGATTTTTCGGTTCTAATAGCCATAGCAGATTGCAATCTTTCTAATGCAATTTCTCCTGCTAATACTAAACCGTTTATTTCATCTAATATTGATAGCTCTTCTTTTGAAAGATCGCCCGAATAAGGTTTATAAACTAAATCGTGCTCTACTTCAGACCATGCATGCATTAAAACCGAAGCTACTTGGACTTCGGCAAGTGTATTTTGATATCTTTTCGTTAAACTATGGTCTTTTAATTGAACCCGATAATGTGTTGCCCAATAGCCGGAAAATCGCTTATTATGTTTTGGAACATGAGTGTCATTCGGAAAATCCTTTTTAAGTTTAACATCGAAAATTTCATTTACAATTTCATCTAATAATTCTCTTTCTGATGGAAAATATAGTGAAACTCTAATTCCTGCTAAATCAACTATATCATCAAAGATTTCAGATAGACTTTGATATTTTTTTTTCTTATTTCGACTGATTAATTTGTCGTAAAGTCTTTCTGGCTTTTTAGCTCTAAAAGAAACAATAGCTTTTATCCCTCTTTTAAAAAGTTGGTCCTCTATTTTATTCGATATTATCTGAGATAGCTTTTGATAATAATCGTATTCTTTGTTGTATTGAGTAATAAAATTATCAATTATATTCATCAGTATAGTTTTGTCTATTGCTGCTAACGGTTGTGTGTATGGCTCGTAACGTGTAAAAAGGCTTTTTTCTTTCGGTTGAGTACAAGCCAGATTTTTAAATTTTACTATTATCTTTTTACTGTAAATCGTAAAATTTAAAAATTTGGCGACTTCCCAAATATGCCTTAACTTCGTTTAAGCAACTACCAAGCTATGAGCTATATACGACTTTGTTAGCGGTAGTGTTTATTCCCGTTTAGTATCGTGTTGACTGTTTAATTTCTCATTTGCTTTAGCTCTTTCAATTAATTTGTCATATTCTGTGATTGGATAACCACTAACTAACTGAAAATTTTTATCAAACAAAGGGTCGATAATTGGAACCATATTATCGCTAAAAATCATTCTCATATAATAATCAAAATCTTTATCAGTTTTTATGATTTTTAAATCAACATCATCAATTTCAAATCCGATTTTAAGCCAGTTATCATAATGGTCACTAAACTTTAAAGGGTCTGATATTATCGGTACTACATTGCTCAAATTTAGAAAAGTTTCCAATTCTCGGTTTTTTATTATACATAATGGCGCGTAATGCTCAATGTCTTTGTCGAAAGCTTTTGCTACTAACGAGCTATAATTGGCTATTTCAGCAGATTTTATTTCCAAAATTACATCATCTGTCTTTTTTATTTTTAAAAGTCCTGAATAAGTACCAGCTGTTTTAGAAACTGATAGTACGCAATAAGGGTCATTTAGCTCTCGCTGTTTTTTATGTACAAAGTTGGATAGTTTTAAACTTTCCTGTGCTTGTACTTTATTTAATCTTTCAATCTTGCTTCTTTGATAAGAATAAGAAGTTGAGCCATCTTCTAAAATATAATTAATACAGAAACTATAGTCGGCATCATATTCTTCATTGCCATTCCAAGCGATAGTTGGTGTTCTTCCATATAATAGTTGTGGCGAGCTTTTTAAGGCGTTCATCATACCTTGGCCTTCCATAATTAAATTAATCCATAATTTAAAATCAAAATTCACTAGGTGATTATTGTATTCCTTGTCAGGTAATCGAACAGTACCTATAACGCGGTCTATTGGTCTTAAACAGGATTTATGAACACTTCCAAATGCAGGTATTGTATCACGGTCTTCTATTTCTGCAATTACAGCATTCTTTTCACTAACTTGTTTTCCACAATGTAAACAAATTAAAGGATTTGGATTCTTATCAAGTAGTTCTTCGAGATATGACTTATGTAATTTTGAACAATTATCATTTTCTACATTTTCAATTTCATTTGCGGGAATAACACCAACCTTCATTCCTTTATAAATTTCTTGATTTTCTTCTAAATATCTATCAAGCCCAGACATTGTAGAAAATCGTTGAATTACCTCCCATTCTACGTCCTCGGTTATATTTATCTTATTATCATAGAACACACTTTTAATTTGACAGTCATCTGTAAAACGGTATAATTCTACAATCATTAAATCTAACTCGTCTATAAAGGATTTTATAAGCAAAACTTCTTTTCCTGTTGAAAATTTACCTTCCGTAATTACTTCCGATTTGAACCATTCTTTAGGGTTTTCCTCAAGGTTAATATCTTTTTCGTCACTTATATAACGGTCAAAAATCTTCTCTAATTTATTGTTATCAATTGATAAACGGTCAGTAGCATAAACCAGTGAATTTTTTATTAGAATTGACCAAACCAATTCTGGTTGATTAAAACCGATACTTTTTAATAACATATGTGAAGCAACTTCTACAGTATTCCCAGATTCAATATCAATTATTCCAATAAAAATTCTTTTTAAAAAATTTTCAAATAGCTTTTGAGTTGGTTTTTTCTTTGAAACTTCTTCGTAGATAATGTTGAATATTGATTGAAATTTATAAAGTGTGTCACTTTCAGATTCAGTTAAAGGATTTTCTCGAAAAGCATCAGAACTTAAGTTTAAAGAAACTATAATTTTTTTTAAACCGCTTGTTATTTTGCTCGAGCTATCACTTGTTGTGATAAGTCCAAAGTAGTTTTTCGTTTGTTCGTTTTTATTAAACTCTTCAATAAATTGTCTTGTCGTTTTGTAAAAATCACTTGTATCTCTAATTGAAAGAGAAATGCTTCTTTTTATTTGTAAAAAAATAGATTTTCCATTTTCACAAGTCAGATTTAAGTCATCAATAAATTGACTTGTTTCAAAATGTGTTTTGCTAATTACTAACCTTTCATCTAATTGGTCAAAATAAATTGAAATATCAAATTTAGAATATTGGTTTATTAGAAACCAAGCTGAAATTCTTTGTTGATAGTTTATTCCTGAATTTGTCGCTTGTCCTCCTGCCATTTATATATGCAATGTTTTGTTTTAATATTACCGCTAACATATGGTTAAGAGTAAAGTGACCATTACATCTCTTATCCGTTTGTTCGACTAAAGATAACTTATTGAAAATAAAAGTCCTTAAGGTTTTCCGTAAAGCGCTTGTAAAAGTTTATCATTTTAGGAAAATCTTCCAAGAAAACAATAAAAAAGACCACCCTATATGGGTAGCCTTTTAAGCTTGTTACAGGAACATTATCTACTATTTTTTATCTAACAACTTTAATATTTTTTCATTCATAGCAATTTGAGTTTCTATCAATCGCGAAATTAATTCTGTTTGTTTTTCATCAGCGGTATTATAGGTATAACTGCTGTGTATCATATTTAGAACGGCGTTTGGTGAATTATTGCCACTATCAATTATATGATTCGGCGACACCGCCAATAACATCAATGGATCTACATTCAATACATCGGCTGCCTTCTGCACAAAATCCACCGTAATCTGGGTCTCTCCGCGTTCGTATTTCAGATAGGTCTGCTCCTTCATCTCCAATTGTTCCGCAATATCAAAGGCTTTTAGCCCGCGCACTTTGCGGTACATAGAGATGTTCCTGCCAATAGCTGTGTTTTCCAGTACAGTAAATTCCTGATCCATAATAAATTGTATAAATAAAACCTAAAAATTGTATAAGTAACTCCTATTCCAGAAGTTGATAACATCAACCATTTTGGAGACCTTACCCTTCAAATATACAAAGATAATTTTATCAAATTTTAAAGAAAACGGCTCCAAGTCTAAAAGTCCGCCTGCTTATGAAGAAAAAGTAATCGCTTAAATCCTTCAAATGAAAATTAATGCTGCCCACGACAACCATTTCCAACTCCTAAAACAAGGTACCCCTACTGCCCTTGCGCTTATCTATGCCAAGCACAGCAGGCTGATCTTTTGGATCGCCAACGACCTGATTAAAGACCGCTTTGTGGTCAATTCTCTGGTACAGGATACCTTTCTAAAACTTTGGGAACACCGGGATACCATAGAATCCCCAAAACATATCTTTTACTTCCTGCGCTTTGTGATCACGCGCGAATGTACCTATTACTACGCGCGGCCAAAGCATAAATTTCAAAGGAGCATCAATTCCCTGGAAAACTTTGGCGATTACCAGAATTATATGGCCGGATATGATCCGGTGCGAGACGGTGAACACCTGGAAGCCCAGAAGATCCAACAGCAAGACTTTGACCGGATCAAAAACATATTGCCCTTCTTAAGTCCAGCGCGCAAACACCTCATTGAGCTCTGCCTCAAACACGGGTTTCGCTATAAGGTCATTGCCGATCTCATAGGAAAAAGCATTACCGAAACCAGCAATGAGGTAAAGCGGGCCATTGAAGATATCAAAACCATCGTGAATCAGGGTAGCAGCCTTGCAGTTGATCAAAGATCTGCCGGTGAAAAGAAAATAAAAGGCAAACTGACCCAGGAGCAGGAAATCGTCTTACAGCTGCGCTGTGAACAGCACTACTCTTTTACTGAGATTGCCAGCACTCTTAGTATTTCAGAAAAGCAAGTCCACCGTGCCTTTATGAGCGCCTACCGGCTATCGCAGCATACACACCATCAATCGCAATCGACCTAGTATGAAAAAGAAAACCATAACACTTACTCGAAAGATCCAGCTGTTGGTAGACCTGCCCACCAAGGAAGAGCGCAAGGAAGTCCTAGACAAACTCTACCAGTGGCAGAACCGCTGCTTTAGGGCGGCCAATATCATTGTTTCACATCAGTATGTGCAAGAAATGATCAAAGAGTTCTTCTACCTTTCCGAAGGGGTCAAGTACAAACTGACCGATCAAAAAAAGGATGATCTGGGAATTCTGCAGCGCTCGCGCATCAATACCACTTACCGGGTGATCTGCGACCGTTTTCGAGGGGAAATTCCCCTTGATATACTCTCCAGTCTAAACCGTACCCTGCTATCTGCCTTTAATAAAAACAGGATGGAATACTGGAGCGGGGAACGCTCCTTAAAGAATTTTAGACGGGATATGGCAATACCCTTTGGCGGGGAATGTATCTATAAGATCTACCATGACCCGGAGAAAAAAGCCTTTTGCTTTAACCTGTTCCAGGTTCCTTTTAAAACCTATCTGGGAAAAGACTTTACAGACAAACGCAGGCTCCTGGAAGAACTCTCCAAAAAAGAGCGAAAATTACGCACCTCACACATTAAGCTGGAGGGCGGGAAGATTTTTTGGCTGGCTGTTTTTAAATTTGAAAAAGAAGAGCACCAACTAAAACCGGAAATAATTGCCGAGGCTTCCCTTTCCCTGGAACATCCCATAGTGGTCAAGGCAAACAAATCCCGGCTGAGTATCGGCAGCCGTGAAGAATTTTTATACCGAAGGCTGGCCATCCAGTCCGCGCGCAAGCGGGCCCAGGTCGGAGCCACCCATTGCAGGTCTGGCAAAGGGGTCAAACGCAAAACAAAGGCGGTAGATAAATTTCGACAGGCAGAGCGCAATTACGTACACCAGCGCCTGCACGTCTATAGCCGCAAACTGATCGATTTTTGCATCAAGCACCGGGCAGGAACCCTAATCCTGCTCAACCAAGAAGAGAAGATCGCCATGGCCAAAGAAGAACAGTTTGTCCTTCGCAACTGGAGCTATTATGAACTGACGGAAAAAATAAAATACAAAGCCGAAATGGCAGGAATTGAACTGATTGTGGACTAAAAGAATATTGAGGGTGCTTGTACACCCGTAAGGTGAGGTCGAAAGGCACTCAACTAAATGCGCATAGCATATACAACGCGTGAGTAAACTTATTTTAATTAAAGCTTGAATTTTATTTTCAGGCTTACATAACTCGTATTCGAAATCATAGCTATTATATTTCGATACTAGGTGATTTGCAATTCGCGAATCGCGAATTGAGAATTAATTCTTATCTTTGACATTAGACATAAAAGTATCATGAAAAAACACTCCGGGATGCGGCCTCACGATATCGTGGTTCTCTTGAAAATTGCTGCAAAGCAAGATCAGGATTGGTATATGAAAGATCTTTCTTATGAACTCGGTATCAGCGGAAGTGAAATAAGTGAGAGTATAAACAGGTCTATCATTGCAGGCTTGATCTTTCCAGATAAAAAGCGATTGATGAAAAGCGCAATAATTGATTTTTTACAATATGGTTTGCTCTATGTCTACCCCCAAGAACCCGGTGCTCTGGTTCGGGGAATGGCAACCGCGCATTCAGCACCGCCCTTAAATGACACTATAAAAAGTGAGGAAGCCTATGTCTGGCCTTATGGAAAAGGGAATTTGAGAGGTCAGGCTATTGAACCTTTACATCCCAATATACCCGAAGCCTGTTTAAAAGACGAGAAATTTTACGAGTTAATGGCTTTATGCGATGTATTACGAGTTGGACGCGCCAGAGAGAAAAATTTAGCCATTGAAGAACTAAAAAACCGCTTATGCTAAAAAATACCAAAATCAATCTGGAAGCCACTAAACAGGTGGCGGTTGCTTTGGGCATCCTTAACAAAAATGTAGTTTATGTAGGTGGTGCAATGGTTAGTCTTTATATCGATGATCCCGCAGCAGAGGATGTGCGTCCTACGAAGGATATTGATATCACCTTAGAAATTGCAAATGTCAAAGAACTTGAGGAACTTCGGGTAGATCTGGAGGAAAGAGGTTTTATTCAATCTGCCGAAGATGATGTGATTTGTAGGTTTAGATAAAAGGATATTAAGGTAGATGTAATGTCCACAACCGAGGTAGGCTGGGCACCGGCCAATCCATGGTT
The DNA here is from genome assembly GCF_047946675.1 of Leeuwenhoekiella sp. A16. Lineage (GTDB taxonomy): Bacteria > Bacteroidota > Bacteroidia > Flavobacteriales > Flavobacteriaceae > Leeuwenhoekiella. The sequence continues at coordinate 204,018 of NZ_CP172313.1, forward strand.
TAAGCCCGGCTTTGAAAACTCAATAGCTATTAAAATTGAAGATACTGAGATTAGTATTCTTCCATTACCCTATTTTTTGGCCACTAAATTTGCAGCTTTTGAAGCTAGGGGAAGGCGAGATCCAAGAATGAGCCATGATTTCGAGGATATCGTTTACTTACTTAATTACACATCCAACTTTAGAATGCAAATTTTTGATGCTGATCCAGAAGTTCAAAAATATCTAAAAGAACAGTTTGAAACCATTCTGGAAAAAGACACCCTGCAAGAAGCAATAATCGGCAATCTATATTATGAAGAACAACAAACCCGCTTCGATCGAATCATAAGTGAAATTAAAAATCTAGTCAATAGTATTTGATTAAGTCTATGACTTTCATGTATTCTTCACTTGTTCGCTAATTCTCGACGGATAGTCTTCTATTTACTAAAAGAGAAACTTGGAGCTTAGATGCATACCAACTGATTCAATATTTATCCCCTATTTCAAACACCTTTACTTTTTTTATCCGGAGCATTGTCCTTTTTTACATGTTTAATGTAACTCAAAACTAGATCGGTTCGAACACTATTTTTTTCTTCTTCCCTTACTTCTTCCAGTGCCTTCGCATTCCCTTTTTTGATAGTTCTCCCCTACAGGAATATAAAATTAGGAAAGGGCTATAAATAGGAAGGCGCAGCCGACCGGTTTATGCGCCCGGCTAATTTTTAATCCTGTTCTTTTATTATCAAAAACAGGGAGAGGGCTACTGGAACTATGGGAACATAAAATTACTTTAAGAAAACATATCGGTCAATTCGAAGCTAGGAAGCCCAGCGAACGTAGGCCAAAAACAATTCATCCTACTTTAATAATTGCAAAATTGGATTTTTTTGGCCTGTGTTCAAGACCTTCTGGACGAACCGCTTTGCCCGAAATGCAGTGCAGGGGAATGTGGTGAGGACCATCAGTATTTAAATTATCACTACTACCCTGTAACAATTTTTTGATTCTATTACTTACGGTAAGAATTCTAAAAAATCAGCAATGAAATATCTAAAACTTTTTGTCCTCTTTGTTATAACATTCAACCTTTCCTTTTTAGAAGCTCAGGAAAAGCTTGAAAATTCGGTTTTGTGGAAAGTGTCGAAACCAGAACTTCAACAAGATTCGTACATTTTTGCATCCTTACATTTTATGTGCGCAGATGATTTTTTCGTCCCAGAAAAAGTCACACAGGCACTAACAAGTGTTGATGCTCTGGTTCTGGAAGTAAATCTTTCAGATCCTAAAGAGATGCAAGCCATGCAGGCATCATTTGCAAGTTCAGAGAAAATCTCTAAAGCATTATCAAAAGAACAATATTTGGAACTGGATAAGCTGGTAACAAAAGTTACGGGTAATTCCTTAGAAATCTATGATTCTTACGGACTCAGCATGTTACAATCAATCATGATTGGTAAAATGTTGCCATGCGCGGCATTGAAATCCTTCGAGAATGAACTTAGTATTGAAGCCACCCAATTAAATAAACCTATATTAAGTCTTGAAACAGCTCAGGAGCAAATTGAAATCTTGAATGACTCTTACCCCCCGGATTTTGCATTTGAACAGTTGATGCTTTTTGAATCTTACAAAAAAGACTTTAACAAGGCTATAGAAGTTTATAGAAATGAAGACATCAATACAGCCGTAAGGTTACTGAATGCTGACAAATATATGGACGAAAATGCAACCTACATTATGCAAATCGAACGCAATAAGAAGTGGGTAGAAACTATGCCAGCAATGATGAAATCTTCAAGTAAGCTTTTCGCTGTGGGAGCAGCACATCTGACCAACACCTCTGGAATTATAAATTTATTACGAGAAAAGGGTTATTCCGTTGTGCCGGTAACTGATTAGAAAACTATTGGATGAAATTATCGGAAGAGGAATTTTTAAGACTTATCAATAAGCATAAAGGAATACTTCACAAGGTTTCCAGGATGTATTTTGATGCCCCAGAAGATCAGCAAGATTTATTTCAGGAAATTATTTTTCAGTTATGGAAATCCGTTGAATCCTTTAAAGGAGAGAGTCAATTTTCCTCCTGGATGTACAGAGTAGCATTAAATACCGCCATAGTATTTTTTAAAAAGGAAAAAAGAAAACCTGACAAGTTTAAGGGAATCGATAGGGAGCCGATCGCCTTACAACCCTATACTCCTGAAAAAGACCTTCAGTTAAATCATTTTTACAAAGCCGTAAAAGAGTTAAACAAGATAGAAAAGGCGTTAATCCTTCAATTTATAGAAGGCTTTTCCGGGAAGGAAATAGCTGAAAATTTGGGGATTTCCGAAATAAATGTCCGGGTTAAAACGAACAGAACAAAACTAAAATTACAAAAAATTATAAAGAAGCAGGGTTATGAATTTTGAAGAGATAAAAGAAAAAATGAATGCAGAAAATCACAGTATTCAAGTTCCTAAAAACCTTAAGGATATTTCCAGTAGAATGCCAATTAAAAAAGTTAGAGCACGCATGAAGGGTGAACTATTAACTCAATTACTATGTATTCTATTGTTTTTTATTTTGCCGAGTTCTATGAACTTACATCGACTACCACGAAATGTTTATTACCTATTGATGTTTGTTACTTCGCTCATAACATTGGGATATCTTGCAAAAATGTTTTGGTTTTTAAGAAAAACGAAGCATCTAGATAGTACCGCCAAAGAAGCCGTCATAAACTTCACCTATGATTTGAAGTTAACTCTAGAGGTTTACAAAACAGCTATTATGGCAGGAAGCCTGATATTACCACTTGCATTCGCCTCACTTATATTGGGATTGGATTTTGTTGACGAAAAAATGTTTAACCAGGTACTCCTATTGAATATAGCCGATTCTACCATTATCCTGAGCATCATAATTTACTTAGCAATAAGTGTAGGTATTTATTTTGTGACGGCACTTTGGTCGGACAAACTCTATGGAATTCATATTAGAACACTGGAAAATACTTTGAAAGAATTTAAGATTGATGATTAATCAGGTCGTGTTGGAAAAAACTGAATGCTAACCGAAAGGAAATTCTAATAAAGCATAACACAAACGTAGGTTAAAAACAATTCGTCCTCTTTGGCAATTTAAAAATATCTTTTCCCTGTGTTCAAAACTTTGTGAACGACCTGTTTTGTCTGAAATGCAGTGCAGGGGAATGTGGTGAGGACTACCTGAATTTCGGTTCTTACTTTCCTATCAAAATGCAAATTGTCGCAAAAATGAGCCTATTTTTAGGGCTTGAGAGGTCATTTGTCGCAAATTTGAATAAATCCAGTTAGTGAAAATCTATTAATGACCTGATATAAAATGAGTTATGAATATGTAACATCGCGCAGCGTGTTACCCTCTTGCTACTCATTTTTATCCGCTTCGCTACTCAAAATGGTAGCTTTTTGTATCGTATAAAATTTTGATAACAACGATCAATTCAAATTATTTGATTAATTGCAAAACCAATTTTGATTGTTTGATGGAAGAAGAATATTTTTGAGGTGCCAAGAAGGTCTTTACGTTGCTAATTAAGATACTGATTCGGCGTAACAGAACTGGATAAATTTAAGTAAATATTCATTAAATTGAGATGGATTCTCCGTTTGAGGTACATGTCCAGAATTTTCCAAGAACTTTATACCTTCCCAAAAAAATGAAGAATGTGAATTTAAATAGGCCAAATCTAAATACTGATCTTTTGCGCCGGTTGTATAAGCTATAGGAATGGTAGCCTTTTGGATCTTTTCGATATTATTACTTAATTTTCCCTCCTCTATACTTTTCGCAAGAAATGATCTACAGTTAGGGTCTGTATTCGTGAAGTTATCTATATATAGTTTTCGATCAGTTGTAGTACCTAAATTGAAAAATAGTTCAACTGCCTCAGCAGCTTGCTCTCTAGTTGTGTCTGCTTTAAAAATATAACTAACAGCTGGATGAGGCATTAAAGCAGATGGTATATGCTTAGCAGATTCAAATAAAACTGTCCCTGACAAAAATATTCCTCTACAAACTTTAAGTTTAGCTAAAACTTCAAGAGCAATGTTACCACCCAATGAAAAACCAACAATAATATAATCATCTAATTTCAGGTTATCCAGAACCTTAAGCAATAATTTCCCATAGCCTGGCAGATTATAGTCCCTATGGGGCTTATCCGACTTCGCAGATTTGCCATGCCCCGGAAGGTCAATAGCAATCAATCTAAAATTATCAAAGATACCATCCTTCAGCTGCTCTGCCCAAATTTGGGAAGACATTGAATTTCCATGAATAAAAAATATAGCTGGACCATCTCCAGGTTTTTCGATGACTCGAATAGGACAGGACTTAAGAGTGATAGTGGAATGATAGATCATAATACACACGTCTTATATTTATGTTTTTAAGATATTCATTTTCCGTCATTTACAGAAGCAAATAAAATCTACAGTCTCTTAGATGGTAGTCTAATGTTGCAAATATTTTGATTTTAAAAATGCTTTATATATTTTAGAGATGCTAGATTATCCGAAGCAACAAAAAAGTTTTTATTGTAATTATTCGCTACAATCACCGAAAAAATTATTATCTCCACCAATCTTATATCCTGAGTCTTTCCATTGTTGCTTTGCATCAATTCGAGCACTGTCAGCCTCATTTCCAGAAGTAAAAGGACCTTCTACTCTTTGTTCTAAAAAGGAAGTTTTTTTCCGATATTCCGATAATTTGGAAGTAACTGTAGTTTCATTACAAGAAGAATAGAATATTGTCGAAAATTGGGCATAATGCTCATCTTCTGATGAATTAAAGACAATTGAGTAATAAAAACCATCCAATTTGTCAACCTGTCTTAGAAAAGATCCACAAATTACTGGGATGAAAATATAGAGATATTTAATCTTATTCATAACTTTTAGCATTTGTAAATATTATAATTGATATTTTGAGCTATAATAAATTTATTGAATTTTTGAATTATTTCGTCGTGGCGAAGAGCCACCTTGAATGACATCTATAGTATACAGCGCTTTAAAAACCTGTTCAGATTCGGGATCTGAGTTTTTTGCAAGAGATGAGTTAAAATATGAATTAAAAAGCTTTAATCTCAGCTTATCCTGAATATCCAACATTTTATACACACCTTCATTCTGAGTAAATTTTGTATCTATCAAATCTTCTGGGAAGGGAGCATTGACAATAGCGAAGCCTGTTATTCCAGGGGTTTTAAGTCGTAAAATGATCATATTTTCAGTTTTATCATAATCTAACAATAAGTATTTATTATTGCCTAATCGAGTTAAAACCTTATTGAATTCACCTATAGCTGTAATTACTTTATCAGTACTATCTTGAAGCTGATAGTTGAAAATTGACGAATAAGAATCAAATAAAGTGGAATCGGTATAAGCAAAGAATACTCTATTGCGAAGTAAATGCTTGGAATAGTTTTGACTTAAAATGGGATTGTATTTCAAGCAGTTAATAGCATTAATTTTATTTATATCCGTATCTGCTGTGGTGAGAGTAGAAAGAATTGAGTATACTAATTCATTTCCTGATAAAAGAGATTGCTGTATTAAGGAGTTTCTTGATAAATCTAGTAAATTCTGTAATCTACCTCTGGAAATATTTTGGAATCGCATTTTGTCTTCCTTCGAACTTTCTAAATACTTATTAATGGGATAAGGTTCGTGATTTTGATCTTCCATTTGAATCTCAAAATAATTTGAGTACTTTAAATAAATTTCAGTGAATGATGATAAAAATTTGTAATTAATGTAACCATTTTTATCTTTTATTGCATCTAAATTATTAAAATCGGTTCGAATTCCTCGCAATAGATAATAACTAGCTACAAACTCAACAGGCTTTAACTTTCCAAATTCAAATGAGGGGAAGAGAGATGAGTTGACCATTAACGCTTTTGCATTGTCGGAAACGTATTTTGAATTTATATAGGCAAGCACGGGTTGGTATACAGAATCCTCAAATGTTTCAAGATCTTCATTTTTTTCTCTACTGAATCGAGCCTTAAAAAAATCTTTAGCGTTGGGATTTGAAAAAATATCTAAACCCTTTAGACATATTCCCATATGCTTGTAGTTAGAAATAAGTTGTGAATACCGGGTAATAATGATTGTGTCTTCTATATTTTCTTCAAGACATCGAAAATATTCTTTATTTGCCTCCATCTTTGCAAATTCTTGAATATCCATAAGGTCTTCTCTCACTTTTGCTAATTCGTTTTGCACTATTTCAAAGTTTGTAATTACATCTTTATAAAGATTAATTGTAAGTAAGGTCAATGTATTAAGCCTATGATTTATTGTATCAAGCTTTTCATCTACATGATCAAACCTATTAGCCATATAAGACATCATCTGTGCTTCAGGCGATGGCGCTGAACTACTTCTAAATAAACCTGATAAGCCAGATATTATGTTAAAGATTCCTGATGGATCTCCACCAAAAGTTTTACCTACGCCAGTACCAATCTGAATAGAGGAAGAAAGATATTTTATAAATTTGCCTACGTTCTTAGCATCTTTTCCTTTTAAAATTTTTAAAGATTCAAGTTCGGTTGCCGCAACTTCCATATTGCTGCAAACCCGCATTGAAACCGTAGAGATGGTGTACAAGTTGACTTCAGCTAAATCCTTGATTGATTTTTTTACATCACTATAGGCACCATCAATAGTTATGACGCTATTAATGTATTTATTATCAATTGAGTTTAAAAGGACACCGCTATCAAGTTTCCCTTTTTGATAGTCAGAAACAATATTTGTGAGTATATATGCCGCTTTTGAGTATTTACTATATTCATGCTGAATTCTTAATACATTTTCACCGGTTTTTGTTATTTGTAGTTCTTTGTCCAATTCAATTTTTAATGAATCCGCACTGTCATTCATTAACCTTGCTTTGTTGTATAAATTTTTAGAATATTCGATTGCTTTCTCTTCATTCTTAGCTAATAGCGTTAAAGAGGAATCAATTTCCTTGATCTGATTTCTTACCAAATCTCCTGTTCGCTTGGTTAAGCGAATTGTTTTAGCATTTAATAGCTTAACTTTTGAATCAAATTCGGCTTGAGTAAGTTGAGTGTATTTGTAATTTATTTTTGTCCGTTTGATGTGCTTAAAAGCTAATGAAGGAAGTAACACGCCAAAAACGGAATCTGTTTCAATGGCTTTAATTTTACCTAAAGAAGATTTGAATTCTGCATCAAAATCGGATTTTTTCTTATCCAATAAATCAACGCCTTTGGTATGCAAGAGGGAGATTCTTTCTTCTATGTATGTATTTACTTCAGAAGCAATCTCTTCCACCATAACATCTCTAGCAATGCTATCAATACTTTGCCGAAAAGCTTTTTCAATGACAAGTGGGAGAAGATTACTTATCTCTTGTGAGAGTTTAGTACTTGAAAAATTTGAAAACACGGGAACATTCATTTTTGCCAGATCATTCGAAACTGAATTATAAAAGGCTGCATCTTTACAAGAGTAATTGTTCGCTTCGTATAATGCGTTTCGATAATGATTGGTATATTTTTCAAGAGACGCTCCGTCAAATTTTTTAATGCCTACATTTTTTAAAATTTGTTTTGCTAAATTATTAGTGATTTCAGGTTCGGTTAATTTATATTCATTGATCATTAATTGAAGTATTTCTGGAGAAGTAGCTTCAATTGAAAAGTCATTACTATAGAATTTAGCAGCACCTTCTCTTTCCTGTGAAGAATTACAGGAAATGATTGAGAAAATTATTAGAAAGTGGACTATTTTTCTCATTTAATTAACTTTAATATAAGTATATAGGCAAATATTTCTCGGCCGCGTTTCCCTTCCCCCTGGAGAATTATAGGTTTCCTTCTGCTGTCCAAATGATCCTATAACCATATTTTTTGCTTGATTACCATGTGTTGTATGTGCCCATATTATAGTCTCTATATTATCGATGTTATGTTTGTGAACCTGAAATGTATCTATTTGATAATTTCCTATTTCTCTATTTCCCCATACATCTCCAGTATTCGAATTTCTCCCTTCATTCATGCCCCTAAGAAATACACCTCTTGCATCAGGTATCGTATCAATTTTATACCGTTGAAATAAACGAAATCGTTGAGCCTCTCGACGATCAATGGAATCCATAAGTATCCAACAATTTCCGTTTTCATATTGAAAATTTTTTAGTGGCAGTATAGAATATTTTACGTCACCCAGAGCGCCCATGCACGGGATAGTATCTAAATTGATATCTGTTACAGAACTCTTAGAATTTAACTTCTCTAATGTTTCTCCCTTATTTTCTTGTGTGTCTTTTTTACAACTGACGAGTAATACAAGAAAAATGATAATAGCACCTTTTAAAGTTTTCATATAAATTTTGATTTTTGGCTTTTAGAATTTAGAGGCAACTTTTCCCCTTCAAAGTCATCAAGATTCTATCTCAAATCCAAACAAACTTATTTTAAAATAAGGGTAGCAGAAATAGCAAAATCTTGTCATTTTATCGTAATTTCATTACATACATATTTTAAGCATAACATTGGTATATAAGACTTTAATAACTAGATTTTATGGCCAAAACTCCACCCATTAAACATTTATCCTGGACGGGATATATGAATTCTGTAAGCGGCCAAGGTTACGATAAGAACAACTTAAAAATCGATGGGATAGATGAATTCCTTTGTATTAATCAGCATTTTCTAAATATTTTTCATCATGGTATACCTATGAATTATATAGTTGATTACACTTCAGGAAAATATCTTATAATGTCGAAATCTATATCTATGATTCTTGGGTATAAACCTGAAGACTTAATCATGAATGGAGTAGAATTTATTTTGGACAAATATCATAAAGATGATCTGCGCCTTTTTGAAGAACAAATATTTCCTGAAAGATTGTCAATCCTAAAAACCATACCCTCAGAAGAACATGATAATTATATTTTTACCTACAATTATAGGTTAAAAGATAAACAGGGTGAATATGTCAATTTAATGCAACGCAATTGCTTTATTAAGTCAGATAGCAATTGCAATCCCCTATTGAGCCTCGGCATGGTTATCAATATTAATCATTACAAACATGAAAATTCTGCAATACACACGGTAGATAGTTTGAAAGACATCGATGGTCTGGCAAAAACAATTTATAAAAAGAAATTTTTCATCTTTGAAGAGGATAAATTGTTAACAAATAGAGAAAGAGAGATACTACTTTGGATTTCTGAGGGATTGACAAACAGACAAATAGCTTATAAATTAAATATTAGTGAAAACACCGTTATCAATCATAGCCGAAACATGCAATTTAAAACTGGTTCATCCAACGTTACAGCATTAGTAAGTTTCGCTATTAGAAAGGGGATAATTTGACGTTCCCTATGGCTATAATTATATATGTAACCTTGCCTTCCTTCTCTGATTTTGTAGAGGTTCATTTTATTTACTAAATGCTAAATTTTCTTCGCCCAGTTCCAATACAGTTTTAGAAATACTCTAAAATGAAATTTGAGTGCCATTTTTATTTTTTTTAAGCTTAGAATTTCCTAAATTAGATTTAGATAACAGAGGATTATCTTGAACGCAGCTAATGTGTTTGTAGGCATTAAGAATCCATCCTTTTTCTCAAGGGAAAAAATTGGTTTCGCTTTACTAACATTGGCATCACTCCGCTCCTCTTGTCCATAACCAAGAGGAGCTTATTTTCCTATGATAGTCATTATTCAATATACGATTACAGATTATCGTAAATTCTTTGATCAAGATACACATTGTCTACCATTTCCTGATTGGCCGAATCCTCAAGAGAATGAATTCGCCAAATTTATTGGTAATATTCAGTATAGAAAATATGGGGGTCTTAACAACTGGATAGGTGAATCAAATATCTGTTTGGCAAAAAGAGGTATTAAAATTGTGAAATGGTTGACTTTTGTCAAAAATAGAAATTATTTAATAAAACTTCTATTCCGTAGATTTTTCTTCGACGGAGAAGCCTCGGGCAAATTCGAGATAGGTTTCAGGGTCACAACTAATTATGTGAATGATATTTCAATCAGCCAAATTGTAGATGAATTACTAAACCTCGAATTGAGAGTGCCAGTCGGAGGTGGTAAAGAACAAAAGATCACTCTAGGAAAAGCTGAAGACTCATTAGCCAAACTTTACACTATTTCCTCTTCCAAATTTATTGATATCACACAATTAAATCTCGTTTTCGCGTCCCCACCTACAATTATAATATCGAAAAATAACTCAGAAAGATTTATAAAAAAATCTAATGAGTTGACCACAGTAATCAATTCCTTAAAACTTCATATTAGTCATTCAATTTTAAGTTGGAAAAACAAAAAATTTGATCAATGGATTTTGACGGATAACAACATTTCTAAACCTAAACAAATTGAAATATCTGAAACTAAAGTTAATAGAAAAAAAATACGTGAAATACGCATTATTTTATGTAGATTAATTTCAGAAAGAAAAAGTCTAAATATTATATTAAAGGGAATTGACAAAGGTCTAATTAATCCTGTACCTTTTTCTCAAAAATCTGATCAAATACAGTACTATTTAATCAGAACCATAAGAAATACTATTGCAAAAGAAAATTTTCTTGGAGATAATAAACTAATTAAAAAAGTACGTATTCTAGAGGAACAGGTAAAGCCAGGCAGTATTTCGTCATTATATCAAAAATTGCAACTCACTATTAATATTCGACCTCAAATTTGGTATAAAGTTGAAGAATACCTTAGGACTTCAGGGCAACCGCGGCAAATTAAAAATAACATAATTATGAGAAAGAATGAATTTAATATATCCGGGGGTAAAAATATTAATATTAATCAAGCTAAGAAAAGCATTGATCAAATACAATTTCAAGAAGTTTTAATACAACCCAAATCAATCAAAAAGATTAAAAATAAAATAGAGTTATTGTTTGATAAACTAAATACTTTAAAGCTGCTAATTGACTCTAATAGTTTTGATGAATTATCCCAGAAAAAGAGATTTTTGGAGAAGGAGATAATTAAGGACAAACCAAAGAAAAAAATACTTAAATCATTTTTAGATGATTTTTTAAGCACCGCAAAAAAAATCGGTTCGACTGCAATACCTCTTATTAAGTTAACACAAGAAATTTTGAAGATGTTATAAAAACAAATTGTAAAATACTGCTTAATATACGTCTAAGCCATTTTAAATTCAGACTTTAAGATTTGCAAACCAAGCAAAAAATCTTAACTATTAATTTAAACGGCATAATTAATAAAGTCTCAAATTATAAAAAGTTGGAGTATTATTATATTTAATTAATAGTCTTTGATTAATTTAAACAACAACATTGATCATCCCAAAACGTTAAACTTTGTTAACGAGGCACCAATTCGGTGACCGCTAATTTTGGACCCTTTGGAAAGCCTTATAAACAATGAATATCTCATTTTCTGGGCGTTCCGCCCGACTCCACATTGTTATAACAGCAGTCTTATTTTAAGGCTGCTTTTTTTATTTAACCACAGTAAAAAAAGTTTATGCCAAGAAGTAATCCCTAAGATTGCTGTCTGGTTAGTCTCGCGATTTAACTGTTAAGATTTTAAATTTTATTACTAGATGCAAATAAAGGTAATGTATCAACCATGTCATTGTAAGGGTTTATATATTAATTAGTGTTTAAGTGATTTTTTTAAATGGAATAATTTTTTTGCTTGATATTCTAAAATAAGCGTATGAAAAAAACATTACTACTATTTTTGATTTTATATGCAAGTGTTTTACACTCTCAAAAAACTACCCAATCATCAATACCAAATAAAAAAAGCCCAAACTCTTTTATAAAAAATCATGGGCAGATTATTGATCAAGATGGTAAAAGCAACATAAAAGTTCTTTACCTACTCAATACCAGAAGTTTAAACGTTCAGCTTCGTAAATCAGGATTTTCTTACTATTGTATGAACAGAATCTTCTCTAAGATCGAATAAAAAAATCTCCATACATTTCCTAATCAGTTATCTCCACTAGGTTTGAATCCAGATACAACGGCTACAGCACTTCCTTTCATAGAGTTGATATCGATTTTTAAATAAATAAAAATGCACACAAATTTAAATAAAAATACCCATAAATATTGAACGAAAAGAAACGCAGTAAAATCTTCTGATGTCTTAGGAGCAGCTATTTACAAGTAGAAATTGAAACTACAGAGATTGAGCGTGAGGAAACAGCAGATAATATGTCTTGAACTTCTAGCAGAAATTCTAAAAGCTCCCATTCAAGGGAAGCCTATTTATTGTGTCTTATTATTAGTGTTAAACCTGGATGGGCAAATTCCTTTACAAAAGTGGAAAGCTTCGAAGCGCAAATTATGACAATATCTCTCATGCCTCTTGAAACAAAAATATTAATAATCAATAAATTACAAGCTTCCTCTTTATATAGCACCTCCTGTTTTTAGTCAGTTTAACAATTTAAAGTATTGACAACTGTTTTTATTTGAAATGGAATAATTATTTTGCCACTCCAAATAAATTCTTTTTGAAGAAAACATTACTATTATTTCTTTTTTTATCCTTGCATTATGTAAATGCACAAGTAATTTTAAACCATAATGTTGGAAATACTCTTGTAGATTCTGGTATGCCGTCTTGCGAGTACTATAATGAGTCTTGGAGCAGAGTTTTCAATCTTTCTGATTTTGGAATAGAGCTTGGAGACCAATTTCTTATCAGATCGGGACAAGTAGGAATTAGTAAATCTTATAAAGGAGCGTATTTGGAATTTAGTATTTTCAGTATTGATTCTAATTTCCCGGATTCTCGACCCCAACTGCTAGGAGTTCAAGAATATATAATGGTTCCTGCTATAGAGGATACTCCACAAATCATACAAAAAGAATTTAGCAAACCTATTGTTGTTCCGGCAGGTGTAGAACGAATTCTAGTTACCATCGGAAAAGTAGTTGATCATTACAACCCAAACTCCGCCGCTGTTATTATAGCAGCAACAGCAAAGGATAATGACATTTCTTGGTATGAAGGTTGTCGAAAATATTACAACTACACACCTACTACAGAACTAGATATTCCTGTTCCAAATGCTAACTTTTATATAAATGTAACTGGAGATATTATAAATCATTCAAATTTTGGTTCACAGGCTACTTTAACTCATAATGGCCTTTGTGACAAAGTTATAGAGACAAGTCAATACTCGTGTACAGGTGGTGGTTTAAAGTTTGGTAGAACATTTATTCTGGAAGATTTTGGAATCACAAAAAATGAAGAATATACGATTAAGAGCGGGCAAGTTGCCTTCTCAAGGACTGGTGTATCTGATGTTAAAATCCAGTTTAATATTTATAAAATAGATGCAGACTTTCCCATTTCATTATCAGATGCAGATTTAATAGGAAGTAGTCAAATTGTAGACCTACCTTATGTAGGCACAGGCACATTTCCTCGTATTTTTAATGTTGAATTTGAAAATCCAATCACTATTCCATCTAATGTAGATAGAATACTCGTTGAAGTTTATAATCTGGCGCGGCCTGGTTACTCTTCAATGGCTTGGATAGCTGGAAGTGAACAAAGCAAGGATTTATCGTGGATCAAGTCTGAAGCTTCGGGTTGTCCTCCATTTCAAGAATATAAAACTACCATCGACCTTGGTGGGCCTGACATTAATTATTATATTAATGTTACCGGAAACGTAAAGCATACTTCCAATACGTTTACAATAAATATTTCTAATATTTGTTCAGAGTTTTTAAAAGAGTTTAGTATAGACGATGAATCAAATGTGGCCAGTATTTTGTGGAATTTCGGCGATATAGATTCAGGGGCATTAAATCAAACAACAGACCTTTCTCCATTCCATGACTTTTCTAAGGATGGCCGCTATACCATTACAGCAACAGTTACCAGTAAAAATGGTAACGTAGAGGTTTTAACCGAAACTATTGATGTTAAAGAGCCGCCTACAGCTTATGGCATTAATGATGTTTATGCTTGTGAAACCAATGCTGGTTCAGGTATATCAACAACATTTGATGTTCACACAATTGAGCAGCAAGTTTTAGGTGGACAGACAGATAAAGTAGTTTCCTATATAGATGGTTCAGGAAAAAAATATAATGTTTTACCAAATCCATTTACTAATACTATTAAAGATAGAGAAACTATAAGAGTAAGAGTAGCTCATGAAAACAACTCTTGCTGTTATTCAGAAACTTCTTTTGATCTTCTGGTAAATCATCTACCCCAAATCAATACCATTCCCGATCTGCAGATTTGTGATGATGATGCCGGTGGAATAGCCGTATTTGATATAAGCAATCTAAAATCTGACTTAATAGATACTCAACCCAATCTTCAATTATCTTTATTTTTTCAAAATGGTGAACAAATACCAAGTCCCCTTCCTTCTACTATTTCTAATAAAATACCCGATCAGGAAGTCTTAACTGCCCGCGTAACCAATACGATTACCATGTGTTCTTCAGAATCTACCTTTAGACTCATTGTTAATGAGTTACCCGTTGCCAATAACCTGGTCGACCTCATAGGTTGTGATGATAACCAGGACGGTATTTCAGAATATTTTGACACCTCTCAAATCGAAACTCAGGTATTAAGCGGTCAAACTGGAATGGCTGTAACCTATTATGATGAAGGCGGGAAAACATTGGCCAATCCCTTGCCCAATCCGTATACAAACACAACCGCAAACATAGAAACTTTAACCGTTCGGGTAACAAACACTCAAACCGGTTGCTACGCAGAAACTCCATTAAATTTAATTACGTCTGTAAAGCCGCAAATTAATCAGCCTAAAACACGATTTGCGTGCGATGCCGGCAATGGATATTCCACTTTTGATCTAGGGGATATTGAAGAAGAATTAATTGGGAATCAATCCGGGTTGACTATTTATTATTTTGACGAAAAGGGAACCACATTAGCCAGTCCGCTACCGGCGAATTTTCAGAATACCTCGGCTTGGTCGCAACGCATTAGGGTGCGTGTAGAAAATATTTCAAACCCGCTTTGCTTTAGTGAAACGAATTTAGATCTATTTATAAATGAATTGCCTGAATTGGATATTGCCGCCAATTTTGTGATTTGTGATAATGAACCTGGACTTCAAATTTCGCGCAGCGAAAAATTTGACAGCTGGCAATGGGAAGACCCTCAGGGTACTATCATTTCAACCTCTTCTGAGGCGTATCTCAGTATTGAAGGAACTTACACACTTACCGTAGGCAAACTTGAAAATGGAATCTTGTGTACCAACTCCAATACTTTCGAATTTAAAAGATCAGAACCGCCCAGCATTCAGCAAATAGATTTTGCAGACTGTTCTGATAACAATTATATAGCTATTCAGGCATCAGGTGATGGGGATTTTGAATACAGTATAGACGGGGTTAATTTTCAAAACAGCGAACTGTTTCCATTTATTTCCGGCGGGGTCTATAATGTTACCGTTAGAGACAAAGAAGGCTGTGGTCAGGATTCCCAAGAAGTAGTTCTGGTAGATTATAAAAAAGTATTTACTCCCAATGGGGATGGTTATAATGACTATTGGCAAGTAGAAGGAATTGAAGCCTATCCGGATGCCAAAATATACATATTTGATCGCTATGCTAAATTGTTGAAACAAATCACTACTCAAAGTGCGGGTTGGGACGGCACATTTAATACCACTCAAATGCCGTCAGATGATTATTGGTTTCATATAGATCTGGGCAATGGTAGGGTCTATAAAAATCATTTTACGCTAAAAAGGTAATTCTAATGCCAGAATCAAAACTGGCCTCATTAGTTTATAAATCTTCTCTAGGTCTACTTAAACTCCTGTATTTCCTACAAATCCTTTTATAAAGCGCTAAACTTTGTTAACGTGTCATCAATTCAGTATCCCTGTTTTTGAGCCTCCGGAAGTCCTTATAAACACTAGAGAATTCAAATTTCGGTTGTTCAGCCCGACTCCAAGTGTAGAGTTTCAAACTCCACCAAAAACCCTATAAATAGTTTATTTACAGGGTTTTTATTTTATATAGAATAATAACGCTGATTAATAAATAGAGATCTATTCGGTAAGTGCCGCTATTAAAAACTCTTATGATCTTTACTCATACTTAATCTGATACATAACCCCATTAGTATCATCCGTCAAAAACAGGGAACCATCTGGATGAACTGCAAGGCCAACAAGTCGGCCAAAATGGGCGGTATTTCCATTAACCAAAAAGCCAGTAAGAAAATCTTCTATGCGAACGGGCGATCCATTTTCAAAAATTATTCGGCATACTTTATAACCCATAGGATTTCTCCTGTTCCATGAGCCTCTAAATGCTACAAAAGCGTCTCCTTGATAGGCTTCGGGGAATTGATTGCCCGTATAAAATTCCATTTCCATGGGAGCGGCATGAGCTGTATAAAGCAATTCGGGAAAGGTGGACATGGCAGCAAATTCAGCATATGTCATATCTTCAGGCCGGGGATTAGGATTGTATTGCCCAACATCATAAATATGCGGCCACCCATAATGTGCCCCCTCCTGGATCTGGTTAAGTTCCTCACTTTGTTCTTCATCACCCAGCATATCTATACCATGATCCATACCCCATAGAACACCGGTATCAGGATTCCATCCAAAACCGATTGTATTACGCAATCCTTCAGCGAAAACCTGCATATCACTTGCATCTGCATTCGCCCGAAGCATCGTCGCATTGAATTCATTAGGTTCTACACATGCGTTGCAGGTACTCCCTACAGTAACATACATCATTCCGTCTGGTCCAAAACCTATCGTTCTGTTGGGGTGTTGACCACCATCAGGTAAACCTGTATATAGAAGTTGTGGTTCACCCAGGGTACCATCAGTATGCATATCTGCCGCATATATTTCTTTAATAGTCACTATATAAAGTTTGTTGTCATGAATTTTCAACCCGTGTGCATTTTCAAGAGTAGCAACGATTTCTCTTCGGTCTGCTGTCCCATCACCATTAGTATCTTCCAGTAAAAGCACTTGGCCTTCTTCTCGCAGGGATACATAAATACGCCCTGCCTCACTGATCTCAATAATGCGAGCTTCACCCAGATCTTCTGCAAATTTGTGAATGCTAAATCCTTCAGGAAGTTGTAATTGATTGACTCTTTCTGCTGTGGCTGCTACGATCGCAGGTTGAAAAACGTTAGTAGTAGTGTGATCTTGCGTAGGATTTTCTGATGTTTCTGGAATAATGGAATCCCACATATCATCATCACTGGAGCAAGCATAAATGAGAAGAATCATGCTTAATACAATCATTGTGGTAAGTAATATTTTTTTCATAGCTAAACATTTAAAGTTCGATCTGTTATTCTTATCTTTCTAATAGTCAGATTATAACATTTAAATTAAAGCATTTGGCTGGAAGAAAATATAAATTATGATAATTTTAAATCATTATATATTATTAATAAGATTTTCTTTAATTATTAAGTTTTCCTGTAAAAGTGGATTTTTAGACTGTATAGCCGATTTTTAGGTGCATTTGGCCATTTCTTAAAACAAGAAGCCGAAAGTAAACTTTCGGCTTCTCAGGAGAAACAATGTCCCCAATAATAAAACTAACTAAAACTTCTCTTTTATCTCTAATCTGTCTCCACCCAGCCACCGCCAAGATCTCGGTACATGGAAACACGAGCAAGAAGTTGCTCTTTCTTGGTCTCTACAAGCTCCATTTTTGATTCTAAAGCATCGCGCTGCGTCAATAAAACTTCCATATAATCTGCACGTGCAGAACGAAAGAGTTTATTAGTAATTTCTATTGATTCAGTCAACGCTCTTACCTGACCTACTTTTAACTCATAGCTTTTTTTCAGGTTGTCAATATTTGAAAGCTGATTTACCACCTCGATATAGGCATTTAAAATGGTTTTCTCATAGTCATAAACCGCCTGTAGTTGTCTGGCATTAGCATTACTAAATTCAGCTTTTATCGCGTTTCGGTTTATAACCGGCGCAACAAGATTTCCAGCCACAGAATACAATAAAGATTCTGGTGTGGTGGTTAAATATTTGGTTTTAAAAGCTTCTAATCCTATACCTGCTTCTATTGACAAAGAAGGAAAGAAATTTGCTTTAGCCACTTTAACGTCCAGTTTCGCGGCAGCTAACTCATATTCTGCCTGCTTTATATCGGGACGATTCTGTAGCAATTGAGCTGGAACCCCTGAATAAATAGTATCAATTTTCTGTTCAATAAATTCTTCAGAATTGCGCTCGACATGCTGTGGAGTTCTACCAATTAAAAAGTTGATTCTATTCTCTGTTTCAGTGATTTCCTGCTTCACGGCGTACATTTCGCTTTGATTTTTTAAAACCTCAGCCTCTAACCTTCTTACACCAAGTTCTGTAGCACGAGCTGCTTGCTTTTGTAATTTAACGGTCTTTACTGCATTATTCTGAAGCCCTAAATTCTGCTGAATTATAGCTAATTTATTATCAAGCGCCAGAAGTTCGTAATAAGCTTCAGCTACTTCAGAAATCAAATTGGTTATCATGAAATTCTTCCCTTCTACAGAAGATAAATACTCCATAACAGCGGCTTTTTTTAAATTGCGCAGTTTCTTCCACACATCAACTTCCCACGAGGCAAAAGCTTCTACTCTGAAATTATTCAAAGGTTCGGGAAATTCTTCACCCGGTTTTATATCTGTAGTAGCGTCATTTGCTCCCTGGCTTGTATAGCGCCCTACTTTTTCGACTTCGGCTCCAGCCCGAATACCAATTGTAGGTAAATATTCGCCTGTTCTGGCCTTTATCTCATTATTAGCCATAGCGACCCGCTGTAACGTAATATTTAACTCCTGATTATTTACAAGAGCTGTGTCTATTAATGTCTGCAAATTGTGATCTGCAAAGAAATCCTGCCAGCGCATACGCGCCACGTTTACAGAATCTCGTTCTACAAAATCCTTATATGTTTCTGGCAATGCGGTGGTTTCTTCTCTTACCATTTGTTTAGGCACACAGCTGTGTAAAATCAACGCTGAAAGCACAAAAACCGACCATCGCATATAATTGCTTATTTTATATTTATGCTGCTTACTCATCGTCTTTTCTTTTCATTAGTTTTTTCAACTGTTTATTCATTTTTCGCAACCTGAGACTGATTTTACTCTCTCCTTCACTGGTTCTCATGAATTCTTCCGATATAGGTTCATCATGTTCATCTTTAATCAGACTGCGTCCTTCAGACATTTTACCAAAAATGTAATAAAGTCCGGGTATTACAATTACACCGAAAAGCGTACCTATAAGCATGCCTCCCAGCGACGAACCACCTATTGTTCTATTACCTATAGCACCTGCACCTGTTGCAATGACTAATGGAATCAATCCTGCTATAAAAGCGAAAGAAGTCATTAGAATTGGTCTGAAACGCATTTTAGCACCTTCTATAGCTGCTTCTAAAACGGTCGCGCCCTGCCGGTGTTTCTGTACCGCGAATTCTACAATTAATACCGCGTTCTTACCCAGAAGACCTACCAGCATAATTACACCAATCTGTGCATAAACGTCATTAGAAAGACCCATTATCTTTAATAAGAAGAACGATCCAAAAACTCCAACAGGTAGAGAAAGTAAAACCGCAAACGGAAGCAGAAAACTTTCATATTGCGCAGCAAGTACGAAGTACACGAATACTAATACGATAACGAAAACATACAAGGCATCATTACCGCGGTTTGCCTCGTCATATGAAAGTCCTTCCCAGGCAATATCATAACCTCGGGGAAGCTTTTCTTTAGCTACCTCCCGTATTGCATTTATCGCATCACCGGTAGTATAACCGGCTGCCGGAAGTCCGCGAATGGCTGCAGAATTGTAAAGGTTATAACGAGTAATCTCATTAGGCCCTAATTTCTTTTCCATTTTCATGAAAGCAGAATACGGCACCATCTCCCCGTCTTCATTCTTTACATATAATTTCTCAATATCTGAAGGAAGTGCTCTATATTCAGGAGATGCCTGAGTATACACTTTGAAGAAACGACCAAATTTGATAAATCCCTGCTCGTAGGTACTCCCTATAAGAATGTTGAGATTTTCCATGGCTTTACCTATAGAAACTCCTTTTTGCATGGCTGCCTTGTTGTCTATACTCAACTCATATTGAGGATAGTTTGCAGCGAAAAAGGTGAAGAGTCCGGTCAATTCCTTTCGTTTACCTAATTCCTCAAGAAACTCGTTATTTATGCGTTCAAACTCATGATAATCTGTGGAGTTTGTTTTATCCAGTAAACGCATAGAGAAACCTGCAGATGAACCAAATCCAGGTACAGCTGGCGGCTCAAAATATTCGATAACCGCTCCCAGATCTTTTGTCTCTTCTTCCAGCTCTTCCATGATTTCGTGCACGGTGTGTTTCCGTTCAGACCAGGGCTTAAGGTTTATAAGACAAGTACCTGCATTTGAGCCGCGCCCTTCTGTCATGATCTCATATCCTGCAAGGGATGAAACCGACTCTACGCCTTCTATCTCTTCACTTATCTTCTGCAGTTTTTTAGCTACCTCATTAGTACGTTCAAGCGTTGCACCGGGTGGAGTCTGAATAATCGCATAGATCATCCCTTGGTCTTCACTTGGTATAAATCCTGCAGGTAACACCTTGTTTGTTATAAAAATACCGGCACAGAAAGCGATTAAAATTCCGAAAGTAATTATCCTTCTATTAACTATATAGTTTAGCAAACCAACATATCTGCCTGTAAGTCTTTCAAAACCTCTATTAAACCAGTCTATAAATCTGTTTATAGGTGTTTTCTTTCTGGGTTTGCCATGCGTATTTTTGAGTAACATAGCGCATAAAACAGGAGTAAGTGTAAGTGCGACCACAGCAGAAATAACTATAGATCCTGCCATCGTTATGGAAAACTGCCTGTAGAAAACACCTACAGGTCCAGACATAAACGAAATAGGTATAAATACCGAAACCATAACCAAAGTGATAGCTACAATTGCACCACCTATTTCTCCCAATACTGCAGATGACGCTTTATAAGGTGTAAGGTTCTCTTCTTCCATCTTAACATGCACTGCTTCTACCACTACAATGGCGTTATCTACCACAATACCTATGGCAAGTACCAGTGCAAAGAGTGTTATCAAATTTATTGATAGACCAAACATTTGCATGACAAAGAATGCGCCGATTAATGAAACAGGAACCGCTATAATAGGTATAAGTGTAGAGCGCCAATCGCCCAGAAACAAAAATACCACGATGGCCACCAGTATGAAAGCATCACGCAAAGTATGCAGCACCTGCTCAATTGAGGCATCTAAGAAGTTAGACACATCATAGCTAATCTTATAATCCACCCCCGGCGGTAGATCTGCCTTGAGCTCCTTAAGTTTGTCTTTGACATCTTTGATTACATCACTACCGTTACTACCAAAAGTTTGCTTAAGCACAATTGATGCCGACGGTTTTCCGTCAAGATTAGAATAAATGTCAAAGAATTCGCTACCCAATTCAACATTGGCAACATCGCCCAACTTGATGATCTCTCCTTCTTTATTTGCCCTTAATATAATATCCTTATATTCTTCTGGCTCGCTATACCTGTCGCGATAGGTTAGTACATATTCCAGAGATTGAGCGGTTTTGCCAGAGCTTCTTCCTACTCTTCCCGGTCTTGCAAGAATACTTTGCTCTTCCATAGCCTCCATTACTTCTTCCGCAGAAATATTGTAGGCTCTCATTCTATCCGGTTTTAACCAGATACGCATGGCAAATTTTCTACTTCCCAAAATCTGTGCACTCGCAATACCATTAATTCGCTGAATTTCAGGAACTATACGCGTATAGGCATAATTGTAAAGGAACTTTTCATCATTATCTTTATTCTTGCTGAACAGGTTGACATACATCAACATACTAGGCTGCACCGGCGTAATTGTAACACCTTCACGTTGCACAAGTTCGGGTAATAATGGCATCACCTGATCTACACGTGTTTTTACCCGTACCACCGCATCATTAGGATCTGTACCAGGTTCAAAAATTACCCGTAGTGTTCCTTCTCCTGCACTGGTAGCATCAGATGCGATATAGCGCATCCCCTGCACACCGTTAATTGAAGTTTCCAGAGGTATTAAAGTTGATTTAACCAGTACATCTGCACTAGAACCCGGGTATGCGATAAATACGTTTACCGTGGTAGGTGCGATCTGTGGAAATTGGGAGATTGGCAATTGCTTGATTGCCAAAAAGCCAATAAAAACTATTATAACCGAAATGACAATAGCCAGTACCGGTCTATGAATAAACTTTTTAAACATGTTGTCGAAAAATTAGAAGTTTGCTATTCTGCGTACATATCGAGATTAGCCAGTACGGTATCGGGTTTTACGAGATCATAATTCACCTTGTCGCCCTCTTTTACCATTCGTATACCTTCAAGTATGATTTTGTCATTTGGCGTGAGACCTTTTTCTACCACAAATAAATGCGGCAACTGGCCGCCCACTGTGATTTCTTTTTGTCTTACAATGTTATCATCGTCAATAACAAATACATATTTCTTATCAAGCACTTCAAAGGTTGCTTTCTGCGGAATTAGCAAAGCATGATCCAGCGGAATCGTCATTAAAATACTACCTGTCTCACCATGGCGCAAAATCCCGTCAGGATTAGGAAAAGTAGCTCTAAAGGCAATATTTCCGGTCTCGTTATTAAATTCACCTTCTATGGTTTCCACAAATCCTTCCTGGTTAAATTGCTTTCCGTTTGCCAGCTGGAGATTAACTTTTTGCTTTTTAGTTCTATCTGCATTCATGATATAATCCAGATATTCAGATTCAGGCACATTAAAATATACCCACATCTTACTGTTATCAGACAAGGTTGTCATTAATTCGCCTTCATCTAACAAACTTCCTTCTCGCACATGCAGATGATCTACAATCCCGTCAAAAGGTGCCTTTACATCTGTAAAACCTAAATGTGTCTGTGCCAAAAGAACTTCAGCTTGCGCCTTAGCGTTATTTGCTTTCGCAAGAGCGAGTTCGTTAGGAGAAACAACATCACTGTCAGCTAACAATTTTGTATTTTGATACTCTATCTCTGTGGCTTCGCTTTCAGCCTGCGCTTTTTGTAATTCAGCCTCGTAGATATTAGGCATGATCTGGAATAATTGCTGACCTTTCTTTACATGCTCACCCTCATCTACAGATATTTTTTGCAAATAACCCTTCTCTAGAGCACGAAGTTCAATATGCCTAATTGAATGAATCTGACTTACATAGTCTTTTACAATAGAAGTATCCTTATAAACAGGATTTGTGACCTGAAACGAGCGGTCTTCATGTACTTCCTCCTTGTGAGAATTACAGCCTATCGCACATAGAGCAGCCCACAGACCAATGAAAATTGGTAATCTTTTCATAATTAAATGAATTTTGAAATGTTTAATGATTAGAGAAACGCGTCACGCGAAAACATGACGACATACCTGAAAGATTAGATTTACTAACAGGTTTTAGTGGAGAGTCCGTTTAGGATAACGGACGAATTATTCTAAATACGAAAGACCTGAAACCGAATATATTGTTTCGGGTATTGAAGTTCAGGAATAAAAGATCTGCCAGAAACGTTATTGCTTTTCTTTTGGAAAAGATTGTTGTAATACCAGGTATAAAAGGCATGGTAAAAATCTGAAGTGAATAGATCTTCATGATCATTACCAAGATTATCGACTAGCTCCTCACTATCAGTTTCTGTGACTATAAATTTTGATAAAAAAGGAGAATCTGAAGATGACGAAGGAAGAAAACGGGAATCAGGAGAATGCTGAGCCGCTAATTCAATACATTCAGAATTAGCATAAAAAGAAGAAACCCGCGAAGTAGAGTTGCCATAAACATGAACAAAACCACTAAAAAGGGTTAAAATAAAAAGTACAAAGTATGTTCTAAATGCCTTATTCATTCTGAGACAAATGTATTTAGTCTCTTATATTTTATCAAGCTTTACGCGAATAAATTGGCAATTTTACCCGATTTTATAACTTAAAAAGCCATAATTTATTTATATACAAATCGTTATAGCATCCTTTTTTTCAACCGCCAAAAAGTAAATAAAAATTAGATATTAATATAAATCGTTATAGTAAGATTAGGATCGGGATTAATTTGTTTTTGATTTGGCTTAAAACAAAAAATCCTGCCTTAAAACGGCAGGATTTTATTGTTCATTTATTATCTGATTGAGTTCTTTTAATAAATCAACATTATCGACTATAGCCTAAATAGTTATAGGAAGCTGAAATAAATTCAGCTTGACGATAAGGAAGATATAAAATTTAACTAAATTATTAATATTTAAAATTTACTTCGCAAGCGTTGCCAAAAGGATGGAGCAGACTCTCCATATACGTAACCGTATTTATTGCCATAGCCAAAGTTGGCTGCCTGCACATCGTTCAGTACAAAGCTCACATCATGCAACTTTTTACTCTCTTTAGCATCAATAGCAAAATCAAGTAACTTTTTCTCTGTATATCCTGCCCTTACTACATACAGGGTAAGATCTGCATATTTATTTATGAGAAAAGTATCAGCAACAAGCATAGAGGGGGCAGTATCTACAATTATATAATCATAAAGACTTTCAAGCTCTTTAAAAAGTTCGCCCAATTTGTCTCTTCTTAATAGCTCAGCCGGATTTGGAGGGATACTTCCCGAAGGCAGTATTTGCAAATTGGGATGTAAGGTAGAGGGCTCTATGATGTCATTTAGCAAAATATCATTATTTACCAGATAGTCACTAACGCCCAGGCGATGCCTGACATCCAGTTCATAGCGTTGTAATTGCGGATTTCTCAAATCTGCCCCCATAATTAAAACCTTCTTCCCTGTGTTAGCCAAGGTGATAGCGAGGTTTACAGCCGTAAAGGTTTTACCTTCTCCTTTTACCGTAGAGGTAACATATAGGCAGAAGCCTTTCTTATCATTATTCTTATCAATTAAAAGGTATTGTAGGTTGGTAATCAGGATCCTGAATGCCTCTGAGAGTACAGAGCGGTCATTCTCTTTTACCAGGTCACTATCCCTTTTAGGTACCTGAGGTATTTCACCCACTATGGGTATTACCTTGCTGGCCTTTTCTATATCTTCCCTGCGCTGCACCTTATTGTTTAACAGGTTTTGCACATACAAAAACATAAAAGGCAGGGCCAGCCCGGCAACCAAAGCCCCACCCATAACAATAACCGGTTTGGGAGAAACGGGATCTTTATCACTAAATGCACTATCTACAATCTTGGCCTTAGGTGCGGTTACAGCAAGGGTCAATGAGGTTTCTTCCCTTTTTTGAAGTAAAAAAAGGTATAAAGCCTCTTTAATATTCTGTTGTCGTTCTATTCCCCTAAATAGGCGTTCCTTAGCAGGCACATCTGCAATTTGTGAACCAATGGTCCCGACATGCTGGTTGAGGTCCCGCTGGGCAATTTGCAGGTTAGAGCGCATGCGTTGAAGGCTTGCGGCAACACTCTCCTTCATTTGGTCGATTTGGCTTGATAAGCGTTTAACCACGGGGTTAAATTCTGTGGAGCCGCTTAAAATACGGTTGCGCTCAAGAACGAGATTATTATACTCTGTAATCTGCTGGTTTACCCCTGTTTCTTCAATACCCAAATTAGCCGGTAAAAGATCTGAAGCAGAACTGTTTTGTATATAATCGATCATTGAGTTAGCCAACTCTAACTGAGTATCTATCTCCTGTTTTCTTTTTCTGTAATCACTGGCGTTTGTAATAAAAAGTTCAGATTCCGCCTCAATATTTGTGAGCTGATTTTCTTCTTTAAATTCTTCTTTACCTACCTCTACAGAATCCAGTTCCCTGTTGATGATATCAAGCCTGTCATCTATGAATAAAGCTGTATTGGTAGCTACCAAATTCTTGTCTTCAATTGCCTCCTTATTATACTCAAAGATCAATTGATCTAGAATATCTCTTGCTTTTGCTTTAACAGGATCTTCTAAAGATAATTCTATAAGCGTGGCATTATCATCTACAAGAGTTACATTTAATAATTCCCGATATTGATCAACTACAGACTGAACAGGTCTAAATTTTATTGTAAAGTCATCAATTGCTTCTCCATCTTCATTTAAATTATTCTCATGCGTGTAATGAAAAATGACCTCAGCAAAACCTAAATCGGTGATTTTTTCAGCTACTGCGTTTATTTCCTTTTCTGAATCATTTTGTATCAGTTTATACGCATTACCGCTTACATGAACTGAAAAAGTATTCTCTTCTTCCTCAATTGCCTTTTCAAAATCAGACTCTCTTAAAGCTATAATCTCAACCTCAAAAGGAGCTGATTTATATATTTCAGTATTTTTAAAAGTCTCGTCTTCATAATACTGCACATTAACACCCAGCGCATTGACAACATTTGTCATCATACGGCGAGAGCGCAGAATGCCAATCTCATTTTCTATGCTGTTTGTTCCTAAGCCTTCCATTAAACCCAAATCTGCAAAAGCGGCAAGATCTGACCCCGCAGACTTAGTATCATCATCCTTTATTATTATACTTGCAGATGTATTATATGCAGGAGTGGTTACTTTTAAATATAGAAAGGCGATAGCTAAAAAGAATATAGCAGTAATTAAAAACCAGGGCCAGTATCGCACATACTTTTCCAGTTCTTCCCTGATATTCATATCATCCTCTTCAAAGTATACAGGGATATGTCTGTTCTCTTCCATTTTATCGAGTTATTAAAACAATTAATGAGACTAAAACTGATGCAATTGAAATGTAAACTGAAGAATTACGATTGTAACTGGAAGCCTGGCGTTGGGCGCTATTGGGTTCTACGTATACTACATCATTCTGTTGTAGGTAGTAGAAAGGGGAATTAATCACATCTGCATTTGTCAGGTCGAGATATTGATGCAAGGTAGTTCCGTTTTCTTCCCTCATTACTAAAACATTCTCTCTTTTCCCATAAATACTCATATCTCCCGCAAGCCCCAAAGCCTGTGGTAAACTTATGTACTCATCACTAATATCGAAAGTTCCGGGACGCGTTACCTCTCCTAACACACTGATTTGAAAATTCACAATCCTTACTGTGACTATAGGATCCTGTACGTATTTAGAAATTTGTTGTTTTAAAGACTGTGCTAATTCATTTCTATTGACACCTTTCACATTTAGCATTCCCAAAATTGGAAAATCAATATACCCATCTCCATCTACTAAGAATGATTGCAATTTGGGCTGTCCTGACAAACTCGTCGCATCTAATACATTTCCTGCACCTGTAACGGGTAAATTAAAAGGAATAGCTGCTTCCTGTTCTGCAGCTGAAACACTAATAGTTAGCAAATCATTGGGCTTAATTTTTAAGCCTTTTAATTGATTTACATTTAACTGCTTTTCAGCCTGCTCAAGACCCTGAAAATAAACTATCTCTTTTCGGGGCACACAAGAGTTGAAAAAACAAGAGAACAATATTATAAACAGTGAGAAACAAAACTTATTCATAAACTATTTGTATTTGTTACCAATATGTAATTGGAATGTCATTTTCAAAAATTATAATTTGCTTTTAGTATTGCCCCTATAGATTCATTGTATAATTTTCCTTGATCAACGGCTAGCACCAATCCAAATTTCCATTTATCTGAAAATACTTTTTGCGCCTCTAAATATCCTGAAAATTGCCCTACTTTCTCAAAAAGGCCATATGAGGGATCTCTACGAGTTGACAAAGAATGCCCAATAGGACTAGTACCGTAGGTTCCATAATTTATAGAATAAGTCAATTTTGATACCAAATCCCATTTATTTAGATTTCCTTGAAAACCTAAATGAAAAGCAACCACCCTGTTATTAATGAAATAATCTCTTTCATAAGAAGCTTGTCCTTCCCTTGCAGCTGGAGTTGTTGTAAGCAAAGGATTACCTAATGCTACGTGATTATATGACCAACCTTCTGTATATATATAACTGTTGTAATAATTTTCATCTCCGGACGGTGTGATTTTTGCGCTTAATTCACCACCTTGGCTTTTAGTGTATAAAAATTCAAACAGTATTTTTTTCCAATAGAATGAACTCCCATCACTTGACCTTTTATTGGTCAAACTTAAACCATTAAGTCCGTCTGCTATATTAGATAAATGATATAAGCCCCCAATGTCATATATCTGTTGCCTATATGCTAAAACATGAACGTTATTAAAATCATAAGTTAACCCCAGGTCAATAGAACCTGCGTGGTTACCAGTTTTTGAATTATTATATACTTTCCCAGTAGCAGTAGCCCAAAATTCCTGCCAATCCGATAAAGAAAAATGAGGAGCATAGGTTTTGGTGTTCCCCCAATAAGCATTGTGATTAAAGCCCCCGATAAGATGCAGTCTCCAGCTGGGCTTCCCTAATCTACCATATAAAGATTTTTGATGAAAATAGGTTTCTGTTGGTTTGTGATTTCCATACTGGACCGGAATAGTTCCTAACCAGCCATGAGCAAAATTCCCTTTAAATGCAAAAAGACCATTCCAAAACGGTAAGGTATAAAATTCAGGTAGCGAAATTTCTACTTTGGGTATTCCCAAGGCATTCCCTGAAACTGCAAAAGCACCTGAAGTTAGCGTTGTGTCAACGAGACCCATCACATCCTTACTCCTACCCGCTTTAAATTCAAACATTGCCAATCGTGCTTTGACATAAGCCTCAATTAATATTGCTTCTGTTTCTTTACCTATATTGACCCTGCCTTCAAAACCGGCTCCCCAATCAAATAATTTTGAATCTCTACCCTCATAGCTTCCGGTCTCTTCGTATTCTTTATAAGCAGAACCTATTAAACCGGTGGAAAAACCGGAAAGGGGAATACTACCATATTTGTTGGCCCACATCCAGAATGGCACCTGATCTTTACTTGTTGCAATAACCTGACTTTCAAGTTTAGCATTTATCTCCTGCACTTGTGCAAATCCTACCTGTGTGAAGATGAAAATTAGTAGCAATTCAATTATCAGACGATTATTCATAGGTTCACTTTAAAATATATAGGGTAAATATGCAAAATATATTTTATGTAGTTAGCGTTTTCATTTCTAATATGAGGTTTTAATTTAAATATATAATGCAAGTTTTTCATTTATAAAAGTTTTAATTTTTCTTTCAAATTCTTCTTCTGTAAATTCTTTTGCAATATCGCTTATTCTCTTGGCATCATAAGTAACTCCATTCTCTTCAAATTCTTTAACTGCACTAATTAAGCTTTCACAACTTTGTTCATAAAAAAATATTCCCGTTTCTGCCCTAACAGTTTCTAAACTTCCTCCTTTTCCAAAGGCTATAACAGGAGTTCCGCATGCCTGCGCCTCAACCGGAACAATACCAAAATCTTCCTCAGCTGCAAACACAAAAGCTCGAGCCCTTTTCATATGTTCTTTTAAAACATCAAAAGTCTGATACCCCAAAATTGAAACATTATCTGTAGCCAATTTTTTAATTTTTTCCATATCAGGACCATTACCAATAACCACCAATTTTTTATCAGGCATTCTTGCAAAACTTTCTACAATTAGGTCTATTTTTTTATAGGGAACCATACGGGAACAGGTAAAATAGAAATCCTCCTTTTTTGCACTAAATTCAAAATCTTTAATAGCTACCGGAGGATATATCGTAATAGAATCACGACCGTATGTCTTCTTAATTCTTTTAGCTATATAATTAGAATTGCTGATAAAATAATCTACTCTATTAGCTGATACAACATCCCAGATTCTGAGTTTATGTAGAAAATATTTAATTATATACCCTTTAATACCTTTATTAAGACCTGCATCAGAAATATATTGATGATGAAGGTCCCAAGCATAACGAACCGGAGAATGACAATAGCAGATATGCAGTTGGTTATTATTTGTGAGTACCCCCTTTGCAACTGAATAAGAGGAACTTATTATGAGATCATAACCGGAAAGGTCAAAACTTTCTATTGCCAAACTAAATAAAGGTAAGTAATTACGATATTTGTTTTTAGCAAATGGTAGTTTTTGAATAAAAGACGATGTAACCTTATCTTCCGGGATTCCCAGCTTTTGCAACACTTTCCTATTATAAACGAGGGTGTAAACATCAGCCTCGGGATAAAGTTCGTAAATTTTCTGAAAAACTTTTTCAGCCCCACCTAATTCTGTTAGCCAGTCTTGTATTAATGCTACTTTCAAACTTTAAATTTCTTATTATTAAGTATATAACATAAAACAGAAAATCATTTAATCTACTATTAAGAAGAGCATTTCAATCTTTAATAAGTTTTGCATACTTATTATTCATTTTTTCTTATTATTTTTGGTAATAATAACAGGTTCCACGTTTTTTACAATTACTCCTTTACCCACACTTTTAAATAATACTACATTAGGGGAAACGATAGTATTTTCACCTATTTGGATATTACCAATTAATTTAGCTCCTGCCCCTAAAACGCAATTAGCTCGAATGCTAGGGAATCCATCATTTGGATGTTTTTCTGATATTTGATATTTTCTACCCAGGGTTACACCATGGTATAAGATACAACCTTTTTCAATGACAGTACCTTCTCCAATAACTAATCCCACTCCATGGATAATTATTATTCCTCCCTCTATTTTACATTTCCAGCTAATATCGATACTATATAATATTTGAACTATACGAGTAAGTATTAAAGGTATTAAAGGTATATTGAGACTAGCACTCCTATTCGCCAATCTATATACGATTAATGCGTGAATACCTCTGTTAAATAAAAGAGCAGTAACTTTATTTATTCCAAATTTATAACTTAGAAAATCCAAATCTTTAGAAATATCGTAATATAGTCCCATTCAAATAGTATTTTTTATGAGTTCTACCCACAATTCGGTAGACTTATCTAAAGTATATTTGCTTAAGATTTTTTGACTTTTTAAAGATGAAAATTCTTTTGAGTTGCTGAAAACATAACTAATTTTACTAGCTATGTCTTTAGGATCTAATGGGTTGAAATAAACCATAACGTCTTTATAAATTTCCTTGAAAACAGGAATATCTGAACCTAATAAAACACACTTAAAATGTAGCGCTTCTAAAGGAGGAAGACCAAATCCTTCATAGAGAGAGGGAAATATAAAAGCATATGATTTTGAATACAAAATCCTTAATTCTTCGTCACTAACACGTCCTAAAAATTTAATTTGAGAACTCTTTTCCTCTGAGAAACTATATCCTTGAATAAAGCTTTTACCGCTACCACCTACCACTTTTAATATAATATCCTTATCCTCTATATAGTCAAACGCTTTAATCAAATTTTTTAAATTTTTACGCGGATCCATTGAACCTACACATAAAAGCAACTTAGACTCTTTTACTATGGAACTGGCTTGGTGAAAATCATCTGCTAGGGTGCACGGTATCACAGAAATATTCTTATTCTGAACATTTTGAAATTGATTAAGTATTTCATGTTTAACTGTATTACTTACTGTTACTATTTTTTTTGAATTTTGAAAAATCCTTGGAATTAAAAATTGATACAAAATTTTAAATTTCTTATCATACCACCCATTATCAAAGTGATATGCTAGGTCATGAATTACAGTTATTTTGTTTCTTACGCTTAGGGGGGCCGTATTACAAAAATTTATAAGTAAATCACTCTTTTTTACAAAGAAAGGTAACTCAAATTGTTCCCAAAAATGACCTGTAAAATTTCCCACAGTCTTAACTTTTAGAGCAGCAGATTCTTTGTTATTCACAACATTAGGAGGCGCTAAAAAGCATAACTCGGAATCATCAAAAAGTATACGCAAGCGTTTCGAAATTTCTAAGGCATAACGCTGCACGCCTGTAATAGGTTGAGAAAGAAAACGGGCATTGACTACAATCATAGTTATATCGGGTGGATTCTTAATCTTTTAGTAAAAAAACAATAACCAATAATTGAGAAAAAAAATACAGGAAATACCCGTGATTCGCTTAAATACGGCACTCTTAGACATTCTAACACAGATATAAATATTATAGGAAAAAAGTAGAGACCTAATCCATACCCTCTTTTAAAATGCACATAAGATATTTTAGAAATAGTTCCCCAGATTATGAAAAATAAAATAGCACCAAGTATTCCTGAATCCCAATAAGGTTTTAGGAAACCAGTAGGATTATTAAATTCAGGGTCTAAATATCTATTCAAAAAAACTTCCCAGTCTCCATAAGATTCTGCTGGTACCATATTTGAAATATAAGTACCGAAATATGGAAATTTATATATCCAATTGAAGTAGCTATTTAAACTCAAAGAAGGCCAATGTGTCATTTTGAGTACCGCAGCAGCACTATTGACGGCTCCATAATAATACATGAAAACTCGATCCACAGTAAACTGAATAATGTTATCATAGTATTTCTGATAATATGACCATGACCTAAAATATTCAAAGAAACCGAATAAAATCAATAACATGAAAATTCCAATATAAGGTAAGAACCTCACTAGTTTCATCATAAGTCCTTTTGTCTTTTTAATTTCTAAGGACATAAAGAAGAATAATGCTATTGGAAAAATAACTTCAATAATAGCCAAACGCTCAGACCAAACTATTGACCGAATAAATGTTAATATAATAATAAGACGAAAAAAAGTTTTATGCCTAATTGATGGTTTTAATTTTTTTTTATTTTGTAAATACAGGACTATGTATAATACTCCTAGTTGCGATAAAGTTGTTAATCCTGAAATGGTTGTGTAATTTTTTCTAATGTTATAGGCACTTATTCGACCTGTTAGTTGATCGATTAGCATATGCGGATTAAAAATTAAAAAATTAAACCAAATAATATAAGCTAAAATGGTTGTTATGCCTATAAAACTTAAAAACTTCGGGGATACATATTCAACTATATAAGGATCTTTCCGAAGGTTGTTAAATGAAAAAATAAATCCAAAAGAAAAAAATAAAAAGAAGATGATTCCAAGAAAAAATATATTCAAATCCAAATAATTCTGAACTGCATAAGGTGATGACCCAACATTTTCAAAAGGAATTATGAAAATTAATAAATATATTGGAAAAATAAATCGTAATAATAGATTTAATGGATTAATCCACCAGATTTTCATAAATTTTCATTCTCAAATTAATTTTTCTACTATCCATTTTGTAGCAATTGACTGCTTCTTATATGCCCGATATGGTGATCATCATGTCTGCGATTGTTTTCCAACTATATTTCTGTGCTTCTACTAAAGCCGCTTGACTAAGAATCTGCCTTTTATCTCTTATTAATTCTACCTGTGTGTTAAATGTACTATAGGAATCATAAAAAATTACAAAATCATGTTTTCGCCTTTCTATTTCCCTAAGCCTTGATGATAAAATAGGTAACCCAGCAGCTGCAAACTCATATAGTTTCATCGGTGATCTGCCGTGATTAGCTTCAATCCTTTTTAGAGGCAGTATTCCTACTGAAGCGTGTTGCAAATAACCGGGTAACTCGGAATAATCTTTCTCCCCTAAATAAACTATATTCTTCGATTTTGGTATCATTTCTATATTGTCACATGGCCCAATTAAAATAATAGTTAAATCATCTCTTTTCTGAAAAAATTCTAAGTGATTAAAATCAAACCTAAAATCAAAAGACCCAACGTATACGAATATAGGACTATTTATTTTTTCATATAAAGGCGGTTTATGGCAATTATTATGAAAATGATTATAATCAACCCCGTTAATTAAAATAGTGGCATCTCTATTATAACTATTTTGAAACATTTCTTTTAAAGGTTGTGATGTTACAATTAATACCTTAGCAAGCTGTACAACTTTTCTCTCAATTTGCTCTAGTTGCTTAAATCCTGGTCCCATTACCTTGTATATATCCGTAGCTCTATAAACCAATTGTTTACAATAAAAAATCGGAACTAATTTATTAAGCTTTAAATCATCCAGAAATAAACCGCTTGCTTTTAAAAAATCATGTTTTCTTAATTGAGATTTTGTAAAACTGAGATTTAGGTTAAAATTATGATAGAACCAACTACCTATTCTATTTGGGATAAATGGAAAGAAGAACAATGGAGTATGATTATAAATCCCATAGCTATCTTTTTTAATCATAATATACCTTAATCTATTTCGAATTTCTCGTCGCTTATCTTTATTAAAAAATAAAAAGAAATGAAATAAGGATAAAGGAGCCGATATATAACATATTTCATAACCTTTAACCGCCAAAGCATTTGAAAGATGATAACTACCTACTTTAAAAATAGAATTTCTGGAAGTATGACTTAAAAAAACAATTTTTTTCATTAACTATTCTTTTAACGTTAAAGAATTAGAACGTAATATAAAACAAATGAAAATTTCACTTATTCACGTAATTCATTAGGATTGATCGACTTATAGTGTAAGCTTTCTCAGTCTACAAATTGTTTTAAAGAAATGTTGTAAATATTCGTAAGTTTATGAAAAATTAAATCATTCTTACCTTCACTAATATTTGAATCCATCAATTTTTGATCATTTTTGTTTAAAATAGGAATAAAAAATCTAGTATATTCTCTACCCAAATTCACCACCTTAGTTTGATTTTTAATACTCATAATTTTCAGCCACAAATCATCTGCATTCAGTGCAAATGATTTGATTTTTTCGATATTTAAAACTTCTTCATGAAGTGAATTAGCAGGATAATAAATACTCCCAACACCGATTGGTAGAATATTGTAACTTGGAACTGTATTATTTTTTAAATAATTCCAACTTTCATATGGCTCTATAAACTGCCTTTTTGAGATATTAATTTTTCTACCAATAAAGCAGAGAATAGCTTTAGGGTATTTTGCGTTATTTATTAGGTATTTTTCTATTAGATTATTGGGATAGATTATATCATCATCAATGGTAATTACATCACTATTCGGAAATTCAATTAATGTATAATAATACTTTTTGTGAGGTTTTAAATTTTCATCACAAAAACGGATTTCAAGACCAAATTTTTCAAGATTCAATAATCTTGTAGGTAAGGACTCTTTCCCTCTAAATTCGTCTTTATAAAGCCAAAGAATAATTTTATCCGGCCTCGATGTTTGCCTGATAATACTTTCTATTGTCAACCATACCTTATGTATTCTCTTAGGAAATGTAGTAAGAGAAATAATTATATTCTTGTTATCTCTTCGCTCATTTAAGCTCAGACTCTTTCTTGTAAGTTTAAAGTATAAGGGTAATATTAGAATTAATAATTTACAAGTTATTTTATCATAATATTTATCAACTACCTCAACGGGAAATTTCAGGAAATATATTGAATACAATATTCTAAACATATAATAAAATTAATCGACTGTTAATTTTAATTTAAAGAATTCGAACTTCTTCAAATACTTTGCATTTGTTCCAAGATTTCCTTATTATTTAGCTGTGATACAAAATAAGATTCATCTTCTTTTGTAAACTTTTTTCGCCATGAATCTTTTTTTGCTTCATTAGGTTTTAGACCTACGGCGTTATTTATAATATTTATATCATCTTTATGCAATGCAGGGTACGTATTGAAAAATCGTTCGTGGATTCTATAATAAACCTCTATAGGATCATTTATTAAATCCTCATATTTAAGCACTAAAATATTTTTATTATTCTTAGAATATTTGAGCCAGCCATCGACGTGTCTTTCCCAATGCTGAGCAATTGTATATTTTTCTTTTGATTTAAATGCAGGTGAACCAACCCAGTCTATTTTTAATTTTAGAAACTCGGAAAAAGATAAATTATTAAATTTTAGATTTACAAAATTTTCAGTATTCCATATGGAATAGGCTACCGCTCTTCCATCTCTATATATATAAAGAGATGGATAATTTATTTTGGAACATTCTTTGCGTGGAAATAAATGGGATCCAAATAGTTTTTGAAATTTATTACCTTGTGAATTTATTTTTCTATTAGACCAATGACCCCATTCTACATTTTTCACAAACAAATCTTCCCCTCTATAAAAGTTTTCACCTACAAAAGCTTCAAGGAAATGTGTTCCCGATCGAGGATGTGAAAAAATTTGAATATACTTGTCAGCATAAGAAGTTATTATAGGTGATGGAACTATTTTATTTTTAAATTCTCTAATAGCTTTCTTCATATAAATGATTTATAGTGTTAAATCGAATATGTTGGGCAGGAACTCCGCCCACAATCTCAAATTTTCTAACGTTTTTAGTAACTACTGAATTAGCACCTATTACTGCAAAATCCCCAATTATCACTCCTTCTCTTATGGTGACATGATCACCTATCCAAATTGAGTTTTCAATGAGAATACGCTCCTCTCGTTGCAAATGACTTGGATCATTTGTGGCGCCAGTTGGTTTTCGAAGACCATGAGTTCTAGCGGCACATGAAAAAATCTGCCTATAGCACAATTTTCACCTATTTCAATAACACTTTTTTTTTCCTGTAACTATTCTTGCATATCCATTTATATATGTATTCCTGCCAGTTTTATGTTTCCTAGAATTAAATAATTATTGCCGATTTTTACAGTTTCAGCGGCAGCTATAGATTTTAGAATCATTTGTGCTTCGTACTCCTCATTCCAGGTATGAAATAATCTAAAAAATTTAATCATTATTTTTTTTAAAAGCCCCATAATCATAGAATATTTCCGTTGATTGAATATCAATCTTTTTTATAAATACTTAATAATCTTTAAACCTACCTTTTTTCTTACATAGTAATAGCAAATTACCATGTTAAGTATTGTGGTAAAAGAAGTTGCTATAGCTGCACCTTCTCTCTGAAATTCTATGATTAAAAAGTAGTTCATTACCAAATTCAATACTACAGTAAAGATCGTGATATTCCTGATAATTTTTTCGTAACCGGTCATTATCAGAATATTTCCTATTGGGCCGGAAGCTATATTAAAAAATTGACCTATAGATAGTATGACTAGGATCATGTAAGCTGAAGTAAACTCATTTCCCCAAATTCCCAGTATAAATTTACCCAGAAGTACAAATGCAATTAGTGATAGTAAGCCAATCCAGGTTAACCCGGCCGTAATGCGTCGCAGAAGCAACTCTAGTTCTTCTTTCTCCCCTCTTTCATGCAAAACAGCAATTTTAGGGCTAATTGTAGAAACCGTAATTTGCAGTAAAAAACTGGTTAATAAAGCTAGTTTTGCAGCAATATTGTACAGACCTACTTCCCGGGCAGAACTAAGCCAACCTAACATGATTGTGTCAGCATTTGAAGAAATAAGGAAAGAAGCAGATACAATCAATAAAGGGATACTTTTTTTAAACAACGTATTGCCTATAAAGACCGGTTTATGTTTTTGATTATTCCGGTTTAAATATTTCCAGTAAACAAGCATAGAAAGTGTAACGGCGACCCGACCCGCCCCATAAGCAATAGCAACATTTTCCACATCAATTTGTACATGCGATAAATAAAGAATAAGCAAGATGCTTCCCGTTATCACTACACTTAAAGCCTGATCTACCAGATTACTCTGCCAGATTTTCTTATAACCTACCAGCGCAGCAGATATTACCCGTGAAATAATTTGCGGAGTAAACGCTATAGCGAAAACGATTAATGGATATTTTAACGAAGGAATATCAAAGACATCTTCTGCTAAATTTTTGGAGATAAAAACAAGTACAATGGTTATTACAAGGCTTGCTAGCCCGTTTATTATATACGAAGTATAAATTACATCCCTAACCGTCTGAAAATCTTTTTTACTGTACGCTATTGCAACATCTTTAATTATAACTTTGGTAAAGCCCAGAACCGCAAAAACCAATAACAAAGATACTACCTGATTTGCAAGATTTATAATTCCTAAGCCCTCAGCTCCTATAGTGCGTCCTAAGAAAATACTTACTATAAAGCCTATAATCATACCGCCCACCTTTACCACCAGCGAACTGGAAGATTTCCTGATCACCTCTATGGTATGAACGTCAAGTTTATGCAATTCATTACTAATTTAAATGCTAGTTTACTGACTCCTTACTTTTTATAATTGATGTAATTCCAATTCATTATCCAGACACCATCGAACGGCTTCGCCGCTGCGACTCCCAATATTAGAGTCACACAATAAATTTAAGGGGAAGAAAAAAGACCGAAATAATTTTCGGTATTACAGGTTCAAATATATCATTCTAATTGTTAAATACATTAACAATTAAATCTTTTAATAAATAAATAATATTTGAACGGTATTTCATGAGTATGTTTAAAATTGTCAGGACTTGTTTATGAAAATTTTAATTCGGGTTAAGATGCCATAACCATATTATAGCCTGTATTTAACTGCAGACCCAGTTTATGTAACAACAATTTTAATCTTTTTTTGCCTGCTTCTTTAATAACGGCTTCGTGCCCCTTAAAAGGCCCCTGCTGTATGACAATCTTATCACCGCTTTTCATATCTATTCTGCTAGCATACTCACCGGCATGCCATAAGGTAATTGCCCTAATCTCATTATCATAAACAATTGCAGGCTTCCCCAGCCAAAACAGATATTTGAAAATAAAAGGAACACTAAAAACCATATTACGGTCTTTAGCTTCAAGTCTTACAAAAACGTAGGTAGGGAAAAGTGGTGTCTGCACCTTCTTTTTTCTATCGCTCCACTGCCTAACCTCCGTACGCATGGGGCAATAAACTTCAATATTAGATGCACGTAGATCTTCTGCAACTTTTAATTCTTTCCCTTTTTTTACACACAGAACATACCAATTCATATAAAAGAATATTTATCAAATTAGAGGGGAAATTATATTTCGAAAGTAAGAAAAATTAGAAAAGCTGAATAATGCTTAATTAGCACTCTTGCGAAACGGGGAAAAATCCCCGTTTCAAGTTAATTGCTTTATATGGGATATGTTGCAACGACTACAGAATTAGAATAATAAATGAATAAAAAAAACAATCTAATTTGTACAATTTATACCCAACCATGAATTCTTCAAATACATGGGATGATAATATAGCACATAATTTATCCAACTCAGTACAAAACAGTATTAATTATACAACAGTCAAACAAAATATTTTTTTTTATATAGGTTTATACATAAATAGGAACTCAACATTTAAACTCTTCTTTAGTTTGAAAGAAGAGGTTTGTATATTGCTTACGATTAATAAATGCTATGAAAATTCTTCA
This sequence comes from Leeuwenhoekiella sp. A16, assembly GCF_047946675.1. Classification (GTDB taxonomy): domain Bacteria; phylum Bacteroidota; class Bacteroidia; order Flavobacteriales; family Flavobacteriaceae; genus Leeuwenhoekiella. Next base: position 243,316 of record NZ_CP172313.1, read on the forward strand.
CACTGCCGACTGGCATATTGGTAAAAAACTACAAAAACATGAGCTTAAAGAAGATTTTGACTTGTTTATTGAATGGCTTTGCGCTACTATCAAGTCTCATGAGATTGAGGTTTTACTCGTAAGTGGTGATATTTTTGACCTTGCCAATCCATCATCAGAAGCTCGCACCCAATATTATAAAGCGCTTTTAAAACTTCGAAATCTCAATTGTAAAATAATTCTAACCGGTGGTAATCATGATTCCCCGGCTATGCTTGACGCACCACAGGAGATTTTGCGCAATCTCGACATTGAAGTTATAGGAGGTTTGCCTAAAGATATCTCACAAACTCTAATTCCTGTAAAAAATAAAGCAGGTAACTTAGAATTTATCGTTGCCGCTCTTCCCTACCTGCGTGATACAGACCTGAGAAAAGGTAATGAAGGAGTAAGTTATGACGATCGCTTAGAGGCGATAAGAGAAGGAATCGCCAGCAAATTTAATGCAGCTGCAGAAATTTGTAAAACCTCATATCCTAATATTCCTGTTATTGCAATGGGCCATCTTTATGCTGCGGGAATTGAAACTTCAGATAGTGAGCGAGACATACAAATAGGTAATCAGGCGGCTTTTCAGGCAAGTCAGTTTGGTGAGTATTTTAAATATATCGCTCTGGGTCATATTCACAAACCTCAACGTGTAAATGCGCTTGTGCCTACTTTTTATAGTGGCTCCCCTATTCCGCTTTCCTTCAGTGAGCGTAAAGATGAAAAACGTGTTTTAATTCTTGATACTTCTAAAAGTTGGGAACCAGAAAGTATTCCTGTTCCATCCTTTAGAAAATTGATCCGTATCAGTGGAAATTTAGCCCAATTAACCGATAATCTCTATAATCTGCCCGATAATGACGGCCTTGATCATCTTATTGAAGTTGTTTTAAAAGAGCCTAAATACGATGTTCAAAAAATCTACCAGTTTGATCAGCTTACTTCTCAATTTGAAAAAAACGGTTATCAGATCGTGAAAAATTTTACAGATTTTGATGAAAATCTACAGGGAACTTCTGCACTTTATGAGAGTAATCAACAACTTGAAGATCTTAAGCCTAAAGACGTTTTCATAAAACTGGTAGATCAACAAGACCTTGATCAGGAAGACAAACAGGATATACTCAGCGCTTTTGACGAAATTCTGGAAGAAGTGCAAAACCCCATAAATAGTTAGAATGAAGATTTTAAAGATCCAATTTCAAAACATAAATTCACTGAAAGGCGAGCATGTGATAGATTTCACAAAAGAACCTTTCACTCAAAATTCGCTATTTGCCATCACCGGCCCTACCGGCAGCGGTAAAAGCACGATTCTTGACGTTATTGCACTTGCTCTTTTTAATCAGGTTCCGCGTATTGGGAAAATTAGTAAAGACAAAGACATCATTAAAAAAGGTGCTATTCTTACCCGTAATCAAAAAGAAGCTTACGCGAAAATTGCCTACAGTTGTAAAAATGGGAATTATGAATCTACCTGGAGTATTTCAACAAACAGAAACGACAATCTGCGTGATTACGAAATGCAGATTCAGGATCTTGATTCAGAAAAACTTCTAGATCTTAAAAAGTCTGATGTTCCTTCAAAAAATGAAGAATTAATTGGCCTTAACTACAATCAATTTATAAAATCTGTTCTTCTCGCTCAGGGCGAATTTGCTCAGTTTTTAAAAGTTGATAAGGCAGAACGCGGTGAGTTGCTTGAGAAAATCACAGGAACCTGGATCTATCGTGAGATTGGCAGAAAAACGTATGAAAAACACAAACAGGTCTCTAAAGAAATTGAGCAACAGCAGCAACAAATCGCTATGATCACAACAAAACTGCTGGAAGCCGATTCAAAAACACAATTAAAAAACGAATTAGAAACCTGGCAAAAATCGCTCGAAAACGAGCAAAAATCGGTTAAAAGCCTTGAAAAACAGCTTGCGCTAAAGAAACAATTGGCTAATCTTAAAGAAGAATTAGCCCAGGTAACGGCTGGCAAAGCCATGAGTGAGAAAGCACTGTTTAATTTTCAGGAAGCTAATGGTAAAGTACTGGCAGGACATGAAAAAGTATATGAGCAGGCAGAAAAGCTCAATCAATGGCAAACAGCTAAGAATGAGCTAAAAAGCTTCAATGAAGAACGGGAAAAATTGAATGAAAATCGGGTAAAAAACACTAAAAACCTCGATAAATGTGTAGAAGATGTTTCCGCGTTCATTGCCTCACCCGTAACGTTTGAAAATCTATCAGAAAAAATAGACAGCTTCCGCGAAAAAGTAACCGCACTTAGAGATGATTTGTTTAAAAAAGGCGAACTCAAGAAATCCCTTTTACAGGCGCTTACTTCAGAAACACGTGATCTGGAAATTGACCTGAATCAGGATTTAGATTTAGTGGGTGAAAAGTTAAACCTTCAAAGTCAAACTATTTCGCAGGAGCTAAAAACTCTTCAGCAACAAATTCAGCTCACAAAAGATCAAAATCCGGAAACCGAAAAAAATCGGGTAAAAAGGCTTGAAAAACTCGCTTTAGAGGCTAAAAACCTCACCGAAAATATAAATCGCTTACAGACAGATATTGCTTCCGCGAAAGCTGAAAAAGAACAATTCCTTCCGGAATTAAAATCACTCCCTGCTAAGACTGAGCATGCTGCAACACACGTAAAATTGCAGCAAACCCAATTAGAAAAGCTACGCCAGCAGGAAAAATATGAGGCTCGCATCGCAAGTCTTGAGCAATCTCGCAGCGAGCTAAAAGATGGTGAGCCCTGCCCGTTATGTGGCGCTCTTCATCACCCGTTTGCCGTTCACACTCCAGATTTAAAAAATGAACTGGCAAACGAAATAAACAAAGCAGAAAGTGACCTAAAAGAGGCTCAGCGTAATTTCACGCAAAGTGAAACTCGCATTGCATTTTTAAAAGATCAGTCTAAGAAAATCGATAATAAACTTATTCATCTCAACAAAGATCATGAATCGCTGAAGGAAAAATTTAAACAGGAGTACTCAACGCACTTTAAAGAAAATGAAAATTGGCTTGAAGTCATTGAGCAGATTGAAAGAAAACTGCAGGCTTTAGATGCATATGAAAAAGCACTGCGCAAAAAATCGGCTTTAGATGCTTCAAAACCGCTCCTAAACGAGTTAAAATCGGTAGAAAAAGAGGGCAAAGCCTTAAAAACAGATTACAAAAAGCTTTACAGCGGTAGTAACATCAATAAAGATTGCCAGGATTTTCACAATACATTTATTACTTATCGCGAGAACCAAACCGCAATTACAAAAGCTATTGAGGATTTAATTCTAAAGATCGATACCAAGACCCGTGCTTTTGATGAGCTTACCGCAGATTTAGAAATTTTTATAGCTCAAAAAGAAATCAATTCGCTTGATGAAGCCATGAGATTACTTTTACCTAATGCTACTTACAACGCCTTAAGAGAAGAACGAGAAAATCTTAAAAACAAGATTTCGGCGCAAGCTGCTTCTTTAAAAACACTGCAAAAACAACATACGATTTTAGAAGAACAAGACACTACTCAAGCGGAAATAGAACTGCAGGAAAAACTAAGAGAATCCCATAAAAACCAGGAGATCTTAAATACCCAGTGTGAACATAATCGCCGACTATTAAAAAACGAAGATGAAAATCTGACTGAGCTTAATAGATTAAAAGGCACAATTACAGATAAGGAAAAAGCGATAAAACGCTGGCGTTTGCTTAATGAATTAATAGGCGACAGCACAGGAAAACGCTTTAACGAGTTTGCGCAGGATCTTACACTTTCCCAACTTATTCAACTTGCAAATAAACGTCTGGAAAGTTTGAGTGACCGCTATCGCATAGACAAACCGCTGGAGGATGAAGATGATAGCCTAATGGCGATTGATGATCATATGGGTGGGCAGCGTCGCTCTGTAAAAACACTTTCTGGTGGAGAAACTTTTATTTTGAGTCTTTCTATGGCGCTGGCACTTTCAGATCTGGCTTCTAAGAATGTTGAGATCAACAGCCTTTTTATAGACGAAGGTTTTGGGACACTAGACCCGGAAATGCTCGATCAAACGCTGGATACGCTTGAGAAATTACAGGCAGAATCGTCTAAAACAATAGGTATAATAAGCCATGTAGATTCTTTAAAAGAAAGAATAGGCACGCAAATACAGCTTACGCGAAATGGACAAGGGTATAGCTCATTAGAGATTGTACAACATTAATTTGCCTCAACTTACACAGCTTTTAGTAAATAAAAAGAGCCTCGAATAATCAAGGCTCTTTTGGTATGAATAATTGGTTGGCTAATTAATATCCTGGATTTTGAGTAAGATTAGGGTTAATATCAATCTGCTCCTGTGGGATTGGCATTAGATCTTTACCATTAGGGATAGTAACGCCAAATGTTTCTTTAAGATAGCGCACATGCTCCCCTGTTCTTCTAAGTACCCACCAGAGTGAGAATTCTCCAGAAATTTCATGTCTGTATTCCTGCATGATAATATCCATCATATCACCTGTTGGCGTAGTAGTTAATCCTGCTCTGTTTCTAATTTTCATAACATATTCCATTGCTTTTGCATCATTACCAATTTTGTGGTACGATTCTGCAAGACTCAATAAAACCTCCCCATAACGCAGGAAAATCAGGTTTTGACCACCAAAAATGTTTGGTCCAGACCATCCGTCAACATTAGGATTTCTCCATGCCTTTACATCATAATAACCTTGTCTGCCTTGTAAACCATCTGTACCTAACCATGGGTTTTCAACTGTACCGCAAGTGTTGATACCTCCAAAATTTTCCTGAACATTAGGATAATCTTTAATATTGATCAAGGGATCAGGATGTGTTTCTCCAGGACCTATAATAGTCGCTCTCTTGCGCTCATCCCCTTCATCAAAAGAATCATAAAGCACTTTAGTTGCTGCGGTATATCCACCACCGTTTGCGATCTCATTAGGCATACAGAATGATTGTAGAAAAGTTACATTGTCGTTATGACCCCAGCTTAGATCCCCTGCACCGTCATACATTTGTATCTCAAATAGAGATTCTTTACCATTTTTATTGCTGTAAGCATGAATATCAAAGAAATCTTCTTCCAGTTCTACGTGTCCTTCAAGAGCTTCAAAAGCAGCAATTGCCTTGTCATACTGTCCCAGCCACATATAAGCGCCACCTAAGTAACCATAGGCAGTTGCTTTTGTTAATCTACCTTTATTAGCTTCATCGTAAGACCATGGCAATCTTTTTATAGCTTCTTCCATATCAAGAGTTATCTGAGTAAATACTTCTTCCTGAGTATTACGAGGCGCAAAAGCATCTGTAGATCCTCCTGCTGGCTCAAGAACAAGTGGCACACCACCAAAGTTTGAGGCTTGCAGCGTGTATAAAATTCCGCGTAAAGCATAGCATTCTCCTATTAATCTATCACCCAGTTCTGCACTTACATTACCAGCATCGACGGCAGGTTGTAAATTTTGCAATGCAGAATTTGCTCTACCTATACCTTTATAGTTTATGATCCAAAAGTTATTGAATGCACCAAATGTTGCAGGAATTTCAAAAGTCTGGAAGAATGTATCTGAACCTATATTGAGATAATCCTGTGTCAGGAAGTTTGCAGGATAGAATACCGCTTTAGTTAGATATTCTGCAGGACTTGCCTGAAAAGTGTCATAAACTCCTATTACTGCTGCAGAAGCAGTCTCATCTGAAGCAAAAACTAACTCGTCACCTAATCCATCATATTTTTCATCCTGCAAGAAGCTGTCTGAGCAACTATACAAGAGAGCCGTTACAGCGGCCCCTAGTACCACTAAAACGCTTATTTTTTTCATTTTTCTATACATGACTTATTTTTTTTAGAATTGTAAATTCACACCTACAGTAAAGGTTCTGGTAATAGGATAAGCTCCAAAATCTATCCCTCTTGTTTGCACACCGCCATTACCATCTATGTCTGTTACTTCCCCTATCTCAGGATCCCAGCCGCTATAACCTGTAAGAGTTATGAGGTTTTGACCACTTACATATATTTTAGCACTTGTTAGACCAAGAACACCAATAGTTTCTGAAGGAAAATTATATCCCAACTTCACATTACGCAGTCTTAAGAAAGAACCATCTTCAACAAAATGATCTGAAACTCTGTTATTTTGCGTGCCGGTATCATCTAAAATAGCTCTCGCATACGTATTAGAAGGATTATCTGGGGTCCATCTGTTATTGTAATATTCTAAACTTACATTAGAATAAGCATTAGCAAGACCATAACCACCAGCAGTTTCCTGCTCAACTCGTGTAAAATTCAAAATGTCGCTACCATAAGTACCGTAAATATCTATTCCTAAATCAAAGTTCTTATAGCTTGCATTGAAATTAACACCTCCATAGAAATCTGGAATAGGACTTCCTATAACTTCACGGTCTGCACCTGTAATCTCACCATCACCATTAATATCTCTAAATTTTCTATCACCGGGTGAGGTTGCAACAGATTGATAACTGCCATCAGGCGAACTATTATTTAAGGCATCAATCTCTCCTTGTGTTTGGAAAATACCATCTGCCCTGTAGCCGTAGAAGGTACCTACATTTCCACCTACGTAAGAACGAGTAATACCTGACCAGTTGTCAACAAAATTAGGAGCAAAATTACTGTCGAATATCACGTAGTCGTTATTACCCACTAACTCGGTTATCTCATTATCAACTAAAGTAAAGTTAGCAGAAACGTCCCAGGTAAAATCTCCTTCATTTTTTCTATAACCAACTAATAGTTCAAGACCTTGGTTGATCACATTACCACCGTTTACAGACTTGCTCTCAAATCCTGTTTGTGATGGTATTGTTTGATAGAACAAGAAATCTGAAGATTCTTTTCTAAAGTAATCTGCTGTGAAGTATAATCTTCTGTTAAGCAATTCACCTTCTAGACCTATATCTGTTTGTACCTGAGTTTCCCATTTAAGATCAGGGTTTGCCAATGAAACGGGTTGCAATCCTGCTACCGGTTGACCTCCTAACACATACCCCGCATCATCTGCGCTTGTCCCATTGTTATAGTATCCCTGAAACTGGAATGCCCCAATACCAAAATAGCTTCCGGTCTCACCCCAGCTTGCTCTTAATTTTAGAACATCGAATGTGCTGTCATCCATAAATGATTCCTGATCTATGTTCCAGCTTGCTGCAAAGGCGGGGAATACACCGTATAGATTATTAGCACCAAAACGATCGCCATTACCATCACGACGTACGGTTGCGGTTAAATAATATTTACTATCGTAGCTGTAATTAACCCGGGCAAACATACTGGCAAGGGTACTTGTACCGTGCGTACCAGATTGATCAACAATTTGTTGTGCCTGTGAAAGATCTCTTATTTCATTGTTTAAGAATCCTCTACTGTCTACGAATATATTTTTATAGCGTGTACGCTGTGCAGATGTTCCTAATAACACTCCTATTTTATGCTTGGCTATCTCTTTATCATATTGCAATAACGCTTCAGTAAGATATTCATTAGAAGTATTTTGTGAGATGTTATATTGGGCTGAAGGATTGTTATCATTATTATTATTTCCTCGATTATAAGTAGGAATGAAATTCCATCCTGCATAATTCTGCGAATTAAAGCTGAAATTTACTTTCGCTGTAAAGCCATCCAGAAAACTATAATCTAGACCAAAATTTCCTAAGACTACATTTCTACTATTATCATTATCCTGTTGCTTAGCCGCACCCAGTACGTTTACACTTTGGCTTAATAGACCGGTATCAGGAAAAGCGCCATAATTTCCGTTATTATCATAAGGTACATTTACGCCGGCTGTATTAGACAAATAAGGAGCGTTAGCAAATACTTTCAACAAACTATAATAGCCCTGACCTAGATTTTGATAACTTTCATTATAAGAATATTTAAGGTCAGATCTTACTTTGAAGTTATCAGATAAATCATAATCGATATTTAACCCAACATTGTACCTTTTATAAGACGATTTAATTACAACACCTTCTTCGTCTAAAAGTCCGGCTGTAAACGCAGCTCTCAATTTTTCTCCTCCACCGCGTATACTTACGCTGTGTCCCATTCTAAAACCATTACGGAATGCATAATCCTGCCAGTTGACAGATCTCAACGAATTAGGATCACTCCACTCAGGAAGTACATCATTACCTTGTGCTGTTCCTAAATTATTAGCAAATGTTGCAAACTGTTCTGCATTGAGCATATCAATGTTTTTAGGAGCGGCCCGTATACCCGTCCATGAATCTACAGAAACGATCATTTTATTTTTCGTACCCTGTTTCGTTTCTATAATTACAACACCATTACTTGCCCGCACACCATAAAGAGCTCCTGCAGATGCATCCTTTAAAACTGAAATTGATTGAATATCATTAGGGTTTAAAAATGATATGTCCTGAGTAGGGAAACCATCAATTACATATAATGGTGTGGTATTACCAAAAGAACCAACACCACGTATATTTACAGAAACCGATGAACCCGGTGCACCTGAATTCTGTGTTACCTGAACCCCCGCAGTTTTACCCTGTATTGCCTGATCTACACTCGTAGACGGAAAACTAGTCAGCTCTTCAGAATTTATAGAACTTACCGCTCCTGTAACATCCTTTTTAGCCGCTGCACCATAAGCGACAACAACAACTTCCTGTAGACTTTCAGAATCTTCTGTGAGCGTAACGTTGATCACAGATCTTGAACCTACGGTTTCCTCTACGCTGTTAAAACCAACGTAAGAAAAAACGATAACGTTTTCGGGAGAAGCCGAAATTTCATACTTCCCATCAAAATCAGTAGCTGCTCCTGTAGAAGTGCCCTGAACAATTACATTTACTCCCGGTAGAGGAGTGCCATTAGCGTCTACGACTGTACCGGTAATGGTATTCTGAGCCATAGCCGGAAGCGCAGTACACAGAAATAACCCTATGAAGATTTTCATAAGCCATTTCTCAGTAAAATCGGATTTTAAAGAAAAAATTCGCATAAAATTAATATTGGTTTGATTTGCTTGTTTGATTTCACTTTTTGCAATTGTAAATGTTTGGCACGTTTACAATTACAAAAATTGAATCACAAATTTAAAGGGGATGTTAAGCGAATGTTAATCACATTTTGTCATTTGCTTATCATATTTTACCCATTTCATCATAAGGATATGAAAGTGATAAGTATCGCTATAGGTATTTAGCAATATCTTATATATAGCCATTTTAATTGAGAATTTGACAAGAAATATCGACTATTGAAGCAACTTTTAACTTGTAATTATTGATTTATTAGTGAAATAAAACTTGCTCCCGCAAGTTCAAAACTGGCTGAGCCATTTTTCAGGTTAATAGTTTTAACCTTATCAAAAGATTTATCTTTATTAGTTACATACATGGTAAGTGAAGACAGTGTTTGTGGCAATCCACTTAGGTTGACGACACGTGTAGCTCCCATATTTACAATATGAATAGCGTATTTTCCGTTCTCATGATTTCCCATTGCGGCAACTCGTATTCCTTTTTCACCTGATGACACAGGGATGTATTTTAGATCATCGGGCGTTTCTCCCAATTGCTTTAAGTTGAAAAACCGCTGTGTAGGATATAATTTGTCTTTTGTATTACCAAATATACCTCCTCCCGAAAGTGGAGAATAGTCTGAGGTAAGTTGCCATTGTAAAATAGTGAGAGGTCTTGCCTGATTTAGAATTTTCACATAAACATCAATTTCATCAAGCGCGTAAGTTGGTTCCTCAAAAATTTGAGGATATCTCCATGCGCCCGCATCGATACTTCCCTCGCCTATAAAAAGTGGCTTGTGAACGCGGTTTGCAATATCTCTCCATTTCATCATATTCTCATCTGTCCACCCTCTCCATGAATGAAATGATACTCCGCCAATGTACGGTTGTGTTTCAGGATCTACAGAAGCTAAAGTTGTAAACTCCCAGCCATTTGCATCTGCTGTATCTCCTAAAAGAAATTTTGTATCAAAACCATTAGACTCCCAGTATTTACCCAATTCCTTTATAAGCATGTTGTGTTCTTCAGGAGTCTGGCGGACATCAATACCTAAATCTGATTCGTTAAACGAAAACATTTTTGCTTCAACACCATACTCTTCTTTTAGATATTTGAGATAAGAAGTAAGTGATTTATAAATCGCTTCTTTTTTAGTTTGGTCAAGAGCATTTCCTCTTGAACCATCCAGATTTACTCCTCTTACCCGCTCGCCCACTATTGCCCAATCTGGGGCAAACCAGGCGGCAAGTATCACCGGGATGCCCATTTTATCAAGACGCTGCGCCATCTCAAGTGAAGCTTTTACTTTAGGATCAATATTCCCATTTTTCGCCTCAGCGATAGGATCTTTATTCTCGTCAGGCTGCCATTGTCTCCACGGAAGTTCTACACGGCTCCAGTTAACATCAAGGTTCTTAAGACTATAATCAATAACCTGCGGATCCATTTTAGGATTCTGCAGTCTAAAATTACCTCCTATTCCATCAAACGGCTCTCCTTCCTGATTAGGGAAAACTTTAATGGCGACGGGAGATTTGTCTATCTCACCGCTTGCTGTAATACTAAAGTTATTTGTAAAATTCTCATCAGCTGCAATTTTTCCGGAAGCAAGTACAAAATTGAGTTGAAAATCAGGATTTGCCGAATCTTTTGCTTTTATCAAAAGCTCTGTAGGTTTTTCAAAAGTGATTTCAAGTTTACGCGTAGATGAAGTCACAACAACACCTGTGGCTATTCCTTTATAAAGAGCTTCTTCTGCTGCCAGACCAAGATCTTTATATTTAAAATTATCGGGTGTTTTGACCTGAAAATCGGTCTCTGAGTCATAAAATTCGGTAGGCAGTGATACTCTAAAATAAGCTGCATTGATGACTGTGTCTACTTTTGACGAAAAAGAAACTGCCAATTGAGCTTGCCCTTCTTTTTGGGAAGTAATAACTTGAGACCAGCTTATGTTATCACCCATTCCGTAAGTAAAGCGCTTATCAGCCTCTGTACGCTTAAAATCGGTGTTTTGACCTTCTTTTCGAGTTGCCCAAATATTTCCATATTTATTTTCCAGCGCCAGACTGGTATTGAATTCCATCAACTGGTTATCAATTCTTATTCCTGTTAGGTTTCCCCAAGTTGTAAATTCTGTCTGTGCACTTACACCAGCAGAGGCCAACCCTATTACCGCAAACAATCCTAATATTACTATCTTTTTCATGCTATTTCTTGATGTGTAATTCATCTCTTGTAACAGTTTTCTCATAATTGTAAACATCTTTTACCGCTTGTGGAGTATTAGCTGTCTCAAGCCAATTAGACCAAACCATAAACCAAGACCATTTAGGCTGTGCTTCAAGCACATTTACCTTGGGTAACTGCCCTACTTCGCCCAATGCAATTGGCTTTCCATCTGCCAGTTCAAGAAGTTCATTGTAATCCTTCTGCTCATAATCATTGTGATAAACATCAGTTGCAAGAATATCTACATAATCTGCACCGGGATAAAAATCGGCATAAGGGTAAGCTTCATCTTCAGGAATATCTCGAGGGCCGTTGGCATTCCAGACCCAGATCAGGTTATTTAATTTGTGATAATTAACAAGGCGGTCGTACAGATTTTTCCACATCTTCACATAACCATCTTTACCCTTTTTATTTCCCCACCAGAACCAAACGCCATTCATCTCGTGGTAAGGCCTCCATAAAACCGGCACATGCGCGTCCTGTAAATCTTTTAAATGCGCTGCAACATTATCTACCTGTGCCAGCCATTTCTTGTATAGCGGTGTCCCGGGAGTTGTAAATTCCTCCCACTGTTCATCTGTAATCTCATCCTGCACACTTGTACTCCAGGCATAAGGTGCAGTATCCATAGGGCGACCCACGTGCCACATCAAAGTCACGATTGCTCCTTCTTCATGCTTTTTTATCGCTGCTGCAACAATGCGATCACCGGGATCATCCTGACCGTTCCAGTAAAAATCTGTTCCCCACACTGCCGGAAACTTTCCTCCTATTTCTTCGGCTTTATTGTAAAATTGCTCAGGGTGCTCATTATAGCTGTGCTGGCCAGCCATAATTCTGTCATTTAGTGAATAGATATATTGCAATAAGGATTTCGCTTCCGCGGAAGCGTTTTCATTTACAGGAGTTTGAGACCAGGCCAGCCCAGAAAGCAGAGCCAGAAATAATACAGCGATTAATTTCATAATATTAGTTGGTTAAAGTCTTATTGAGAAGTTGATCTGCTGCCAAAACCAGGAATATATAATCTGTTGTACCACCACCCAGAACATATTCGGTTTGCTGCCATAGATACGGCCATTCTAACAATTCAGGAAAATCTGGGCGAATAAGAGCAGTACCAGAACCTATACCTCCCGGAACAAAAGAAGCCGAACCACGATTAGGACCATAAGCCTGCGTAAGTGATCTTGACCCAACCCCGGAAGCAAACGAACTCGTATTTACACCGGGATGCACACCAAGCACAAAGTTCATCGCACTCAACATGTACTTATCTGGAAAAATATTAGGAAAGCTGGTATGCAAATAATACTGTTGAACGCCAAAACTTTGTATTCCCCAGCCTGCGCCCCAGATATCTGGTTTGTATGGCATGCCGTAAGGAGTTTCTGTACCTTCTTGCTCTACAGTTTTGTAATAACCTTTTACAGCTTCCTGCACCGCCTTTTTAAACTTATTGCTTTTTATTAAAGGCATTGCCGGACCTACAACCCAACCGGTGCGATTAATACTCTGAACGATCCCATCTTGATTTTGAGTAAGGAAATCTGCATATTTTTGATCTTGAGTCGTGCGTAATAATTCTACCGCCAGGCTGATTTTTGCCATGGGACGATCGGTTTTTGTGATATTCCAGATCTCTTCGGCTATATCAAGGCAATCCTGCGCCATACTATCATTATAATCTTTTAAAACTCTGGCTGCCGCTGCTAATCCCGCTGCTGCATTTAATTCTCTAAACGCGTTATCTTCTGTAAACACCCAGCGATCATCAGGAGCTCCCGGCAATCCTACGGGAATTTTCTTGTCTGCGCTATCATTTGAAAAAATCTTACCATCACTATGAGAAACAGCATCACCCAGCAACACATATTGACGCTTAGTGGGCACTATTATACCTCTGTAAAAACGGCCCATAGATTTGTAAGCACCCACAATAGATAAAACACCATGCTCTATTTGTTGCAAAACATCTGCTTTACCATCAGGCTGCATGATTTCTACCACACGCTCGTCTTCGTCAATACTTGTATTATCATATTGAACATCAAAAAGTTCGTAAATATGTGATAGACCTTGCACCGTCGAAGCTTGAGATTCTACACGCAGATCATAATCCCCGGCATCGTGCCAGCCACCTATATTTATTCCCGGCACATGTTCTCCAGATTTATATTTAGTCATAGTCTCATGCCCCTGAATATAGCCATCAAAGTGGTTGTAATCTGTGGGCGCCATTCTCGCGTCATCCATATGACAGAGGCCATGCCATACTTTATAGCGATCGTTTATACGCATGTGGCACATTTGCACCGGCAGAAAATATTCAACAGTGGGTTGCCAAACATCGCGCTCATATACATCTGCACTTATTTGAAAAGGTCTTGTTGTATAATCGCCGTATTTAACGACATACATGCCCGGCTCTTTTACATCTGTAAAATCGAGTTGATAATATTGATATCGCAGAAAATCGCCCCAATTGGCCAGTTTTTCGGTCTTAACGGGGGTAAAACCTCCTTCATTATTTACACGTAGCAGCTGTGCATCGCGCACGTTCTTATCATTTTTATCAGTTTCTATTACCGCAATTTTTTCCTGAGCGGGATGGTAACCTACTTGTGAAACCTGCACTACCGGACTATACAGAAAATCTTTGACCACGGTAGGAGTTACCAGCCATTCTATTGCATTTTTAGTCGCGCCAGCTGGCACAAGTGATCGCACTACAAACCAACCGTTACTATGTTGTGCACGGCCATCTATAAGTTGGAGATCATTCCCTTTTAAATTTTCAATTTTGAGTGTTTGCTTTTCATCTTCGGGAACAATCACAAGTTCTTTACCTTCTGCCATTGGCTCGATCTGAAACTCATGGTTGTCATCGTAAGCGCCGGGACCATTAGCCTGGGTGTTGAAAATTCCAAACTTATCATCCATATAATAAGACTTTCCAAAAAGTATACCCGGGAAGAGTTCTATGTTCATCCCTACTTTGCCAACCCATTCTTCGGGCAAAGGCTCATCCAGATCAATAATTATCTTAAAAGATTTCCCTTCCGGAACAACCTTTAATGTATAAGACATATTGAGGTCTGGATAAATTATGGGGTTAAATCCTTTTCTGTCTTTAGAGGCATCAGGATAAGACATACGTACACTTATCTCCTGCTTCTCTCTGTCTACCTCACGTTCTCCTACTTTAGGTACAGGTTGCCACTGCCCCGGTGTAGGCTCAAGTCGCAGGTCACCATTTGTAGCCACGCGTATTCCGTTTTGAATAAGACCCACACCGCCTTGATGACTTTCAGGATAAAAATCATGTGCCAGCATAACATCTGCACCGCGCATCTCAAGATATTCCTGATCGTTAATTTTAAAACCCTGAGATGTAGTGTCATTTTGAGCATAAGCACTTACAGCACCTATGAAGAATAATAGATAAAATTTGAGATTCATGGTTAGAATAAATTAGAATTTTTAAATCTAGGTTTTGGTTTGCAGGTTGACTTAATACTATTTTCTCTTTTTGCAGTATGATTTTTTCAACATATCATAAAATACGAGTATTCTACTATCTTTAGACTATCAAATACTAAATTCTATGCAAATTAAATTAAATCTTGTTGTTCTTCTAATTTTGGTCTTTACTGGTTGTAAGGAACATACAGAAGAAAAAACTGTTGAAGAAACACCTAAAGATAGTCTCATAACTGATCTGCGAACAGCGGCAAAAGATGACCTTCTTGATAAATGGTATCCACTCGCTATTGATAGTGTTGATGGGGGTTATTATAGCCAAATTATCTATGATTTTAAGCTGGGCGAAAAGCATGACAAAATGATTGTTACTCAAGCCAGAAATATCTGGACCAATGCAAGAGCAGCCCAACTTTTTCCCGACGAAAAGGAAAAGTACTTAAGCTACGCTGAACACGGTTTTAAATTTTTACGAGATAAAATGTGGGATAAAGAACATGGTGGTTTTTATAATCTGGTAAATAAACAAGGTGAACCCATTGCACAGGAAGGGCAGAATAAAACTGCCTACGGTAACTCTTTTGGCATTTACGGTCTTGCTACATATTATGCAGCTTCCGGAAATGAAGAGGCACTTGATCTGGCTAAAGAAACATTTAACTGGCTAGAAGAACACAGTCATGATCCTGAATATAAAGGTTATTATCAATCTCTTGAACTTGATGGCACGCCCATACAACGCACAGCAGATTTCCCTTCTACTTCAGATGTAGGTTATAAAGATCAAAACAGCTCGATACATTTACTAGAAGCTCTAACTGCTCTTTATGAAGTATGGCCAACAGAGATCGTAAAAGAACGTGTCAAGGAATTGCTGCTACTAGTTAGGGATACTATAACTACAGATAAAGGTTACATGACCTTATTTTTTGAAAAAGACTGGACACCGGTTTCTTTTAAAGGAGAATCTAAAGAAACTATCGCAGATCATTATTATCTGGACCACGTTTCCTTTGGTCACGATGTAGAAACGGCTTACTTAATGCTTGAAGCTTCTCACGCCATAGGAATCGAGAACGACACACTTACTTTACAAAAAGGGAAGATAATGGTAGACCACGCTCTACGCAATGGCTGGGATCCTGAAGTGGGTGGTTTTTATGATGGTGGTTATTATTATGAAGGTGATGATAAGATAACAATTGTAAATGCCGATAAGAACTGGTGGTCACAGGCAGAAGGTCTCAACAGTCTTTTACTTATGGAAGAAAATTTTCCTGATGACGAACTTGATTACCAAAACTACTTTGATAAGTTATGGAATTATACACAGACCTACCTCATGGATGATGAGCACGGCGGCTGGTACGAGTGGGGCATTGACAAAACACCTGAGTCTAAAATGGCCTTAAAGGGTCATATCTGGAAAGCTTCTTATCACAACTTTAGAGCGCTTATAAACTGCTTTGAACGATTAGAAAATCAGGAAAAATAGCCTCAAAATCGCATCTTAATCTGTCGATTTTAATATCAAAAGAGGGAGCCAAAATGGTTCCCTCTTTCTGTATCTGCCATTTTCACACTTATTAACGCCCAGTGTTAAACCCTTGCAAAATGAGATTTTCTTAAGACATTTTCGCTTTAGCTCTAGCTATCTTTATATAACTAAAAAAAACAAAAATTATGAAAACCACACTTGAAGAAGCAAAAGAAAGAAATCATGATGAGATCGTTTCAGATTTACAGGAATTGCTAGAGAAGAATTATGATGCAGAAAAAGGTTTTAAAAAAGCTATAGAAGACGCAAAAAATCCGAATCTGAAAGCATATCTTAAAAATCAAGCATTTACAAGGAACAGGTTTGCTACAGAAATTGATAAGATTTTACACGACCTTAATGAGCATCCTAAAGAAAGCGGAAGCACAGCAGGTACTTTACACAGAACGTGGATTGATATTAAAACCGCAGTAACTGGTCATAGTGACGAGTCAATTCTTGAAGAATGCATTCGTGGTGATAAAGCCAGTGTTGAAGAATATGAAGAGAAATTAAAAGATAATCGTTTTACGCCTGAGATCGCTTCTGTACTTCAAAAGCAACTGGCAGATATAAGACAAACATTGTCTACAACTAAATCATTAGAAAATTTAACCGAGCAGGTTAAATAAATTGTTAAGTCCCCTTAAGAAAAATCCTGAAGTTTAATTGCTTCAGGATTTTTTTATGCTTTGTTTTAAGTATACTATAAACCTCATGTCACCCTGTTCAGAAAGCTTTCTTGATAGATTCAGAAGTACATCAAAATGCTATTGGTTTATTAGTGCGATTCTGAAATGAATTCACAATGACGGCTTCGTGCTTTCATCACCCTGAACTAGTTTCAGGGTCACATAATCGTCTTAATATATTTAGGCATCATTCAGCTTAACTAGCGCTTCTTCCATATCAATACCGGTTTCCAGAACAGGAGTAAAAATATCACCGTGGGTTTTTAGCCTTTCCAGCATGGTTTTTATAGTAAAATTACCGATTTTCAGTCCGCTTTTTACTTCTTTCCATTCTAAAGGTGCAGAAACTGTCGCGCCGGGTTTAGGTCTTGCGCAATATGGGGATGCCAATGTTTGCCCTCTCCTATTTTGTAAATAATCAAGATAGATTTTTCCTTTTCTGTCTTTTACGGCTCGCGCCATAGAAGTTAGATCAGGCAGCATGTCGTGAATGTAATAACACAGAAGTTTGGTAAAATCGCGGGACTCTTCGTAGGTGTATTTCGCTTTAAGCGGAATATAAATATGCATTCCACTTGACCCTGAAGTTTTGCAGTAGCCCTTTATTCCCGCCAGATCTAATACTTCTTTAGTAGCCTGCGCTACAGTAATAATTTCTTCAAAAGTGTTTTTATCTGAAGGATCAAGATCTATAATTATATAGTCAGGATTTTCCAGATTTTGAATACGGGAATTCCACGGATTTATCTCTATACAACCCAAATTTGCCATATATAACAAGGTTGCTTCATTCTGACACAATAGGTAATTGATATCTTTTTTAGAAGATTCTGAGTAAACTTCAAAGGTTTCTATCCACTCTGGCAGCGTCTCATTATCTTTTTGATAAAATCCCTGACTTTTTATACCGTTAGGATGGCGATGCAAATTTTGCGGCCGGTCTTTTAAGTATGGTAAAATCACATCTGCCACATTGAGATAATAATCTATAAGATCATATTTTGTGTAACCAGCATCCGGCCAATAGATTTTTTCCAAATTACTTATGGGAACAATATGACCGTCTACTTCCAGATTTGAACCGCTTTTGAAATTTTCACCAGAATCTGAACTTTCAGGCTTTGCGGTTTTTGACGGAGTCACTTCATGTGGAGTTTTATCTGACCGAATACCTTTAAAAACAGGATGACGCATGATGCCGCTTTTTGTCCATTCTGAAAATTTTACTTCACAGATTAATTGCGGACTCACCCAATTGGGTTTTCGGCCCTTCAGATTTAATTTTTTATCGAAGGGATTTTCATCAATTTTCAATTTTGCGACTTGATCTAACAAAACCTGTTGCTCATCTGCAGACCAGCCCGAACCACAATTGCCTATGTAAGTCAACTTCCCTTCCTTGTACATGCCTAAAATGAGGGAACCAAAAATAGAGCCCCCGCCCACAGAATCTGTATAACCACAGATTATGGTTTCTTCAGTCTCTATTGCCTTTATTTTAAGCCATTTTTCACTTCTGTAACCAGGCGAATATGTAGAATCTGTTTTTTTAGCAATCACACCTTCCATACCGGCGTCAACGGCTCGTTTATAAAAAGCAGAACCCATACCTTCTATATGCTCGCAGTAGATCACTCTTTCCAGATCATCAATAACATCGGGAATGAGACTTTTTCGCTCCAGCAATTTAAGATCAAGCATGCTGTGGCCATTTAAATACAACATGTCAAAAACGTAGTAGCGCAAAGCACCGGGCGTGTTTTCATCATAATTTTGCAATGCCTGAAACTGCGGCAATCCTTCTTCATTAAGTACAACAATCTCACCATCTAAAATCACGTCATGCGGAATATGCTCCAGCTCATTAGCGATCTTTCTAAATTTTGTGTTGTATGAAATTCCGTTGCGGGAATATAGATTTACCCGTCCCTCTTTAATGTGCGCCATCACGCGGTAACCATCCCATTTGAGTTCATAAACCCAGTCAGGATCATTAAATATCTTTTTAGTTGCTGTTGCCAGCATAGGTTTTACAAATTCTTCCGGGTCGAGTTTTTTGACCTTTCCAGCCGATTTTTTAGTGCTTTCAGGAGATTTTTCTGCGAAAACCTCAGCATCATAATCAAGATCTGTAGAGAAAGAATCTTTCTTTTTAATGAGCAGCCAGTGATTGTCTGCATCGCGCCGCTTGGTATGAACCAGCGCAAATATGCCATTTATCTTTTTTCCGAAGAATTCAATCTTGAGATCACCTTTATCAAATTGCTTTAAAAGATCTGGCTCTTCAGAATTAGGAGTAACACGATAAGTCCCTTCATCCCAGATCTTCATAACTCCGGCGCCATAATTTCCTTTTGGGATCGAGCCGTGAAAAGTGAGATATTTTACCGGGTGATCTTCAGTTTGTACTGCGAGACGCTTGTCATTAGGATTAAGAGAAGGACCTTTTGGCACAGCCCAGCTTTTTAGAACACCGTCCATCTCAAGTCTAAGATCATAGTGCAACCTTCTCGCCTGATGCCGTTGTATTACAAAACGACCGGCATTGTCATCACTGATCTCTGCCTGGGGTTCTGGTGTATTTTTAAAATCGCGTTTCTTGTTATATTCCTCAAGAGCCATTTTTTAGGAAGCTTTACCCGTCTTTTTCTTTTCGAGACTGGCTTTAAGTTGAGCCATAAGATCTTTAGCCGGAGTAGGTTTACTCTCAAATTTCTCCGATTTTGGTGCCTTTCCGGTCGATTTTGCATCGATTATCTTCATTAATTGGTCAATATAGACATCTTTAAATTTGGCAAAATCAAATTTCTCAGTGTATTGTTCTATCAAAGAAACGGCCATGTCTACCTCTTTTTTAGAAACTTTCGCCTCGGGCAATTTAAGTTCGCCGGGATCGCGTATCTCATCAGAAAATCTAATAATATGCAAAACAAGAGCGTCTTTATAAACACCCACTAGCGCTAAATGCTCCTTTTGACGCATGACAAAAGTAGCCACGCCCAGTTTTTTTGTTTTCTTAAGCGCATCGCGCAACAGGTTGTAAGACTTACCACCTTCTTTTTGAGGCTCAAGAAAGTAAGGTTTTTTAAAAAGAACGTCTGCAACTTCGCTTTCTTCAATAAACTCTTCTATGTCTATAGTTTTGCTCTTTTTCATGTTGGCCTGATCAAAATCTTCATCTTCAAGAATCACATAGCCATCATCTTTCTTAAACCCCTTTACAATGTCCTTCCACTCTACTTCTTTACCCGTATTTTCATTCACACGCTTATAGCGAATGTGAGCATTATCATGTTTGTCTAGCATATCAAGATCAAGCTTGCGATCTTCTGATCCTGAGTACATTTTTATAGGTATAGAAACAAGACCAAAACTTATAGAACCATTCCAGATTGAGCGCATATATCATGTAGTTTAAAAATCAAATTACAAAAAAGCCCAGTAGAGCTTTACGGTATTAATTTAATTTTAAGAGTTTAAATAGCATTCTTATTAAATGACTGGATATGAACTATATAAAAATATAAACTTCTAAAAAACTATTTAACAATATGTTAAAATTTCAGGACATACTCTTAATATTTCTTAATTTCAACCAAGACTTGAATTACTACTTCTTTAAACTAAATAAAAATTCACCCATCATGCCAAGTTATAACTTAAATGTAAATGGAGAATCGCTTTCTGTAGATGTTGCAGAAGATACACCAATGCTGTGGGTATTAAGAGATCATCTTGATCTTGTAGGTACCAAATATGGTTGCGGGATAGGACAATGTGGGGCTTGTACTGTGCATGCTGACGGTGTAGCTACACGTAGTTGCCTCTTGCCTGTTTCTGCCGTAGAAGATACAAAAATTACAACCATAGAAGGTTTATCTGAAGATGGTTCTCACCCTGTACAAGAAGCGTGGAAAGAAATTGATGTACCGCAATGCGGTTACTGCCAGGCCGGGCAAATCATGACGGCTTCGGCTTTTTTAAAAGAAAACCCGGCTCCTTCTGAAGATGAGATACGTACAGCCATGCAAGGCAATATTTGCAGATGTGCAACTTATAATCGCATAGAAAAAGCGGTTTCAGTAGCAGCTAAAAACTTAGGTTAATCCCAATTAAAAATTTGAAGAAAATGGCAACCATGACATCAAAATACGACAGACGCTCATTTATGAAAGTCTCGGGACTGGTAAGCGGCGGGATCTTAATAGGATTTAACCTTTTTACTGCGTGTAAAGAAAAGGCAGAAGTACCGGTTGATATCGCTCAACTCGATTTTAAAGACTTTAATGCATTTATAAAAATTGCAGATAATGGTGCAGTGACAATTTTCTCACCAAACCCAGAAATTGGTCAGGGTGTGAAAACTGCAATGCCTATGATCATCGCAGAAGAACTAGACGTACCCTGGAAAAATGTTTATGTAGAGCAGGCACCGCTGGATACTAAAAATTTCACGAGACAGGTAGCCGGTGGTAGTCAATCTATACGTGCAGGCTGGGATGCTTTGAGACAAACAGGAGCTACAGCCAGACAAATGCTTATTAATGCTGCTGCTGCGAAATGGGATATAGACTCATCAGAATGTACAACTCTTGATGGCTTTGTTATTTCGCCGAATGGTACAAAATTAGGCTATGGCGAACTAGTAACTGATGCGGCGCAACTTGAAGTACCAGAAGAAGTAACACTTAAAGAGCCCAAAGATTTTAAAATAATAGGTACCGATACTAAAAATGTAGATATAGATAAAATCGTTACAGGAAAACCACTTTACGGCTACGATTATAAAGAAGACGGGATGGTGATAGCTTCTGTAATGCGCCCACCCGCTTTTGGTAAAAAGCTTGAATCTTTTGATGATTCAGATGCTCGCGCAGTAGATGGTGTTGTTGATGTTATCAGGTTTGATGATAAAATTGCCGTGCTTGCAAAAGACACCTGGTCTGCCATGAAAGGTAAACGTGCTTTACAGGCAAATTATGTTGTAGACAGCAAACTTGAAAGTTCTGAAGAACACGACAAAATTCTTACCGGTCTATTAGATGGTAAAGAATTTAATACTATGCGTAAAGACGGTGATATTAATAAAGCTTTCGCGGAAGCTGATCAGGTTTTAGAACGTACTTACGAAGCACCATTCTTACCGCACAACTGTATGGAACCTATGAATTTTTTTGCAAATGTAACTGCAGATAAAATTCACCTTGTTGGGCCAATACAAACGCCAGAAGGCACTGCTAATGGTGTTGCTGAAAAACTGGGACGAGATATAAATGATGTTCATCTTGAGATGACTCGTATGGGAGGCGGTTTTGGTCGTCGCCTATATGGGGATTTTGTGATGGAAGCAGCACAGATTTCAGATCTGGCTAAAAAACCAGTAAAGGTTGTTTTTAGTCGTGAAGATGATATGACTGCCGGAACTTACAGACCTTCTACAAAATACAGATTTAAAGCTTCTGTAAAAGATGGAAAAATAACCGGTTATCACTTAAAAGAGGCCGCTATTAACTCTAATATGTATGGGTTGATACCTAACTTCTTCCCTGCCGGTTGTATAGAAAACTATCAGGTAGATGTGGCTAAATATGATAGTAATATTAGCACAGGTGCCTGGCGAGCACCTTATACAAACTTTTTAGCTTACGCCGAACAAAGCTTTTTTGACGAACTTTCTGAAGTGATGAATGTAGATCGCGTGCAAATGCGTCTTGATCTGCTTCAAAAAGTGAAAGGCACAACAGACGAGCGCATACAATACTCACCAGAGCGTATGGAAGATGTTATTAATACGGTAGTAGACAAATCTGGCTGGGGTAAACAGGAAGACGGTGTTTATCAGGGTTTTTGTGCATATTACTGCCACAATACGCATGTAGCCGAAGTTGCAGATGTTGTACTTGAAGGTGGCCAGCCTGTGGTTAAAAAAGTTACTTGTGTTGTAGACTGCGGTATAGTTGTAAACCCGTTAGGTGCTTTAAACCAGATAGAAGGTGGTATTGTAGACGGGATAGGTCATTCTATGTACAGTGACTTCACTTTTAAAGACGGGCAACCAGATTCTAGTAATTACGGGACTTATAGATTAATACGCATGCAGGAAGCGCCCAAAGTAGAAACACATTTTATACAAAATGAGCTTTCTCCTACAGGTTTAGGTGAGCCGGCTTTGCCTGCTGCAGGAGCAGCCGTAGCCAATGCTATTAAAGCGGCGACAGGACAACGCCTGTACAAGCAGCCATTTACAAAATATATGCAGGTAAAAGAATTAATAGGTTAATTCGCTAAATTTTAACAATCATTCTAAACAGAGATAATTTACTTCGTGTATTTATCTCTGTTTTTGCAAATAACTATGACCCACGAATTCAAAAAAATCGTTGAAAATTATATAAAAACCAGCCAGAAAGGCTTAAAATCGGTACTTGCTACTGTTGTTAAACTCGATGGTTCTTCATACAGACGCCCCGGTGTACGCATGCTTATAAGTGAAGACGGGCAAATGACCGGCGCTGTAAGTGGTGGTTGTGTAGAGAAAGAAGTGCTTAGACAGGCGCAAAGTGTTTTTAGTGATGGTGCTCCTAAAATGATGACTTATGATGGCAGATACAGACTAGGCTGTGAAGGAATTTTATATATTCTTTTAGAACCCTTTAATGTTGATCAGAATTTTGTTGCTAATTTCAAGAGGAATTTAAAGTCCAGAGCACCATTTAGTATTCAATCTTATTTCGCTTTAAGCGAAAATAACTCTAAAATGGGTTCTGTGATCAAATTTGAAGATGGGACTTCTTTGCCGTTTTCTTCTGCTTTTAATCCAGAAATTGACCCTAAAAGTGAGGTTTTTAAGCAGGATATGTCGCCTGCTTTTAAATTATTAATTATTGGCTCAGAGCATGATGCGGTACAGCTTTGTATTACGGCGGCTCAATTGGGTTGGGAAGTAACAATTGTTTCTTCACCTAAAGACCCAAAGACGTTACTCAACTTCCCGGGAGCGGAGGAAATATTAAATGTTATTCCGGAAGAATTACCTACTTCAAAAATAGATGAAGAGACTGCAATTATTCTCATGAACCATAATTATGCTCTTGATCTTAAATTTCTTACCTTTCTAAAAGACACTTTACCCGCTTATATTGGTCTTTTAGGTCCGTCACGACGCAGGGAAAAATTATTAAACGAGTTTATGGAATATTGCCCTGAGGTCAGTTTTGATTTCTTTGACAGCGTACATGGTCCTTCTGGTTTAAATATAGGTGCAGAAACACCGCAGGAGATCGCTGTTTCTATAGTTTCAGAGATTCTTGCAACCATAAGAAAACAAGATCCTATCGCATTAAAAGATAAAAGCGGAGCGATACATACTTAATTTCCAGATTTTGAAGAAAATAGCAGCACTGGTTGTTGCGGCAGGTTCTTCCAGCCGCATGGGTTCAAATAAAAGTAAACCTCAGGACAAGTCTGTGAACTATAAATCTGAAAATACTTCTCTACCAGACAAATCACGGGCTATCAAAAGTTATGGAGGGATCAAGCAACTATTGCCATGGGGTGATACAACTCTTTTAGGGCATGCGATAGATCAGGCGCTTGCCGCAAATGTTGAAGAAGTTGTGGTTGTGTTGGGAGCTCGCTATGCTTTTATAGAACCTACAATTCGCGATAAGAATGTAAAAGTTTTACACCATGAAAGCTGGGAAAATGGTTTAGGATCTTCAATTGCGTATGGCGTAAATTTTATTGACAGGGAGCGTGAATCTAATGCTGTTCTTATCACTCTGGCAGATCAACCCTTAATAGACACCGCATATTTAAATAGTCTTATTAGCCATGAAATTAAAAATCCTAAGCAAATAATAGCCACCCAATATCCTAATAAAATAGGAGTGCCAGCTTTATTTCCTAAAAAGTATTTTAAAGATCTAATTAAGCTGGATAAGGATTATGGTGCTAAACACATTCTGAATAATCCCGAAGCAAATGTGCTGGTAATTGATGCTAAAGAGCGCATTGCAGATATTGACACGCCTGAAGATTATGAGAAATTAAAAGGTTGCCAGAAGTAATTATCGCTTAAAACTCCATGATAAAAGCCGGGTGAATTTCGTAGTAACGGGTATTTTCTAATTTCATTCGTCTACACATTTCTACCATTCACCGACACTTAATGCCGATTTTATCGATTTAAAACCTGATTTTCAGCATTTAGAGGCACTTTTGTACACACTCAACTACAACCTTATTTTTTTAAAGTGCCATGAATAACAACCTGTCTATTCTTCTCATTGAAGACGATATGATCGAGATTATGAAACTCAACCGTACTATAAATTCGCTTGGGCTTCAACACAAAATCACAGAAGCTAACAATGGTGAAGAAGCTCTCGAAATACTTGCACGCAAAGACAGATTACCAGACATCATATTTCTTGATCTTAATATGCCAAAGATAAACGGACTTGAGTTTTTAAAAATCCTAAAAGCCGATGAAGTTCTGCGTTACATACCTACAATAGTTTTAACCACATCTGCTAACCACAAAGATGTACACGCGTGTTATAAGGTAGGAATTGCCGGCTATGTCATCAAGCCATTAAAATATGAAGATTACGTACAAAAAATAAAACATGTATTGAATTACTGGAGCATTAATGAACTAATTAAGGGATAGATGAAAGGCATAGTTTTTACAGAATTCCTTGAGATGGTAGAAGAGCAATATGGCTTGCAAACCGTTGATTATATTATTAGTCATTCCCGGTTAAAATCACAGGGTATCTATTCTGCAATAGGCACGTATGATTTTATAGAAATGCAGACTTTAATAGGTCAACTAAGCGAAAAAATCAATATTCCGGCAGATGATTTGATCTATACATATGGGTTATATTTTTTTAAAGCGCTCACTTACCATCACCCAACGGTATTTCGCAGTTATAGCGATCCTTTTGAATTTCTCGCTTCTATAGAAAATCACATTCATGTACAGGTACGCAAGATCTATCCCGGCGCAGAACTACCCTCATTTAGTATTTTAAGTCAAGATCAAAACAACATGGAAATGGTCTATTCATCAGATAGGGCTATGTATATGTTTGCCAAAGCATTGATGGAAAAAAGTTTTGAATATTACGGTAAAAAAGCACATATTGAGCTAATTAAATTAAACGAAAGCGGCACCCAAGTCAAATTCATGATTTCTACTATTCAATGCAACAATCAGAACAAATCAATATCTTAGAACGAGCACTTGCGCGTGAGAAGGAAGCACGTAAATCAGCTGAACACATTCTGGAGCAGAAATCTACAGAGCTTTATGAGCTTTCTCTTGCTTTGCAGAGTTCTAATGATAAATTAAAAGAATTACTTTCTGAAAAAACCTCTGAGCTTGAGGGCGTTTTTATTAATATTTCAGATGCGTATGTCGTAATAGATCTTAATGGCAACGTACTTAAAATGAATAAGGCGGCAATAAAAATGCTGGGCTACGATCACAATCTGGAACTTATAAATCTAAATGATTTAGTCAAAAAGGAATTTAAAGATTACACGCGGCTGGCTTTTAAAAAACTTGTTAAAGAAGGTCATTTTTCTAACTATCAAGCTCATATTATCACAAAATCTGGCGCTGAAAAGATCGTGCAGATCAATGCCAGCATAATACACAATAAGGAAGGAGCTCCCATTGCTGCTCAGGGTATCGCTCGTGACATCACACAAGAAACCAGATTAAAGCAGGAGCTGGAAGAGCAAAAAAAGCAACTGAACATAATAATTGAGAATTCACCCATAGGTATCGCTCTTTCTGATGAAAATGAGACTGGTCTTGTGATGGTCAACAATGCGCTTTGTAACATGTTAGGCTACGATAAAGATGAGTTTAAAGATCTACAAATTCAGGATCTTACGCACCCTGAAGATATTGAGATTTCTGCCGTAAACCGGGAAAAACTATATACAGGTGAATCTGATACATTTACTTTAGAGAAGAGATATATCACGAAACATAAAAACGTAGTATGGGCAAAAACTTCGGTAACGGCGGTAAGAGAAAAATCGGGTAAAATAAAATACCAGCTTGGTACAATTGAAGATGTTACTAAAGAGAAACTGGCAAAAGATAAATTACGAGAATCAGAAAACAGGCTTTCTACTATAATCGTAAACCTGCAAACAGGTATTCTGCTTGAAGATGAAAACGGCAAGGTTCTGCTTACAAATAAGCAGTTCTGCAATTACTTTAACCTGAAAGCCAGCCCAGACGATCTAAAAAATTCTGACTGTACCTGCAACGCTTATCAAATCAAATCTTTTTTTGCTGATTCTGAGCAATTTTTATTTCGTGTAAACGAACTTATACAAAATAAAGAAATTGTTATTGCTGAAGAATTAGAACTTGCAGATGGAAGATTTTTTGAGCGTAGCTTTATTCCATTACACAATGATGGTGTTTATAAAGGCCACTTGTGGAGTTATGAAGATGTGACGATAAAGAAAAATCATAAAGAAAATCTTAGAGCTCAAAAAGACAAATACAGCGGCATAATTGCTAATATGAATCTGGGGCTTGTTGAGCAGGATAATGCAAACAATGTACTGCTTGTAAACCAGAGTTTTTGTGATATTACGGGCTACAGTGAGCGTGAATTACTTGGCCAGAATATTAGAAAAATGTTGCTTGGTGGTAATGTAAAAGACGTACCATCTCAGGTAATAGATGACACCTGGGAAGTAGAAATAATCACTAAGTCAAAAGCCATAAAACGCTTACTGGTTAGTAAAACCTTAAATTTTGATGTCAATAATAATGTTATTGGCTCAACGGGAATCTGCCTTGATATAACAGAGCAGAAAAATCTCGAATTGCAAAAAGAAGCACTCTTACAAAGTCTTGAACTTCAAAACGAGCAGCTCAATGATTACGCACACATTGTTTCTCATGATCTCAAGTCGCCTTTACGCAGTATCTCTGCATTACTAAGCTGGACAAAAGAAGACTTTAAAGAGCAACTGGGTAAAGAAGGTCTTAAAAACCTGAATCTTGTAGAAAATAAAGTAGTGAAGATGGACACGCTCATTGCAAATATTCTTGAATATTCAAGTATAGAAAAAAGCAATCTCAATGACACAGAGCTTGATCTAAATCTTCTAATAATCAACATTCAGGATATGATCTACGTGCCAGATCATATTGAGATTATTATCAAGAACCGCTTGCCCATTATCACTGCAGATGCAACCAGAATACAACAATTGTTTCAAAATCTAATCACTAACGCAGTTAAGCATATAGATAAGCCTAAAGGCGAAATTATAATAGATCATACGCAGGATGAGAGTCACTATACATTTTCCATTCAGGATAATGGCGTAGGAATCCCTTTTGAATATCACGAGAAAATATTTAAAATGTTCAATTCACTAAGCACCACAGAAAAATCTACCGGAATTGGTTTAAGTATTGTGAAAAAAGTGATCGAGCTGTATGAGGGAGAAATTTGGTTAGAAAGCGAAGTAAACGTTGGTACCACCTTCTTTTTTACTCTAAAACGATAGATAATGAAAATTGTACAAGCACAACGCACAGAAAGCACAGAATGGGATTATCTCACCGGAAATCAGCAATTGAAAAATCCGCTGGTTTTTGTGTTTGCAAACCGGTTTTTATTAGAAGATAAGTCGATTATTGAAAGTATACGCCAGGAATTTCCATATCAAGATCTCGTTTTTGGCTCAACTTCCGGCGAAATAATAGGCCAGAATGTAACCGAAAATTCAATTTCTGTTACAGCAGTAGAATTTGAAAAAAGTTCATTTATCGTAAAAAGAGCAAATATACTTGCTCACGATAAAAATGCGCATGCTCTGGGTATCGAACTAATAAATGAAATACCCAAAGAAGACCTAAAACACGTCTTTGTAATTTCTGAAGGTAGCTTTGTAAATGGCAGTTCGTTGATTGATGGTATAGAATCTGGCATTGACGATACAATTGCATTAACCGGTGGCATGTGTGGTGACGATGCCAGATTTGAAAAAACACTCGCTTCGTATCAGGAAGATCCTAAAGAAGGCGAAGTGATCGCTATAGGATTTTATGGAGTCTCGCTTGAGATCTCATTTGCCAGTTATGGTGGCTGGATTCCTTTTGGCCCTGAGCGTAGCATAACAAGATCTGAAGGCAATATTCTTTATGAACTCGATAACGTACCTGCTCTTGATATTTATTCTAAATACTTAGGCGATAAAGCTGCAGAATTACCCCAAGCGTCGCTTTTCTATCCGCTAAATGTGACGGCAACCGGGAAGAAGCATCCGGTTGTGCGCACCATTTTAAATATAGATAAAGAAAACAATTCTATGATCCTTGCGGGTGACGTACCATTAAATGCTCAAGTACAACTTATGATGGCATCTGTAGACGGTATCGCCACCGGTGCCTACGAGGCCGCAAAACTGGCAATTAAGAACAGAAATCAACCTGCAGATCTCGCAATACTTGTAAGCTGCATTGGCAGGAAACTCGTGATGGATCAACGTGTAGAGGAAGAAATAGAAGAGGTGATCGAGGTTATAGGCCAGAATGCCAGCGTGAGTGGTTTTTACTCTTATGGCGAGATGGCCCCCTATCAAAGCGAGCGTGCGTGTGAGCTGCACAACCAGACAATGACCCTAACTTTAATCAGCGAATAGTGAACTCTCTCCTTCAAAGACAAATAAAGAAATTTGTAACTGCAAAGAATATAGACATTGCACCTCTAAGTGATTTTCTAGAGGCGATTGACAGGTCGTATGATAATTATGAAAATCACCTCAGCATGTCACAACGGGCGATGAAAATAAGTTCTGACGAACTTTTTGAAGCCAACACAAAATTGAGGGAAGAAGCAGAAAGTCAAAAAAAGATAATAGACAGCCTTACTCACGTTGTAAAAACGCTTAACCTAAAATCGCCTAAAAATGAGCAAAAATCGCTCGAAGTGGTCGATTTATCGACCTTTATAGAAGAACAATCTAACGAGATTCTGCGCATAGATAAACAACGGGAAGAACTGCTTAAAAACCTAGAGCGAAAAAATCAGGTACTTTCAGATTACGCACATATGGTATCTCACGATCTTAAATCACCGTTGCGAAGTATAGACTCCCTCGTTAACTGGATCATGGAAGATAACCGCGATTTGATTAACGAAGAGTGCAGCACACAATTCAATCTAATTTTAAAAAACGTTGAGAAAATGGATGGCCTTATTACCGGCATTCTCAATTACTCGACCATAGACCAGGCAGAGCTGAGTACTTATGATGTAGACACCCAGCATTTAGTTACAGAAGTAGTACAAATTCTGTATGCCCCGGCACATATTAATATTGAGATAGATAATAATCTTCCGGTGATAAACGGTGATAAATTTCGCTTACAGCAACTCTTTCAGAACCTGATACAAAATGCTATAAAAAGTATAGACAAAGCTCAGGGCGAAATACACATTGGTGTAAAAGAAAGAGAATACAAGTGGGAGTTTTTTATTAAAGACAACGGTAAAGGCATATCAACACAGCATTATAAAAAGATCTTCCAAATTTTTGAAAAAATAGACGGTGATCAAAACTCGACCGGCATAGGTCTCTCAATAGTAAGAAAGATAATAGACTTTTACGATGGCGACATCTGGCTTAAAAGTGAACCAGAAAAAGGAACCACGTTTTACTTTACTTTACCTAAAAACGATTAATGACAGAACAGCCCAATATAGAAATGATCAGGCAAATGTCTGGTGGCGACGTTTCTTTTGAAGAAAAAATGATCGAGATCATACAACGAGAATTGCCTAAAGAGATCAATTTATACCGTGAACACCTCAAAAATGCCGATTATCTTACTGCAGCAAAAGATGTTCACAAGCTTAAACATAAAATAAGTATTTTGGGACTTGAAAAAAGTTATAAGCTCGCTGTTGATTATGAGAACCAACTTAAAGAAAATAAATCTTCACTTTCAGACGCTTTTGAAGACATTCTTAAAAACATGTTAGGTTATATAAATACATTTTAAAATATAAAGTATGAATTGCATTATTGTTGATGATGAGGAGATGGCAAGAGCCATAATTGAACAATTAGCTTCAAAAAACCCCAATGTTACTGTAGATGAAACTTTCTCTAACGCATTAAGCGCTATCAAGTATCTTAATCAAAACGAGGTAGATCTTGTTTTTCTAGATATTCATATGCCAGATTTTACGGGTTTTGACTTTATACAAACCATTAAAAATCCACCCAAAATAGTTTTAAGCACTTCAGACAAAAATTTTGCAATAGAAGCTTTTGAGTATGAGTGTATTGTAGATTATCTCGTTAAACCTATTACGCAAGAACGTTTTGATAAGGCTGTAAAAAAAGCCCTTGCCTTTAAAAAAACATCTAAAATTGCTGAAGATAAAGAGACTGCAGAAAATGTACAGGATCTGTATGTAAATATCGACCGCAGACTCATAAAAATCGACATGGCAGGCATAAAAATCGTTGAGGCCAAAGGCGATTATATCCTGATAAAAACTGAAACCAAAAATTATACAGTTCACTCTACCTTGAAGAAAATAGAAGACAAACTACCCAATGATTTGTTTTTAAAAGTGCATCGCTCCTACGTTATAAATACCAGTAAGATCGTAGATATAGAAGATAATAGTGTACTTATAGATCGCGATATCATCCCGGTAAGCCGCTCTAAAAGAACAGAGTTAATGGAGCGTCTAAACCTTTTATAGAATTATTTAACTGAAGCATGCGCTCTGGGCGAAAAAGCTCAACGAAACCTTTTAACCATTCATCTATAGTTAAAGGGCGCATAATCGAAAAAAGCCCCTAACGCTGGCAATTTATTTGATCTTTGAAGCAGAAAATAACTTCAAAATTAAATAACATGGCTCTAGCAAGTTTTCATAATCAGGTGCTTGAATTAAGCGGAATAATCTGTAGTGGCAACGTTACAGAAACACAATCAACAATAGAATGTGCTCTTGATCTTGTGAGCCATCTGGTTGTAAATCTCGACAAAATAAATATGCTCGATCTCTCTGGTGTCTTTATGCTCTACCTTATACAAGAGCGCGCCAGAAAAAAGCAAAAAAATATCATATTGACCGGTACGCAAAATGAAGCTGTAAAAAAAGCTTTCAACATGGCAGGTGTCAATATTTGTTAACGCCTTATACTTTCTCTTCACATTTCATTAGAATTTAGGCATAGCCCCAAATCACTTCAGCCCTTGCGTCAGCCTAAAAACGCAAGGGTTTTTTAATGCATAAAATTGCTCTCTACTTAACAAATCTCCGTAAGCCTTCGAAATATAAAATTCTTAAAGTAAGAAAAGCTCTGGAAATTTAGATGCTTCTCATTGTCTGAAAATCATTTTAAAGACAGAAAATTACCACTCATCTACAGTAAACCTCCATTCAACTAAATTAAAAAGATACTTTGTATATAAAGACCATCTTTGTACAAGAATAAAAAAGTAGAAAAAACTTCTCACCCCTTAATAACTTTATCCCCTACCCCTCATTCCTTTAATTACCCCTGCATTTTAAATGCGGGGTTTTTTATGTTCATAGATCTGCTTCATTAATTAAACTATTATCACAACCGCTAAGTCTCTCAATGAAAAAAACTGATTTCAGTTAAAGTCTGGCAGCTCTCAAACTTCACTTATCAGTACAAAAACAATTCAAAGATGATAATGAACCACTCGACTACAGCAAACTTCCATTCAACTAAATTTTGGGATCCAGCGTGGGAATATCTATCATCTTTGTACAAGAAATAAAAACAAAACGCTTTCACCCCAAATCGTTTTACTATTACCCCCAAATCTTAATTAACCCTGCATTCCCCTAAGGTGCAGGGTTTTTAATTGCAAAAAAATAAAATACTTTCACAACCTTACCCTCACCCATTTTGAGTTAAATACAACAAATTGAAAACTGTATTAAATATCTTAAATTGAATTAATTAGAGTATAATTTCAGATAAAAGTCAAAAAATGACAGTTTATCTACACGAATTACCCAGCCACCGAAAATCAACTGAGCAATTCTAAAATACTAAGCATCTTTGTAAAACAATAACAATTAAACAAGCAGCATTATGTCTCTAATACAACTCAATAATTATGTTCTGGAAATAGAAGGAATATTAAATAGTCATAATGTAACAGAGACTCAACTTAAAATTGAAGTTGCTCTTGACAGGACTAACTATCTTATTGTAAACCTGAACTCAATTCATGATATAGATATTTCAGGAGCATTTATGATCTACTTATTGATAGAGAAAGCAAAACAAAAAGAGAAACAAATCGTTCTTGTAGGATGTGACAATAAAAAGATACAATATGCATTTGGTGTAGCCGGACTTACAAGATTACTTGAACCTACAGCTGCTGCATAGTTAAAATACATTTCCCCCCAAATTCTGTTTGTTGCCCTGGCGCTCTCCCTCACGCCGGGGCTTTTTGTATTTAATAGGTTATTGATTTTTTAATTTTTGAATCAATTTATGCTGGCAAGAATAGATAAAGACATAAAAACAATTTTCATCTAAAGAAAAGCCAGTCATGAATTGTAATATTCATTTCGAACCTGACTGATGAAACCCTCTGGATGTATTAAAAGAATAAAAAGCTTAATTCATCTACAGCAAAGTGCCATCTAACGAAAACAGACTGCAAAGCGTGGACAGTCTAACTAGTTTTACATCAGAAATAAACAAATAAACAAATAAACAAATAAACATTTAATCATTAACACTTTATTATTCAATCCTAAATCATTTATTATGAAAAAAATTAGTTTAGTTACAGCAGCAATCACAGCTTTATTTGCAATCGACGCTAACGCTCAGGCAGACAACAATGACATCAATACCTTTAGCCAGGCATTAACAGTAGATGTACCAACTTTGGCAATGTTAGACATTGAAGATGCTTCAGGAGCAGAAGTAAGCGCGATCACTTTAGATCTTACAGACGTAACAAAAGAAGCTGGTGTGTATGAATTTGAAAGCGTAGAAACCTCTCCTATGTGGCTCAATTATACAAGTGTAGTCGCAGATGGGCAGCTGAGAAACATCACTGTAGGTTTTGACCAGAACGCAAATGACTTCCCCAGCGGCGTGAAACTGGTTCTTAATCAAAGTACTTTTACTGCAGACAACGGTACACTAGGTACAGCAGCAGGAACCATTGAAGTAAAACCAACTGATGTTTCTGTACCTGTGATCACAGGAATAGGAAGTGTATACACAGGGCAGGGACAAAAAGGGCTGCAATTTACGTATTCTCTTGCAGAAGATGGAAATTTCGCAGATTACAAAGCAGGTACCTATAACTCAACTTTGATCTACACCATTAGCGGTATATAATATCAAAATAATCTTCGGTTATAATTCAACTGGGATTTAGTAATAAAAAGGCATTCTACTTATGTGGAGTGCCTTTTTACTTTTCATAGGAATTTGACCGATTTTCAGCATAAATGACCCGATTTTACACCTGACCGATACCTTTTTCATTCTACGATTGTAAAAGGTCTTTTATCGTTTTCACGAAATAAACCTTTGCCTCAAAGTTTCTGTTTTTCTTTTAGCACCTTCAACAAAAATTGCTTTCTGTGTATCTCTTTTTGCGCTTTGCATTTCGCGAAAGCTTTAAAGATTGAAAGCATGAACTCATCTACAGCAACCGGTCATCCACCGAAAATAGCCATAAATACAATGACAGCATGACTAGTTTTACATCAGATAAACAAATAAACATTTAATCATTAACACTTTATTATTCAATCCTAAATCATTTATTATGAAAAAAATTAGTTTAGTTACAGCAGCATTTACAGCATTATTTGCAATCGATGCTAATGCACAGGCAGACAACAATGACATCAACACCTTTAATCAGGCATTGACTGTAGATGTACCTACCCTTGCAATGCTAGATATTGAAGATGCATCTGGAGCAGAAGTAAGTGCCATCACTTTAGACCTTACAGATGTAACAAAAGAAGCCGGAGTTTATGAGTTTGACAGTGTAGAGACCTCTCCTATGTGGCTCAATTATACAAGTGTAGTCGCAGATGGCCAACTTAGAAACATTACTGTAGGCTTTGATCAGAATGCAAATGACTTCCCCAGCGGTGTTAAACTCGTTCTTAACAAAAGTACTTTTACCGCAGACAACGGCACTTTAGGTACAGCAGCAGGAACAATTGAAGTAGTACCTACAGATGTATCTGTACCGGTGATCACAGGAATAGGAAGTGTGTACACAGGTCAGGGACAAAAAGGGCTGCAGTTCACGTATTCTCTTGCAGAAGACGGAAATTTTGCAGATTACAAAGCGGGTACCTATAACTCAACTTTGATCTACACCATTAGCGGTTTATAATTCACTATTCTAATGTAATAAAAAAGGCCCTCTGCCCAGGTAGAGCGGCCTTTTTTAATAAACTAAAAAAACGATTCTTTCCTTCAATAGAAAGTCGTTTTTGCTTCAAAGACGCATTGCGACCATTCGTCTACACTTAAACGCGACCTAACGAAAATACGCCTAAAACCCCTGTTTATCAGGCTAAATTTGAAGTATAATAAAACATCAACAAGCAATTATACCATTAAAATAAGTTAAGATGAAAGCAAGAATTATACTTACCATAGCCTTTACATTTTTCATTAATGCTGCAGCATTTAGCGGTGTTCTTATTGTAAACGGTCTTACACATACGTATGAAGGATCTTCTGGAGACAAAGTGCGTGGAGAGATCATTCTTCAAAATACTTCTAACATAGATCAACTGGTAACTTTTGTTCTTAGCGAGGCTATTTTCTCCTGTTCAGAATTTAGAAAATTCACAAAAGATATGAGCCATGAGCGTTCTTCGCTAAGCTGGTTTGAAGGTAATCTGGGTGATAAAGTACTGGCTCCTAATGAGCGTTTTGTGTATCGCTTCTCAATCAATATTCCTGAAGATGCTAACCTAAAAGGCTCTTACTGGAATATGGTTATGATACAAGTAGAAAAGCCTATGCAACAACAGCAATCTAATGCGGTAGCACTTAATTCTAAAATGCAATATGCAGTAGGCGTCATGACAAATGTAAATAACATAGAAGATCTTGACCTAACCTTCACGAGCATTGACTTTTTACCAGAGGCAGGTCTGCCATCAAAAAATCTTAGTGTAAACCTTGAGAATAAAAATCTGTTTGTAGAAGATGTAAAACTACTGCTTGAAATATACGATGCTACAGGCACCAAGATCATGGAAAAAAACACCATTAGAAACCTAATTTTCCCGGGTTTCTGCCAGGAATTTATCTTAGACCTCACATCACTTGCAAAAGGCAATTACCAGTGTATGCTTATTGCAGATTCCCGCGAAGAATATGTAGGTGCAAACATCAACCTTAACATAGAATAGCAGACCCCAAATCACTCATTCTACAATTTAACACTCGTCAATATGAACTCTATAATCAAGAACCTCAGGGTAAGCCAACGAGGTGTGAATCAGAAAATTTTTGTTCTGGTTGAGGCAAGCCTCGGGGAATTAAACCCTCTGGAGGGATTAAAACTTTTGTTCATCATACTACCTTTTTATATAGGCTGTGCAAAAGATGCACCTAATGAAGGTTTTGATCTATATCCTCATGTTGATGTAATTGAATACAATGAAGTGGAAGAAATTAAAAACACAGATACAAACAGTACCACATTTAAATATAGCAACGCAACCGCTGCAACACTTGAGCCAGATACCACAAAAAACGAAATTCTTATTTCTGAAGTTGTAACGATTTCAGCTAAAGCGAAAGAAAATAATGGGGTAATAGATGTAAATAGCGCTCTTGCGAAAAAAACTAATACAGCAACAAATTCTAAAAATAATGTTCTGCAAACAAGAAGAGCAGTTCCCGCATCTCCTAAAACCAAAGACACAACAAAAGTAAAAGTTCAGTCTGAAACTTCTTCGACTGTAAATAATTCCGCAAAAGCGAAAAAAACCCCTCAAAACAATCAAAAATCGGTAAAAGAAGAGCAAAAATCAATCAATAATGAAACGATATACAGCGTAAAAAAACCGGTTAAAACAGCTGAAAATCGGGCGTTTTCACCAAAAAACGCTCCTGAAAACAGAATATCAAAAACAGATTCTGTAAAATCTGTACAAACTCAAAATACAAAGCAAGAAACAGAAAGTACTGCAGAGACAAAAGCTACAACCGACTCAAATATCTATTCAGATAACCTGAGAAGAGTTCAAAAATCGGTCATAGACAGCACAAAATCGGTCGCCAAAGTATCAAAATCGCAAAGCCAGCCAGAAACCCGAAAAATCATTATTACAGATTCTTCAAATGCAGGTGATATTAAATTAACGCCTCTGCATAAGCAAGACACGTATGAAACGGGTAAAAAACACACGCTTGTAATAGATGTAGTGAATATGGGTAGCGATGTTTCAGGATTAAATTTTGATGTGCGCCTGCCCAATACCTGGAATCTTATTTCTGCAAGCACTATTAATACCATGCAGAATGGTGAAAAAAGACTGGCGCTTATCAGCTTTTTTATTCCGGCAAAATATAAGTCAGGTTCCACATCTGCACAGGTAAACTTAATTACAGACAAAGGAAGTTTATTAGGTTCTTCACCAGTAACTTTTAAAGTGGCCAAAAATTTCGGTATTGAGGTTTTCAATGTTTTCGCTCCACAAAATGTACAGGCCGGTGAAACCATAAAAGCCAGCTATTTTATTAAAAATACAGGAAATGTAAATCAAAAAATAGCGCTTTCTTCTCGCAACAGTATAGAAGGAAATGAGATGATCAATCTGGCTGCAGACTCAATAATCGTAGTAGATGTGACTCAAAAAACAACTAAAAAGGTTTTCGCTTTACGCACAATGATCACAAATTTAAAAGTAGAAAGTGCCGCTTCTGGTGAGGCATATCAGTCTTTTTCTAAAACAGATGTTTTCCCTGCGAGAATTAAGCAAACAGATCCTTTTAAGCGCTTTCCCATAGAAGCAAGTTTGTTGTATAACAGTTACACAAATGAAGAGGAGCATTACTCGACAGTTTCAGCAGAATTAAGAGGTCACGGCTTTTTAGACAGCCAGAAAAAGCATCATTTAAATTTCACATTAAGAGGTCCTAAACAAATAAATCTTAAGCGTTTTGGTGTAATAGATCAATACAGTGCGCTTTACAATTATGATAACAAAACCATTGTACATCTGGGAGATCATACTTACCGTTTTAATTACTTAGGTTTTAACAGTCGTTACGGGATGGGCGCCAGAATAGATCACCGCGTAAAAAACTGGATGCTTTCAGCTTTTTATACAAAACCACGACTTTACGATTTTAATGATGAGCCGCTGTACGGTGTAAAAGCGCAATATCATTTTACAGATTCTTTACAGGTAGGCGTTTCTGTAGCCAGATCAAGCGGTACAGAGCAAGGTGCATATTTCAACATTCCCGGTAACGAGAATGAGGAAGGACAGATCACAACTTTCAATTTTAAATATGTAAATAACAAAACCTTAATTAATGCAGAGTCGTCATTTAGCTTAACAAATGAAAATGTAGATTATGCAAATTATATTAACCTGATACAGAGATTTGAGAATTTGACGTACTCAGGTAATTTCACCATTGCGGGCGAAAATTACTTTGGCGCACTTAGAAATAGCCTTCAGTATTCAAATAATCTGCGTTACAGACTGCACAAGTGGAATTTCACTTTAGGCCAGAACATGTCTAAAATCAATGAGCGCTTAAACCCTTTGTTTTTTGCTGCCGCTCCTTATTATGAAGATTATTACGGTGGTTTAGGTTATCGTCCTAATCAAAGACATTATGTAAGTATTCGTTTAGACAGAAGAGTACGTGAAGACCAGTTAAAGCCCAGAAACTATTATTACAAAGAGTACGGTCTTAATTATAGATATGCGTTTACATCTCGTGACTTTAGCCTTCGTTTTAACGGTAGAATAGCAGAAACAAAAAATTTACTTGCTGCTACTAA
This sequence comes from Leeuwenhoekiella sp. A16, assembly GCF_047946675.1. Taxonomy (GTDB): domain Bacteria; phylum Bacteroidota; class Bacteroidia; order Flavobacteriales; family Flavobacteriaceae; genus Leeuwenhoekiella. The sequence goes on from NZ_CP172313.1 coordinate 282,414, forward strand.
TGTTTACAGAAAAACATACGCACACACCCTACAGAGTTCTTATAGAATTTACGACAGGTTAACTTTTAAAGGATCTTTAAATCATAATTATAACAACCGTTACGGAAAATCAGATTTCAACACCAATTATTTTAGATACAGTTTAGGTGTAGATTACAGCTTAAGCAGAATGTTCCGCTTTGACTTTAATTACAACAGCGGTTTCAGTCCGGAAGATTCTTATATGAAACGTGATTTTATTAACGCCAGCCTAATGGCTCAAATAAATAAAAACCATCGCTTTGAGTTACGCGCAAACTATTATGAAAACGCTGGTAATACCACTCAAAAAGAGCTTTTAGGTTTTGGAAAATACACCTATATGTTTGGGATTCCACTTCGTAGAACAATTGAGCAAGGAGGTTTAAAAGGATATGTTTTTGCTGCAGATGAAACCATTAAAACAAAAGGAATACGCATAGTAAGTTCTGGTAAAACCTTATCTACAAATGCAAAAGGAGAATTTGAGCTAAACAATCTTCCGCTAGGCACAAACTATATTTTTATAGATGAGTCATCATTACCACTGGGCATTGTAGCTGCTAAGAGAGCACCTTTTAAAGTAATAGTTGCCAGAGACAATATGTCGAGTTTAGACATACCGCTGGTGCGTTCTTCTACCATTAACGGCAGCATAGATTTCATCGAAAAAGATCTAACTAAAAAGGATCTTACAGCGTATATAAAACTTGAAAATAAAGAGTTTACATACACCATAGAATCTGATAAGACCGGCACATTTAGTTTTCAGGAAATAGTACCGGGTACTTATAAAATAGAGATTATGAGATTTAAAGCCGGTGATTTGTTTGATATCCCTAAAGCAACCCAAATCACGGTAGAAGAAAATGCCAGGGAAACCATCTCTATAGAGGTTGGAAGCAAGAAGAGAAAGATCAAGTTTGACAATAAGAACTTTAAAGTAGGCAATTAATTATGAGAAAATTCAGCTATATATTTATTAATCTGGTTCTTGTCAATATGTCGATATGTTTTGCACAGGAAACCATAGATGCTAATAGTGTTAATCTTTTTGGCGGCGGTAAAGACTTTAATACGGCATCATTACAATTGCAGCCTATAGAGATCATAGATGTAGAACCAGAATCATTAACAGGCGGAAGCACAAATTTAAGTGGCCTTGAGGCAGGACTTCCCGCTAGTGCCAGTGGCTCAATAGAAGATGCAGATCTGTGGTTAAATTTCACCTTTAGAGATGCAGATTATCAACCAGGTAATGTATATGTCTACTCTACATTGCCCGTTCCCGCAGGCATGACCATTACTGTAGAAGTTATAAGTTTTGCACCTACGGGCAGCTATGCAACGCCCAGTTTTAGCCCAGTTGTTACAATTGCAAATAATGGCGCCAGATTTGACAGCCGACTCATATATGACTTTCAAAATGGATATACGGGCGACGGCATGAACAACGGCTACCAGTTAAAATACACAATAGACAATCCCGGGATGGTATCATTGCCAGACGGTTTTGAAATCATCTACGAAATAAAATAAGCTACCATGAGAAAATTTCAAATTATAATAGCACTGTTATGTTATACGGCGGTAAATGCCCAAGTATTGCTGCCGGGAACTCTGGATGTGCAGGGCATGCCCAACTTTAGCCAGTCTATAACAGATGTAGTGATGGAAGCCGGGGAAGACGATGCGGCTTTAGGTTTTGAAACTACATTTAACGCAACAGAAATAGGCTTTGTACTCGATCCTACCTCAATATTGGGTGTAGAAGTTTCAGATACTGAAACAAACTGCAGTGCAAATGTCTTTAGATATAAAGTATATATGCACACTATAAATGCCCCTGCAGACATTATAATAGAGGCGCGTACATTTACAGATAGTGGCACTCCCCTACCGCTTATAGGTTCAAGCCCTTATGATAATTTACCTATTCAACCATTAGGACCACGAGGTCTAACTCCTGAAAACGGCGGCGCTTATATAGCTGTTCCCAATAATGCTTCACAAGCCATTAAAGTATTTGAATTTATAGGTTGCAGAACAAATATTCCTATTCAGTTCAAAGTAAGACCAAGTGCTAAAGCAAGAGCGGTACCGGTTAATTTTGATATCTATTATACGGTAGTAGGAAGCTTAATGTAGTAAGAATAATCTATTAAAAGTAATTATGACAGGCATCATTCTCATATTTTCAAACAGAGAGCAGCATTTAGATAAAGATGAATTCACTACTTTTTTAAAAGAATATCCTGATGTGCGCTTATGTCTTGTGAATAACGGAAGCATAGATAATACATTAACGCTGCTGCAGGAATTAGAACATAGATATCCTAAGAGGATCTCTGTTATTGACCTTAAGGTAAAAAGAGAGCACGACTTTGCTTTGCGAAATGGTTTCCGCCTCTTGATGCGTAATAAAAATATTGATAAGGTTAATTACGGTTTCAATATGGAACTTCAAGATCTTAAAACCACTATCGAATTTGGCAGTAACAACAGTTGAGAGAATACGAGCAATTATGTGAGCCTTCCTTCGCAAAAATTGATTTTTTCACTGTTAAAATTCAGGTTCATGCATTTACACTAAATCGATTTAGTATATTTTTTGTATCCTTACAGAAAATATAACTAATCTTTCATGAGAAACACGATTTTGTTCCTGGTCCTATTATCTGGATTTAGTCTATTTGCACAGGAACAGTTAACCTTAGACAATCTTAATGATTTTAAAGACCAGACAGGCAATTGGCAAATTGTGGGTGATGTGGTGATGAATCCCAACATTGATATACACCAGGCCGAAACAGCAGAAGAAGAATCTGGCAAAAAAAGAAAAAAGAGAAAAAGAAAAAATGAAACCGAGCCTGCAAAGGCGGTTACCTTTTCTCCGGGAACAGGAATTCTTTTAAATAATCCCGAGAACGGAAAAGATAATCTGGTGACTAAATGGGAACACGGAGATATTTACCTGGAAATGGATGTTATGCTTCCTAAAGGTTCTAACTCAGGAATCTATTTACAAGGCAGATATGAAGTACAATTGAATGACGCCTGGGGTGTAAAAGTTCCTAAATTTTCTGATATAGGTGGTATCTACCGCAATTGGGAAAATGAACCCGGCAAAATTTTTAGAGGTATCGCTCCTCTAAGCAATCCTGCCAAGGCTCCTGGCCTTTGGCAACATTTAAAAATTCATTTTAAAGCACCAAGATTTGATGAAAGTGGAAATAAAATAGCGAATGCGAAATTTGTTTCTATTGAACTAAACGGCGAGCTTATTCAAAATAATGTTGAAGTTCCTTTAGCTACAGGTGGTCCTATATCTGCTGAAGAAACTGCAATGGGTCCGCTTATGATTCAGGGTGATCATGGTGCTGTGGCATTCAAAAACATACAGTATCAGGTAATGGCAGAATCTCAAGTCACTCTCCCTTCTATTGCTTACCAAACTTATAAAGGTGATTTTAAAGGTCTAGAAGATCTTGATAACGCGACTGTAGTTTCTAAAGGAAAAACTAAAGATATTGATGTAAATCTTGCTGAAGAGGAAGATGCTTATGGTATTATATTTAATGGGGAAATTTTGATCCCAAAAGATGATAATTTCACATTTTTGGTAAATTATACCGGTGGTGCAGAATTATCTATAGATGGGAAAGTTGTTGCTAAAGAAAATTCTTCAGACAATGAGGGACGTATATCTTCTAATTCTAACCTTAAAGCAGGTCAACATTCATTTACAATAAAGAATATTAAAAATGCAGGCTGGAGAGCGCCACGATTAGGTTTTACGGTTACTACCGCAACTACAAATCCTAAGACCTTTCACGCTTATGATTCCTACCCACCTAATGTGAACGATGTTTCTGCGATCTATGTACAGCCAGATGCAAAACCAGCTTTATTAAGAGGTTTTGTGAGCTTTAAAGGAAATGAAAAAAGACTTTCTCATACAATAGGCGTTGGCACACCAGAAGGTATTAATTACGTATACGATTTAAAATCAGCGAATATAATTGGTTTCTGGAGAGGGGATTTTGTAGATGCTACACCCATGTGGCACAGCAGAGGTGACGGTTCTTTTAAACCAAAAGGATCTGTACAATGGACCTTTTTAAATCAACCTTTAGCTAAACTTGCTACAGACAAAACTGCTTTCCCAGAAACAGGAGAGGCTCCTGATTTTGTTTCAGAAGGATATACCATAGACAGCGAAACGGGATTACCTATTTTCAAACAAAAATATAATGGTGTCGAGATTTCTAATAAAATCACTCCCGATGAAAATAATAACTATCTGAAAAACGAGATAAGTTTTTCAAAATCGGGCTTATCTGGTTGGTATTATAAATTAGCTTCAGGCAAAGTAAAGAAAATGCAAGATGGCTCATACATCATTGGTGACAACGCATATTATCTAAAACTTATTTCTGCACAAACACCTGTAATAAGAGATATAAATGGAGAAACAGAACTGATAATACCAGTTGATGGTAGTACTATTAACTATGAAATAATATGGTAACGATCATGAAAAATAAGAATTACAATATATATACAATGTTTAAAAACTTTTCTGTTCTTCTGCTGCTAATGATCACCTCTGGATTGATGGCGCAAGATGAGCCTAAACAAGAAGGATCTAAAGAAAATGATTTTTATAGAATTACCACAATCCCTACGCCTGAAGGTGTACTTATAGAAGGTGGTGGTGTCCTATCACTGCCTAGCGGAAGCATGGCTGTATGCACAAGACGTGGTGACGTCTGGATACTTGAAAACCCTACGATGAGCGGTGGCACAGGTGTGACTTTTAAGAAGTTTGCTTCCGGATTACATGAGCCTCTAGGTCTGGCTTATAAAGATGGAGCTTTATACACAGCCCAGCGTGGCGAACTTACAAAACTGGTTGACACAGATGGTGATGGCGTCGCAGACGTTTATAAAACCGTATATGCATGGCCGTTATCTACACATTATCATGAATATTCTTTTGGACCTGTTCTAGCACCAGACGACACATTTTTTGTAACTGCAAATGTTGCTTTTGGTGATGAAGAATGGTGGCGTGGTGAGAGTCGTGTACCCTGGAGAGCCTGGACAATGAAAATATCTGAAGATGGCACAATGCAGCCCTGGGCAACAGGAATGAGATCACCAGCAGGTTACGGTATGTATGATGACGAACTTTTTTATACAGATAATCAAGGTGACTGGGTAGGCTCTGGTGGAGTTTGGCATTTGCCAAAAGGAGCATTTACCGGCCATCCGGCAGGGCTTAAATGGACAGGGATGAAAGATTCTCCTATAAAATTAACTGAGGAGCAATTTTACGCTAAAATTGACAAGAGACAGACAAAAGTAAATGGAAGATATGTAAAACCGGAAAACGTTCAGGATGAGAAAAATCCAGATTTTCTTTATAAAATAAAAGAAACTTTCCCTGAGCTTCAATTACCTTCTGTGATTTTACCTCACGGAATTTTAGGAATATCTACTTCACAAATTAAAGCTATTGATGCCAATTCAAAATTTGGTCCGTTTGACGGTCAGCTTCTTGTGGGTGATATGGGTCAAAGTAAAATTATGAGAGTCGCCCTGGAAAAAGTAAAAGGTGAATATCAAGGTGTGGCTTTTGATTTTAGAGCCGGGTTTCAGTCTGGTGTTATGAGAATGGATTTTGATCATAACGGTAATCTTTTTATTGGTGAGACAAACCGAGGCTGGGGATCTGCAGGAACAACAAATTCCGGTATAGAATTCTTGTCATGGACGGGTAAAACTCCTTTTGAAATGAAAACCGTAAAAGCAATGCCTGATGGTTTTGAAATCGAATTTACAAAACCAGTAGACAAAGCTTCAGCAGAAGATTTAAATTCTTATAAAGGGAAGAGTTATATCTACAAATATCAGGCTGTTTATGGAAGTCCACAGGTTAATATTGAAGACATACCTGTTAAGGGCGTCAAAGTAAGTGATGATGGGATGAAAGTAAGAGTCGTTATAGACAATTTACGCCAATTTTACGTTCATGAAATGTTATTGCAAGGTGTAAAATCTAAGGATAAGGAAGAGTTAACCCTTCACCCTTCTTTTTACTATACGCTTAACAATATTCCAGATGGTCAAAAACTTTCAGCTAGTGAATTCACATCAAAGAAAGTGAGTCCTAAAAAAACTGTAGTTCCTAAAAAGAAACCAGTAGCCAAAAAAGTAGCTCAAAATCAAGTTTTAACAGATAGCCAGGTACAACCTCTATTAGCTGCAAATACGTGTACAGCATGTCATAATAAAGAGAAAAGAGTTGTGGGTCCCTCATTTAAAAACATAGCAAAACGCATGTATTCTAATGAAAAGATTCTGGAATTAATTTATAATCCTCAGCCTAAAAACTGGCCTGAATATGCTACGCCAATGGCTCCCATGCCTCAAGTCCCAGAAGATGAGGCATTAAAAATAGCCGCCTGGATTAATTCGTTAAAATAGAAATTAATCTTACTAAATATTATATAGCCTGTTAATCTTATTATTGATTATCAGGCTATATTTTTTACACAGATTTATAGAAATATCTAAATATCCTACAAAAAGAAAGACTGTCTAAGATCAAAAAGACAGCCTTTCGGGACTAACCAACAATTTATAAAACTGTTTACTATAATTCTTCCGGAGTAAATGTGTGTTTAAAAAGATTGGGATTTATAATGAGCTGCGCCCACCCCCAATTATTGGTATTATCAGATGGCAGACCACCTTTTATTAAACTCATACTGTCTGAAGCAAACATATGCGAATAGCCTAAGTTTAATATTACATTTTTAATAAGCGGTTGCGTAAAAACAAGATCTACTTCAGTTCCTAAATATTTATCTGTATCATTTACCAGATCTGCATTAGCCGCAAAGTAATGCCCTTTAACAAGCAGATTAGATTTTTCGCCGGTCTTGAAAACCAATTTAGCATAGAGATCATTTAGTCCCACATTATTGGCATGATTCCCAACATAGAAATAGTCCATAAAACCGTTGAATTTATGGTTGGTTCCATACAGTGGGAAGAATGATTTATTTTTTGAATCTCCGGTTTGATCTGTTCCGCTTAACATTTCAAATCCCAAAGCATACACAGTGTTGGCCGGTTTATATGATCCTTCTAAAGACAATTGATAAGCACTCAAGTCTGTGCTGGCATCGGCTTTGCCAAATTGATAATAACCGCTTCCGGCAAACTTAACAGCACCGATAGGAAAAGTAAAATAAGCCCCGGTTGTCTGCCTGTTATAAGTTCCATCAGCTTCTTCTTCCTCATTATATTTTTGAAAACCATTATTTAAGAAGAGAAAGCTCAAAGATGAGTTTTCCCAGGATTTATTCAAATGTGCAAATTGCATGGTTTTATAGGTAAAAAAGCCGGTAATTGCATAGTCTGAGCCGATTATCCGCTGTTCTTCCTGACTAAAGGCAAAACCCAGATCCATATTTAAACCAGAATTTTTATATTTTATCAAGGCTGCATCATGAAAACGACCTTGCATCGCCCAATCCAGACCACCAAAAATGCGCTGATCATCATAAGAAATTACCTGACGTCCTAATTTTGTAGACCAATGTTCATCCACTTTTAATTCTACCCACGCCTGAAAAAGTGAAAAAGAATCATTGTTATCACTCGGTAAAATTTGGCGGGTATCGCCCCATGTGCTTACATCCTGCACACTTATAAAGGCATTCAACCATTCAGTATCATAACCAAAATTGAGACGTGAGCGTTGTGTTACAAAAGCAGCAGGTTCTGCATCATCTGGAAACAGGTTGCCAAAACCATGGCGATATTCAAATCGTGAACGTATATCTGCATCTACATTAAAGGTTTGCGCAATGGCGAAAGTTGAAAAAAAGACAAATAAAATAAAGAGAGTAATGTTTGCTTTCATTTAGCTGAAGTTTATTATTCAAAACAAATATAAGTATTTATACGTATTATTACGTAAATATACTTAATTATTGATGACATCTTGTTTCGCGCTTCTTCTTTCGTTATATTCGTAGAGAAATAACGCCCGCTGCTATGATAGCTGTTAATGAAGCCTTAAAACTTATTGAAAAACAAACTTCCCCGCTGGGAACGCAGACTTTATCACTGCTGGCAGCACGTGGAAGCATTTTGGCATCAGCTGTACAATCGCCTATTAATATGCCGCCTTTTCGTCAATCAGCGATGGATGGTTATGCTATTCAACTCAATGGAGCAGCAGAATATAAAGTCATAAGTGAATCAAAAGCAGGAGATTCCGGTAATTTGAGTTTAAAATCCGGCGAAGCAGTACGCATTTTTACCGGTGCTTTGGTGCCTGATGATGCAGATACAATTGTTATTCAGGAGCATGTAGAACGCGCTGCCGATAAAATCCTCATCAATAAATTACCACAAAAAGGTGCAAATATTCGCCCTGTTGGCGAACAAGTATTTACCGGAACAGAAGTTCTCAAAAAAGGAACTTTGGTTAACGAGGCCACAATTGGCTTTCTGGCAGGTTTGGGAATTCAGGAAATTGAAGTTTATAAAAAACCGAAGGTTGGAATCCTGGCAACCGGCAACGAATTGCAAGAACCCGGAACTCCGCTAGAAAAAGGCTCTATTTATGAAAGTAACGCTATCATGTTACAGGCCGCTTTGCTTCGATTAGGGATTGACGATATACAGGTTTTTAAAGCGAAAGATGATTACGACCAAACCAAAACTGCAATTAGCAACGCTTTAGAAAAAGTAGATGTTTTATTGATTTCCGGTGGAATTTCTGTTGGTGAATATGACTTTGTTAAACAAGCGCTCGAAGAAAATGGGGTTGAAGAAGTCTTTTATAAAGTCAACCAAAAACCCGGAAAACCCCTCTTTTTTGGCAAAAAATCAGACCAAACCGTCTTTGCCCTTCCGGGAAATCCGGGTTCCAGTTTAACCTGTTTTTACGTGTATGTTTTGGGTGCTCTGAGAAAAATGATGGGTCATGAAAATTTCAACTTAGAACTGAAAGAGGCTAAAATAACTTCGGAAATTAAAAATCCTACCGGCAAAACGCTTTTTCTAAAAGCGATTATTGAAAATGGAAAAGCAGAAATCTTAACCGGGCAGGCTTCGTCTATGCTCAATTCGTATGCGATTTCAAACGGACTAGTAGTTGTGCCTGAAACGGTAGAACAAATCAATGAAGGCGACTCAATTCAGTATTTAAATCTTGTATTCTAATGGAAGAAAAGAACCAAATAGTATCCAGCGGAATTAAAAGCAGGATCTGGATTGAAAAAGACGGAGATATCTTTTTAGGCTATGGCCGAATAGAATTGCTTAAAAAAGTACACGAAACAAAGTCAATTAGCGCTGCTGCGAAAGCTTTAAATATGTCATACAAAAAGGCGTGGCGATTGATGAATACGATGAACGAACTCGCAAAAGAACCTTTGATCATTAAAAACATTGGTGGTAAAGATGGCGGCGGGACAACCTTAACTGAATACGGAAAAACCATTATCAAACATTTTGAAACGATAAATCAAAACTGCATGGATTTTCTGGATAAGGAATTTGAAAAACTAACTTTTTAAGCTAAAAATCGGAGTTAAACGGGTGAAAATCGACAATAACATATCAGCTTTTATTCTTTGCGGCGGCAAAAGCAGCCGTATGCAAACTGAAAAGGGATTGGTTATTTTTCGCGATAAGCCTTTTATTCAGCATATAATTGATGCAGTAAAACCGATTACTTCAAACATCTCTTTGGTTACTGAAAATACAGATTATGAGCAATTTGGCTTTCCTTTAATCAGTGATATTTATCGGGATAAAGGTCCGGTAGGCGGTATTTTCTCTGCGTTGAAAAATACTTCTACCAGCGATAATTTAATATTAAGTTGTGATATTCCTTTGATAACAATTGCTATCCTTAGCGACCTAATTAGTTCTCATGCTCAAACTGAAAAATCAATCACAATCGCAAGTGAAGTTGAGAAGTCGCATCCGTTAATTGGAGTTTACCACGAATCAGTTGCTCCTTTTTTTGAGAAAAGTATTTTAAATGACGAACTGAAACTTATGAGCCTGATCACAAAAATTGGCTACAATGCATTACAGATAAAAAATACAGAAGCTTTGCAAAATATAAACGACCAGAATCAACTCAAACAACTGAAACCAGCGCTATGATACACGTAAAATATTTCGGGATGATTGCTGAAGCTACCAATTGCAGCGAAGAAAAAATCGCCCTGGAGAATCAAAAACTGGCAGATTTGCTTCAAAAATTGACGATAAAATATAAACTGGATGAGCTTCCTTTAAATGTTGCGGTCAACAAAAATATGGTTGATAAAAATTCAGATTATACAATAAACGAAAACGACGAGATTGCCATTTTACCACCTTTTGCAGGAGGATAATTATGAATAAATATAGCAGACAAATAAAACTCCCTCAAGTGGGAAATGCAGGGCAGCAAAAAATTGAGCAAGCCAAAGTTCTTGTTATTGGCGCCGGCGGTTTGGGCTGCGCAGTTCTCCCCTACCTCACTTCGGCGGGAATTGGAACGATCGGAATTATAGATGGCGATACGGTTGATGAGACTAATCTGCATCGTCAGGTATTGTATGCAGAAAATACCGTGGGAAAAAGCAAAGCCCGCGAAGCGGTTTCAAAGTTGGAAGCTTTGAATTCTAATGTCAAGTTTGAGGTTTATGATGAATTTCTTTCTGCCGAAAATGCATTGCAAATCATTGCGAACTACGATATAATTGTTGACGCGACAGACACAATTGCAATACGCTACTTAATCAATGACGCCTGTGTAATTCTAGATAAACCATTTGTTTATGGTTCGGTTTTTAGGTTTGAAGGGCAGATTTCTGTTTTTAACTACAAGAACGGACCAACGTACCGATGTTTGTTTAAAAACGAAAAAGGAATTGTTCAAAACTGTGCTGAAGTTGGCGTTTTAGGTACTACCGTAGGTTTTACGGGAATGCTTCAGGCAAATGAAGTGATGAAAATGATCCTGGAAATAGGCGAAATCCTTTCAGGAAAGTTGCTGGTTTATAATGCGCTCACGAACGATCAGTCTATTTTTCAGTACAAAAAGGACGAAAATCTGGTCATAAACACCGATTTTTTTGAAGCTGAATATTTACAAAATCAAGTTTCAGAAATCAATCCGGAAGAAGCTTTGGCTTTAAACAGTTTGCTGCTCGATGTACGCGAATTTGATGAAACGCCTCAACTCGATTTGGAAAATTCTATTCAGATTCCGCTTTCAGTTTTAGAAAGTGAAATGCATCAGCTGGATAAAAACAACGAAATATTGATTTACTGCCAGAGCGGAAAACGAAGTCTGGTCGCGGCGAAGCTTCTGCAGAAAAATCAGTTTAGTAAAATTAGGAGCATAAAAGGTGGCGCTTTAGCCATGAATCAAATTATTGAAAATGAAAAAAGTATTTATTGAAGGCCCAATTTCGCCACAATTTATAGCAGATTCTATTGCAAAACATCAGTCAAAGCACAGCATTGGCGCTCATAATATTTTTCTGGGTCAAGTGCGCGCAGATAAGATCGATGATAAAACCGTAAGCGGGATAACATACACCTGCTATGAAGAAATGGCAAATGAAAAGCTGGAAAAAATCAGGGAAAAAGCTTTCGCGAAATATAATCTAACCTGCATGCATATTTACCACAGCCTGGGGAATATCAAAGCCGGTGAAATTTGCTTTTTTGTTTTCGTTTCATCTATGCGTCGTAAAGAAGTTTATGCGGCCACTGAAGAAATCGTGAATCAGGTGAAAAGTGAAGTTCCCATTTTTGCAAAAGAGATTTTTGAAAATGAAGAATTTCAATGGAAAGTTAATAGCTGATAAAAATGAACTTTCGTCATGCTGAACTTGTTTCAGCATCGCATCACGGTTTTATAAAATCAAATAGGTGAGACCCTGAAATAAATTCAGGGTGACGATAGAAAAACAACAATTCAACAAATAATCAATTACCAGAAAACCAGATTACCCAAACCAAATGGTCGATATAACTCATAAAATAAAAACGTTACGCATAGCCACGGCAGAAGCAACGGTTACTGTTAGTAAGCAGGAAACAATTGACGCTGTTGTGAATAATACAGTGCCCAAAGGAAATGTGTTTGAAATGGCAAAAACCGCCGGATTATTTGCTGTTAAAAATACGCATATCACTATTCCGGACTGTCACCCGCTGCCGATTGAATTTACTTCGGTAAGTTATGAAGTTGATGGGTTAACTATAAAAATTCTCATTAAAGTAAAGACCGTTTATAAAACCGGAGTTGAAGTAGAAGCCATGCACGGCGCATCGGTTATTGCGCTTACCATGTATGATATGTTGAAACCTATTGACAAGCAAATTGTTATTGGCAACATACGTTTAGTCAACAAAAAAGGTGGAAAAAGCAGTTTTAAAGATCAGCGACCTTCAACTTTAAAGGCTTGTGTTATTGTGTGTTCAGATACGATTTCTGCCGGGAAAAAAGAAGATTTCGCTGGTAAAGCAATTATAGAAAAACTGGAAAGTCACGATGTCAAAATTGCTTCTTATGAAGTTATTCCTGACGAGATCGAACTGATACGAAGTAAGGCTTTAGAATACGCTGAAGATAACAATCTCGTCATTTTTACGGGCGGAACAGGATTATCATTCCGCGATGTAACTCCCGAAGCTTTAGAACCTATTTTAGAACGAAAAATACCGGGAATTGAAGAAGCCATACGCAATTATGGGCAAGAACGTATGCCATATGCCATGCTTTCGCGAAGCGTTGCCGGCACAATAGGAAATTGTCTGGTTCTGGCTTTACCCGGTTCAACTAATGGAGCAAAAGAGTCTATGGAGGCTGTGTTCCCACATTTGCTGCACGTTTTTAAAATATTACGTGGAGCACAACACGATACAAATGTTTGAAAATCAAAATATATTAACCGATTCTTTTGGGCGTAAGCACAACTATTTGCGTATTTCGCTAAGTGAAAAATGCAATTTGCGTTGTACCTACTGCATGCCTAAAGATGGCGTTACACTCACTCCCCGACCAGAATTGATGACGACTGATGAATTGTTTGCAATAGCCAAAATATTTGCAGACAATGGTGTTAGTAAAATTCGGTTAACTGGTGGCGAGCCGCTGGTGCGAAAGGATTTTAGTGTTCTGCTGCAGAAATTATCTACGCTGGATGTTAAGCTTTCAATCACAACCAACGCGATTCTCGTAGATCGTTTTATGGATGATTTTAAAAAGTATGGCCTTAATGATATTAACGTAAGTTTGGATTCGCTTCAGGAAGAAAAATTCAAATTTATTACTCGTAGAGATCAGTTTAAAAAGGCTTACGAAAATATCTTTTTATTGATAGAAAACGGGTTTAACGTGAAGATGAATGTAGTCTTGATGAAAGACTTCAATGAAGACGAAATCGTAGATTTTATAAAACTCACCCAAACCCTACCAATATCGATCCGTTTTATTGAATTTATGCCTTTTGATGGTAATAAATGGAATAAAAATAAACTGGTAACTCAGCAGGAAATTCTGGAAAAAGCTGATGCTTATTTTGGTAGTGAAAACTATGCACAGCTTGAAAATGAAAAGAATTTTACTTCGCGTAATTTTCAGGTAAAGGGTTTTAAAGGGAATTTTGGGATCATAAGTTCGGTAAGTAATCCGTTTTGTGATAGTTGTAACCGCATTCGTCTTACGGCTAATGGAAAAATAAAAAACTGCCTCTTCTCTAATAAAGAGACAGATTTACTTTCGGCTTACAGAAATAATGAATCTGTTGAAGAATTAATATTCTCATCTATTTATAAGAAAAAAGCGGTGCGTTCCGGAATGGATACTTTTGAAAAACTCAACAATCCAGATCTGCACAACAACAACCGCAGCATGATCACAATAGGAGGATAATTTTTTGGAGAACGCAACCTTTGGAAAACTTCTATTATAATAAAGTTGCCATAAACATGGAATTTAAATACTTCATTGTTCCTAATGGGATTTCAACTGATAAACAGGCATTGAAAGCAGGTGAGTTTATAATTAAGGTTCCTTTTAACTTCCCTACTACATTTGCTGATGGTGAAGGGCCGTATAATTCCATACGAGGATTGAAGAAAAATTCTACAATTTTTAAAAATCTAATATCGAACAACCCAAGAAGAGCGCAAAAAATTCTTGTAGAAACAAATATAATTAAGCCGAGCGAATTTATATTTCACCCTAAAGGCATTTCATTTAATGCTGAAACTATGGATGTGTATTTACACGCTGTAAATGGAAGAGTATCAAATAGTGACGTCACAGGAGTCCACTATTATGATAAGCAAAAGGTTAGAATTATTGAATTGATAGCGAAAAACAAAGAAACCGGTGTGTTTTCTGCAAAAATTGAATACTTTGATCACAGAACAAACAAATGGTTAAGAAAAAAATTGGCTAGCACCTTTTTTCCTATAACTTGGAATAGAGGGAATGTTTTATCTGAGTGTAAATACGCAATAGAACGAATTAAATTACCAAATGAAGGAAATAGAAAAATAGAATCTGAAACCAGTAATGGAATAAAAGTGATTTTACAAATAAAAGATGGTAAGATAAAAACAATCTATCCTTTGCTCTAAATGTATCAGTTGCCAACTACGTATACAGAAATGGCGGCTAAGAGCCAAATTCAAAAAATCTATGTTACCAGCAAAAATGAGGTAAAGACACCGATAAAGGGATAATTTTTTTTTTGCACACGCAACCTTTTGGCTAAATTTTCATCTTATAAGCAAACCAAAATTATTCTATGAAAACCATCAAGCCACTTTTAATTCTATCATTATTATTTTCTTTTGCTCTCATTAGTTGCAATGACGACGATCAGGAACCAATCGTTTTGCAGGATTCTGACCTTATCGGAAAATGGAAATTAACAGAAATATATTCAGATCCCGGAGACGGCAGTGGCACTTATGAACCAACTGATTTTGATAAAACTCTAGAATTTTCTTTAGACGGGCAACTTACAGTTACTAACGGTACAATTTGCTATATAAACACCTCAACAACTGAAGATACTACTGAAACATATAGTATAGATGGGGATACCATTACCACTGCTAGTTGTAAAGTTCTCTTTAATTTTGAAGGTAGGAATTTAGTTATAGGCCAATATTGTATAGAAGGCTGTGGTGAAAAATATATAAAAGTAAATTAACTACTCGATATACTCTACAACCATTTTCTTTTCAAAATGATTTTTCGGTGCATCGCATACCGGGCATATATATTCGTCAGGTAATGAATTAAATGAAGTCCCCGGTTTTACATTCTGAGTTATATCGCCATAAGCAGGATCATAAATAGTGAGGCATTCTGCGCATTGATACACCTCAACTTTATTTTCTTGTTTTGGCTCTTCGATACTTTTCACCTCCTCTTTTTCGGTGCCCAGTTGGTCAAAGTACATTTTACTTAATTCCATCAAGAGCCCGGGAAGCTCTACTTTATCAACATCCTGTACATGCACAATATAATCGCGTGTATTGGGATCAAAATTCTTAGCATAAAGAAGATTGTAAGTATCCCGAATAATAAAATTACCCAATTCCTTAGGAGGCCTGTTCTTTTCAATCACAATTGAGGTGAAATAATACGCTTTTCGGGTATAGTCTGTGATTCCGAAAGTGAGTCCGTATGTGCTTATATCATTCTGATCAAAATCAGCTACCAGAAATTTTTTCAGGCTCAAAGCATCAGCATTATCTACCGGAAGATGCCAATTTAACTCAAGCATAGAGTGGCGTACATTTATACCGAATTTACCCAAAAGTTTCTCCCACACAAGTTTAGATTCAGCGGGTATTCCCCGTATAATAAACGATTTCCAGGGTGTAAGGGAGATTTTTCCTATTTTACTTTCGGCACACAGATCACACAGCGCTTTAAGAAAAGTGATATCATATTTATTGTTTCGCCAATAAAGGCCCAACCAGTATTTATCTGATCCGGTTCGGTTCATACCCTCATAATATGGGAAAGGATAAAACGGAACTGACAGCGGTTTATCTACCGTGCGATTGTTTGTATCTACAGCGTCACTCACAAGATCAAAAATCATCTCAACCGTTTCAGGCTCTTCCTGTAGTATATTTTCTATTTCATAGGCAACCTTAGCGATGTCCCAGCTGTAAATAAGTGCCGGGTACATCTTAGTATCGTCCCATCCCGGTAATCTCACATAGAGATACCAATAATCTTCATGTTCTGAAGCGATAAAATTTAAATGCCCCGTAAATAAAGGAACTATACGTTGTTTAGGATCTGTGATATTAATTTTTAGCCCGGGATTGTATCTAAATTGCTCCAGAACATATAAGTATCTGTCACCGGTGAGCCAGGAAGTATTTGCAAATATTGAGGCTGAAACATATGATGATACAATATTTTCGGGTCCAACTACTCCGTGAGAAACAATCTGAAGTTTATCAAGTCTATTAATTTCCTCTTCCTCAAGTTCTTTCGGAAAAAGTATATCCTGTCTGGAACCAAATGAAATATAATTTAAATTCAATTCTTCTGCTGCCTCAACAATGCTTTTTAATTCGGCCGGTGAAAGAACACCCCCTTTTACAACAATACGGGACAGGTTCTTTCTCATGCCGGCACTTTTGAATTATTAAGAATTTCTCTTACTTCTGTTTTACAACTACCGCACCCCAATCCGGCGCCCGTTTGATTACACAATTCGGTAAAATCTGTACAACCGCCGGCTATAGCTTCTTCAATATTCCCTTCACCTACAGGACTGCATGAACACACAAGCTTACCTATAACAGGTTTATTAGTTGATGCTCCTCTAAGCAATTCATCGCGTTTATCTGCGAGTTCGATTTTACTTTCAATAAGCATTTTAAATTCGGCAAATTCATTTTTGTCTCCCATGAGCACTGCACCCACAAGAAGATCATCTTTAATAATGCATTTTTTATAATATCGCTTACTTACATCTGTAAAAATGATCTCTTCATAACTATCATCATTTTCAGGTACTCGTATC
The DNA here is from genome assembly GCF_047946675.1 of Leeuwenhoekiella sp. A16. Lineage (GTDB taxonomy): Bacteria > Bacteroidota > Bacteroidia > Flavobacteriales > Flavobacteriaceae > Leeuwenhoekiella. The sequence continues at coordinate 299,543 of NZ_CP172313.1, forward strand.
TCGCCAATACTACACAAATTAAGATCATTAAATTTTAATATATTCATCAACACTGAACCATCATACCAACTGCTTATATCACCTGAAATATAATTCACAAGCACGTTAGCCTGCTCCTCAGCGGCAGAAGTGATACCAAAAAGCTTGTCTTTAAATTCTGCAATTTCGCCAATAGCGAAAATATTAGGATCTGAAGTTTGTAAATGCCGATTCACTTTTATACCTCGTCCAGATAATAAACCTGCCTCTTTGCCTATTTCTATATTTGGCCGTGTACCAATGGCATACACAATGGCATGAGCGGTAATAATCTTTCCACTGCGTAGCGTAATATTAAGTTCGCCACTATCATCCTCATCAAAAACGGTGCTTACTTCGTTATCAAAATAAATCTGTATCCCTCTTTCCTGAACGTCTAAAGCCAGCAGCTTACTGGAAGTTCTATCGAGCTGGCGTTCCATCAAACTTGAGGAACGTTGTACTATCGTTATTTTTACATTTTTATGCTTAAGTGCAGCTGCGAGTTCAAGTCCTAACAAACCACCACCTACAATAACGACGTGCTTTTCTTCTGCGGGAAGATTAATATTATCAAGATAATTTTTAAAACGATCTGCATCAAATTTGCTGCGTAATGTAAATCGCCCCGGTAAATTTAATTGTGCTTCTTTAGGCACAAAAGGTCTGCTACCCGTGGCTAAAATTAGCTTATCATAACGATGATGATAACCCTGCGCATCAGTAATACAGTTATTATCGCGGTCTATTTCCTGAATGAGATTATTACCGTGTATTTGTATGTTTAAACGCTTTAATTCTCTTTCTTTTATCTTCAACAGTTGCTCCCAAGTAAGTTCTTCAGTAACATATTCCGGTAGCAAAACCCGGTTATAGAAAGGTTCTGGTTCTTGAGAAAAAACATGAATTTCATCTTTACTATTATTTTCTCGGTAATTCTGCACAAATCTAAAAGCCGCAGCACCAGCACCTACAATTATTATCTTTTCAACCGGCTTTTTATACTTACTCACACTTACTGCGGTAAATTTAAAATCTGGTTCTTTAGACTGTGGGTCTATTATTGTATGCGTAAGATTGTTTGCGCGATTTAGATCACTTTGCAGCTGTTTTCCCCAATGCATAGGCAGAAAAACAACTCCTTTGCGAATGTTTTCTGTAACATTTGCTCTTAATCTTACGAGTCCGTTAGGGCTTTTTATCTCAACTACATCGCCATCTTTTACACCTGCTATATAAGCGTCTACAGGATTGATTTCAAGTACTGGTTTTGAATAGTGCGTTTTTAGACGTGAAACCTTACCGGTTTTTGTCATTGTATGCCATTGATCGCGCACCCTTCCTGTTGTGAGAATGAGTGGAAATTCTGCATCTGGCTGAATGGATGTGTTATGAACAATATACGGTACATTGAATATTGCTTTTTTTGAAGGTGTATAAAATTCTTTGTCTTCAAAAAGTCTTGGTGTACCGGTATGGCGATATTCATTAACCGGCCATTGAAAAGTACCTTCGTTCTTAAGTCGGTCATGACTGAGGTAAGAAACATCAATGTTTGTTCCTTTCGTCATCGAGCAATATTCCTGATAAATCTCTTCAGTACTATTATAGTTGAAACCCCTAAAACCCATTCGCTGTGCAAAATCACAAAGTATTTCTACATCGGGGCGCGCTTCACCGGGCGGATTAATCGCTTTGGGCAGATATGCAATCCTTCTCTCAGAATTAGTCATGGTTCCGTCTTTCTCTAACCAACCAGCGGCGGGCAGAACCAGATCTGCATATTCAATACTATCTGATCTGTAAGAAATATCCTGAACTACTACGAATTTCGCATTTTTTAATGCTTTTTCTATACTGCCTGAATTGGGTAAACTCACAGACGGATTCGTACAAACAATCCATACCGCTTTAAGATCACCTTTTTCTAAAGCTTCAAACATTTCTGTAGCGGTGTATCCCGGTTTCCCAGAAATTTCATTTACTCCCCAGAACTGAGCTACTTCTTCCCTGTGCTGTGGATTTGCAAGATCTTTATGTACAGCAAGCAAGTTTGCCATACCACCTACTTCACGACCTCCCATCGCATTGGGCTGCCCGGTAAGAGAAAATGGCCCCGAACCTGGCTTCCCTACCTGACCTGTAATTAATGAAAGGTTAAGCAAAGCGAAATTTTTATTTGTACCAATAACACTTTGGTTTAGACCCATCGCCCACATGCTGATAAAGGCTTTTGATAAACCTATTGTATCAGCGGCTTTACGAATTTCCTTTTCTGTAATTCCGCAAATTTGAGCCGCTTTTTTAACGGTTGTCGCTCCTATTTGTTCTTTATAGCGCTGAAAACCTTCAGTATGATTTTTAATGAAATTATTATCTATTAGTCCACGCTCTAAAAGGCATCTTCCTATGGCGTTAAATAAGTAAACATCTGTCCCGGGAAGTATCTGAAGGTGAATATCTGCATAAGCAGCAGAATCCGTTTTTCGTGGATCAACCACAATAATTTTAACATCGGGATTTTTCTCTTTGTGCTGTTCTAGCCTTCTAAATAAAATAGGATGACACCAAGCAGGGTTCGCGCCAGCAATCAAAAAACAGTCGGCCAATTCAATATCTGCATATGAAATAGGAACTGAGTCTTCACCAAAGGTCTTTTTATACCCAACCACAGCAGAACTCATACAAAGCCGTGAATTTGTATCTATATTATTCGTACCAAGAAAACCTTTTGTAAGTTTATTAGCTATGTAATATTCTTCAGTAAGGCATTGGCCAGAAACATAAAACCCAACACTATCAGGACCGTGTTTTTTAATAATTGATTTAAACACACTGGCCGCCCGATCAAGCGCTGTATCCCAGCTTACTCTTTCTTTAGGATGAGACCTGCTCCAGCGCATTTGAGGATATAAAATACGATCTGAAGTATCATTTACTACGTAGTGTAAATTTCTTCCTTTAGAACATAGCATACCCCTGTTAACAGGATTGTCCTTATCACCTTCAACAGAAACGCGGTTTTTTGAATCCTTTTTAACTACAATCCCACAACCTACACCACAATACGAACAAGTCGTTTTTATTTCGTTCTTCAGCATTTACAGGATGATTAATATACTAAGTTCAGCGTTTTAAGGGTAAGATAAAAGTGTCACCTCAAAAATTACCAATGCTTTAAAAAACGGTCAAAATGTTCTCAAAATCGATAATTATTGAGCCGATTTTTAACTATTTACAGGGATAAGATTTTCAGCAGAATATCCTGATTCTATAGCTGCAACTTTTTCATCCTCTATAGAGAAGCGTATTGCCAAAGCACAGATACCTGTTACAGCTACAACTATTCCTATAAGAAAGTACCCGCTGGAAACTGCTCCTGCAGCAGCTGCTGATTGTGCGGCTTTAACTGCTTCTTCTCCCAGACCATTGTTAGCCGCAATTGCTGCCTGTTCTGCCACTGCAGATTTTGATTTAAGTAATAAGGCTGCCAGAAATGCGCCTACGTTCCCACCGGCACCTACAATCCCTGATATTGAACCTATCGCTTTCTTATTTATAAAAGGAACTACAGAGAATGTTGCGCCTTCTGCCATTTGTACAGACAAACTAAACGCTATAAGAAAAGCTATCCCGGCAACTACACCTGTAATCGTAGAAAAGAAAACTAGCATGAGACCTTCTACAGATAGAATTGCGGCAAGAAATAAAACTCTTCCGCGTAAGCCCTTTAGTTTCCCGAATTTATCACCAAAGTATCCACCCGTAGTCCGGGCAAAAATATTCATAAGAGCAAAAGAAAGAACTATGTTTCCCGCTGTAAGTCTGTCAAGTTGAAATGTATTTTGTAGATAATCATCCATTGTTCCATACACGGTCAACTCTATGCCAAAACATGCTGCATATACCAGAAAAAGAATCCAAACTCTGTAATCTTTTAGTGCTTCCAGAAAGCCCACTTCATCTTTCTTTTTAGTCGATACGGCTTCACCACTTTCTCGTAAATCTTTAAAATTTCCACGAGGTGTATCCTGAGTACAGAAATAATAAACCACACCCATCAAAAAGCAAATTACACCGGCAATAATCATAGAATATCTCCATGCATCAGCCTGAGCCACGCCAATACCAACAACTGCTGCCGCAATTAAAGGCATACCTAATCTATTAGCTCCCCCACCAAGGTTACCCCAACCTGCAGAAGTAGCGTTTGCAGTACCTACAACATTAGATGCAAACATTAAGGATGTATGAACCTGTGTAATTACAAATGAAGCTCCTATAAAACCAATAAATAATCTACAGATAAGAAATTGAAGCGGCGTTTGCACGAAACCGCAGAGTATCACGGGAATCGCACCTAAAGTAAGAAGCCATGTATAACATAGACGTGGCCCGTATTTATCGCATAATTTACCTATAAGAAGACGTGCAAATACAGTTCCTGTAACAGCCAGAATAACTGAATTCCATTTTTGAGCCGGCGACAATCCCAGATCTCTTACTACGTCTGGCATGAATGGCACTATACCAAACCATGCAAAGAAACACATGAAAAAGGCTATTGAAGTAATCCAAAATGTTCGCATAGGAACACTTTTAAAATCGCGCAGATTAAGACGCGTTGCTTTAGTTGAAGTTATATCGCTCATAATACGTGGTTTTTATACGGATAAAATTAAGTATAAATACTTATATAATTACGTATAAAGTACGTATTTCTGAATAATTATTAGATTTTAAATAATAGTGTCTAAATTTTAGATAATTCTTAAAATGCTATTAAATAAATCACTTTCAGCAGGATAAAACCTAAAAATTAAGCTCTCTTACTTTGTTTGCTAGTTCCATAAGGTTCTTAACATCAAGCTTTTTCATGAGGTTAAAGCGGTGAACCTCAGCCGTACGCTTACTTATATCGAGTTGCTCTCCTATTTCCTTATTGCTTAATCCCTCAAGTACAAGATCTAAAATCTGACGCTCTCTTTTAGTAAGATTAAATTCTGCGCTGGCTGTTGGGGTTTTTGAAATATGACCATTCCCATTTAAATTCTTGATAAGAATAGATGAAATATCTCCGGCAAAGTATTTTCCGCCTGCAGCAACTGTGTGTAAAGCTTTAAGAAATTCTTCTTTGCTCGCTCCTTTTAATAAATAACCGTCTGCACCTGCCTGTATTGATTTAAGTACGTATTCTTCAGAATCGTGCATTGAAAGCACAAGTGTTTTTATATCAGGATGCCGTTGTTTAATTTCCTGCACCACCTCTATACCATTAAGATACGGCATACGTATATCTACTATAAGTAAATGAGGTTTATTTTTCTCAATCACCTTAAGGGCCTCTCGACCATCTGATGCTTCATCAATAACAACAATATCCTGTTCATCTTCCAGGAGGGCTTTTATACCGTCTCGCACCAACACATGATCATCTGCTAAAACTATATTAATGGTATCCATCAGGTCTTAATTTTGAGAATTAGTGATTTAATTTAAGTAAAAATATCCTAAAATTATTAAATAGGTACATTTAGTGTAATTCTTGTACCTTCATTGGGAGAAGAATGCATAAATAGTCTGCCATTGATATATTTAACGCGTTCTCGCATAAATGTCATACCCATACCGCCTTCACCTATTGCTCTTTTTACCTTAGTAGGATCAAAACCTTTCCCATTGTCATCAATAGTTATACTTAGTAGTTCCTGACTATGGCTTAGGCTGACTATAATATGACTTGACTCGGCATATTTAACAGCATTATTTATAGCTTCCTGGGTAATACGATAGATATTGATCTCGACCAAAGAGTCTAAGCGAAGATTAAAATCTGTTTTATTAAAGAGTATAATATTTTTCGCAGTGAGTTTAGATAGTTCCTGTGTCATTTTAGTTAATGCGGGAACAATACCGTGATCTGTTAGTTCTGGCGGAGTAAGATTAAAAGTTGCAGTACGTACACCTTTAATAATATTGGAAGTCAGCGTTTTGAGGTTATCAATTTTTGAAACGGCCTTTTTGGTATCAGTCAGATCAATACTCTCAATATTAAATTTAAGACCCGTAAGCATCTGCCCTATCCCGTCATGCAGATCTTTGGCAATTCGATTTTGCTCTTTTTCCTGATTTTCAATTATCTGTCTTGATACTACTTTTTGCTGATGGATCTTCTCCTCAAAGTTGGCTTTATTTAATCGCTCTATCTCAAGCTGTGCTTCTTTACGCTTTGTAATGTCCAGGCAAATAATAAGTAGCTCGGCACGCTCATCACTTGCTGTAAAAGGAACAATAGACATATCAAGCCAGATAGACTCTTCATCTTTTGTTGTGGCTTTAATTTCGCCCTGCCAGCCGGTCTTCCTGTTCTCAAGAATAATAGCATCAATAACTTGCTGTTCTTTAACTCTTATTGACAGTACTTCTGAAAATTTCTCTGTATTATTAAATCTTCTGAACTTGAAAAGCCGGGAGAATTTATCGCCCATATGTACTATAAAACCATTAGAATCAATGCGCGCGAATAATAAAGTCTGATTCATCGCCTGGCTTAAAGCTCGCAGTTCTCTAACCGATTTTTCTTTCGCTGTGCTCAATAAATCGGCATTTATAGCCATTTTTTTTGAGGTTTTTTCAGCTTCCATCAACTCGCGCATACTGCCTTTTACAGCTTTGGCCGTGGGCCAGAATATAAATAGAAATTCGCCTAGCAAAAGCAATAGCGTTACAACCATGATGAGCAACTCAAGATTGCGCAACCTGTTTACTTTATTGTTAGCTTCTACATCATACTGATTTACGATAGAATCCATTAATTGTAAGAATTCATCCTCATTAGCATTTATATTTTCAACCTGAGTAGCGATGTCTGCTTTCGCGAAAGCTGGATCAGTTTCTACTATGTAAATAAGCCTGTTTGAAGCTTCAAGCATATTCTCATAATATGGCTTTATCTGGGCAAACATTTCAGCGATAACTGTGCTGTTATTGCCCGGAAGACCTAAACTGTCACTGCCAGATTGTAAGGCCTCATGTGAAATTTTCCACTGACTTTGTGTATTCTTAATATTTTCGAGAAGTTGCCTACGATCGTCTGGCTCATCTGTTGAAGAAAGTAGCAGGATTTCTTTGGTAAGTTTTTGACTGAGCATGCGCTGCCTGCCCGCGACGTTTACAACTCTTGAATCGTCATTTTGATCATTGAGATAAACATGAATAAGAATCTGGCTAATTATTACCGAAAGCGCTATGGCGCTTAGGGCAATTATATACAACCGCCGTAGCTTATTAAATGTACTTTGGTCCAACGAATTAGAATTCCCGGCCATAAAACCTGATTTTAAGCCAGTGCTTTCTTAATTAGCTCCATGCTGTGAGGTGTGAGTGGAAGTTGGAGTGCAGCCTCATGGCCTTCTTCAGACATTTTTCCCCAGGTTTTTTGAAGTATATCAACAATTTTTTCATCGGGATGCTTTGCTGCAAATTCCTCAAGGTAATTTTCCAGAAAAACTAGGCATATTACATCTTCAAGGGTTTGTGTTCCCTCGTCTTTTTTAATGAGTTTCTTTTTAATAAGGAAAGAAACCCGATCTATAAAATCGGCAGAATAACCTGTTTTTTCCAGTATTTTGGCAGTAATATCGGCATGCATTTTCTTAAGATCTTCACGCCATTTTAAATAACCAATGCGATCCATAGGATATTGCTCACGCGGACTCATCCAGCGGCAGATGTGCTGTGCACGAGCTGCTATTTGTAACTCTTCTGAAGCATCAGGTTTAAACTGCAAAAGCTTTTGTACCATGCGCAATGAGTACAAAAGCTCTTTAGGATATTCTTTTCCTGCTGCTATTTCTATATGAGGATCCTGCGAATTCTTCTCATCTATTAGAGCCGCTGCCTGTTCTATTTTTGTCATTTAAAGTGTAATTAATCTGCAAAGCCAATATACACGTTTTCATCCTGAATTTTTACCGGATACACGGCAATGTTTAAATCATCTCCATTTAAATTAGATCCATCTTCTAATGAAAATGTTTTTTTATGAAGCGGGCAGGCAATTTTTGGTATGCCTTCTGCATCGCCTATCATTCCGCGAGAAAGTACCATTTCCATCTTATGTGGACATAAATTCTGGCAGGCGTACCACTTATCTTTTCGGGTAAAATTGTAGACCGCGATCTGTCTTGTCTTATATTTAATGCAGGCGCCGCCATTCTCTGGAAAGTCTGAAACAAAGCCAACCCTAAACCAGGTGATGACATTACTTTCTGCGATTGACTGATATTGGTCAAGAATATTTTGCATAATTTTTTAGCTTAAAAGGTGATTTTTACCAGGATTGGGGCATTTTTTGATCGCGAAGAGGTACAAAAACAAGGTTCTCATCTGCATCATCACTGTTCACAAAATGCTTGAAACGTTTCATCATTTCCGGATCTTCAATTGCTTGTTTCCACTCACATTCAAAGTTATTTACAAGTCCCTGCATTTCCTTTTCCAGTTCGTCTGCAATTCCTAGTGAATCTTCAACAACTATCTTTTTTAGATATTCTATGCCGCCATCGAGTTTTTCAAGCCAAGGAGCGGTACGCACCAATGGCGGCGCAGTACGTATGTAGTACATCAAGAAACGATCTAAATATTTAATAGCTGTTTCTTCATCTATTTGCTCTGCCAGTAAAATTGCATGTTTGGGATTTGCTCCTCCATTACCACACACAAAAAGATTCCATCCACCTTCCACAGCAATCAAACCAAAATCTTTACCTCTTGCTTCAGCACATTCTCTAATGCATCCGGAAACTCCACCTTTTAATTTATGTGGCGATCGTAAACCTTTGTAGCGTTCTTCAATTTCTATGGCAAAAGTCACACTCTCATGTAAGCCATATCTGCACCAGGTTGAACCAACACAGCTTTTTACTGTTCGAAGCGATTTACCATAGGCGTGACCACTTTCAAAACCAGCTTCTATTAATTCTTTCCATATTAGCGGAAGTTCGTGCAGCTGAGCGCCAAAAAGATCAATACGCTGGCCACCGGTTATTTTTGTATAGAGATCATATTTTTTCGCGACAGCTCCTAAAGCGATCAATTTATCTGCTGTGATCTCCCCACCAGCAACGCGAGGTACGACAGAATACGTTCCGTTACGCTGAATATTTGCCAGAAATCTATCATTAGAATCCTGAATAACCGGTTGTTTATTGGCAGTTTCCATATAGATACTGGCAAAAATTGACGCCATTACCGGCTTACAAACCTCGCAACCGTCACCTTTACCAAATATATTTAGAGCCTCGTCATAATTTTGAACTTTATTCAGTTTAACCAGATCATATAATTCCTGACGGCTAAAGCTAAAATGCTCACAGATCGTCTCTTTAACTTCTTTCCCAAGGGATTTTAAACTTTCTTTCACCAGATCTGCAACCATAGGTTTACAACCTCCACAACTTGTAGAAGCTTTGGTCATTTTAATCACTTCACCTACTGTACTACAAGTTTCACTAGTGATAGCTCCGCAAATGGTACCTTTTGTCACACTTTCACAAGAGCAAATTTGAGCTGTATCAGGAAAATCTAATACGCTGCCAATTGCACTGCTTTCGCCGCCGCGAGATCCCAGAATAAGATCTTCAGGATTTTCAGGTAACTTCATTCCATTAATGAAAATCTGAAATAAGGTATTGTAATCTGAAGAATCACCTACTAATATTCCACCAAGAAGTTTTGTGCCATCGCTGGTTACGTTGATACGCTTATAAATACCGCGATGCTTATTTTCATATACAATCGCAGAAACCTCATCACCCTCAATAAAAGGATCTCCAAAACTGGCAACTTCAGTTCCTATCAATTTTAACTGCGTTGACATATCTATTGAAGGAACCATCACTTTATCACCACCCGTAATTTGCTCAACCGCTACGTCTGCCATATCATAGCCGGGAGCAACAAGACCATAGATCATATTATTGTATAGAGCCGCTTCGCCTATCGCGAAAACTGACTCATCTGAAGTTCGCATAGTATTATCAACCCAGATACCACCACGGTCACCCACTTTTAATCCTGCACTAACAGCCAGCTCGTCCCGAGGACGTATACCAGCAGAAATGATTAACATATCAACTTGCAGCTCTGTGTCATCTGCAAAATCCATATGCTCAATATGTTCCTCGCCCACAATTTCTTTTGTGGCTTTGCCCAAATGAATGCCAATACCCAGGCTTTCTATTTTACGCTGAAGCATATCACTTGCAGCCTGATCAAGCTGCCGCGGCATAAGCCGTGGAGCAAACTCTACAACATGCGCCTCAAGACCAAGTTCTTTAGCAGCGTTTGCAGCTTCAAGACCCAGAAGACCACCCCCCAAAACAGCAGCTCTTGATTTACCCTGAAATTTAATTTTAGATGCATAAGATTTCATTGCATCGAGATCTTCAATAGTTCTATACACAAATACTCCAGATTTATCTGAACCTTTTATAGGCGGCACAAACGGAAAAGATCCCGTAGCCAGAACTAAGTAATCATACTCAAAAACCTGATGCTTATAGGTAATAACCTGCTTCTCATGCAGATTTATTATAGAAATTAATTCTGATGTACGTAGTTCTATATTATTTTCTTCATACCACGCTCGTGGTGCCATTAATAATTCATCTGCGCTTTTGTCTGCGAAATACTCACTTAAATGCACGCGATCATAAGCAGGTCGCGGCTCTTCTCCGAAAACAGTTATAGAAAAATGACTTCTGCTCTCTTTGGCTATCAATTTTTCACAAAATTTATAGCCTACCATCCCATTACCAACCACTATAATTTTTTTCATAACTACGTATTTTATATTTCAAATATACGTATTTATACTTAATATAAAATCAAGGAGTGAAAAATTTTAAAATATTTCCTTTTCATCAGCTCATACTTAATATCGCATAATACGATAAACTAAATATTATTTAAATTAAATCTAAATAAAACTTGCTCAGTTTAGAATGTAAATATATTTTTGCCACGTTATGTTAAATCAATCTAAATAAACTATCATGCGTTACCTCCTACTTTTACTCACTTTTATATCTATCAATCCACTTTTTGCGCAAAATACGGGTACTATATCCGGGAAAATCACAGATGAAACTAATTCACCGATTCCCTTTGCTAATATCTATCTGGTTACCTTAAAAAAAGGTACTGCCGCAAATGAAGATGGAGAATTTACTCTAAAAAATATTCCTCAAGGCACGTGGGATGTTACTGTAAGCGCAGTAGGATTCAAATCAAAATCCTTAAAAATCGACCTTAATTCGCCAACATTAACAGATTTAAACTTTGCACTTGCAGCAGATAATGAACTAGATGCAGTAGAAGTTTTTGGTCGTCGTGATCAACATCCTGATAAAATTGAAGCACTTACACGTCTTCCGCTTGAGCCTTATGAGCAAATACAAAGTATCTCTGTAATTTCTGATAAGCTTATTCAGGATCAGGGAGCGCTTACTATTTCTGAAGCGACTAAAAATGTTCCCGGTGTGTATACTTTCGCCACTTATGGCAATAAAAGAGAGAGTATGTCCTCAAGAGGTTTCCGTGGGATTCCTATTCTAAAAAATGGCGTGCGCGTGCATTCAGACTTTAGAGGAACAGGTATTCTAACAGACATGCAAGGTGTTGATAATATTCAGGTTTTAAAAGGTGCCGCTTCTATAACACAAGGTGTTGCTACAGATTTAGGTAGTCCGGGTGGTGTAATCAATATTGTAACTAAAACTCCTAAATATCGCTTTGGCGGAAGTGCTTCTTTACGTGTAGGCAGTTATGGGCAGGTGCGACCTACTTTTGATGTTTACGGACCTATAAACGAAAAGAAAACATTGGCCTTTCGTATTGACGGAGCACTAGAACGAGCAGATAATTACAGAGCCGGAATTTCTTCTGAAAGATTTTATATTAATCCATCTTTACAATGGAAGCTTTCTAACAAGACGACATTAACATTAGAAATGGATTATTTCGACGACAGTCGTACTCCTGATGTTGGTACTGTAAACCTTGCTGAAAACGATGTGAATGCCATTTATGACCTGCCGCATGATGTCTTTTTAGGATATAAAAATGATCGTTCTATAACAGAAAATACGACATATGCCATACGATTGGATCATGCTTTAACCGATAAATTGACTTTAAAAGGAGCTTTTTACAAGTCACAGCTCGATCTTGATGATAAAGGAGCAAGCCTGGGCGATCCTATAGAAGAAGACGGTGAACCGGTTTATAACATGCGCAACAGAGGTTATAGTACCTCAACACGCAGCGATGATAACAGCGTTATACAATTTGACTTAATAGGTGACGAACTATATACCGGTTCTATTTATCACACCTTTCAGGTAGGTTTTGATTACAGAAAAACAGATTATAGCACATTGAGCCTAACTGCAAATAATGCAGATGTGGTAGATGTTTTTGGCACTAACTCAAATGATTTGCCAGCGATCGAATTTGGCGCAGCAAGAACCGGAGGAGCAGAATCAAAATCTATTGGGTTTGTAGCTCAGGATGTGATTACTTTTAATTCCTGGTTTAAAACATTCTTAGGTTTACGCTATAGCTCGACGGAAACCATTCAGGATACTGAGAATAACAAAAGCGATGCTTTTAACCCGTTAGGAGGTGTAATATTTACTCCGCTTGCAAATATAAATGTTTTTGCTTCTTATACTAACAGTTCTTATCCACGTTCGGCTTCGCGCTTAAGCGAAAATGGCGAAGAATTAGGTAATGAACGCTACGACCAACTTGAAGCTGGTATTAAAACGAATTGGTTTAACAGCCGCTTGCGATTTAACCTTACCTTTTTCAAAATTAATAACAAGGATATAAACCTTCCTGTTTATGATGAAAATTGGGTTGCAACAGGGTTTTATCAAAAAGGTGGAAATGATCAGCGCCAAGGTGTAGAAGTAGAATTAACTGGTAGATTACTAAGTAATCTTGAGATTGTAACGGGTTACTCTTATATAGATGCACAGTACAAAGAACACACATCTTATGTTTATGGTTCTGCTCCTTTAAACACTCCAAAACATACATTTAATGTATATGCAAACTATCATTTTCTGGGTAATCTTTCAGGATTATCTGTGGGTGGTGGTGCTTATTATACAGGCAAAAGACCTATCAATGATTGGTCTGCAGGACCTGTAACCCATGAAGGAATTGTTCCTAATCAGGAACCTTTTGATGTAGAAGCCTACACACTGGTAAATCTTCAGGCAGGTTATGAGTTTAACTCAAACTGGAATGTGAGATTACTGGTAAACAATTTGTTTAATGAAATAGGATACAACGCATACAGAACCAGGTTTATTAATCAAACCGATCCCAGAACTTTTGCCGCTGTACTCAATTACAGATTTTAATCCCTCATAAACTTTTAATTCCCCGGTGGGTATACCTCGGGGAAATAAAAGTTTGTATTAAGCACAAAAGTTAGCATCTTAGCGCAAAAATCGGCTGTAGTGAGCAAAAATCGGTTTAGAATATAAATTTATCTCAATATTTTTCGCGATGAGCAAAAAGAAAAAATACACTGTTAGAAAGTTCATTAATGATGTGCACTTATGGTTAGGTCTGGGAAGCGGGATAATTTTATTTCTTGTGTGCCTTAGCGGTACAATGCTCACTTTTGAAGAAGAGATAAAAGATTTGTTAGCGAGTGAGATGGAGATTACTCCCACAGCTCAACCGCTAAGTATAGAAAATCTCACAGATAAGCTTAAAAAAGAAGGAAGTGTGGCAAGCGTTACTATTAGTGACGCTGCAGAAACTCCTTATGAATTTAGAATAAAAACTTCACCTGAAGACAGAAGAGGCACTCCTTATTTTGTAGATCAATACACCGGTAATATTCAGGCCGCAGAAAAATCTTCGCTTGACGGTTTTTTTATGAGCATGTTTAAAATGCACCGCTGGTTGTTATTTGACTCTAGTATAGGCAGACCTATTGTGGGGATCGCAACCTTATTTTTCTTCTTTATTGCTGTTACCGGAGTTGTATTGTGGTTTCCCAAAAAAGTAAGCTGGAAGAGCCTAAAACCGGGTTTTAAGATCAAATTTTCAGCAAATTGGAAACGTATTAATCACGATCTGCATAATACGCTTGGTTTTTACGCCTGCATTTTTTTAATCATTATGTCACTTACCGGTTTGTGCTGGTCATTTGCATGGTATCGAGATGCCGGTACCGCAGTTTTAGGAGCCCAAATATTTGGTAACCGTGGCGGTGGCCCTAAAATTGAAACCACGCTAGATTCTACTGCAACTGCTTTAACATACAGCCAACTTCTTAAAGTGGTTGATCGCGAACTAGATTACTCTGGTAAAACAACACTTAATTTGCCTTCCGGCGAAAATAAACCTTTAAGTGTGCGTAAGATAAATACCTCAAGCTGGTCACCTGTAATCGCAGATCAACTTGTACTTGCTCAGGATGGCAATGTTTTATCTAAAGAAATTTTTAGAGATAAGCCGGTAAATGTTCAGATCGCTTCACTAATAAAACCAATCCATACCGGGCAGATATATGGCACATTTTCTAAGATAATATATTTTCTAGCCTGCCTTATTGCTACAAGTTTACCTATAACTGGAACTATCATTTGGTTGAACAAAATGAAAAAGAAGAATAAGAAGAATGCTAAAACGGCTCCTGTTTCATAAATAAATGTTATTCTGGGTTTAGCTCTGTATTAAAACTTTAGTTTTTTCATTAACTTACTCTAAAAAAGTAACTTATGGAAAACAGGAGGTCATTTATAAAGAAATCTGGAATATTTGTAGCTGCGTCAACTTTACCATTCCCCAATATTCTATTTGGTAAACCAAAAGAAAAACTTGGTATCGCCTTATTAGGGTTAGGAGGTTATAGCACTAATCAACTTGCTCCTGCTTTACAGCTTACAGATCACTGTGAGTTAAAAGGAATCGTAACCGGTAGCCCGGAAAAAATTCCTGTTTGGCAAAAGAAATATAACATTCCTGACGCAAACGTGTACAACTATGACAATATGCACGAGATAGCAAACAATGACGACATTGATGTTATTTACATTGTTACTCCCACTTTTTTACATAAAAAATATGCTGTTATGGCAGCAGATACGGGGAAGCATGTTTGGTGTGAAAAACCCATGGCAATTACCGCAGATGAATGTCAAACTATTATTGATGCCTGTAATAAGAATAAAGTAAAACTCGCTATAGGTTATCGTATGCAGCATGAACCGGTCACACAAACTATTATTGGCTGGGCAGATACTAAACCGTATGGAGCTATACAAAATGTAAAGACTGAAGCTGGTTTTAGAATTGGTCAAAGTGGCGGCTGGCGGCTGGACGGGGCAAAAGGTGGTGGCGCTATGTACGACATGGGCGTTTATCCTCTAAATGCAACGCGATACAGTACAGGTATGGAACCTATTTCTGTATCTGCCAGGCACGAGACAACAAGACCTGATCTTTTTAAAAATAACGCGCATGAGATCACCTATTTTGATCTTGAATTTCCTGGCGGTATAAAAGCAGATTGCAGGGTGACTTATGCAGATTCTATTAACTACCTTGATGTCACCTGTGCAGATGGCAGTTACAGGCTTGAGCCATTTTCAAGTTATACCGGTGTAAAAGGTACTACTAGTGATGGTAAAGTATTGCAACCATTTAAAGGCAATGAGCAAGCAAAACAAATGGATGACGATGCACTGGCAATTATGCAGAATAAGCCTATGCTCGTTCCTGGTGAAGAAGGTAAGCGTGATATACGCATTGTAGAAGCAATCTATAAGTCAGCTGAAAATGACGGGCAGGTTATTAATTTATAACCTAAACTTCAAAGTAATGTTTTGTGCGCTCATCAGAAGTGAGCAATCTAACCTGTATTTTATCTGAAGTTGACAGGTTTAAAAAAGAGAATTTTCGTGTAATTGTATTGAAGTTAAATTCATAATCATACAAATCACTTTCACCGGACTTATCTGAGCTGGAATGTGATAGTAAGAGTTTGGTAAGTGTTTTTCTAAAGTCATATTCTATCTTTAGAAGTTCTTCTACCTGATCACATTTACTGGAATTATCGGGGGTCCAATTAATCCTCATTAAAAAGGGTATTTTTACAATTCATTGCAAAAATACCCTTTTTTTATTCTTTAACAAATTGTTAAGACAACTTATCGTAATCGTTAAGTTTAATTCTCAACAGATTCATTGGCATAAATCCATTTAGTAATGCCGCCCTCAAGATCATATATTTCCTGAAAACCCGCTTCTTCCATGATTTTAACGCATTTTGCACTACGACCACCTTTCTGGCAGTAAACCACTATAGGCTTCGATTTATCAAGTGCAGATATATTCTTTTCAAAATTTTCATCGTAAACCACGTTTTGAGCATCCTTAATATGCCCAGACTTGTACTCTGGTTTCGTGCGAACATCTACAATTTGCACCTCGTCTAACTTCATCAATTCTTTCATTTCGTTAACCGAAACGACCTCTACTCCTGTAGCGGCTTTTGCTTTCTTACAAGAATAAACTGAGGCTACAACAAGTACTAAAAGAGCAGCGTAAAATATTGATTTCATAGCGTTTTATGTTGCTGAGAAGCTACTCGTCCTGATAGGTGACATCGCCATCCCATTCATTAAAGCCTCCCATGAGGTTATATGTATTTTCAAAACCTAATTTATCCATGATCTGGCAAGCCTGACCACTTCTGTTACCAGAGCGACAGTAGATGTAATAGTTTTTAGATTTATCGAGTTTTTCTACTTCATCTATAAAACCCTGTCCTTTATAAATGTCTATATGTTTAGAATCTGGTATAATACCTCCATCTACTTCTTCCTGGGTTCTTACATCTAATACAACTGCATCTTTATCATTCGCGATGCTTTCTTCCCATTCTTCTTGTGTGATGTTCTTCATTCTTATACTGTTATTGTGCTAAAGTGTATATAATTAATTTTAAGTCACGCTTTATGTTGGTGCGCTTTTACCTTAAATCCTTACAAATCTAAAAATTAAACCTGATTTACAGGTATAAAAAATCCGAAGTAACACCTACTCCGGATCTATATTTATCTATTGAGTTAATTTAAGCTTTAATAGAGCAGCCAATTGCTTTAGTAGTTTCTACTTCTACTTTTTTACCTGTAAGTAACGCATCAACCGCTTCTTCAACAAACCTTTTATCTACGCTTTCTGGTTCTCGTACACTGTCATCTATAGCACCTATATATCTCACTATGTTATTATCATCTTCTTTTTGAAGAACAAACACGTGAGGTGTTTTATTAGCACCATATTTAGGAAACACTTTTTGACCTTGATCTACAAGATATGGAAATGTATACTTCTTCTGTTTTGCACGCTTCTGCATTATAGAAAAGCTTTCTCCGGGTTTAACACTAGGATTGTTTGGGTTGATCGCGATTACCGGGTAACCCAGCTCACTATATTTCTTATCAAGTGCAAGAATGCGATCTTCATTAGCAGCCGCAAACGGGCAGGTATTACAGGTAAATACAATTATAAATCCTTTGGCTTCAGTATAATCACTTAAAGAAACCATGTTACCGTCAACATTTTTTAAGCTAAAATCTACAGCTTCATCTCCTACTGTATAACCAGAAGCACTTAAATCAAAATTCTCAACAGCAAACGCTGAAATGATGATCACAATTGCTACAACGGTTAGCACCTTTAACATTCTCATTTTGTACTATGCATTTAAATTTTTAATTAACAAACCCTTCAACTTCTTGTTTAAGTTCATCATAGCTGAAAGAGCGCTCGTAAAATTTACGATGATTTGCATCATAAATAAGGGTTGCAGGTATTGCCCCGCTCCAGGTCGAATCTACTTTGGGTATCCAGTCATTGCCTTTAGGATCGTCTAAAAGCACCACTTCTGCCTCTATATTATGTTTTTTAATATAAGGGACAAGGCGTGTCTCTAATTGTTTAGGGAAATCAAGACTTACTAGGGTTAGTTCTACACCTTTATGGGCATATTCCTTTCTTATCTTTTGAAAAGATGGCAATTCTTCAATACATGGTTTGCACCAGGTTGCCCAAAAATTTATAATATGTAATTTGTCATCTTCTTTATAAAGAAGCTTTTCAAATTCATTGAAAGAATAAGATACAACTTTAATCTCATTTTCATCCTTAACTACCGATTTTTGATCTGAATTTACCGATAAATCAGCGTTTTCTGCCGATTTTTCATTTTTACAGGAAATCATCAGAAGTGTAACAAATACAGTTAAAATCAATCGAAGGCTCAAGAAAATATTATTTTTTGCAAAATTAATAATAAGATAATCACCACTTTGCATTTTAAGAATACTATAACATTCTAAATTAGATAAAAGCATCCTACCTTCAAATGTTAAATCTCTCTATATTTTAAGAAATATTCAAAAATCATTATACATTTGTACATACAAATATTGTACATACGTATATGAAAATTGAAGAAGTCATAAAAACTGCAACCGCTATAGACCTTCCTACAAAAACGGTAATTAACCTGATGTATACTACAAGAGTTATGGAAGAAGCTGTATCTGCAATTTTAAAGGAGTATGACTTAACAACTCCTCAATACAATGTTTTGAGAATTCTGCGTGGTCAAAAAGGAACACCGGCAAGTCTGTCATGCATACAAGAGCGCATGGTAGATAAAAATAGTAATACAACCCGTCTGGTAGATAAGCTCATTAAGAAGGCTTACGCAGATCGCAGAATATGCCCGCATAACAGGAGAATGGTTGAGATTATCATTACAGAAGATGGTCTTGAGATTCTTAAAACACTTGACCCTATCACAAAGGAAACAAATGCTAAAATGCTGGGAAACCTTGCTGATAAAGAAATTGAAACCCTAAATAATTTACTTGACAAAATAAGAACTCATGAATAACTATATAGAAGCTTTAAAATGGCGTTATGCCACTAAGAAGTTCGATTCTTCTAAAAAAGTAGCCGCAGAAGATCTAAATATTTTAAAAGAGGCTATGCAATTGTCTGCTTCGTCTTATGGTCTTCAGCCCTATAAAATATTTGTGATTGAAGATCAGGAAATAAGAAAGCAATTACAACCCGCTGCTTATGGCCAGAGCCAGATAGTTGATGCTTCACATCTAATCGTAATTGCAAATAAAGCCGATTTTGACGAAAACCTGGTAGACAGTTATGTTGATGAGATAAGTAAAGTAAGAGGTATAGAACCCGCTCAACTTAGCGGCATGGCAGATTATATGAAAAAGAATGTGGTTGATCTTGCTGTTGAAATGAAAGCTCAATGGACAGCCAAGCAATCCTATATTGTTTTAGGCAATCTTCTTGCAGCCGCTGCCCAACTTAAAATCGATACCTGCCCTATGGAAGGTTTTGATGCTAAGAAATTCAATGAAATCCTTGGCTTAGCTAATAATGACTACAATGCTTCAGTAATTGTGGCTTTAGGTTACCGCAGCATAGATGACGCTACGCAACACCTCCCTAAGGTTAGAAGACCCAAGGAAGTCCTTTTTGAAACTATTTAATTTTTTTTCGTTTTAAACATTTGTATATACAATAATTAATATCTAAAATCACCATGAAAACAACAGTAAAATCAATTTTAATTCTGGCAATTGCCGCAACAACTGCTTCTTTCACTTCTAACCTTTTAGAGAAAGTGAGTATTAAAGAGAGTACCATTAAATGGGAAGGTAAAAAAGTAACAGGGTCTCATAACGGTACAATTAATCTTAAAGAAGGTTATTTTGAAATGGAAAATGACGAGATCAAAGGAGGTAAATTTGTCATCGACATGACTTCTCTTGTCTCTACAGACCTTACCGGCGATAGTAAAGGTAAATTAGAAGGTCACTTAAAGAGTGATGATTTCTTTGGTACAGACAGTCATCCTGAAGCTACATTGGTAATAACAAACACTACAAAAACGGGTACAGGTTATAAAGTAACCGGTGATATTACAATTAAAAAAACCACACAGCCTATAACTTTTGATCTTGATGTAGACGATAATACCGCAACTACACAATTAACCATTGACCGTAGTAAATTTGACATTCGTTATGGTTCTGGTAGCTTCTTTGATAATTTAGGAGACAAAACGATCTATGACGATTTCACTCTTGATGTAGAATTAAAATTCTAAGAATTATTTTTAATTATCTGTTTAAAAATAGTTTGTCTTTTAAACATCTATTTCTATCTTTGAATTTCAAATTATGAAAAACAGAACAGTAAATACTTGGTGGTGGATCTCGCAGCAGTAATGTCGTGATTGATACCTTGTATTTATAAAACATATAAAAGGCTTGTCATCACGACAAGCCTTTTTTGTTGCTTAAAATATTAAAAGACCAACTAGATTTTTTCTCGAAATATCAGGAAATGAAATACAAATTAAAAACCTTCAGCAAAAAGCTACTCGCAGATACCTTAACACCCGTTTCAGTGTATTTGAGATTGCGAGACAAATTTCCCAATAGCCTGTTGCTTGAAAGTAGCGATTACCACGCAAATGACAATACATTCAGCTACGTTTGCTGTAATCCTATTGCCTCTATTAAAGTTCAAAACGAAATAATAGAACAACATTTCCCAGACGGATCGACCAAAAAGCAAAATATAGACGCAGAAACTAATGTTGTAGCTATTCTAGAAGATTTTGCAAAATCATTTAAAACTGAAACTTCAGATCATAAGTTCATTCACAATGGTCTTTTTGGTTATATGTCTTACGATGCGGTGCGGTATTATGAGCAGATAAAAATTGCAAAAAAGCAGGGTGATCTGGAAATTCCTGATATTTACTATGCTGTTTACGGTAATATTATCGCTATAAATCATTTTAATAATGAAGCATATATATTCTCGCATTCCCTTTCGGGCGAAAATAACGTAGGTCAGATTGAGCAATTATTAAAGGTTAAAAATTTCGCAGAATATCATTTCTCGCGTAGTGGGAAACCTTCGGCTAATATTACTGATGAAGATTTTAAGGATTTGGTGGTAACCTGCAAAAAGCACTGCCAGCGCGGTGATGTTTTCCAGATAGTTCCCTCAAAGCGATTTTCACAAGGTTTTAATGGCGATGAGTTTAATGTATATCGCGCATTGCGCAGCATAAATCCGTCACCCTATTTATTTTATTTCGATTACGGAAACTTTAAAATATTTGGTAGTTCGCCAGAAGCTCAGCTTATTGTAAAAGATGGCAAGGCAGAAATTCACCCTATTGCCGGCACATTCAAACGTACCGGGAATGATGAAAAAGATGCAGAACTCGCAAAAAAATTATCTGAAGATATTAAAGAAAACAGTGAGCACGTCATGCTTGTCGATTTGGCTCGCAACGATCTTAGTCGCAACGGCTCAAATGTAAAGGTAGAAACGTACAGAGAAGTTCAGTTTTTCTCGCACGTGCTTCATCTTGTAAGCAAAGTAACGGGAATCAAGCATCCTAAAACTTCTACAATGCAGGTTGTCGCAGATACTTTCCCGGCAGGTACGTTAAGTGGAGCGCCTAAATATATGGCCATGCAACTCATAGAAAAATTTGAAACTGTTAATCGCGATTTCTATGGCGGTGCGATAGGTTTTATGGATTTTGAAGGTAATTTTAACCACGCCATAATAATAAGATCATTCCTGAGTAAAAACCATCAATTACATTATCAGGCAGGTGCGGGAATCGTAAGTGATAGTGTTCCTGAAAACGAACTTCAGGAAGTGTATAATAAATTAGGTGCCCTTACTAAAGCACTAGAACTGGCAGAAGAAATTTAGAGATGAAAAAAAAGGTATTGGTAATAGATAATTACGACAGCTTTGTTTACAACCTCGTTCACTATCTTGAAGATCTTGATTGTGAAGTAACAGTTATTCGTAATGATAAATTAAAAATTGAAGAGGTTGCGGCCTATGATAAAATATTGCTTTCTCCCGGCCCTGGCATCCCAGATGAAGCTGGTCTTCTTAAAGCAATAATTAAACAATATGCCCCTTCAAAAAGTATCTTTGGCGTTTGTCTGGGTCAGCAGGCAATTGGTGAAGTATTCGGCGGTAAATTAACCAATCTTGACCACGTTTTTCATGGTGTAGCTACAACTGCAAAACAAACTGTACAAAATGAACACCTGTTTAAAGATATCGCAGAAGAGTTTGAGATAGGCAGATATCATTCCTGGGTTGTTTCTCCAGACGGATTCCCCGGCGAACTAGAAATTACATCAGTAGACATAAACGGCCAGATCATGTCGCTTAGACATCGCTCTTACGATGTGCGCGGCGTGCAATTTCACCCCGAGTCTGTCTTAACTCCTGAAGGAAAAAAGATCATTAAAAACTGGGTAGAAGCATAGAAAAATCGGCAAATTTTAGCCTAAAACTGGCGGTAAACAGTAATTAAAAATTAAAATTAATCCTCTCCCTTTGGGGGAGTTAGAGGGAAAATGAAACAAATACTCAACAGATTAATAAATCACGAAATTTTAACCAAAGCTGAAGCGCGCGAAGTGCTGGTCAATATTTCTGAAGGTAAATACAATCAAAGTCAGATCTCTGCTTTTCTCACCGTTTACATGATGCGTAGCATTACGGTAGAAGAGCTTGAGGGTTTTAGAGATGCACTTCTTGATCTTTGCGTGGCGGTAGGTTTTACAGATTATAATTCTATAGATCTTTGCGGTACAGGTGGTGACGGGAAAAATACATTCAATATTTCAACACTTTCTTCTTTCGTCGCTGCAGGTGCAGGTATTAATGTAACAAAACATGGTAATTATGGTGTTTCTTCCGTTAGTGGTAGCAGCAATGTGATGGAGCATCTGGGCATTAAATTCAGCAATGATAAAGACTTTTTAAAACGCTGCCTTGATGAAAGCGGAATTTGCATTCTGCACGCTCCCCTGTTTCACCCGGCTATGAAAAACGTTGGTCCTATTCGCAAAGAACTAGGTGTAAAAACCTTCTTTAATATGCTGGGTCCCATGGTAAATCCGGCGTTTCCTAAGAATCAGTTAGTCGGTGTTTTTAATCTGGAACTGGCCCGCATGTATGGGTATCTCTATCAAAAAAGTGATAAGAATTTTACGATTCTACATTCGACTGATGGTTATGACGAAATTTCCCTTACGGGGAAAACAAAAGCGATACGCAACACTAGCGAGCGTATGTTGACCGCCGAAGATTTTGGCGTAAGCCGAATAAATGCTGAAGAAATTTACGGCGGTGACAGTATAGAAAGTTCAGCTAAGATTTTTATGGAAGTTATTAGCGGGAAAGGAACTGAAGCACAAAATAACGTGGTTTCCGCAAACGCGGGAATGGCAATCGCGACGGTAGAAAACCTTTCGCCAAAAGCAGGATTTGAAAAAGCAAAAGAATCCCTACTTTCCGGCAAAGCACTAGAAAAGCTGAATAAACTAATTGAATTAAGTAAATAAAAAGCTCCTCTCCTTAAAAAGGAGGGGTGGCAGCGTAAGCTGACGGGGTGGTTTTTTAACTCATTCTATAGCATTCAGGAAAAAAGAGAAATGAATATTCTAGATAAAATAGTCGCAGACAAATACAAAGAAGTCGCTTTAAAAAAGGGATTAATACCCGTTTCTCAGCTCGAAAAATCGGTGCTTTTTGACCGAAAATCGGCAAGTTTGAGCCAAATTTTAAGCACGAGCAAAACCGGAATTATTGCAGAACATAAGCGTCGTTCGCCGAGCAAATCGATTATAAACCATAATTTAAATGTTCAGGATGTCGCCCTTGGTTATGAAAAAGCCGGTGTTTGTGGGATGTCTGTCTTAACAGATGGCAAGTATTTTGGCGGTTCGCTTGACGATCTTTTAATTGCTCGTGCGGCGACAAATTTTCCGCTGTTGCGAAAGGAATTTATTATTGATGAATACCAGATCTTAGAAGCAAAAGCTCACGGTGCAGATGTGATTTTATTGATCGCGGCTGTGCTTTCGCGAAAGCAAATAACGGCTCTTTCTCAGGTTGCAAAAAGTTTAGGGCTTGATGTTTTGCTTGAAGTGCATAATCTTGACGAACTAGAAAAATCGATCATGCCGTCGCTCGATATGCTAGGTGTGAATAACAGAAACCTGAAAACTTTTGAAGTTAGTCTGGAAACCAGCAAATCGCTTTCTGAGCAAATCCCAGATGATTTTGTAAAAGTTTCAGAGAGCGGAATTAGTAATATTGAGGCAATAAAAGAGCTGCAGCCGTTTGGTTATAAAGGTTTTCTAATTGGTGAAAACTTCATGAAAACTGATAACCCCGGCGCGGCAGCAAAAGAATTTATAGATAGTTTAGCGTAGTTAAACAAATAACCCTGCTCCCCTACTTTTCAAGGAGGGGAAAATTTCAGCTTACTGAAATAGGGGTGGTTAAGAAAACTCTAGAGGAATTAAGTTATGAAACTCAAAGTTTGTGGTATGAAATATAATCCAGCCGAGGTCGCGGCACTTCAGCCGGACTATCTGGGTTTTATTTTCTATGAAGATTCGCCACGCCATTTTGAAGGCGACATTCCGGAATTACCTGAAAAAATAAAGAAAGTAGGCGTTTTTGTGGATGAAGAAATGGATACTATTCTTGAAAAAGTAGAACTGTATGACTTTGATATTATCCAGCTTCACGGTAATGAAAGTGTGGAGTTTTGCCAGGAACTAGAGCAGGAATTGTACAATGAACCGCATCAAATAGAAGTCTGGAAGGTATTCGGCATAAAAGATACTTTTGATTTTTCTATTCTTGATGAATACGAACCTTATGTAGATAAATTTCTTTTTGACACAAAAGGAAAAGCAAAAGGCGGAAACGGTTATACTTTTGACTGGCAGATCTTAAAAAAATACGAGTCGGACAAACCTATAATCCTCAGTGGCGGAATAGGTTTAGACGAAATTGACGCTTTAAAGGCGATTTTTGATACAGATCTCCCGATTTATGCGGTAGACGTAAACAGCAAATTTGAAGACAAACCGGGCTTAAAAAACGTTCAGAAATTAGAAGATTTTATAAAAGAAATAAAAATATATGATTGATGAGGAAACCTTTTCTTCAAGAATAGGAATTTAAAACAGGAATACCAGCGCAGCGCCTATTTTTAAAATACGGTTTCGCCGAAGCGAAAATTCCTAAGAAAAGGCATCTTTTTTCTTTGGTTCGTTTCTTTTGGATGAGCAAAAGAAATGAACAGATAAAAAATAAAATTATGAATTATAATGTAAACGAAAAGGGATATTACGGTGATTTCGGTGGAGCATACATCCCAGAGATGCTGTATCCTAACGTAGAAGAGCTACGCCAGAATTATATAAAAATTATGCAGCAGGATGATTTTCAGGAAGAATTTCACCAACTGCTTAAAGAATATGTGGGTCGCCCTACTCCGCTGTATTATGCTAAGCGCTTTTCAGAAAAATATGGCGCAAAAGTTTATCTCAAACGTGAGGATCTTTGCCATACCGGTGCGCATAAAGTAAACAATACGATTGGCCAGATCTTAATGGCGCAACGTCTTGGTAAAAAACGCATAATCGCAGAAACCGGAGCCGGACAGCATGGTGTTGCCACCGCGACAGTTTGTGCGCTTATGGGTCTGGAATGCATAGTTTATATGGGTTCTGTAGATATTAAAAGACAGGCTCCTAATGTGGCTCGTATGAAAATGCTGGGTGCGAAAGTTGTCCCGGCAGTTTCGGGAAGTAAAACGCTAAAGGATGCCACAAACGAGGCCATTCGCGACTGGATTAATAATCCTACAGATACGCATTATATCATTGGCAGTGTTGTTGGTCCACACCCATATCCTGATATGGTGGCACGTTTTCAAAGTGTGATTTCGCAGGAAATTAAAAAACAACTACTTGAAAAAGAAGGCCGTGAAGAACCTGATTTTGTAGTCGCTTGTGTAGGTGGCGGCAGCAATGCGGCAGGTGCTTATTATCATTATCTGGATAATCCCAAAGTGGGAATTATTGCCGTTGAAGCAGCCGGAAAAGGAATTGATACCGGCGAGAGCGCCGCAACCTCAGCATTAGGAAAAGAAGGAATTATTCACGGAAGCAAAACGCTACTCATGCAAACTGAGGACGGACAAATTACTGAACCGTATTCCATCTCTGCCGGACTCGATTACCCCGGTGTTGGCCCTATGCACGCGCATTTGTTTAGAAGTGGTCGCGGGGAGTTTATTTCTGTCACAGATGATGACGCGATGTTAGCAGGACTTGAACTAAGTAAGCTTGAAGGTATTATTCCGGCAATCGAGACTGCTCATGCACTAGCGATTTTTAAAACACGTAAATTTAAAAAGGATGATGTTGTTGTGGTGAATCTAAGCGGTCGCGGTGATAAAGATCTTAATACGTATATAGAATATTTTAATTTGGCTTAGGCCAGATTAATTTTTTCATTTCCGCGAAGGCGGAATAGGCTCCTCTCCTATTTTTAGGAGGGGTGGCAGCGAAAGCTGACGGGGTGGTAAAACCCTTCCAGTTTCGGAAACTCAACCACCTTCCCTTAAAAGGTAAGGAACTTTTTTAAAAAGAATACATTATGAACAGAATCAATCAAAAATTAGCTGAAGACAAAAAGCTACTTTCTATATATTTTACAGCCGGTTATCCTTCAAAAAATGATACGGTTTCGATAATCCAGGATCTTGAAAAAAGTGGGATCGATATGATCGAGATTGGCTTGCCTTTTAGCGATCCGCTGGCAGACGGGCCTACAATTCAGGAAAGTTCTACCGCTGCTTTAAAAAATGGAATGACCACTTCTCTGTTGTTTGAACAACTTAAAGATATTCGCAAAAACGTTTCTATTCCCTTGATTATTATGGGATATTTTAATCCGGTGCTGCAATTTGGTGTTGAGAAGTTCTGTGCAAAATGTGAGGAAATAGGTATTGACGGACTCATTTTACCTGATCTTCCGCTTGCTGAATATGAAGAGCATTACAAGCCTATTTTTGATAAGCACAATCTGAGAAATATTTTCCTCATCACACCGCAAACTTCAGATGAGCGCATCCAGCAGATCGATGAGGCTTCAAACGCATTTATTTACATGGTGAGCAGCGCAAGTACAACGGGCAAAACGAGTGGCTTTGGTGATGCACAAACCGCTTATTTTGACCGAATATCGGCTCTGGAGCTTAAAAATCCGCAGATTGTAGGTTTTGGTATAAACAATGCGGAAACGTTTACTTCCGCTACAGCGAAAGCGAAAGGCGCGATCATAGGTTCAGCATTTATAAAGCATTTAACTGAAGAAGGCACAGGAAAAATCGCCGATTTTGTGTCAAAAATCAGGTAAAACTAATCGAAAATTGGCTCATTAAGAACAGTTTAACCTCTCTTTAAAACAAATTAACGCCTTCATCTTTTAACTTAGGGGTATAATTTAAAAAGATAACGAGATGGATAAGAAATTTGAAAGAAAGACAGAACAAACGACTCCTACTAATCCTACAGGAAATAGAAATGTAGAGACAAATAAGGTAGATATAGACGAGAAAACAATTAAAAAACAAGAAAACAAAAAATAACTAATCCCAAATATCATTAATCAACTGAAAAACCCGGTTCAGCAAATCTGACCCGGGTTTTTTATGTTCATTCATGTTTCCCTGTGGAAATGCTATTCTCTATTATCTGTAGCCAGTTTATAAGTAGGATCTTCCATAATATTTACATCAATAATGGCTTCTGCGTTTTTGAGCAATTTTATGCAGTCCTTACTTAAATGTCTTAGATGAACTTTCTTGCCAGCCTTGTGATAGCGTTGTGTCACCACGTTTAAAGCTTCAATTGCAGACATATCTGAAACACGACTTTCTTTGAAATCAATTATAACATTCTCAGGGTCATTAGCCACATCAAATTTCTCAGTAAACGCAGTTGTAGAAGCAAAGAACAGCGGGCCAAATATTTCGTAGTGCTTTACACCATCTTCATCAACATATTTTCTGGCTCTAATTCTTTTAGCGCTTTCCCAGGCAAAAAACAAAGCAGAGAGAATAACACCTACTAACACGGCCAAAGCTAAATTGTGCAAGATAATTGTAATAAGAGTAACGATTATAACGAGGAAAATATCTTTTTTAGGCACTTTATTAAATATTCTCAAGCTTACCCATTCAAAAGTTCCTATAGCAACCATAATCATAACGCCTACTAAAGCGGCCATTGGTAATTTTTCAATAATTGGAGCGCCAAATAATATTATCATTAGAATAGTTAAAGAAGCTATTATTCCCGCCAAACGCGCTCTTGAGCCAGCCGATAAATTAACTAGAGTCTGAGCGATCATTGGGCAGCCACCCATCCCAAAGAAAAAGCCGTTTAAAATATTAGAACCACCCTGGGCGATGCATTCTCTATTTCCGTTTCCTTTTGTTTCGGTAATTTCATCAACTAAGCTAAGAGTAAGTAAACCCTCTGTTAATCCTACAGCTGCCATAATCATAGAATATGGAGCGATTAGTTTTAAAGTTTCCCAATTAATTGGAATATTAGGTATATGGAATGGAGGAAAACCACCACTAACAGATGCTATGTCTTTTACCGTTTTTGTTTCAATTCCTAAGAAATAAACCAATACAAAAATTACTATAATAGCAACTAATGAGGAGGGAACTGCTTTTGTCACCTTAGGCAATAAAACCACAATTGCAATAGTTAAGGCTACTAAGCCAGCCATTATATATAAAGAAGTTCCAGAAAGCCAGGTAATTTCTCCATTTACTACTGTCTTAAACTGCTCTAATTGTGACATAAATATGATTATAGCTAACCCGTTTACAAAGCCAAACATTACAGGATGAGGCACTAATCGAATAAACTTACCCAATTTGAAAAGCCCAATTAAAAGTTGAATAACACCAGCTAAAGCAACAGCAGCAAGAACATACTCTAACCCGTTTGAATTCATCAGGGCAATCAATGTAATTACTGTAGCTCCTGCTCCACCAGAGATCATGCCTGGTCTGCCTCCAAATATTGCAGTAACCAGACCAGCTATAAAAGAAGCATATAACCCCATTAATGGCGGGAAGCCAGCCAGTATGGCAAATGACAGCGATTCTGGGATCATGGTCATAGCCACAGTTAAACCTGCCAATACCTCTGTTTTATAATTTACCTTTTGCGATAAATCAAATAAGTTGAATACTTTTTTCATAAAATGATAGAAATATGTTGTGGTATGGTTTCTTAATTAGAAAACAAGTAGGTTAAATGCCAATTAATTTTATTGAGAATATCGAATAAGGATTCGACAAATGATTTTGAAGTTATTTCCTGACTTAAATACTTAATTAAGACGAAGTAACCGCGATAAAATGAACTACGTTTTCACAATATCGCTGCAAAAATAACCTTTTTAATCAAAATCACAAGACGTTATAAAACACCTGTTCCTTCTTTTTTAAACCTGTTTAAGGCGATTTTTCTTGCTGTAGAAAAAATTAAAAATTGTAGCCTTCTTTTGAAAAAAGCTTAATGCTGTTAAAGATTTTATAATCCCCCTTATATCTTTTAGTTAGGAGAAATGAATAGCTAAATTTCATCAAAAAATAATTGATGATGAAAAAGATATACTCGGCCATCCTTATGGCGCTCATTATGGCTTCATGTTCTGATAAGGTAACTAAGGAAGAAAAGAAAGAACTGGCAGATAATGGCACCACTTCGGTAGAAACAGCTATAGGCCCATTAGAACTGGTTTCCCCATACACTTCAAAATCTGTGAGCAATAATAGTACTGTTATTGAATGGCCAGAAGGTATGACGCCGCAGGCACCAGAAGGTTTTACAGTAACTCGTTTTGCAGACAATCTGGAACACCCACGGTGGACATATATTGCACCTAACAACGACATTTTTGTAGCAGAAGCTAACACCAGTAACAGCGCAGATCGCGTTACGCTATTGAGAGATACAGATGAAGATGGTGAAGTTGATGAACGCATGATCTTTAAAGATGGGCTCAATCAAAACTTTGGGATGCTTGCTCTTAACGGCTACTTCTATATTGCAAATACAGATGGTCTTTACCGCTGGCCATATAAAGAGGGCGACACTAAACTGGAAGGTGAAGGTGAAAAAATTGTAGATCTTTCTGCAAGTGGTTATAATAATCACTGGACGCGAAATATAATCACCAATGAAGCTGGTGATAAGATTTATATCTCTGTGGGTTCATCAAGCAATGTGGGTGAATACGGAATGGAAAAAGAAGTTAGACGCGCAAATATATTAGAAGTTAACCCTGACGGAAGCGGTGAAATAGTTTACGCTAATGGTTTACGTAACCCTGTGGGTATGGACTGGAATCCTGTGACCGGAGATCTTTGGACAGCTGTGAATGAGCGAGACGAATTAGGTAATAACCTGGTTCCCGATTATATCACAAGTGTAAAAAAAGGTGGTTTTTATGGGTGGCCGTTTAGTTATTATGGTCAAATAAAAGATCCCCGTTGGGAAGATGAGCCACACGATTCATTAGTAGCGGCAGCAATTGTGCCAGATGTGCCTGTAGGCAGTCACACAGCATCTTTAGGCTTAACTTTCTATACAGCAGATGATTTTCCCGCTGAATATAAAAATGGAGCTTTTGTAGGTCAACACGGTTCATGGAATAGAAAACCTTTTTCAGGATATAAAGTACTTTATGTACCTTTTGATCAGAGGAAACCACAGGAACCACAGGATTTTTTAACCGGGTTCATTGCAAATGAAGAAAATAGTGAAGTATATGGCAGACCAGTTTGTGTCGCCGTAGCACCAGACGGTTCTCTTCTTGTAAACGATGATGACAGTGGTATAATCTGGAAAGTAACTGCTAACAAATAAAAAATTGCAAAAACAACTAATCGGCCTGCTGCTTTTCACAGGTAGCATAGCATGGGCTCAACAACCAGCACAAGATTCTATACCTGAAAGAAATTCACTCCCTGAAGTTTTACTGCGCAGTACTCCTGTAATCGATGAATTACAACGGGTGCCGGCGGCAGTAAATGTAATATCAACTGAAAATCTTCAGCGGGGTGATCAAGTTTCTCTTTCTAACGAGATCAATAAAGCGCCTGGCGTTTTTATGCAACAAGGGGCAATAAACACAAGCAGAATCACAATTCGCGGTTTGGGTGCGAGAAGTACTTATTCTACAAATCGAGTGAAAGCTTATTTTGAAGGTATCCCACTTACAACGGGCGAAGGTGAAACGACCCTTGAGGACATTGATCTTAATCTTATAGACCGCATCGAGATAATTAAAGGTCCGGCTTCAAGTAGTTATGGTGCAGGTCTGGGTGGCGTTATAAATATTTCCGCTATTCAACCAGAATATAACACTAAGAAACTTTCGGTTGAAGGGATGGGAGGCTCCTTTGGTCTTCTGAAAAAAAGCGTTTTAGCAAATCTGGGCGGTAATAAGATTGCAGGACTGCTTACCTATAACCAACTTTCTACAGATGGTTATAGAAAAAACAGCGATTATGACCGTAAAATCGTCTCTTTTTATGGAAAAACCGACGTGAATTCTAAAAGCCAATTAGCTTTATTTGTGAACTACACACGCTTAAAAGCATTTATCCCAAGTTCAATAGATGAAGATGATTTTAAAAATGAGCCACAAAAAGCAGCGTTTACATGGGGTCAGGCAAAAGGGTATGAATCTTACGATAAGGTAGTTGCCGGTCTTTCTTATAATTGGCAAATTGACACACACTCCACCTGGAACACCAGCATTTTCACTAATTATCGCGATGGTTATGAGCCAAGACCATTTGACATTCTTGATGAAAATTCTTTTGCATTTGGTATAAGAAGTAATTTAAAATCATCTTTTGATCTGTTTAAGATTCCGGCAAACAGCAGTATAGGTGTTGAATATTTTGATGAAAACTACAAATCGAAAATCTTTGAAAATCTTTACGAAAGCAACGACGGTAACGGTACTCTGCAAGGTGACGCTTTAAGCAGTCAGGAACAGGATCGCAAATATTTAAATCTTTTCGCCCAAATAAATCTTCAGTTTACAGAACGTTTAAAAGGTGAATTTGGCTTAAGCTACAACCACAGCAGATATATTCTAGATGATGGCTTTAATGAGACGGGAGAAGATCGCTCTGGCGCTTATACCTATCCCAGACAATTTTTACCACATGCGGCTTTGACATATGAAGCATTGCAAAATAAATACCTCTACGCATCAGTTAGCCGCGGTTTCTCCTTACCATCTGTAGCAGAAACATTAACACCAGAAGGAGCTATAAATACAGATATAAAACCAGAAACAGGAATAAGTTATGAAGTGGGTGTAAAAGCAACTTGGTTGGACAAAAAATTATATACAGAACTTGCTCTTTATAGCATTCAGGTTGATAATTTATTAGTTGCAGAGCGCGTTGCAGAAGATCAATATGTGGGCGTTAATGCGGGAAAAACCAATCATGACGGTATAGAATTTCTGGTAAATTATGATCAAAATCTTTCAGCAAACTGGGCTTTAAAACCGTATGCCTCAATAGCGATAAATAACTATAAATTTGACGAATTTGTAAATAATGATACAGATTATAGCGGTAACGATCTCACGGGAGTACCAGATAATGTTCTCAATTTTGGCTTAGACGTGGTAAATTATAAGCGATTTAAATTTTCTACAAACTATCGGCATGTGGGGATGATCCCTCTTAATGATGCAAATGCGCTTTACAGCGAAAGTTATGATCTTGTAAACCTGCGTGCAGATTACAGTTTCAATATATTTAGCAATTTAGCGGGAACTGTTTATTCTGGTGTGAATAATGTTTTTGACGCAAATTACGCCGCGCAGATATTACCTAATGCAACAGGATTTGGTGGTGCTTCTCCCCGATTTTATTATCCCGGAGATCCTGTAAATTGGTATGCAGGTTTAAAAATAATGATCAATTAATTTTCCTTTTTAGAAGATTTGTAATCTGAAATTATTTTTTGAAACTGACTGTTCAGATCGATGATTCTGTCAAGAAGCTGAAAGTGATTTTCTTCTAAAAGAAGATCACTTTTTAAGTTTTGAGCCGAACAGAAATCAAGGAATAACTCATGATATTCAGGGAGAATTTGCAGCTGGTGAGTTAGTAGCTCTTTTGTGAAAAGATTGTCACTTTCAAAAAGTGATTGCAATTGAATATAGGTAATTGTTGTAGTATCTTCTTTTTTATTTTTCGATTTAAACAAACCGGCAATCAGCCCGGCGACTTTAATGAGATCCATTCCGCCGGAAGGCTTTGGGTAATATAAATATGGATTTTCTTTTATATCATTTTGAATAGCATTACTAAAATTAGCATCATATTCTTCGATCTTAAATTCTTTTTCCTTCTTTGCTGATGAAAGTTTTACTTCATCTAATTCATTATTGATTTCTTTCAAATCAACCACCCATACCTGATCTAATTGATACGGTTCTATTAGAAATATCTGTTTCTCATGAAATGCAGCACTCACTATAATTGAGTCATTAACTGCAGCAGCTATCTTAAAATCGCCCTTCTCATCACTTAAAACAGCCTTATCCTGAGTAATATTTTGTACAAGTGCACCTTCTAAGGTTTTATCTGCTGCATAAATCTTACCGCGAGTGGTTTGCGAGAACAGGGCATGAGAAATAAATAGTAACAAAAGAAGTAATAGTCTTGGCATATAGCATGTTTACATTCAACACATAAAGACAGCTATAAATAAGCTAAAGTTGCAGAAATTTAAATTAACCGGTGCGAAAAAGCACCTGTTTTGACCGATTTTCATCCGATTAAAGGAGGTTTTTATTCTGCTCTTACAGAATCTGGAACAAGACCGGTGTAATCGCCACCGTTGCGTATAACATCGCGCACAATGGAAGAAGAAATGTAACTTTTACCTGATGAAGTAAGTAGAAACACAGTTTCTATCTGGGCAAGTTTTCTATTAGTGTGGGCGATTGCTTTTTCAAACTCAAAATCTCCCGGATTGCGTAATCCTCTTAAGATAAAACCGGCATCATTGGCATTACAAAAATCTACGGTTAGCCCTTTATAAGTCATCACTTTAATTTTGGGTTGATCTTTAAAGGTCTCCCGTAAAAAATATTCCCTTTTCTCTTGTGAGAACATGTATTTCTTTTCGGCATTTACACCTATTGCAAGAATAATCTCATCAAAAAGTGTTAGTCCGCGATCTATAATATCACAATGTCCTAAGGTAAGCGGATCAAAAGATCCCGGAAATACAGCTCGTTTCAATGGGTATGTTTTTAGAGATGTTTAAAATTAGGCAATAAAAAGGGAAGACAATAATTATTGTTTCTATTGCTTTATAGCCGCTTCAATTACGTTACCAAACAATTCTGCCAAAGTTATCCCGGCAGCTTTCGCCTGTTGCGGAATTATACTTGCCGGGCTTAATCCCGGTGTAGTATTAACCTCAAGAAAATGAGGTTCACCGTTTTTAAATATAAATTCTGCTCTGGTGAGACCTTTTAAGCTTAAAGCCTTAAAAACTTTTTCTGCTTCTTCCTGTACGGCTTTGGTTTGTTCTGGTGTTATCCTTGCCGGAGTAATCTCTTGAGATTTACCCTGATATTTTGCCTCATAATCAAAAAAATCATTTTCGCTTACGATTTCAGTAACGGGCAGCGCCATCACTTTACCCTTATAATTAATCACACCTACTGAAACTTCGGTACCATCTAAAAAGGACTCAATAATAATCTCATCATCTTCATTAAAGGCATTTTCTATTGCGGCAGGTAATTCTTCTTCAGTATAAACTTTAGAAACTCCAAAACTGCTTCCCGCTTTATTAGCCTTTACAAAACAAGGCAATCCTACTCGATCAATAATGGCCTTTTTATCTATAAAATCGCCTTTATTGATATAAAAATTGACCGCTGTTTTTATTCCGTACGGTTTTACTGCGCTAATGCAATCCCGCTTATTAAATGTGAGCGCAGCCTGGTAAAAGTCACAAGCTGTCTGTGGTATACCCATCAATTCAAGATATGCCTGTAAGAGACCGTCTTCTCCCGGGGTACCATGAATTGTATTAAATGCAGCATCAAAAGAAATGACAGTATCTTCTATCAATACCGTAAAATTTTCTTTATTTACGGGTACACTAGTTCCATCTTCTAATTGGCAGACCCAGCCTTCTTTTAGTATTTCAACCGCGTAAGGTTCATATAAATCTCGATCAAGATTATCCATCACAGTTTTTCCGCTTTTAAGCGAAATTTCAACCTCACTCGAATAGCCGCCCATAAGGACAGCGATATTTTTTTTTGACATATTAAAAAGAGATAATTGCCGTTTAAATCTTGACTATTTACACTTCAAAAGAACGGCTTTTTTATAATATTTGGTAAAAAAAGTAGTTGCAATTGAGGGTCGCTTAATTTTAAGTAAGTTTGTACGCTCTTTAATAAATAACACATGGGTTTAATACGGTTTATCTTCAGCAAGGCATTTGTAAAGCAATTGCTCCTTGCCTTACTGGTTTTAATTGTTTTGGTATTTGTAATCCTTTTTTGGTTAAAATCATCAACTAATCACGATCAACGTATTTCTGTACCAGATCTTAGCAAAATGACCCTTAATTTAGTAAAACAGCAACTTGATGATGCAGATCTTAATTATGTGGTGATAGATTCTTCTAACTACAATCCTGATTACCCTAAATATTCGGTTATTGAGCAAACGCCAGGCCCGGGTAAATTTGTAAAAGAAGATCGAAAGATCTACTTAGTTCTTAATCCTTCAGGATATCGCAAGATAGAAGTACCCAATATCGTAGGTCGCACACGCCGCCAGGCAGAACCTACTCTTGTTGCCTTAGGTTTTAAAGTAGGTAAAATAGATTACCGCGATTATATCGCAAAAGATGAAGTACTCGAGATGCGCTATAAAGGGCAAACAATAAAAGCAGGCGAAAGATTACAAAAAACGGCGATTATAGATCTGGTTTTAGGCAATGGTCTTACCCGTTACAAACCCACAGAAGATAGTGAATAAAAATATGATGCAAGATTCTAACGAAATAGAAAACGAGCAGGATGATGAGTTGTATGAGCATCATTGTTTTACCGCAAGAAATGGGCAGGAACCTTTAAGAGTTGACAAATTCCTGATGAATTTTGTTGAGAAAGCTACCCGCAACAAACTGCAAAAAGCTGCAAAAAATGGTAATATTCAGGTAAACGGTGAGGTTGTAAAACAAAATTACAAAGTAAAAGCCGGCGATGTTGTACGGGTGATGTTTGAGCATCCGCCTTATGAGTTTTTGCTTACGCCAGAGAATATCCCCTTAAATATTGTTTATGAAGATGACGCGCTTCTGGTAGTTAATAAACCGGCAGGTATGGTTGTGCATCCCGGGCATGGTAATTATAGTGGCACCCTAATAAACGCATTGACCTATCACTTTGAGAACCTTCCTGAAAACAGCAGCGGCAGACCGGGGCTGGTACATCGCATAGATAAAGACACAAGTGGATTGCTGGTTGTTGCTAAGACAGAGCAGGCAATGACACATCTTGCAAAACAATTTTTTAATAAAACCAGTGAGCGAGAATATGTGGCTATAGTTTGGGGAAATGTAGAAGAAGATGAAGGCACTGTAGAAGGTCACATAGGCCGTCACCCCAAGAATAGAATGCAAAACACAGTTTATGAAGACGGTGAACAAGGTAAAGAAGCCGTTACTCATTATAAAGTAATAGAACGCTTAGGTTACGTCACGCTTATCTCCTGCAAATTAGAGACAGGTCGCACACACCAGATACGTGTGCATATGAAATATATAGGCCACACCTTATTCAACGATGAGCGATACGGTGGTGATGCCATTTTAAAAGGCACAACCTTTACTAAGTATAAACAGTTTGTTGAAAATTGTTTTAAGGTACTGCCGCGACAAGCTTTACATGCGAAAACATTAGGCTTTAAGCACCCCGTAACGGGCGAGTGGAAACGCTTTGACAGCGAAATACCAGATGATATGCAAGCATGTATAGAGAAGTGGCGTAATTATGCTAAGCATCAAAATACGTAAACTTTGGGCATCTTTGAAGTTGCATTTGTAACTTTAAGGAAACTCTATTTATTTCTGTTTATGCTTGATAATTTTTCAGAACAAACGCAGCTTATTATTCTTGTAATAATTATTGCCGTTCTTGTGCTTTTAGTTTTTGCAAACAACCGCAAGAATAAGAACAAGCTCTACGATAGGAAAGGCAGGGATTTTAAAAAGAATTTCCATGAGCGAAAGAAAAACAAACGCTAAGGTTTCATGAAAGTATATACTAAAACAGGTGATGATGGCACAACAGCACTCTTTGGTGGCACGCGAGTATCTAAACACCATATACGCATAGAAAGCTACGGCACTGTTGATGAACTCAATTCTCATTTAGGCTTGATAAGAGATCAACAAATAGATGATCACACCGCTAATACTTTACAACTCATACAAGAAAATCTATTCACTTTAGGTGCAATACTTGCCACAGACCCGCAAAAATCGGTCTTAAAGAACGGAAAACCTCGTTTAGACATTCCATTAATTACTGAAGAGGATGTCATGCTGCTTGAGCATGAGATGGATGCAATGTATGCTCACCTCCCTCCTATGACTCATTTTATTCTCCCGGGAGGGCACCAAACCGTGTCATACTGTCACATAGCGCGTTGTGTATGTCGAAGAGCAGAGCGGATGGCCACCGCACTTTTTGATATTGAACCATTTGACTCAAATGCCTTAAAATATTTAAACAGACTTTCTGACTATCTTTTTGTACTGGCACGGAAGTTGTCAAATGATTTGCAAGCAAAAGAAATAAAGTGGATTCCTAAAAAAGGAAAGTAGCACTTTTCTTTTTACTCGTAATAAAGTCTTATTTCATAAGGTATTACATACGTTCTTATAAATAATTTGAAATAATTGATTATTTACTTGGTTATTACGTGTAAAAAATTATTTTTGCAAAAAATAATTAATACGTTAACCTATGTACTGGACTTTAGAATTAGCCTCACACTTGAGCGATGCACCTTGGCCGGCAACAAAAGATGAATTAATCGATTATGCGATTAGAACGGGAGCGCCACTTGAGGTTGTAGAAAATCTACAGGCGATGGAAGACGAGGGCGATTCTTATGATTCTATCGATGAGATTTGGCCAGACTATCCATCTGATGAAGACTACCTCTGGAATGAGGATGAATACTAAGAAATACTAAACAAACAAATAGAAAGTCTCACCTAAGAGGCTTTTTTTTTGTTTAAATTTGAACCTATTTTTATATATAAATACAACCACCTATTATGGGATTACTAGATAAGGTATTAAAGGTTTTTGTAGGAGATAAATCCAAGCAGGATGTGGCTTCTATTATGCCTATCGTTGAAAAGATTAAAAGTTTTGAAGGTGATCTGGAAAAACTTTCTCATGATTCATTGAGAGAAAAGACCATTGCTTTTAAAGCACAAATTGCAAATGCATTAAGCGAGGTAAATACAAAAATCGCACAGCTTGAGACAGAAGCAGATGCCACTGAAGATATTGACCGCAAAGAAGAAATCTATACAGAAATTGATTCTCTTAAAAATGATGCTTACGAGATAAGTGAGAATACACTTAACGAGATCTTACCAGAAGCGTTTGCTGTAGTTAAAGAAACTGCCAAACGCTTTTTTCATAATAAAGAGATTGAAGTTACGGCCAGCGCATTTGATCGTGAACTAAGTGCTGAAAAGGATTACGTACGTTTAGAAGGTGATCACGCCTTTTGGGCAAACAGCTGGGATGCAGCAGGAAAACCCATCACCTGGGATATGATACATTATGATGTACAGTTAATAGGTGGTGTGGCGATGCATCAGGGTAAAATTGCCGAGATGCAAACTGGTGAAGGTAAAACATTAGTGGCAACCCTTCCCATGTATCTTAATGCCCTTACGGGAAATGGAGTACATCTTGTAACCGTAAACGATTATCTGGCAAAGCGTGACAGCGCATGGATGGCACCATTGTTTCAGTTTCACGGTCTTACGATAGACTGTATTGATGTGCACAGACCTAACTCAGCTGCCAGACGTAAAGCTTACGCTGCAGACATCACATATGGTACAAACAATGAATTTGGTTTTGATTACCTGCGTGATAACATGGCGCACTCACCTAGTGATTTGGTTCAACGCCCGCACAACTATGCTATTGTAGATGAAGTAGATTCTGTTCTTGTAGATGATGCTCGTACTCCGCTTATAATTTCGGGACCGGTTCCTAAAGGAGATCAACATGAGTTTGATGCTTTAAAACCTCAGGTTGATAGTCTCGTTAATTTACAGCGCCAGCAACTAACAGGTACTTTGGCTGAAGCCAAAAAACTTATAGCAGAGGGTAACACAAAAGAAGGTGCCGTACAATTACTTCGCGTTTATCGTGGCCTTCCTAAAAATAAGGCATTGATAAAATACCTTAGTGAAGAAGGAATAAGACAATTGCTGCAGAAGACAGAGAATCATTACATGCAGGATAACAATCGTGAAATGCATAAAATAGATGCAGAATTGTATTTCACAATTGATGAGAAAAATAATCAGATTGAGCTTACAGATAAAGGGATAGAGAAAATTTCAGGTAAAGAGGATCCTAACTTTTTCGTTATGCCAGAAATGGGAATGGAAATAAGCAAGATTGAGACTTCAGGCCTTTCAACAGAAGAACAGGCTACTAAAAAAGAAGAACTCTTTCGCGATTTCAGCGTAAAAAGTGAGCGCATTCATACAATGAACCAATTACTCAAAGCATATACACTGTTTGAAAAAGATACAGAGTATGTTGTGATGGATAATAAGGTGAAAATTGTAGATGAGCAAACCGGTCGTATTATGGACGGTCGTAGATATAGTGATGGTTTACACCAGGCTATTGAAGCTAAAGAGAATGTAAAGATTGAAGATGCTACACAAACCTTTGCTACAATAACCCTGCAAAATTATTTTAGAATGTACCGCAAGCTGTCTGGTATGACTGGTACAGCTGTAACAGAAGCTGGTGAGTTCTGGGAAATTTATGAACTTGATGTTGTAGAGATACCTACTAACAGACCAATTGCACGTGATGATCGCGATGATAAAGTTTACAAGACTAAGCGCGAGAAGTACAACGCCGTTATAGACGAGGTAAATAAACTCACAGACGCAGGTCGTCCTGTTCTTATAGGTACAACATCTGTTGAAATTTCAGAATTGCTAAGCCGTATGCTTACAATTAGAAAAATTCAACATAATGTGCTTAACGCGAAATTACACAAAAAAGAGGCAGATATTGTTGCTGATGCAGGTAATGCCGGTCAGGTGACAATTGCAACTAACATGGCAGGTCGTGGTACAGATATAAAGTTAAGTGCCGAAGTTAAAAAAGCAGGCGGTCTGGCAATTATTGGTACAGAGCGTCATGATTCAAGACGTGTAGACAGACAGTTACGTGGTCGTTCTGGACGCCAGGGAGATCCAGGAAGTTCTCAATTCTACGTTTCATTAGAAGACAACCTTATGCGTCTATTTGGTTCTGAACGCATCGCTAAAATGATGGACCGTATGGGTCTTGAGGAAGGTGAGGTTATCCAGCACTCAATGATCTCTAAATCAATAGAGCGCGCACAGAAAAAAGTAGAAGAAAACAACTTTGGTATTCGTAAACGTCTTTTAGAATATGACGATGTTATGAATGCGCAGCGTGAAGTTATCTACAAGCGTCGTTACCATGCTCTGTACGGGGAACGTCTTCGTGTAGATTTAGCAAACATGATCTATGACACGTCTGAGGTTATTGCAGAGACCAATAAAGCAGCACAGGATTATAAAAACTTTGAGTTTGAGCTTATCCGCTTCTTTTCTATGGGTAGCCCGGTAGAAGAGAAAGAATTCAACTCATTAAACACACAACAGTTAGCCGGAAAGATATACAAAGCCGCTCTCGTTCATTATAGAGAGAAAATGGCGCGTAATGCAGCCGTTGCTTTTCCTATTATTAAAAATGTATATGAAAACCCGGAAAGCAAATATGAACGTATTGTTGTACCATTCTCTGATGGCAATAAAGAACTAAAAGTTGTTACCAATCTTAAGGATGCTTATGAAAGTGAAGGTAAACAGCTTATAACCGATTTTGAAAAGAATATTACTCTCGCCATTATAGATGACGCCTGGAAGACACATTTGCGTAAAATGGATGAGCTGAAACAGAGTGTTCAATTAGCTGTTCATGAACAAAAGGATCCTCTGTTGATCTATAAGTTTGAAGCCTTTGAATTGTTCAAACAAATGATAGAAGAGGTTAATAAAGATGTGATATCATTCTTATTTAAAGGAGAGTTACCTGTACAGGAGCAGGGACAAATACGAGAGGCGCGTCAAGTACGTCAAACTGAAAAGATGGAAACTTCTAAAGAAGAGATACAAAATCTTGATGAACGTGCTGCTCAAAGTCGTGCTGCGGGAGGTAACACCCAACCCAGACAACAACAAATTACTGAAACGATCGTTCGTGACCATCCCAAAATTGGCCGTAACGATAGGGTTACACTTAAAAATGTCATGAATGGAGAAAATAAATCTATGAAATACAAACAAGCGATACCTCTTATTGAAAAAGGAGATTGGGTGATTGTTGAAGATTAAATAATCGCTTTTTAAAACAAAAAACCCGAAGCAATTGCTTCGGGTTTTTTGTTTTAATGAAGAGCACGATATGTGCATCTAACTTTGTCCGGACGAAACAAAACACAACACAAACTCAAAAAGTTAATCTGGAAAATAACTCTAAAACTAACCCGATTTTTTAAACGATTTAAACGATTTTCACCCTTTTTAGGCCGATTTTTCATTGAGAAAATCGGTTGAAGATGGGTTAAAATCTTCTACTACGTTATTTAAAAAACTATTATAATTCTTTAATTCAAGCGGAACATCTGCATTCTTTTCCATGTCATGAAAATGATTTGTTGCTAAAAGTTCCATTCCGGCAAATGCATTCATCCTGTGAAAACCGAACATAACACCGTTATCTACACTCCTTTGATCAAAGAACTCACCTTCTAAGGTAAATGCCTCTTTTGGCGCATTCCAACTTGTGGTGAGAATATATTTCTTTCCGTTCATTAAACCACCGGTGCCGTAATTAATAGCCGGGTTTTTACGACTACGGCCATCGCTTGCATATATTCCATTTTGATGCCCCGCTGTGAAAACTGTATCTATATATTCTTTGAATCCAAATGGAATCTGAAACCACCAGATAGGCGTGTGATATATAATAAGATCTGCCCACTTAAATTTCTCAACCTCTTCCATAGCGTCATAATCATCACCCACCTGGATTGATTTAACTGCATAACCAGCTAAAGAATTAAAATAGGTAATTGTATTCTCAAACAAAGTCGCGTTAAACTTACCACCTGAATGAGCAAATGGATGCCCTCCGTTAATTATAAAAATATTTTTCATCTGAATTAATTATTATTTATCAAGCAAAATTAAATACCTGATATCTATTTATATAATAATACAATTCATACTTTTGTATTAAAATATTAATAGAGATGATCAATCTGGAGTGGTATAGAACATTTAAAGCGATTTATGAAAATGGAACTCTTACTAAGGCATCAACTGTATTGTACGCTTCCCAACCGGGAGTTAGCGTACACTTAAATGCCTTAGAAGCTTATGTAGGCAAAAAACTTTTTGAACGTACCTCCAGAAAAATGATTCCTACCGAAGATGGCAAATACTTGTATGAATACATTTTTGAATCTCTCAATAATCTGGAAATAGCAGAGCAACATTTTAAAAAAACTACACAAGAAAAAAATCCTTCCTTGCATATTGGGATGTGTTCTGAAACTTTTCAGCTTATTATAGAACCAGAAATACCTAAACTGCATTTTGATCTCGAGGCCAGATTTGGTGCTCATCAGGAATTAATAAAAGATTTAAATAATGGTATTTTAGATCTGGTCATAACTCCACAAAAGAAAAGTGATAAAAAATCATTAGTAAATTATACGCCATTTTCAACGGAGCGTATTGTGCTAATCGCAGGCGTAAAAACCGAGACTACAAAAATAAACGAACTTATAAGTAGCAAGAATTGGAAGAGTCTTGAAAATGAGTTGCAACACAAAATTTGGTACAGTGCCTCAAATGAGATGGAGCATTTTAGAAGATTCTGGTTCGAGAACTTCAATAAACGTCCAGCCTTCAAACCCAATTATATTTTACCAAGTATCAATTCTATAATTAGATGTCTAAGTAATGAAAATGGTTTTGCACTAGTCCCTGATTTTCTATGTCAAAACGCAATTAACAATAACGAAATCAAGCTCGTTTGGGGCGGAAAAGTTAAAACGGAAAATACTTTATATTTCGCTTCACGAACAGACTTACAGCATAAGAAAGAATTACAAATACTTGAAAATATCTTTAAATCGAAAATGAAGAAATTAATAATCACAGAATAATTCTTTATACCCTGCTCCAGACAATATTTCACATGCCTTTTTTGAGTTTCTAAGACGTGAATCTATTCTTTATTTACTCACAATCTGACAATTAACTAAAAACGTGAAACTTTACCTAAATTTAATCTAAAGCAGTTTTGAAATTTCAGTTTTAAATTTAGCTTTACACAAAATTTCACTGTGTTTTCCCGAGAGCGTTTATATAAAGAATTACATCAGGCTACAAACATGACGCCCGCAGAACTTCGTGCCTGGCTGCGCACAGATATTGCACCATTAACGGTTGCAAACTATAAAGATTCGCCGTCTCTTGAGCAATCCAGAAAGTTTCTAAAGGTGCTTTCACTACAAGTAGAAGAGCTAACTTCTGCAGACTGCCAGATCATACAAACTATGCTTCATCGTATCAATTACGTTAAACGAAGCAGAAACACCCACAGCGCTTCAAAAGCAGACTGGGAAAATAGCCTGAGAAATATGGGCTATGATATGCGCAAAGAAGTAAAAGCTGTAAAGAAAACTTCAGTATACTATTAGGCCATAGTAGTTATTTTTCTCAATTCTCCACTATTATTTCAATGTAATTTTCAGTAACTTAACATGATAATTTAAGAGCGCTGATTATGTTGTCTTGTAGAATGGAAATGAAATGGGCGGTCATATTTACCTTTTCCGGTCTGCTCTGGATGGGTTTTGAAAAAATTATGGGCTGGCATGATGAGAATATAGAGAATCAGGCTATTTACACAAACCTCTACGCATTGGTCGCTATCGCTGTGTATGTCTTGGCTCTGTATGACAAGCGCAATAATTTTTATGGCGGTATCATGAGCTGGAAACAAGGTTTTAGATCTGGCATAATCCTCACCTTTTTTTTGTGTCTTCTCGCGCCATTGTCACAATATATTACCAGCACTTTTATTACACCAGAGTATTTTGATAAAGCGATTGCCTACGCAGTCTCAAGTGGCAATAGCACCACAGAACACGCAGAGTCCTACTTCAATTTAAAAAATTATGTAGTGTACGCTACAATGGGGGCTTTAATTATGGGCATAATAACTTCTGCAGTAGTCGCTC
This sequence comes from Leeuwenhoekiella sp. A16, assembly GCF_047946675.1. Classification (GTDB taxonomy): domain Bacteria; phylum Bacteroidota; class Bacteroidia; order Flavobacteriales; family Flavobacteriaceae; genus Leeuwenhoekiella. The sequence continues at coordinate 344,298 of NZ_CP172313.1, forward strand.
TTTTTATTCGCAGAGATTAAAAAAATCGGTTTTTTTGTGACTAAAATCGGGAAAAAGCAGGTTGATTTTCTATTTTAGCAGGTATGAAAAAAGACCTTCCTTATCAGCTTATATGTTCAGATATTGACGGAACATTGCTAGATGTAAATCGCGATATTTCTGAAGAAACCCTTGCTGTATTCAAAAAGCTTAACGGGCATTTGCCCATCCTTCTCGCCTCTTCGCGTATGCCAAGTGCCATGCATTATCTGCAGAAAAAACTGAATATTGAAGGCGCTCCTCTCATCGCCTACAATGGTGGACTTATTCTTGGTGAAAATGGAACTGTGATAGAAAGTAATTCTTTTTCGCTTGAAGTGCTTAAAACCGTAATTAGCAACCGCAACTCGGGAAGTTTTGGTTACAACATCAGTATATACAGCAATGACGACTGGTTTACAGAAACTGAAGATTACTGGACCAAGCGGGAGATCAATAACACGCGCGTAAAACCTACGTTAAGTTCGCTGGAAAAAACCTCAGATTATCTGTCAAAAAACGGTCAAAATCCGCATAAAATCATGTGCATGGGTAATGAACTTGAGATTGATGCGTTAGTAGATGAATTATCACTAAAGCACAAACAGGATGTCAATCTATACCGCTCAAAAAATACATATTTAGAAATAACAGCCAGAAATATTGATAAGAGCCTTGCCTTAAAAGTGCTTCTCGATGAATACTATCATATATCTATAGAGAAAGTAATAGCCTTTGGTGATAATCACAATGATGTAGAGATGTTACAGCAAGTAGGTCTGGGTGTAGCAATGGCAAACGCCACTGAAAATGTAAAAGCTATCGCAGGTAAAGTAAGTTTGTACACAAATAAAGAACACGCTGTTGCGAAAGCTATTCAGCAATGGCTGCTGGGTGAATTATAAACAAAAAAAAGGGGCGCGCTCCAACCAAAAAACACGCCCCTCAAACAACCTAACCAAATTTATTATGAACGACTATTCAATATAGTTTCTGTAATTATTAACCTCGATCTTTGCGCCCAGATCATGCATAAGATTATATAAGCCAAAGAAAGTCCGGTTTATGTATAAAAAGTGCTTACTGCCCCTGTTACCATTCATTTTTCGCAATTGTGTATCCTTAGAGTACTTATCACTTAGATCTGCTATTTTGGCAAAGAAATCTTCATTTTTAAAGTCAAAAGTTTCTTTGTGAAAAGGCTGTGTGAAGAGACTCAACATTTCATAAAACAACTCTGAGAAAAATTTGATCTCCTCAGGTGAATCCTCTTCACGCAGGATTTCAAGAGCAAACATTTTTTCTATAAAAACATCAGGATTATTGATATTTGCTGGTTCTGCAAGCTCAAAATAGGGGGTATAAAAATCTTCCGGAACATGCTTAATGCATCCAAAGTCTATTGCAATTAAATTGCGCTCCTCATCTATCAAAAAGTTACCGGGATGCGGGTCTGCATGTACTCTCTTCAGTTCATGTATCTGGAACATATAAAAATCCCAAAGCGCCTGCCCTATTTTATTAGCATCTTCATTATTTGTATTATGAGCAGTAAATTCACTTAAGTGCTCACCTTCCATCCAATCCATCGTAATAATGCGCTGGCTGGATAGATCAGGATAATAAACAGGGAATTTTAAATTAGGAATCACATTGCAAAGTTGGGTCATGCGCATGCTTTGCTCAACTTCAAGAATATAATCTGTCTCCTCAAGCAGCTTATCTTCTACTTCTTTAAAATATTTTTCTTTGTCTTTACCACGCAGGTTAAACATGCGTGTTGCTATGGGCTTTACTAAAGCCAGATCACTACTGATACTATCTGCGACCCCAGGATATTGGATTTTCACAGCAAGTTTTCTCCCATCCAGTGTGGCCTGATGAACCTGGCCTATACTGGCAGCATTTATACTTTGAGTCGCAAACGTATCGTAGATTTCTTCTGGGTATTTTCCCAAATACTTTTTAAATGTCTTTCTTACTAAAGGTGGTGACAACGGGGGGACAGAAAATTGCGATAGTGAGAATTTCTCAACATAAGCTTTCGGCATTATGTTTTTTTCCATGCTTAACATCTGGGCAACTTTAAGTGCGCTTCCTTTTAAGCTTTTGAGACCATCATAAATATCTTCTGCATTGTCTTCATTAAGTTGATCTCTGGTAGTTTCAGAATTGACAACTTTTTTACCGTAATATTTTGCATAATTACCACCTACTTTCACTCCTGTTTTTACCAGTTGTGATGCGCGTTGTAATTTGTTTGTAGGTATGTAATCTATTGTTTTCATAGTGAGGAGTACTTAGGCTTTAGTAAAATTTTCTTTGAAAAGGAATTTCCCAAAGTCTAACAAACTCTCAAGTGGTGTTGTTTCAAAAACATCAAAGATCGCCTTGACAGATTTTTCAATCGCGACATCTGTTTTCTCAAAACCAGCAGAATTATCGTCCATCCAGTATTTAAGAAGAAACAATAATTGTAACCACGCCCCTTCACTAAATATAGAGACCGGATTCTTAGTTATTTTAAACGATTTCTGTTCATTACTCTCTTCTATTAAAGTACTTGCATAATCACGAACCTTAAGCCTTAGTGCTCGCAACTGAGACATATTCTTAAGACTATTATTACTTTCATTAAGGGTGAAAAGCACGTAACTGCGATTTGCAGTTAACAGTTCAAAAAACGTGTAGAAGAAAGCGAGCATTTTATCCTGGTTGGCATAAGCTGAGTAAGAGGGATCTTTATGTAAAACACTCACAGTATTCTCGAAGAAAGAAACCCAAATTTCTTCTCGTATTCCTTCAAAAGAGCCAAAGAAATTATAGAATTCTCCTTCAGCAATATTATTGTCTTTACAAAATTTGTAGACACTGGCCGGGCGCTTCCCATTTTCTAAAACGTATGTCATATAATAACTAATTACGTTCTCTCTGGTAACTACTTTTTTCTTTGTTCCTGTGGTTTTCTTTTCGGTTGCCATATCATTTTTTCTACGCTGTAAAACTATATCTGTTTAACCTTATTTCAAAATTACCAAACAAAATGTTTGGTTAAAGTTCTTTCATATTTATTGAAAGCTATGTCAGTTTGTCACTGCTGCAACTGTGGTATTCATTTTGAAACACCCCAATTGAACAAACAACATTCATTTATGTGATTTGTTTCTTATTCAAAAAAAATAAAATAGTAAACCTTTGAAATATGATCTGTTAGATTTTATTTCAGATTAATAAAAACGAAAACTTATGTCTACCGGAAAAATTAATGTTTCTGTTGAAAACATTTTCCCACTCATCAAGAAGTTCTTGTACAGTGATCATGAAATCTTTTTAAGAGAGCTTATTTCTAATGCAACTGATGCTACTTTAAAACTTAAACACCTGACTAACATAGGTGAGGTAAGCGTAGAATATGGCAATCCTGTTATTGACGTAAAACTTGACAAAGAGAAAAAAACCCTTACGATAACAGATCAGGGTATTGGTATGACTGCAGAAGAAGTGCAGAAATACATTAATGAAGTGGCTTTCTCTGGTGCAGAAGAGTTTCTTGACAAATACAAAGATTCTGCTAAAGACAGCGGGATAATTGGTCATTTTGGTCTTGGTTTCTATTCTGCCTTTATGGTTGCAGATGAAGTAGAAATTATTACAAAATCATTTAAAGATGAGCCAGCAGCGCACTGGACGTGTGATGGTTCTCCTGAGTTCAATTTAACTGAAGGTAACAAGACCGAAAGAGGTACTTCTATCATTCTTCACATCAACGAAGATTCTCAGGAATTTTTAGAAGAAAACCGCATACAGGAACTTCTTACCAAGTATAACAAGTTTATGCCTGTGCCTATTAAATTTGGCACTAAAGAAGAAGTTCTAGACTTACCGGAAGATGCTCCTGAAGATGCTGAAGCAGAAACTGTGACAGTTGATAATATAATCAATAATCCTAATCCTGCCTGGACAAAACAACCTACAGATCTTAAAGATGAGGACTATAAGAGTTTCTACCGCGAGTTGTACCCAATGCAATTTGAGGAGCCATTATTTCATATCCATCTTAATGTAGATTATCCTTTTAACCTTACCGGTATTTTATACTTCCCAAGGTTAACGCAGGATCTCAATATGCAGAAAGATCGCATTCAGCTTTATCAAAATCAGGTGTATGTAACAGATAATGTAGAAGGAATCGTACCAGAATTCTTGACGATGCTTCGCGGAGTTATAGATTCGCCAGATATTCCACTTAACGTTTCACGTTCTTACCTGCAGGCAGATGGTGCAGTAAAGAAAATCTCAAGTTATATTACCCGTAAAGTGGCAGATAAACTTAAGAGTCTTTTTAACGAAGATCGCGCCGACTTTGAGAAAAAATGGAACGATATTAAGATCGTTATCGAGTATGGAATGCTTAGCGAAGACAAATTCTTTGAGAAAGCAGACAAATTTGCATTGTATCCTACCGTAGATGGTTCATTCTATACTTATGAAGAGCTTGAAGAAAAATTCAAAGAAAACCAGACTGATAAAGATGGTAAATTTGTAATTCTTTACGCCAGCAACAAAGATGCACAGCATTCATACATTCAGTCTGCTAAAGCTAAAGGTTACGAAGTTTTATTACTTGATTCTCCTATCGTTTCTCACTTGATCCAGAAACTAGAAACAAGCAAAGAGAACATCAGCTTTGCACGTGTAGATGGCGACCATATTGATAACCTGATCAAGAAAGACGAAGAGCAGATCTCTAAACTTTCTGATGAAGAAAAAGAAAGTCTTAAGAAAGTTCTTGATGAGACAGTTGCAGACAAATCATACAATGTACAACTGCAACCTATGGATAGTACTTCACCTCCATTCATTATTACACAGCCAGAATTTATGCGTCGTATGAAAGAGATGCAGCAGACTGGCGGTGGTGGCGGTATGTTTGGTATGGGCAACATGCCAGATATGTATAACCTCATCGTGAATACCAATCACGAACTGGTAAATGAGATCTTAAATACCAAAACTAAAAAGAAACAAGAGCGCCTTATCAAGCAATCGCTTGACCTTGCAAAACTGTCTCAAAACCTGCTAAAAGGTGAAGAGCTTACCGCTTTTGTAAACCGAAGTTTTGAAATGATTAAATAGATCTAAAAGGTGAAATTCAGTTTAATTTTCATCTAATAATACCGAAAACCCGTCAGAATTGGCGGGTTTTTTTATGTTTTATTCCGATTTTGAAATCTTTTTATTCCCCTGGATATTCTTAGAAATGACTACAATTACAGGAGATTAGACTACAAGACCTTTTCTTCAATTCATGAGCTTTGTATCGTATAATTTAAAAACAGAGTTATGAAAATTACAATCACGGGTTCATTAGGTCACATAAGTAAGCCTTTAACGCAACAATTAGTAAGCGCAGGTCACACGGTTACTGTTATTAGCAGTAAACCAGAGCGTACCAAAGAAATAGAAGAAATGGGTGCTACAAGCGCAATAGGCTCGCTGGAAGATCTAGATTTTCTTATCAAAACTTTCTACCATGCAGATGCTGTTTATACCATGGTGCCTCCCGGTAACTACTTCGATCCTGAACTTGATCTGCTGGCTTATTATAAACAATTGGGTAGTAATTATGCAAAAGCCATAAAAGAAAGTGACATAAAACACGTAGTCAATCTGAGTACTATTGGTGCTCATTTAGAAAAAGGATCTGGTATTTTACTAGGCGCTCATAACGTAGAGAAGATTTTAAATGAACTGCCAGAAGATGTGGCTATAACACATATTAGACCCACCTCATTTTTCTACAATCTTTATGGCTATACAGATACGATAAAAAATCAAAACATGATCGCTGCAAACTATGGGGCAGAAGATGTGATTCCTTGGGTTTCTCCTAAAGATATTGCTGCAGCAATTGCAGAAGAATTAACAAATTCATTTTCTGGTAGAAAAGTACGTTATATAGTAAGCGATGAACGCAGTGGCAACGATACTGCCAGCGTTCTGGGTAAAGCTATTGGAAAACCTGATCTAAAATGGGTTCTGGTTACAGATCAGGCAACATTAGATGCTCTTGTTAGCGTTGGTATGAACAAGAAAATTGCTGCAGGTTTAGTAGAAATGTATGCCAGTCTACATACCGGTTTATTAGCAGAAGATTACTATCTTAATAAACCCGAAAAAATGGGTAACGTAAAACTGGAAGAGTTCGCTCACGAATTTGCTATGACTTTCAACAAATAAATCGGCATATATGTCAACAACGCCACTTCATAAATTTAAAACGATAAGTGAATTTCACAAGTTTAGGCGATTACCCAGACCAGAGCACCCGCTCATAAGTGTGATAAATTTAGAATCTGTAGAACGCATACCCGGCCAAGAAGTAAGCTTGATCAAAGAGTTTTATTCTATAGCGCTTAAGCGAAATTTTAAAGCCAAAATGAAATACGGGCAGCAGGAAGTCGATTTTGACGAAGGCGTCATGTTTTTTATGGCACCCGGTCAGGTTTTAAAAATAGAAATGGAAAGTACAATGAGGCAATCAGGGTGGATGTTACTCGTTCATCCTGATTTTTTATGGAACACATCTCTCGCTAAAACTATAAGTAAGTATGAATATTTTGATTACTCGCTGTATGAGGCTTTATTTCTTTCTGAAAAAGAAGAGATCACTATTGCCGGAATCATGCAGAGTATTCATCAGGAATATCTGTCTAATATTGACCAATTTAGTCAGGATATTATTATTGCTCAACTTGAGGTTTTGTTTAATTATTCAGAACGTTTTTATCAACGCCAATTTATAACCAGAAAAATTGTAAACCATCAAATTCTCAACCGGCTGGAAGCTCTTTTAGAAGATAGTTTTACAACAGAAAATCTTATAAAAAATGGTCTGCCTACTGTACACCACATCGCCGAAGCTTTACATGTATCTCCCAATTATTTAAGCGGGATGCTCAAAACGTTAACCGGCCAAAGCACGCAACAGCACATTCATGATAAATTAATACAGCAAGCGAAATTAAAACTGTCAACTTCAGAATTATCTGTAAGTGAGATTGCATATAACTTAGGTTTTGAGCATCCGCAATCATTCAGCAAATTATTCAAAAGTAAAACCCATATTTCGCCAATAGAATTTAGACAATCATTTAATTAACCATTTCCGAAAACCAGCCAAAATTGGCGATTTTTGACTGTATTTAGGCGATTTTAGATATAACTAAATAAAGTTGTAAAATGAAAAATGAAGATAATTGGCCAGTTTTAAATTTTGCAGAAATGCAAGACACTATTGAAACACTTCACCAATGGATTCAAATCGTGGGGAAAATTCGTCTAAAGACTATGCCGTGGCAAAATCATTCCTGGCATACCACACTTTATATAACGCCCTCAGTATATTCTACAAATGCAATTTCATATGAAGGAAGAATATTTCAAATAGATTTTGATTTTAAAAAGCATCAACTTCTTATTCAATGTTCAAATGCAGAAACTTTGAGTATGAACTTAAAATCCAGAACTGTTGCTAACTTTTATGAAGAACTTTTTGAAAAGTTAGCTGGTATAGGCATTTCGGTTAGTATTTATGCTAAGCCAAATGAAATAGATCCTGCTATTCCCTTTTCTGAGAATGTCCTCAATAAATCATACGATCCAGACGCAGCGAATGCACTCTGGAGAGCCATGGTAAAAGTTAATGCTGTTTTTAATGAATTTAAAAGTGAATTTATTGGTAAAGCAAGCCCAGTGCATCTGTTTTGGGGTGCATTTGACCTGGCTGTTACTCGATTTTCAGGAAACCCTGCTCCTCTTTACCAAGGCGGTATGCCTAACATGCCATTAGAAGTTATGCAGGAAGCCTATTCACAAGAGGTATGTAGTGCAGGTTTTTGGCCAGGATCCAGAGATTTTCCCGTACCTGTTTTTTATGCGTATGCATACCCAAGTGATAAAAGTTTTGAAAAGCAAAATGTCTTACCCAAAGAGGCTTTATATAGCTCTGAAATGGGAGAGTTTATATTAAAATATGAAGATGTACAAAACTCAGAAAATCCAGAAAAAAATTATTTGAGTTTTTAAGAACAACATATATTGCAGCAGCTCACACTTCACAATGGGACCGCAAGAAACTAGAAAAGAAATAAAAAATACCCCTTTTTAGAATAATGCGCTTACCTACTTTCAATTGCATCTTATCCGTATAATTAAACAGTCTTAAAAAAAACTTCTTGCTTTTTGTGATTTTTTAAAGGCATTGCATACTTATACTTTGTAATTAACTTTTTAAATGCATACAAAAAAGGAATTTATAAAAGACATTCAGGAAAACGAAGGTATCATTTATAAGGTCACCAGGATTTATTCAAATAATGCGGAAGATCAAAAAGACCTGTATCAGGAGATCGTTTATCAGCTTTGGAAATCTTACAATTCATTTAAAGGAGATTCTAAAGTAAGCACCTGGATGTATCGTGTTGCTTTAAACACGGCTATAAGCCATCTTAAAAAAGAAAAAAGAAAGGGGCATCAGGTCGATCTTGAGAAAGTGCTACGCGATCGCATAGAACATGTTGACACGATTATGGAAGAACGCATAACATTGCTGTACGCCCATATTAAAAACCTCAGCATTGTAGAACGCGGTATTATACTGCTTTATCTTGAAGATAAAAATTATGAGGAGATAGCCAGCATAACAGGTTTTAGCAGCACCAATATTGGCACCAGACTAAACAGAATTAAGCAAAAACTAAAAGCTCAAATTAAAAAAGATTAGATATGGAACTTCAGGAAATGAAATCCCTTTGGGAAGATATGAGTCAAAAAGTTGACCAACAAAAAATACTAACCGATAAATTAATTATGGATCTTACTCAAGAACGTTACTCAAATAAAATAGGAACAATATTGATACCTGAGATTATAGGTACGCTAATTTGTTTCGCAGCAGCTTTATACATTGCGATAAACTTTGGTAAATTAGACGTTTGGTATTTGCAATTAGCCGGTATTATTACAAGTGTAGCGTGTTTAATCCTGCCTGTTCTTTCATTAAAATCAATTCAAAAAATGAAAGGTATCAATATTTCTAAAAGCACCTACAAAGAGTCACTACTTGCATATACAAAAGGACAGAGAAGATTTCTGCAATTACAGAAAATCATATTTTACTTGAGTTTTTTCCTATTATTTTCTGCGGTTATCGTATTCGGTAAAATATTTAAAGATGTTGATGTGTTCACGGTTTCACAAAAACTGAACTGGATGATTCCTTCTGCAATAGGAGCTCTGTATATTTTCACCATTTGGGTGTATAAAAAATATAAAAAAGCCACACTTGACGCTAAAGATATTTTGAGAGAATTAGAAAATTAACCGGCGATCTAACTTTTTCTTTTACTAATAAGAAATTGCTGTACAGACTAATACCTCTTGTAAAGAGTATGAATTTTAATAAAGCTATTTTAGGGCATCTTAATTGATACTTCTAGATTATTATATATCAAAATTTTATTTCAAAAAACCAACCGTATGCACAGAATTACCTTTTTAATTATCAGCCTAATCATAATATCGTGTAGTAAAGATGATGAAGAAACAGCAAACGTAACATTAGAAGGTAACTGGCAACTTATTGAAGAATTACAGGACCCTGGAGATGGAAGCGCTGTTTATGAGCCTGTACAAAGTATAAAAACTATTCAGTTTAAAACTGACGGTACTGTAACCACAAACACTTCTTTGTGCGACCCGTTAACTGATGAAATTATAAGTAATGGAACTTTCACCAAATCTGATAGGGAGATTATTACTAACTGCGAAAACCCATATGCTTCAGTAATTTTATTTAAATTAGAGGGAGAATATCTAATCCTGCAATTTCTGGTTGATAAACAATTTGAAGCAAAATTATTTTATCAAAAGTTTGAAAAGATAGATTAAAAATACCTCCTGATATTATGAAATCTAAGTCAATAAGAGCTTTTATAGGTGCTAAAGATTTTTCTTTATGCCGAAATTTTTACAATGATCTGGGCTTTGAAGAAGTGATACTGGGTGGTCATATGAGTTTATTTAAAGTAAATGAGCATTTAAGTTTCTATCTACAAAACGCCTATGTAAAAGACTGGGTTGATAATACAATGCTTTTTTTAGAAGTGGAAGATCTGGATAACTGCGAGCAAGAACTTAAGGCAAAAGAACTCCATCAAAATTATCCCACCGTAAGATTCTCAAACATAAAGAATGAAGATTGGGGAAGAGAATTATTTATGCACGATCCGTCAGGAATTCTTTGGCATTTTGGTGAATTCAAATAAATAGCATTTCAATTTCTTCTTGATAATGAAAATGATCTTTGTACCTTTTCCTAAAAAGAAAAAGAACAATTAAATTGTATTTTAATGAATCTTTCAAACAATAAAATATTGATTACCGGTGGAGGTAGCGGCATAGGCTTGGGTCTTACTGAGCGCTTTTATAATGAAAATAATACTGTCATTATTTGCGGGCGACGTCAAGAAGCTTTGCAGCAAGTAAAAAGTAAATTTCCTAATATTATAACCAGGGTTTGCGATCTTGCTGAAGAATCACAGCGTCAGGATCTGTATAATTGGATTTCAAAAAATCACAGCGATCTCAATGTTCTGGTTAATAATGCCGGTATTCAAAACTGGATAAAAATAGAAGATGACGATTTTTACAACAGGGCTTCACAAGAAATTACTACTAATATTCTGGCGCCACTGCACCTTATTTCTCTTTTTGCCAATCTAAAATCGCTGAAAACTTTAATAAATGTAACCTCAGGTTTGGCTTTTATGCCATTCACCAAAGTTCCGGTTTATTCTGCTACAAAAGCGTTTTTTCACTCATTTACGCTATCTACAAGGTACTTGCTCAAAAGTAAGAATATTGAGGTTATAGAGCTTATTCCGCCTGCGCTAAATACAGATTTGGGTGGCAAAGGTCTTCACGACAGTGCGCCGCCGGTAAGTGATTTTATAGATTCGGTTTTTAAACAATTACACGAGGGAAAAACTGAAATTACCTTTGGCTTTAGCGAAGCAATATCTAAGGCTAATCCAGAAGAAATAAAGGCCCATTTTGAGAGGATGAACCCATCTTAAAATCGGTTATTTTCGCCTTAAAACCTGATTTTTTGAAGCGAATTTCGGCAAAAACCCGATGAAATACACACTATGTAATTATCTGTTTTATAGTAGTTTATCGATTAATTTAGAAGAATTGAAATTTATAATAATATTTTATTAACTTCATACTTGTAAATCTATAAAACACACCCCAAATGAAAAACAGATTTGTATTTTACAGCGCTACGCTGGCCCCGTTATTCGCAATTTTGATTCTTTATTACAAGAACAGTATTACTTCCGGCCTTTTTATCACTCTTATTGTAATCTATGCTTTGGTCTATAGACCTTTGTTAGACGCACAACGATTAGTTGCTAAGAAGATCATTACACAAAAAGAAAGTTGGCGTATGCTCGTACCAGGCTTTAGACTAGAGTATTTTAGAGAAATTTATATCAAAGCCTGATTCTAAAATAACAATACAAAAACCTGCCTAGAGGCAGGTTTTTTTTATTTAAAAAGTCTCCTTTTAGCACTAAAAATCGGCTTAAAACAGGTTAAAAATGCCAGTTATTTTTTCACTTAAAGTGAAATTAATGCGCCTAAATCATCAAAAACAACATCACTTTTAATAACTATTGATTAGTATATCGATGCTACATAGCTATTAATCTAATGATTTGTGCAAAGTAATTCCTTCTTCATACATTACAGCACATAACAATTACGTTAAGAACCATAAACAGAATTAATCAAGATCATTTTGCATGAAAATAAAACCTATTTTTTTATACCTTTTCTTTTCCTGCTTCTATCATACTATTGCCCAAACCACTTCTACAGACATTCTCATTTTAGGCTCAGATCATCTAAGCCAGGTTTATAATGAAGAATTTCCTAATACAGATGTTTTACAACCCGAAAATCAAGATCAATTACAAGAATTTTCAGCATTAATAGAAGCTTTTAATCCAGATGTGATCATGGTAGAAAAACTACCGGAAGAACAAGATGAGATCGACAGCTTATACAACGCATATAAAGCCGGGCAAATCGATATTGATACTCTTGAAAATGGCAGAAGTGAAGTTTACCAACTTGGCTTTAGAATAGGGAAAGATCTCAATATAGATAACATTGTAGCCGTTAATGCTCCCGGTGGCACGTCACAGAGCATTTTAGATAATGGTGAGAATATAGAATTATATGAGAATGCCACAACAGAGTTGCGCAAAGTGGTTAGCACCTATTACAGGATGCTGCAAAATGGAGAGCTTTCGCTAAAAGATTATTTGGTTTTTTTAAATCAGCCAGAAACATATAACCTTATCTATCACCTGCGTTACATGACTCCTGCGCGTGTTATTAATGGCTCTTTTACAAATCCAGATACAAGGGTAGATACTGCATTTATAGACAAGAAATATATTGGCGCAGAGCTTATCTCGATATTTAAAAACCGCGACTACAAGATCTATTCTAATATAGTCACTAATCAATTACGCAATAAACATGAGCGTATTTTACTTATCATAGGTGTAGCTCATATAGGAAGCATAAAAAGTATATTGACAGATGATTCTGCCTTTAGCATCATTGAGGCAAACACTTATCTAAAACGTTAGAATGCTCCCAATCATCACTTTTAAATAGTGAGTCCTATGACCGCGTTTAGATCTTTCACAACTTCTCGTTTATATCTAAAGCCTACAAATCTGGAGGATGCTGATTTTCTGCTTGAGCTTTTAAATACACCTAAATGGATAACATTTATAGGTGATCGCAATGTAAAAAGCACTGAAGATGCCACGATTTACATCGAAAATAACATCCTTCCTCAATATTCTAAAAAAGGTTACGGCAACTACACCGTCATTTTAAAAGAATCTAATATTAAAATAGGCAGTTGTGGTCTATATGATAGACAGGGCATTGACGGTCTGGATATAGGTTTTGCATTTTTACCACAATACGAGAAAATGGGATATGCTTTTGAAAGCGCTTGTACACTCAAAACAGCGGCCTTTACAATTTTTGGTATCTCTAAACTAAATGCAATTACAACTCTGCAAAATTTAAGCTCGCAGCAGTTACTAGAGCGCATGGGTCTGCGTTTTAAAGAAATGATAAATCTACCCGGCGATAATGAAAAACTGATGCTTTATACTATTGAAAAGCCAGTACAATAAGATCTTTATGCGTAAATTTCTATAAGATTTACCAGCTCTTTTTTAATAAAGATGAAAACAGTTAAGGGTGATTTAATAGAATTAGCTAAGCAAGGTGCTTTTGATGTAATTATTCATGGCTGTAACTGTTTTTGCTCAATGAGCGGCGGTATTGCCAGAACTATAAAACAGGAATTTCCTGCAGCTTTTGCCGCCGATTTAAAAACTACCCCGGGAGACAAAGAAAAGTTAGGATCATATACCAGTGCAAAAGTTAAAAGCCGAAAAGGAGATCTTATTATTATTAATGCCTACACACAATATGATTATAAAGGCGTGGGAACTCTGGCCGATTATGAGGCTGTAAAGTCGGTTTTTAGGCAGATAAAGACCGATTTTACAGGATTAAGAATAGGTTATCCGGCTATAGGAGCGGGTCTTGCTCGTGGGGATTGGGATATTATTTCTATCATCATCAAAGCCGAACTGCAGGGTGAAGATCACACATTTGTAGAATATAGAATCTAATCATCTCCTCTTCATACATTTTCTTTAAGAAAAAATTCACATATCTTTTGCAATTCCGTTGATTTTGATACATTTATTACCTCTTTCGCAATCGATTGAGAAAGAGCGACCAACCTGTAATATTTTTAGATCTTAACTGTAATGAGAAAGCTCTCACTTCTATTAATTTTTCTTTTCGCTTTAAGCCAACAGATTATTGCTCAGCAATCTATCAAGTCAAAAAATATTTATTTTCAAGTAGATGATCAGCCTGTGGGTAAAGACAATATTGCTTATAAATGGGGAGCAATGGCTCTAACGGCAACCGCAAATGATACAGAGAAGTTTAAACCACGCCCTACAGTGACTTCGCGCTATCTTGGTTTGATTTTTACAGCGGTTTTTGATGCGTGGTCGCGGTACGATGATAAAGCTATTCCTGTTTATCTGGAAAATGTAGAACGCAGACCACAAGCAGAAAATACGATCACCAATAAAGAAATTGCCATAAGTTATGCGGCCTATGGTGCAATGAAAGAATACTACTATAGCGACAGTGATTTATTTACAGAATTTATGATCAAGATGGGCCTCGATCCTGAAAATAAAAGTACAGATCCTTCTACGCCGGCCGGCATTGGTAATCTCGCTGCCCATGCTGTTATTGAAGCTCGTAAGCATGATGGCTCAAATCAATATGGAGATGAAAAAAATTCTAATGGGAAACCCTATTTTAATTACACTGGCTATAAACCTACTAATTCACCAGATGAAAATGTTGATCCTGATCGCTGGCAACCCAAATACTTTTCTGATGGGAAAGGCGGAACCTTTGCACCAGAATGCTTAACGCCTTATTGGGATAAGGTTAAACCTTTTGGTATACAATCTGCAGATCAATTTCGGCCCGGCCCTCCACCTAAAGTTGGTTCGCCAGAAATGGCTAAAGAGGTAAAAGAAGTTATGGAATTGCAACAAAACATGACCGATGAGCAAAAGGCATTGGTCGAATTTATGCGCGATGGTCCTCAAAGTGTGCAGCAGGCAGGTCACTGGTTAAATTTCGCGCAAGCAGTTTCAGAAAGAGATAATCATAATCTGGATGAAGACGTAAAAATGTATTTCTTGTGCCAGATAACAGCGATGGATGCATTTATTGCATGCTGGGACGCTAAGATGTTCTATGACTCTGCAAGACCTTATGCATTGGTACATCAATATTATGAAGACCAGATAATTACTGCCTGGGGTGGCGCAAACGACGGACTCATAAAAATGAAAGGACAACAGTGGCGTCCCTATTCACCAGATACATTTCTTTGTCCGCCATTTCCTGGTTATGTTTCGGGTCACAGTTCTATAAGTGGAGCATGCGCAGAAGCATTAAAACTTTTTACAGGTAGTGATGAATTTGGCAGAAGTGTTGAGCTTACAGCCGGCGCTATGACAGAGCCAGATCATCTTGGTAAAACAGTGATCTTAGAATTTCCCACCTTTACAGAATCTGCAAACATGGCCGGATTTTCAAGAGTTTTAGGCGGTTATCATATTCAGTCAGACAATATTGAGGGGCTTGAATTAGGAAGAAAAGTTGCTCGCGAAGATTACAAATTTTATCTGGCACACGTCAATCCTGAGAATACCGTAATAAAATCTAAATAATTTACCAAGCTTTTAACACACACAAAGCTTTATAAATTAGTAGTTTAGATAAAACACTAAACTATGCAAACCAAACGACTTATACCCCTACTCCTGCTTTTCTTATGTCTTGCTTCCTGCGAAAACAAAGAAAATAGCAATATGGAACCCGCCGTAGAATATGACGCAGCTGATGAGGCAGACTCTAAAGAAATGGATCTTGCTGCTTTAAAAAGCAGGATATTACAGGAAAGTAAATCTTCAATTGAATATGCCGAAGATAAAAAAGACAACCATTTTGGTTATACAAGCACGACAGACTGGGACATTCTTAAAGAGGAAGGTGATTCACTTTTAATTGGCAATACAGCACCCACAAAGCGTGAAGAATTAGGTGGCAGACGCACAGTCGTCACTCTTTTTAAAGGTGATGAAAGCGAAGGGAGAATTGTCCCCGGCACAGATACGCTAAAACTTAAAGAGAATGCGCAAAATCTAAATGTTTATAACCTACAGCCAAAACTGGTGGTAATGAATAATGATACTGTAGTTTATGGTATAGGTTATTCTGTGCACTACGTTTTTAACAAGATAAAAGATGATCTTGACAAAAGTGATCTTGCTAATATTGCGGCTTCCGCCCAAATTGATCCTGATGAGACAAAAGCTACTTATAGTATTCTAACGTATGGCATAGAAAGCGAAGATGCAGACATTATGCCACAGCAGAACAAAACTTTTAACGTGAAAGAATATGGCGATTTACAGGCCCAAATAGCCAGTTTAAGGTATGTTTTGGGCGATTCTACAAATATGGCAAAACTAAAATTCAGTCCTGAAAAAATCCCCGGATTAACAGCAAAGGATTTTGAATAGGTAGTACTGAAACTCTATTTCTCCATTGAGTAATTTATTGTAAATTAACAGAATGGCCGAAAAAGATCCTTATGTTTTATCTAAAGACAGAATAAAACACCCACCTTCCACTTTCGTTGGAAAATTAAAATTTTTAGGACCCAGTTTCATTTTATCTGCATCTATAGTTGGTGCGGGAGAATTAATTGCTACGACCACTTTAGGCGCAGAAGCAGGTTTTATTACGTTCTGGGTAATACTTGTAAGCTGCGTTGTAAAAGTGGCCGTTCAGCTTGAATTTGGTAAGCACACCATTCTCACAGGTGAAACCGCAATGCAGGCTTTTAATCAATTACCCGGCCGCAACATTGGCAAAGCTAATTGGTCTGTCTGGACAGTGCTTGTTGTCATGTTTATAAAATTGCTTCAAGTGGGCGGTATCGTAGGTGGAGTGGCAATTATAATCAATATTGCCGTTCCCGGGATAAGCGTTCCTCTATGGTGTTTCATTATTGCAATTGTGGTCGCTTGCCTGGTGTATCAGGGCTATTATAAATTCATTGAATCCTTTTCCATTTGGATGATCGGTTTTTTTACGCTTTTCACTTTTGCTTCTGTTTATTTTCTTGCTTATACACCCTACTCTATCGCGTGGGAACACATCTGGAGCGGACTACAATTTAACCTGCCAAAAGAAGCGGTTGCAGTTGCTTTTGGTGCTTTTGGAATAACCGGTGTGGGCGGTGATGAGATCATTCATTACAATTACTGGTGTCTGGAGAAAGGCTACGCAGCTTATACCGGTAAAAATGATGGTTCAGAAGCCTGGAAACAACGGGCAAAAGGCTGGATTAAAGTTATGAATCTCGATGCCGTGATCGCAATGTGCGTTTATACCTTAGTTACGGCAGCTTTTTATTTGCTGGGAGCTGCGGTGCTGCATAATCAAGGTGGCGTACCAGAAGGTTACGGTATGGTAGAAGCATTATCTACAATGTACACAGAATCATTGGGACCACAGGCTAAAACAGCTTTTCTTATTGGCGCTTTTATAACTCTATTCTCTACATTATTTGCTGCTCTTGCTGCATGGACAAGACAGATATCAGATATTTTTGGGCAGTTGGGCTGGATTAATTTTAGTAATTATAAAATTAGAAAAAGAACAGTAGCTATTCTGGCATGGGTGATACCGCTTCTTTGGGCTCTTGTTTTTGTATTTATAAGGTTGCCGGTTCTTATGGTTATTATTGGTGGTATCGTGAGTTCCTTCCTGCTTTTTCTTGTTGTTTTTGCAGCTTTACACTTTAGATATTACAGACTTCATGCTCAGTTTAAACCTGCTCTTATTTATGATATTTCTTTATGGGTAAGTGTTCTAAGTATCGTAGCCGTGGGCGCCTTGGGAATCATCAAGATAATTAATTAAATAATGCGCTTATATCATATGTTAAAGTATTTAAAATAAAATGCAACTATCTATATGCAAATCAATTAAAACCTAAAACTATTTTTATAGCCATTGATAATTCAATTAGTATTTGATTTACTTTTGATGTTATTTTCAAACTGTAAATGAATAAATTTCTTGTCGTTGACAACCCAAAAACCTGGGACTTTTTAGGTGAAGATATCCAGGTTCTTTCTGCTCAGGATTACCTTACAAATCCTGAACATTCTAAGAAAAAAAACGCACGCATTTTTAACCTTTGTAAAGATTACTCATACCAGTCAAAAGGGTACTATGTTTCTTTACTTGCAGAGGCCAGAGGGCATTTACCTCTACCGGCAATAAAAAATCTGGTAGATTTGCGTACACCTAAATTAGTGCGTATAGTTTCAGATGAATTTGATGAGATCATTCAAAAAAGCCTGAAAAATATTAAATCTAAAGAATTTGTTCTCAGCGTTTATTTTGGGCAGAATGTGGCCAGTAAATACAAAGAGCTAAGCGCGATGTTTCATCGTCACTTTCAGATCCCTTTTCTTAGGATAAAATTCAATTATACAAACCGCTGGAATATTCAGAACATTCGTGCAATTTCAACTTCAGAAATACCTGAAGAGCACAAAGAAAGTGCTTATGAATTTGCGCGGCAATATTTCGCTAAAAAGCGATACGATACAGCAAAACCTACTAAGGCTTTGTATGATCTCGCAATACTGGTACAGCAAAATGATCCTGCGCCTCCCAGCAATTCTAAAGCGATTAAAAAGTTTGTAGAAATCGCAGAAAAACTTAATTTTTACGTAGAAGTTGTTAGTCCTAAAGATCTCTCAAGGCTTTCTGCTTTTGATGCTTTACTGGTTCGCCAGAGTACAGAAGTTAACAATGAAGCCTATGCTTTTACCCGCAAAGCCCAGCAGGAAAATATTGCGATCGTAGACTATCCTGATGCAATTTTAAAGTGTTGCAATAAGGTTTTTATGGCAGAGGCTTTACAAAATGCAAACATACCCGCGCCTAAAACTATTATCGTTCATCACGATAATGTAAAAAAAGTGCTTGATATTGTGGGCTTGCCATGTGTACTAAAAGCACCTGATTCTACTTTTTCGTTTGGTGTAAAGAAAGCCACAACAGAAAAAGAATATCACTCGCTGGTGAAAAATATGCTTAAAGAGTCTGAGCTTATTATCGCGCAGGAGTATTGCCCCTCAGATTATGACTGGCGTATAGGTATTTTAGATGGTGAGGCTTTTTACGCCTGTCGCTACTATATGGCAAAAGGTCACTGGCAGATCTATAATTGGGATGCGGCTAAAAAAGACGATCAGGATGGTAATGCAGATTGTCTGCCTATAGAAGATGTGCCCAAAGCAATATTAGATACTGCCCTGAGTACAGCAAAGATAATGGGTGCAGGTTTGTACGGTATAGATATTAAAGAAGTAAATGGCAAACCGCTGGTAATTGAGATCAACGACAATCCTAACATAGATATGGGTGTTGAAGATGCACATTACGGGGATCTGGTTTACACCAAAATTATTGAAGCGTTAATCAAGCGCATAGAAGGAAAACAATTATGAGTTACCACCTTTTTGAAGTTGCAGGAATAGAATTAGAATACATGGTCATTAATGCAAGTGATCTTAAAATTGCGCCTATTGTAGACCAACTCTTAACTGCAAAGAACGGAACTCTAATTTCTGATATCGAGAACGGGAGAATAGAATGGAGTAATGAACTTGTTGCGCATGTGATCGAATTAAAAACGCACGAGCCAGATGCCGATTTAGACACGCTTGACACCGATTTTCATAAGAATATTGTCGAAATTTCTGAGCTTCTAAAGCCCTTTAAAGCTTCCCTCCTGCCTTCTGCTGCACATCCGTTTATGGATTCTAAGACCGAAAAGAAACTTTGGGAACATGATCATAACGAGATCTATTCACTTTACGATAAGATCTTTGATTGTAGTGGTCATGGCTGGGCAAACTTGCAAAGTATGCACATTAATCTTCCGTTTTGGGATGACGCAGAGTTTGAAAAATTGCACGCAGCCATACGCGTTTTGTTACCCATAATGCCCGGTTTAAGTGCCAGTTCGCCCGTTTTTGATGGCAAAAACAGCGGTTTTAAAGATGCACGTTTAGAATATTATAAATACAACCAGAAGGAAATTCCACAAATGGCTGGAAAAGTAATTCCTGAAGGTTTTTTTAGCAAAGCAGATTATCACACAGGTATTTTCAACCCCATAAAAGAAGCCATAAAACCCTTTGATCCTGATAATATTCTGGAGCATTATTTTCTCAATTCCCGTGGCGCTATTGCCCGTTTTGATCGTTTTGCTATAGAAATTAGAGTGCTCGATATTCAGGAATGCCCAAAGGTAGATATTGCCATCGCTGTTCTCATTATTGAAGCACTAAAGTGGATTGTAAGCAGCGGAGAAATCTCACTCGAAACTCAGAAAAAGCAACATGAAGATGATTTGCTTCCTATCTTGAATCAGGTGATAAAAGACGGCGAAGAAGCGCTGATTACAGATGAGAATTACCTACAACTTTTTGGCTCTAAAGAAGAAGCTTCAGTGAATGAGATTTGGTCAAATTTGTATGAAAAAGTCAAAGAAAAAATCGGTCAAAATCATCAAAAAACCATCGAAATTCTACTAAAAAACGGAACACTTTCCACCAGAATTTTAAAAGGGATTGGTGAAGATTGTACGCATGACAATATTTCACAAGTTTATAGAAAGCTGGAAGAATGCCTTCTTAAAAACGAAATCTACCTGCCATGAAGCTTATAATTAGCGCCGAGCATGGCGGTAATTTAATTCCGGAAGAATATAAATTTTTGTTTAATGAGCATGGGGATGAACTTGCGACGCATCGTGGTTATGATCCCGGCACAGAAGATCTTTTTTATTATTTAAAAGATATTTCCGCTTTTGCGAAATTGAATACCACCAGCCGGCTTTTGATCGAGTTCAACAGGTCTTTGCACCATGTTAATCTCTTTTCCGTTTACTCAAAAAAACTAGGCAAAAACCATCAAAAATCGCTTATTGAGGCCTATTATCTGCCTTACCGCAACGCTGTTGAGGAGCAAATAAAAAAGGAAATCGTAAACAAAAATAAAGTTCTACATATTTCCCTGCATTCTTTTACTCCACAACTTGGCGAGCAAATACGAACGAATGATATTGGGCTACTCTATGACCCAAAGCGGCCTGCAGAAAAAGAAATTACGAGAACATTTAAGGAAGAACTAAATAAGCTTTCGCCAGAAATTAAGATACGATTCAATTACCCTTATTTAGGAAGCGCAGATGGTTTCACAACATACTTGCGCAAGCTATTTCCCGAAAATTATTTAGGGATTGAATTAGAAATCAACCAGAAATGGGTAAAAAATGGCAAATTTCCACAAAAATTAAAAACGGATATCAAAACAGTTGTTTCCCATCTGGTAAATTAAAAAAGACCGGCCATGTACAATACATAGCCGGCTTCCTTCTTCTTCATAGCACGATTACTGTGATGGTTAGTGCTTACTTTAACGAAGATATATCTTCTCTATTCTACAAGTAACGGGATAATCAATCTTTCAAAAAGAGATTATACACGAAAATAAAAAGGTGATTTTCCCATTTTATTGTCAATTATTTTTCTGTTGTAAAAAATACATACCCAGCGCATTTTTGTAATTCTATTTACTAAATTGTACTTAAAAACCATTTTTGAGAAAAGCGCTTACAAGTATTCTTCTTTTAGTGTTTGTGGTTCATCTCGCAGGTAATCTGGTGCTGTTTAAAATTCAGCAGTGTCATTTGCGCAAAGAGATGATACAACGCATTCGCGAAGGCGTACCAGAATCTCAGCTTGTGCTCATTACAGAAACTCCCACAAATAAGAAATCTATAAAATGGGAAGACGATACCGAGTTTAGCTTTCGCGGAATTATGTATGATATCGCTAAAACTGAGATCGACAAAAACGGAAACACCATCTATTACTGCATTAAAGATGATCTGGAAACGGCACTGGTCATCAATTTTAGAAAACAACAAAAACAAAATAAAAAGACTAAGAACACCAGAATTTCCGTTCTAAAAAATGTAATTAAGATATTACCCGAAAGAGAACTTTCACCCCTTTCATTAAATATAAATACATCTGCAAATGACTCTGCCAACTGGCGATATTCTTGCGCCTATGGTTCTCGCAGTCAGGAAATCACAGCGCCTCCTCCCAGGCATGTTTAATAAATAGAATGATGAGAATGATCTAAACATTCCCTTTTCTGAGAGCGCTTATGCGCTCAGGATTATTATTTATTAAACCTACCCACTATGAAAAAAATTACATTATCCCTTTTGGGATTATTATGTTGTGTCAGCATTTTTGCGCAAAATACCCGCGGAAAAATAATAGATGCAGCAACTAAAAACCCGCTTAGCGGAGCAAAAATCGCCCTAAATGGAGGTAAAATCACCACCTCTGATGACAACGGAAACTTCTACTTTACTTGTGACAATGACCTCACGCTCAACATTAGTTACATAGGTTATGAAAGTACCTCGGCAACCATAAAAGATTGTGGTGATGAGCTAATAATACCTTTACAATTATCAACAAGTGCTCTTGATGAGGTGCAACTTACAGGCGCACAATCTAGACGGCAATTGCTGCAAAAACCAGTCGCTTTAGTGCAACTAGATTCTGCACAGCTTAACCGCGGCCAGGGATTATTTCTGGATGATGCGATAAATGCGAATGTGCCCGGTGTTATTATGGAGCGCAGAGCTGTAGCTTCTGGCCAGCAATTTAATATTCGCGGTTATGGTAACGGAGTTGGCTTTAGAGGCGCCAGTAACAATTTTGATGGTCAGGGATACAAAGTCTATCTCAATAATATTCCTATCACAGATGCTGAAGGTATAACTCAAATGGACGATGTAGATTTTGCTTCGGTAGGCAATATAGATGTTATTAAAGGCCCGGCAGGCTCACTTTACGGTTTAGCAATAGCCGGCGTTGTAAACCTGCAAACCATAAGACCTAAAAATGGAGAGACTTCAATAAGTCAGTCCTTTATAGGTGGTCGCTACGGTCTTGCGCGTTTTACAACACAGTTTCAAATGGGAGCAGAAAAAACTTCGCTGCTTTTAAATTACGGTCACCAGATCTCAGATGGTTTTATGGACCATTCTGCGTCTACTAAAGATTTTATGAATTTCGTTTTAAACTATAGTCCAAGTTCACGGCAGCACATCAGCACCTATTTTGGTTTTAGCAACAGCTATGATCAACGTGGTGGTGAGTTGACAATTGAGCAATATGAAAATAAAGATTATAGCGGTAATGCGCGATACATAAAAAACAATGCGCATTCTGAAGTTGTGAGCTTCCGGGCGGGATTAAGCCATAGTTATCGATTTACAGACTGGCTAAAAAACACAACCTCGATCTATGGTACGGGCGCAAATGGCAACAACAGCTCTGCCGGCGGCTGGACAGATAAAGACCCGCTGAATTACGGCGTTAGATCTGCATTTGACCTCAATTTTAAACTAGGTGAAAATTTCGCTTTAAGCGGAACAACCGGCTTTGAATATCAGGAGCAACGGGCAGAGATTTTGGGATATCGCATGGTAGAAAATCCTGATGATCCTGAAGGTTACAATATCATTGGTGCGATGAGAAGTAATCAATCTGCTCAATCGCAAACGTACTCGCTATTTACAGAGTGGGTTCTTCATTTACCACAAGATTTCTCGATCACCGCAGGTCTGGGGTTAAGCGGTCTACAAATCGATTTACAGGATAATTTATACGATCCTGAAAGTACTAATGAGCGATTTGTCACAGCAAATTATGACAATATGTTTTCACCTCATCTTGCTATAAATAAAGTGTTTAATTCTAAACTTTCTGCTTATGCTTCTTACAGTAAAGGTTATAAAGCACCGGTAAGCGGGAATATAGTGCTTGCAACTTCTGGTGAGTTAAATACTGGCCTGAGACCAGAAGTGGGTAATCAATTTGAGATAGGATCAAAGGGTAATTTATTTGCAAATAAACTGCACTATCAGCTGGCTTTATTCCATACAGAATTTAAAGACAAAATGACCTCTGTAGCTGTTCCTCTTGATGCTAATACAACTGCTTATACTTATATCGCTAATGGCGGAAGCCAGAAAAATAATGGCGTAGAATTTCTCGCAAATTATGCCGCTTATGAATCTGCTACAGGTTTTTTTCAATCTATAATTCCTTATGGAAATGTAACCTATTCAGATTTTGAATACGATGATTTTCAATATGAGTCACTTGATTCTAACGGACAAGCAGTAGCGGTTGATTACAGCGGTAATGCAGTTGCGGGTGTTGCGGCATGGGTTGTAAATGCCGGTGTTGATGTAAATACTAATTATGGCTTCTACGGAAATTTAAATTTTAATCACAGAGACAGTATGCCATTCACATCAGATGGTGCAAATAATACAGATGCATATAATTTGCTTAACGCGAAAATTGGCTTTAAAACAGCATTTAACAGATTTAATCTTAATGTATATGCCGGTGCAGATAATATTACCGGCACTCAATATTATTATATGGTTTTTGTAAATCAGTTAGAAGATGCATACCTGCCCGCCCCTTATGAGATCAATTATTATGGCGGAATTAAATTAAGCTATTCATTATAGTTATTTACGATTTCAGAGAAGGAGCCTTTTACCCCTATTTGGTTAACTCTGAAGATTACCCCTGTTGTTTGAAGAAGTAGTTGCCTTGTGCAGCTGCTTCTTCTTTTTTTATTAAAATGAATTATCCTACAAAATTAAAAGCGTCATTCCTGTTTTATGGGAATGACGCTTTTATAAATATCACTCTTGACTTAAATAGACTTATTTATACCTTCTAATTTGTCATTAAAATCATTTAATGTTCCTGCTAGTTTTTTTATTTGTTGCTGCGCTTCTGTCCAGCTTTTTTGTTCAATTGCTTCTCTTACTCCTGGCAGCGTTTTTACACCATAGCCGGTATAAAACCCGGGAGCATAGATCTGGTGTTTAAACCATTCTCGCCTGGGGAGTCCTTCTTTACTAGTTAAAGATTGCTCAAGATGCATTAGTTTTTCATTAAGTTCATTAGCTTCAGCCGCGCTTAACTTTGTAAAATCTTTAGAATCATAATCGGTTACAGTTGTTTTTAAAGTGGCCAATGCATTTTGCAGAGGTGTAAAATCAAGATAAGGCACATCTGCTTCTTTCTCTGGCTTTTTAAAAGGTTTTGTTGGGTCTGCTGCCAGTTCAAAATAATTTTGTGAAACCATTTTATTGTGCTTTTCGACCGATTTTCGCATGGTTTCTGTCGATTTTATAATTTCGTCAAGATAACCGTCAACGGTGCTGTACCATTGTTTAAACTCAAACGGAAGTACATCTGCATTTGCAAGTCTTAATACAATACGGCCAGCAGTTTCGGCAAGAGCCACACCATAAGCAAGATCGGGATCTTTAAATCTTTTGTAAAAAGTATAGGTATCATAAATAGTATGATATTCTCCACCCGCATTTTCACCACCAAAACCCAAGTTTACAGCAGCAATACCCGCATGCTGAATAAAAGGAGTATAATCTGATCCCGAGCCCAACGCCGAAATACTAAACTCACCACCACCACCTCTTACCATATCTGCCGCTTTGGCGCGCTCTTTAACAGTAACATCAGTCTGAGGGTCATCAACATCTTTTGCCACCTCGCCTATCATCGCTTGTAAGGAGTGAGAACCGCCTACATGTAGAAAGCCGCGACCATTGCCATCTGTATTTACGTATGCTACCGCTTTTTCCTGCAGTTCTTTCATGTTATCTTCAACCCACTCTGTAGAACCTATTAATCCCGGTTCTTCAGCGTCCCATGCGCAATACACAATTGTACGCTTTGGTTTTTTACCGGCTTTTGCGAGTTCGCCAACGGCTCTGGCCTCTTCCATCAAGGCAACAAGACCGCTTATTGGGTCGCTGGCACCGTGCACCCATGCATCATGGTGATTACCGCGTAAAACCCATTCGTCAGGTAATTCAGATCCTTTTAATGTAGCGATCACGTCATAGGCAGGTTTCAGTTGCCAGTCAAATTCTAATTTTAAATGCACTTTTGCAGGTCCCGGCCCAATGTGATACGTAATTGGTAAACCGCCTTTCCATGCATCTGGTACTACTTGACCATCAAGAGCTTCAAGGAGTGGTTGAGCATCTTCATAAGAAATTGGCAATACGGGTATTTTAGTAATCGTAGGAGCATCTTCCCGGTTTAATCGTTTCGCATCTTTAGTAGCTGCATATCCCGGTGTTAGCACATCTCCCGGGTAAAGAGGCATATCCATCACAGAACCTCTTTGTACACCGGTTTTATTTTTAAATGCACCTTTAGGATACACATCGCCCCTGGCGAAACCATCATCCTGAGGATCTGAATAAATAATGCAACCTATTGCACCTTTTTCTGCAGCTAGTTTTGGTTTTATACCACGCCAGGAACCGTAATATTTTGCTATTACGATCTTGCCTTTTACATCTATACCTAATTTCTCTAATTCTTCATAATCATCTGGCACACCATAATTTACATACACAAGTTCTGCCTCTACATCACCGTCTTTAGAAAAGGCGTTATAGCTTGGCAATAATGCATCTCCCTGAGATGTATATTCATCACCTTCTACGGGCACAGCGGTAAGCTTGGCTTTGTAAGTTTCTGGCGCAGTAAGTTCTAGCTCGCGAACTTTAGGATAAGGAAAAAGCACCTGATAGGTTTCAATTTTTGTATCGTAACCCCATGATTTAAATTGTTTAGCGATCCACTCTGCGTTTTCTTTGCCAAATTCTGTACCTACATAATGTGGTTTCGCAGACATGCGTTTCATCCAGTCATCCAGATTAGTTGCAGATATTTTTTCGTCAAAAGCAGACTCGAGAGCTAACTCCTTTTTGGCACTTTCAGGTTTAAAGCCAATAATACTTTCCTGCGCATGCAGGCCCAGACTTATACCGCAGAGTAGCAGTATAAAATAGATTTTGTTCATAATGGTTAGTTTTAGCTATCAAATTACTAAATACCAGTGGCTTTCAAACTTCTAAAAATTAAATTTTACACCACCTACACTGCTAATACTTAAAAATATAGAGACCTTTATTAACAGTTGCACATTATAAAAACTGGCCTGAAAGGCAAAAAATCGGTAAAAGTGGGCTGAAAATCGGAGTTTAACGAGCTCATTTTAAGCGACTTTTCAGTAAATTAGTGCAATAACTTAATCTATGCGACAGCGTCCATTTTTAAAATTCACTTGTATTCTTTTGTTGTTCTCGTTAATGGGCTGTGTTAACCTTGAAGCGGTTAGTGATTTCTCTGTGACTTCTGCAGAAGCTTTATCAAATTATGAGAATTTAAGTTATGGTTTTAAACAATATTGTGAAGAACGTTGTGAGTTTAATGCCATACAGCAATCGCAAATAAAACGCACTCTTGATTGTGATTGTAGAACCTATGCGCAGGCAGATAGTGTAAGTATAAAAATTTATAATTCTATATTGGGGTATTTTACAAGTCTGGGAGACATCGCCGGTCTTGATGTATCTGGTTATAATCTGGATGCAGTTAATAAACCTTTGCAGGAAGGCACCTTTGGCAAAGTAATAATTCAGCCTGAGCAGGCAGACGCATATTCTTCTATTTCTAATCTGCTTTTTAGAGCTTCTACAGATGTTTATAAACGCAAAAAAATAAAAGAATATATTAAAGAAGCAAATGCGCCACTTCAACTGCTTTTAGATAAATTCAGCTTTATTCTGGGGCAAAATTTGAAAGAAGAATTAGATTTTAAAAAAGAACGTCTTTATGCTTTTTATACCGAATTAAAACTCAATGACGGCCTTTCAGATTTTGAAAAAGTAGAATCAATTACCAGTTATTACGATCAATTACTAGAGATAGACCACCAGCAGGAAAAGCTTGAAATTTATGCTGCGAGCCTTAAAGAAATTGCCATGGCACATCAGGAATTGTATGATAAGCGCAGCGCCTTATCAACTGATGTTCTAAAACAGGAAATGTCTAATTATGGCAGCGCATTGCGAGATATGGGTACCGCATTTAAAAAATTAAAAGAATAATGGCAAAATTAACTTCGAAACAGGCTAACGAACTTTCAGCGCATTTTCTGGGTCTGGCGCAGGCTATTGGTAATTTTCGCTACAATAATTGGGACGCGCTTAGTAAAAAGGAGAATAAGGTTTTGGGAAATTTTCAATGGTCTATTCTAAACTACGGTGAAGATATTCTGGCTCTTTCAACAAACCTCGTTTTAGATGAAGTTGAAACTTCTCTCACGCAAATCGAAAATATTACTACAGATATAAAAAGCACTATTGAAGCTATAAGTGACATACCAAAAGGCATCAATGTTGCTGCTGCCATTGTAACGCTGGGTGCAGCAATTATAAGTACCAATCAACAGGCGATTGTAGATTCTATAAAAGGTATTGCAGATGCCTGGAATACTTAATGACTAGCGCCAACTATCACTTGTAAACTATCTGCATATTGTCCCGGCTGTGGAGTCACGAAAAGCGTATATAACGAGTCTGCATTAAATTCCTTTTGTAAATAAGCTACCTGCAAAGGGCTTCCTTTTAATTTCCATTTTACATCATAACTGCCAGATTTTAAAGAAATAACCTTAGCTGTCTTTCCGTATTTAAGACTGGACAGACTTTGTTTTTTATCCTTTTGAATATTTTTCGCTTCCGCGGAAATGGCTTCAGCCAAAGGTGCAACGTGTAGCCAGCGAAGTTGAGTTTCGCCTTTACCACCCTGAAAACTATCATCAAGAATTTTAAGTTGAGGCAGACCACCATTTTCTGTTGCAGCATCCTCGCCGGAAACAATGTGCTGCAACTTAGTAGATATTGTTTTTTGATTGACTTCTTTGCTATATTCCGGTGCGCCATACGCGTAAATCGTGTAGTATTTATCTTTAGCCAAACCGTATTTTTTATTCAGAAGTTGTTTACCGTCACTGCTTACTTTTATGGTGTATTCACCCGGTTTTACATTATTATATTCGGTAATTTGAGCATAATTTATATTATACTTTTCGCTGTCACCATTTGCGCTTTCTAAAGTCAGGGTTACTGCATCATTGCCAAATAAAAAATCTCCTAATCTTATATGAGCCGGTTTTTCATTGTTTTGGCTACAGCCACAAAAAGTAATTAGAACAAGTATTAGCGCGTTTTTAATCTTCATCTTGCTGGTCTTAATCTTTTCCTGTTTTCTTAAGTAAATAAGGTCTGCCAAACATGATAAGCATCACAATTATGAGCATAGCTCCCAGAGCGACCGGTTTTGAGATCACTAATCTAAAAAACAGCGCCATACCTATCAAAATCGCCATAATTATACCTAAAATCGGTATCCATTTACGTTTTTTTATTTCGCGGTAAGCGATCCAGTTTACAATGCCAAACGTGCACAAAAAGGCAAGACTAGCAGCTTCTACCAGTGAACTTAACGACCCTACAACAGCAAGAATACCCGCAAGACCGCCCAGCACCATAATCGAGCGATCTGGCACATCGTTCTTATTTGTATGATCAAACCATGTTGGTAATTCTTTTTGATCTGCAATGCGTTGCGAAAGATTTGCCGTCGAAAAAAGCGTAGAATTTATTGCAGCAGCTGTCGCGAAACCTGCAGCTACGGTCATGACAATTACCCCTACTTCACCAAAGGCGCTCTTTGCAGCAATAGTAAGTGCTATTTGTTTAAACCGCACAAGTGAAAGAGCACCTCCCAGCATAGTTGCCCCTATCGCAACCAGAATATAAAGAAAGACCACAAAGATCACGGCACTAAGCAAGGTCTTCATAAATGTCTTATCAGGATTTTTGATCTTATCATATTCATAAGTAAGTAACTGAAATCCCTCGTAGGCCATAAAAATCGCTGCCCCGCCAATAAAAGCAGACCACGCAGGACGCGGTTCTATACCTGCGATGAATTGTGTTCTATCCCACTGCGAAATTCCATAAGCGCCAAGAGCGAATAATACAAGCAGGTTAACCGAAACAATTATAATTTCGACTTTAGTCAATTTTCCTACACCGGCGAGATTAAGTGCCACCAGACCTATCACAATTCCTGCTGCCAGAAGTCGCATTAAAAACGGATTGCCGTGAAAAGCAAAAGATAAGTAGTGCCCAAAAGCAAAGGCATAGACTGAAATTGTTAGCACGTAGCCCAGAATAAGCAGCCAGGCCAGATTGCCGGCCATAGATTTGTCTTTTACTTTTTCAAGAAACACAAAAGCACCGCCCTCTTTGTGAAATTTTTGCGTGAGATAAACATAGCTATATGCAGATGGTACGGCAATACAACCAGTGAGTACAAATGCCAGCCACGCCCATTGTGCAGAAACTGCAATTACTACTCCTAAAACTGTGTAAATACCACCACCTACCATTCCTCCTGCTGCTAAAGCCCATACTGATAATGGCCCAAGCTTACTCCCGGAATCTGGCATATAAGAAGTTTTTTAAGTGATTGTAAATGAATTATAGCAGAAGTTAAAAAACATAAAATTCAACTCACATATATAGAACTAAGTTTTAAAAAACTTTAACCTGAAATACACAAATTACCATGGAAAACAAAAAATTTTCACACTACAAAATAAGATGTGTATTGATTTAAAAATTATCATATCTCTAAAAGTTGCTGCAGGAATTCAGAATTCCAAAAATCGGGTCGCAAGTAAATAAAATCGGTTATTTTAAGGCATTTTTCGTGTAACTTTATAAGAATCAGTTTAAAAACAAATTGATGCAAGAAATTACCCGAAAGGAATTTATAATCAAATTTGGACTTATGAGTACTTCCATAATGATGATCAACGGCTGCAATTTTGCTTCACCAGAAGAGAATCAGTTATCAGGAAAAGGTGTAGTTATTCCGGGAATTGAAAACGAAGAAGATATTTTTAAATATATACACCGCACTGCTGGGAAAATGGATTTTACGCTGTATCGAAAAATTATAGGATCTGCAAATGCTTTTAAAGAAGGTGATCTCACACTGGGTATTGCAGCAGCTGATGAAAAATCCCGGAAAAATGCCCAAAATCTCCTTTCCAGAACAAAAATCGCTGATCTTAATAAATATCCTGTTTTTCAGGATGAACTGTATGAGTTGATTGTAAACTCAACTTCAAATAATGAAAATGTTCACTCGTGGACACTTGGTCAACTAAAATCGTATCTGCTGGAAAAACCTGAAGCAGAAATCAAACTGATAATGCCAGCTTTGAGCAGCGATATTATCGCCTGCGTTGTAAAACTTATGAGTAATGACGAGCTCATACAGATAGGTCAAAAGGTTTTTAATCCCCTACCAAACAGTAAAATAGGCAGCAAGGGATATTTAAGCGCTCGCGTTCAGCCTAATTCGCCTACAGATAATATTGACGACATCATCTGGCAGGTTTTTGATGCTTGGTCTTATGCTGTGGGTGATCTGGTTTTAGGTACAAATCCGGTCTCTAGCGAACCACAATCTGTCGCAAAAATTGAGCAGGCGCTTTTTGATATTATTACAACCTTTGGTCTTGAAAAAACCATCCCCAACTGCGTATTGTCACATATAGATATTCAGGCGAAAGCTGAAGAAATACAACCAGGCACAACAGGCATTTGGTTTCAAAGTCTGGCAGGGACGGTAAATGCAAATAAAACCTTTGACGTCTCTATCGAAAAAATGCAGCATTATGCTTTACAGCGAAAAGGACAATATGGCCTTTATGCCGAAACCGGACAAGGCGCAGATCTTACCAATGGTCACGGCGAAGGTTTTGACATGCTAATTCACGAGTCGCGCAAGTATGGTTTTGTGCGCGCTCTTAAAAAACAAATGGAAGAAAATCAATTAGGAAATAAAAAACCGTGGACACATGTTAACGACGTGGCAGGCTTTATAGGCCCTGAGGTTTTTAAAACTAAAGAGCAACTTGTGCGCTGTTGTCTCGAAGATACCGTGATGGGAAAATTACACGACCTCACGATTGGTCTAGACATCTGCTCTACCCTGCATATGGATGTTTCACTCGACGATCTTGACTGGTGTATCGAGCAGATCATGCCCGTAAATCCCGCTTATTTAATGGCGCTGCCTACAAAAAATGATCCCATGCTTAGTTATCTCACGACTTCATTTAGTGATCATGTAAAGATTAGAGAGCAATTTGGTTACAAAGTGAATGACGCCATGTGGGATTTCTTTAAACATATTGAAATAATTGATGCTGAGAATAAACCTACCTCACATTTTGGTGATCCTAAGTGGGTTTATTTAAAATACTGTGAAGCTAAAGGTGATACCCGAGATAAAAATGAAATTTATGCTGAAGCTGAAAAACGAATTCTGGAAATAAAACAACGGGGAGTTTCTATAGCAGAAGGTTACGGTGAAAACATTTGGGATCTTGACCCACAATTAAAAGCCGAAGTAGAAGCGCTCTACGAGGATGCAAAAGTAAGTTTATGGACACCAATGCCTCAGGAGTTCATTAAAACAATACCGGCAGCTATTCCCATTTTGACCAGATCATCAGATCGTAAAGATTATGTGTACCATCCCGAAAGTGGTGAAAACCTCAGCAATGATGCGATAAAATCACTAAAAAGCTTTCGCGAAAGCTGGAACTCAAATATACCAGACGTTCAAATTATAATTTCTGACGGACTCAATGCTAAAGCTCTGATGGATGACGGTCATCTTGAGCCTTATCTGAAAATGCTTAAGGCCTCTTTAAAAACTAAAGGTTATAGCGTAAGCGATCAGCATGTAGTTATCACCCATGGTAGAGTGCGTGCAGGCTATCAATGTGGCGAATTACTTTTTGGTCAAAATCCATCCTTAGGTAATAAAGGCATCATTCACATTATTGGTGAGCGCCCAGGTTCTGGTCATCATAATTTTTCTACTTATTTAACAGCGGCGCCCTATAGTGCCTGGAGTAAAAAAAGGTGGGTAGATCATGATATTTCACGAGTTGTATCAGGAATTTCAGATACGGCATTTAAGCCAGAGCAAGCTGCCGCGCTTACTCTGGCCATTTTTAATGAATTATTTAATAAAGAATTTAATGAGTTAGCCCAAATGAAGAGCGCTTAGATATTCTTTAATTGTGATTAGATATTTTAGTCCAGTTGTGTTCTGGCAAAATAGTAGAGGTATTAAATTGTTTGCACTTTTTAGGTACGGTTAATCTTGACAATAATTTGTCGTTCTTTCTTATTCCACAAGTTCTACATCTGTATGTAGCCATTATAAAATTTAGTTTAGTTAGCCTACTCTAACGTTTTCAGCATCCCAATTATTTCTTAAAAAATCTATCATTACTAATAAATTCTATGTTTAAACAGAATATCTCTATTTAAACAATAGATTCATAGGTCAGTCTTAGTCTAAAAGAAAAATCATTTAGGTCAGAGTTGACCGTATTGAAGAATGAGGGAGGGCAAAACTAATTTAAAAATCAATTTTGAGTAAATCCATTTAGTTAACGTAGCACTTTTCGCTGTAAGCGTTTACCTACAAAACTTTTTTGGGCGTAAAAATTTAGCTATTAAATTAATAGACAATTACATAAGTCTTAATCGAGCTTCAAATTCTAAAATGGGATCAACATTTTCAGAACTCTTAAATATTATCCTCAAAATTTATCATATTATTAAATTATAATTACCAAAAATTAAAATTTGGTGAAAATATTCTGTTAATAGAAAATTGTAGCACTTACTTCTAAATATATTAATATATTCGTGCCGGTATTTTTTGCTTTCCCCTTCGGCATGTTACCAGAACTCAATTAGTTCATTTTCCCCGATGATTAGTGAGTAACAATTCATAAACAATTACAACTAATTTAGAAACCCCAAATTTCTAAGGCATGAAAAAAATCCTACTTACGATTGCGTTCTCATTTCTTGTAGCGGCGTTGACTCTACTATTTATTTTCGGGATCAAACATCAATTATCTAAGTCTACTTTTGAATTACCTTATAAACAAATATCAGGCTTCTGTCTTGTTTTGATTATTGTTGTTTTGCTGTATTTTAAAGAGCGTAGAAAAATTGAAAATTCTTAAATAATTTTCAAACAATATTTTGATTAGATCTATCCAAATTAAATTGATTTAAATTTGGATATGGATCAAATATCTATGCCACAACTTTTTGTCGTCTTTTTTGAAAGCGCTACAGATCCTTCTGCAATTGCCGAAGAATTAAATATGGTCAAACTTTCATTTGGTTTGTTCTTGGTGCAGTCTTCACTTACACAATCAAAGCTGTACCATAAAATAAAATGGGCAGTTGAGCCAGAAAATCTCTTTGTGGGCAAATTAAAAGAGCACCCAAAATTTAAAGGGATGGAAGCCGGAACTCTAAAATGGGTGCGCTCTTTACCTCCAGACTAAACTCTTAAATTATTTTTCTTTTTTAAGAGAATTACAACATACAAACTATAGGAATTAGTTATAGCATTAGGTTGTTTAATACAGCTTGTATTCATAAAATTTGTCAAAAATTTAAATACTATTATGAGTACAGATAAAACAATACGAAAAGTAAGATTTCACGAGACAGGAAAAGCAAGCGTGCTACAAATAGAAGAGGTACCTCAAAAGGAACCTGGCGATAATGAAGTTTTAATAAAAGTAAGTGCTATTGGTTTAAACCGCGCAGAAGTAGCATTTAGAGCAGGACAATATTTAGAAACTCCAGAATTACCTTCTGAACTGGGTTATGAAGCCAGCGGAATTGTTGAAGCAATAGGCAGTAGCGTTGATCATGTTAAAGTAGGAGATAAAGTAAGTACCATACCTTCATTCTCTATGACAAAATATGGTGTGTATGGTGAGAAAGCAATTGTACCTGCACATGCCGTAACCTCTTATCCTGATAATTTGAGCAGTGAAGAGGCGACCTCTATCTGGATGCAATATTTAACTTCTTACGGCGCTCTGGTTGAAATAGGTAATCTTAAAAAAGGTCAAACCGTTCTTCTTACAGCCGCTAGTAGTAGTGTAGGCATAGCATCAATACAAATTGCAAAATCTGTTGGGGCGACTGTTATCGCTACAACAAGAACTAATGATAAAAAACAGGATCTTCTAGACGCAGGAGCAGATCATGTAATTGTGACAAATGATGAGGATCTTGCAGAGCGCACGATGGAGATTACAGATGGTAAAGGTGCAAATCTTCTTTTTGATCCTATTACCGGGCCTATAGTAAACCAACTTACAAAAGCTGCCGCTCAAGGCGGAATGGTCATAGAATACGGAATGTTGTCATCTAAAGAGACTAATTTCCCATTTACAGATGTACTTTCAAAACAACTTACCATAAGAGGTTATGTTTTATTTGAAATCACCACAAATCCTGAGCGCTTGAAAAAAGCACGTGATTTTATCTTTGACAAATTAGCCTCAGGAGAATTAAAACCTTTAATAGACAAAACTTTTGACTTTGAAGATATAGTTGAAGCACATGAGTATATGGAGTCTAATCAACAAAAAGGTAAAATAGTTGTGACCGTCTAAAAAAAGGTCATAATTCAGTTAAAAAATCCGGTATTTTGTATTAAATATCGGGTTTTTTTATGCCATTTTTGCCCGCATTTTTGCTCCCAGAGCACAGAAACAAACGAGGTGTATAAGATCTGTTTAACTTTTTACAAGAAATAAATTACAATTTTCAATGGTATAAGCCATTATGAATGCTATAAAATTGAGGATTAAAATTCAAGATGATAAATAACTCTCTTCAAATCAAAATCTTATAAATACTTAATTAAATTAAATCTATTATCTAAAATTATAAACCCAATAAGCAGTATTTTTAATCTATTAAACAAAGTGCATGCGTATTGCTACTCAGGAAAAGATAAATCTTTTATTGAAAAGCATTGCAATTTCTAGTCTCGTAGTTGCTCTGCTGGTTATCATAGGTTGGTTAATAAAAATACCAGCCTTACTTAATATTATCCCGTCTGCAGCCACAATGAAGTTGAACACGGCTATCTCATTTGCTATGTGTGGCCTTGCTATTTTATGGTCTACGCGCAATAGAGGAATTGAAAAAAAGATATCACCACTTCAGCTAATTTTAGCTTTAGGCGTTATATTAATAGGAGCAGAAACACTTGCCGAATATATTTTTCAAACTCAATTCACGATAGACACCTTAATTCTTAAAGATACTCTGTCTCACTCAATACCTGGTAGAATGTCTCTGGCCACATCAGTCTGTTTTATAGTTATAGGTGGTGCAATATTAGGAGTTGATGCCAAAAAAAAGTTTGTAAGAGAAATTACACAATACAGTCTGCTGGCCGTATCAATAATTGCGCTCATTTCGCTTGATGCGTATCTCCTGCAAATTCCTACCTCAAAGAGATTATTTTTTTTAGATTCAATGGCGATTCATACGTCTCTTCTTTTCTTTTTAATAGCCACAGGACTTTCATTTAAAAATCCTACTTTGGGTTTTACAGGTTTGTTTTTAGGAAAATACGAAGGCAGTAAATCACTACGGTTTTTATTGCCGTTTATTATTCTGGTTCCTTTGGTTTTAAGTTATATCCTGATAGATCTAACTCAAGCAAACTATTTTGAAGAAGATTTTGGTATTGCCATTTACACCGTTCTGCTCATTCTGGTGTGTGCTGTTTACATCTCATTTAACTCGGTACGCTTAAACAATACTCACAAACAGCGCCTTAAGCTGGAAACATCCCTGCGTGAGGCTAATGTGCAACTGGGTTATTTTAAAAAAGCTCTTGACGAAAGTTTTATGCTTTCGTCATCAGATGAGAATGATGTTATATTTGATGTCAACGATAAATTATGCGAAAAATCCCAATATTCAAAAGAGGAGATAATTGGTAAGACTCATAACATTTTCAATTCAGGCTATCATACTGCTGATTTTTTCAAAACCTTATGGGATACCGTTCTTAAAGGCGAAATATGGATAGGTGAGATCAATAATAAGACTCGTAATGGGGATTTAATGTGGCTGCGTACTACTATAGTTCCTTTCGCAAATGAATCTGGTAAAGTATATAAGTTTCTAACTATACGGCAGGATATTACACTTGAGAAGGAAGCAGAAGGTATTTTAAAGGAGTATGTAAACAAACTAGAGCATCAAAATCAGGAATTAGATCAATACAATTATATAACCTCTCACGATCTTCAGGAACCGCTACGTACAATATCAAGTTTTGTAGAATTGCTTGAAACTGAGTACAGCAGCCAATTTGATGACCAGGCACGCCTATATTTTGATTTTATATCACAGGCAAGTTGCCGTATGCGTAATTTAATTAATAGCCTGTTAGAGTATTCAAGAATTGGGGGTAATAGAGAATTAGCCCCGGTAGATTGCAATCTGCTTGTTTCTCAAATAAGTAACGATCTAAATAAAATTATTAAAGAAAACGACGCGACTATTTTATATAAAAATCTCCCTGTCGTAAATGGTTATGAAACTGAACTAAGATTACTAATTCAAAATTTGATACATAACGCGATAAAATTCAGAAAAAAAGAAATCGCTCCTATAATTGAAATATCAGCTCATGAGGAACCTGAAAAATGGGTTTTCTCTGTTAAAGATAACGGTATAGGGATAGCCGATAAATATCTCAAAAAAATCTTTATCATCTTTCAAAGACTACACGACCGTGATACCTTTGAAGGTACTGGCATAGGTCTTGCACATTGCAAAAAGGTAGTGCGACTTCATGGTGGCCAGATATGGGCAGAGTCTCAGCCAGGTGAAGGCAGTACTTTCTTTTTTACCATACCAGCATTGAATTAAATATATTTATGAAGCAAAAATTAAATTGTGTGTTGCTAATCGACGATGATAACGCAACAAATTTTTTAAATAAATGGATTATTGAACGCACCAATAGTGCAAACCAGATTTTTATTAAAAAAAACGGAGCCCTCGCTCTTGACTTCCTCTCTAAATCAGTAGACGGAAAATATCCCAAACCAGATCTCATATTTCTTGATATTAATATGCCCATCATGAACGGCTGGGAGTTTATGGATGAATACAAAAAGCTGCCTGCTGAGCAAAAAGGAAAAATAGTAATTGTAATGCTTACAACCTCCCCTAACCCAGACCATTTAAAAAAGGCTCAATCTATCCCAGAGATTGACGGCTATGAAAGAAAACCTTTAAATATTAAAATGCTTGAACATATTTTAGCAAAATACTTCTAAGATGAGCTAGTCGCTCTTTTTTCAGCTGTTCTTAAAAATTGGTTATCTTGTTATAAAACTTCCTCTTATGCGATCTAACCAGATTCTTTCACTACTTCTATGCAGCGTGTTTATAATTTCTTGTGCAGAAAATAAAAAAACCGCTAAAACACTGGCATTAACTCATGCCACTATCTATGACGGCACAGGAAATAAGTTAGAAGATGCTACAATTTTTATAACAGACGATAGAATATCAGCTGTAGGAAAGGATATAAAAATCCCTGAAAACACTAAAGAAATCGACCTAAATGGCAAGTTTATCGCGCCGGGACTCGTAGATGCACACATACATTTTTTTCAGACAGCATTTTTTGATGCGCGTCCTGATGCTTTGAATTTAAAAGATTCTTTACCGTATGAAAATGTATATAACTATCAAAAAGAACATGCAAACAGATATTACGAAGCCTATTTAAGATCTGGTGTTACCGCTGTTTATGATGTGGGCGATTTCACCTGGACCTATGATATGCCAGCTAAAGCGGAAGCCGATAGTTTATCACCTCATGTTGCAACTGCGGGACCATTATTAACGCCTTTTTCTGAGGAAGCTGTTGCATCATTTAATACTTCAGGAGATACTGTTATGATCTCTCTGCACGATGAAAAAACCGGAAGAGATTATGTGAAAAAAGCGACAAATCGCGGTTCAACCGGAATTAAAATCTGGAGTTTAAATACTTCAGACTCGCTTTTTATGAAAGGTCTTGATGCGGTTGCAGATGAAGTTAAAAAACAAGGTAATCAGTTAATAGTTCACGCCACAACTTTAGAACAAGCCAAAGCAGCTCTAAAAGACGGGGCTAAACTTTTAGT
Organism: Leeuwenhoekiella sp. A16; assembly: GCF_047946675.1. GTDB lineage: Bacteria > Bacteroidota > Bacteroidia > Flavobacteriales > Flavobacteriaceae > Leeuwenhoekiella. The sequence continues at coordinate 383,274 of NZ_CP172313.1, forward strand.
TCACAGTGTTGAAGATACCTTGATAGATCAAGAATTTATTGATTTGGCTAAAGCCAATAATACTTATTATGACCCAACTCTTGTAGTCGCCAGAGGTTATTATAACACGTATATGGCTATTTTAGGCGAAAAATTTGAGCTAAATGATCCTCACCATGTCGTTGATGATAAAACCAGAGAGCAATTGACAAATGCCGAAGGGTTTAAATCGTTTTTTGAAGATACTTTGCAAACCCGAAAGAATATGCAAGCTTATAATGAACGCTTAAACCAGCGCGATACTATCATGTTTGCTAATTTAAAAAGAGTTTATGAAGCAGGAATCCCTATTGTGGTAGGCACAGATGCCGGGAATCCCGGTACCGTACACGGTATTTCTATTTACGACGAGATGGAACAAATGCAGCGCGCAGGTATACCTGCAAAAGATCTCATAGTTATGGCTACTAAAAATGGTGCAACAGCTATGCGTCGTGCAAATGATTTTGGCACACTAGAAGCGGGAAAACTTGCAGATCTAATTGTTCTTGATAACGATCCTGGTGATGATATTACTAATATGCGCAGTATTACTCATTTTATGCGCACCGGTCATTTACAAAGTGTTGAAACAAAGTTTAAGAAATAAAATCTCTTAGAGCTTTAAACTAAAGCAACATCTGTAATTTTCATATGTTTTACCGTCTTATCTAGAATAATTAATATTCAGGATGAAAAACTTACTACTCTTATATATACTCTCTCTTCTAAGCTTAAGTTGCGATAATAAAGCACGTACACGTGAGAACAACGAAATGATACCGGTTGAGAAAAATAACGGTATAGGTAATGGAGCTCCTTCCCTATCTCGCAGCGTAGTATCTACAATCGAAAAAGCCCATAATAAAACCGATTTTTTAAGTCATGAGGCGATTTCTTTTAAAATTGACCTGAAATTTGGCGGCAACGAGCGCATTAATGGTAATCTCACAGTGCTCACAAACACCGGAAAAATAAGAATTGATAAGACAGATGGAAGCAGTCTTATCTTTGATGGTACCTCGGCATATCTAACTCCGGCAAAAGCTAACAAGAAAGGCAACCGCTTTGATATGTTTACCTGGGCCTATTTTTTTGCCATGCCGTTTAAGTTAAGTGACGATGGCGTAAATATTAAAGTATTGCCAGAAACCCGGTTTGATGAAAAGGACCGCCAAACATTAAACATGACTTTTGAAGAAGGAACAGGTGATTCACCTGATGATTGGTACATGCTTTACACAAATGCAGACAATACTTTACACGCGGCAGGCTATGTTGTAACTTTTCAAAGTGATTTGGCTTCTGCCGAAAAAGCTCCGCATGCGATAGTTTATTCAGATTATCAAAATATTGAAGGTGTACCTATCGCAACAAATTGGAAATTTTATAATTACGATAAACAACTTGGTCTGGTAGGTGACCCATTAGGTGAAGCCACTATAAGCGATATTCATTTTGTGCAACCTGAGGCTGATTTCTTTTCAAAACCAAAAGATTACGCCCCTATCAATTAGGCATTGAATTTATAATTCAGAAACTAAAAATTTAATTGTTGTATATACAACAATTGTATGCACAATTTATTATCTTTGTACAGTTAATTAAAATATACGATCATGTCAAGTTATATAAATGGTTTACATCACGTCACCTCATTTGCTTCAGATCCCCAGCGCAATGTTGATTTCTACGCTGGTATTCTGGGTTTGCGCATGATTAAGAAAACTGTGAATTTTGACGCTCCAGATGTTTATCACCTTTATTATGGTAATGAGGTTGGTGACCCGGGTACGATACTTACTTTTTTTCCATTTAATGGTATCGCAAAAGGTAGAAAAGGTAATGGTCAGGTAACTGTAACATCTTTTTCAATTCCGCTTAACGCTCTTGAATATTGGATGCGCAGGCTTGATAAATTCAATATTAAATACCAGACACCTGTACAGCATTTTGATGACGAGACTTCTCTTTATTTTGAAGATTATGATGGGATGGGTATAGAACTTGTCGCTAATGATAAAGACGAGCGACCAGGGTTTTCGTATGGTCAAATTCCCTTAGAATATGCGGTAAAAGGTTTTTACAGTGTAACTCTGGGCGAAAGCAGACCAGATGCCACAATAGAACTTTTAACTGGCCAGATGAACCATGCCATGCTGCAGGAAAAAGGAAACAGACAACGCTATACCTCAACTAACAAGCCCGGCAGTTTTGTAGATATTATTACAGACACAAAAGCCTTACGCGGTTTGGGCGGTGCCGGTACTGTACACCACGTCGCATTTGCCACACCAGACGATGCCACCCAGTTTGAGTTAAGAGAAGAATTATTGAGTAAAGGCCTTGTTAACCCTACTCCTGTTCTGGATCGGCAATATTTTCATTCGGTTTATTTTAGAGAACCGGGCGGAGTTTTATTTGAAGTTGCTACAAATGATATTGGTTTTACGATTGATGAAGCTAAAGAGAATTTAGGCGAATCTTTAAAATTACCATCCTGGGAAGAACCGAATCGTTTAAAAATAGAAAGCGGACTTACCCCTATTAAAATTGACCTACATAAATATATGGACAATGCATAAATATGAAATAATTGAGGCCGGTAAACCACTTGAGAAGGCAGAAAAAGCAATTATCCTCTTGCATGGTCGGGGAGCAAGCGCCCACGATATTATAGAATTAGCAAGTCATTTTATAGATGACAGTTTTTATATCGCTGCACCGCAGGCAACAAACAGCACGTGGTATCCATACAGTTTTTTAGCTCCTGAAAGTCAAAATGAACCCTGGCTAACATCTGCTGTCAATATCGTTAAAAACCTGCTTGAAAACATCAAAAATCACCTCAGCAGCTCAAAAATCTACCTTATGGGTTTTTCACAAGGTGCCTGTCTTACATTAGAAGCTGCCGCGCGTTTTGCGCAACCTTTCGGCGGAATTGCCGCTTTTACTGGGGGATTAATAGGAGAAAATGTTTCTGTCGCCAATTATTCTGGTGATTTTAAAAACACACCCGTATTTATAGGTGTGGGAGATAAAGACATGCATGTTCCGCTAAAGCGGGTTGAAGAATCTAAATTAATTTTAGAAAAACTAAACGCTAATGTTACGCTTAACGTTTACCCGGGAAGACCTCACACCATTCTTCAAGATGAGATCGAAACTGTAAAAAAGCTCATGTTCTAACGATTATGATTTACCAACTTTTTCATCATTGGTATTTCTAATAAAGTGAGAAGCGTAAAAATAACAGCTACTGAGACTACTACAAAAGGCAATTGAGACGACTCAACAAAACTGAATTTATCAAACAAACTCAACTCTATATTTCTGGGTAGATACTTCTCAAGTGCAACTATACTTATCTGGCCTTTAATTACATATAGAACCAAAGCTATAAAAGCAAGCGCAATCGCCGCCCAAACAGGTGTAGTAATTGGTGATTTGTACACAAATACTGAAGTATCTACCGGTTTATGAGTCACTTTTAGCATGACCTCAGCCATAAAATAAGTCTTTGGCGATTCCGTTTTTAGTGTTTTTATATGCTTTTCTGAAAGCTTTTTAAGTAATTCCTTTTCATGTGCGCTCATAACTACTTTTTTTTTCAGCATTAATTAATGGCCCTAACAAGGTAAACAATCTTTTTCTCCCTCTGTAAAGTTTAATTTTCACATTGCTTTCGCTTAAACCCGTTATTTCTGCCAGTTCTTTCACGCTTTGCTCGTCATAATAATAAACTGTAATTAAAAAAGCCTCCTCTTCTGGCAGCATAGTTATTGCTTTTTTAATCTGCTCATCCCTTTCTTCAGCTTCCATCTTATCAAGAGCGTTTTCTACCTCTTGCAGATCTGTGTGCTGTAAATTATCAAGATCGTAATATGCTGGCTGGCGCCGCTTTCGCGAAAGCATATCCAGGCAGGTATTATATGTTATTCTATACAACCAGGTTGAGAATTTGGCATCACCTTTATAAGTATTTAAGGCATGAAATGATTTAACAAAAACGTCTTGAGCAACTTCTTCTGCATCTTCTCTGTTAGTTATCATACGCAGCGCCAAAGTGAAAACTAAAGTTTCATATTTTTTTACCAAAAGACCGTACCTCTCTACTCTGCCCGCGAGAATTTCTTCTATGATCTGCTTATCGTCCTTTTGGTTCATTCAATTATATGACTTCATGCAACAGCAATCGGTTACAGAAAAGTGCTGTTATTTTTCATATAATTCACGAAAAGGAAAAAATCGGTCATTTTATAAAGAAAATCGGCTAAAAGTGTAACCAAATCTCCCTGAATCCTGTCATAACCTCAGAACAAAATTAATAATCACTCAAAAAACAACCGTTATGGGAGGAGAAGTAATCGTATTTGTAAGCTTTTTTTTAGTCACATTTGGTATCTTTTATTTGCATTATACCACGCGTAACAAAGAGCGACTGGCCTTAATAGAAAAAGGCGCAGATGCCACAATATTTGGCAGATATCAAAACAAGGAAGCGCCACCCGTCTGGAAGGTAATTATACTTAACCTCGGGTTGCTAATGATAGGTATTGGGATTGGGATTTTACTAGCGGCATCTCTTGTGAGCCTTTTTAATCTTGATGAGCAAGTTGCTTACCCGGCCACACTCTTTTTAATGGGAGGTATCGCGCTGGTTGTTGGGTTTTTCCTCACAAAAAAGCTAATAAACTAGGCTTTTAAACCGATTTTTAAGTAAAGCATCTGCACTTGTTTAAAGCTGCAGATGCTTTTTTGTTTACTTTTAGCTGGAAATAGCTAAATATGAAATACCCCTGGCATTTATATCTTATGGCGGTTATGTATATCGTTGCCGGTATCATGCACTTTATTAAACCGCGCACGTATATGCGCATTATGCCCCGTTATTTACCCAATCACAAGGTACTGGTGTTTTTAAGTGGTCTTGCCGAAATTACTCTGGGAGTTTGCCTATGCTTTCCTGAAACAAAAGACATGGCGATCTGGGGAATTATTACGATGCTAATAGTTTTTCTCACCGTACATTTTTATATGCTTACGCCAGAAGCCAATATTAAATTGCCTAAATGGTTATTGGTTTTAAGGTTGCCATTACAATTAGGCCTAATGTATTGGTCTTACTCATATTTAGGACAATAAAAAAATCCCGACGAAAGCCGGGATTTAAGGTTTGAAGAATTTCTTCTTTTTCTAAACTATCCTATTGTGATGGTTTTATTAAATGTTTCTTTACCTATTTTAACAGAGATTAGATAATCTCCTGCAGGTACTTTAGAGAAATCTAAAGTTTGTTTTACTACAAGTGCAGAGTCTTTTACAGAACCTATTACGTTACCATTTGTATCATAAACATGAAGTAATGCTTCTTTTTGAGTAGGATTAGTAACAGATACTAAAACTACATTACCTTCTACTTTATAGCCAGGCTTGAAGATTACATTATCATTGTCTTCTACTACAACAAGACCTTTGCTGTCTTTCTCAATAGTAGTAGTTACAACGCGGTAAGAGTTTTCAAGAACTATATAGTAAGTACCTTGTGGTAAAGCTTCCATACTTAGTGACTTTTTAAAAGATGGCTTAGCACCTAATACTTCACTAAAAAGAATCTCACCATTGCGATCTTCTAGTTTTAATTTTGAATCTGCAGTTGTGCTGTCAAAAGCGACAGTAACTATAAAATTATCTTTTACAACTACATCAAAGTTTTCTTTTGCGGTCATGTTCAAGCCTAAGGCAAGAAACAGAGCAAGTACTGATTTTTTAATTAGAGTTTTCATAGTATTTGTTATTTAGGGTTTTTTCTTATTTTACAGTACAAACATACCACCATAATGCACCCTAAAATAGAAGCGGTTGTGCAGATAAATGTTCTATTTTAACTACAATGACTACCTAAAATGGGTGTTTGGTGAAAACAAAACACATTTAAGTTAATCTAGCACATAATTGATTGTTCTAGTGATGGTAAATTAGACGAGTAAAACAGATTCATTCATGTCAAAATCACCTAAACCCGCCTTTGAGAAAATAGAACCCGGCTTTGGCAGTTCTTTTTCCTTTCGCACTTATAATCAGGATAATGAAAATAACAACCATAACTTCTGGCATTATCACCCTGAATTAGAACTTGTATATGTAAATGGCGGTACAGGTAAAAGGCAAATAGGAAGTCATATATCATATTACCGCAACGGTGATCTTATATTAATAGGTTCTAATTTACCCCACTGTGGTTTTACAGATACACTTCGTAATTATGAAAATGAGACTGTAATACAAATGCGTCCAGATTTTTTAGGCGAATCATTTCTAGAAATACCTGAGATGCGCAGCATAAAAGCTCTCTTTGAACGGGCAAAAATGGGCATCGTTTTTCATGGCGATACTAAGCGAAGCATAGGTGCAAAGATAGAAGCGCTTACAAATGCATCTAATTATGAACGATTGCTGGGCTTACTTGAAGTTTTAAAACTACTGGAAGCGGCAGATCAATATACAGTACTAAATGCACAGGGATTTATTCTGGAAACAGAATTACAGGATAATAACCGTATTAATGTGGTATTTAATTTTGTGAAAGAAGAATTTAAACGCCAGATCTCTTTAGAAGAAATAGCTGATCTCGTTAGTATGACTGTTCCTGCATTCTGTAGATACTTTAAAAAAATCACAGGAAAAACTTTTACGCAGTTTGTTAATGAATACAGACTCGTACATGCTGCAAAATTGTTGCATGAAAAGCAAATTAGTATCACAGATGTTTGCTTTGAAAGTGGTTTCAATAACTTTTCACACTTCAACAAGCAGTTTAAAAAGTTCACTGCAAAAACCCCATCAACCTATCGTAACGAATTAAAATTTGTGGTATCTTAATAGATATGCCAGATTTGTTTAATGAAAACCCGGAAGCACCACAGCATTTAGACCTAAAAAATGCTTCCGTTACATATTATCCTGCACTTTTTAGCAAAGAAGAAAGTGATTTTTATTTTAGAGAGTTATATAGAGAAACTCCCTGGCAACAGGATAATATAACAATATTCGGCAAGACTTATCCTCAACCCAGACTTACCGCCCTTTATGCAAGCAATGGTTTGGCGTACTCCTATTCCGGTATAACCATGCATCCTCACAATTTTACACCAGCCATACAACAAATAAAAGAGCGAGTAGAAAAAATTGCTAATATAGAATTCACTACTTGCTTACTTAATCTGTATCGCAATGGGCAGGATAGCAATGGCTGGCATGCTGATGATGAGAAAGAATTAGGTATAAATCCTATAATAGCTTCTGTAAGTCTGGGTACAGAGCGGTTTTTTAAAATGCGCCAAAAGAATAAAGAAGGGGACGTTATAAAGCTTAAACTCGCACATGGGAGCCTTTTACTTATGCAGGCAGAAACACAGCACCACTGGCAGCACGAGCTGCCTAAAACCAGATTAGAAATAGGCCCAAGAATAAATCTTACCTTCAGAATTATTAAGTAGTATAAAAAAACCGGAAGTTCTTTTATGATAAAGCTAGGGGCTACCTAATCACAATTCAACTTCCGGCGTTAACTTAACCATGGTACCTCACCACAAGTACCAGAAAACTTCATAATAGAAATGCTATTATTAGGCTCTCACCAATTATTAATATGAAATCACATTAACGGCTGCAAATGTATGCACGCATAGTAAATTTATAGTTGTAAAAAATCAATTTAAAATTGTAAAAAATTCGTAACTTTCTAAGGATTAGCATTTCCTTAGCATTTTTACTCCTTTTTCTCTACCCACTATTATACAAAAGGAAAGAGCTATTATAATTTCATAAATGAATGCGTAATGGTACAGTTCAACCTAGAGGAAGTTTTCATTATAAAGATTTACACCCTTAAAGAATGGGTGAAAGATTTTGATGACAGAAATTATCTTGAAATTATTTTCATAGAGAAAGGAAAGGGTATGCATCGTATTAATAATGTAGATATAGCATACAAGGCTAAAGATATTTTTCTCATTGCTCCAGATGATAATCATTATTTCAATATAGAATCTGAAACTACTTTCTGTACTTTCTTATTTACCAATTCATTATTCTCAAGCAAAGTAAACTTGCCAGACAGGTCCTACTGGTTAAGACGTATAGATTTTATCCTGCAACATCCCAATTTAAAACCGGGAGACGTAATAAGAAACAATGTAGAACGAGATTTAATCTGGCAAATACACAGCTTGATTCACAAAGAGAATGAGCGTAAAGAGGAGTACTACAGACATATTATATCTAATATGATAAGTACCACATTAAGTATAATAGCACGAAATATAAATGAGGGTTATAAGCAATATGATCTCCCACAAAAAGACAAGCATCAACTTATAGATGATATCCTCGCCTACATACATAAATATGTTTATGAGTCACAACGTATGAAAATTTCTGCTCTTGCCAGTAACTTCAACATGACTAACAGTACTTTAAGCAACTACTTTAAAAAGCAAACAGGCAAGTCTCTGCATCATTACATATTACTACATAAACTAGATATGGTAAAATACCGTCTGGAACATACAGATTTTACTGTGTCTGAGATTGCTTATCAACTAGGGTTTACAGATGAAAGTCACCTAACAAGAATATTTAAAAAATATTTTGAGACCACCCCAAAAGGCTATAAAAACAGCCTGTAAAGGTCAAAAATCTGTCAAAATCAGCCAAAAATCTCGTTTAGTATCGAGGCAAGGCGTATTCCACCTTTTTCAAGCTGCTCTGTTATAATTTCAAAATTATCAGCTTGATATCTGTAGCTTAATTTTTCACCCACTTTCGCAGAAGCATAAACTGTATCTGCAAGTGCACGCCCTTCATTCACCCAGTCCATAACACTACCAGAAGAGATGGCTTTGTATTTATCTTTATCGCGCGCTCCATAATTATCTGCTAGTTCGCTATAAGACATCCCATAACTTTCAATCATCTTTGTATCCCATACCGAATGTAGATTAGTACCATCGTTAAACCAGCGTACCTGTATCTTGTTTCCGCCTTGATCTTCTGCTTTGCCTACGTGTAAAGGTTGATGCAGATCTCCCAGAAGATGAACTAAAAACTTCAGGTAAAAGATCTTGTCTTCTTTAGAACTTTCTTCAGATTTTAAAACCTTCTTACACTCTTCTATCGCCATGTATAGATCACCTGACGGATTTTTACTGTCTACTGCATAGGTTTTTCCCGGAGTAATATTGACATAATGCCACGGACTGTATTTTTTAAATTCTGAATAGCTTTTAATCTCATCTGCATAAGTAGAAACTGTAACGAGTGTCTCCTCGCCCAGCAAATCTTTTAAATGCTTTTTAGTTCTTCTGTTTAAATAATGCTCTGCTATTGCAGCAGTGGTGCGGTGGCCTTTCTGGCCCCAGTCATAAGAATAGGAGTTTGTAGAAATAAATAAAAAAATGAAAATAGGGAGTATATATCGCATTGTAAAATTTTTGTAACAAATCTAAAACATTCACTACCTATAGAGGTAATCCTGTTCTAAAATAATATTCAAATTTTTTTCAGGAAATAAATAAAGATTATCCCGGTTAAACCGGAAAAAACTTTAGCGATATGAAAAACCAGCCATATCGTATTTTTTATTAACTTAGTGATATCAATTTAATATCATTTCAAAATCAAATTAAAATGAGCCAAGAAAGAACTATCGTCCCCGCCAGCGGTTATGTAATGTTATTTGTATTGCTACTAGTATTTTTTAGCAGTATAGCATCTATATTTTACCTCAAATCAATATTACCCGCAATTGTCATTGTCATTACAATCATTTTGCTTTTTGGTCTGGTCATGGTAAATCCTAATGATTCTCGCGTATTACTTCTTTTTGGAAAATATCAGGGCACTATTAAGAAGAATGGCTTGTATTGGGTTAATCCACTTTTTACAAAAAGAAAAATCTCTCTTAGAGCCAGTAATTTTGACAGTGAGCGTTTAAAAGTGAACGATAAATTAGGTAATCCTATAATGATAAGCACGATTTTGGTCTGGCGCGTGATGGATACGCACAAAGCGGCTTTTGATGTTGATAACTACGAGAACTTTGTACGCGTACAAACTGATGCCGCAGTACGCAAATTAGCCAGTATGTATCCTTACGATAATTTTGCAGATGAAGGTCTTGATGAAGATATAACACTAAGATCAAGTGTAAATGAAGTAAGTGAAGCACTTGAGCAAGAACTTGAAGAGCGCCTTGCTATTGCTGGTATTGAGGTACTTGAAGCGCGTATAGGTTATTTGGCCTACGCACAGGAAATTGCAAGCGCGATGCTAAAACGCCAGCAGGCTACTGCCATAGTCGCTGCTCGCCACAAAATTGTAGAAGGTGCAGTTAGCATGGTAGAAATGGCACTGCATGAATTAAGTAAAAAAGAGATAATAGATCTGGATGAAGATCGCCGCGCGGCTATGGTGAGTAACCTTATGGTTATTCTGTGTAGTGATAAAGACGCTTCTCCTGTGGTTAATGCCGGGACTTTAAATCATTAATGGTTATGAAAGAGTATAAAGTAGAAAGTTTTAAGTTAAGCTTAAGTAAGAATGATGAGAAATTAGAGCTGTTTCTCAATAGATTTGCTAAAGATGGCTGGGTGTTTAAATTTATGGACGCCCATTACAAAGTCATTTTCGAAAGAGATAAAAACAGATAATATGAAAGTCTACAAAGAGGTACAGCGTTTTGATCAATGGTGGATTCGTGTTTTGCTACTTGCCGTAATAGCAGTTGCTATAAGTCCGTTGATTTTGCATTATGACACTTTAATAAACTCACGTTTTGAATTAATGTCTGTTATTATTAGTATTCTCATAATTCTCACTGTATTTCTTGCTTTTTGGTTTCTGTTTAAACTGGAGACACAAATTGATGAGAACGGGATCTCATATAGATTTTATCCATTTCAAAGAAGATTTAGGTTTAGTTCCTGGGCAGATATGCAACAGGTAACTATACGCACTTATAATCCTATTCTTGAATATGGCGGGTGGGGTTATCGCATTTCCTTACACAAAAAAAAGGCCTTGAATATTAAGGGTAAAATTGGCATTCAGATTGTATTTAAAAATGGTAAAGAACTCCTGCTGGGAACTCAAAATCCAGACGCAGTAAATGAAATGATTAATAAATACCACATAAAATGAAGTTGAACAGTTGTCTCTTTAATATATTTTTTATCTGCTTTATTGCTTGTGGCTTTGCACAGTCTGAAACTAAAGAACAAGAGATAAAAATAAATCCACTTATAAACGGAACTTTATTAACCACCGCCACAGATACCACAACTTTAGCTATAATAATTCCCGGCTCAGGGCCTACAGACCGCAACGGGAACCAGCGCATGATGCAAAATAACAGTCTAAAATTGCTCGCAGAAGGTCTTACTAAAAATGGTATTTCTACTTTTAGATATGACAAGCGCATTTTTGCATTAGTAGCACAAAATAATTTAAAAGAAGAAGAACTCGATTTCAAAGATTTTGTAAACGATGCTGTTGATGTAGCTAAATACTTCAAAGATAAGGGATACAAAAAGATAATTTTAGTGGGTCACAGTCAGGGCGCTTTAATTGCAATGCTTGCCGCGAAAGAAACCGATGTGGCAAAAGTTGTTTCTCTAAATGGAGCTGCAGAAAGTGTTGATGAACTTATAATTAAGCAACTCGAGCAACAAGCTCCGGCTCTAAAAGAAGATGCAGAAAGAGCCTTTGAAGACCTAAAAACCACCGGTAAAGCCGAAAAATTCAGTCCGGGATTATTTTCACTATTACGCCCATCAGTGCAGCCATTTATGCGTAGCTGGATGCTTTATGATCCTACAGAGATCATTAAGAGTCTTGAGATTCCCGTTCTTATAATTACAGGTTCAAAAGATCTACAGGTGCCGCCAGCTGATGGCGAAATTCTCTCTGCAGCAAAACCCGATGCTAAGTATGTAAATATTGAGAATATGAATCACATTCTTAAAGAAGTGAAAGGTGATGATGATATAGAAAACTCAAAGACATACAGTGAATCATACTTACCTGTAATGCCTGAAGCTATTACCGTAATTTCAGAATTCATTAAAGAATAAGAATGCCAAAAAAGAAAGCTTTTGCGCTACGCATAAACGAAGATATTCTTAAAGCCGTTGAAAAATGGGCAGCAGATGAGTTTAGGAGCACAAATGGCCAGATAGAATGGATCTTGAATGAATCGCTAAAAAAGCAAAAGCGATCAATGATCAAGAATAAAAATAGAGATACCAAAAGCGATTAACCACCACAATCGCAAATTTTAAAATTCATATTTTGCGGGAGATAAAATCTCTTCATGGAAAAACTCCCCGTATTTACAAACGATGCTATTGTCTTTGGACTATTAATGGTGGCTGTTGCTGCTGTTTTCTATACCTCTTCAGTTAAAAAGGGATTCTGGTTTAAATTTTACAAAGTAGTTCCTGCTTTGCTTATGTGTTATTTAATACCGGCAATTTTAAATACGGCCGGTCTAATAAGTGCAGAGACTTCTCAACTCTACTTTGTTGCAAGCCGCTACCTCCTTCCCGCCTCTCTGGTATTAATGACTTTAAGTATAGACCTTAAAGCTATAGTAAATCTGGGCCCAAAGGCTTTAATCATGTTTTTAACAGGAACTGTAGGTATTATAATTGGTGGTCCACTGGCTATTTTACTTATTTCATTCGTTGCTCCAGATGTAGTAGGCGGTGCCGGGCCTGATGCTATCTGGCGCGGACTAGCAACTCTTGCGGGTAGCTGGATAGGCGGTGGCGCAAACCAAGCAGCAATGCTAGAGATATTTAAATTTAATCCTGCAAAATACGGCGGGATGGTATTTGTAGATATAGTTGTTGCAAATTTATGGATGGCAATAATCCTCATGGGAATTGGTAAAACAGACCGTATAGACCGCTGGTTAAAAGCAGATGCCACAGCAATCACAGACTTAAAAGAAAGAGTTTCGGCTTATGCGGCTTCAGTAACACGTAATCCCACTTTGACTGATTTTATGGTTATGCTTGGTCTGGCTTTTGGCGCTGTAGGATTTGCTCATTGGGGTTCAGAAAAAATATCGGCATTTTTAATAAGTAATTTTGCCGTTTTTAGTGATAAAAGTTCCGCTTTTTCATCATTTACGTCTACTTTTTTCTGGATGATCACAATAGCCACTGCCATTGGTATTATCATCTCTTTCACTCCTGCAAAAAAATATGAAGGTGCCGGCGCCAGTAAAATTGGCAGTATTTTCATTTACATTCTCGTGGCGACTATAGGCATGAAGATGGATCTAACCATGATATTCGATAATCCCGGTCTGTTGGCAATTGGCCTTGTCTGGATGGCAATACATGCCGGTCTTCTTATACTAGTAGCAAAATTAATTAAAGCACCGTATTTCTTCCTTGCAGTAGGTAGTCAGGCAAATGTAGGCGGCGCAGCATCTGCACCTGTAGTGGCTGCAGCCTTTCATCCTTCACTCGCTACAGTAGGCGTGCTTCTGGCTGTTCTGGGTTATGTGGTAGGTACCTGGGGTGCTTATGGTTGCGTGCTTTTAATGCAAATTGCTTCGGCGAGTTAGTATATCAATCAAAATTTAGGCATATTTGTAGCCCATAATTTAAAAGTAATGATCAAAAAAATTCTCCTTTTTTCTTTTATAAGCCTCATCCTGGTAAGCTGTAATAATGATAATGACTTTGTGCTTAACGGTAAAGTTAATGGCCTTAAAAAAGGAACACTTTATCTGCAACGTATAGAAGATACAACACTTGTTAACCTTGATAGTGTGGTGGTTGATGGAGATTCGGAATTTACGCTTGAAGCGAAAATTAAAGAACCACAGATAGTTTATTTGAACCTTGAGAAAATTGACGATTCAGATTATGATGACCGCATCATTATTTTTGCTGAACCTGGTGAGATGACACTCACGACTTCTTTAAAGAATTTTGAAAGTCAGGCAGCTATAACAGGCTCCAGAAATCAATTAAAGCTTGATGAGTATAAGAAAATGGCAATGCGCTTTAACAGTGCAAACCTTGATCTGATAAAAAAGAGTTTTGACGCGCGTAAAAATGAAATGGAAGATTCTATTATTGCGTACGACAAGCAATTGCAAAACCTAACACGCAGAAAATATCTGTACACGGTAAATTATGCAATGAATAATAAAGATCTTGAGATCGCGCCTTATCTGGCAGTTTCAGAAATATTTGATGCTAATGTGAAATACCTTGATACTATTTACTCTTCTTTAACGCCTCAGGTGCGTAAATCAAAATATGGTAAAACATTAAAGGAGTTTATTGAAGAGCGTAAAAACACAGATCAACAAACTCCTATACAATCTTCTGAAGTAATAGAAGAAGAAAAAGAATAATGAGCTTAAAGCGCATTTATTCTATCAATAAGCGCGCGGCCTTTTTCTTCTAGTTCAACGCGAACGCTTTTTAAATTTGCTTTGCGATCTTCAACGCTCTTATCGTTTACTTTCGCTATAAGCGTATCAAAAGTTGCAATTGCGTCATCAATGATCGCTTCTGCTTCTGTTTGATCTTCTGTAGGATTTATTGCTTGCCAGATGTAAACAGCGTCAATAATATCTCCTAATACATAATTGATATCTTTTTTAAGATCTCGTATACTTGCCATACTTTAAATTTTCGGCAAAAATACGGCTATTTTATGTCTTTAAAGGTATACTTCGAGAAATTCACAAGCTTCTGCAGAAACTTCCACATCTTCTGATTTTGCAGGTATTAACAGCGTTTTTCCTGCTTCTAGGGCGGTTTTTTCACCATTAAATGCATATTCCAGCTTGCCAGAAACAACGATCAGGATTGTAAAAGATTCTTTCCTATTAATAGAATAACTTTGATTCTCTAACTTTTGCCAGTCTGTTTTAAAGTAAGTATGGTGCTTTAACGTCTGGGGTTTGTTAGGCTCTTTGTCATATTCTAACTTAAAATCCTGAGTGGGATTAAAATCCAGAACTTCCAGCGATTCTTCTACATGAAGGTCTCTTAAATTGCCGTGGTCATCTTTGCGGTTATAATCATAAACGCGATAAGTAACATCTGAGGTTTGCTGTATTTCGGCTAAAAGTACTCCGCCACCTATTGCATGTATTCTGCCCGCATTAATAAAAAATGAATCACCGGGTTTTACCACGTGTGTATCCATCGCATCTACTACAGTAAGATTTTCAATATCCTTACTAAAAGATTCTTTAGTAACTCCTTCTTTAAACCCTACAGTTAATTCTGCGCCTTTATCTGCCTGCATAATATACCACATCTCTGTTTTACCAACACCTGTGGGCGAAGTTTCATCAGATGGATGTACTTGAATTGACAAGTCACTTGCCGCATCTATAAACTTGATAAGTAACGGAAATTGTTGACCAAAACGCTCATAGACAGTTTTACCCAATAAACCTTCAGGATCTACAGCTATCGCTTCTTTTAATGTTAAACCTTTAAGTTCGCCATTGTTTACAATGCTCTGCCCTTCAGTAAGATCTGCGATCTCCCAGCTTTCACCCATTTTGGCATTAGCATCATTTCCTTTTTTGAAAAGATTATATAGTTTTTGCCCTCCCCAGATCTTTTCTTTTAAGACCGGTGTAAATGTAAGCGGATAATGATTACTTGTCATTAGTTAGATTTTTTACGGCTGCGAGAGCCTTTGTAATATGAGATTGAGCTTTCATGCTATTATAGCGCATGACCAGCTTTCTTTGTTTATCAAATATAAAAGTTTCTCTGCCGGGAATAAGACCTAATAATTCAGATTTTACACCAAACTGCTTTCTTACTCTACCATCAGGATCTGAAAGCATTGTAAATGGTAAATCGTATTTTGTAGTAAATCTTGAATGTGAACTTTCGCTGTCATTACTTATACCTATAACCTCTGCTCCCAATTCTTTAAATCCTGAATAATTATCGCGAAAGCTGCAGGCTTCTTTTGTGCAGCCGGGTGTGAAATTTTTAGGATAGAAATAAATGACTAGAATTTTTTCACTTTTTACTGAAGCTAAATTGAAAGCGTTACCTTCCTGATCCTTAAGTACAAAATCTGGAATTTTATCTCCTTCTTTTATCATGCTCCTGTATAGGTTACAAAATTGCGCGGTGTCTCATAGAGTGTTATCTCTAAGTCAAATTTACTATCAAGTTTCGCCTTGAGCTTGTTGTAAATAACGACACAGATATTTTCTACCGTAGGATTGAGTGTTTTAAATTCTGGCACATCAAGATTGAGATTTTTATGATCAAAAGGATCTTCAACTTCAGACTTGATAAGATCTTTTACAATTTTGAGATCGATAACATAGCCTGTTTCAGGATCTATTTCTCCTGTTACTCCTACGGTAAGCTCATAGTTGTGACCATGATAATTGGGATGGCTGCATTTACCAAAAATTTCCATATTCTTGGCATCGCTCCAGTCTGCTTTAAAAAGTCTGTGGGCAGCATTAAAATGTGCCTTGCGCTTAACGGTTACTCTCATACAGCAATATGATTGTAAAATTGATCAAAAATGATCTTAAACCATTCTGTATATATATCGGGATTGGTCTGCATATCTTCTTTTACATCTTCTAGTTTCATCCACTTCCACTCTGCAACTTCTGCCGGATTTATGTCTGGAACTGCATTAAATTCTCCCAGCAAAATATAGTCATACTCATGCTCTGTAAGACCATTATCAAAGGGTGCTTTATAGATAAATGACATAGCCTCCCGCAAGGGAACACTAAAACCCATTTCTTCTTGTAAACGTCGCACGCCGGCTTCTATATTGGTTTCACCATCACGTTGATGACTACAGCACGTATTTGTCCACAGACCGGGAGAATGGTATTTATTAAGAGCTCTGCGTTGTAGCATAAGCTCATTGTCATCATTAAAAACAAAAACTGAAAATGCACGATGTAGGAGCGCTTTTTCATGAGCTTCCATTTTTGGCATTAGTCCTACTTTATTATCATTTTCATCTACTAGAATAACCAGTTCTTCTGTCATAGCTTTTTATAGGGAATCAGGGACCTCGAAAAATATGAAGGTAAATCTTAATTAATTAATACGAGGCAGACCTCGGGGGTTCTAAAATTTTCACTTTGCGGTAAAGTTACAAAATACGACTATCCTGAACCAAAAAAGAAAGCCTCCCAAAACTGGAAGGCTTCATTATTATTTAACGAAAATAAAAAATCCCTTTTACAGCAACAAAAGCTGGTTTTTTATCCCAAAAAACAGATTTATTTTAAAGCGATTTTTAAACATTAAAGAGCGATTTTTAGCTCATTTTAACCAGTTTTTGAATTAGAAGAAACGCGGTGTTAACATTCTGTCGTAGCGTTTAAAAAGCTCAAATCTTATGAAAGCCTCATAGGAACCGTTGTTATAGGTGGCATTTCCTAAATCTGTTGCTTCTCTATCATAAGCAAAACCTACAAGCAGACCGTCTGATACCTGGAAACCTACTAAACCGCTTAAAGCTGCGCTCCATCTGTAAGCTGCACCTATAGTAAACTTATCATAGAACATGAAGTTTGCACTTACATCTACTTGTAAAGGAGCTCCTACAACCGCTTTAACCATGGTGCTAGGTTTAAATTTTACATTATAGCTTAGAGGAAAAACATAACCTACCAACGCATAATAATGTATTAATTCTTCCTGAACAAATGTTGATGCGCTCTTAGAGCCACTGCGATCAAAGTGATCTGTCTGCAGTAAATTAGGAGCAGATAATCCTGCGTAGAAATTGTCATCATGGTAAAATAAACCAACCCCCACATTAGGCGATAATTTATTGTCTATGTTTTGGAGGTCAGGATCACCTTCATTATAAGGATTGGTACGCGTAAAATCGACATCTAATAGATTTATTGCTCCCTTTATACCAAAACTCAGAAAACCCGTAGGTCCTGTTTCTATTGTATAACTAAAATCTGCGTTGAAATAGGTTTCCCTTGCAGGACCCAAAGCGTCATTCACAATACTAAAACCCATACCCATATTGCTAATTCCTATTGGGCTGTGTACCGAAAGATTTTGAGTTGTAGGAGCTCCGTCAAGACCCACCCATTGACTTCTGTGAAGTAACATTATACTAGTTACTCCACGATTACCTGCATACGCCGGGTTTATAACCAATGGGTTATACATATACTGGGTATACTGCGGGTCCTGTTGTGCAAATCCTACAGAACCCATTAGCAGTAAAGTGACTAAAAATAAAAGTATGCTATATTTTCTTTTCATAGTAAATATACTTCTGTGCTTACCCATTATTAATTAATGTATAGGAAGCCTGCCAATTTTCTTATTTCTCCTTCGCTGGTTTCATAATTAACTACATAGTAATAGGTACCTGTAGGTAATCTTTCTCCTCTGCGTATGGTTGCTCTTCCGTCAGAATATCCTCTAAAGACATTATCGGTCATTGGGTTATAACCTTTAGCCTTGTACACTTGTACTCCCCACCTGTTAAAGATTTCAACAGTATTGTTAGGGAAATTCTCGATGTTCTGAATCATGAATATATCGTTCATCCCATCACCGTTAGGCGTCATAACATTGTGAATTATGATATCTTCTATTGGTAACACCCCCTGAAATTCTACAATTGTAGGGTCGTCTGGTTCACCGTCACCATTTGCATCATAATCTGTAGAATCATTAGGATCATCAGATAGATCTTCAAATAAAGCGCCTGCCAAATTAGTACCACTAACAGTAGCTTGATTAATTACAGAACCTTCTTCAATATCACTTTCTGTGATTGTATAGATGGCTGTAAATGTTGTAGAATCTTCAGCTCCACCCTCAAGATCTACAGGACCACCTTCCACATCTACTATAGGATCCTCAATGATTATATCATAAATAGTTACTTGACTATTATTGATTACTCTAAAGGAATAGGTTATGGTTTCTCCAACTTCCGGAATACCATCCCC
The DNA here is from genome assembly GCF_047946675.1 of Leeuwenhoekiella sp. A16. GTDB lineage: Bacteria > Bacteroidota > Bacteroidia > Flavobacteriales > Flavobacteriaceae > Leeuwenhoekiella. The sequence goes on from NZ_CP172313.1 coordinate 402,325, forward strand.
ATCTTCATCATTAAGTACTGCGCTTTTTTCAAGACTTAGAGAAACAAGTTGTGGTAACACGGTTACCGTGGGGTCATCCTCTAAATTGCTGTTGTCATCCGAAGTGTCTGTTACCGTACCGCCCTGGGGGTCTGTCCCGCTGGCCAATGCCGTATTAGTGATCTGACCCTGGTCGATATCTGTCTGGGTGATGGTATAGCTCGCCGTGGCTGTGCCCGATTCGCCAGGTAATAAGGTAGCCGGAGTGATCGCAAGATCACTGATGCCGATCAAAGTATCTTCGATCATTACTCCTATGATGGTCACATCTCCTGTGTTGGTTACACTAAAGCTGTAGCTGATCGTCTCACCCACCTGCGCATAACCGTCTCCGCTCTCATCCGTGAAGGTACCCGTCTTGATAAGACCGATAGCACCTGCTCCGGGTAGGTTCGTGACCGTGGGGTCATCCTCTAAATTGCTGTTGTCATCCGAAGTGTCTGTTACCGTACCGCCCTGTGGGTCTGTTCCGCTGGCCAGTGCCGTATTAGTGATCTGACCCTGGTCGATATCTGTCTGGGTGATGGTGTAGCTCGCCGTGGCTGTACCCGATTCTCCAGGTAATAAAGTAGCCGGAGTGATCGCAAGGTCGCTGATGCCGATCAAAGCATCTTCGATCGTTACTCCGCTGATGGTCACATCGCCTGTGTTGGTCACACTAAAGCTGTAGCTGATCGTCTCACCCACCTGCGCATAACCGTCTCCGCTCTCGTCCGTGAAGGTGCCTGTCTTGATAAGACCGATAGCACCTGCTCCGGGTAGATTCGTTACCGTGGGGTCATCCTCTAAATTGCTGTTGTCATCCGAAGTGTCTGTTACCGTACCGCCCTGGGGGTCTGTTCCACTGGCCAATGCCGTGTTGGTGATCTGACCCTGGTCGATATCTGTCTGGGTGATGGTGTAGCTCGCCGTGGCTGTACCAGTCTCGCCAGGTAATAAGGTAGCCGGAGTGATCGCAAGGGCACCGATACCGATCAAAGTATCTTCGATTGTTACTCCACTGATGCTCACATCTCCGGTATTGGTCACACTAAAGCTGTAGCTGATCGTCTCACCCACCTGCGCATAACCGTCACCGCTCTCATCCGTGAATACTCCCGTCTTGATAAGACCAATAGCACCTGCTCCGGGTAGGTTCGTTACCGTGGGATCATCCTCTAAATTGCTATTATTATCTGAAGTGTCTGTTACCGTACCGCCCTGGGGGTCTGTCCCGCTGGCCAGGGCCGTGTTGGTGATCTGACCCTGGTCGATATCTGTCTGGGTGATGGTGTAGCTCGCCGTGGCTGTACCAGTCTCGCCAGGTAATAAGGTAGCCGGAGTGATCGCAAGGGCACTGATACCGATCAAAGTATCTTCGATCGTTACTCCGCTGATGGTCACATCTCCCGTGTTGGTCACACTAAAGCTGTAGCTGATCGTCTCACCCACCTGCGCATAACCGTCACCGCTCTCGTCCGTGAATACTCCCATCTTGATAAGACCGATAGCACCTGCTCCGGGTAGGTTCGTTACCGTGGGGTCATCCTCTAAATTGCTGTTGTCATCCGAAGTGTCTGTTACCGTACCGCCCTGTGGGTCTGTCCCGCTGGCCAGTGCCGTATTAGTGATCTGACCGTGGTCGATATCTGTCTGGGTGATGGTGTAGCTCGCCGTGGCTGTGCCAGTCTCGCCAGGTAATAAGGTAGCCGGAGTGATCGTAAGGGCACTGATACCGATCAAAGCATCTTCGATCGTTACTCCGCTGATAGTCACATCTCCCGTGTTGGTCACACTAAAGCTGTAGCTGATCGTCTCACCCACCTGCGCATAACCGTCACCGCTCTCGTCCGTGAAGGTGCCTGTCTTGATCAGACCGATAGTGCCTGCTCCGGGTAAGGTAGTGACCGTTGGATCGTCCTCTAAATTGCTGTTGTCATCCGAAGTGTCGGTTACAGGTTGTCCAGCAGGGTCTGTACCTGTAGCAATAGCCGTGTTGGTGATCTGTCCCTGGTCGATATCTGTCTGGGTGATGGTATAAGTCGCTGTGGCTGTACCCGATTCGCCAGGTAATAAAGTAGCCGGAGTGATCGCAAGGTCGCTGATACCGATCAAAGCATCTTCGATCGTTACTCCGCTGATAGTCACATCTCCCGTGTTGGTCACACTAAAGCTGTAGCTGATCGTCTCACCCACCTGCGCATAACCGTCACCGCTCTCATCCGTGAAGGTGCCCGTCTTGATAAGACCAATAGCACCTGCCCCGGGTAGGTTCGTTACCGTGGGGTCATCCTCTAAATTGCTGTTGTCATCCGAAGTGTCTGTTACCGTACCGCCCTGGGGGTCTGTTCCGCTGGCCAGTGCCGTGTTGGTGATCTGACCCTGGTCGATATCTGTCTGGGTGATGGTATAGCTCGCTGTGGCTGTGCCCGTCTCGCCAGGTAATAAGGTAGCCGGAGTGATCGTAAGGGCACTGATACCGATCAAAGCATCTTCGATCGTTACTCCGCTGATGCTCACATCGCCTGTGTTGGTCACACTAAAGCTGTAGCTGATCGTCTCACCCACCTGCGCATAACCGTCACCGCTCTCGTCCGTGAAGGTGCCTGTCTTGATCAGACCGATAGTGCCTGCTCCGGGTAAGGTAGTGACCGTTGGATCGTCCTCTAAATTGCTGTTGTCATCCGAAGTGTCGGTTACAGGTTGTCCAGCAGGGTCTGTACCTGTAGCAATAGCCGTGTTGGTGATCTGTCCCTGGTCGATATCTGTCTGGGTGATGGTATAAGTCGCTGTGGCTGTACCCGATTCGCCAGGTAATAAAGTAGCCGGAGTGATCGCAAGGTCGCTGATACCGATCAAAGCATCTTCGATCGTTACTCCGCTGATAGTCACATCTCCCGTGTTGGTCACACTAAAGCTGTAGCTGATCGTCTCACCCACCTGCGCATAACCGTCACCGCTCTCATCCGTGAAGGTGCCCGTCTTGATAAGACCAATAGCACCTGCCCCGGGTAGGTTCGTTACCGTGGGGTCATCCTCTAAATTGCTGTTGTCATCCGAAGTGTCTGTTACCGTACCGCCCTGGGGGTCTGTTCCGCTGGCCAGTGCCGTGTTGGTGATCTGACCCTGGTCGATATCTGTCTGGGTGATGGTATAGCTCGCTGTGGCTGTGCCCGTCTCGCCAGGTAATAAAGTAGCCGGAGTGATCGCAAGGGCACTGATGCCGATCAAAGCATCTTCGATCTTTACTCCGCTGATGGTCACATCTCCCGTGTTGGTCACACTAAAGCTGTAGCTGATCGTCTCACCCACCTGCGCATAACCGTCACCGCTCTCATCCGCGAATACTCCCGTCTTGATAAGACCGATTTGAGAATTAGATATAATAATATTAACTACCGCTGTATCAGAATCTCCATTAGCATCTTCAATTTTGTATGTTATAGAATCAACTCCATCATAATCCGCATTGGGAGTATATATAAGAGTATCGTCAGTAGGATCTGTTGGTGTATCATTATCATCCACACTCGCTGTGCCATGTTCCGGGCCAACTGTGATCGTGATAGGGCTACTGCCAGCGCCGTCGCCACCAAAATCATCATTGCTGGTTACTGCAGGAGTTAAAATATTTGAATTACTATTCTCTAATAATGTGTAATTATCATCATTAGCAATTGGCAAATCTGAATCATCAGGAGTTACTGTGATAATCACTTCTGCACTATCGCTGTCACCATTGCTATCGGTGATCTCATAAGTAATGCTATCTGTTCCGTTGTAATTAGCTTCAGGCGTGTATATGATCGTATCGTCGGTTGGATCTGAGGGTGTACCATTATCATCCACACTCGCTGTACCATGTTCAGGTTCAACTGTGATCGTGATCGCTCTACTGCCAGCACCGTCTCCGCCAAAATTATCATTATTGGTTACTGCAGGAGTTAAAGTTGTAGCTCCGCTGTCTTCTCCTACCGTATAAACATCATCAGTAGCTACAGGGACATCAGCATCCGAAGCATCAGGGGTTACAGTAATGCTTACTACTGCTGTATCACTGTCACCATTGCTGTCTGTGATCTCATAAGTAATGCTATCTGTTCCGTTGTAATTAGATTCAGGCGTGTAAATGATCGTATCGTCTGTTGGATCTGTGGGTGTACCATTATCATCCACACTCGCTGTACCATGTTCAGGTTCAACTGTGATCGTGATTGCTGTACTGCCAGCACCGTCGCCACCAAAATCATCATTGCCGGTTACTGCAGGTGTAAGTGTCGTTGCTCCGCTGTCTTCTCCTGCCGTATAAGCATCATCAGTAGCTACAGGGACATCAGCATCCGAAGCATCAGGAGTTACTGTAATCGTTACTTCTGCTGTATTACTGTCACCATTGCTGTCTGTGATCTCATAAGTAATGCTATCTGTTCCGTTGTAATTAGATTCAGGTGTGTATATGATTGTATCATCTGTTGGATCTGTTGGTGTACCATTATCATCCACACTCGCCGTGCCATGTTCCGGTCCAACGGTGATCGTGATGGGGCTACTGCCAGCACCGTCTCCGCCAAAATCATCATTACCGGTTACTGCAGGAGTTAAAGTTGTCGCTCCGCTGTCTTCTCCTACCGTATAAGCATCATCAGTAGCTACAGGTACATCAGCATCGGAAGCATCAGGGGTTACTGTAATCGTTACGTCTGCGGTATCGCTGTCGCCATTGCTGTCTGTGATCTCATAAGTAATGCTATCTGTTCCGTTGTAATTAGCTTCAGGCGTGTAAATGATCGTATCGTCGGTTGGATCTGTGGGTGTACCATTATCATCCACACTCGCCGTGCCATGTTCAGGTTCAACCGTGATCGTGATCGCTGTACTGCCTGCTCCGTCGCCACCAAAATCATCATTATTGGTTACTGCAGGAGTTAAAGTTGTAGCTCCGCTGTCTTCTCCAACTGTATAAGCATCATCAGTAGCTAAAGGTACATCTGCATCGGAAGCATCAGGAGTTACTGTAATCGTTACTTCTGCTGTATCACTGTCATCATTGCTGTCCGTGATCTCATAAGTAATGCTATCTGTTCCGTTGTAATTAGCTTCAGGCGTGTAAATGATCGTATCGTCTGTTGGATCTGTGGGTGTACCATTATCATCCACACTCGCCGTGCCATGTTCCGGGCCAACGGTGATCGTGATCGCTGTACTGCCAGCACCGTCGCCACCAAAATTATCATTGCCGGTTACTGCAGGAGTAAACGTCGTTGCTCCGCTGTCTTCTCCAACTGTATAAGCATCATCAGTAGCTACAGGGACATCAGCATCGGAAGCATCAGGGGTTACTGTAATCGTTACATCTGCACTATCACTGTCACCATTGCTGTCCGTGATCTCATAAATAATACTATCTGTTCCGTTGTAATTAGCTTCAGGCGTGTAAATGATCGTATCGTCTGTTGGATCTGTGGGTGTACCATTATCATCCACACTCGCTGTACCATGTTCAGGTTCAACTGTGATCGTGATTGCTGTACTGCCAGCACCGTCGCCACCAAAATCATCATTGCCGGTTACTGCAGGTGTAAGTGTCGTTGCTCCGCTGTCTTCTCCTGCCGTATAAACATCATCGCTAGCCACAGGGATCTGATTAATAGTTTTAATTGTAAAAACTTCAGAAAAAATACACCCGTTATCATCAGTAGCGGTAAAGTTATAATCACCTGTATCCAGATTTGAATATGTGTTTGTAGATGAATCAAATGTAGCAGAAGGACTTATTGTATATGTATAATTTCCGGTACCACCGGTAATTGTAAAAATTGCTTCTCCATCATTAGCTTCAAAACCGTTTTCATCTGAAATATCAAAAGAGACACTTATTACTTCTGGTTCATTAATAGTCACTTCAGAATTAACCTCGCACCCATGTGCATCTGTTACTAATACTGAATAATTTCCAGCAATGAGGCCATTTATGTCTTCTGTAGTTTCGCCATTACTCCATACATAAGCATATGGCGCTGTTCCTCCTGAAACACTTAAATTTATAGAACCGTCTGAACCTCCAAAACAATTTACATCTTCTTTTGAAGTACCAGCAGTCAATACCTCAGCTGGTTCGGCTACTGTTACATTTTTTATTAATGAGCAACCATTTGCATCTGTTATAGTAATTTCATAATTACCTGCTTCAAGAGCATCAATATCTTCTGTAATTTCACCATTATTCCATGAGTAGGTGTACGGTGAAGAACCGCCCTGAATTGTAAGATCAATTGCACCATCATTACCTCCTTTACACAATACATCAGTAACATTTAATGTAGCCGAAAGTGCATCAGGCTCAGATATCGTAGTACTTTCTATTATTTGACAGCCATTTGCATCAGTTATAGTAACGGTATAACCATTTGCTGCTAAATCGCTAATATCTTCGGTGGTTTCACCATTATTCCATTCATATGTATATGGGGCTGTACCGCCTTCTACAGTTAAATCTATTGCCCCTGTAGAACTGCTATTACATAAAATATTATTTACTTTAAAGGAAGAAGATAATGCCTTAGCTGGTTCATTTATTTTTGTATTCCCTTCAACTGTGCAGCCTGCGGCATCTGTGACAGTGACAAAATATTCTCCGGCTTCAATATTTGCGAGATCTTCAGTAGTCGCACCATTTGTCCATGCGTAGGTATAAGGTGTTCGCCCGCCATTTACAACAAGGTCAATATTTCCTGAAGCTTCACCATAACACGCCACATCTGTAACTACGAAAGTCACAGCAAGATTCGTTTTTACCGTTATAGTGGCAATATCTGCATCATCCTCAACAGGAGTTTGTGCGTAACCATCAAGTGTAAAAGCACCTGAAATAACTACAAACAGAATAAAAGAGAAGTAAGCCGAAGTTCTCCTTAGGTCCTGTTTTATTTGATTTAAAAGAAGTAAAATTATTTTCATCTACTTTTTATTTTCAGAGCTGTTATACTTATTTACCATTGTTGGGTGTAGAATCCGGATCAACCTTAGAGCTTCGGATTATTTCTGCGAAATTTGTTATTTCCCCGCAGCCCGGTTCAACGTCTGCTGCTATCCTCAGTGTTAAACTCGTGCCTTTGATTAGCACTGTGTTTTTTAAATCCCATACGCCCGTTGCAGAATCGTAAGACGTACCTCTGGGTATTCTTGAATTGATAGAATTGAATGCCAAGCCCTGTGGCAGCATATCTCTTGCCTGTATTTGGCCTGTGGCACTTGGGCCCACATTTTTAATCGTCACAGAGAAGAAAATTAAATCACCTACCGTAGGATTAGCATTATCTACACTTTTAACCAACTCCAGATCTGATAAACAAGTAGCATAAGAATTTGCATCTGTTACCGCAGGTAAAGTACCCGGATAAGAAGCACTACTTACACTACCATCAGGATCCTGAAACACAGGAGAAGTACCGTAGCGCATATCATCCATACCAGAAACATTACCATCTGCGCTTCCGTTCTGGTAAGCTTCATTGGCATCACTACAGCCATCATCATCACTATCAAGATCTAGATAATCGTAAAGTCCGTCACCATCTGTATCTGGCACAGGTAGTGCTTCACCTACAATTCCCGCGCAGGGATCTGTATATGAATAGCTAAGAGCATCAATCCCCGGATCGGAATTTGTACTCCCGTTTTTCGATATTTTGATGTATTTAGCGTTTTTTGATAGTAAATAGCTACTATTTACAGGTGCAGTAGAATTAGCGCTGAAACTCTGTGAATTGAAAAAGTCTGAACCGTTGATGCTTTGTTCTACTCTAATTGTGTTACCACCACTTACATCAACAAACTCATTATATCTAATTACAATATTGGTTCCGGCAGGAATTACTCCGTCCATCTCGAGAACCATAAAGTCATTTGCGTTATTTAATCTGGCATAAGAATTATTAAATGCACCTATTGCATTAGCCGGATTAGTTACATCAGAATTAGAATATATTGAAGTGGCAAAACCAGTGATCGTTGCAGAACCAATACAATATGGATCATAAACATCACTTAGACCATTGTCATTCTTATCATTATAATCATCACCAATACCATTGTTATCATTATCAACACCACCTGCTTCAATAATGTCATAAATTCCATCATTATCAGAATCAAGATCATAATGATTCAATACACCATCCCCATCAGAATCACACAGAGGAACAAGTTGTATATCATCAATCGCAAGGTCATTACCACAACCTCCTGGAGCATTGTTAATAAGAACAATATCTATAGACGAATCTGTTGGTGCAGTTCTAAAGGTAAATACAAACTGATTCCAGTTAGCAGGATCTGAAAAAGGAATCTCTCCGGTAGAAGTAGTACCTAAAACTCCAGACTGATCTTCTACCTGAAATTTCACATCAGCGAGTATCATACTTGGTCCGCAAATATCATCGATAGTTTTTTGAGTATTTACAACTACGAGCCACGCCGAGAATTTGTAATATGTATTAGGCTCAACAGGCACAGAAACCCTATAAAATTCACCAGGATCATAACTTGCATTTACAACCATCATATACCCATTAGTATCACCAGGTGTATGATCTGTCATATCCTGCCAATCGGTTTTACCGGCATAAGGTGTATTTGCTATTGTGTATTGCCCATCGTTTATACCAACATTAGATCTATAAGAATAAGTTGTAGTTCCTGCTGGTAAAGCAGGACCATAATTATTACCAGAACCAAAAGTCTCAGAAAATAGATTTGCTGTTGTATCACAATCTTCAAGCTCTTTATCATTGGGAATACCATCCCCGTCAATATCGAGATCTACATCATTGTAAACCCCATCACCATCTGTATCTATAGTAGATTCAGGGTAAGAACATGTACCAGGAGGTGTTATTGCAATATTTTCCATCACACATGAACCAGAAGCATCTGTAACGGTAATGTACATCGTATTATCAATAATAGGATACGGCCCAAATACTGTACGAGTGCCATAAGGAATATTATTTCTCACCACATCTCCAGAGACAGAATAAGTTTCACTTAAGTTTTCACCCTTCGGATTTAACGAAAAGTAAAAAGTATCATCAGAAGAAGTACCTGTAGTCCCGTTATTACTACATTCTATATTCGATAAAGAAACATCTGTAATTGAACACGAAATAAAACTCCCATCAAGAAGTGGACAACTAACTCCTGAGGAAACCGGCGGAGCAGCACATTTTCCGTTCTTTTCGCAGCTATAAGCAACACCTGCTAAATAGGTTAAACTATTAGCATTTGTACCAAATATATCTGTGTTTTTTGACTTACCGTTTATGTTTGTATTCTCAAAAGTTAGATTAGGACCTACAGTCCCGCTATTAACGGCACCCGTTTCACCTACTTTAAAATAACCTAAAAAGCCAGCTTCGGCCGGACCTTCAAAATTACCATTGTTCTGAAATTTGCCGATTAATGTAAAAACTCCCTGATTATAAATACTACTGCCATTTCCGCCAAGATTAATACCAATGACATTTACTTCACCATAGTTTTCAAAACGCGCAGTATTACTGCCAAAGTCAATACTTCCTGCCAAAGAGTTAAATATTCCCGTATTTACTACAAGACCTCCCTGTAGGTTAAAAGATGTTCCTGTTTCTATATAACCACAGTTAACGTAGCTACTTTTACTATTCCCATTAAAACTTTGCCCAATATGCAGGTCACCTGTATTTCTTATCTGTGTTGTTGTATTTTCCAGATTAAGATTACTACCTATATTAAAAAATCCAGAATTCTCAATAACGTTTGTTGAAGAGGATCCCTGAAAGGTTACCACACTTGCTGTGATCTGGCCGTAGTTTGTAATATTGTTAGATCCGTTTCCACTAAATTTAATATTGTTAAGTCCATCACCAGAAGACACCATCCCATTTTCATTAACGAGAAGAGACAGGTTTGCCTTAAAATCAGGTGGTGTAGTTTTAAATTGCAAAGTACCATCAACTTCTATCTCAAAGTCATTACCGGCTATAGTGGAAATATCATCTATCATAAGACGAAAATCGGGCCCTACATATAATTTACTATTCTTGCCTACAATTAATCTGCCTATTGTAAAGTTATCCTGATAACCCAGGGTGTTATAACACAGCACACCACCATCTGGAATAGTCATTACAGGAATGTAATATGTCTCTAAGGTTGGTCCAGAAATAGTACAGGATCCAGACTGGCCATAAGAAGCAACTGCACAAAATAGAAGTAATGCTATTAAAGCACCTTTTACCTTAGCCAAAGATTTTATTATAAATAAGTTCATCATTCTGCAATTTGAAGCTGCCGCGAAACTACTTGTTTCTGAAATGTTAGATCTTTCCATTATTGAAGAGCTAAAAAATATCCTTTTAACGTATAATTACTATACTTCATCGCGTATTGATAGATACGCGGAAGGAATATGAGATGTTTAATTTTTGAAAATGAATTCTCTGCGACTTTATTACGAGAAATAAATACTGAAGAAAGGTGTCTAGACACAGCGATAACTCTAAACTCCTTACAGAACATTAATACGCTCAATAAGAAATCTGTTAATTGAAATCTAAACGGAATGTCGCTAAATTGTCGAGTAATAGTTTTTGCCATCCTTTACAGTAATATTTTTCCAATAATTAAATCGGTAATAATATTTAAGTATAGAATGCAAAAAAAACGTCAAGTTCTCTTTAAGCAAAGTTTTTGCCGGAAAGTAAAAATCCCATAATATACCTAAATAACTCTATGAGATTATTGAATCAAACAAACAAAATGATCGAGATGATCATGTTGAGTTTTTGACATAGAGTCACTTAAGTTGGGCGAAGTAAAAGTACTGTAAAGCATAAGTTGGGGTGTTATACGTTTATTATTATTAGACAAACGTAATAAAATAATCGATTAAATACATAAAATTTTGATAAAATTTTTAAAATTAACAAGTTATAAACGTTAGCACTACGACAAAAGGCTTAAAAAGCCGTTATAATTGCATCCAATTTGATATTTAAAAACCTGAGTTATAATGTATATTTGCAGCTTCAAAAAATAAGCTTGATGAGCCTTAAAAAAGAGATTAACCGCAGACGTACTTTTGGAATTATTTCTCACCCGGATGCCGGTAAAACTACACTAACTGAGAAGCTCCTTCTCTTTGGTGGAGCTATACAAGAAGCCGGTGCTGTAAAGTCTAATAAGATTAAAAAAGGCGCTACAAGTGACTTTATGGAAATTGAAAGACAGCGAGGTATTTCTGTAGCAACATCTGTTTTAGCCTTTGATTATCAAGGTATTAAAATAAATATTCTAGATACGCCAGGGCACAAGGATTTTGCTGAAGATACCTTTAGAACCCTTACAGCTGTAGACAGTGTTATAGTAGTAATTGACGTGGCAAAAGGTGTAGAAGAGCAAACTGAAAAACTTGTTGAAGTTTGTAGGATGCGTAAAATTCCCATGCTTGTTTTTGTCAATAAAATGGATCGAGAAGGTAAAGATGCGTTTGAACTTCTTGACGAAATTGAGCAAAAATTAAACCTGACCGTTACACCTTTGAGTTTCCCAATTGGTATGGGATATGATTTTAAAGGTATTTACAATATATGGGAAAAAAATATCAACCTCTTTAGTGGCGATAGTAGAAAAAATATTGAAGAAACTATAGAAATTAAAGATCTAGCTGATGAGAAATTAGACAACCTCATAGGAAATCAGTCTGCTGATACACTTAGAGAAGAGTTAGAATTAATAGAGGGTGTATATCCTGATTTTGACCGTGAGGCGTATTTAAAAGCAGAACAACAACCAGTCTTTTTTGGTTCAGCATTGAACAATTTTGGGGTACGAGAATTACTTGATTGCTTTGTAGAAATAGCTCCCCCACCCCGCCCTAAACAGAGTGAAGAGCGCATTATTAACCCTGATGAAAAAGAATTTAGTGGCTTCGTTTTTAAGATACATGCCAATATGGATCCTAAACACAGAGACCGCCTGGCTTTTGTCAAGATTGTTTCGGGCGTATTTGAGCGTAATACTCCTTATCTTCATGTGAGAAATGGTAAAAAACTTAAATTCTCTAGTCCCAATGCATTTTTCGCAGAGCGAAAAGAAATAGTAGACATATCTTATCCCGGTGATATTGTAGGCTTACATGATACCGGAAACTTTAAAATAGGTGATACACTTACAGAAGGAGAAATAATTCATTACAAAGGTATACCTGCCTTTTCCCCAGAGCATTTTAGGTATATCAACAATGCAGATCCCATGAAATCTAAACAATTAGAGAAGGGCATTGATCAATTAATGGATGAAGGTGTTGCCCAGTTATTTACTCTCGAACTTAATGGAAGAAAAGTTATAGGAACTGTAGGAGCTTTACAATATGAAGTTATACAATACCGTCTTGAGCATGAATACGGGGCGAAATGTACGTACGAACCCTTAAATGTACATAAAGCTTGCTGGGTTGAACCTAAAAATGCGAAAAGTGAGGAGTTTAAGGAGTTTTTACGCGTAAAACAGCGATTTATGGCTAAAGATAAGCGAGGCCAACTCGTATTTCTTGCAGATTCACCATTTACGCTGCAAATGACTCAGCAAAAATATCCTAATGTAATTATGCACTTTGTATCAGAATATAAGTAAAACCTCATTAAATCGTCCTAAAATCGACTTGTGAGGCTAAAAATCGTTTATTTTGAAGCTGATTTTTCAATATAGGATATAAAAAAACCTCGAGATTAAATCTCGAGGTTTTTTATTTTATGCTTGTCCCGTAGGCCCAAAATTGAGCGGTATAGGTTGCTTTTCATAGTCTTTAATTTCGCCATGAGCTTTTTCAAAACGCTTTATATTTTCTTGCAAAGCCTTTGACAAGCGTTTGGCATGCTGAGGAGTTAATATAATGCGAGACTTAACCTTACTTTTAGGCGTTCCCGGCATTATATTTATAAAATCTACAACAAATTCAGAAACAGAATGATTTATGATCGCCAGGTTAGAATACTGCCCCTGAGCGACCTCTTCATCAAGTTCTATATTTATTTGGGCATTATTAGGTTTATTATCCTCTGCCATTTCTAAAATATCTATAAAATAAAAACACCGACCCCTATAAATGAGTCGGTGCTAATATTATTTATTAATTAAAATTAACCTCTTCGCGAGCTGCATTTAATTCTTCCAGTTCTTCTTTACTGCCTACGATAATGTTTTCATAAGCGCGTAAACCAGTACCAGCAGGAATTCTATGCCCTACTATAACATTTTCCTTTAAACCTTCTAAGTCATCAATTTTACCACTTACAGCAGCTTCATTAAGTACTTTAGTAGTTTCCTGGAACGATGCTGCAGAGATAAATGATTTAGTCTGTAGCGAAGCACGTGTTATACCTTGCAATACTGGCGTAGCAGTAGCAGGAACAACATCTCTTGCTGTAACCAGATTCTTATCTTCTCTACGCAGGATTGAATTCTCATCACGCAGATCACGTGGTGAAATAATCTGTCCTGGTTTTAAAGTTGCAGAATCCCCAGCTTCTTCAACCACTTTCATTCCGAATATCTCATCATTTTCTGTGATGAAATCATCTTTATGTACAAGTTGGTTTTCTAAGAAGATAGTATCACCCGGATCGTTAATTCTTACTTTACGCATCATTTGACGTACAACAACTTCAAAGTGCTTATCATTAATTTTCACACCCTGCAGTCTATATACTTCCTGCACTTCGTTAACAAGATACTGTTGTACTGCAGAAGGACCTTTTATAGAAAGGATATCTTCCGGAGTTACAGAACCATCAGAAAGTGGCATACCTGCACGCACAAAGTCATTTTCCTGAACAAGGATCTGGTTAGAAAGTTTAACTAGATATTTCTTAACCTCACCAAGTTTAGACTCAACGATTATCTCACGGTTACCACGCTTTATTTTACCAAAAGAAACCACACCATCAATCTCACTTACTACAGCAGGATTAGAAGGATTACGAGCTTCAAATAATTCAGTCACACGAGGAAGACCACCGGTAATATCACCCGCTTTTGCTGATTTACGAGGGATTTTTACTAAAATCTTACCGATTTTAATTTTATCCTCATTATCAACGATCAAGTGGGCACCTACAGGTAGGTTGTATGAACGAATGATCTCACCTTTCTTACCTAAAATATGTAAGGTTGGTATCATACGTTTGTTACGAGATTCTGATATAACTTTCTCCTGGAAACCTGTTTGTTCATCGGTTTCTACCTGATAAGTAAGACCTTGCTCAATATTTTCATATTTAATCTTACCTGCAAATTCAGAGATAATTACACCGTTATATGGATCCCATTGGCAAACAACATCTCCCTTACTTAATACCTCACCTTCTCTTTTAAAGAGTTGTGAACCGTAAGGAATATTATTTGTACTTAACAGAATACCAGTTTTAGCATCTACGATACGAGCTTCAGAAGTACGAGAGATTACAATTTGGGCAGGGTTACCTTCGTTGTCTTCTCCTTCTACTGTCTTAAGATCTTCTATTTCTAGTCTACCGCCAAATTTGGCAATTACTTTATTTTCTTCAGAAATGTTACCTGCAATACCACCTACGTGGAAAGTACGCAATGTAAGCTGTGTTCCCGGCTCACCAATTGACTGAGCAGCAACTACACCTACAGCTTCACCTCTTTGTACCATTTTATTGGTAGCAAGGTTACGACCATAACATTTGGCACAGATACCTTTTTTAGCCTCACAGGTTAAAGGTGATCTTACTTCTACAGATTCTATAGGAGCTTCAGTAATAAGACGTCCTAATTCTTCAGTGATCTCTTCACCAGCTCTAACAATAACTTCACTGTTAAGCGGATTAACAACATCATTTAAAGAAATACGACCAATAATACGTGCTTCTAATGTTTCAACGATCTCCTCATTTTTCTTTAAAGCAGAAACTTCAACACCTCTTAAAGTATCACAGTCTTCACTGTTTACAATAACATCTTGCGATACATCAACAAGACGACGTGTTAAGTAACCCGCATCTGCCGTTTTTAAAGCGGTATCTGCAAGACCTTTACGTGCACCGTGAGTAGAGATAAAGTATTCAAGAATTGAAAGACCTTCCTTAAAGTTAGAAAGAATCGGGTTTTCAATAATTGCCCCACCACCGTCATTTGATTTTTTAGGCTTAGCCATCAAACCACGCATACCTGTTAACTGGCGAATTTGTTCTTTAGAACCCCTTGCACCAGAGTCAAGCATCATATACACTGAGTTAAAACCTTGTTGATCTTCACGAATATTCTTCATTGCTAACTCTGTAAGAGTAGCATTGGTTGAAGTCCATACATCAATCACCTGATTGTAACGTTCTGTATTTGTTATAAGACCCATGTTATAGCTAGACATAATACCATCAACTTGAGTATTTGCCTCTTCTATCATAGTCTGCTTTTCTTCAGGAATAATAATATCACCTAAAGAGAAAGAAAGACCCCCACGGAATGCAAAATTGTATCCCAGAGTTTTAATATCATCTAAGAATTCTGCAGTACGAGGTACGCTAGTCATTTTTAATATACCCGCAATTACATCACGTAAAGACTTTTTAGTCAATACTTCATTGATATAACCAGCTTCTTCTGGTACAGCCTCATTAAATAATACACGACCTACAGTAGAGTCTATGATTTTTGTAACAAGTTGTCCTTCTTCATTAAAGTCTTTGGTACGTATTTTAATACTGGCATTAATCTCTACAATCTTCTGGTTGTAAGCAATTACAACTTCTTCAGGGCTATAGAAAGTTATACCCTCACCTCTTACTTTATAATCTGCAGTAGACTTACGCTCCTTAGTCATATAATAAAGACCAAGTACCATATCCTGAGAAGGTACAGTAATAGGAGCACCGTTAGCAGGGTTTAGTATGTTGTTAGATGCAAGCATCAATAACTGACATTCAAGAATAGCTTCAGGACCAAGAGGCAAGTGTACTGCCATTTGATCACCATCAAAATCGGCGTTGAATGCCGTACAAACTAATGGGTGAAGTTGTATCGCTTTACCTTCAATAAGTTTAGGCTGAAATGCCTGTATACCCAATCTGTGAAGCGTAGGAGCACGGTTAAGAAGTACTGGATGTCCTTTAAGAACATTTTCCAGAATATCCCAAACCACGGGCTCTTTTTTATCTATAATCTTTTTAGCAGATTTAACCGTTTTTACGATACCTCTTTCAATTAATTTTCTAATTACAAAAGGCTTGTAAAGCTCAGCTGCCATATCCTTCGGAAGCCCACACTCGTAGAGTTTTAATTCTGGTCCTACAACAATTACAGAACGAGCTGAATAATCTACACGCTTACCAAGTAAGTTTTGACGAAAACGACCTTGCTTACCTTTTAATGAATCTGAAAGAGACTTTAAAGGTCTGTTAGAATCTGTTTTAACAGCAGATGACTTACGCGTATTATCGAATAATGAATCTACTGCTTCCTGAAGCATACGTTTTTCATTACGTAAGATAACTTCTGGTGCTTTAATTTCCATTAAACGTTTAAGGCGGTTATTACGAATAATAACACGGCGATAAAGATCATTTAAATCTGAAGTTGCGAAACGACCTCCATCTAATGGCACTAATGGTCGTAATTCTGGTGGAATTACAGGAACCACTTTCATGATCATCCACTCAGGAAGGTTCTCGCGATTTTTATTAGCATCACGTAAAGCCTCAACAACCTGAAGACGTTTTAAAGCTTCAGTTTTACGTTGCTTAGAAGTTTCGTTATTTGCTTTGTGTCTTAGATCGTAAGAAAGTTCATTAAGATTAATTCTTCTTAATAATTCAATCAAACATTCAGCTCCCATTTTAGCAATAAACTTATTGGGATCACTGTCATCTAAATACATGTTTTCCTGCGGAAGCGTGTCAAGTACATTTAAATACTCCTCTTCTGTAAGGAAATCCATTTTTTGAAGATCTTCTCCTTCTTCATTTTTGGCGATACCGGCTTGTATAACTACGTAACGCTCATAATAAATGATCATATCCAATTTCTTGGAAGGAAGACCTAGTAAATAGCCTATTTTATTTGGTAAACTTCTAAAATACCAGATATGCGCAACAGGAACAACAAGATTGATGTGCCCAACGCGATCTCTACGTACTTTCTTTTCAGTTACCTCTACCCCACAACGATCACAAACGATCCCTTTGTAACGTATTCTTTTGTACTTACCACAAGCACACTCATAATCCTTCACAGGACCAAAAATACGCTCGCAAAACAAACCATCACGTTCAGGTTTGTGTGTACGATAATTTATAGTTTCAGGCTTCAACACCTCACCACGCGATTCAGCCAAAATCGCTTCAGGAGACGCAAGACCAATAGAGATCTTATTAAATCTCGTTACTGTTGCATTCTTATCATTATTTCTTGCCATAATACCTTATGTCGAAAATTAATCGTTTTAACATCATTGATACCTTATAAAGCTACGTTTCCGAAAAAACGTAGCCTAATTTGTATCTATTCCTCCAGACGAATGTCTAGTCCTAGTCCTTTAAGCTCGTGCATCAATACATTGAATGATTCTGGCAAGCCTGGTTCTGGCATAGGTTCTCCTTTTACAATGCTCTCATACGTCTTAGCTCTACCAATAACATCATCAGATTTTACCGTCAGTATCTCTCTAAGAGTAGCAGAAGCACCATAAGCTTCAAGTGCCCAAACTTCCATCTCACCAAAACGCTGACCACCAAACTGTGCTTTACCACCTAAAGGTTGCTGAGTAATCAATGAGTATGGCCCTATAGAACGCGCGTGCATCTTATCGTCTACCATGTGCCCCAGTTTAAGCATGTAAATCACACCTACAGTTGCAGGTTGATCAAAACGCTCTCCGGTTCCACCATCAAAAAGATAAGTATGACCAAATCTTGGAATTCCGGCAGAATCTGTCAATTCATTAATTTGATCAAGAGTAGCCCCGTCAAAAATTGGCGTTGCATATTTTTGACCTAATTTTTGACCAGCCCATCCAAGAACCGTTTCATAGATCTGACCAATGTTCATACGTGATGGTACCCCAAGTGGGTTAAGCACGATATCAACAGGAGTTCCATCTTCAAGGAAAGGCATATCTTCCTGACGAACAATACGAGCAACAATACCTTTGTTACCGTGACGACCCGCCATTTTATCACCTACTTTTAATTTACGTTTCTTAGCAACATAAACTTTAGCCAGTTTAATAATACCAGCAGGAAGCTCATCCCCTACAGAAATAGTAAATTTCTCACGTCTTAAGTTACCCTGAAGATCATTTTCCTTAATACGGTAGTTGTGTAACAGATCTGCTATCATTTCATTAGTAACAGTATCTGTAGTCCACGTTCCTTGTGTAAGGTGTGTGTAATCTTCTATAGAGTTAAGCATTTTAAGAGTAAACTTTTTACCTTTTGGTAAAATCTCTTCTCCTAGATCATTCTTAACACCCTGAGCTGTCTTGCCATTTACAAGTTGGAACAACTTATCAACAAGAACATTCTTAAGATCGTCAAATTTCACATCGTAATCGGCTTCAAGAGCAGAAATATCTTCCTTATCCTTTGCACGCTTACGCTTATCTTTAATCGCTCTCGCGAATAACTTTTTATCAATAACCACACCACGAAGTGATGGAGAAGCTTTTAAAGATGCATCTTTAACATCTCCCGCTTTATCACCAAAGATCGCGCGTAATAATTTCTCTTCTGGTGTAGGATCAGATTCACCTTTAGGAGTTATCTTACCAATAAGAATGTCTCCAGGTTTAACCTCTGCACCAATACGAATCATTCCGTTCTCATCAAGATCACGAGTTGCTTCTTCAGAAACGTTAGGGATATCATTAGTTAATTCTTCATTACCTAATTTAGTATCTCTAACATCTAATGAATACTCATCAACATGAATAGATGTGAATATATCATCACGTACTACTTTTTCTGAAATTACAATCGCATCCTCAAAGTTATATCCCTTCCAAGGCATGAAAGCTACTTTCATGTTTCTACCAAGAGCAAGCTCTCCTTTTTCAGTTGCATAACCCTGACAAAGTACCTGACCTTTCTTAACACGATCACCTTTGCTAACAATAGGCTTAAGGTTGATAGAAGTACTCTGGTTAGTTTTACGGAATTTAATAAGCTTGTAATTCTTAGAATCACTTTCAAAACTTACTAAACGCTCTTCATCTGTTCTGTCATACTTAATAGTAATCTCGTTGGCATCAACGTACTCAACAACACCATCACCCTCAGCATTTATCAATACTCTTGAATCTGAAGCTACCTGACGCTCAAGACCTGTACCTACGATAGGTGAGTCTGCGCGTAAAAGTGGTACTGCCTGACGCATCATGTTAGATCCCATCAAAGCACGGTTTGCATCATCATGTTCCAAGAACGGAATTAAAGATGCAGATATAGAAGCGATCTGGTTAGGAGATACATCGGCGTAATGAACAGTATTTGGTTCAACAACCGGGAAGTCACCTTCCATACGTGCAATTACACGTTCTGGTTCAATCGTACCATTATCATCCATCGGGTTGTTTGCCTGAGCAATTAACATACCCTCTTCTTCCTCTGCACTTAAATATTGAGGTTCTGTCTTAAGATCAATAGAACCATCTACAACTTTACGGTACGGAGTTTCAATAAAGCCCATACCATTTACTTTAGCATAAACAGCTAAAGAAGATATAAGACCAATGTTAGGTCCTTCCGGAGTTTCTATAGGACAAAGACGACCATAATGTGTATAATGCACATCACGCACCTCAAACCCTGCTCTTTCTCTTGATAAACCACCAGGCCCTAATGCAGAAAGACGACGCTTATGCGTGATCTCTGCTAACGGATTGGTTTGATCCATAAACTGAGAAAGCTGGTTTGTACCAAAGAATGAATTGATAACAGACGATAAAGTTTTCGCATTGATCAAATCAATAGGCGTAAACACCTCGTTATCTCTTACATTCATTCGCTCACGAATAGTACGAGCCATACGAGCAAGACCAACACCAAACTGAGAAGATAATTGCTCACCTACCGTACGCACACGACGGTTAGAAAGGTGATCAATATCATCAATCTCTGCTTTTGAATTGATAAGCTCGATTAAATATTTTACAATAGTTA
The DNA here is from genome assembly GCF_047946675.1 of Leeuwenhoekiella sp. A16. Classification (GTDB taxonomy): domain Bacteria; phylum Bacteroidota; class Bacteroidia; order Flavobacteriales; family Flavobacteriaceae; genus Leeuwenhoekiella. The sequence continues at coordinate 422,559 of NZ_CP172313.1, forward strand.
TGATATCTTCTTTGGTAAGCACTTGCTTATCCATACCAATATCAAGACCAAGTTTCTTGTTCATTCTATAACGACCAACTTCACCTAAATTATAGCGTTGATCACTAAAGAATAATTTATCTATAATACCACGAGCAGTTTCCTCATCTGGCGGTTCAGCATTACGTAATTGACGATAGATGTGCTCTACTGCTTCTTTTTCAGAGTTAGTAGGATCCTTTTGTAAAGTATTGTGAATAATAGCATAATCTGCATGCAGATTATCCTCTTTATGTAAAAGAATAGTTTTTGCACCAGAATCTAAGATCTCATCAACGTGTTCCTTCTCTAAAATCGTATCACGATCTAGAACGATCTCATTACGCTCAATAGAAACAACCTCACCAGTATCTTCATCTACAAAATCTTCATGCCATGTATTTAAAACACGTGCAGCTAACTTTCGTCCTAAATATTTTTTTAATCCTGTTTTAGAAACTTTTATTTCCTCTGCTAGGTCAAAAATTTCTAATATATCCTTATCACGCTCAAAACCAATCGCGCGGAAAAGAGTAGTTACAGGTAACTTTTTCTTTCTGTCGATATAAGCATACATTACGCTGTTTATATCGGTTGCAAATTCTATCCATGAACCTTTAAAAGGTATTACACGGGCAGAATATAATTTTGTGCCGTTAGCGTGAAAAGATTGACCAAAGAAAACACCAGGAGAACGGTGTAACTGAGATACAACAACACGTTCTGCACCATTGATGCAGAATGTTCCGCTAGGCGTCATATAAGGTATAGTACCTAAATATACATCCTGAACGATCGTTTCAAAATCTTCATGCTCATCATCAGTACAGTATAGTTTCAAACGTGCCTTTAAAGGTACACTATAAGTAAGGCCACGCTCGATACATTCTTGGATAGAGTATCTTGGCGGATCAACAAAGTAATCTAAAAATTCTAGTACAAAATTGTTACGGGTATCCGTAATTGGGAAGTTCTCTAGAAATGTGTTGTAAAGTCCTTCTTTTCCTCTTTCTTCAGACTTGGTTTCCAACTGGAAAAAATCCTGGAAGGATTTGATCTGTATATCCAAAAAGTCAGGGTATTCAGGCCTGTTCTTTACCGATGAGAAATTCAGTCTTTCAGCTTGTTTTGCTTGCATCTTCAACGAACGGAATTTAATTAAAGTAAAATTATTAACCCTATATGGGTTTCGAAGCTAAATTTTAACTCCTAAGGCATTCAATTTATTGTCCTAATTATGATGTAATCACCATATACGACAAATGGTTTAGGCCCATCCCGCATTATTGGGAAGACCTAAACCTTTGTATTTATATATTGTGAGCTTACTTAAGCTCAACCTCAGCACCAGCTTCTTCTAGTTGAGATTTAATTGCTTCAGCTTCATCTTTAGCAATACCTTCTTTAATAGGACTTGGTGCGTTATCAACTAATTCTTTAGCATCTTTAAGACCAGCTCCGGTAAGTTCTTTAACAAGTTTTACAACCGCTAATTTAGAAGCACCAGCTGCTTTAAGGATTACATCAAATTCAGTTTGCTCTTCAGCGGCATCACCACCACCACCAGCAGGACCAGCAACAGCTACTGCAGCAGCAGCAGGCTCGATACCATACTCATCTTTTAAAATAGTAGCTAACTCATTAACTTCTTTTACTGTTAAGTTAACTAACTGTTCTGCGAATTCTTTTAAATCTGCCATTTTCTATCGTTTTAAAAAAAATTATTCTAATTATATATGTTAAAAAGTGCGTACTTGATTAACCTTCTCTTTCCGAAAGGGTTTTGATAATACCAGCAATTGTTCCGCCTCCAGATTTAAGAGCGCTAACAACGTTCTTAGCTGGTGACTGTAGAAGACCTACGATATCGCCTATCAATTCTTCTCTTGACTTGATATTAACCAGAGACTCTAATTGATCATCACCAACGTAGATAGCCTCTTCTATGAATGCTCCCTTAAGAAAAGGTTTGTCAGATTTCTTACGAAATTCTTTAATAACCTTTGCTGGTGCATTTCCAACTTCAGAAAGCATGATAGAAGTATTACCTTTCAATACTTCAGGTAATTCTCCAAAATCTTTTTCTGATGTTTCCATCGCTTTTGCAAGCAATGTATTCTTAACCACTGCAAGTTGTATACCAGCTTTAAAACAAGCTCTTCTTAAACGTGAAGTAGCATCTGCATTCAAACCAGAAATATCTGTTAAGTAGATATTAGTACTTTCAGCCAACTGCGCAGTCAAATCTTCAATTACCTGTGATTTTTCTTCTCTTGTCATAATATACTATTTTCTACTCAGCAAATCTTTTAGAATCTACCTCTACACTAGGACTCATAGTACTAGACATAAAGATGCTCTTAATATAAACACCTTTTGCAGCAGTAGGTTTCAACTTTACTAATGTCGTTATCAATTCTCTGGCGTTAGCAGCTATTTTTTCAGCATCAAAAGACGCCTTACCTATAGCAGCATGTACAATACCAGTTTTATCTACCTTGAAATCAATTTTACCAGCTTTCACATCAGAAACGGCTTTAGCCACGTCCATTGTTACTGTACCAGTTTTAGGGTTAGGCATCAAGCCACGAGGACCTAAAACACGACCTAAAGGACCTAATTTCCCCATAACGCTAGGCATGGTTACAATTACGTCTACATCTGTCCACCCACCTTTGATCTTCTCAAGATATTCATCAAGACCAACGTAATCTGCACCTGCTTCTTTCGCTTCAGCTTCTTTATCTGGAGTTACCAGAGCAAGAACCTTTACATCTTTACCAGTTCCGTGAGGAAGAGTCACCACTCCACGAACCATTTGGTTCGCTTTACGTGGATCTACGTTAAGACGTACAGCTAAGTCAACAGAAGGGTCAAAATTTACGCTGCTTACTTCTTTTATTAAAGCAGAAGCATCGGCTAGATTATAAGTGTTTCCACCCTCAATCTTAGCGCGAGATTCTTTTTGCTTTTTAGTTACTTTTGCCATTTTAATTGCTTTTTTTGGATGTTAAAAAGGAGCTTGCCCTTTTACAGTTATTCCCATGGATCTCGCTGTACCAGCAACCATTTTCATTGCGCTTTCAATAGTAAACGCATTAAGGTCTGGCATTTTATCCTCTGCAATAGATCTAACCTGATCCCATGTTACATTAGCAACTTTTTTACGGTTAGGCTCTCCAGAACCACCTTTTAATTTAGCTGCTTCCAATAACTGGACTGCCGCAGGAGGAGTTTTTACCACAAAGTCAAAAGACTTATCTCCATAAACAGTAATAACAACAGGAAGTACTTTACCAGGCTTATCTTGAGTTCTCGCATTAAACTGCTTACAAAACTCCATGATATTAACACCGGCAGCACCTAAAGCTGGTCCAACAGGCGGAGAGGGGTTTGCGGCGCCTCCCTTTACTTGCAACTTAACAACCTTACTTACTTCTTTTGCCATTTTAAATAATTTAGTTTGATACGTTCTATCAGTTGGAAGCAGAAGAACTATATCTAATATATGTGTAACACTTATACTTTCTCAACTTGCATATAACTAAGCTCAAGAGGCGTCTTTCTTCCGAAAATCTTAACCATAACCTCCAGCTTACGCTTCTCTTCATTAATCTTCTCAACAGTTCCATTAAAACCATTAAAAGGACCATCGATAACTTTAACCGTTTCACCTGTAATAAATGGTATAGCTACATTATCTGCCTTAACAGAAAGCTCATCTACCTTACCAAGCATACGATTAACCTCAGACATGCGCAAAGGCACAGGATCACCACCTTTAGTTTCTCCTAAAAATCCTATCACACCATTAATAGACTTAATCATGTGAGCTACTTCACCACCAAGGTTTGCATGAACCATTATATAACCAGGAAAATAAACACGCTCTTTATTAACTTTCTTACCGTTGCGTATCTGGATAACTTTTTCAGTAGGAACAAGAACCTGCTCAACATAATCTTCAAGGCCAAATCTTGAAACCTCCTGATCTATATATCCCTTAATTTTATTCTCCTGACCACTCACGGCCCTTACCACGTACCAATCTTTGGTATTGTTTGTCTTAGCCATTGTGTTATTATTAAGCACCTACAAGATTAAAATAAGCTTTAATAGCCCTGCTAAAAACAGTATCTACACCCCAAACTGCCAGAGAGAAAACTATAGCAAAAACAGCAACAACAACAGTTAAACGTTGCGCCTCAGAAAGAGGAGTCCAGGTTACATGATTTTTGAGTTCGTTATAAGACTCTTGAATGTAGTTAATTAATCCAGCCATAATTATTTTTTGATTTAAAAGGATATTTACTCCTTTACATACAAACTATTTTAAGAATTAAAATGCTCGTATCTTAATGCACGGGTTGAGAGACTCGAACTCCCGACACCTGGTTTTGGAGACCAGTGCTCTACCAACTGAGCTAAACCCGTTTATAAAACCAAGGCATCCGTAAAAACGAACGCCTTAGTCTTTATATCTATAAACTAATGTTTAGTCTAAAATTTCAGTCACCTGACCCGCACCTACTGTTCTACCACCTTCACGGATAGCGAAACGCAGACCAAGGTTAAGAGCGATAGGCTGAATCAACTCAACAGTAATAGTCAAGTTATCACCAGGCATAACCATCTCAACACCATCAGGAAGCGCAATGTTTCCAGTTACGTCAGTTGTACGTACGTAGAACTGAGGACGGTAGTTATTGTGGAATGGAGTGTGACGACCACCTTCTTCTTTCTTAAGGATATAAACCTCAGCTTTGAATCTTGAGTGTGGAGTTACAGAACCTGGCTTAGTGATTACCATACCTCTTGTGATTTGAGTTTTCTCAATACCACGAAGTAGGATACCAACGTTATCACCAGCTTCACCTCTATCTAATATCTTACGGAACATCTCAACACCCGTAATAGTAGATGTTAATTTACCAGCACCCATACCAATGATCTCAACAGGATCTCCAGTGTTAGCAACACCAGTCTCGATACGACCAGTTGCAACAGTACCACGACCTGTAATAGAGAATACATCTTCTATAGGCATAAGGAAAGGCTTATCAACATCACGCGCAGGAAGCTCAATCCAATTATCAACAGCTTCCATAAGCTCCATAACTTTATCAACCCATTGCTGCTCACCATTCAATGCACCTAAAGCAGAACCTTGTACAACAGGACCATTATCACCATCATATTCATAGAAGCTTAATAAATCACGCACTTCCATCTCAACTAGCTCAAGAAGCTCTTCATCATCAACCATATCCACTTTGTTCATGAAAACAACAATACGAGGAATACCTACTTGACGACCAAGAAGGATGTGCTCACGTGTTTGTGGCATTGGACCATCTGTAGCAGCAACAACAAGAATAGCGCCGTCCATTTGAGCAGCACCAGTTACCATATTCTTCACATAATCCGCGTGACCTGGACAGTCAACGTGAGCATAGTGACGATTAGCAGTTGCGTACTCAACGTGAGAAGTGTTAATTGTAATACCTCTTTCTTTTTCTTCAGGAGCATTATCAATAGAATCAAAGCTTCTTAATTCAGAAAGACCTGCATTAGCAAGTACTGTAGTAATAGCAGCAGTCAAGGTAGTTTTACCGTGATCTACGTGTCCTATAGTACCAATATTTAAGTGGGGTTTGGAACGATCAAAAGTTGCCTTTGCCATGATTTAAATAATTTTAATCTTAGTTATTATTAGTGTTCAATTTTTTTAAGCTAACGAGTATGCTACGATTTTTTACGCATGCAAAAAAACGGAGCGTTAAAAAAACACCCGTTTACTAAGCAGTTATTCTGCTCTTGAGCCAACGACGGGATTTGAACCCGTGGCCTCTTCCTTACCAAGGAAACGCTCTACCCCTGAGCTACGTCGGCTTAATGTGCAAAATCTTTCCACTATAGAAGTTTTACAAATTTTGCCCGGGCTGACCTACTCAGCTAAAAGGGCTTGGAAAAGGCTTGCGCCTCATTATAAACTTCAATAAAGAAGTTCTGTTGAGCGGGAGACCGGGTTCGAACCGGCGACATTCAGCTTGGAAGGCTGACGCTCTACCAACTGAGCTACTCCCGCTTTTAATTTTCAGGCTGCAAATTTATGAAGTATAAATTAAAAAATCAGCTTAATCATTAAATAATTTTGTGGGGAGAGCAGGATTCGAACCTGCGAAGTCGAAAGACAACAGAGTTACAGTCTGTCCTCGTTGGCCGCTTGAGTATCTCCCCATTTTATTGGTATTTCCAGTATTTCAAAAAACGAAGCGAAATTCTCTAACGCTTTGATTTTGAGCCGATGAAGGGACTCGAACCCCCGACCCCGAGATTACAAATCACGTGCTCTAGCCAACTGAGCTACATCGGCTTTTAAACGCCTAACTGAGCGTAAAAAAGTCCGCTATTTCTAACGGACTGCAAATGTAGAATAATTTTATATCTAACAAAACTTTTTGCGATTTTTTTTTAGGCAATTGCTCTAATTTTATGTTTTCGCTTTAGCAACCATCTTTCCAGTGACTGTGCGCAGTTATCTGTACCCTCTTCAAAACTCTTAGCAAGCTTTTTTACAATTATCTCATCTCCAGGGACACTCAATAAAATTTCGACTATTTTATTCTCTCTGCTCTTCGTGTTTTGAACTTTTAAGAACACATCTGCAAAAATAATTCGATCATAATACTGTTCGAGCTTATCCATTTTTTTTTGAATGAAATTGATCAATTTTTGATCTGCATCGAAATTCGGAGTTTGCACACTTACTTTCATAGTTTGCCATTTTAAGTTAATAAAAAGAGTTACTACTGCTCGGTATTGCGAGGGTGCGCAGCACTATGTACTTTCGTCAGTTCTGCTATACTATTGTGCGTATAGACCTGAGTAGCGGCTAGACTCGTGTGCCCCAGCAATTCCTTCACAGCATTTAAATCAGCCCCGTGGTTGAGTAAATGAGTCGCGAAAGTATGTCGTAACATATGAGGACTTGTTTTTACCTTGGGGGAAACCTTACTAAAATAGCTTTTTATCTTTCTGTAAACAAACGTTTCATGCATTTTAACGCCTTTATTATTCAACAAAAGCCATGGCTCTGTATTTTGTGGCCAGCGCAGTGCTCTTTCTTCTTCATAAAGCTTTAAACTATCGCATACGGGATTAAGCAGTGGTAACAGGCGCTCTTTATTACGCTTTCCCAATACTTTTACAGTAGCCGACTCAATATCTACATCTACATTCTTTAAATTAATCAATTCGCTACGACGCATTCCCGTACCATAAAAAAGTTCTACGATCAATCTATCTCTTACAACTTCAAAACCTTTTAGATCATCAATGAGCTTAAAGACATCGTCAACTTCTGAAGAAGAAAATGGGATCTGGATCTTCTTAGACATTTTCAACGCTTTATGCTTCTTTAAAGGCGAATCTGTCACCTGCCCTATTTTATGAAGAAATTTGTAATAAGTTTTAAGAGAAGAAATCTTTCTATTAATACTTCGGGTAGTAATATTTTCTTCACCCAATTTTACGATCCAGCTGCGCACTATCGTATAACTTATCTCTGCCGGCTCTGTAATATTAAAATTAGCTTCAGCAAACTCAAAAAAGCCCGCTATATCATTATGATAGGCAGCAACAGTGTGTTTACTATAATTACGCTCAAGCTGCAGATATTCTAAAAAGGGATTTATATACATTGAGAATTTTACTTTAATATAAAGATTATAAATATAAAAATCTGCCATAAATTAAGGTAAACCTTAATCTAGGCAGATTTCTTTTATAATGAAAGAGGATAAGTCTTTCCGTTAAAAACCCATTATCCTAAAAATAGGATTAGACAGATTTTACTAAATATCTTCCTGATCTCTTAGACCCTGGATGTAAGATGCTTTCTGTATTTCCCTTCTGCGAGATACAGATGGTTTTGTGAAGGCCTGACGATCACGCAGCTTACGCATTGTTCCTGTTCTGTCAAACTTTCTTTTAAAACGCTTAAGCGCTCTATCGATATTTTCTCCGTCTTTTACTGGTATAATTAACATAGTGGTACCTCCTTTCTTTTGATTCTTACTGTTTTCAGGCTGCAAAGATAATTTATTTAATAGAAGCTACAACTAATATTAAAAAAACATTTTGCAACTACTTTGCTACCTTGCTTTGCTCTGCTGCAGGCTTATATTCCTTCTTATCTATAATTATCTTAGCGATAACTTCTTTTAAAATTTCAGATGTACCGCCGCCTATAGGCCCTAGTCTACTATCGCGGAACATTCTGGCCATTGGGTAATCTTCCATATAACCATAGCCTCCCAATATTTGAAGGCATTTATAAATTACTTCATCTGCGATTTTAGTTGAAAGTAATTTTGACATACTTGCTTCTTTAACGACATAATCCCCGGCATCAAGATTTTTCGCAACAGCATAATTAAATGCTTTACACATCTCAATCTCACTAGCCATCTCTGCAATACTGTGACGCATTGATTGAAATTTATCTATCGTCTTACCAAAAGCCATTCGCTCTGAAGCATATTTCATTGCATAATCAAGTGCATATTCTGCACGCGCATGACCATTAACACCCATAATTAAGCGCTCAAGGGCAAAATGCTGCATGATGTAAGAGAAACCTTTATCAATCTCTCCTAAAACATTTTCCTGAGGAACACGTACATTATCAAAAGCTATCTCACCCGTGTCTGAAGCTCGCCAACCCAATTTATTCAATTTAGTAGCGCTTACGCCTTTGGTCTCCCTATCTATTACAAATAACGAAATACCTTTATTACCTTTTTCTGGAGTTGTTTTTGCCGCTACCACAAGATAGTCTGAATAAACGCCGTTAGTAATAAAGGTCTTAGAGCCATTGATAATAAAGTCGTTGCCGTCTTGTACCGCTGTAGAGCGCATACCTGCCACATCTGAACCACCAAAGGGTTCTGTAATGCAAAGGCAGCCTACCATATCTCCTGCAATACTTGCTGCGAGATACTTAGATTTTATAAACTCATCTCCTTCAGCCTTAAGATGGGTCATCGCCAGATAAGCATGTGCCCATATTGCCGCAGCAAAGCCACCAGAATTTATTTTCTGTAACTCTTCAAGAAGTATTACGGTATAAAAAAGATCAAGATCGAGACCACCATAAACTTCTGGATAGGCAAGGCCAAAATAACCCATATCGCCAAATTTCTTCCAGATACGATTATCTATTATCCCGGTTTCTTCCCACTCATCTATATGAGGGACAACTTCCTTTTTTAAAAAATCTTGCAAACTTTCTCTAAAGAGTCTGTGCTCTTCTGAAAAATAGGTGTTATTCATGTACCGCTTTTTGGGTTTATAAAAAATTCAATTGGCAGAGGTTGCAGGCAGGTAAAGATGTCTAAATTCAAAAACCTGAACTAATTTTGGTTGGTCGACAAATATAATTTAATTCGGTCAAATTTGTATGGCGTTATTCCCGGTATTTTATTCAATTCATCAAGGTCTTCAATCCCCTCATGCAGCAGCCGGTAATCTACTATTTCTTTTGCCACGTCAAAAGTGATGTATGGCAGCGTAGAAAGATCTGAAGCGCTGGCGGTATTCACATTCATTATTTCTATTTGTGGCTCATTTATAACTGTGTATTTGTCTTTTATAGCATAAACCACCTTATTTGGCACCCCGTAAACATCAAATAATTGATTATCTTCTAAGAAGCCACCTATACGTTTCCTAAAATATAGAATATCACGCGCTGCTTTTTGGGTCATCCCATCAATACTCATCAATTCATCATGCGTAATTTTATTGAGAGCTTTCTTAGGATTTTCTTTGCTGGTAGTGACAGATTTATTTTTTGAAGTTGAGTTGGTAACCCATTCCGGAAACTTAAAATATGGGGAAATATCGGCTAAAAGTGAGTCAGAAACGCCTGTAACCTGCTTAAAATCGGCTGCAGAGTTGATCCAGTTATCGCTTTCGCGAAAGCGATGCAGTTTATCAATTTCTTCAGGAGACATCCCTAAAGTATATCCTTTGTAATCGCTAATAAAATTGGGATTAAACGGGTAAAAATCGGGTTTTTCAACCTGTTTTTCGGCTGATTTTATAGAATCTATCTGCCGCTGAATTGTAACTACCCGCTCTTTATTATAATCTAATTCTGGCGAAAAATCAACCCATATATAAACAGCAAGACCTGCAACAATGAGTATGATTAAAATCAAAATCCCACTACGCTTCTGGACATCCATAAGCAAGTGGGATTTTAAAGACATTTTTAATCGTGATTTATATTTCTTTTACTTCTTTGCTTTCATGATCTATAGAAGCATTCATCTTACCTATTTTAATGGCATTGAGGTATTTTCTTAATTCCTTTTTAACCTTTGGCGAAAGCAGCAACAGACCAATTATATTGGGAAATACCATAGCAAAGATCATCGCATCAGAGAAAGCGATCACCGCACCAAGACTTGAAGATGCTCCTACGATAAGGAATAATAAGAATAGAACTTTATAAACAACATCAGAAGTTTTTCCTTTTCCGAATAAATATTTCCAGGACTGAAGACCATAATATGACCATGAGATCATAGTAGAAATTGCAAACAAAATAACTGCGATAGTAAGTACTATAGAGAAATAAGGTATTGCAGAATCAAAAGCTACAGAAGTTAGATCTACACCATTTATGGGTTGATTTGTAGCATTAAGCATTACATTACTTGCAGCATCAAGATTACCATAGGTAAATAAGTTGTGCTTTGCGTTTGTAATAACAATTACAACAGCAGTCATAGTACAAATTATAACTGTATCTACAAATGGCCCAAGCAGTGCAGTTAAACCTTCACTTGCCGGGTAACGAGTTTTTACCGCAGAATGTGCAATAGCCGCAGACCCAACACCAGCTTCATTAGAAAACGCCGCACGTTGAAAACCTACAATTAAAACTCCTACTACACCACCAAAGGCTGCATTAGGATTTATTGCACCTTGCCAAATCTGGTTAGCAGCGTAAGGTATCATATCATAATTGATACAGATAATTATTAGACCTGCCAGAATATAAATGATAGCCATAAATGGAACCACTTTTTCAGTAACAGAACCTATTCTTTTTATACCACCTATAATAACAAGCCCAACGATTATTGCCATTACAATACCGCTATAAAGACCAGCATTAGGATTTTCCCACCCCATCATCTGGATCAATTGAGAAGCAGCCTGATTAGACTGAAACATGTTACCCCCACCAAAGGAGCCACCTATACACATTATTGCAAAGAATACGGCGAGAACTTTACCAAGACCGGCCATACCCATTTCTTTTAGACCCTTAGACAGGTAATACATGGGACCACCATAAGTCTTACCTTCTTCATCAACTTCACGGTATTTAACACCTAAAGTACATTCTGTAAATTTTGAGGCCATACCTAAAATTCCGGCTAGTATCATCCAGATCGTTGCACCTGGACCACCCAATGCTATTGCTACGGCTACACCGGCAATATTCCCCAGACCTACAGTAGCAGAAAGAGAAGCGGTTAATGCCTGAAAGTGTGTAACCTCACCGGGAACTTCACCAGTTAAGTGAATGGTATCTTTAATTTTTCCATCTTCAACCACGATTTCCTCATCTGCGGGAACATGATGATCTAGTTCATCATATTTACCAGAAGCAGTTTTTAACGAGGTTTTGGTATACATAAAGTTTACCCCTTTAAAATAAATAGTAAAGAACATCGCACCTAATAATAAAAGAATAATTACGATGGGCAGATCTTTACCTGCAATTTGTACAGGGTAAAAAATTAAGTCTACTATGGGAGTTGTATATTTTGCAAAAGACTCATTAATTGATTCGCCTAAACTTTGACTTTCTTGGGCAAAACTGAAAAAAGGAAATATTAAACAACAAATCGAGAGTATAAATTTATTCATGAGAAATTCTGGGTTATTATATTTTTTAGATGAAAACGGCAAGATGCTAAAAAAATAGTCTGCTTCAAAGACAAAACCAGTTAAAATACTCAATCGGTAGAGAATGATGCGAAATACGATTCAATTTTCTACAAAAAAAATCCTCAATAAATTGATAATTAGTATTAACCTTTAATTAGCAATTTACTGAAGAAATTAATATATAGTTCCCTATTTATAGAAATTCTGCTATTTAATAGCAGCTTCTTTCAGCTTTATGGCAGATAAATAGCGTGTGAGTTGTTGTTTTACCACCGGAAAGAGGAAGAAAAGACCTACCATGTTAGGAAAAATCATCGCAAAAATCATCGCATCAGAAAAATCCCAGATCGATTTCATGTTTGCTGCAGCCCCAATTACAACAAATGTCAGAAAGAGTAATTTATAAACGAGATCAGCGGTTTTCCCTCTGCCAAATAAATACTTCCAGGCCTGTAAACCATAATACGACCAGGATATCATAGTAGAAACAGCAAATAGAACAACTGCGATTGTTAGAAATATTTGAGAAAATGGAATAAACTCAGCAAAAGCTTTTGAAGTAATTCCTGCTCCTTCGTATGACAAACCATCTATAATAACTGCTCCAGAGCCATCACCACCATATTCAAAAGCACCATTAAAATTAAAAATGATAATAACCAGTGCAGTCATTGTACAAATTACCACCGTGTCTATAAAAGGTTCAAGAAGTGCAACCAGACCTTCGCTGGCAGAATATTTTGTACGTACTGCCGAGTGTGCAATAGAAGCAGACCCTGCTCCTGCTTCATTAGAAAAAGCAGCTCGCTTAAAACCAACCAGCAGCACACCTATTATACTCCCAACACCAATAGCTCTGGGATTAAAAGCTTCTTCAATAATCAATGCAATTGCATCATCCATCAAACCTATGTTGGCCAGTACAATGTAAATACAAGCCGCCAGATACATAATCGCCATAAAAGGAACGATTTTTTCGGTTACAGAGGCGATTCTTTTAATACCACCTATGATCACAATTCCTACTAAAACGGCCAGAACAATCCCTATCCAGAATCCTGCACCCGTACTTTCAAGATTGAATAATTCTTTTAACACAATAGTTGCCTGGTTAGACTGTGCTGCATTACCACCACCAAATGAGCCGCCTATGCAGAAAACAGCAAATAGAACTGCGGCAATTTTACCCAGAGTTGCAAAACCTTTTTCTTTTAAACCTTTTGTTAAGTAATACATAGGCCCGCCATAAATAGTCCCGTCTGTACCCACATCACGGTACTGAACACCAAGAGTACATTCTACAAATTTGGTCGACATACCCAACAGACCGCAAATGATCATCCAGAAAGTTGCCCCGGGACCTCCCAGTGCAATTGCCAAAGCTACGCCAGCTATATTTCCATTTCCTACGGTACCAGAAACCGCAGTCGCCAGAGCCTGAAAATGGCTTACTTCTCCTGCAGAGCTTTCGTCACGAATTGTATCGATAATATCACCGTCTATAGCAAGGTCATCATCCAGACTTTCTATATGAGATTCAAAATCTTTAACGGTATTCATATCAACACCATTTGCGATACCCTCTTCTCCATATAATATTTTAGCACCATGATTCTCTATATCTTCATATTTGCCTCGTACTGTTTGTATGGCGCGCCAGAAATATCTAAAATTTGGGAAACCAAAATAAACCGTAAAAAAGAGCGCACTAAAAACAAGAAGTATCAATACGAACGGTGTATCAAAAACTGTAAAGAATATTAGTTTTGAAAAGAAATTTGAAACAGGAGCAAAGGCTTGGTTTATTTGCTCATCGATACCTACCTCTCCTGTCTGTTGCGCAAAAGAAGATAATGTTGCACACAGAAATACCAATAGAAAAAGGGATTTTTTCATATTTACCAGAATAATTTAGTTAATGATTCAGAAGTTGATGAATTTCCAAAATCACTCTGGTGATCCCAACTTTAGCTAAATGTAAACATAATATTAAATCGCAAATTCTTTATGTAATTTTTTTATTTGTTCAGGCCTGCCTATCACTATCAGTTTTGAATTCATTTCTATTAATAGCGAAGCTTCAGGATTGATGATATAATCGCCGCTGGGAGATTTATATCCTATTATAGAACAACCTGTTTTGTTACGCAGATCAATATCCCGTATTGTACGATCCCGATTATCTGGGCACACCGCTTCATAAGTGATTTCCTGCACGTTAACACTGCCTTCTGTCGATACCTGTAGATTATCTAAAAATTCAACAAGATCAGGGACAACTACCAGAGAGGCCATGTGATCACCTCCTATCTTGTCTGGCATAATTACATTGTCTGCCCCGGCAAATTTTAATTTTTGATAAGTCGTTTCTTCAGAAGCGCGACTTATTATTTTTAATTTAGAGTTGATCTGGCGCGCAGAAAGAACAACAAACAAATTATTAGAATCGTCTGGTAAAGCAGAAATAAGTGTAGAAGCTCGCTCTACTCCCGCCTTTAATAAAACCTCATCTTCATTTGCGTTGCCGCGTACAAATAGAACATCTTCAGTTTCAAATCTGTCTGCAATTTGATCATTACGTTCAATAATTACAAAGGGTTTACCGTAAGTCATGAGTTTTTGCACAGCTTGCTTCCCATTACGACCATAACCCACAACTATCACATGACCTGAAAAACTATCTATCTTCTTTTGCACTTTTTTCTGTTTTAAAAGTTCGTAATTACTTCGGCTTAAAATATATTCTGTAATAATTGTAATTGCATAACCCAATGTGATAACGCTCGTAATAATAAGAAAAACAGCAAACATTTTCCCACTATCATTTAAAGGTTGCACCTCACCATAACCTACAGTACTTATGGTTATAATGGTCATGTAGATAGAGTCTATCCAGGAGTGATGCGCAAATACCCTAAAACCAAATATACCTACAGACACCATTCCTAATATAGAAAGTAACGCGAGATATATTTTAAATCTAAAAAGCTTTAGCATAATTTATAGATCAAATACAGAAGAACGTTTTGTGTAAACCAGATCTTTTAATTTTAGCCAGAATGCGAGCGTAAGATATATAGCAAAACCCAATCCCATTGTTGCAAAAGACAGATAAATGAAGAATAGTCGTACATTCTTTGTACGTATTCCCAGGCGGTCTGCCAGACGTGAGGACACATAGAAGCCGTTGCGCTCAAAAAAATGCCGAATAGCGTAAATTAATTTCATCACTTGCAAATTACTAAAATTAAGCTTGCATTATTCTTTCGCTGATTGCGAAATCAAATAGTTACCCACAGCACAATGCAGGCATCTGTTTACATCACAATAATGTTTCTTTAAATGCAAAAGCGCCTGAGAGTTGAGTGCATGATCGTCAAGTTCTCTTAGATTTTTAAAACCCTCAACAATACTATTCTTTTCCGCTTTAAGAGACATGATTAGCTGTAAAAGATCAGCTTCTTTATTTAGGTTCATGTATTTAGAATACGCAAATTGAATAGGAATAATAGTATTTATAAGTAAAAGATCGACAAATGAATTACTTAGTCTTTTCGCTCTTGGCGAATGACTTCTCCCAAAGTTATAATGAGTTTTCCAATATTCTGAAACATTCACATCAAACAAAGCGTAACTCTCTTTTTTAGTTTTTATAGCAACAACCTTTTGAAAAAGCTGTGATTCTTTCTCATATAAATTGGCCAATTGTGACAGTCTGATAGTTGGAAAATTAGGCGGGCGAAGTTTAAAATATTGAATAGGAATCGCGTTTTCATCAATTGCATATTTTGACTTAATGAATCTGTATTGTTCTTTCCAGAGCTTAATTTGTCTTTCTGCATCGTCCTTAGGCAATAAATTGTTCACTCCTAAAAAGAGTGCTTCTAATTCGCCGGTATTATTAGAGATTTTACGAATGACAGAAAAAGGAATATTCCCCGCCATATCAGCAAATGCCTGCGCATTGATCTTAGTACCAAAATTGCGCGCCAGCATTGTAAAGAGAACCGCTTCCCAATCGTTATTAGAAGCTTTTAGCAGCTTTTCTATAAAAAGTACTTTCTCTTCTAAACGGTCGATATATTGCCGTTCTAGCCAGTTTTTTATTAGATATGGGGGGATTTTTTCAAAATCATTTTCACAGTTTATAAATTGATATTTTTGCTCATAAAATAATTTTCTATAACCTGTAATAAGTTCCGGGTTTACATAATTTTTTAAAACCAGGGTGGTTAACTGCAGATCGTTTGGGCCATACACTGGCGTATCGTCTTCCCATACCACATGTAGTATAACATTATCATAAGCGCGATCTTCCTCATGTTGATGCGCATACCAGCCAGATGATTTTAAATGTATCTCTACATTTCCCGCCCATAATTGATCATCGATTTTTAACTGTGCATTCAGAAAGTCTGGCCCGGCCAGATGATTGTGCGCACCGCTGTTAATTAAGGTTATTGATTCTCCTGAGATTGATTTAGCTTCCGCGAAAGCAAACTTTTTATATTTCCATAAATAATGAAGAAACTCCTCTTTCATTTTTTAAAGCTATAAGAATTTAGCATAACCTTAATAACAATTTGCTGTTGCTTTGGTAATTTTAAAACAAAAATCAACTAACTATGAAACGATTAAATCTATTATTCATCGCTCTTCTGGCTATAAGTATAACTTCTTGTGGTAACAGAGAAACACAAAAAGATGAAGACGAAATTCAATTAGAAGAACAAGATAACATTAGCACTCAGTATGAAAAAGCGATAGTAGATGAAATGCCATCTGCAGATGATCAAAACGAGATCAATGAGGCTAAAGGTGTCATTAATGATTATTATGGCGCTTTAGGCAGAAGCCAGCCACGTGATGCTTATGATCTAATGGATCCCGGTAGTAATCGTGGTTCATTTTCAGAATTCTCAGAGAAGCAGTCTAAATATGAAAATATTGAAGTAAGTTTTACAGATGAGAAACCCACAGTAAGTGATATGGGTAATAATTATTCTGTAAAAATGCCAATACGGTATACCGGCACAACTGCGCAGGGTAATCAGGAAACCTATAGCGGTACAGCAGAACTTATGAAACAAAAGACAGACGACGGTGAATACAGAATCACTTCTCTGGATGTTAAACGTGAAGATTCTTAAAATTTAATAATAAGAATAACAAAAAAGGCTGCTTCTTGAGCAGCCTTTTCTATTATTTAAGCTCACTGGCCGCTTTTTCATCTAAATAACCCATTTTTTTCATCCATTCATCATTGTACATTTTGCCTACATATCTACTACCGTGATCATGGAAAAGAACCACTACCACATCGTCTTTAGTAAATTTATCTTTTAGCTGAAGTAATCCTTTTATCGCAGCACCTGCAGAGTTGCCCAAAAACATACCTTCTTCTTTTGAAAGACGCTGTGTGTAGATCGCAGCATCTTTATCAGTCACTTTTGTGAAACCATCAATAATCTCAAAATTCACATTCTTAGGTAGAATATCTTCGCCTATACCTTCGGTTACGTAAGGATAAATTTCATTTTTATCAAATTCTCCGGTTTCATGATATTTTTTAAAAACTGAGCCGTATGTATCAACACCCCAAATTTTAATATCAGGATTTTGTTCTTTTAAATATTTCCCTACTCCAGAGATTGTACCACCGGTGCCTACGCCAACTACAAAATGTGTGATCTTTCCATCGGTTTGTTTCCAGATCTCAGGACCGGTGCTTTCATAATGGGCCTGAGTATTACTTAAATTATCATATTGGTTTACATACCAGGAGTTGTCAATTTCTGTCGCTAGTCTCTTAGCAGTAGAATAATAAGACCGGGGATCATCTGAAGCTACATCTGTTGGGCATACTATAACTTCGCTTCCCACGGCTTTGAGTATGTCCATTTTCTCTTTGCTTTGCTTGTCAGACATAACACAGATCAACTTGTAACCCTTCACGATTGCAGCAAGCGCCAGACCCATCCCCGTATTTCCAGACGTGCCTTCTATAATTGTCCCGCCGGGTTTTAGTAGTCCTTTTTTTTCGGCATCTTCTATCATTTTTACAGCCATTCTGTCCTTTACAGAATTTCCCGGATTAAAGGTTTCATATTTAGCAAGCACAAGACAAGGTAGCTCTGCGGTGAGTTTATTCAGTTTAACAAGTGGCGTATTTCCTATCGTGCCAAGGATATTTTCAACATAATCCATAAATGGGTTTTTAACAGCTAAATATACCTTTTCTTCTTCGGAAGGTAAAAAATGAGCTGTTAATCAAAATCTAAATCCGGGAATTTGATGAGTACCTTAAAATTGGTTTAGCTAGATGTAAAAGGTCTATTAATCAAACTTGATCGTCTTGACCGGAGAAATTTTGGTAATAATATAAGATGGTATCAGCAACATTGCCGCACAAAGAATAAAAGTCCCAATATTTAATAAAAGGATGTATCCCCAATCTAAATAGACCGGAGCTTCAGTTACATAATATGTTTCCGGATTTAAAGAAATCACACCAAAGTATTTCTGGATAAGGATTAAGCCTATCCCAATTATATTCCCCCAGAAAAGTCCCTGTATAACCAGATAAAGCGCATTGTACATGAATATTTTTCTGATTGTCCAGTTAGAACTTCCCAGCGCTTTCAAGATACCTACCATTTTTGTGCGCTCCAGAATAAGAACAAGAAGCGCAACAATCATATTGATACCCGCCACAATGATCATCACTCCTATTATTAATGCGATGTTGAAGTCAAAAAGCGACAGCCACTCAAAAATGGAATAATATTTCTGCGTGATAGTCATCGAGTTAAGCAGCGAACCCGTATTTGCATAGACCTCATTACCTATTTTCTGTAGATTATTAAAATCATTGACGAAAACCTCAAAAGCGCCCACTTCATCATCTTCCCATTTATTTAATTTCTGAATATGCCTAATATCTGCAAAAAGATAACTCTGGTCAAATTCCTGAAAACCGGAATCATAAATCCCTACAATATCAAAGCGCCTGTTTAAAAATCCGCCGTCTTCCTTTAAAAAATAGACAATTACCTTGTCATTATTTTTAAAACCAAGCCTATCTGCGAGATACCTGCTTATAAGAATTTCTGTATTTAGTCCATTAGAATAATCAGGAAGTCTGCCGGCTACCAGAAATTCTTTCATGTATTCCCAGCGATAATCTGTACCAACACCTTTAACTATTATTCCCTCAAAATCTGTTTCGGTGCGAATGACGCCCGCTTTTGTGGCCGTTCCCTGAATATGGGTGACTTCAGGCACAGCTGTAAAATTTGGGTAAAAATCTTGTTTAGTTGAAATAGGATTCAGCGTGATATCGCTGTTATTACCGTCAAAATTTGAGATGATAATATCACCATTAAAAGCAGAGACTTTCTCACGTATTTTTTGCTGAAGCCCCACGCCCGTCGCAATAGTGATCATCATCATGACAACTCCCAGAACAATGGCGATAATCGCAATTTTAATTATAGGGGTTGAAGCAGTACTTTTATACTTTCCAGCCTTAATTATGCGTTTGGCAATAAAATATTCAAAATTCAATCGTCCTATGGCGTTACGTTTGCTCAAAAGTACCGTTTTTTTATTTCTTCTTATTCTGTTTTCATGTGCCAATAAAAGTGCTACTGGTTCCGCTTCTGCGAAAAATACACAGGCTCACAAAACCTTGAACCAAAAACCAGAAACCTTAAACCCAATTATTCTTGGTGCAAATCGCACTGATAAATACCTCCCTTTTTTGCATCAAAAACGGGTAGGAATAGTAGGAAATCCCAGTTCGCTTATTCTCTCTAAAACTTCGGCTCAAGGCGAAAAGCTATATACGCATCTCGTAGATTCACTTCTAAGTCTAAACATAAATATTGTAAAAGTATTCTCTCCCGAGCATGGTTTTCGCGGAACCGCAGATGCCGGTGAAACTATAAAAGACGGTAAAGACGCAAAAACTGGTTTACCCGTGGTTTCACTTTACGGAAAAAATAAAAAACCTACGCAAGATCAACTTAACGGAATAGATATTCTGGTATTCGATATTCAGGATGTAGGTGTACGTTTTTATACCTATATCGCTACGATGCACTACGTGATGGAAGCTGCTGCCGAAGCGGGAATCCCTGTAATTATTCTAGATAGACCTAATCCCAACGGAAGTTACGTTGACGGCCCGGTTATGGAAAAAGAACACACTAGCTTTTTAGGCATGCATGCCGGCGTTCCACTTGTTCACGGGATGACAATAGGTGAATATGCGCAAATGATGAACGGTGAAGGCTGGTTGAGTGATTCTTTAAAATGTGACCTTACCGTCATCCCATTGGAAAATTACAAACATGCCCTGCCCTACTCGCTTCCTGTAAGGCCATCGCCCAATTTACCTAATGATAAAGCAATTAATCTCTATCCCAGCCTAGGTTTACTTGAAGGTACAAACCTCAACGCCGGGCGTGGTACAGATATGCAGTTTCAAGTTATTGGTTCGCCGTACTTACCGGAATCAAAATATCCGCTTATTTATACCCCAAAACCCAATTTTGGGGCTAAAAATCCGAAATTTAATGGTGAGATCTGCCACGGGATCGATTTGCGCAACACGCCAAGAATGAAGGAAGTAAACCTTAATTGGATTATTGACGCTTATAACAATTATATCAATAAAGATGCATTCTTTAATACAGCCAACTTCACCGCTCACGCGGGAACTGCAAAATTGCAGCAGCAAATAGAAGCCGGTTTAACCATGGAGGAGATTAGACAAAGCTGGCAGGCAGATCTTGATACTTTTAAAAAAATAAGATCTAAGTATTTAATTTATAAATGATCATCTAATCTGTCACCATGTTAAATCAACAACCTCGGGCAAGCCCGCAAGGTGTGAAAATTGCTAATTCTTATTCTCTCAGAAATCTTTGGGAACATTGAGAAGAACGCTTTAACCAACTTGATCAGGGATTACTCAATCTTAAAAATAAAAGCAATGAAGACTAATCTACGTATGCAGTTTCTAATAGACAAAGAAACTACTTCTATTATTGTAAAAAGAGAATTTAAAGCACCTCTGTCAAGCGTGTGGTCTGCGTGGAGAGAACCAGAAATTCTTGATCAATGGTGGGCACCACGACCCTGGAAATCACAAACAAAAGTAATGAACTTTGTAGAAGGTGGAAAACGCTTATATGCAATGGTAGGACCTAAGGGAGAAGAGCAATGGTGCTTAGTAAATTACACTTCTATCACTCCCAAAACAAATTTTAAATATCACGATGCTTTTTGCGACGCAGAAGGAAATATAGATACGAAATACTTTTCTGGTTCACAATGGAATGTTGACTTTACAGACCATTCAGATTCTACTTTTGTAAATGTTACAGTAAAGTACAATTCGCATGAAGATTTGGAAAAAATAATCCAAATGGGCTATAAAGAAGGATTTATTATGGCCATGGAAAATCTAGACGAATTATTTTCAAATAAGCATTAATATCCCGTCATTTCTAATAAAATCAACTTCAACAGAAGAAGCTACTCATTGCGCTTAAAAATTTAAAAAAGCCATAACTTCTTCTGTTCAACTTCACAAATTCTTAACCGATATTTGCACCCACAGCCAAACAACCAATGGAGCAAAAATTAAAGCAACGCATAGCACTTAGTGTTTACTTTTTTCTTTCAGGATTTTGCTTTTCTACGTGGGCTTCTCGCATCCCTACCATTAAAACTATTTTTAATCTAAATGATGCTGAGCTGGGTAATTTACTACTGGCAATGCCGGTAAGTTCATTGATTGGTCTACCCATTTCAGGATGGTTAGTATCGCGCTTTGACAGTAGAATACCTCTGCAGGTAGCATTCCTCTTTTTCTCTATCGCATTAATAGTTATTGGGGTTTCAGACAGTTTGTATCTTTTAATTCCTGCTGTTTGTGTTTTTGCATTCTGTATGCGTATTCTCAACATTGCGATGAACACGCAATCTATCACTTTACAAAAAGTGTTTCCACGAAAAATTATAGGGTCTTTTCACGGTATCTGGAGTAGCGGCGGCTTACTTGGCGTAGGTTTTTCTACGCTCATGGTAAAATGGGATACACCCATGCGTTATCATTTGTTGAGTGTGGCTCTTTTTACCTTTGTTACCTCAATATTAGCCTATAGATATCTTATTACAAATGACAGATCGCCGCAGGGTAACTCTATAAAACTAGGCAAACCAGATAAGTTTATTTTATACCTCGGGCTTATGGTTTTCTTTGCCGCGGTTTGCGAGGGTGGCATGTTCGACTGGAGCGGCGTTTACTTTAAAGAAGTTGTGAAAGAGGATATTTTCACCCTGGGTTATCTGATTTTTATGATATTTATGGCGCTTTCCAGATTCTTCTCAGACAGGGCTATTGAGAAAATAGGTCTTGAGAAAATGTACGTCATCAGCGCAGCACTTATCTCAACCGGAATACTTACAGTTATCATTTTTCCTTATTTCTGGCCGGCAATTGCAGGTTTTAGCATAGTAGGATTAGGTGTTGCCGCAATTATCCCGATGACTTTCAGTCTGGCAGGGACGTCAGAAAAATATTCTGCCGGGATGGCAATTTCTATAATTGCAACTTATGGCATTGTAGGAATGCTCATGGGACCGCCTATTATTGGTTATCTGGCTCATCTCTTCAATCTAAAAGTTTCTTTCTTACTTTTTATGACTTCCGGATTGATGCTAATACCTGTTTCTCAGCTATTTTTTAGATATCAAAAAAGAGTAAAATCTTAATCTCATCAATCTTTCTTTCACTCTAAGTTTAAATACTTAGGCCGAAAATTTTATCTTTAGAAAATCATTCAGGATAAGCCTGTTGATCAACCCTTCTAATTATAACCCTATGAAACTAATTACCCGCACTTTAATAGTTGCTGCGTTGTGCGTTCCTACCCTAATTTTTGCTCAGGAAGATCCTGTCATTAAAAAAATTCAGAACGAAGAAAATTCAAATTCTAAATTAAAAGTACTTGCTCACGAGCTGCTCGATGTAGTTGGTCCTCGATTAGTGGGTACGCCTCAAATGAAAAATGCGCATGACTGGGCTGTTGCGAAATATAAAAGCTGGGATATACCTGCCGAAAATCAACAATGGGGAACCTGGCGCGGCTGGGAACGCGGAGTAAGTCATATAGATCTTGTGAGCCCGCGCGTGCAAACTTTGGAAGGTCGCCAACTGGCCTGGAGCCCGAGCACGGGTAAAAAAGCAGTTACTGCTGAAGTTGTTCTTTTGCCCGAAGCTACTGATTCCATTGCTTTTAAAAATGCTATTTCTGCAGTGAAAGGAAAATTTGTTCTGGTGTCTATGAAGCAACCTACGGGCAGACCAGATGATAACTGGGAAAAATGGGCAACACCAGAATCGTTTGAAAAAATGAAGAAAAACAGGGATAGCCTTCAGGAAATCTGGGATACTAAGATAAAGAACACCGGTTACACCTCAAGAACATTACCTGTTGCATTAGAAAAAGCAGGAGCGGCGGGAATCGTTTCTTCGTATTGGTCAAGAGGTTTTGGTGTAAATAAAGTGTTTTCGGCTTATACAAAAGAGATTCCCACGATCGATCTGGCTTTAGAAGATTATGGCCTGCTTTATAGAATGGCAGAATATGATGATAAACCAGAAATTAGCGTTGTCGCACAATCTAAAGAGTTGGGTGAAGTGCCAACTTTTAATACCATCGCTCAAATTAAAGGCACAGAAAAACCTGAAGAATATGTCATTCTTTCTGCGCATTTTGATTCATGGGATGGTGCTACCGGTGCGACAGACAATGGTACAGGAACTCTAGTCATGATGGAAGCTATGCGTCTTCTCAAAAAGATATATCCTAACCCAAAGCGCACAATTATGGTCGGTCACTGGGGAAGTGAAGAAGAAGGCCTTAATGGTTCACGCGCTTTTGTAAAAGACCATCCTGAGATCGTAGCAAATGTGCAGGCGGTTTTTAATCAGGATAATGGTACAGGTCGCGTAGCCACAATTTCCGGTAACGGATTTTTAAATGCTTATGATTATTTAGGCAGTTGGTTATATGCCGTTCCAGACGAAATTAGCCGCGAAATTGAAACTAACTTTCCCGGTACACCCGGGCGTGGCGGTTCAGATTATGCATCTTTTGTCGCTGCCGGTGCACCTGCTTTCAATTTGAGTTCGCTAAGCTGGGATTATTGGAATTACACCTGGCATACCAACCGCGATACTTACGACAAGATCGTTTTTGACGACTTACGCCAAAATGTGATTCTTACAGCAGTTCTTGCATACATGGCAAGTGAAGATCCTGATACAACCTCACGTGAACAAGCAGTTTTACCCATGAACCGCAGAACAAACAGCCAGATGACCTGGCCTGAAGCTCGTGATGCTACTCGTAAAGGTGGTCTTGACGAAAATTAAACCCTTCCTCAGATTTCATCAGATTTCTCGATAATATTGATTAAATATCAAACCGAAAAAAGCAGCAAATCAACCGATTTTGCTGCTTTTTTATGCGATTTTTTTAAGCTTTGCTAAATACTTTTCATCCTGCTGAACTTGTTCCAGCATCGCACCAGATTCAAAAAGTAATTAGGATAAGACCTACACTTCGACAGGCTCAGTGTGACAGTTCCAAACCTTTATAAAGTATTGAGATATTTAAAGTTGTTTTATCTCTTCAAGTTCTTCAGGAGAGACTGTGAGCAGTCCCGGTTTTACAAGTCGGGAAATCATGGTGCGCCAATTTTCCTCCCTCTCAAAAATTGATTTAAAAATAGGTTTTGCTTCTTCTACTCTACCGCCGTTTGCAAGAGCAACAGCTTTCCAGAATTTCATCTCCAGATTATCAGGAAACATAGTTTCTGCTGTACCGTATTCTTCAAGAGCTTTATTCATATCGCCGGCTTCTACGGCAAGATCTCCCCTATTCATAAATTCATAAGCTCGTGCCGTTTTTAAAAGTCGGTCAAGTTCTTCTATAGGGTTTGCGTTATCATCTACTCTCAGGTCGATTTTATGCTCTTCCCAGGGGTTTTTTACTTTGTCAGGACCAACCACAATTAGCGCTGCAGATTGTTTACCGCGAATATCCCCACCGGCAGCCTGCGCTGCTTTTAATACTTCAACAACACGTTCTGCTAAAGGCAGATCTGCGTGTTCTTTAAATGCTTTCGCCATAGCGGGAACAACGTCATCATTGAGCATCATGTTTGCTTGTACAGAGAAGTTATTTTCAGTGATCTGATGTGCAGATTCTACACATTTTTCTCCGGTATAAGCAGCTGCACTATTTTTATCAAGAAAGGCCACCTGGCGGTAATCACGACCGTCATCTTTCGCGATAAGTATATTAAGAGCCTCTTTTGCAGAAGTTCCGTTTGCCATTAGTTCAAGACCGTTGGGACCGTAGGCCGGATTTACAAACGACTGCGTAGCAACAACGCCCACACCAGATTTCCCCCAGGAAACCAAAGAACCCACAGAAAACCAGTGACTTTGAACGCCAACCGCCATTTCGCCGGTAACAGAATCTCTGGCTACAACAGAAAAGGTGTGCGCAAAAGCCTCTTTTTCTGCATTTATATTTTGAGCAAAAGCACCGGAAAAACTCATTAAAAGAAGAATTAAATAGCGTAATTTTTGTTTCATAATCTTGTTATTTATTAAATACATTTCAGCTTAAAGCTTAATACGTTCTTTCATTTTCTCCACAATATTAAAAGCGGCAGGGCAAACCGGCATATTCTTTAAGGTGATAGTTGTGATCTGCTGAAATTTCTTTCTGTCTGTATGTGGAAATTCCGCGCAAGCTTTTGGCCGCACATCGTAGATCAAACAATAATTATCTGAAGCCAGAAATGGGCAAGGCAGTTGCTGCAACACATAATCGTTATCTTCATCAATCTTAAGATATGTATCTATAAACTGCGCATCTTTCATTTTAAAATGCTTTGCAATACGCGTGATATCCCGATCTGTGAATAAAGGTCCTGTAGTCTTGCAACAGTTGGAACAATTGAGACAATCTGTTTTAGCAAATTCTTCATCATGCAAATCCTGCATCTGGTAATCAAGATCTTTAGGTGGTTTGCGCTTTAGCTTTTTAAAATAAGCAGCATTCTCCTTGTGTTTGTCTTTAGCAAGGTCTGGGAGTTGCTTTATAAAATCTTCCATGCCGCAAAATTAACCATAAACCGCTTAACGTGTAACCCTAAATGCAATGCCAAAAGCGATTATAGATATCACCATGCCCACCATGAAAAAGACATAGGTGAATCTTAGTATCTTATATTTTCGCGCCAGAACCGTTCCCAGAGCATACAGATCTTTAGTGAGTGAAGAATAGAGATAGGCTTTATCATTCATCACCTCATCCATCGCCCATTCAAAATCGTCAAGCTTCATTTTATGAAATTTACCAAAGAAAACGATATTCACCTTTTTATTGATAACCTCATCTTTAGTAAACGTCCCCGTGGTAATATTAGGTCGCGTGGCAATTATTGACAGGATCATAGAAACTACGCTAAAGGTGATAAAGAGAATCGTAGGATAGATCAAATAATTATTAGAGGGATTATCTAATTTTGGAATTAAATTAGACAGCGCCACAGAAATTATAATCGCATTTACAGAAAGTAAAATATTGGCTTTTCTGTCTGCAATATCGCTTAGCGCTGTATGATTGCGCAACGTGATCCTGAACAACGTATCGATACCTCGTTCTGAACGACCATTTTTATCTGTATCCTTCTTCTTTTTTTTCTTGCTTCCTTTTTCCTTGAGCTTTGAGTAATTTTTGTTGATCTCAATAACATTCAACGCTTTTTGCGCTTGCCATTTTGTAACCGCATAATGCGTATAATACTGCTGTTTTTGAGTCAAAAAAGTGAGGTTTTCCTGCTCCCAGTCTATTTCGCTATAGCTTTCAACGCCCAGCATTTGAGATTCTTCTTTTATGAGATTTGCATAATTAGAATAATTATCAAGACCTAAGTGATAATAATTAGCATCTATTAGTATTTGCTCAAGCAGGTTTTGCGGTTTATGTTCTGGTTTTGTCGCCAGAATACAAGTCTCTATTTTATGAATTTTGCTTTGCGCGAAATTTTTACGCGTTAGAAATTCTGTCGCTATTTTAGCACTTGCAGCTTCGTGATTTTTAGGATCAAGATGAAAACCTATATCATGAAACCATGCGGCAATTTCCAGAATTTCTACTTCTTCTGCGGTAACTTCTTCGGCTAAAGCAATATTTTGAACATGTTCTGCTACTTGTTGCGTATGCGTATAATTGTGGTAAACGTATGTGCCATTATAGTGAGCTGAAAAATAATTAAATACATATTCTTTCACCTCTTCCATCAATGAATTCATAATATTAGTGGGGTTTAGGTTGTAAAAATCGCCTGTAGAGCAGCTAAAATCTGACTTTGAGATATGAAAATCAGGCTCTTTTTAAGGCAGATTAAAATTACGCTTATAGCGGAAACTATTTACTGTTTTACGCATAAAAAGAAACCGGAAATTAAATCGATTTTTGCCTGATATAAGTCGGTTTTTTGAGTCTTGCACCGGTTTTTAAGAGACTTTTTCTTAAAGAAAATCCAATTTTATCACATCGTGTCTCAAGTCTATCTTTTAGTGCTACATTTAATATTGCTTAATAATAATTAAACACAGATAGTTATGCAAAAACCCAATAAACGCCTTGAAGGACAAACATGTATAGTTACCGGCGGAAGCTCTGGAATAGGCGAAGCTGTCTCCCTGGCAATGGGCGAAGATGGCGCAAATGTAGTAGTTAATTATCATTCACATAAAGAGGAAGCAGAGGAGATTGCTCACAAGATTTCTAAGAGCAATTTGGGCGGTGAAGCTATTGCTATAAAATGCGATGTGAGCAAAGAAGACGACGTTCTTAAAATGTTTAAACAGACTGTAGATCACTTTGGTACCGTAGATATCTGTGTTCCTAATGCTGGTTTACAAAAAGATTGTGCCTTACATGAGATGAGCCTTAAAGACTGGCAAACAGTTATAGATATAAATCTTACCGGCCAATTCTTATGCGTGCGGGAAGCTTTACGCGAATTTCTAAAAAGAGGTATGCGCCCAGAAGTTTCTAAATCTTTGGGCAAAATAATTCATATGAGTTCTGTACACCAGATCATACCCTGGGCAGGCCATGCAAACTATGCTGCCTCTAAAGGGGCAATAGTCATGCTTATGGAAACAATTTGCCAAGAATACGCCCCACAAAAAGTACGCTGTAACAGTATTGCGCCGGGAGCGATAAAAACGCCCATTAATCAAAACGCATGGGAAACTGAAGAAGCTCTTGAGAAACTAAATAAGCTTATACCGTACAAACGTATAGGCGTTCCTGGAGATGTAGGCAGTGCTGCCGTCTGGCTTGCTTCAGATGAATCTGAATATATTAACGGTACCACAATTTTTGTAGACGGCGGCATGACATGCTATCCCGGCTTCACCACTAATGGTTAATCTTAAAATCATATATGAGTAACAATACTGAAGAACAAAAAAGACTTGAAGAACATTATAATAAAGAAAATGACTGGCTGCAATGGGGGCCGTATTTAAGTGAAAGACAATGGGGAACGGTAAGAGAAGATTATAGCGCAAATGGCGATGCGTGGAACTATTTTACACACGACCACGCACGCAGCCGCACATACAGATGGGGAGAAGATGGTATCGCAGGAATTTCAGACAGGTATTGTAACATGTGTTTTGCCGTCACATTGTGGAATGGCAAAGATCCTATTTTAAAAGAACGCCTTTTTGGTCTTTCAGGACCGCGTGGTAATCACGGTGAAGATGTAAAAGAGTTGTATTACTATCTGGAAAATACACCCTCTCATTCTTACATGAAACATCTGTACAAGTATCCTCAAAATGAATATCCCTATGATTATCTTGTAGCTGTAAATGGTCAAAGAAATCGCACCGAACAGGAATATGAATTACTTGACACAGGAATTTTAAAAGACAACGCATATTTTGATGTGTATACCGAATATGCTAAAGCCTCTAACGACGATATTCTGGTAAAAATCACGGTGACAAATCGTAATACAGAAGCGGCAGACATTCACGTGTTACCCACTTTATGGATACGCAATTTCTGGAGTTTTAAAAAAGGACGGCAAAAACCGCTTATTAAAAAGGTCGATAAAAATGGCCAATCTTTCGTACAAATAACGCATCCATATCTGGCTGATTACAACCTATACTATGAGGATGCAGATAAATTACTTTTTACTGAGAATGAAAGCAATGACGAGCGTGTTTTTGGGCGCCCTAACGATCATCCTTATAAAAAGGATCTTTTTCATGATGCAGTGATAAATGATGATTTTTCGCTGGCAGCGAAAAAAAATGAAGGGACAAAGTTTGCTCCTCTATACAGCAGAAATATTGCGGGCAATGAGTCTGTTACGATCAGGCTTCGATTATCACAAAATGAGCAAGAGGAACCTTTTTCTGCAGATTTTGAAAATATCTTCAATGCTAGAATTTCAGAATGTGATCAATTTTACAAAGACATCATTAAAGAACGAAATACAGAATCTGCAAATATTCAAAAACAAGCTTTAGCAGGTTTATTGTGGACGAAACAGTATTATAATTATGAAGTAGAACGCTGGCTGCGCGGTGATGATGATACTTCGCCCCCACCGCCAGAGCGTTTTTCAGGACGTAATAATAACTGGAAGACACTGCGTAATCATGATATTCTTTCTATGCCAGACAAGTGGGAATATCCCTGGTATGCCGCGTGGGATTCGGCCTTTCATTGCGTTTCATTAGCGCTGGTCGATCCTGAATTTGCCAAGGAGCAATTGATCCTTTTTACACGAGAATGGTATATGGCGCCTAATGGGCAAATCCCGGCCTATGAATGGTCATTTAGTGATGTGAATCCACCGGTGCAGGCCTGGGCATCGATGCAAGTCTATAAAATTGAAAAAGAAAAAACCGGAAAAGGAGATGTAGCATTCTTAAAAAGAATGTTTAATAAACTCGCTCTTAACTTTACATGGTGGGTAAATCAGGAAGATAAGACACAGAATAATGTTTTTGAGGGCGGATTTTTAGGCCTTGATAATATTGGCGTTTTTGACCGCAGTAACGGCATTCCCGGCGATGCGCACCTTGAGCAGGTAGATGGCACATCCTGGATGGCGCTTTATTGTCTTAATCTGCTGGAGATGAGTCTTGAGATCGCGTTAGAAGATAATACGTACGAAGATATGGCTACTAAATATTTTGGCCATTTTGTCTATATCGCTGAAGCTTTAAATAAAAGAAGCATTGAGAATATTGGCACCTGGGATGATGATGAAGGTTTCTTTTACGACAAATTGGTTTTTCCAGATAAGTCATTTATCCCCATAAAAATTCGGTCTATTGTAGGTCTTTTATCGCTTACAGCTGTACTTCAGGTTAATAAAGAGAAACTTAAGCGTTTACCGGTTTTCACTAAAAGTGTAATTTGGTTTAGAAAATATAGAAAGGAAAACTTAAAATATCTGGTAATTCAGGATTTTGAAGAAGGTAACGACTTGCTGTTAACGCTTGTGCCTAAAGATCGTATGCAAATTTTAATGCGTAGCATTCTTGACGAAAATGAATTTTTAAGTCCGTTTGGCATTCGGTCATTATCAAAAATTCATACTAAGCCGTACAGTATAAAAATTGATGGTGTAGATTATACTATTAGCTATGAGCCTACAGAATCTACCACGCCGCTATTTGGTGGAAACTCTAATTGGCGTGGACCGGTGTGGATGCCTATTAATTATCTCTTTATTCAATCACTTAGGCAGTTTTACACACATTATGGTGACTCAGTTTCTTTTGAATATCCTACAGGAAGCAATAAGAAATTAAATCTAAAAGAGATCAGCGATGAATTAAGCAAAAGACTCATTGCTATTTTCTCACCAGATGAGAAGGGAGAGCGACCTGTTAATCAATTACACGCAGAAGTTTATAAGGACGATCATTTTAAAGACCTTATTCTTTTCTATGAATATTTTAGCGGTGATGATGGTCGCGGTGTAGGTGCTTCACATCAAACCGGTTGGACGGCTCTTGTTGCCAATCTTATCGATGAGACAGACTAAATATTGACCTTACTTTTTAAGATCTGGCTAAAATCTGCTCATTATGGGCAGATTTTAGCCCTTTTTCAGCGATTTTCAGCCTAAAGTATGTGATTTTTTACAGGTATTATTTACAGACGTAAATCAATATTGGTACTATTCTTTTCCTATTCTATTTTGAAAAACTCCGTTAAGGAAAATTTAGCATACATTTCTGATTTTAACACAATTACATAATTAAAATCTCGTTCTAACTCTTTTATGTTCGACCAAAAACACATAACTTTAAATATAAGAAACCTATATCGTTATGAGAGCCAATCTTAAAATACAGAACCTCCAGTCTGACGAATGCCAGCGTGTAATTGAGCGAAACCTAAGCAGGATTCTCGATATGCGTATTGTAAATGTTGATCTAAGAAAAAGAGTAATCTCAATTATCTATGACAGTCCAGAAGTTTTAGATAAGATTGTTAGGGAATTATGGAGCATAGGATTCCCTACCCTGCAAAAAGATTCTCAAATTAGTGGAGCCAAAAGTAACTTTAGCAGTTCAAAGTTGCATCAACCTGTTCTTTAATACAGGTATAGAAAAATTTTAGTAACAACCTTAAGACGACTTGTATTAAGGTTGTTTTTTTTATGTGCTTCTTTACATTTAATTTATCTCCTTCTGTTTTAAAAACTTTCATTTCTTAAGGGATTACTAATCCTCTTTGAGGTGCCAATTCTTTTCGCTTACTTTAAAAATATTATCCACTATCTCTAATTACTTAAAGCATAAAAGAGATACTATAACTAACCAAAGTATGTTGAATTTAAAAGAGCACGAGGAAATTTTTCTTGGGCTTGAAGATGATGATAGAACATTTCCCACAGCAGCATTTGAGCTTCTCAAAAAACTTAATCTGCTCACCGTTACACTTCCTTCCATTTTTGGGGGTAAATCATATGGAGAAAAGAAAAACGCTAAACTTTTAAATATCCTAAAAGAGGTAGGCAAAGCAGATCTTTCTGTAGGTCGTATTTATGAAGGTCACATTAACGCCTTACTGCTCATTGCACAGTACGGCAGTGCTCAGCAAAAACAACGCTATTTTAAAGATGCACACAATGGCAAGCTTTTTAGTGTTTGGAATACACAGCGAAAGTCTGATGGAGTTCATTTAATCCAAACCGATTCTCAAAATAAATTAGAAGGTGCAAAGATCTTTTGTTCCGGCGGACTGCATATTGACAGACCTATCATTACTGCGAAAACAAAGAAAGGCTGGCAAATGGTGGTTATTGAAACTGAAAAACATAAAGAATTAAAGGAAGACTTTTCACTATGGAAACCTCTGGGAATGCGAGCATCAGTAAGTTCAAGAATAGATTTTACAGATGTTCTTCTTGAACCTGTCAATCTCTTAGGGAATATAGACGATTATTCACAGCAACCTTCATTTACCGGTGGCGCCATACGATTTGCGGCAGTACAATTAGGAGGTGCAGAAGCTGTTGCCGAAGCTACTGTGGCGCATTTAAAAAAGCTAAAAAGAACCGAAGATCCTTACCAACAGATGCGCTTAGGCAAGATTGCCATATTACTTGAGCAAGGTCGCCTGTGGATAGAAAAATCGGGGGAAATAGCCGATAAATCGGGAGATTCTTCGGGAGATATTTTAGTAAATTATGCTAATATGATGCGTACTGCCATTCTCGATATTTGTACAGAAGTGATGCAACTAGCAGAGCGATGTGTGGGTTTAAAAGGTTTTATGCATGATCATGCCATAGAAAAATTGCATCGTGATCTCGCTACTTATCTCAAACAGCCGGGACCTGATCTGGCTCTGACAAGTGTGGGTGAATTTGTAACAAAAATAGAATGCATCAACTATGTTAGATAAAATTTTACCTCAGGATCTTTACGACGCTCCATTTTTAAATAGCTCAGGGATTGCAACAGATATAGGACCATCTATTTTTTTTGCTCCCCATCCAGATGATGAATCTTTAGGCTGCGGGGGTATGATTGCTATGTTACGGGCAGCACAAGTGCCGGTCACGGTTGTTTTTATGACGAGCGGTTCGGCATCACATCCCAACTCAAAAGAATATCCTGCCAAAAAACTGGCAAAAACAAGAGAACAAGAAGCACAGGCTGCTTGCGCTGCCTTAGGTGTTGAAGATGAGAAGGTCTTTTTTCTGCACCGGCAGGATTCTCAAATGCCTTTTCTTTTAAACAGTGAATACTCAAAGCTTAAAAGTGACATCGCAGCTATTGTTGAACAAAGTGAAAGAAATACTGTTTTTGTCCCGTGGAGACGTGACCCGCATGGGGATCACATTGCAAGTACAAAAGTTATTTTAGAAACTTTGAAAGAACATAAAATCCCGGTGCAAATAGTAGAATATCCTGTTTGGCTTTGGAAAAACGGAAAACCTCATCACTGGCCAGACGGTGATAATGTCCAGCCATTTCGTCTTAATATTAGCAGTGTAAAAAATAAAAAGGAAAAAGCAATATTCTGTCACCAGACACAAACATCAAAGTTAATCGCAGACGATCCTGAAGGTTTTATTCTTACACCAGATTTGCTCGAGCCATTTCTGGGAGATTATGAGTATTACCTGTTCTCACCGGGCGGGAATGAAAAGACGCTTACTTCAGAATATTTCAACAGATTGTATAATGATAATAACGATCCCTGGAATTTTGAAAATAGCCATTACGAGCATGAAAAGTATGAGCGATCAATTCTAGCTCTGGGCGAAAGGATTTATGAATCAACTTTTGAGATAGGGTGCTCAATTGGTGTTTTAAGTGAAAAATTAGCCCAGCGCACTAAAAAACTCCTTTCTATCGATATAAGTGGAATCCCTATAAATGCAGCAAAAGAAAGATGTGCTAAGTTAGACCACGTTTCATTTGAAGTGATGGATGTTTCAAGAAATTTTCCAAATGAAAACTTTGACCTTATCGTTATGTCTGAAGTTGGTTATTATTTGGAAAAAGAAAATCTCCTGCATGTTTTTAACGAGATAAACACACATTTGCTACCTGGCGGCAACTTTTTAATGGTACACTGGACCTCTTACGTAGGCGATTATCCACTTACAGGTAAACAGGTTCATCTGCTATTTGAGCAGTTTGCTGCCGGTAGTGAAGCCGGTTATTCCCTAAAAACTAAATACGTTCATGAGAACTATGAACTCGTTCTCTATGAGAAAAAAGCTTAAACTTTTTCGTGCTCAACGGTAATAAAATAAGTTTCAAGTTGTGCTATAGCCATAAAAATATCGATGTCGGGATAGGTAACATTCCACTTAGAACTGTTAGGAAGTGCAGATTCTAAAAATCTAACCAAAGATTGATAGCGATCATGTGTTTTATACAATTCTTTCAATTGATCATGAGGCATTTTAAGTTTATCGCAGATCTCTTTTACAAGGTTTAAATTCCCGGTTAAATAAAGCTGCTTTATTAGCTCGTAAGCAGAAAATTTCTGAAACAATTTTTCAAAACTTTCTACATTATAACTGTCTCTGCGCTCATCAAACTCAGCCCACTCCCGCAATTGATTACCAAAACCGCCGGGAACTCTTGGTGTAGTGCGAGTTGACGTAGTAACCACGGTTTGCATGCAGTGTTTCACTTTAAAACCATGCGATAAAACCAATTCATATAAGGCGATATCTTCAAGAAAACCCAACGGTGGTATACCACCTATCTTTTGATACGCATATTTTCTGATAGACAAATTAGGACCAGAATTGTGCGCATGTTTTGGCCAGGGATCGCTAAAATCAGGATAGAGTGTCGACTCTAACTTACACATCAAGTCTAGATAATGTCTGCTGGCATGCAGGTATTTTTTAGCCTTTGTATCAAGATGTGCGTCATCTACCAGAATGCGACCACAAATAAGACCATAATCTGCATCGAGATATTGATAAATTCCACTCAGAAAAAATTTATCTGCGACAGTATCTGCATCGGTAGTGACAATGAATCCATCTTTAGAAACACGGCTACAGGCAATATTCATCAAAATACGTCTGGCAACGCCTACGTTACTAATTATTTTAGAATTAGAAACCAGTACATGAAGCGGAAAATCGGGGTTTTTATGCTTAAAATCGTTGCATTTTCTTAAGGTATCATCGGTGCAATTATTACATAGCACAAGAACCTCAAAAAGATCATAATCAAAACATGCTCCACTTAAATAAAACTGCTTTTTTAAAGACTGAAGCGTACGAACAATAGTCGCCTCTTCATTTTTTGCGGGAACCGTTATTAAAATATCTTTTTTAAAATCTGTCTTTTTTTGAAAATAACCATTCCCAATAATTCGCGACAGCTGGTCAATAACATTTATATCGTCCACCGCTGTCAAAAGATTCGTTTCTTTAACTGTTCTATCATAGCTTGATTTTAGAGCATTTTCATTAGTCATATCTGCATGAATCTAAATTATATTTTAAAATCAATTTATGTAAATGTTTTGGACATATTTAACATGTGCTAATCGCTAAAGAGGGGTTTTAATAAGCTGAATTAAGTAAAATCAGTAAGCTATTAGATTTCGCTTCAAGCGAAAAATATTGTAGCTGTGCTTTATCTATTAAACGAAACCTATTTAAGTTAAATAATGATTAAACAATATAAAAACAAGTTGAATATCTCTTAAAAAAATTAGCTTTGGTCGGTTTTAATCTGCTAAATTCAGATAGAATTAAAATCCTTTATTGACTGAACAATAAAGGTATAAGCCAAAAATAAAATGAAGATCTTTCATTGCCATAATTGTTCAAATCCCGTTTATTTTGAGAATACCCATTGTGAGAAATGCCAAAGTCAATTAGGCTATCTTAGTGAGACAAATGACTTAGTTGTCCTGGAACCCAGTGAAAATGCCTGGCAAACAAAACCCGACAGCGGCAAACTGTATCAGTATTGTGAAAATCATAGTTACAATGCATGTAACTGGCTGGTAGCTTTAGAAGATATGGGTGAGGAGGGACTTTGTGAGGCATGCGACCTCAACAGGACCATACCCTATTTACAAGTTGAGCACCAACTACAGGAATGGCTTAGGCTGGAACGTGCAAAACACAGGTTGATCTACACTTTAAAAAGATTTAATCTGCCTTTGGTTTCTAAGAATGAAGATCCTGAAAATGGGCTGGCTTTTGATTTCCTGTCTGCAGATAATTTAAAAAACCCGAAAAATGGCATCAAAACCGGTCACTTTAAGGGATTAATCACTATAAATATTGCTGAGGCAGATCCTGTGCACCGTGAATATATGCGCACACAGATGGAGGAGCGATACCGCACATTATTGGGTCATTTTCGGCATGAAGTGGGTCATTATTATTGGGAGCGTTTAATTTTAACTGACGAAAAAATACTAGCAGACTTTCGCGCTGTTTTTGGCGATGAGACTCAGGATTACGGTGTAGCACTACAAAATCATTATGAGAACGGTCCACCGGCAGATTGGGCAAAAACCTTCGTTAGTAAATACGCAGCATCTCATGCCTGGGAAGACTGGGCAGAAAGCTGGTCGCACTACTTACACATAATTGATACGCTGGAAACAGCGTATGCTTTTGGATTGCAAATAGACCCCGATAATACGAAAAATTCGCCGCTTTATATGCAGGCTAATTTCGACCCTTTTGAGGAAAAGGATTTTGATAAAATCATTGGCGCCTGTTTGCCGCTTACATTTGCGGTTAACAGTTTAAATCGCAGTATGGGCCAGCCAGATCTGTATCCTTTCATTTTACCGCCCCCGGTGATTGAGAAGTTACGATTTATACATAAACTTCTAAAAGGCCAGTTTAATTGAGACTTTTCAACCTTGATTTGAAATTAATAGGCTCTTACCTTTTTACCTAGTATCAAAACTTTAAATTTACTTGAAAATTCTAAGTCTTTATGGCTAAAAAATTAAATCAACTTGAAGCTACCGCTATTTGCGGAAATGATATTAGTTCTTCTTGTCTTTACGTTTCTGCACTCGCAATTGTCTATGCCGGTCAATATGCTTGGGTGTCACTTCTAATAGTTGCCGCCGTATTGTTTTTGTTTAGACGTATTTATGGTGAGGTAGTTGGCGCACTTCCTCTTAACGGTGGCGCTTATAATGCTTTGCTCAATACTACTCAAAAATCTACTGCTTCTCTTGCCGCTGCCCTAACCGTACTTTCATATATGGCTACCGCGGTAATATCGGCAAGTGAGGCTGTAAAATATGCATATAGCATTTGGGATGTAATCCCTATTGTCCCTACAACCATAGGTCTTTTGCTATTGTTTATGGGACTTGTAATTCTGGGGATAGGTGAATCTTCTAAAGTTGCTATTGCAATATTTCTCTTTCACCTTTTATCTCTAACAATACTTTGTGGTTTCTGTATTTATTACTTTTTCACGCATGATTTTACAACATTAACAGACAATTTTAAACTTCCTGTAAATGGCAATATAGGTATGGCTCTATTCTTTGGCTTCTCTGCCGCCATGTTGGGTATAAGTGGCTTTGAAAGTTCTGCCAATTATGTAGAAGAACAAAAGTTGGGTGTTTTTCCTAAAACCTTACGCAATATGTGGATCGTGGTAAGCATTTTCAATCCGCTTATTGCTTTTCTCGCTTTGGCTCTAATTCCTATGAATGTGGTAGACAGTAATCAGGATGCCTTGTTATCTTTTTTGGGTAGTATTTCTGGCGGTAACTGGCTTTCTTTTTTAGTGGGTCTTGATGCATCTCTCGTTTTAAGTGGTGCTGTGCTTACTTCATTTGTGGGAGTGGGCGGTTTAATGGAACGTATGGCGCTAGATCGCATTTTACCAAGTGTTTTGCTGAAAAAGAATAAAAGAAACAGTTCATATCTTATTTTCATAGTATTCTTTATTCTGTGTACTTCTGTGCTTTTTGTAACCGAAGGTGACCTTGCAAAACTGGCTGGTGTTTACACCATAGCTTTCCTTTCAGTTATGGTACTTTTTGGCATAGGGAATATTCTACTTAAAATAAATCGTAAAAATTTACCTCGACCTGAACGCGCTTCATGGATTGCCTTAATAATTGCTATCGCTGCAGTTTTTGCGGCAATTATTGGCAATGTTGTTCTTAATCCACAGTACGTAACCATATTTCTGGAATATTTAATACCTACAGTAGCTGTAGTATTTTTTATGCTTTACAGGATCGCGATACTTAAATTCTTCCTGTATTTTATAAATTATATTTCGCCAGACGATAGTAATTTCTTCAAAAAGCTGAACCGCAAAACGATGAGCATACTCGCCAGAGTAAGTGGTCAGGAATTTGTTTTTTTCACTAATCATGACAATGTAGAAACCCTGAATAAGGTCATGCTGTACATGATCAAGAATGAACCTACAAGAAGACTAAAAATCGTTGCTGTAGTAGATGAAAAAACTAAAGCTACTGCAAAACTTAAATCTGATATTGAGGTTCTTGATCGTGCTTATCCCAGCATACACATTGACTATATTGAGGAGGAAGGAAAATTTGGACCCGAAAAAATTAGAGAACTTTCAAGACGCTGGAATATCCCTGTGAACTTTATGTTTATAGGCGCACCCGGTGAGCAATTTCCATATAAAGTACAGCAATTAGGCGAAGTACGATTGATCATTTAATTAGTCAAGAACAACTTCGAGAATATTTGCGGAATGCTTTCCTGCCTCATTAGAGATAAAAAGTTTGCCTTCGGGGCTGAAAGTAATTCCTTCCGGCTGGCGAAAATCATCATGATCCAGCTTATAAATGCGCTTAGGATTACCTTCTGTGTCTACAACTAACAGCTTGGGGCGCACACCTTCTAAAAGATAGGTCTCATGAGTGAGCGGGTTAATTGCTATCTCTGAAGGTCTAAATGTTTTGTACATTTTTTTCTCCTCATAATCAGCAAAAATCTTGCTTTTAAGGTCAATTTTTAAAATTGCTGTAGAGTCAATTCTGTTAGTATTTAAATTGAAGCCATATATGGTTTTGTAATTCTCATCTCCGGGATTTTCGTCTTTAGCGGCAAGTAAGAGGCGATTATTCTTCTTGTCAAGAGCCAGGCTTTCTGTGTTGTTTTTATGCGACAGTGGCGTGTCATATTCAGACACGTTTATGTTTTCCTCATTGTAATTTTCAATCTTAAAAATAGTTCCGTCACTTCTTAACGCGTAGATCGTATTGCCTTCTGCAGATAGTCCTTCAAAATCCCCTGCATCGCCAAATGGGATTTTCTTTGTAATCTTTTTATCCTTGAGATTATATATAAAAATAATGCCTTCCTCATCCTGTATGCAGGCAAGATTACCATCATCAAGCCATGTGATTCCTGATACTTCGTTTAACTCTTTTGGTAATTCCCATTTATTCTTGATATCATATTCTTTATCACCTTTATCAGAAGGATTAAATACCGTAAAATAAATACCCCCTAAAACCAGCGTTGCAGCAAATATTCCTATATATAGATATTTTAGTAATGTCATGTTATTTTCTATTTGGTATAAGAAACGTAAAACCTTCTTTTTCTTATTTAAATTATAAGTTAAAAATGTACTTACGGTGTTTCATTAACCGTTCCAAATACAGGAAAATTGTTCATTTAATTTTGCTACAAGGAAAATATCCTATAAAATGGATATTTTCCTGAAATCGTTTTTAATTTTGGCGTAAATTTGAGAACACCTTTTTTGATTTTATGGAAGAGAGATTATATGCTGTTATAGATGTAGAAACCACCGGTAATGGTATCAACGGCAATCGCATTACAGAAATCTGCATTGTGCTGCTAAAAAACGGCGAAATTCTTGAAAAATTCACCTCGCTGGTTAATCCAGAGCGATTTGTACCATCATTTATTACAGGCTTAACCGGCATCACAAATGAAATGGTAGAAGATGCGCCCAAATTTGATGAGATCGCAGATGAAGTTAGGCGCATAACCACCGGTGCCGTATTTGTAGCACACAATGTCAACTTTGATTATAATGTCATACGCAATGAGTTTAAAAATATAGGACAAGACTTTACTCGCAAGAAATTGTGTACTGTAAGATTATCGCGAAAGCTAATTCCCGGTTTATATTCTTATAGTCTTGGTCGCTTATGCGAAACTTTAAAAATCAAATTAAATGACAGACACCGTGCAGAAGGAGACACAGACGCTACTGTTATTTTATTTCAGAAAATACTCAACTTGGAAAATGGTCTTTCTACGATAAACGGTTTTCTAAATGCCAGATCAAAAGAAGCTACGCTACCACCTCATCTCACCGCAGATAATATTAACCAACTCCCAGAAGCGACGGGAATCTATTTATTTCGTGATAAAAAAGGAAAGATAATTTATGCCGGTAAAGCGATCAATATCAAGCAACGGGTAATTAGTCATTTTTATGATAAAAAAAACACCGAATATTTACTTGGTCAGGAAACACATTCTATTGACTACGAAGTTACGGGCAGTGAACTTATAGCCCTGCTCCTTGAAGCAGAAAAAATTGCACAGAATTACCCAAGGTTTAATAAAGCGCAGAAGAAAACGCCACAGCCTTACAGTATTGTTTCTTATGTAAATCAAAAAGGAATAATTCAGCTCGCTCTTACCCGAGGTAAAAATATTTACAATGTGCA
The DNA here is from genome assembly GCF_047946675.1 of Leeuwenhoekiella sp. A16. Classification (GTDB taxonomy): domain Bacteria; phylum Bacteroidota; class Bacteroidia; order Flavobacteriales; family Flavobacteriaceae; genus Leeuwenhoekiella. The sequence goes on from NZ_CP172313.1 coordinate 463,379, forward strand.
TGATTATTTTTTCACCCGAGCTAAGGGTATTGAAAAGCTGGAAGAACTATGTCTGGAATATAATTTGTGTCCACGCTTTTGTGGTCTGCAAACCAGTACGGCACATTGCTCACATTATAAAATCACAAGTTGTAAAGGTGTATGCGTGGGTGAAGAAAGCACAACGCTTTATAATTTTAGAGTAAAACAAGCCTGTGATTCACTTTTTAATGCAAAGATGGATTATGTCATAAAGCATAAGGGCAGAACAGAAGATGAGCATGCATTTATCTTAATTAGCGATGGCTGCTATCAGGGGTATGGATACATTAGTCAGGAAGAACAAATAACGTCTGTTGATCATCTTGATAGTTTTCTTGTTAGACAAAAACATACTTATCATACAGATAAAATAATTCGTAGTTACATCAGGCAAAAAAGTGAGCACCCCATCATCAATCTTGAACCTCAGCGGTCTTCTATACTAGAAAAGGTGAGCTTTATGTAGCTCACCTTTGTCTCTAAATCTTTATATTTTAATAAAAATTAATCCTGCATAATAGCTTCCTGCTCTAGTGACTTTTCTACTTTAACAACCACAGATTTGCTTATAGGCGTATTGCTATAATCTGCATTGTGATTGTAAGGAACAAGGACGTTTGTCTCGGGATAATAAGCTGCTATATTTCCCACAGGGATATTATAAGGAATCACAAGAAATTTGAAAGCTTTGCGTTCTTGCCCGTCATAATTACTCATCATATGAATCACATCAAGCTTTTTAAGACCATGTTTCTTCATATCTGCTTCATTCATAAATACTACGCGTCTTTCATTATACACTCCTCTATACCTATCGTTTAAACCATAAATAGTTGTATTAAATTGATCGTGAGAGCGTATTGTCATAAGCAGCAACTCATCTTCTGTCAACTTATGATTGGGTAAGCCATTTACACAAAATTGGGCCCTGCCGTTTGGCATCATGCTAAAATCAAGATTCCTCACATTGTTAGGCAAATAATAACCTACACCTTCAGAATCGAGACTGGTATCTGTAAAACCCGCCGAAACCAGATCGATTTTAGATCGTATAAGGTCATAATCCTGACACAAATTTTTCCAGTCTACAGGATGATTTCCCTTATAATAAGCTTCTGCCATCCCTCCTACTATTTCGGTCTCACTTTTTAGCACGTTAGACGCCGGCTTAAAAATACCTTTAGACCTTCTTATCTGGCCCATGCTATTTTCAATGGTATTATATCTGTTGTTCCCTTTGTTGTCAATATCCTTTTCTGAACGCCCAAGTGTAGGCAGAATTAAAGCCGTTTTTCCTGTTATTAAGTGGCTTCTGTTAAGTTTTGTACTTATTTGAACAGTTAGATCGCAGTTTTGCATAGCTTCTGCCGTGTATTCTGTATCTGAAGCGGCCATAACAAAGTTTCCGCCAAGAGAAACAAATACCTTTACTTTACCATCGTGCATAGCAGGTATAGCTTTCATAACGTCATATCCCTCTTCATCTGAAGGCTCAAAACCAAAAACATCTTTAATTTTTTGATTGACCTCTTCATCTATATAATGCATTATACCCACGCTTCGGTCTCCCTGCACATTGCTATGACCGCGTACAGGACATGTACCTGCACCGGTTTTACCCATACTTCCTTTAAGCATTAATAAATTGACATACTCCTTAATTGTGGCAACACCGTTTTTGTGTTGGGTGAGACCCATTGCCCAGCAAATAATTATTCTGGATTTTTTAGCTAAAAGCCCTACAACCTGATTTATAAGATCTTCACTTACCCCACACATATCAAGAAGCTCACGCTCAGAATAAACGTCAAGATCTGCCAGAACCTTTTCATAACCTTCGGTATATGTCTTTATAAACTCATGGTCAAAAACCGAATGATCTTTTTTGTCTAGCGTAGCCAATTTTTTCATAATTAGCTTTACAAGCGGAATATCCTGATTTATTCTCACTTGCAAATGCACATCTGCCATACGCTCGCCAGAACCTACCCAGCCACTTACTTCCTGCGGATTCTTAAAACGTACCAAACCCGCCTCTTCTAACGGATTTATAGCAACTATCTTACCGCCGTTTTGTTTACACTTCTCCAGAGCAGACATCATTCTGGGATGATTTGTTCCCGGGTTCTGCCCTGCAATTATGATTACTTCTGCATCATCAAAATCTTCCAGCTTAACAGATCCCTTGCCTATTCCTAACATATCTACTAAAGCTTTACCGCTGGATTCATGGCACATATTAGAACAATCTGGCATATTGTTACTGCCCATTGCCCGCACAAAAAGACCATACATAAAAGCCGCCTCGTTACTTGATCTCCCTGAAGTATAAAAAACACCTTCCTGCGGGGAGTTCATTTTGTGTAACTCATCTGCAATAAGTTGATAGGCATCATCCCAGCTTATGGGCTCATAAAAAATACTATCTGGTCGCAGCACCATTGGCTCTGTTAACCTTCCGCTTTTTCCTATTTTATAATCTGACCAACTTGATAATTCTTCTACAGAATATTTAGCAAAAAAATCACGCTCTACGCGGTAATTAGTAGCTTCTTCAGAAAGTGCTTTCCCGCCGTTCTCACAATATTCTGCTATTTTAGAAGGATGTTTAGGATCTGGCCATGCGCAACTCATACAGGCAAAACCCTCTTGTTGATTTAATTTTGCGAGTCCTTTAAATGATTTTAAAACACCCATTTCTTTAAATGTATGTTTTAAAGTAGCCTGTACCGCTGGCACACCGGCAGCATAATCCATAGGTTCCTCTACTCGTATTCCGGAAAAATCCTGAGGAATACGAAAAGAGACATTTCTTTTTATTTTTTCCATTGTAATTTTATTTAGAACCGGGTCTGGCTAATTTTTAGCCTGTAGAAGCGATTTTGATCCGGTTAGGACTGATTTTTAATTTCACCTGAATTTAAAATTTAGTTTTTAATCAGCCGGATGACTTTTACGATTTTGTATATTCTTTAACAGCCTTAAAACTCAATTTTTAGGCCCTTCCTGTTAAATTAAGTTAAACTGAAAAAAAGTGACCGGGCTTTGTTGAATTTTGCCAAAAATTTATAAAATGAACGATATAAAAGCATACGGGGCAACTTCTGCAACTGCAGAGTTAAAGCCTCTTGATATTAAAAGAAGATCACTCACTGCAGACGATGTAGAAATTGACATTACTTACTGCGGTGTTTGCCATAGCGATATTCATATCATTCGCAATGACTGGAAGAATTCTCAATATCCTGTTGTACCGGGTCACGAGATAGTAGGCCGCGTTACTAAAGTTGGCGCCAATGTCTCTAAATTTAAAGAAGGTGATCTTGTGGGTGTAGGTTGCCTTGTAGATTCATGTCAGGAATGTGAATCGTGTAAAGAAGATCTTGAACAGTATTGTGAAAACGGAGCTACATTCACTTACAACGGAGCAGATAAACATTTAGGCGGCCATACCTTTGGCGGGTATTCTGAAAAAGTTGTAGTAGATAAAAATTTCGTTTTAAGTATCCCAGAAAATATTGACGAAAAAGCAGCGGCACCTTTGCTTTGTGCAGGTATAACCACCTGGTCTCCTCTACGTCATTGGGATGTAAAGAAAGGCGATAAAGTAGGCGTCATAGGTCTGGGTGGTCTAGGCCATATGGGTATTAAATTTGCTCACGCTATGGGCGCGCATACCGTAATGATCACCACCTCACCAGAGAAATCTAAAGATGCTGAAGAACTAGGTGCAGACGAAGTCCTAATTTTTAAAGATGCTGATGCAATGGCAAAACATGCCGGTTCTTTTGACTTTCTTCTTAACACAATTCCCGTAGGTCACGAGATGGATCCTTATATCGCTTTACTTAAAAGAGATGCAACAATGGTTTTAGTAGGTGCTATTGAGCCCCTTAAACCATTTCATGGTGGCGCTGTTGTTATGGGCCGTAAAAGAATTGCGGGATCTATGATAGGTGGACTAAAAGAAACTCAGGAAATGCTTGACTTCTGTGGAGAACATAATATAGTTTCTGATATCGAACTTATCAATATGCAGGATATTAATGAAGCGTACGAACGGGTTATTAAAGCAGATGTGAAATACAGATTTGTGATCGACATGAAATCATTGAAAGAGAGCTAGTTAATTTCGTACAAGCAATATTTACCTAAAGGAGCTCATTGAGCTCCTTTTTTTTTATGCTCAACGGCAGCGCAAACGATGTACGTTAAAATATATCAAAAACAAATTCAAACAAACGTTTAATTTAAACAATCGTTTAATTTTGTGTATGATTTAGAAAATGAAATGGATTTAAACGATAAACAAATACAAATTTTAGAGGTTGCCGAGAAGCTTTTTGCAGAAAATGGTTTTGATGGTACATCTGTGCGTCACATTGCAAAAGAAGCCGATGTAAACGTGGCGATGATCTCTTATTATTTTGGCTCTAAAGAGAAATTGCTGGGCACATTGATGATTTATAGAGCATCTCATTTTAGGATACAAGCAGAATCTGTTCTTACCGAAGAGATGAGCTATCTTGATCGTATTGATGCTTTAATAGAATTTGCCATTAAGCGCATTCACAGCAATCGCAGGATGTACAAGATTATTCACTTTGAATATTCTAATGTTTCCAGACAGATAGATTTTGATAATTACCTCGACCAGAAACTAGAGAATTACAAACTCATAGAAAATTTTGTGAAAGATGGGCAACGAGCCGGTGTTTTTAGTAAAACCGTAGATATCCCGCTTATTTTCCCCACAATTCTGGGTACATATTTCAACTTCTACTACAACAAATCCTTTTTTCAAAGAATGCACGGCCTTGATAATATCACCTCTTTTGATGATTTTGTCTACAAAAAACTAACTCCACATATACAAAAAACCATTAAAGCCTTATTAACTTATGAAATATAGATTCCTTCTGTTAGTTCTGCTTGTATTTTTTGGCTTAAGCCAAACATACGCCCAGCAGGTTACAGAATTAACCCTTAAACAAGCGGTAGATCTTGCACTCACAAATAGCGATGATTCTAAAATTGCTGATGCGAAAGTGAATACTGCCATGGGTGAACTTAACGTCACCAAAAACAACCAATATCCTGATTTTGACATATCAGGACAATATTTGTATTTAACTAATGCCGATGTAAATCTGCAAATATCTACAACTGAAAGCGATCCTGATCCTGATGAAGCCAGTGATGCCGGCACACCTAATGTAGACCAATTATTGCTGGGTCAGGCAACCGTTTCTATGCCTTTATTTTCGGGTTTTAAGCTCAAAAACCTACTAAAAGCGGGTGAAAATCAGTATAAAGCGGCAATTTCTTCGGCTAAAAATGACAAAGAACAACTGGCTTTACAAACGATTAGCACCTATATAAATCTTTATAAAGCTAATAAAACTGTAGAACTGGTAACCGAAAATCTCAAAAGCACAGAGCAGCGCGTAAAAGATTTTCAGGCAATGGAAGAGAATGGTCTTCTAGCTCGTAACGATCTTTTAAAAGCTCAACTACAACAATCTAATGTTGCTCTTACTTTACAGGAAGCCATTAAAAATCGCAATATTCTAAACTACAGACTTACCGTATTTCTAAAATTGCCGGCAGGATCGCAAATTAATCCCAGTGATGCGAGTTTTGGCCCTGCGCCAGAAATGTTAGAAAATGAGATCACAAGAAGCGATCTTGATGCCTTACAATATCAGGAAGAGGCTGCTCAAAACCAGATCAAAGTAGCACAGAGTAAATTTTATCCTTCGCTGGCTCTTACCGGGGGGTACATCGCGCTTGATCTGCATAATGCACTCACTGTAAAAAATGCAATGAATGTAGGTGTAGGTCTGTCATACAATCTTGCAGATATATTTAAAGCTAAAAACGATGTAAAAGTTGCCCAAAGTCGGGCAGAAGAATTGAAGTTTAACGTAGATAAAGTTTCAGACCAGATTAAAGTACAAGTCGAGAACAAACGTCAGGACTATCAATTAGAACTGAAGAAATTTGAGGTTTACACCAAATCTGAAGAGCAGGCAGCAGAAAATTACAGGATCGTTAAAGATAAGTACGACAACGGTCTGGTAGACACAAATGACCTGCTTGAAGCAGATGTACAACAACTTCAGGCAAAAATAAACCTAACGTATTCGCAGGCAGATATTACGCAAAAATATTTCGAACTACTTACAGCCAAAGGGCAATTAACCGATCAATTTATACAATAACTACTCATTTTATCAAAAATGGAACAGAAGAAAAAAACAAATAAAAAGTTCATAATCATAATTTCAGCCATTGTATTAATAGGTCTGGTTTATGGTACTTATAAGATCATACATTCTTTGGGACATGAAGAAACAGATGATGCGCAGATAGAAGCAAATATGAATTCTATCATACCACACGTAGGTGGTTATGTTGAGAAAGTATATGTTAACGACAATCAATTTGTAAAGAAGGGAGATACCCTGTTTACAATTGATAAGCGAGATTATCTGGTAAATCTTGAGCAGGCACAAGCAGGACTTGCAGCAGCTCAAAGTCAGTTAGGAGTGGCACAGGCAAGTATTGGTTCTTACCAGGCCAATGCAGCAGCTTCCAGCGCTCAGGTTAAATCTGCAAGCGGCAATATAGAAACAGCGAAGATTAGATTACGCAGAGCAACAGATGATTTTAAAAGGTATGAGAACCTCTATAGCAATCACTCTATCACCACACAGCAATATGAGCAGGCGCTGGCCGCAAAGCAGGAAGCAGAAGCTCAGGTTCAGATTCTTCAAAATCAGCAAAAAGCATCTTCAAGTCAAAGCAGAGCTGCTTTTTCACAAACAGATATTTCTGAAAAACAAGTAACTGTAGCAGAAGCAAATATAAAAAGCGCTCAGGCTAAAGTTGATGCTGCTCAATTAAATATTGATTACACGACAGTAACCGCACCCATAGATGGTCAACTTTCTAGTGTAGACTTACAAGCCGGTCAATATGTTCAACCTGGTCAGGCTCTTTTTTATCTTGTAAATACAGCAGACAAATGGGTGATCGCAAATTTTAAAGAAACCCAGCTTGAGAAAATGAAAGTGGGTCAGGTAGTGAGTGTAGAAGTAGATGCGTACCCGGGTGAAGAATTCTTAGGAAAGATTTCAAACTTCTCTCCTGCTACGGGTGCACGTTTTTCTTTACTGCCTCCAGATAACGCAACAGGAAACTTCGTAAAGACCATTCAGCGACTACCAGTGAAAATTGATTTCACAGAAGAAAATAACACTGATGAATTGAAAAAGTTACGCTCAGGAATGAATGTAACCGTTGATGTACACCTAAAATAATATGCAGGACGAAGAAAACGACTTAGTAGAATACGGGTTTAGACGTGTAATTATTACTGTTACCGCTATACTCTGTGCTTTACTTGAGATCATAGATACGACCATTGTTAACGTTGCTCTAAACGACATGCGTGGTAGTCTGGGAGCAACTCTTAATGATATTGCCTGGGTAATTACAGCATACGCGATTGCTAACGTTATAATCATCCCCATGACAAGTTGGTTATCTAAACAATTTGGGCGTCGTAATTACTTTGCAGCTTCTATTATTATATTCACGGTTTCTTCATTTTTATGCGGAAACGCCACTAATATATGGGAACTCGTCGTATTTAGATTCATACAAGGTATGGGTGGAGGTGCTTTGCTCGTAACCGCACAAACTATTATCACAGAAAGTTATCCGGTTGCAAAACGTGGTATGGCACAGGCTATTTATGGTATGGGGATTATAGTTGGTCCTACTTTGGGACCACCGTTGGGAGGTTATTTAGTAGACAATTTCTCATGGCCCTATATTTTCTATATCAATATACCTTTAGGAATTATCGCTACTATTTTCACGATAATGTTTGTTAAGAGTCCTAAATACGGTGATAAATTAAAAGCAAGTCAGGTAGACTGGTGGGGGATAATTTTGCTTACTGTTTTCATTGGCTCACTTCAATTTGTCCTTGAACATGGCCAGCAGGATGATTGGTTTCAGGATATTACAATTGTCGTGTTAAGTATCGCTTCATTTTTTGGATTGATCTTATTTATCTGGCGTGAACTGGTGTACGAGCATCCCATTGTTAACCTGAGAGTGCTGAGAGATAGCAATCTAAAAGTAGGGACGCTTATGACATTCATTATGGGTTTTGGTATTTATGGTACAACTTTTATAATACCTATTTATACCCAGGCAATTTTAGGATGGACGGCTACAGATGCTGGTTTGCTATTAATACCAAGCTCAATTACAATAGCATTTATGATGCCTATTATTGGGAAAATGCTAGAACGTGGAGTGTCGCAAAAATATATGGTGGCAACAGGTTTCTCACTATTCTTCATCTTTTGCCTATGGATGCATAATATAATGACGCCTGATACGGGAGGTGAACATATGTTCTGGCCTCTTGTGGTACGTGGTTTAGGATTAGGATTGTTATTTGTACCTATTACCACCCTTGCCCTTTCTTCATTAAAAGGGAAAGATATTGGTGAGGGAGCCGCATTTACCGGTATGATGAGACAATTAGGAGGTTCTTTTGGTATTGCTATTATAACAACAATGATTTCACGGTTAAATCAGCAGCATCGTGTTGATCTTATACCTAATTTAAGCGCAGTAAATGCTAATGTTCAACAGCGAATTCAAGGGCTACAGCAGATGTTCATAAGTAAAGGCTTTAGTGCAAACGAGGCGTTAGCACGAGCTTATCAAATTCTTGAGGGTACTATTACAAAACAGACAACAGTACTTTCTTATATGGAGATCTTTCTGTATCTGGGTATCATGTTTTTACTATGTGTGCCCTTTGTACTGCTAATACGTAAAGGTGCAGGTAAAGTTGATACTTCAGCGGTGCATTAAATCAGCTTAAATTTATTTCGCTTAAAGCGAAATATTATCATCTTAATAATCAACAGGCTAAAGACCATTTCGTTTTTAGCCTGTTTTTGTATTTATAATATTTAGTATCTTTTCAAGTAAACCATCTTTTTTGTTTAATTATTTTTTCATCTTATTAAACAAAATAGTAAATTTGAATACTTAATGAGACCAATTAATCTATTACATGAACGCCGTTAAAACCCAATTCAGCATTAAAGATCTGGAAAGTTTGGGTGGCGTAAAAGCACATACCATTCGCATCTGGGAGAAACGCTATAACTTGCTAAACCCAGAACGCACGCCAACTAACATACGTACGTATACTTTAAAAGACCTTCAGAAATTATTGAATGTTACTTTTCTTCTTGAGAATAAGTATAAGATTTCTAAGGTGGCAAAACATTCTTCTAAAGAAATTGCAGAGATCGTTGCAGATCTTGTTTCTAAAAATAATCTCTCAGATAATCACGCGATCAACTCTTTAAAAATTGCGATGATGAATTTTGATCAGCAATTATTTGCAAGAACCTATGAATCGCTTTCTACAGTTTTAAGCTTTCGCGAAATATTTGTGCAAGCTTTTGTACCTTTACTCAATGAGTTGGGTTTACTCTGGCAAACAGATACTATAAATCCTGCTCATGAGCATTTTATTACCAACCTTATCAAACAGAAAATACTGCTAAAAATAGAGCAGTATCAACTGGATCATTCTCCAACCAAAAGCAAAACCTTTGTACTTTTTCTGCCCGAAAATGAATTACATGAACTCGGGCTCATGTATCTTAATTATGAGATAATAACATCTGGATATAAGTGCATTTATTTAGGCCAAAGCATACAGCTGGACAGCTTAAAATATCTGCTCACAAACCAGACAAACCTGCATTTTGTATCCTATTTTACGGTAAAACCTGAAGACCAGACCGTAAAGGATTACGTAAGTGATTTTAACAGGGAATTATCGAGTAGCAAGATTCCATTTTACATCCTGGGCAAACGGGCGCAGCAGGTTGATCAAAGTGAATTGCCCGATAATGTCGAGATCTTTCACACTATAAAAGATTTTGCAAAAGTGCTTTAAGGAAAAGAATTAAATGAATAAAAAGATTTTGGTGTTGGGTTCAGGTTTTTCATCATTGGCAGCAGCTTGCTATCTGGCTCAAATGGGCAACGAGGTTCATATTTATGAAAAGAATAAAACCATAGGTGGTCGTGCGCGACAATTAAAACGAGACGGTTTTACTTTTGATATGGGTCCCACCTGGTACTGGATGCCAGACGTTTTTGAGCGATTTTTTGCCGATTTTCATAAGAAACCAACCGATTTTTACACCCTCGAAAAACTCAATCCTGCATACAGTGTTTACTTTGATACGAATGAATACATCTCAATAGAAGATACTCTTGAAAAGATAAAAGCAGCTTTTGAAAAGGAAGAACCGGGAAGTTCTGTAAAGCTTCAAAAATTTATAGATGAGGCTAAAAACAATTATGACGTTGCAATAAAAGATTTGGTCTACAGACCAGGCGTTTCTCCGCTTGAGTTAGTCACACCGGTTACCATTAAAAAAATTGGTTCCTTTTTTAGCACCATTAGTAAAGAAGTGCGTAAATCATTCAAGAATCCCAGATTAGTTCAAATTCTGGAATTTCCTGTGCTTTTTCTAGGAGCTAAACCCAGCGATACTCCTGCCTTTTACAGCTTTATGAATTATGCTGATTTTGGTATAGGTACTTTTCACCCAAAAACAGGAATGTACGCGGTGATAAATGCTATGGAAACTTTAGCTAAAGACCTTGGTGTCACAATACATACCGATAAAGAGGTTACCCGCATACGTACTAAAGATAACCATGCTGAAGGAATCGAGATAGATGGCAAGGTTGTAGAAGGAGATATAATTTTAAGTGGTGCAGATTATCATCACACCGAAAAGCTTCTTCCACAAAACCTTAGACAATACTCAGAAAAATTTTGGGAAGCCAAAACTTTTGCTCCTTCTGCCCTGCTCTTCTATGTAGGTTTTGATAAGAAACTAAAAAATGTAAATCACCACACTTTGTTTTTTGATGTTGATTTTGAAAAACACGCCCGCGAGATTTACGATGAACCAGAGTGGCCGCAAGAACCGCTTTTCTATGCCAGTTTCCCTTCAAAAACTGATGAAAGTGTAGCTCCAGAAGGACAGGAAGCAGGTATTTTTCTTGTTCCTATCGCAGCGGGACTTCATGATACTAGCGAAATGCGCGAGCAATATTTTGATCTAATATTGGATCGCTTTGAAAAGCTAACAGGACAAACAGCTAAAAAAAATATTATATTTAAAGAATCATTTTGTGTCAATGACTTTGTTGAAGACTACAATTCATACAAAGGTAATGCCTACGGAATGGCTAACACACTCTTGCAAACAGCGTTCTTAAGACCTAAATTAAAAAGTAAGAAAGTAAAGAACTTGTATTTTACAGGTCAACTTACCGTACCCGGCCCCGGCGTACCACCTGCTTTAATTTCAGGGAAGCTAGCCGCAGGATTGATCGCTAAACATCATTAAGGATGAAAGAAATTTTTGATCTTGTTTCTATGAAATGCTCAAGAACTGTTACCAAGTTCTACAGCACTTCGTTTTCTACCGCCACTCAAATGCTGGCTCCCGGCATAAGACAGGATATTCATAACATTTATGGTTTTGTACGTTTTGCAGATGAGATCGTAGATAGTTTTCATGGTTATGAAAAGGAAATTCTTTTCGACCGTTTTGAAAAAGATCTTGAATATGCCCTGATTGATAAAATAAGTTTAAACCCTATCCTTAATTCATTTCAGCACACATATCATAAATATGGTATTGAGCAACATCTTGTTGATTCATTTATGAAGAGTATGCGTCTTGATCTTACTAAGAGCAAATACCTCACTAAAGATGAGTACAAAGAGTACATCTACGGCTCTGCAGATGTTGTGGGTCTTATGTGTCTTACCGTTTTTGTGAAAGGTGATCGCAAAAAGTATGACGAACTAAAAGAATGCGCAATGAGTTTGGGTTCGGCTTTTCAAAAGGTGAATTTTTTAAGGGATCTTAAGGCAGATTATGAAGAATTGAGCCGTACTTATTTTCCCAATACAAATCTTGATAAACTTGACGAACTAAGCAAACAGCAAATTATCGCAGATATTGAGGCCGATTTTGCTAAAGGTCTGGAAGGTATTTGTAGACTGCCGGTAGAAGCTAAGTTTGGTGTTTATACCGCTTATCGATATTATCGTAAATTGCTAAGTAAATTAAAAAGGACACCGTCTTTAGAAATTAAAAATACGCGCATACGAGTGCCTAATTACGTGAAGGCCTCACTTCTTGCGCGCAGTTATGTAAAATATAGATTAAACCTTATTTAAAATGCAAATCTTAATCTGGATTTTAGTTTTTGTCACCACATTTTGTATCATGGAGTTTATGGCGTGGTTCACGCACAAGTATGTAATGCATGGCTTTTTATGGTCGTTACACAGCGATCATCATAAAAAAGATCACGGTAGCTGGTGGGAGCGCAATGATTTTTTCTTCATCTTTTATGCACTTATTAGCATAGGCTGTTTTTTATTATGGCAGTATGAAAATGTGTGGATTGGTCTTCCTATAGGTTTAGGAATTTTCGCTTATGGTCTTACATATTTCTTTGTTCACGATATATTCATTCACCAGCGTTTTAAGATGTTTCGCAATGCTAATAACTGGTATGCAAAAGGTCTGCGTCGCGCACATAAAATACATCACAAACACATAGGTAAAGAAGATGGTGAGTGTTTTGGTATGCTGGTACCACCACTAAAGTTCTTTAAAACCAAATGAGTTTTTTAACTGCCGAATGGCGAAAATTATGCTTTGCCAATTACGCGGTAGATCCTAAAGTACTGCAACCTTATCTTCCGGCACATTGCGAACTAGACTTTTTTGAAGGTAAATGCTATGTGAGTTTTGTAGGTTTTCTGTTTGACAACGTAAAATTGAAAGGAATATCCATCCCTTTTCATACCAGATTTGAAGAAGTAAACCTGCGATTTTACGTGAAATATCGCGATAATGATGTCTGGAAAAGAGGTACCATTTTCATTTCTGAAATTGTAAACAAACCGGCAATTGCCTTAATTGCCAATACTTTTTACAACGAAAAATATAGTCTTTGCGCTATGGATTATAAACACGCTCTAGGCGAAACTGAAAATACCTTCTCTTATGAGCTAAAAATCGGTAAAAAGTGGCAAATTTTCAGCGTTACTACGGCTAAAGAACTCAGACCTTTTGATTCAGGAAGCGCTACCGAATTTATCACAGAACATTATTGGGGCTACAGCCAGAAAAGCAAATCACAATCTATAGAATATGAAGTACGCCACCCTAAATGGGAAGCTTACGAAGTAAAAAACTATAAGATTGATATTGATTTTGGCGCAATTTACGGTGCTGCTTTCAGCGATTTTACCCACAAAAAACCCGATTCTGTAATGTGTTTGGAAGGTTCACCTATCTCAATAGAAGGTAAAATTTTAATTACAAAGTAATTACCGTAAAATCTGGCTTTACAGGATCAAGATCATCTATGATCTTATCGATCAGATCTGAACCATATTCCAGATAAAACTCTGAAAAATTACCCACACGTTCCTGCAAATTCTGCTCAGGGAATAATTCATTTTGTAAATCTGTCAGGCGTTTTACATGATCACCCAGCTTTCGCTTTTGAGCTTTAAGTAATCTTTTTTCTAAAGCGTCAAGACCTTTTAGTTGTTTTACTTCCTGCGATTTAACTGCGCCCAAAAAAGTAGGATCTGTTTCTTCAGCGATTTTATACATCGCTTCAAATTGTTTTACGAGATGTTCCTTTTGTGGCGAAAAATCAATATCTATATTAGAGATCTTCCTGATTTTTCTATTTACAAGATCATTTTGATTTAAGAAAATATCTTTCAGACTCAAGTCGAGTTTATGTATTTTCTCCTGCTGTTTTTCGGTTATGATCAACGCAGAATTTCGCAAAAGCAAAATAGGAAAAGGCACACCCACAGCTTCAAAATAATCTCGTAATTCAAACCAATATGCCAATTCGCCACCTCCTCCTATGTAACAAAGATTAGGCAAGATAACTTCCTGATACAACGGCCGCATGATTACATTAGGACTGAATTTTTCAGGATTTTTATGGAGTTCATCAAGAATCTCTTCCTGCGTGAACTGTATCTCTTTATTGTGTACAAAGTAATTACCATCGCGCTCAATGATACGCTCTCTGTAATCTTCGCCTAAATAGAACAAATTGATCTCCCGTGGATTCACCTGCACATTGTAGCCGGCAACTTCAAGCGCTTCGGTTTTTGGGTTCACCGCATTGAATGAGGTTTGCTGCTTTAGTTCTTCTTCCATGTAAGGAATAAAGAGATTTTTCAACTCCCGGCAATTCGCATCAATAATTACTAAACCATAGGCGGTAAACAACTGGTTTGCGAGATACAAAGTAGCTTCAGCCAAATTATCGTGCTTTAAATATGCGTTTTCAAAAAGATCACACAATTCTTTAGCAATCTTAGTTGAGCCAATTTCTGCGCAAAATTGCTTGTGTACAGCGTCAAGACCTTGGGTAGATAAATTACCTACCGCACCCTTATTGTTATCCTGAATATCGGGTCTGTTCCACTTTACTTTTTTTCCGTGCAAACGGAAATAATTTATTTCATCAAAATCGTGATCTTCTGTCGCCATCCAGTAAACGGGAACAAAATTATGATCTGGATGTTCCTGCTTTAGCTTTCGCGAAAGCTTAATCGCACTTATTATTTTATAGAGAAAATATAACGGCCCCGTGAACAGGTTAAGTTGGTGGCCTGTTGTGATTGTAAACGTATTGCTTTCAGCCAGTAGTGAAATATTCTCGCTCGTATGATCTGAAATCTCTAATTTCTCGTATTGCTTTCTTAAAGCTTTGACCAGAATTTCCCGATTTTCGGTCTTAAAAGCCGATTTTTCATCGATTTGAGCCGAAAATCCTTCCAGATCTGGGAACCTGTGATAAAATGATCGTATCTGCTCTTTTTGATCCAGATAGTCACATATAATTTTTGAGAAATAACCCGTTTCAGAATACGGGATATGCTGGGTGGGCATGAATTTTATTTTGACCTGTAAATATAAAAGTACAATGTGTTTTGGGCTGCTAAAGTTACGTTAATTCAGGCATACCACATAAGTCTATTTTTAGTAGCTTTAAGGCTTCCAAACCCACAGACTCATGATCAAAAAAATTACCCTAACACTTACTCTTCTTTTTACTTTCGTACTAACCGCGCAATCTTTAAAATCTCCCGCTGAATTTTTAGGCTATGAAATAGGAACTCAATTCTCGAGACACGCAGATGTTGTGCGCTATTTTGAATACGTAGCTCAAAATTCTGATTGGGTGACTTATCAGGAATACGGCAAAACCAATGAGCGCAGGCCACTCACCTACGCGGTTGTTACTACACCTGAAAATCTGGCAAATCTGGAAACAATTCGTACAAATCAACTAAAAAACGTAGGAATCGTTTCCGGTGATTCAACTCCAGACAAAGCCATCGTATGGTTAAGCTACAATGTACATGGTAATGAGGCCAGCAGTACAGAAGCCTCAATGGCGACTTTATACGAATTGATAACTACTAAAAAAGACTGGTTAAAAAATACAGTTGTAATTATAGATCCTTGTGTAAATCCTGATGGTCGCGACAGATATGCAAACTGGTACAACCAGGTAAAAGCAACTCCTCATGATAAATCTCAGGATGCCGCAGAACACCATGAGCCATGGCCGGGCGGAAGACCAAACCACTATTTATTTGACCTGAACCGCGATTGGGCCTGGGCCACGCAAATAGAAACGCAGCAAAGACTTAAGGTTTACAATAAATGGATGCCGCATGTTCACGTAGATTTTCATGAGCAAGGCATTAATGAGCCTTATTATTTTGCGCCTGCAGCAGAACCTTTTCATGAAATAATAACCGATTGGCAGAGTGAATTTCAAAATGCCATTGGTAAAAACAATGCAAAATATTTTGATGAAAAAGGATGGTTATTCTTTACCAAAGAGCGTTTTGACCTTTTATACCCTAGTTATGGTGACACCTACCCCATGTACATGGGCGCAATTGGGATGACGTTTGAACAAGCCGGTCACGGTCGTGCAGGCTTAGGAATTAATACAGATGAAGGTTTTGAGTTAACACTTGTAGATCGCGTTGCGCATCATAAAACTACCGGACTTTCTACCGTAGAAGTAGCGAGCAAAAATATAGACAGATTAAATACTGAGTATAAGAAGTATTTTCAAAATTCTGATTTGAAATATAAAAGTTATGTTTTGAAAGGAAATCCCGATAAACTGGCCGCGCTAGCTGAGCTTCTTGATAAACATGAGATCAAGTATGGTTATGCCGATAATGGTAAAGCCTCAGGATTTAGCTACGCGAAAAATGACTCAGGAAGTATGGAATATGAACATGCTATGGTCGTAAGTACAGACCAGCCTAAAGGTAAAATGGTAAAAGTTCTTTTTGAACCAAATGCAAAACTGAACACACCTATCACTTATGATATTACTGCATGGAGTTTACCGGAAGCTTATGGTCTGGAGACAGTAGCTACAACGTCTTTGGTAACAGCAAATGCAACAAACCAAACTCCGGTTTATAATAATGTGGCTGATTCAAATTCTGCGGGATACATTACTAAATGGGACAGCATGAAAGATGCGGAGTTTCTCGCAGACCTTCTTAATAATGATATTAAAGTTCGCTTTACAGAAAAACCCTTTAAAAATGCTGGCGTAGATTATGGCCGCGGTTCGCTGATTATCACAAAAAGTGATAACAGAAAATTAGAAGGTTTTGATAATACAGTTATACAAATAGCAAACAAACACAACCGAAAACTAGCCACCGCAGCGAGTAGTTTTGCCACTTCAGGACCCGATTTTGGCTCACCAGATATTAAACTAATAAACAAGCAACGTGTCGCTTTATTAAAGGGTGATCAGGTTTCATCGTTGAGTTATGGCGCTACCTGGTTCTTTTTTGAGCAACAATTAAAATACCCTGTAACTTCTATCAACACAGATTATTTTGATCGTATAAACCTAGATGATTATGATGTTATCATCATGCCTAGCGGTTATTACAATGGTTATTTAAATAACAAGCTTTCAGATAAAATTAAGTCGTGGGTGCAGAGTGGCGGTAAATTGATCGCCATAGGTAACGCGGTAAGCGCTTTTGCAGGAAAAGATGGTTTTGGTCTTAGTAAAAATGAAGACGCTTCAGCTAAAAAAGACAAAGACAGTACAAACGTTGAAGAGAAATTAATTCCTTACGCTTCTCGTGAGGAAGAAAGCGTGAAGGATTTTATTACCGGAAGCATCTTTAAAACTAAAGTAGATTCAACAAATCCTATGGCTTTTGGTTATGAGGATACATATTACAGCTTAAAACTAGGTGACGATTCTTTTTCACTAATTGATAATGGTTACAATGTAGCTTACATAGGTGAAACTCCGGAAAATGTATCAGGTTTTGCGGGTGCAGATGCAAAAGCCGGACTAAAAAATTCATTGGTTTTTGGCGAAGCCAGATTAGGGAGCGGAAGCATTATTTATATGGTCGACGATCCACTTTTTAGATCATTTTGGCAAAATGGAAAACTCTTTGTTGTAAATTCAGTATTCTTTGTAAACAACAATAAATTCAGACTTTAAAATAAAACGCCTTAGTGAATATACTTGAAATAAGAATATTAGAGAGCATTGTTGCCCTTGTAATTCTTTTGTTGATCCGTTATATAATCATACGGATTGTGGTGAAGCGATACTTAAAAGCAAATTTTGATATCACACGTAAGCAGCTCACTATTAAATTAACTAACGTGCTGTTTTTTATAATGATAGCATTTTGCGTTGCTGCCATCTGGGGATTAAGCGGCAGAGATGTTTTTACCTATATCACCTCTATGCTTACAATATTAGGTGTCGCTTTTTTTGCGCAGTGGTCTTTGTTGAGCAATATAACTTCCGGGCTGATTTTGTTTTTTAACCACCCTTTGAAAATTGGAGATTACGTTGAGATTATTGATAAGGATTTTCCTATGGAAGGTCGTATTGAAAATATCACCTTGTTTTTTCTGCACTTGCGAAATGCCAACAATCAGGTTTATACACTTTCTAACACAGTAGTTGTTCAGAAAACGATGCGCATTATTGCGCCTGAAGAATTTCTTGAACACGTAGCCGAAATTGAACATCAGGCCGAAGAAAACCGGGAAGATGAAGACTTACCACCTTTGGTTTAAAAATAATTGATTTACACTTATATCTATTCGATCTAGAATGAAGAAAATTGCTATCCTATTCCTTTTCAGTTTTGCTATAATATCGTGCAATACCGAAGAAAAAAAAGACACATCGTTTAAAGTTGATTATGACGAATTTACTTTAGACAATGGTCTAACTGTAATCTTCCATGAAGACAAATCAGATCCTGTAGTAGCGGTGGCTTTAACCGCTCACGTAGGATCTGCGAGAGAAAAAGAAGGAAGAACAGGTTTTGCCCATCTCTTTGAGCACTTGTTATTTCTTGAATCTGAAAATTTAGGAAAAGGTGGTCTTGATAAACTTACCTCACGGGTGGGTGGTTCAGGAGCAAATGGATCTACTAATCGAGATCGCACTAATTATTTTCAAACAGTGCCAAAAGACGCACTGGAGAAAATGATCTGGGCAGAAGCAGATAAACTGGGTTACTTTATCAATACGGTGACTGAACCGGTTTTAGCTAAAGAAAAACAGGTTGTAAAGAACGAAAAACGCCAAAGTGTAGATAATAATCCGTACGGACATCAACGAGAAATTATACATCGTAACCTCTACCCAAGTGATCATCCCTATAACTGGGAAGTAATTGGTTCTTTAGACGATCTACAAAACGCTACGCTTGCTGATGTGAAAGAATTTTACAGAAGATGGTATGTGCCCAATAATGTAACATTAACAATTGCCGGTGATTTTGATAAAGAGCGGGCCAAAGAATGGGTGAAAAAATATTTTGATGAAATTCCAAGAGGTGAAGACATTCCTGAATTAGAAAAGGAAATCCCTACACTTACTGAGACTAAAGAATTTTACTATGAGGACAATTTCGCACGATTACCTCAACTTACGATGACGTGGCCGGGACCTTATGCATATCATCCTGACACTTATCCCCTATCTATTCTTGCGACTTATCTATCTGATGGAAAAGAAGCACCGCTGTACAAGGTTCTGGTAGAGCAAAAGGAATTAACTACAAATCCCTACATGTACTCACAGGATTCTGAGTTGGCAGGAGAAATCACAATACAGGTACGCGGTAATGACGGTGTAGATCTGGATAGCATTGCAAAAGGTATACAAACAGCTTTAACTAATTTCGAAGCTAACGGAATCTCAAAAAAAGATCTTAAGCGCATTCAGGCGTTACAGGAAACGAGATTTTACAACAGCTTAAACAGTGTGTTAGGTAAGGGTTTTCAGCTGGCTCAATATAACATATTTGCGGGCGACCCGGGATATATCAATAAAGATGTAGACAAAATGCTTGCTGTCACAACAGAAGATGTAATGCGGGTTTATGAGAAGTATATAAAAAACAAGAATTTTATCGCGACCAGTTTTGTTCCTAAAGGTGAACCAGAATTAGCATTAGCTAACTCTACACCAGCTGAAGTTGAAGAAGAAAAAATTGTAGAAGGTGCAGAAGAAACTTTTGACCCCAGTATTACAGCTACCTATGAGCGCACTCCGTCAAGTTTTGACAGAACTATAGAACCGCCTTATGGCGAAAGTCCGGAAATAAAAGTGCCTGAAGTATGGCGTGGTGATTTAGAGAATGGTTTAGGGATTCTGGGTATTGAGAATGATGAAGTCCCGCTTGTAAATTTCTCACTTACTATTGATGGAGGTCAGCTTTTAGAAAATCAGGATTTACCGGGAGTGGTAAATCTTCTTGCGGAAATGATGACTAAAGGTACCGCTACTAAAACGCCTGTAGAATTAGAACAGGAGATTGAGCTTTTAGGTTCTTATATTTCTATAAATGCCCAACCGGAAAATATTACCATTTCGGGTACTTCGCTTGCCAAGAATTATGATAAGACAATGGCTCTGGTAGAAGAAATGATTCTGGAGCCGCGTTGGGATGAGGAAGAATTTAAACTGGCTAAAAAAGATGCCTCTACTCAAATAGAGCAGCAATTATCTAACCCACGTAGTGTTGCAGACAATGCTTTCGCGAAAGCGATCTACGGAACAGATAATATCCTTTCTCAAAATACATTAGGAACTTCTGAATCGATTGAAAAAATCACCCTGGGAGATCTAAAATCATTCTACAAGTCAAATTTATCGCCTTCTCTGGCCAATTTACATGTTGTAGGAGCAGTTGATAAAGAAACTGTTATGAGTTCGTTAAGCGACTTAGAGCAAAAATGGGAAGCAAAAGATGTTGCAATCCCCATAATTGAAGTGCCGCAGGCACCCGAGAAACCAATCGTATATTTTATTGATGTTCCCGGTGCAAAGCAGTCGCAGTTGCGCATAGGCTACCCTGCACTTGCCGCCAGTGATCCTGACTTTTATAATGCTGATGTGATGAATTATCGTCTAGGTGGCGGTGGTTTTGCCAGCCAACTTACACAGGAATTACGGGAGACCAAGGGCTATACTTATGGAGTAAGATCTCATTTTGAGGGGAGTAAAACTACTGGTCCTTTTGTCATAAGCAGCGGGGTAAGAAGCAATGTAACATCTGAAAGTCTCAAGTTGATCGATTCTATAATCACCAACTACAGCAACAATTTTACCGAAAATGACTTGGAACTTTCTAAAAATTATGAAATAAAAAGTAGCGCTCGTTCTTTTGAAACTGCTAATGCTAAACTTAATTTTCTGGAAAATCTAAGTGCCTATAATTTTAAAGATGATTATATGCTAAGTAGACAAGCTGGTCTTAAAAATATGAATTTAGACGCTATGAAAGCGCTTGCTACTAATTATGTAAATCCTGAACATATGATTTACGTTGTCGCTGGTGATGCAGAAACCCAGCTTCAGAAATTAAAGGAAACGGGAATAGGTGAAGTAAAACTGGTTGATGAAAATTTGAAACCAGTGGAATAGCTTATTCGGTAAAATCAGATACAGGGAAAATAGCCGTGATTACAGATGACTTATTCTCAAGATTTGTTGTCCATGCGAAGTATAAATGATCATTTAGCAATGCCATTTGTGGAAAGCCGCTTGAGCGTTCTGCACTTGACGTTGCTATTTGTATAGGTTGAGATCTTACACCTTCTTTATTAACTTTCATAGCCACGATCACATCTTTACTTGCTACGGTTTCTAACCACGAAACCACTGCTGTATTCTCATCTAACATTTCAACATCTATACGACCTATTGGTTTACCACTATCAAGCCTGATTGCAGGATCAAATGATTCCCCACCATTCCCTGAAAATACTATTTGCACTTTAGGTTTGTCATTAGCAGCACTAAACCATGCTACGGCAACTGTATTCTTATAAGCACTCGCTCGAGGACCATTAACAGGACAGCCGTTAAGTTGCCAGTTATCTTTTGAAATAACCTTTGGCGTAGACCAAATTGTATCTTGTAAACGCACGATACTAATGTCTCTCACTTCTTTTTCATCTTCAGAACGATCACGGTAAACTATTACAGGACCATCATCTGGAACCGCAATTGACGTCTGGCAACAATCACAAACACGATCATCAATAAGATATTCTTCTAATTTATTCCCTTCCGGGTTAATAATAGCTGCTCGAACGGTCATTTGATTGAGTGCTTTGTTCTCATTTACAGTATTTCTGCCATCGAGCCAGGAAGCGATGAAATTTTCGCCATATGGCATTAGCGAAACAAAGCCATGCTCTGCCTGCACATGATCCTCATTTAACAGAATTGAATGCCCCCAGGTACCGTCTGCTGCTTTTACTTTATACTTTATATCGTAAGTGTATTTACCGCTCGCTGATTTCTGTAAAAAATGAGCTATAAAAACCTCCTTATTTGCGGAAAAAATCGGGTAATCTGCCCAATTATTGAACCAGTCTGTGCCGCTTGCAATGGTGTCTGGATTGCTCCAAACGGAATCTCGACTTTGTGAATACAACAGGGTATACAGACTGTCATTTGTCTTTTCTACCCAACTAAGAAAAACAGAATTATCACTAGAAAACAAAGAAGGTTCTGAAGTTATCCCGGTAGCAGGAGAAGTGGTGATTTTTAGCCCTGAATCTTCGTTTTTGGTGCTTTTTGAACCGATTTTATTATCGTTCTTACAACAAGTAAACGCTAATAATAGTATAAGTATAAATGGAAGTGATACTAAATTTTTATATTTCATTGATTTCTTTCTGAAGCAGTTGAAGTTCTTGCTTTTGTTTTGAATTGAAAAACTTGATCTCGATCATTTCGCCATTAGCTTTACCTGAATTAACTATAAGGTTATTTCTAGTTACAACAAATGATGTTATTTCCTTAGCATTATATTCAATGGGTTTTCTATCTAAATATTTTATGGTAAGCTTATGATGATCCCACTTAATTTTTATCACATTATTTTTCAGTTGATATATTCCATAGCCCACCCAGCAAAAACCAACAATAAGTTGGAAGACTAATATAATCTTATTTGAGGTTTCAAAGATTAACCTATAAAAATTGATAGCTATAAAGAGCGTACCCAAGATGATCCAAAGTCCAGCTTTTTTTCTATTAATTCTTCCTTCAATTACCTGCATATTAAGTTGACTAAATGATAACTAATATAACAAAAGTATTTTATAGAAATATGACAAAAAGAAAAGGAGGCAAATGCCTCCTTTTTCTATCCTTTAGAAATTTTCAATTAATGTTCAATAACAAGTTTTAGTTGCTGAGTTGACCCATTATCCTGAGTAAGAGATATTATATATATTCCTGATTGGAATTTCTCTACCGGCAAAATATATTGCTGCCCCTCTTTCACCTTAGCGGGATCGAAAGCCTGAATTGTGCTTCCTCTTAGATCCTGTATCGCAATCTGTTTTAAGGAAATTGCACCGTTTGCAATGGTAATACTTACATTATCTGCCGCCGGGTTAGGATACATAACTATGTCTGTATCTTTTAACATCATAGGATTGTATGAAGCTAATTTCTCTTTGCTAAGAGCTGATTCTTCTACTACAGAGAAAGTAAAGCTATCTGGTGATGCCAATAAACCATTGAGATCAGTTGCCGTAACTTTTATATTATAATTAAGACCTACTGATGAAGGCGATATTCCACTGAAGACGCCTGTGGCATTATCTAAACTCAACCACTCTGGTAAGGGCGAACCATCACTAAGTGTCGCAGTAAAACTTAATTCATTACCGGGATACCCATTATTGAAGAATCCTCTTATATTATAGGCAAAATAAGAATTTGTTGCAACGAGATAAGAGTCTATTTTTAATGCAGATGGTTTGCCTTCTGGTCTTATATTAATGAAGTAAATTGTATTATCCTGCCAGTCACAATTAGCGGCTCCAGATCCACAACCATTCCCAATGTTATCCTGGGCTACAATATATTCATTTGGTATAAGATTTCCATTTTGATCAATTACTTTATAAACCCTGACTCCTAACAGATCCTGTCTAGCGCCGACTAAATTATTACCACCACTGGTTAAGTAGTTGTTAACAGCAATCCTGAAAGGATTCGGAACAGATTTAGAATAGCCATAATTAAGCAGTTCATTGCCGGTATTTCTGGGCAATAAGGATTGATAGTAGTACTCACTATGAACCATAGCTATACTTCCTGTTGATCTATTTGTACTATTTGGCTCAACAAATTTTACCTCATTTGAGCCTCTCCCATGCAATGCTGACATTTGTATTGCCCAGATAGGTTTATTAGGATCAGCTTGCACAAAAGTAGGAGATAATATCAAATCTCCTTCATAACCTGCATCTACGTTCGCAGCTTTAGGATAATTTGAACTTGGTCTATATTTTAAAGAATTAGGCGGATCAATTGTACCCTGATCATTCACTAGACTAAGCATATTTGTTTTAAAACCAAATGCATTTAATACCTCCTGTGCATTGATCTCAATGTTATTTTCCGGTATTGGTGAATAGCCTCCATGCAAAGTTGCAATTCCCTCTGAACCATTATCTGCATTGGATACTATTTGAATGCTTTCTTTAAACATTTTATTAGTAAAATCAGTAGTCTTACCTATAAATGAAATTTCTATATCTCTATAATTACCAGGCGCAATTGTTAATGGAAATGTCACGGCTTCGTCATTTGCAGGAAGTATACTATAGGTAAATGCATTCATATTTGAAATAATCAAATCTGAAATAACCAAATTACCACTGCCATTGTTATGCAAACGCATAACATTTTTATCATTATCCAAAGCTTGCCCTGGGTTTCCTAATCTATGGAATGTGTAATAGTCATCTGCTGGAAATGATCGTTTGAGATATGGGATTTTTGTCATATTCTCAATTTTTAATATTGCATTAGTTACCGGCTCAATTACAAAGCTGAATTTCTCATTTGAAATATTTCCAAAACCATCAGTGGCTATCACCTTAAGTATGTGCTCTCCAGCAGCTGAAACTTTGAATGTGCCATTATATATTATTAGTGCCTGATCATCTAGAACATATTCTATTTTGATATCATCACTACCGCTTCGAACCTCGGCACTAAGAGAGACATTAACATTACCTCTGTATGTGTCTTCATCATAATTAAGACCATCAAAAGATGCAGTGATTAAAGGAGTTAGTAAGCCCCGGTTGAATGGAATTATTTCAATATAATTCATTTTTGTATTGAGTCCTCCCCTTCCTAAAGAAAGACGCAGTATACCATTAGAAACTTCTATCAATTCTGTATTACTATAATGGGTAAGTCCTTCCGGATTATTATCAGCCTGATTGAAATTAATAATATTTATTCCATTTACATCCAAAACATGATTACTATCCATAAAATTAGGATCTCCAACACTAATTTTAACTTCATAAAAACCATTAGGAATTTCAGCAAGCCAGTTCAAGGTTGGATTAGCACTTTGATTTGGATGACCAAGATGTGTGAATGTATTTAATAAGGGGCCAAACTTAACGTTATTTCTATTTCTGGCACTTAGGTTCTCTGCCGGTGTTAATGTTCCTGGCTTAACCCATCCAAAATTTAAATCTCCCACCACACTGCTTTGCAAGCTATAAGCCTCACCTACATCATCAGTATAACCTGGAGGCGATGACAGTAAATCGCTTGATGTTTGAAAGTTAAATAGATATGTAAACACATCTTCTTCTGTCACATCTACTACAACTACGGCAGAAGCACTCTCATAATTGGGGGCAGTTGCTATTACCTGACCTCTATAAGTACCTACGGCTAAATTTTCAACGTTAACATCAATCTCTATAGGTGTATCTAATTTAAAAGTATTCGGAAGAATTATCCAATCCTCTGTTGCTGATAAAGTTATCTCTGAGCCTGTTATTTGAGATGTTGATGAAAGTACTAAACTTTCTTTTCTTAATAAATCCTGCTTCGCAGACTTGACATAGCCCACTCCCGGCTTATCGAAGCTAAGAACCAAAGTCCCTTCCTCATATGGTCTTGCATTTTCTACGATAAAAAGAAAATCATTATAATCACCATTTGCATCATCATAAGCAAGTAGATAACTATCTTTTATTAAATTTCCTTTCCTATCCTTTACAGGGTAAACTCTTGTTAAATGATTGTTTTCAACCTCATTTAAGATATCTTCTGTATAGGTTATACCAGCATAAGTTTGAATATAAAATCCAAATACATTTCCAGCTGGATCAAAATTTGTAATTCCAGAGCTTATTTCAGGATAAAGAGTTTGTGAATTAGCATTATCTGAAGCAAGTGATGCAAGAGTAGTTCGCTCTAATGATCCAGAATCATCTGTATACCAACCAAATGGTAAAGCATGTTTATTTGAGTATCTTGCTACAGGTGTTATTTTTACTTCTCCCGGACCAGCTTTAATCCATTTTTCACCTTTTACCTCGTCACCTCTTAGGTTAGGAGTATATGGCATGATTAATTGATCTGTCCAACCTGTAGTTATACCTATCCCCAGCACATTTACAATATCTTGAATAATCGGTTCTGCACCTCCACCATAGCCTTCTTTTTTAAGCCCATATAATCCTATATTGAGCATTGGATTCACCTCATCATCACTTAAAATCACAAGATTGGCACTTTGGTAACCCAACGCAGTATTTTTTAACTCAGGTGCAAAAGTTACTGAGTAATTATAAATTTCTCCAGGCCTTAATGAAATTATACCTGATGCTGGATTATGAGTAAACTGAGATGCAAATTCTCCGTCAATGTATATTTTAGAGATATTTAGCTCATCTTGACCGACGTTTTTTATTTCAAGAACTTTTTGGTCTGTCTGATTCCCATCTTCATTTACGGTTGTTTCAAAAATTAACTCATTTGGCACAACAGCAAGTTTGTCTACCCCCGAGGCAGGCTCTTTTGCTTTGACCAGCGTTAATCTTGGCATTCCGTTCATATCTCTATCATATTCTGAAATATATAGATTTCCTGTCTTCAAATCCTCAACTATATCTAAAGGATCATCAAATCCTCCTAAACCTGGTATATTATTATAAGTTTCAGCAATATCACCATTGGAGTCTGGATACATTGCCATTATATCGTCCTGACCACTAAATCTACAAACCATGATAAGACCTTTCAATTTACCACCGAAAGCATCACTCTTATATTCAATAACACCATTAGGTGATTTATTCTTTCCAAAATCATAAGCTGGCTCCAAATAATTAGGATCAGGACCAATTTCGTCTCCATAATTAACTACATCAACATATGACGATTCAAATTGACCCGGTAAACCACTATAAGATCTACCTCCATGATTAAGTACAAATTCTCCTCTTAAAGGGTTCGGATGACCATGATAACTACCCCCTTGAGTTTTAAATAACCAGTCCTTTTGAGTTTCACCACCATTCAAAGCAGGAATCTCAGGCATTTGATCTGCTGTCAAACCGTCAATTCTATGAGCGAATTTATAATTTAAGCTGCTTGGTGATTTTGGGGAAGTACTATTGTTACCAGCTGTTCCATTTGTTGGCGCGTATAACCAACCATTAGAATGCCACAGCAAATCGTATGTATTTCTATAACCTGTTGAAAAAATTGTTAGAGGGGAATTAGGTGAATATGGATTATATGTTCCATCACTTAATTTTATACTACTTGAATTAACACCGGCATTAATCACATCGATGTCATCTGTAGTATATGCATCCAAAGGCAGACTTGGCAAAGCATTAAGTTTATCCATGTCTATTTTTAGTACAGCCGCAGACAACAATCTTTCTGGACGGTGACCCCATATAGCATCAGGAGCACCACCAGCAGTATTACTACCCTGACTAATGTACATATCTCCATTTTTATCAAAGGCAATGGCATTTGTAAAGTGATCACCTACTGAACGAGGTAGGTGCTCCACAATATCCTGAACCTGCGAAAGATCAGGTCCTGAGAGTCTCGTGATCTTTCCATCCCATTCCGGACCTCCTGATAATGCTGCCATACTATGCGTAACATATGCTATAAGATTATCTGCAGTAGATGATGGATCGAAAGTAAAGCCTATAATGAGACGGGTATGGTTATTTCTATCAATTCCAGGAGTTGTAGGAAAAGAAGAACCTCTTAAATCTGGAGTTAAAACTTTGAGGTTACTTAAAGTACCATCATCCTCTATATTCCATCTATAAATTTTACCATCTTCATCACTAAAATTACCTAAAGTGCTAGCATATAATCTTCCATCCGGCCCTATAGCAAGACTTGAAAATCTTTCTCCCGATGTTCCTTCACCCAAATCGGGACCCCCTGAAACCTTAGTAAATTCAATTCCACTTATATCTTTTATATAATTAACGTTCTCATCCTTATCTCCTGTTGTAAAACCTGATTGAAAAGTTGCAAAAGGTAAACGGTCTTCAACGTCACCAATTCTATTAGCCTCTACACCAGCTATTCTAAAAACATAATTAGTATTTTCTTCAAGGGGTTCAAGAGGTGTTAAAGTAATTGCATCACCACCACCAGTATCATTCGAATTAGAAGGAATTAAAACTTCATTTCCAGGTGTTACTTTATATAATTGAATTCCCTCAAGAGTTCCTGCATCCATTTCATACCCATCTGGAATAATTACCTCAACATTGATTTGAAAATCTCTTATAAGTACATTTCTACTATTATCCTTAGGTGTAACGTTAACAAAATGTGGTTGCGAAGCAATTGATGTAGCCGCAATTTCGATGTAATCCAATTTAGTATTAAATCCACCGAAAGCTTCGATCGTAAGGCGCCCATCAGTTACCAATACTTCCTCAGCAGTTGCTGAGGCAAATCTATTACTTGATGCTAATTCACCACTAGGAACAAATCCGTTAATAATATTAACTCCTTCGGCATTTATGGTATGTGACGGAGTCGTTCCGGTACCATCAATTGAACCATCACCAACTCCTACCGTCACTTTATACCCACCATTAGGTACACTTATTTCCCAAACACCCTCTTTGGCAACCCCACTGGTTCCGTTAACATTATTATACTGAACATGAATAAGCGTATTCTGCAGATCTGTTAACCCGATAAGCCCTCTACTCCTAGTATTTAAAGAGAGATCTATAGGCTCTTTATTTTTGGTGAGCCAACCATATTTATAACCATTTCCCCTTTCATCAAATCCTTTTCCTGAATCACGTAAATATCCTGAAGGTGGTTCATCAGACGCAGTAGAAAAATTAATTTTAATAGGTTCATAAGAAACCACATTGGCCGTGACAAGAATTGACACATTTGCAGTTGTTACATTATCACCATCTCCTACCTCTACTACTAAGACATATTCAGTAGTTTCTGTATTGAGTAATTTAATAGTAGTGATTTTACCAGAGTTTTCATCAATAGCAAACATGCTGTCCTCATTACCAGATACTATCTCAAAACTAAAAGAATTAGATTCAAGATCTCTGGCAGGGACAGTCCCTACTGCTGTACCAACCACAGCCTCTTTCCATACCGTAAATGACTGATCATCTACAACAGGTGGTTGATTTTCATAGGCAGTTACATCCAGATTTACTTCTAATGACGCGGGTTTGAATCCTTTTGCACTTGCAACTATATTAGCAGTACGTTTATCACCTAAAGTAAGGTTTTGTGTATTTACCATAAAGCCATAATTGCCTACAGAATTTGCTTCTGGTAGGGTCAACCAATCATTTGACGTGGTGTTATAATTATCGCCTGAATTAATATTATCTTTTAATACTAAACCCACATCGGTAGCTCCAGATCCGGATAAATTAGAATAAAAGGTACTAGCCGCATCTTCTCCTTGCGATAAATTAGCTTCCGTCACATTAAATTCTAAGTTTCCATTGACTGGTGTATCAGAACTTTCTACAACATCAACATAGTTAATTTTAGAATTAAATCCACCCAATCCATTTATAGTCAATAAATTATCACTGACATTAACTACAATAGTCCCAGATTTGTTTTCATAAGGTTTAGGAGCAAATGCTGGAATTATAGTGTATCCTTCTACTGTTGCACTGTGACGACTGTCTGTATCAATACTTTCATCACCTAGACCTATGGTAACTGCATATGTACCATTAGGAATTTGCAATTCCCAAAACAGTTCTGATCCTCTTGGTTGTGAACTCCATATACGTTGAGAACCATCGGGATTTAAAATATTGTCACCTTGAAAATGTACCAAAGTACCTTCTAACTGTTGTTGCTTTGAAGAGGTAGCATATGAAGAAACTATTCTATTTCTACCAACCCCATTTCCATTACCCGATACATCGCTTGATGCATCGAACGGAAGACCGGTCTGCATGTTTTTCCACCCATAGCTAAATGAAGTTTCATTTATCTTAACACTGGCATTACCATATTGTTTACCATAATCCTTTAAATACCCAGATGGTGGAATCGTGCTTTGATCCTGAAAGTTAATATGTGCCTCAAAACTTGCAACAGAAGGAGTATTCTCAAAAACATTCACTGTCCATTCCTGTTGACTTCCATCTTCCGCCGTGATAATATACTTCACAGGAGCTCTAAAATCTGTACCTACTGGGGGATTTATAATAGCATGGGGCGAAATTTTAAAGGTGGGATTAAGATTATTTAAAGCGGTACCATATGGTACGCCTATTTTCACTTCATGTTTTGTATCATCTATTATGGCATCTTCTGATTGAGAAGGTAAAGAAAACGACAAAAAGCTTTTATCTGAACTTGGAACAACATCGCTTACATTTATTGTTAAGTATCCAGATGAGATGTTTGTAGGATCACTAACTTGAACCTCTAAAACATATTGCTTAGTAGACGAATTAATAAGCTGAGCTGTTGTAAGTTCACCAGAAACAGTATCCAAATTAAATAGCCCTTCTTCATTACCTGATATGATTGAGAAGGATAAGGTGTCTGATTCAGTATCAGTGGCTGCAACAGTTCCAATTAAATGCCCTATATCTTCTCCTGCCCACACTTTAAAACTTTGATCTTCTACCAATGGAGGTGAATTTTCATACTCTACCACAGTCATATTAATATTTACAACTGCAGGACTAAAGCCTTTCGCTGTAGCGATAACCTTATTAGAGCGCGTATCACCTATATTCAAGGAGGTGGTATTCCCTGTAAAATTCAGTATTCCTGGTTTTAAAGTACTTGGTAATTCTAACCACTCATTCTTATTAGTTATATTTTGGTTTCCCGAATTAATATTATCGCTAATTACAAATCCTATATATCCAGTATATCCAGCACCTATTCCACTAAGAGTGGTTGAAAACAAATCAGTTGTATTATTTGATAATTCTATATCCAACAGAGAGGAATCAAATGATAGAGAACCATTAACCGGCGTACCCCCACTGGGAGTAATGTCTATAAAATTTATTTTTGAATTGAACCCCCCTAAACCATTTATTGTAAGTAAGCCATCAGTGACCTCAACAATCATTGTTCCTTGCCGTGTTTCTCCTAAAGAAGGGGCATACGCTGGAATAATTGTATATCCTTCAACAGTTGCACTATGTCTACTATCTACATAACTTATATCTCCAAGTCCAACTCTTACCTCATATGTACCATTTGGAATCTCAATTTCCCAATATAATTCATTCCCCCTAGGTTGCGAACTCCATAATTGACTACTAGCATCGGCATTTAGAGCATTATCACCTTGGAAATGAACTAAAGTTCCATCTAATTTTTGTTGAATCGTAGATGAAGAGTAAGATGATGAAATTCTATTTCTTCCCACTCCATTACCATTTCCAGCAGCATCACTTGAAGCATCAAATGGTTGTTCTGTAATTTTATTTTTCCAACCATACTTATAGCTATAAGAACCAGATGTTAATGATGAAAAACCAAATTGTTTTCCATAATCGGCCAAATAGCCAGGGGGCGATAAAGTCGATTTATCCTGAAAATTAATATGCGCTTCAAAACTATCTGGTTGCAAAATTGAAACGTTTACCAACCAGTCCTGAATGGTTGATTTATCTTCAGCTGTTACAGTATATTTTACTTGATTAGTAAAATTAGACACGTTCACAGGAGTGATCACAGCTCCTTCAGAAACTGATATAGAAGGGTTTAAATTTGAAAGATCTGTGCCATAATCCACTTGAATGTTAATAGTATGATCGGCTGTATCGATAGTAGCCGATTCTGTCTGCTCTGCGAGAACAAAAGTTAAAATATCATTAGCGATGCTAGGGGAATTAGTGTTGACATTAATAATTACATCCCCATACACTGCATTCGCCCCATCACCGGCCTCTACTATAAGAGTATACTGAGACACGATAGAGCCCAAATTATCCGCTATTGCGATCTCGCCGGATAGAGGATTAATCTTAAATTTTGAATCAGAATTACCTGCTACAATAGCATAATTTAAACTTGATTCAGCATCTACCTTTATCTGACCTACTTGAGATCCAACAGCTGCTCCTGACCAAACAGTGAACGTTTGATTCTTTATAGATGGTAAATCAAGAGATACTATGTCAATTGAATTGATTTTAGTATTAAATCCACCTTTTGCATCTAAAGTCAATTTATCATCGGTTACCAGAACTTGAGCAGAACCTGAAGTAAATCTAGAAGAAGACCCACCTCCACCAGTTGGAATAAAAGAGTCAACCGCATTAATATTTTCCACATTTATGTTATGCCTAGGAATAGCAGAAGAACCATCCACATCAGAATCCCCGACTCCAATAGTACTTTTGTAATAACCATTTGGAACAGATATTTCCCAGACACCTTCTGTATTAACACCTCCATTGCCTCCTACATCACCAAACTGCATGTGGAGAAGAGTATTTTTAACAAGGCTTAAAGTTGAATTATTCCTATTTCTAGTATTTAAAGACAGGTCAATGGGAGATTTTGTATTTTCATCAATCCAACCATAATTATAGCTGTTACCTCTATTACCATAAGCAGCACCTTTATCGCCTAAATAACCAGTAGGAACTGAAGAAGATGGGTCCTGAAAATTAATATGTACTTCAAAGGTATTTTCTTCGAGAGTTTTAACTGTAACTTGCCATGCCTGACTTGAACCACCGTTGTTTACTATATAAGTGACAACATCTGCAAAATTTCTGGACACACCAGACGCAGGCATAATAGTTGCGCTTGGAGACACTGTAATTTCAGGTTTTACAGATGATATTTTAGTACCATAAGGTACTTCAACTTCCACTGTATGATTTACATCATCAATAACAACAGGAGAGCTGTTAAGCGATTCAAATTTAAAATCAACTATAGAAACCGCTACAGATACATTACTTCTTGTCGATTTTGACTCGTCTTTAAACTCATCATGACCTATATATGTATGTACATTAGAATTTTTAGGTTGAGTTTTAATCTTAGGATCTGAAGAGAATGACCATGCAACCTGACCTGTCAATAAGAGACAGAACAATGCAAATAGAACTGATTTCGACTTAAAAATAATAGTGAGTAATTTCATTTTCATTTCACAAAAGCAATAAATTAAATATCCAATAATAGAGAATCATGCCAAACCTGTCCAGATGGTTAGTCTGAAATTGAGCAAAGCACTAAAGGGGAAGTTGGGTAGCTAATTTTTCAATCACAAAGGAATAGCGCCTTTTTTGATGCAATATAGACAAACATAGAAAGCAGGAAGAGTACCGCTATGACAATTAGATAAAACCTTGATTTTCTTCGACTAAACGTAGCTAAGTAAAAAAATACAATCAAGGTATTCTTTCATTTTTTTTTAACATTCAGGCTCAAAAATATTGATGCTTCCATTATTAACTCCATCAATAATATTACTTACTTCTATCCTCAATCCCTCTTTCATGGAATCACCATCCTAACAAAATTAAAAAAGCCTGTATAATAAATACAGGCTTTTTCTTCACAAGTTTGGATAAGAGGGATTCAAAAAATTAATGTTTAACTATAAGTTTTAGTTTATCTACAGTACCATTATCCTGGATAACATTTACCAGATAAATCCCGGCTTCAAGATTATAAATAGGCACTTCATAAGAATTATCGTTTTTGATCGTAGTAGCCTTATATTCTGCCACCACACTTCCTTTAAGATCATGAATCACAATTTCATCAACAACCATCAGAGGATTTGTAATATTGATTTCTACCTTATCTGTTGCAGGGTTAGGGTGCATGATAATTTTATAATCGTGTACCGAATCAATTCCCAGTGTTGCTTTAGACACATTTGTATTTGATACATCGTCTGAACCTCTTCTTCCTAATACACTTACGTTACTGTAAGTTGCTGTAGTAAGATTGCCATCGCTATGAGAAGTAGTTGCCAATCCCACATAAATAGTATTATTCATATAAATGGTCTGAGATGCAATTTGTCTCCAATTCCCATTAGTTTGAGAAACATAAGCGGTAAACCTATTTCCAGAGCGAACTAATCTCATGTATCCTTTGCCTGATGATGCCGTCACAGGGGTGGTAGAATTACCTCCCATATCTGCCCCATCACTCCTGCGATGCTGAAATACAAAACCCGGCATACCTATTTTATCTGGATTAGGAGAAAGCATTATCTGAGCAGAAGAAGCATTTGCATTAAGATTATTCCGCATCATTACACTTGCTTTTGCCCATTCATTCGTATTCTCAAGACTTTCAACTCTTGCAATAATCTCCCCATCACCTTGTAACTGTTGATATACAAAATGGAATTCATCTGCTCTATACCATATATCAGCACCAGAAGCTTTTACATCAAAAACGCCATTTGTATAACAGGCCTCTCCAGCTGCTCCCACAGCACCAATATCAGCGTTATTCCAAACTGCTGGTAAAGGTCCACAATCCTCACCTAAAATCTCAATGGCCGAAATCTTAGGTTGATCAACACCACCTACAGAAGACTCTGCAGAGAAGCTAATATTAAGGGTTCCATCATTTACTACAACATCAAATGTTTTAACAGTGGGGTTTCCTGCACCTACATCTGCAATTATATCATAGTTATTAAGAACTCTGCTGCCTTCTATTCCTACATCAAAAATGCGATTTCCTCTTCCACCATTAGTACCTCCGTTTACACCCCAATATATTTCGGCGAAATGTAAGGCAATACTATATTTTCCATTGGGAACTGGAATATTATAACTAAAAGATGCAGGAGCCCCTTTGGTACGCTCTGTTTGATATAGGGATGGTACAGATGCAGAACTGTTATTGTATGAATTACCAGCACTATAATACTGATCTGCTTCAAAAGTTTTATTGTTATAAGTGGTCTGTGGCCCCCCTGCATTGATACGCAATGCAAATCCTGAACTTTGAGGTAAATCACTCACCGTTATAGTTACCATTGCAGTATCGCTGGCACCACTCGTATTTGAAACTGTATACGTAAAACTATCCTGACCTATAAAGTTGTTTACCGGTGTGTAAATCACTCTATTTCCAGATTGTAAAACTGTTGTACCGTGAGAAGCATTTGATACCGAAGCTATACTAAGTGTTTGATTATCAGACTCTATATCATTACTTAATAAAGAAGATAATGTAATAGACGAATTGACAGTTGTATTTGCTGTATCATCTACAGCAGTGAGCCCTTCTCCCAGTATAAGATTAAAATTAGAAGTAACGACCAAACCATTTAGATCTGTTGCTGAAACCTGAATTGAATATATATTATCTGAATCAGAAGATGATATACCACTTATTACACCTGTACTCTCATTAATAGAAGCCCAAGACGGCATGTCAGCTGAAAATTTAAACTTATTACCAGCATAACCAACATTGAAATAGCTTGAAATGTCATAGGAGAAATTAGAACTTTTAGCCGCTGTATAGTCATCTATTTTTTGAGCAGATGGCTGTGCCTGTGGTCTAATGTTAACGAAATAAAAGACATCATCCTGAAAATCACAGTTTCCCCCATAATTTGTGCTGCACCCAGATCCTATAAAATCCTCTATGGCTATATACTCATTGGGAACTACGTTACCATCTCTGTCTTTAACCTTATAAAAACGAACGCCCAAATTGCCATTGTTGCCACTGCTTATATAATTCGCTACCTGGATCCTGAATGGAACTGTAATAGACTCAGCACGACCGTAATTAATATTAACACCATCCTGCCCAACAGGGAAAAATGTTTGATAGTACTCAGGCAAATGTGAAAAGTTTATATCCGCAACAGTATTGTTATTGTTTACACTAACAAATCTTGCACCGTAAGACGTATAGCCATGGAAAGCAGCAAGTTGAAATCCTATAACAGGCTTAGAAGGATCTGCCTGAACAAAATTAGGTGAAATAATCAAGTCACCTTCGAAGCCGGCATTAACATTTTCTGCTTTGGGATAATCTGAACTAGGTATATTTGGATTAGAATTAGGAGGGTTAACATTGCCAGCATTATTTACGTAGCTCAGCATACTTGTTTCAAAACCAAAGGCATCTAGTACCCATTGGCTTCGTATTTCAAAAACATCTTCCGGAATTGGAGAGTAGGCCCCATGTAATATGATCTCTTTATTAGATTCTTCATCAGAATTTGAGACTATATTCATGGTTTCTCTATAAATAGCATTAGCGTCTGGCCCTTCGCTACCAATAAACAGAATATTTATATCCTTAAAATCACCTGCTGCAATAGTTAATGGGAGACTCACCTGCCCATCATCTCCAGCTAATATATCATATGTGAATTTTGATACATCAGAAATATTTAAAGCTGAAACAACAAGATTTTGAGATCCGTTATTATGTAATCTCATAATATTTATCTCTCTTCTTTTGGCACGACCCGGGTTATCAATTCTATGAAATGTATAGTAATCATCTGCAGGAAATCCACGATCTGTTGTGGGAACCTTGGTCATGTTTTCCACATAAAGAATTGCATTAGAAACCTCCTCAATTGTAAATGCATATTCTTTAATTGACGTATTTCCATTATTATCTATTGCGGTGACAATTAATGTATGAGACCCTGCATCTGTTACAGATAGAGCATTAGAGTAGGTCTGTGAAGACCCTCCATCTAAAACATAGTTAACGCTAGCGAGACCACTTCCACTTTCATCAGTGACATTAAGTACAATTTGCACATCACCTTTGTAAATACCTGGTACAAATTCCTCATTATTAAATTGCGCAGCAACAGTAGGTGGTATAGATTCTGTTCCTACAGGAACAATTACTATATAATTAATCTTAGTATTATCACCAGCCGCTCCAAGATTCAACCTTAATAATCCATCTGAAACCTCAACTACTTCAGTATTTTCAAAATGGGTAAGATCATTGGGGTTGTTATTTTGCTGATCAAAATTGATAACATTGACCCCGTTCACATCAAGAACGTGATTACTATCCTTATAGTTAGGATCTCCTACACTTATTGTGACATTGTAGAAGCCATTAGGAATATTTAGTAACCAATCTGTAGGAGGATACGCAACAGTATTCCTATGTCCCAAGTGAATAAAAGTATTTTTGAGCGCATTAAAATTGCTATTGTTGCGATTTCTTCCGCTGGTATTAGCAGTAGCCACTGTAGACCCTTCCTGCACCCAACCATAGCTAAGATCTCCATCTGGAGTAGTGTGACTGGCGTATGCATCACCAACTTCATCTATGTATCCATAAGGTGATTCTGCCAGATCTGATGCGGTTTGAAAATTAAATCGATATGCATTTTCAGTAACCGCCGTAGCTGAAGCTCTTAATAATGTAAGTCGAGCCACCCCACTGTTGTCTCTGTCATATTCTGAAACATATAGGTTACCCGTTTTAACATCTTCTACAACTTCTAAAGGGTCATCAAAACCTCTTAAGCCAGGTATATTGTTATATACCTCTGCTATATCACCATTAGATTTAGGGTCCATAACTAGAAGATCATCCTGACCACTGAATCTACAAACCATTAATAAACCCTGTAATTTACCCCCAAAAGCGTTGCTTTTGTACTCAATAACGCCGTTGGGTGATTTATTAAGACCAAAGTCATATGCAGGTCTTCTATAGTTAATATCTGGTCCTAATGTTCCAGGGTATTTTGCTACATCTATGTAATTAGGTTCTACTTGTCCTGGCACTCCGCTGTATGGCATACCTCCATGATTTAATACAAACTCACCTCTGTATGGGTTAGGATGACCATGATAACTTCCACCTTGAGTTTTAAATAACCAATCCTTTTGAGCCTCGCCTCCTCTCAATGCCTGTACATCTGGTATGGTAGTAACTCCATCTATTCTACGAGCTAAAACATAATCTGATGATCCCGGTGCATTGGGAGACGTCTCATTATTACCAGCTGTCCCATTTGTTGGCATATATAACCAGCCATTTGAATGCCATACAAGGTCATAAGCGTTTCTAACTCCTGTCGCAAAAATTGTAAGTGGAGAATCTGCCGAGTATGGATTATATGTTCCGTTGCTCATCGTTAAACCATTTGATGGCGCAGTGTTTATTACATTTATATTACTTGTGGTATAAACACTTAGAGGTAATGATGACGGTAATTTATCAAGATCTAATTTTAAAACAGCTGCAGAAAGCAAACTTTCAGGTCTGTTGCCCCATACTGCATCAGGAGCACCTCCGGCTGAAAGACTTCCCTGCACAAAATATATATCACCATCTTTAAAGGTGATGCTATTTGTCATATGGTCGCTTATTGATCGCGGTAAATGCTCTAGAATATCCTGTGTTTCTAAAAGATCTGGACCATGAAGTCTGGTTAACTTACCATCCCATTCAGGACCTGCAGTTAAGACTGCGCTACTGTGCGTAACGTAAGCAGTTAAGTCATCTGCAGTTGAATTAGGATCAAAAACCAACCCAATTATCAATCTGTTATTATTATCTCGAGGTCCACTAACTGGATGATCTGCTCCGGTAAGCTGCGGACTTAATATCTGCAAATTTTCTAGAGTTCCATCATCCGCAATATCCCATCTGTATATTTGACCGTCAGACTGAAAATCTCCTAATGTACTGCCATATAGTTTACCATCAGGACCTATAACAAGACTTGAAAAACGCATCCCTAAGGTACCTTCACCTAAAGCATCGCCTCCGGGAATTTTAGTAAACTCTACTCCACTTAAGTCACGTATGGGGATAACTTCATCATCACTTGCTCCTGTGGTAAAATTAGATTCAAATGTAGCAAACACGATTTTATCTGTAAGATCACCTATTTTGTTAGCCTCTACATTTTCTATTCGGAAAACATAATCTGTAAAAGGTTCTAAAAAGGACAGAGGTGTTAACGTAATGGCATCTTTACCTCCTGTATCATTAGAGTTAGAAGGAACAAGCGTCTCAACACCATCTACAATTTTATACAAATTTACATTCCCCATTAATGAAGAAGATAAAAGTTCGTAGCCTTCCGGAGTAATTACGTCAACATTTATTTGAAAATCTGAGATGAATACTTCTGAAGTATTGTCTGCTGGCGTAACATTTACAAAATATGCCTGTGAATCAATAGAAATAGGTGTTATCTCTATGTAATTGATTTTCGTATTAAAGCCACCAAAAGCATCTATGGTGAGTCTTGCATCTGTTATAGAAACCTGAGCTGTGCCAGAAGATAATCTGGTAAGTGAGCCAGCAGCCCCTGAAGGTACAAAGTCACTAATTATATTAACACCTTCTGCATTAATACTGTGATGCGGTATAGAACTAGCTCCGTCAATACTAGGATCACCCACACCCACTGTTACCTGGTAGACCCCATTTGGTAAACCTATTTCCCATATACCCTCAATAGGCTCTCCACTGGCACCGCCAGTATCGCCATATTGCATATGTAGTAATGTATTCTGAAGAATGGATAATTGACTAAAATTGCGATTCCTAACATTTCTTGAAAGATCTACAGGACGGGAATTGGTTGTAAGCCAACCATAAGAATAGTTGTTCCCCCTGTCACCAAAACCTTTACCAGAGTCTGTTAGAAAATCATCTGAAGGAACATCATCTGCAAACGAAAAATTAATTTTAACCGTATTGAATTCCTGAAGATCTGCTGCTACAGAAATGCTTATTGCAGCTTGAGCAGTAAACTCTCCGTCACTAACTCCCACAGTTAAAACATATTCATCTTCATCTAAAGCATTGCCTGTTGTTTGCAGCGCGCCGGAAAACTCGTCTATTGTAAAAACATCAGAATCATTGCCTCCTATAATTGAGAAATGCAACACGTCATTATCAACATCATCTGCCATGACCATACCAAGAGCTGTATTCTCTGCTGCTTGCTTATAAACCGTAAATGACTGATCTTTTACTGTTGGAGCTTGATTTCCCGGATTTTGAACATACATCTCTACATCCAAAACAGCAGGCTTATATCCCTTTGCGGTTGCTACTACCGCATTGTTACGTGAATCACCAGGTAAAAACGCATCATTATTTGTGGCACTGTAAGCTGTTACATCAAATGCTAAATTTCCAGTTTGGTAAGACGCAGGTAATGCCAACCAATCATTTTTATCTGTAATATTCTTATTACCAGAATTAAGATTATCGCTTATTGTCATGCCTATTGCAGTAGCACCATCTCCACCCAATGTTGTATTAAAATTACTTGAAGTACCATCAAGTAATAAAACGCTTTGTGTATTGGGGTCAAATGAAAGCACTCCGCTTACAGGTGTTGCATTGCTTTCAATTACATCTACATAATTTATTTTTGAATTAAAACCTCCCAGACCATTTATAGTAAGTAGTCCGTCTGTTACTTCTACAACAATAGAAGCACTGCGATTTTCTTTTTGAGCAGGCATAAAAGCAGGTATAACAGTATAACCTTCTACTGTTGCACTATGCCTGCTATCTATATCGTTGCTTTCATCACCTAAACCTACTGTTACCTGATACACACCATTAGGTATTTCAAGCTCCCAATACAATTCATTACCCCGGGGCTGTGTTATCCAGGTTTGACTTGCGCCATTTGGGCTTAGAATATTATCTCCCTGAAAATGAACGAGTGTACCTTCTAACTGCTCTTGAATTGTTGCACCTGCGTAAGATGAACCTAGACGATTTCTACCTACACCATTACTATTATTTTCAGCCTCATTAGAAGCATCAAAAGGAACTTTAGTTTCTGAATTTTTCCATCCGTATTGAAAAGATTCCCCGTCAATTTCTACTGAATTATTTCCAAATTCTTTTCCATAATCCTTTAAATATCCTGAAGGAGGTATCGTAGCATTATCCTGAAAGTTGATGTGAGCTTCAAAATTATCTACAATAGGAGGCGCTTCACCAGATATTGTTAGTGAAACTGTTATACTGGCAGGTTCATATCCTAGACCTGAAGCATC
Source organism: Leeuwenhoekiella sp. A16 (assembly GCF_047946675.1). Classification (GTDB taxonomy): domain Bacteria; phylum Bacteroidota; class Bacteroidia; order Flavobacteriales; family Flavobacteriaceae; genus Leeuwenhoekiella. The sequence goes on from NZ_CP172313.1 coordinate 504,484, forward strand.
AGTCGCAATAATTACAGTGCTGTATGTACCTGCAGACAGACCTGCCTGAATACCAAATTCAAGTTGACCAAGTGTATATGTATTTTCAGAATTTGCTACTGGCATAATTAACCAGTCGCTGGAATCAGGATCATCAGACAATGCAAATTCTGGAGAACCTGTATTGGCTGAAACATTAACTGATTGAGAGGCAATTGAACTTCCATAATCTCCCTCAAAATCAAGAGCATTCTTATTAAAAGATAGCCTAAGCTCTTCAGGTATATCTGCACTCAAATTTACAGTCCACTTCTGGACATTTCCATTTTCAGCAGTTACGGTATATTCTACAGGGGCAGTAAAATTACGAGGTAAACCAGATTCCGGACTTATAGTTGCACCCTGAGAGACTAAAACTGTAGGAGCAAGACTTGAAAGATCTGTTCCTACCTCAACTTCTGCCTCAACAGTATGCGCGCTAGCATTTATCACTGCGGCACCCAGCTGTGTGGGAACTTCAAAATAAGTTATATTATTAGCTGAATTAAGAGTTTGCTCCTGTGTTACATTAAATGAATCATATGATACATCTAAGTATCCATTTCTGGCTCCATTTGTTGAAGTTGCAATACCGGCAAAACTAACATTAGGTGTACCACCATTAGAATCATGATCTACTCCTGCAAGAAAATTAGAAGGTACGTTTAAAAATTCTTCATCATCCTCCTGTACAAGAATTTCGTTTCCGTTATCTATAGTATAAAATGCTCTTGCTTCTTTAGTAGCAGGATCTATTTCTAATCGAAAACTTAGCGCATGATTACCATAAGTACTCCAGCTAAAATCATCTGTATTTATGTCAAATACTTTAATTGAGCCATCATTTTCACGATGCTCTATTGTAAATCGTATACGTTGCTTTCTTGAAGAAAACCAGGATGAAGGTCTTTTTTGCACCACAACTTTGGCAATATTATCCTCATCAATGCCGTACCAAATCCCGGCTTCCTGACCATAATCTCCGTATGATCTGTCAAATCTGGGTTGAGCTATTTTTGCAGCTATATTAATTAGCCCGGATGCAGTTTGTAGACCTACTCCTAGAGCATTCATTTGTGAATTAGCAGACCCATTAAATGAGCCTCGGGTAGCTCTAACTGTCAAATATCCATTTGACATGTTCAACTTGTTGGGATTCCATCCCGTTACTGTAGAATTAGCCCCATATGCATCTTCATATAATCTGGAAGATGGAGCAGAGACCATTGTAAAACCACTGGCACTCCCGCTTCCGCTAAAATTTAATGAAAGAGGTAAGGTAACAGGAATTTCACTACAGTCATACGGACTAATATTACCACACGACTGCTGGAAAGGTATCGCTTCGGCAACAGAAAAATCGCCTAAAACAGCAGAATTATCGGTCTTTTCGGCTGAAAAAACAGGAATTAGAAATAAAAAACAAAAAATTGTAAATACAAAATCCTTTCGGTAAACGAAGTAATAATGTTTCATCATAAACAGCAATTAAGTTTTAAAAACAATTGCCATTTCACAAAAAGCTGACTTGGTAGATTTGGGACTACGCTTTAAAAAATCACCCTTTAAGTAATTTTTCAGGGGCTAAAGTAACTAATGATTAGTTACCTGATTAAGAATTATTTAAGAATTAGATGAAATGGGAACTTTCATCGGTTAAAGCAATAAATCTTAAATCTCTGGAAAATAATTCCAAAAAATAAGCTTGAAAAAATTATAATATATTGAATATTAGATTTTTAAGAATAATAAATTAAAATTAAGAAGAATAATTTATACCACTTCTGCATACAGGTCAAAGTCCTCTGCTTCAGTAATTTTAACTTGTGCAAATTCACCGGTTTTTAAATAGACCTTTTTAGCATCTATTAACACCTCATTATCAACATCTGGTGAATCAAATTCAGTACGACCAATGTAATACTCACCTTCTTTTCTGTCAATGACTACTTTAAACTCTAAACCTATTTTTTGCTGATTAAGCTCCCAGCTTATTTGTGATTGTATAGACATAATCTCATTAGCACGTTCCATTTTGATTTCTTCTGGCACGTCATCTTCAAGATTATAAGCGTGTGTATTTTCTTCGTGAGAATAAGTAAAGCAACCTAAACGTTCAAAACGCATCTCTTTAACCCAATCGCGCAGCAACTCAAAATCCTCCTGAGTTTCGCCGGGATAGCCAACAATTAAAGTAGTACGTATCGTCATTTGCGGCACCTTCTCTCTAAACACCTCTAGCAGCGCATTTGTTTTTTCATAAGTAGTACCCCGACGCATTGATTTTAAAAGCTTTGTAGAAATATGCTGCAGCGGAATGTCTATATAATTACAAACCTTTGGCTCTTCGAGCATCACATCAAGCACATCCATAGGGAAACCTGTAGGGAATGCATAATGTAGGCGTATCCACTCGATGCCGTCAACTTTAACCAGTTCGCGAAGCAATTTAGCCAGAGCTCTTTCTTTATACAGATCAAGACCATAATAAGTAAGATCCTGGGCAATCAAAACCAGTTCTTTTATACCTTGTGCAGCCAGTTTTTCTGCTTCTATAACCAGATTTTCTATTGGTGTACTCTTATGGCCACCTCGCATTAAAGGTATTGCGCAAAAAGAACAAGGTCGATCGCAACCTTCTGCAATTTTTAAATACGCATAATTTTTAGGAGTAGTAGTTAATCGCTCACCTATTAATTCGTGCTTATAATCTGCACCTAAAGCCTTTAATAAGCCGGGAAGTTCTGTTGTACCAAAATATTGATCTACATCAGGAATTTCCTTTTGCAGATCTGGCTTATACCTTTCAGAAAGGCAGCCTGTTACAAAAACCTTATCTACAATACCATCTTCCTTTTTTTGAACGTACTCTAGTATTGTGTTTACAGATTCCTCTTTCGCATTAGCTATAAAACCACAGGTATTGATAACTACAACATTACCTTCCTCTTCATGCACAACCTCTTTGTTATTGGCGCGCAATTGCCCCATTAACACTTCGCTGTCATAAACGTTTTTAGAACACCCTAAGGTTACTACGTTTATTTTATTCTTCTTTAAGGTTTTAGTACGCATAATGCTCCAGATTTTGGGACGGCAAAGATACGGCGAATAACCTTTTAATCAGAATTTAGAAATGAGAAAAAATATTAGCTGTTTTTACCCGATTTTTACGGCTTTAAGCCCGATTATTTATAATCTGATGGAAACTTGCGCTTGTGCGAAATTGACTCATACGCATACGCCAGTTCTAATAACTTTTTTTCCGAAAGTGTTGGCGCCATAAAAGTAAGCCCCATAGGTCTGTTATCCTCCTGATAACCCATAGAAACGGTAATGGCGGGATATTTAGCAACAGCAGCATAACCAGCCATGTAATTATTTATAGATAAAACCGCATCAAGGTCATTTTCTTTTAACGGAATATCAAAAAAGGCACGCCCGTTAGTCTGCAACGTATCTTTTATCGCAGCAAATTCTTTAGCCGAAGCGCTGTCTGCAAGTATGCCGTAAAATAATTTTTGACCGTATGGCATTCTAACAATAGAATCTTCTTTATTAAATGTGGTAATACTTTTCACATCTCTTTGCGATAGACTTTTATCACCATATTTCTCAACATAATCTGGCAAGTCCTTTTGCATATCGAGATTGAGCACACGACCAAATTGTGGTAGTTTAATGTCCTGGCGCTCCAGCTCAATCATTGTTGCTCCGGCAGACTTTAGATCATTTACCGCCTGAGCGTAAAGTGTATCTTCCATAGAACCTTTAAAATAACCCAGGCGCTTTTCACTTAAAAACTGTTTAACGTCATTGATCTCTTTTATCCCCGCAACATAATCTTCTTCTGGTGCGTTCAATTTCTTAGAAGCAGGATCTGCATTGTCTTTACCGGTTAGCGCATTAAGCAAGATCGCATTGTCTATTACAAACTTGGTCATGGGGCCGGGCGTATCGAGCGTGCTCGAAATAGGGACAATTCCTCCTCTGCTTAACAAACCTATTGTAGGCTTAAGCCCAACAACAGAATTTGAACTCGATGGTGATAAAATTGATCCTGAAGTTTCTGTGCCTATTGCAGCGACTGCAAAATTTGCAGCTGTTGCCACACCACTTCCTGAACTTGAACCTCCTGTATCGTGTATTTTTCTACCATAAGGGTTCAACGTTTGACCACCTACCGCAGAATACCCACTGGGGCAGTCACCACAGAAGAAATATGCCCATTCACTAAGATTTGCTTTACCCAGAATAAGCGCTCCACTTTCTTTCAATCGCTCGACAATAAAAGAATCATCAGCATTATTATTTTCAAATGCTACTGCACCAGCCGTTGTAGGCATTCCCGCTGTATCAATATTATCTTTTAAAAGAATGGGCATCCCTTTTATTGAATAGATATCTATTTCTTCGGTCGATTCATCAAGAGCTTTAGCCTGCTCAAGTACATCTGGATTTATGGCAATGACAGAATTTAATGAAAGATCATTCTCACGGTCAAATTTCTTAATTCGGCTTAAGTAAAAAAGCACCAGGTCTTCATAAGTAAGATCTCCATCTGCTATTGATTGTTTAATTTCGGGAATAGTTTTCTCAATAACTAAAGCACTTATGCGGTTATAATCACTGTGTAAAAAATCGCCTAAATCAGTATCAAAATCGCCCCAAAAAGCCTCATTATTGATCACTTTTGAATCAAGAACAGCGTATTCTCTCTCTTTTACCGCAGTAGTGTCTGCGGGAGATTGGGTTACCTCCTCAGAAGGAGTTTCTTTATTTTGTTTACACGAAAAAAGCGCTATACAGGCTAAAAAAAGTACAATTTGTTTCATATAAAATATCGTTTACTCGCTTAAAGCTCCATTTGATGCAATTAATAAGTTTTGAAGTAGACTTTCTGATTCTTTACAGAAATGCGTATTTAAAAATACAAAAAGGTGCTACACGTGAGTGAGCACCTTTTACATTAGATTTATTTTTATGGATTACTTAAAAAAAGAGTCCACAAATTCGAATTTATTAAAAACCTGAAGATCTTCTATACCTTCCCCTACGCCTATGTACTTTACAGGTATTTGAAACTGATCACTAATACCAATTACAACCCCGCCTTTTGCGGTTCCGTCAAGCTTAGTAACAGCAAGCGAAGTAACTTCTGTAGCCGCCGTAAATTGCTTAGCCTGCTCAAAAGCGTTTTGCCCTGTAGAACCATCTAGAACTAAAAGAACTTCGTCTGGAGCATCTGCAACAACCTTCTGCATAACGCGCTTAATTTTTGTCAACTCATTCATAAGATTGACTTTATTGTGCAATCTGCCCGCAGTATCTATGATCACCACATCGGCATCGTTTTTAACAGCACTCTGCAAGGTATCAAAAGTAACCGAAGCAGGATCACTTCCCATTTGTTGTCTTACAATTGGCACATCTACACGATCTGCCCAAATTTGTAGTTGGTCTATTGCTGCCGCTCTAAAAGTATCTGCAGCACCCAGCACAACTTTTTTGCCCTGCTTTTTAAATTGATAAGCAAGTTTACCTATGGTAGTCGTTTTACCTACACCATTTACACCTACCACCATGATCACATAAGGTTTCTTTGCAGGAACTGTAAATTCTGTGGCATCACCACTATTAGTCTCACTCATAAGACCCGCGATCTCTTCACGCAAAATCTTATTAAGCTCGTCTGTACCTAAGTATTTATCGCGAGAGACGCGTTCTTCAATACGTTGAATGATCTTTATTGTAGTATTGACACCTACATCACTGCTCACAAGTACTTCTTCCAGATCATCTAAAACCTCATCATCAACTTTAGATTTTCCGGCAACAGCCTTGCTTAGTTTTGAAAGGAAATTAGCACTTGACTTTTCAAGCCCTTTATCAAGGGTCTCCTTTTTATCTTTTGAAAATATCTTTTTTAAAAAACTCATGTATTGGTGATGAACAGTTAATTAGCTTTAACAAAAGTATTGCCTTTTAACGCTATTCTGAAATATTGTCATCTAAAAATAAAAAAAGCCGTTGCGCAACACGCAACGGCTTATACTTTATATAAGTAATGACTATTTCTTGTTTAAGAAGTCATTTACCATTTCTGGAGCCATAACAGCTTCTACAAATGTATAAGCACCTGTTTTAGGTGATCTTACCATTTTAATGGCTTTGGTCAAACGCTTAGAGCCTGTCTGTAATGTTGCTACTGATTTCTTTGCCATGTCTTCTTATTTTATTTCTTTATGAACAGTCATCTTGTTCAAGATAGGATTGAATTTTTTAATTTCCATCCTGTCTGGAGTGTTCTTTTTATTTTTGGTAGTGATATATCTTGAAGTTCCTGGTTTACCAGAAGCTTTGTGCTCTGTGCACTCAAGTATTACCTGAACCCTGTTGCCTTTCTTTGCCATAATGCTATACTTTTATGCCGTTATTATTTAGTAAGGAAACCTTTTTCACGTGCTTCTTTAAGAACAGCAGAGATTCCCTTTTTGTTTATTGTCTTAAGAGCGGCTGTAGACACCTTAAGCGTTACCCACTTATCTTCTTCAGGAATATAAAAACGTTTCTTTAGCAAATTAGCGTTAAATTTACGCTTAGTCTTATTCATTGCATGCGATACGTTGTTTCCAACCATCGCTTTTTTGCCGGTAAGCTCACAAACTCTTGACATGATTCTACTCTTTTGTATTGTGTTATCTAAAAACAGGGTGCAAATTTACACAACTTTAATAAGTTGAGCAATATAATTGCCTAGTTTTTTAAAATTTCTTTTTGTAATAATTCTAAAGCCTTATTCACGCTCTTTGTAAGAACACGTTCTCTGTGATTACCCATATGAAATTCATGGGTAAAAATCTCATGCGGAGTGCCTATACTTATAAAAACAGTTCCTATTGCGGCATCACTGTCTCCCTTTGTGGGCCCGGCATTCCCGGTTGTGGAAATAGTATAATCTGCACTGAATAATTTCTGGGCTCCTAAAGCCATTGCCTCTGCTACCGGAGCGCTTACCACAGAATATTTATCTACTAACGCCTTATCAACATTTAGAACATCAATTTTTGAAGCAGTAGCGTAAGAGACAATTCCCCCTTTAAAGAATTTTGATGCGCCAGGTGCTGCTGTAAAGGCGATAGCAATTTGACCACCAGTAAAACTTTCGGCCACAGCCAGTGTTTCCCCTTTTCTTTTAAGCAATTCTGCCACTACATGTTCTAAGGGCTGGTCATCTTCATACCCATAAATAATATCGCCTATTAGCTCTTTTAGCTTAATTACCTCACTATCAATAGCCGCTTCTAAATTTTTAAGATCATTACCCTTTGTAGATAAACGCAAGCGCACTTTGCCCAGCGATGGCAGATACGCCAGCTTAATGGTTTTAGGCAAATTGTTTTCCCATTCTTCTATTGTTGCAGCTATCTCGCTTTCACCTTTGCCGTAAGTATGCAGGGTCCTATGCAAAATAAAGGGCCTGTTAAACTCTTTTTGCAATCTGGGAATGACCTCATCTGTCATCAAAGCTTTCATCTCAAAAGGCACCCCGGGCATAGAAATAAAAACAGTCTCATCGTACTTTAACCACATTCCCGGAGCTGTGCCATACTTATTCATTAACACAGTTGCTTTAGTAGGAACTAAAGCCTGCGCTTTATTAGCTGGCAACATGGGCTTCTTGACATGATGCTTAAAAAGATCTTCAATATTCTTTAGGACATCTTTATTTTCAACAAGGGCGTCATTAAAAAATTCACAAAAGGTATGCTTTGTAACATCATCTTTAGTAGGACCTAAACCTCCCGTTACAAGCACAATATCGGCATTTTTTGAGGCAAAATCGAGCGCCTCTAATATCTCCTCTTTTTCATCAGGAATAGAAGTAGTCTTTTTAACTTCAACACCTATTTTATCAAGTTCTTTAGCGATGAACGAGGTGTTAGTATCTATTATTTGCCCGATGAGTATTTCATCGCCTATAGTAATAATATGTGCTCGCATTACATCTTCCAGTCTTTCTTCATCTCTGCAATCGCATTGTTTATTGAAGTGACTATAACCTCTAACTGAGGTCTAATAAATGATGTAGGCTTATTAGTATCTGACCATCTCTCCATAGCAGAAATCTCACGTATAAGGTCAATACCAAACATCTCAAGATTAGGCTTCATCTTATGTGCAAACTGGTATGCCATGCGATGGTTATCATTATCTATTGCGGTTTGCATGCTTTGTAAATCTGGTGGGATCTCAGTTAAAAAAGTTTCTACCACCGTGGTCATAAATTCTTTGTCACCGCCGGCCATATCTTCCAGCTGGTATAAATCGTAGTGTTTGGGCATCCTATTTTATATTAATAGCAAACATCTGTCTGCCTGATAAATATCCTGTTAATTTGTCATCAATTGCTACAGGCCCTACTCCTTCTGGAGTGCCTGTAAAAATTACATCTCCTATTTTTAACGTCATAAATTGAGAGACATACGCTATAAGCTCATCAATTTTAAAAAGCATATTATTTGTATTACCTTTCTGTACCTGCTCATCATTTTTCTCTAAAGAAAAATTTAGATCATTGATATCACCTAATTCTTCTTTAGAGACCCAATCTCCTATTACCGCTGCCCCATCAAATGCTTTAGCCATTTCCCATGGCAAACCTGCTTCTTTACATTTACGTTGTAGGTCACGCGCGGTAAAATCGATCCCCAGACCTATTTTATCGTAATATTTATGAGCAAATTTAGGCTGAATATATTTGCCCAATTTATTGATTTTTACCAAAACCTCAACCTCATAATGCACTTCCTTACTAAATTCTGGAATCACAAAAGGATGCTGACTTAACAAAACTGCGGAGTCGGGCTTTAAGAAAAAAACCGGCTCTTCCGGAGTTTTACTCTCCAGTTCTTTGATATGCGCTGAATAATTGCGCCCTATGCAAATTATCTTCATAAATTAATTACTCTGTTAGCGTTACTATAAATGCTGGAGAAGGGATTTTGTTATTCAAAGCTTTATTTGAAATATCTAAATTCCCCATTTGCTTCCACCCTTTAATAGATTTATAATAACAGTCTTCTGCACCTTCTCTGTCTTCCAGAACACCTTTAAAAATTGGCGCGTACCTGGTCAACGTTACATTGTCATAAATCAACGTATCGTTGATCCTGTAATTTGTTGTCTCCTGGTACTCATTCTCTTCTATAAAAAGATGTTCTGCAGCTATATAAAAACCGTCGTTAGGAACATTTATTTTGTACGGTAAAAGATCCAGAATTTCCCTAAAATCACTTTCTGATTTTTGAACAATAAGATCAGTATTCAGAAGATCTTCACCAGGCATTCCATCCTCATTCACTCCCAGAATCCTAATTCTAAATTTTGCAGGTTTGTAAATCTGCTCAACTGTAGCAAAAAAGGAGATCTCTACCTTTTTAATAAAGCATCCCTTTTTAAATTCATCAGGCTTTTTATAATATCTTGCTACAGTTGATGGGTAGCTGCCACCACTAAAATTACCTATACCTATAATTTCCTTCCGTCTAAAAGGATTTAAACGTACCCGATGCTTATTTTGAAGTGCATAAAGTTGAACCGAATTTAATTCTTCTGTTTTGGGCTGAAGTTTTAATTCTGCATCTACTAACTCTCTTACCTTTACTATAACTTTATTATATCCCACATAACTTATGGCAATTTTTTCATCAAGTAAACCCTCGTCTATCGCAAACTTATAATTGCCCAATTCATCTGTAGAAGATCCCATTTTTTTATCAACCAGAATGAGATTTACAAATGATAATGGCTCATGAGTATTCTTATCAAAAATCTGCCCTGTCACGTCTACATTCTGCCCTGCAACCGTATTACATAAAAAAAATAGAATAATTATCAGGCCAGATAAACGCATTTTTTAGGATAGTTTATTATTCAGCTTACGCAGTTTTATTGCTGTAAGCACCTTTTTTGTATAAAGCGGAAAATCTGCATTCTGAATCCAGCCATAATACCCTGGTTCTTTATCAAGAACTTCATCTACCAGTTTACCTTTATGTTTGCCAAAAGAGAAAATCTCTTCACCTTGTTTATTAAAAGCTATAAAGCCGGCAAAATCAGCACATTTTTTACGCGCACTAAATTCAGCAAGACTTTTCATATTATTTTCTAAATCCTCATACCTATCAAGTTGCGCCTTTAAAACCTCATAAGTTGCTATAGTATCAGCTTCGGCGCTATGAGCATCTTCTAAAATACTGTCACAATAAAACTTAAAAGCTGCGGCTAAAGTGCGTTGTTCCATTTTATGGAAAATTGTCTGCACATCAACAGCGTGTCTGTTGCCCATATCAAAATCTACCTCTGCGCGTAACATTTCTTCAGCCAATAAAGGAATATCAAATCTATTTGAATTATAACCTGCCAGATCTGAATCTTTTATAAGATTATAAATTTCTGAAGATAATTCTTTAAACGTTGGTTTATCTGCCACATCAGCATCACTTATGCCGTGAACCGCGGTTGTTTCTGCTGGAATAGGAATTGTAGGATTTACAAGCCAGGTATGTTTTTCTTCCTTACCGTTAGGATGTACTTTTAATACTGAAATTTCAACTATGCGGTCTCTTGCCACATCTATACCCGTTGTTTCAAGATCAAAAAAACAAATGGGGCGCGTAAGATTTAAATTCATGTCTGCTGTTTAATTCCGCAAAAATAGTACTTACTTCAATGAAATCAGGTTTTCATCTATTTTTTTACCGTCGCAAATATCTGCCTAATTATTTAAAATAATACATATTGTTTTAGATATAATTAAGATGTATATTTGAATTTAATTATTTCATTTTCAGAATTATGCATAAATACATAGCTTACCTTAGTAAACAGAGCTTCCATATGACTGACGATGAACTAACTAATCTTCTTAAGTCTTCACGAAAGTATAATGATCAAAATGAGATAACCGGCCTATTGGTTCATATAGCCGGCAATTTTGTGCAATATATGGAGGGTCCTGTAGAGCATGTTGACAGGGTTTACAGCAAAATACAGAAGGATCCCAGACATACAGATATTCTTCTTATATCAGAAGGAGTATACCTAAAACGTTTTTTTCATTCTTGGGGAATGGCCTTTAAAAAAATGAATGATGATTACTGCAATACCCTAAGCGGGTACTGGCCTTTTGACATCAATTTACTTTTTAACTACCAACTTAATGAAGATACTGAAGCATTTCCTGTATTAGGCTTGCTTCAGAATTTTGTGAGAGAAATACAGGATTAAACTTCTCTGTTCACGTCCCACGCCTCAAGATACTGCGCAACGCGCTGAACAAATTGGCCGCCCAATGCCCCATTTACCACACGGTGATCGTACGAGTGTGATAAAAACATTTTATGACGTATACCTATAAAATCACCCTCTGGAGTTTCTATAACAGCAGGAACTTTTCTTATCGCTCCTAAAGCTAAGATACCCACCTGTGGCTGATTAATGATGGGAGTTCCCATAACACTACCAAAGGTTCCTACATTAGTCACAGTATAAGTACCATCCTGTGTTTCATCTGGCTTAAGTTTACCTGTACGCGCGCGAGTTGCAAGATCGTTTACAGCTTTAGTCATACCTACTAAATTTAAAAGATCTGCATTTTTAATTACCGGAACAATTAGGTTACCATCTGGTAAAGCAGCAGCCATACCTAAGTTTATATTCTTACGTTTTATAACCTTGTCGCCTTCTACGGCAATATTTATCATTGGGAATTCGCGTATAGTTTTCGCGACAGCTTCCATGAAAATGGGAGTAAAAGTTATTTTTTCACCTTCCCTTTTCTGAAATTCATTCTTAACTCTATTACGCCAGTTCCAGATATTAGTAACATCTACTTCTATAAATGACTGTACGTGAACAGAAGTCTGCATAGAATTTACCATATGCTTAGAAATGAGTTTCCCCATACGGGTCATTTCTATAATCTCATCTCCGCCATTTACGCTAATGGGAGTTGCAGAGACAACAGGCTTCTGTGCTGTATTACTAGCTGAGGACTTAGTTGGGGTACTTACTTTTTCCTGCCCGTTTGATCTCTTAGCAACGTAGGCAAGAATGTCATCTTTTGTAACGCGCCCCTCTAAACCAGAGCCGGTTATATGATCTAGTTCTTCCTGAGAGATATTTTCTTTTTGTGCTATATTTTTAACCAGTGGTGAATAAAATCTGTCACCATCATTTGTGATAGGCTCATTAGCTACAGAAGATTTTGCGTTTGAAATAGTTTCTTCTACTGCAATTACAGCCTCCTCTTCTTGTTCAGATGAATGCATGACTTCTTCATTTTCTGCATTATCTTCATCAGAATCGTCTCCATCCATATCAATAATGGCAATGGTCTGCCCCACTTTTACAACGTCGTCTACGTCAAAAAACTTTTCAATTAAAATACCTTCTACCTCACTTGGCACTTCACTGTCTACCTTATCTGTCGCGATCTCTACCACCGGCTCATCTGCCTCAATAGTATCACCAACTTCTTTAAGCCAGCTAGTTAAGGTTGCTTCTGCAACGCTCTCTCCCATTTTTGGTAATTTTAATTCAAATTTTGCCATATTCTTAAGTAAAATGGTTTTCTGGTTTATATTTTGCGAAATTAATGAATATTAAGCTAATTGACTTCTGATTTTCTCTCTTAATACGAAATCACTTCACCCTGACGGTCTTTACTATCGCTGCCCACAATAAATTTACAACCCGATGGGCGAAATCTATAACTGTTTTGTCTGTTTTTTAACTTTTGTAGTATGTCAATTATTTCTATAAAACTTAAATTATCACAATCAAAAATCAGCTGTTTTTTAGTAAAAACCTGCTCAAAACAGTCAATTATCGGTCTTGTTTCCAGATTTAAACTCATTTTTTGCTGAAGTTCTTTTTCTAAACATTCATTTTCAGTAAAAAGTATAGCACTTTCTGGAGATTCTGTCTTATTGTTAGCAACCGTCCTTCCTTTTAAAGTGGCTAATTTGATAATATTCTCTACCACAGTTTCACTTATACGGTTTTTGCCAAAGTGCTTTTTATAAAAAATAAGCATTGCCCCATAAAATTGACGTGCGTATTCTTTATTTCGCCTTGTGCTTTCTCCTTTAAAATGAATTGCTGTGACATTACCCAAATAATAATTTACATAACCCGCCTTTTGCAAACGGTATGAAAGATCAATATCCTCACCATACATAAAGTAATCCTCATCAAAACCTTTTAATTTATCAAAAACACTTTTTTGCATGACCATAAAAGCGCCTACTAAAACAGGCACTTCCCCGGTCTCATTCTGGCCTAGGGCGTTGACATAATAATTCTCTTTTTTGCCGATGATTTTATCAAGAGCAACACGCGGCACCGGTAAATTACGTTTGCTTTCTGGCAGAAAATTACCGCTGCCATCTATTAATTTTATGCCTACCGCACCGGGATTTTTATGCTCTTCTATAAAAGCCAGCACTTTTTTAAAGCAGTCTTCAGGTAAAACGGTATCGGGATTTAAAATGCAGATATAATCACCGCTTGCATGTTTTACCCCCAGATTATTACCTTTTGAAAATCCAATGTTTTTTGCGTTCTGAATAAATTTTACCTGCGGAAATCGTTCTTTTATCATTGCCGAACTCGCATCTGAAGATGCATTGTCTACAACTATTATTTCTGCATCGATATCGTTAACAGCTTTAAAAACAGATTGCAAACAAAGTTCAAGATAATATCGAACGTTATAGTTAAGAATGATTATAGAAAGACGCACGCTAGTTTTTTAGTGAATTCTCAAAAGGAATACGGTTAAGTATGCTTCTTCCCAAGGTTACTTCATCTGCGTATTCCAGCTCATCACCTACTGCTATACCACGAGCAATTGTAGACATTTTAACCGATAGTGGTTCAAGTTGTCTAAAAATATAAAAGTTGGTCGTATCACCCTCCATCGTAGAGCTGAGGGCAAAAATCACTTCTTCTATTTCTCCTTTTTTAGCTTTCTCTACTAAAGAGTGAATGGTTAGGTCATTGGGGCCAATACCGTCCATAGGGGAAATTTTCCCTCCTAAAACATGATAATGCCCTCGATACTGGCTGGTATTTTCTATAGCCATAACGTCTCTTACATCTTCTACAACACAAACCAAACTAGAGTCCCTATTTGGGTTTGCACATATTTCACACAATTCTACATCTGAAATATTATGACAGTTTTTACAAAACTTAATCTCTGTACGCAAATTGACCAGCGCCTGAGCAAGATGAGTGGTTTGCGATTCTGATTGTCTTAATAAATGCAACACCAGTCGCAAAGCTGTGCGCTTACCAATACCCGGTAATTGCGACATTTCATAAACGGCGCTTTCAAGAAGTTTTGAAGAAAATTCCATGATTCAAAAATACAAAATTACCTTGTAGAAAGATTTTATTGAAACAGCCGTATAATCAGTTATTTACACGTGTATGCTTTTCGCGAAAGCTAAAAATGGGCCGTAAAACCCAAAAACCAGGTAGATTTACTTAAAAACCTCCTGGTTAATGAATTATAAATTATGTGGTTTTTATTTTAATGTTGCATCTAGAGTGATCTCTGTATCAAGCAACTTAGAGATAGGGCAGATTTCTTTAGATTTAGTTGCAATCTCGATAAACTTCTCTTTATCTATACCTTCTACTTCGCCGGTTAGTGTAAGTTCTACTTTAGTAATACTGCCGTCTTCAAAAGTAACTTTTGCTTCTGTATCCAGATTTGTAGGAGTAAAACCCTCTTCTGTAAGCAAAAAGCTAAGTTGCATAGTAAAACATCCCGCATGTGCAGCACCTATGAGTTCTTCAGGATTTGTGCCCACACCTTCTTCAAATCGTGTTTTGAAAGAATATTGTGTTGTATCTAGTGCTTTACTCTCTGTAGTGATAGAACCTTTTCCTTCTTTACCTGTTCCTTTCCAGTTAGCTGATGCTTTTCTATTAAATTTCATGGTTTTGCGTTTATTACTTAAATGGTAATAAAGCTATTTATTACAACGCAGGTGAGCAACTATTTATGTTTTATTTACAATAAGATAAACTATTAGAAGAGCTGAAAATAGAAAAGCACAAATAAGAGGATGTAAGAAGATTTTAAACAAAAAAAATACCTCAAAATTTAATTTGAGGTATTCTTGAACAATTATAAGATTCCCCCTCAAAAACCTATAATTACTGTAAATATAGAATTAACCTTTCTATGGTTTTAGCTGATTTAGTTACCGTATGACTTTAGCATTTTACCGTTCTAATGAAAACGTTATAGTAACTGCTGTTCCCTTCTTATTAGACGTGATAGAAAGCGCTTTTCCCACATCATAATCTAATAATTTTAATCGTTCTTTTACCAGTTTAATCCCTTTAGACTTATGTAAACTGCCATTTGTGTTTGTAGATATTCCTACACCATTATCTGCTATGGTGCACTGCAGCTTACATGCTTCTGCCATTGAAAAAGTGATCGTCAATTGTGGCTGCGCTACACAAGGTGGAAATGCGTGAACAAAAACATTTTCTACAAATGGTTGTATGATCATAGACGGGATCTCTACATCATAAATATCAATTGTAGGATCAATTCTAAAATCTATGTTTACCTTCTCATTAAACCTGGTATTCTCAACACGTACAAACGCTTTTAAATATTCTATCTCTTCAATAAGAAGAATATGAGCGCGTGTACAATGATCAAGATTTATACGTATCAATTTTGAAAAGTCACTTAAGAAAATAGACGCATTATCTATATCACTATCTATGATATAATTTTGAATAGAATTCATCGCATTAAATATAAAATGCGGATTCATTTGTGCCAAAAGCGCCTCCATCTTAGTCTCTTCTACCCGCTTTAAAATCGTACGTTTTTCGGCCTCAAACTCCCGATTTTTATGCAATTCACGCCGATAAATAAGATATATTATAGAAGCAATTAAGAGTATAGCCGGTATAATGAACCACCATCGCTTCCAGAACGGTGGGTTAATTTGAATACTAATTAGCTTATCCTGAAAATATATACCAGTACTTTGATCAAGTATTTTTACCTCTAATTCATAATTGGCGGGCGGTAAGTAAGCCAGATAGATTTCTGGTTGTGAAGAAACCGTGCTCCAGTCCCGCTGCGGATTGATTCTATACTGATAAAGCATCTTATTAGGATACCTGTGTTGGTTAGTATTGTATTTGATCAACAACGTATTATCATCATGATCTAGAATCGCCTTCCCATTTTTAAATATATCTTCTGGCGCTATTTCTTCGCCATTAATAGATATAGAAGTGAGATTAATGCTTTGAAGCCTGTCTTTGCAGTTAATTAGAAAATCAAGATTTATGTCGTAACGCCCTCCTTCACTACCTACATAAAGATTTTTACCATCAACTACTGCCGCTTTTAAGGGTGTCTTTAGACCGTGCTCCTTGTCTGTTATTATGTATTTACCGTCTTTATAAAGGGTAAGACCTTTATCTGTGCCTATGATTAGATAACCCCGGTACTGATTGAGAAAATTGATCGTATTCCCATTAATATGGGAACGCGAAATTTTATTGATTACCTTAAAATCAGCAGAATCATCAACAATAAAAATATCGCCAAATTCATTAGAGATCGCAAGATGAGACCCCAAAGGAGTGATGTGTCTCAGTTTCTCCTCATCCCAAATGCTATCTTTTAAATATGATTTAAAACCATCTTCTTCCCATGTATATAATCCTGAAAAAACGGACAAAAAGTATGTTTTTTCGCCTTTTTTAAGGCTATTAACGACCATTGTAGGTGTCGTGGCTAAGGTATCAGCATAGTATTTGTACTTAAAAGAAGCTATATCATCAAAAATTCTGACTCCGCCATAAGGATTTGTTTCTATGAGATTCCCGGTTGATGTAAAATTTATCTCTTCAGAATGTATGGGTAAATATTGTTTCAATTTCCCTATGGTGTCTAAAACATATAAACCCACATTGCTGTTAATCCAGAATGAAGATCCATCAGTTTTAATATCGTAGAACTTGATATCCTCAGCCGGCGTTTTATAATCTAATTCATAAAAATTATCGCCCTTTTTGGGTAAAGGCAGGTGTTTTTTATGCAGGTATTTTTCTTCCCAATTCTTAAACTGAGAGGTACTCACTTCAATCTGTTGATGTTTGCTTTTCAGCGAAAGCGAAGCATTGTATAGCGTTGCATCTATATCGTTAAGTTGAGCAAAATCGATAATCGTTTTACCGCTTACAGGTGTAAAAAGTATATTTCCCGTCACATCTACTTCATACAAACCGCTATCTCTTGTACCCACATACAGGCGTTGCAACTCGTCATTGTATGCCAGACTGATCACTTCTCTGCTGGGGATATCAAATTCAGACTTCATGCAGGAGAGCTCATTGTTCACAATCTCGTATACTCCGCCATCATTAGAATAGATTCCCCATGCAGCAGCAAAAATTCTATCATCCCCTGTTTTTACATAATCCCAGATCATAGATGCTCCCAGACCATGCTGTAGCGTTGAATCTTTTAAATATTTAGTTAGTGGTGTTTTTGTAAAATATTCTTTCCGGCTATTGTAAATTGTATCCCCGTCTATAAAAGAAAAGTAGTTTATGCTTTTATCTGCCAGCGGAACTAATTGCAGGCTATCACCTTTTACAACCACCTGATGCGCACCAGTATTATAACTTGTGCAATACACTTCTCCTTTATATTCAAAAAAAGAAGTCACCCGGTATGGCTGCTTGATATTTGGCTTTGCCGAAATAATTTTTAGATTATCTACATCAATAACAGAAACACCGTCACTGCTGCCTACATACATCAAGTTATTATGCTGATGCAGCTTGGTGATCTCATTATTTATGAGCCCGTCATCCTTATTTAAATTCCAAAAGTTTGTACCATCATATATACTCAGGCCGGCACCGTAACTCCCTGCCCATATATTATTATTAATATCTTCTGCAATCGCCCATGTATTGTTCATGGCGAGCCCGTTTTCTTCAAAAAAGGAAGTAAAAACGTTATTCTCTTTCTTTACCAGACCATTATCTGTACCAATCCATAAAAAGCCACTGCTATCTACAAGAAGGGCTCGTATGGTGTTGTTAGGTAATTTGTCTAGGGTAGAAAAGTGAGTACTCGGGTATTTTTGCGACCACAGTATATGGCTACATAAAATAAGAAGTATTAAAAATCTAGTTATGTTGAATGATCGCATTTAAAAATTCTTCTTCCTTTCTAAATGAGACAGGTAATTTTTCACCGTTTGTAAGTTCAACTTCTTTATCAGATTTGTAGTAGCGCACAATGTAATTGAGATTTATCACATAAGACTTATGTATGCGCTTAAATAATTTTTCAGGCAATAGTTCTTCTACGCTTTTAAGAGTTTTAGATATGGTTTTGTTACTCTCGTCAATACTTTTAATCAGGCAGTAATTACTATCTGCTTTGCAGTATAAGATCTGGTTAGTATGAATTAATTCAAAACCTTCTGATGTAGGGAAAGCTATCTTATGACCATTTACATTATCTACGTTTATATTTTCGAGCAGAAGCATCAATTTTTTCTGAACGTAATTATTGTTGCTTCGTTTTTCAAACTTGTTTAAAGCCGAACTTAAATCAAGGTAATTAATTGGTTTAAGCAAATAATCAAGAGCACTGCATTTTATCGCTTTTATTGCAAAGTGATTGTAAGCTGTGGTAAAAACGACCTCAAAAGTTACATTTTGAATATGTTTAAATAACTCAAAACCATTTTCTTCGGGCATTTGTATGTCAAGAAAGACCAGTTCTGGCTCAAACTCTCGTATTGCAGTAACACCGGTTTTTACAGAATCACATTTGGCAACCACATAAAATTTATTTTTAAAATATTTATCTATCGTTTTTTGTAGTAAATCTCTTGCGTTAGATTCATCATCAATGATTATAACTTTTATCATTTACAAGGTATCAGATAAGCAATAATATTGCTTTTATTTGTACTAAACATAACTAATATTATTTAACCAAATAATTAGGACATCCAAAACATCTTGAGTCCATATTGAATTGGTAAGTCAATGAAAGTTCATAAATCCCTCCCGTTCTTCCTATTTGCGTTGTATTTAAATCATAAGACAATCCCAACCTAAAACTATCTAACTGCAATCCTGTAAATAAATTTACAGAGGTTAGTAACTGGCTACTTTGATCATTTTTAGAAGGATTAGTAACAGCTGTTGCTCCAAGAAATATTTTCTGAAACAATAGAGATGCGCCAATATCTAATCTATTATATGCTCCTTGTTGCATGTAATTTGAAGTGATTAACATCTTAGTCTTAAAAGGAAACGTTCTTATATCTATATAATCAGCAATTAAGAATTCATATCCTGCGCTTAAGGACAAAAACATATTTAAAGGAACATTTCCTTCTTCTGTAAAAGATATGTCGGGTCTGTTAAGATGCTTAAGTGATAAGCCAACCCATGCCTCATCATTCTGCAATACCATCCCTGCCGTAAAATCAAAATAATTCACTTTATCTTTAAGAATTGCTGTATCTAGTGAATTGGGATTAATAGTTCCTGAAAAAACATTGATCTGATCTTGTAAAAGCAAGTTTTGAAAACCAAAGCTCTTTTGCCCAAACCCTATTTCGATTGCTGGTCTAAAATACCAGTTATCACTTATTTGAACACGATAGGCATAATTTGCCATTACTTCAGAAAGGCTATAGCCTGACCCATTCTCTCGGTGATTAAGCACACTCACTCCTACCCCGCTATGCACAGTGGGTAACCAAGTATTCACAAAACCATATTCTGTATCAACTCTAAGATCTAGCGCTGGCCACTGGGTTCTATGAATGACGCCCACATAAGTAGTTTCTAAAAATCCACTGAAGCCGGGATTTAAAGATTCAGGAATGAGGAAGTATTGTGTGAATACAGGGTCCTGAGCACTCATTTTTGAAAAACTGCACCCCAGAAGAAAAAGTAAGATATATTTATAGTTCATATTCTTATTTAATACACTTAAACACTCCCCCTTCTTCCACCTCTACACCTGTTATAGTCATTCCAGTCACAGTGTAATAATAATTGCCATTTTCAGCTTCATTGCCTTTAATATTGCCATCCCAACCCTGTAGATCAGAACCTGTTTCAGAATAAATCATGCTCCCCCAGGTATCATATATATTCAGAGTAATAGTTGTAAGACCTCTATAAACGGGGGCGAAATAATCATTCATCCCATCACCATTAGGTGTAAATGCATTAGGAATAATTATATTATAGCTGTTATTGAGGTTTATAGTATAGCTATATGTTTTAATACATCCTGAAGAATAAGTAACACTTTGTATTACCTCATAGCTTTCTTCATTAGCATATATATGAGATGGATTATCTTGATTTGAAAAAGTTCCATCACCAAAATTCCAGTACACTTCTATATAATCGCCAGATGAAGTATTTGTGAACTGTATAGGATCATTAATCGAAAAAGAATCGGTATTTCTATAACTTTCAGAATCTAAATCAAAGGAAGCTTCTCCTATTTCTGGCAAATCAACCATATAAGTATAAATAGCAGAACATCCATTACCATCTGTGACTTCAAGAAATATTTCACCATTTTGAATAGTTGACATAATTTCGTCATTATCTCCCCTCACATCACCAGAAGACCATGCAAAATCATATGGCTCAGTACCACCACTCACCTCTGCCTGAAAATTCTGTACAATCATGTTATTATTACAATCATATGACGTATCAGTCTGAACATTTAAAACTAAAGGTGTCAGGACTTCAATAGTAAAAGAATCGCTAACTTCACATCCTGCAGCATCTGTAACATTAACTATGTAATTTCCCGCAGGTACTTCCATAAGATCTTTCGCAGTATTTCCATTAGACCAATGATAAGTGTAAGGCTCTGTACCCCCAGCCATATCTAATATAACATCCCCACCTTTTTCTACATTGCAAGCTGGAATTGATGTTACAGTTCCATTCACACTTAAAACATCAGATTCTTCAATGGTAAATAAAGCTGAAATTTGACATCCTCCGGCATCCATAACTGTTACTTTATAACCTCCGGCTGCAAGATTCTCACGTACATCTCCTGTTTCGGCACTATCATCCCAAATAATTGAAAGTGGCTGTTCGCCTCCTGTAATATTCAATTGTATATTTCCATCATTTGCCCCGTTACATGTCACATCTCTAATAACAGGATCAATTGTAAAAACATTTGCTTCAGAAATTAATACCTGCTCATCAATTTGGCAGCCAGCACTATCAGTTACTGTAAAATTATATTGGCCTGGTAGTAAATTTTCGTAATATAAATCTGTGCCTAGTTCGCTTTCTACAGAGTAAGGCGCTGTTCCGCCTGTTATATTTAAAGTTATAGTAGCGTCATTACTACCATAGCAGCTAATTGGAGTTCTCTCAATAATTAGTATTAATTCAGCAGGCTCTATTATCGTGTAACTTGCAGTTGTTGTACAACCTGCATCATCCATAACTTCGAGATCATAAATACCTGCTTCCAAGCTTGAAATATCGGCTGTGGAGGCTGAAAATCCGTTAGGGCCTGTCCAACTGTAGGTATAACCGGTACTGCCGGGTTGACCACCGCTGACCTCAATATTCAGACTTCCGGTGGAATTGCCAAAACATGCGACATCGGTTTGTGTGGTTAATGCAATTTCTATTTCAGTAGGTGCATCGATGGTGAACGAAAGGGTTTGTGGGCCACAACCATTATCATCAGTTACCATAACTTCATAAACCCCCGGTTCCAGATTAGTTAGATCTTCCGAAGTGGAAAAAGCCGCTCCGTCCTTAGTCCAGGAATAGGTATAAGTTCCGGTTCCGCCCGTGGCGGTAATGGCTATACTTCCATCTGCAGCTTCAAAGCAGCTAACATCTGTTTCTAAATCCGCTGCAAGCACTAATTCAGCTGGTTCGGTAATCGTGTAACTTGCCGTTGTTGTACAGCCCACATCATCCATAACTTCGAGATCATAAATACCTGCTTCCAAGCTTGAAATATTGGCTGTGGAGGCTGAAAATCCGTTGGGGCCTATCCAACTGTAGGTATAACCGGTAATGCCCGGTTGACCACCGCTGACCTCAATATCCAGACTTCCGGTGGAATTGCCAAAACATGCGACATCGGTTTGTGTGGTTAATGCAATTTCTATTTCAGTAGGTGCATCGATGGTGAACGAAAGGGTTTGTGGACCACAACCATTATCATCAGTTACCATAACTTCATAAACCCCAGGTTCCAGATTAGTTAGATCTTCCGAAGTGGAAAAAGCGGCTCCATCTTTGGTCCAGGAGTACATGTATGTTCCGGTTCCGCCGGTGGCGGTAATGGCTATACTTCCATCTGCAGCTTCAAAACAGCTTACATCTGTTTCTAAATCCGCTGCAAGCACTAATTCAGCTGGTTCGGTAATCGTGTAACTTGCCGTTGTTGTACAGCCCACATCATCCATAACTTCGAGATCATAAATACCTGCTTCCAAGCTTGAAATATTGGCTGTGGAGGCTGAAAATCCGTTGGGGCCTATCCAACTGTAGGTATAACCGGTAATGCCCGGTTGACCACCGCTGACCTCAATATCCAGACTTCCGGTGGAATTGCCAAAACATGCGACATCGGTTTGTGTGGTTAATGCAATTTCTATTTCAGTAGGTGCATCGATGGTGAACGAAAGGGTTTGTGGACCACAACCATTATCATCAGTTACCATAACTTCATAAACCCCAGGTTCCAGATTAGTTAGATCTTCCGAAGTGGAAAAAGCGGCTCCATCTTTGGTCCAGGAGTACATGTATGTTCCGGTTCCGCCGGTGGCGGTAATGGCTATACTTCCATCTGCAGCTTCAAAACAGCTTACATCTGTTTCTAAATCCGCTGCAAGTACTAATTCAGCTGGTTCGGTAATCGTGTAACTTGCAGTTGTTGAACAACCTGTATCATCGGTGACTTCGAGATCATAAATACCTGCTTCCAAGCTTGAAATATCGGCTGTGGAGGCTGAAAATCCGTTGGGGCCTATCCAACTGTAGGTATAACCGGTAATGCCCGGTTGACCACCGCTAACCTCAATATCCAGACTTCCGGTGGAATTCCCAAAGCATGAGACATCGGTTTGTGTGGTTAATGCAATTTCTATTTCAGTAGGTGCATCGATGGTGAACGAAAGGGTTTGTGGGTCACAACCATTATCATCAGTTACCATAACTTCATAAACCCCAGGTTCCAGATTAGTTAGATCTTCCGAAGTGGAAAAAGCGGCTCCGTCCTTAGTCCAGGAATAGGTATAAGTTCCGGTTCCGCCGGTGGCGGTAATGGCTATACTTCCATCTGCAGCTTCAAAACAGCTTACATCTGTTTCTAAATCCGCTGCAAGCACTAATTCAGCAGGCTCTATTATCGTATAACTTGCCGTAGCCGTACAGCCCGCATTATCGGTGACTTCGAGATCATAAATACCTGCTTCCAAGCTTGAAATATCGGCTGTGGAGGCTGAAAATCCGTTGGGGCCTGTCCAACTGTAGGTATAACCGGTACTGCCCGGTTGACCACCGCTAACCTCAATATCCAGACTTCCGGTGGAATTCCCAAAGCATGAGACATGGGTTTGTGTGGTTAATGCAATTTCTATTTCAGTAGGTGCATCGATGGTGAACGAAAGGGTTTGTGGACCACAACCATTATCATCAGTTACCATAACTTCATAAACCCCAGGTTCCAGATTAGTTAGATCTTCCGAAGTGGAAAAAGCGGCTCCGTCCTTAGTCCAGGAATAGGTATAAGTTCCGGTTCCGCCGGTGGCGGTAATGGCTATACTTCCATCTGCAGCTTCAAAACAGCTAACATCTGTTTCTAAATCCGCTGCAAGCACTAATTCAGCTGGTTCGGTAATCGTGTAACTTGCAGTTGTTGTACAGCCCACATCATCCATAACTTCGAGATCATAAATACCTGCTTCCAAGCTTGAAATATCGGCTGTGGAGGCTGAAAATCCGTTGGGGCCTGTCCAACTGTAGGTATAACCGGTACTGCCCGGTTGACCACCAGTCACGGTTGTCTCTATTGAACCGTCCTTTACGCCAAAACAGCTAATATTTGTTACAACCTCATTTATGTCAATCTTAGCCAAAACAGTTACTTCTCTAAAGAATGAGGGTCCTGCACATCCATTAGTATAGGGAATAATCGTGTAGACAAGAACACTTGAATTTCCTGTAGGATTGATATTAGTCAAGGTCTGACTAAATTCTGCTTGAGGCGTCGTCTCTGCGGTCGCTCCTGTGACCGTTCCTATTGGAGTAACAAAAGGCAAATCCCATGTGTAAAGAGTTACAGGCGGTGGTGCACTGCCATCCTGATTCAAAGGGATATTTATAAATGTTTCTCCTGAACAAACTTCCATGCGTTCAAAACCAATATCTGCTACTTGTTGTGCATTTATAGAGGCTACATCAGAAATTAAGGGAGAACAACTAGTAGGAGTAAAATTAATAATGCAGTAATAATAAACAGTTCCTTCAATTGCACTGGGGGTATAGCTTGCAGAAGTAGCTCCCGCTATAAGAGTACCTGATGTATTATCATCTATATTATTCATGTACCACTGGTAAGAAGGAGTACCTGTTGATGTATCATAGGCAACTGTCAGATCTTCTAAATCGTCGCTATTACTACCACAAATAGCCTGAGATTGAGGTTGCTCAGTAAAAATAGGTTTTTCTTCTATGCTAATAGTTACTGTGCCACTTTGATTTTGAGAATCACCAGCATCATCAATTACATTTAGAAGTTCATATATATAGGTTCCTGAAAGAGCACTATTAACCGGCAATACCGCAGAATCTGATCCTACAGCAGATGTTATTGTCTCAGGGGCACCACCATTTACAGAATAAGTAAAAGTATATGGTGAGCTTCCTGCTGCACCTGTAAAAGTAACTTCTGGATCTGGTGAATCATTCTGGCAAAGACTTGTGCTCCCACTTATGGTTGCAGTAGGTAAGAGAAAATCTGGATTTACTAAAAAAGAGAGATCTTCAGCAGAAGAGCGACCTAAGTCTAATCTTCTCCCCCGATTACCGGTAAAAAGACTCAAGCCTAATAAGCCAGCTATTAAAACAAGAAAGCAAAATTTTTGCATGGGGTATTTTCAATTTTGCGGGAAGAAGTTCTAGCGTAATTTAATTACAACTATTATTATCATTAAATATCTTATGTTATTTCTTTAAATATTAACTGTTCATCTTCTAATGTAACTGACGTACTGTATTTATTTTTTAACATAATTTTATTCATGGTAAAATCTCACTTTTATAACTTAAAACCTAGCTAAAAATCATAAATATTGATTTTTAACACTGCGAATTAAAAGCCTCTCGCTTAAGAATTAAATGTCCACAAATCATAATAATTAAATTTAAATGAAACTTTAGCTGTTGAATTCATTGTTATTCATGAAATTACTTTTTTTTCTGAAATAAGATATTCGTAATTTAGAAAGGTATTTTTTTCGATAATTCAATACCAACCAACCTAAATAAACATAAATGACAACCAGAAGAAACTTTTTAGCCCAGACAGGTGCAGTAGCCATGGGCACTTTAATTCTACCCTCTTTTTCATTTACAAGTCGCACAGAAAAAGATCTGGGCGTACAACTCTATACATTTAGAGATGCTATGCAGGCAGATGCAAGAGGCACACTTGAGAAAATTGCCATCTTAGGTATTACACAAATAGAAAGCGCAAGAAGCCAAAAAGGAAATTATTATGGGCTCACCCCCAAAGAAATGAAACAGGTTTGCAAAGATCTGGGTATGACCCTTAAAAGCGGGCATGTGCATATGGACGAAAATTGGGAAGACACCATGCAGCAGGCTGTTGATTCTGGTCAGGATTATTTAATTGTTTCTACTATGCCGTCTGAAGGACAGACAATTGATAATTATAAAAAAGTAGCTGAAGCTTTTAATAAAGCGGGAAAACAATGTAAAGATCGTGGACTCAAATTTGGTTATCACAACCACAATTACGAGTTTGACAAAGTTGATGGCAAAGTACTTTACGACGTACTGCTCGACAATACAGATGCAGACCTTGTACATATGGAACTTGATCTGGGCTGGGTCGTGGCTTCGGGCAATGACCCGATGGATTATTTTAACCGCTATGAGGGACGTTTCCCGCTGTGGCACTTAAAAGATATGGATCTGGCCAAAAAAGAAAGTACAGAATTTGGTAAAGGCGGCTTGCCGCTTGCAGATATTTTAGACCATAAAAAAGAATCTGGTTTAAAATACATTTTTATAGAACAGGAAGAATATGCAGACAATCCTTTTGACAGTATGCAATACAATCTTGATTATTTAAAGCAGATGTAATTCAATTAAATAGTCA
Source organism: Leeuwenhoekiella sp. A16 (assembly GCF_047946675.1). Taxonomy (GTDB): domain Bacteria; phylum Bacteroidota; class Bacteroidia; order Flavobacteriales; family Flavobacteriaceae; genus Leeuwenhoekiella. The sequence continues at coordinate 531,020 of NZ_CP172313.1, forward strand.
GGAACATGCCTGTTTACAGGCGAAAACGGGGTGAAGAAGTTCATCCCGTTTTTATTTTTAAAATTCCCAGCCCTACTTTATTTAAATTGCAGTGATGAAAGCAGCCTCTGTCGCAATAATTAAAAAAGATCTTAAACATCGTTCACAGGAAGAACTTGTAGAACTGGTTTTACGCTTATCAAAATTTAAGAAAGAAAATAAAGAACTGCTAACCTATTTGCTCTTTGAGGCAGATCATGAAGAAGGTTATATTGAGATAATAAAATCGGAAATAAATGACCAATTTTCGGCCATAACAAGCAAAAACTACTACTACATCAAAAAAAGCATACGCAAGATACTACGGGAAACTAAAAAGTACATTCGCTATAGCGGAAATAAAGAAACAGAGGTCATTTTATTACTGCATTTCTGCGAAAAACTTCAAGAATTTAAGCCCTCTATTTCGCGCAATACTACACTCAAAAATCTCTACGATCGCCAGTTAGATCTCATTAACCGAAGGATTGCAGCACTACATGAAGATTTGCAGTATGATTACCTAAGAGAACTTGAGGCTTTAAATTGAACTATCCACAATACAATCATACATTACTGAAATTCAATAATTTAACCACGCCAAATGATAAATTGCTTATATTTAACAAGTTATTTAGATAAATAACTAAAAACTCCCCTTTTTCGCTTCTAAAATAGTATCCCTTTTTATCATTGTTTTTAATGAATTCAAGATTTGGATATGCACTATTTTCTGCCTTTCAGTTTAATCACGTCTACTTCAGGTTATACTCTTTCCGCAAGTTCATTAAGCTTTTCCCCTATTTATTATTCCGCACATGCAAGCTTTTCAAAATGTAAACACTCATAACAATTACAAATATTTACAATTATGAAAACCCTCATTTTTTTAGTACTCGCAATATTTATTTACTCAGGCTGTGAAGACAAAAAACCAGAACGCTACACCCAGCAGTCACCAGAAATAGCCACTTACAAAAAGGTCATAGCTGCTTATGAAAATCAGGATTGGGAAGAGTTGATCAGTCATTATGCAGATACTGCAAAAATCATGAACAATGTTACCGAAGAGAACGGACTCACTATTTCACAACTTGTTGATCAGGATAAAGAAGACGCTTCAATTTTTAGAGATTGGGACTTTGTAGATAAAGATTCAGAATATGAAATGGTTCTTACAGACAAAGGCGAGACCTGGGTAAATTTCTGGGGATTATGGCAGGCTACTTTGCAAGCTAACAACAAACAATACAAGATACCTGCGCACATCACTGCTCGCTTTGTTGATGGCAAGATCGTAAAAGAATTTGGCTACTGGGACATTTCTGAAATTACCACAGACATGCAGACCATGCAAAATACAATCCTGGTCCCAGAACCAATAATAGATTAACCATCAACAGCGTTTCCAGACCAATAAAAAATCGCCATAAACAGTTACAAAATCGGTTAAAACATGAAAAAATCAGCTTTATTTCTATTCGTTTTCCTGTGCTCCTTCAGTATGTATTCCCAACAAAGTGCTACTGATAAAAATATAGAAATGTACACTTCAGTTTGGGATGAAATAATTAATGATGGCCAAATTAATAAAATCAACAATTCAAGTTTTGACCCAGAAGTTACACTCATTTCAAGTCCCGAAAACATTGTGGGGATTGACGCTTTTAAAACATATTATCAAAATTACCTCACGGGCTTTTCAGACATAACTTTTAACATTGTAGAGGTTTTTGGAGATGGAGATGGTGATAAAATTGTAAAACACTGGAATTTTAAAGGAACGCATAGTGGTGATTTCTTTAGCATTCCCGCTACAGGAAAAACGGTTGATGTTGAAGGCGTGACTTTAGTCAAAATGAAAAATGGCAAGATCACTCAGGAACAGGATTTTATGGATAATGCAGTGTTTTTGCAGCAATTAGGCCTTATGTCTAATCCTGAAAATATGCAGGTAATTGATAACTTATACAAATCGTTTGCTTCTGGCGATATACCCTCAGTTCTGGGGGCTATGGATCCTAAAATACAATGGAATGAGGCCGAAGGTAACAGGTACGCAAGCGGAAATCCCTACATTGGTCCTGATGCGGTTTTAAACGGAGTTTTTATCCCCATAGGTGGAGATCATGAATATTTTAATCTTACAGATATTGATTTACATGAAATGAGCAATAATCAGGTATTTGCAACTTTAAGATACAATGCAAAACTCAAAAACGGGAAAGCCTATGACGCACAGGTAGCCCATTTATGGACGTTAAATGATGGAAAGATTATAGCTTTTCAACAATATGCAGATACTAAAAAACTGGCTGAAGCAGAAAATAAATAGCAGACTATGACGACGGGAAATAACCACTGGACCAAAGAAGAATTAAAAACATACATACTGCTACTTTGCGCAAAGGCAGATCAATATGAGAGTGAAAATGAGATTGACCTCATAAGATCTAAAATTGACATTAACACTTTTGAAAAAGTTTACACAGAAATTTCTAAAGACAATGAAGAAAACAGTCTTGCTAAAATACAGGACAATATAGCCTGGCACGAGTATTCTAATATGGAGTTATCTAAGCTTAGAAAAGAGATGCACGAAGTTTTTTTGAGCGATGAAAAATTCACCATGATGGAAAGGAACATTGACCGGATATTAGACAATATTATTTACTAGAACCGGGGACAAAAACTTACAATTCTTTTATTAGAACTTCATTCTTAATGATAAGAATTTTAGTTTCTTCAAGTAGCGATTTTTCCTGCTTTAAAAACTCATTGATCTTATCTTCTGTGTCTGTGAGCTCCACCACATGAGGATGTTTAAAGTGTCTGGTTTCGCTCGTCCAGTGTATTTTCTTTTTTTCAAAATAACCTTTACTCACATTAAAATTGATTGCCTGATCCAGATCAAAAGCTTTTGCCTTTTTAATGAGCTCAGTGGCAAAATCTGACGAACTTATTTTCTTCCAAAAAGAGACGTTTTTAATTTTTTGACCGTACTCAAAATAAATTCGCACCGTAATTAAATTCGTCATTTTTTCTCCCTTTTATTTTTAATTTCAGAAAGCTGAAGTCCTTTTTCTCTCAGGTAAGTATTGTTTTTTGGGCTTCCTATGATCTGCGAGGCATAAACACCAGAATGTCCTGAAAATAGGTAAGAAACACTGCAGGCAAGCGCGATAAATACTCCAGATTCTATACCAAATAATTCAATTCCCATTACGGTACACGCGATAGGTGTGTTAGTTGCACCGGCAAATACGGCTACAAAACCCATCCCGGCAAGCAAACCCATTGGCAACGGAATAAACCAGATCAACACATTCCCTAAAGTAGCTCCTATATAGAATAACGGAGTCACTTCACCGCCTTTAAAACCAGCGCCCAAAGTGAAAGAGGTAAAAAGAAGTTTTGCCAAGAAATCATACGAATTGAGATTGATCACGAAAGAATCTACAATTGTGGGCAAACCTAAACCAATGTATTTTGTTGTGCCGATGCTATATATGGCTATTGCCAAAACAACCCCGCCAATAACCGGCCGCAACGGTGGATATTTTATATGTTTTTTAAACAAGTTGCTCCAGAAATGCGTCGATTTTGAAAAGAGCATCGCAACCAGACCGAAAATTATTCCTGCAAGAAGCGCCCACAACAAGTTTACAGGATTCATTTCGGCGACAGTATCTATATGATAATGTGTATGAGAGACATCCCACATTTGGCAAAAATAATCAGCTAAAACTGCCGCTATAAAACTGGGGATTATGGCATCAAGCCTGATTCTTCCTAATACCAAAACCTCAAGCGCAAAAATTCCGCCCGCGAGCGGAGTCCCGAAAACCGAGGCAAAACCGGCACTTATACCGGCAATTAGAACGATTTTTCGATCTCTGTTAGAGAGTTTAAAAAGTTTAGTAAAGCGATCTGCTACCGCACCACCTACCTGTACTGCAGTGCCTTCACGACCTGCAGAACCACCAAATAAATGCGTTAAGATAGTTCCGAAAAGAACCAGCGGCGCCATTCTAAACGGAATGATTTTTTTAGGAGAATGAAATTCTTCAAGTAAGAGATTGTTTCCTTTTACAACACTATCGCCATATAGATGATAAGAAAGACCAATGATAAATCCGCCCACAGGAAGTAAAGCGATGATCCATAAATGTGCTTCTCGCCAGTTGGTCGCCCATTCTAAACTTAAGAGGAAAAATGCAGAAATACTACCCGCGATCAACCCAATGAGCGTACAAATTGCAATCCATTTAAAAAGATAGATGAGAGACGGGAATTGCTCTATTGAGGTGAGAAAATTTTTAAGTTTTTTTATTTCCATTTTGCCTTATATACATGAGTTCTACCTTGGCATTTGCCAGTAAAAGTAGAAGTCATCAGTCCTAAAAAGAACAGTTCAAGGCAGACCTCATTGCCTAAAGAACAGCAAAAATAAGATAAAAATTCAAAAACTTCAGAATAGGCGCCTTTTTCAGATTATTGAGGTTAAATAAGTTCTTCAACTGAAATAAATTTCGCAAGCGGCATTACTTCAAAATTTAATTTTATTCATTTATATTTATTGATATTCAGCTAGTTAATAAATTATATTGTGTTCTTTAGAAAATTAAAGCGCGTACTCATAAAAGAAAATCGTTTCACTAAATACCTGCTCTACGCCGTGGGCGAAATTCTTCTTGTAGTTATAGGAATTCTCATCGCTCTCGAGATCAATAACGCAAATGAAGTACACAAGAACCGGGAGATTACCAATACTTATCTTGAGAATCTGGTAAAAGAGATAGACTACAACATTTATATTTTTGAAAATGCCTTTGTAAATCGATATGATGTAAAAATGAAAGGTCTCTATCTCGCCCGTGCTATCTATGAAGAAAACATTGAGATTATAGATACAACAGAAGCCGTAAAAAGTCTGGGATTGGGCGGTGTCTATGCCACGGGAATTGCAGAACCGGGGAACTCGATCTTTACAAGTCTCAACAATACCGGTAATATAAGGCTACTTGATTTTGAACTGCGCACCGCAATCCTAGATTATTATACAGATCTTAAACTGGCGCACCAGATGTCTAAAGATCAATTAAGCGGTTACAACTTACTTATGAATTCCCTGCGTCCTTATAACCCGGAAACTCCAGATTCTACAACTGCCTATTCCAGAAAATACGTTTTAGAAAAAGCGAAAACAGAAGAATTCTATCAAACTGCTAATCTCGAAATATCCAGTGCAAACCATAATTTAAGGCGCATAAAAAATATAATAGCTCAAGGCGAAAACCTCATTAAAATGATTGAAAATCGGTTAAAAGAGTGAAAAATCGGCTTATAATCTTATACCTTTATTAGCCATATTTGTAACTATTAAAATTGAATGAGCAAAGAAGAAACACATGATCTCATTGGTTTCCTTTCTGTTTTCAGTCAGGAAGTCCAAGAGCTTGTGCTCTCACTTCGCGAGTTTATTTGGGATCAATTTCCACAAGCTAACGAACTCATTTATGATAATTACAATGCGCTGGCCATTGGCTGGTCACCGTCTTTAAAATCGAGTCAGACTTTTTGTACAATTTCTATTTTTAGAACAACAATGCTGTACATTTTGGCTTTTATTGGGGCAGCGTACTCAAAGATTCCGAAAAAATACTGGTTGGTTCAGGTAAGTAATACCGGTATATTTTGGTCAAAAATCGGGAGAATTTGCCTAAAAACTACCTGATAAATCTCATGCAGGAAGCCTATTCTTTTTCACTTTCAAAAACAAAACCAGCCGATTTAAACGAACAAGGCAAAACCATCACAAAATCTATTTCTGAAAAGAAAAGGGAAAAGAAAAAGCCTTCTTGATTTTTACTGAATCTTCATATTATGAAGAAACAAAAAGCTCTTTAAGATATTTAATATTAGATTTAGCCGAATCAATTACCTCAGCAGATCTTCCGTTAAGGATCAATTTTCCCATACTTGTTGCAAAACCTTTTACCTGATCAAATTTTAATTGTGGAGGCATCGCAAGGGCATCAGGATCTGTAAAAATACTTACAAGCGCCGGTCCTTTATGAAACAAGGCTTCTTCAATTACATTATGTACTTTATCTGAATCCTGAACCGTCCATGCTTTTATATTCATAGCTTCAGCCACTCTCGCAAAGTCAGGGTTTACCATATCTGTCTGCCAATCTGGAATACCCGCGACCTGCATTTCAAGCTTAACCATACCCAGAGTTCGGTTATTAAAAATGATGATCTTGACAGGGATTTGATACTGACTTATAGTCATCAAATCACCCAAAAGCATACTTATACCGCCATCGCCACACAAAGCGATTACTTGCCTTTCCGGATGAGATAATCCCGCTCCTATCGCCATGGGCATTGCATTTGCCATAGAACCATGATTAAATGAGCCGGTAAGATATCTGTTACGTTTCCCTTTTAAATAGCGTGCTGCCCACACTGCAGACATTCCCGTATCTACTGTGAAGATCGCATCATCTGTTGCCAGGTCGTCTATTATAGCCGCAACATATTCTGGGTGAATTTTTTCTTCTTCATTCTTGCCGCGTACATAGCTTTCATATTTCTCTTCTATCTCCATGTGTACTTTACGCATTTCCTTTAGAAAGGTATCATCGGTTTTTGCTTCAACCGCAGGAAGCAATGCCTGTAAAGTAGCTTGTATATCGCCGCAATAACCATAATCTACCTTTGCTCTTCTACCTATACGCTCCGGCTTCAGATCAATTTGTACAATCGTATTTTTTTCGGGTAAATAATCTGTATATGGAAAATCTGTTCCCAGCAAAATAACCAGATCTGCCTCGTGCATAGAGAGAAATCCCGATTTTGTCCCAAGAAGTCCGTTAAGCCCAACAGCAAATGGATTTGTTTCTTTATCAAAGAATATCTTTCCTCTAAAACTAAACCCCATGGGAGCCTGTAATTTTTCGGCCAGCTGCATTACTTCAGCTTGTGCATCTTTGCAGCCGTAACCGCAATAGATCATCACCTTTTTATTAGAATTGACCACCTCGCTCAATTCTTCTAATTCTGCCTTTCCGGGAAGTATAACCGGGTTTGTATAATAATTTTTTTCAGAAGTAGTGACCGCTTCGGCCTCTGCCTCTGCAACATCGCCGGGAAGTCCTAAAACGCCAACGCCTCTTTCATTTATTGCATGTTGAATAGCGCCTTGTAAACCATGAATTGCCTGCGTAGGCGTATTTGCCATAAAGCAGTACTTGCTGCAGTCGTCAAACAATTTAACCACATTAGTCTCCTGAAAGTTTACCGTACCCAATTTATTTGTAGTAATTGTAGAAGCAATCGCGATCACCGGATTTCCAGAGCGATTAGCATCATAAAGTCCGTTGATTAAATGTACGTGCCCGGGACCGCTACTTCCCATGCAACAACCTATACCGTTGAGTTCTGCATCCATAGAAGCAGCATAAGCCCCGGCTTCTTCGTGTCGCACATGCACCCACTGTATACTGCCATCTCTGCGTATCGCATCATTTACAGGATTTAAACTGTCACCGGTAATGGCATAAACTCTTTTCACACCCGCTTTAACCAGCATTTCTACAAGAACATCTGCAACACTTTTAGCCATATCAATAGTTTAGGATTCGTGAATCTTTTGACTAAAGTTATCGCTTATCTCATTCAGGAGGTGTTAATTAACTCGTAAGAATAGAGCGTTGAAATGTTAATCGTTATGATTTGTAGTATCTAAAGCCATTCTTAAAATACTTACGGGATGCAAAGCCTCTCGCTGTGTGCCGTCTTTTATTTGATGACGGCAGCTCGTTCCCGGCGCGGCGATAATCGTATCTGCAGCAGCTTTGCGTACTGCGGGAAATAAAGTTTGTTCACCAATATTCATACTTACCTCATAGTGCTCTTCTTCATAACCAAATGAACCGGCCATCCCGCAGCAACCCGATGGGATAATTGTAGGCTTATAATTAGCTGGAAGATTGAGAATCGCAAATGTATGTTCTATTGAAGAAAGCGCTTTTTGATGACAATGCCCGTGTATCTTTAAAGTTTTGGCTTCGGTAGTAAATGTATCTGCAGTGATATTTCCTGAGCGCATTTCATTATGTAGAAATTCGTCAATTAAAAAGGTATTAGCGGCAATCGCTTTCGCGGAAGCGACATTTTTCACAAGCCTTGAGTATTCATCTCTAAATCCTAAAATGGCAGAAGGCTCTATCCCAATAAGCGGAGTTTCAGCTGAAACCAATTCTTTAAAAATATCAACATTTTTACACGCTACTTTACGCGCCTCTTTTAAGAATCCTTTTGAAATAAAAGATCGACCGCTCTCAGGATGCTTTACAATGCGAACCTCATAATTGAGCTTCTGTAAAAGCACGACCGCATCTTCACCTATTTGTGCATCAAGATAATTTGTAAACTCATCTACAAACAGGTAAACTGATTTTACAGGCTGCTGCGGATTATTATTTAACAGCGACTTTAATGACTTCCTAAACGTCTTTTTAGAAAGCGGCGGCAGGCTACGTTTTTTTGCAATGTGCAGCGTGCGCTTCATAAAACCAGCTGTAAGTTTGCCTTTATAGATCGCGTTTGTAAATCCCGGGGCTACAGCTGCAAACTGATTAAGATGACTGTTAAATGCAAAAGCCCTGGTGCGCATTGAGCTGCCATTTTGCTTTTTGTATTGATATTGAAATTCTGCTTTTAAAGTCGCAACATCAACGTTGCTGGGACATTCACTGGCGCAAGCCTTGCAACTTAAGCAGAGGTCAAAAACCTCATTGAGCTCTTTGTGATTAAATTTGTTCTTGACTTCAGAAGTGGTTAAAAATTCGCGTAAAGCATTTGCCCTACCGCGAGTTGTATCTTTCTCATTGCGTGTAGCGCGATAACTTGGGCACATGGTACCACCGGCAGCGGGAAGTTTACGGCAATCGCCGCTACCGTTACATTTTTCGGCGGCACGTATTATCCCTTCAGAATCTTCAAAATTAAGCAGTGTTTTTACTTTTGGCTCTTTGCGGTTGATCTCGTATCTCAGATTACGATCCATAGGATACGCGTTTACGATCTTACCCGGATTAAAAATATTTTCAGGATCAAAAATCTTCTTGATCTTCTTGACAATTTTATAGTTCTCCTCGCCTATCATAAGCGGAATAAATTCGGCTCGCACAATACCGTCACCGTGTTCCCCGCTCATAGAGCCGTTATATTTTTTTACGAGTTTAGCGACATCTGTGGTGATTTTTCTAAAGAGAACAACATCTTCCTTTTTCTTTAAATTCAAAATGGGACGTAAATGAAGCTCTCCTGCTCCTGCATGGGCATAATAAACAGCGTCTTGTTTATAGCCTTTCATTAAAGCGGAAAATTCGTTGACATACGAAGATAAATCCTCAAGCGCTACTGCAGTATCTTCTATACAAGCCACAGCTTTGCGATCACCTACAATATTACCCAGCAAGCCTAATCCTGCCTTTCTCAACTCCAGCGCCTGGTCTATCTGCTCCCCGTGCAATGGCGGAAAAGCATACGCCAAACCCGATTTTTGTAGTGTTTCCGTTAGTTTTTCTGCCTGCGCAATCGCAGTTTTTAAATCGGCTGCGCGCACTTCCAGCATTAAAATAGCTGCAGGATCACCCTGAATGAAGAATCGGTTTTTCTGCTGCTCGCGGTTATTAAGCGTACAATCAAGAATCACCTTATCCATCATTTCGCAGGCGTACAGATTGTGTTTCATCGCTGGCACAACAGCCTGTAAACATTTCTCAATACTTTCAAAATGGGCGGCGACCATCACGCCATGTTCAGGCGGCAGCTCATCCAGTTTTAAAGTTACTTCTGTGGTAAAAGCCAGCGTACCTTCACTCCCGGCAAGCAGTTCACAGAAATTAAATTGCTTCTCATGCTCATCAAAAACCGCGGTATCGATTAATTTATCGATTGCATAGCCTGTATTTCTGCGATGAATCTCAGGTTTTGGGAATTCATCGGCTATTTTTTGTCTTGTTTCAGCCGATTTTAATGCTTTATAGACCGATTTATACAGCTTACCCTCAAGTGTTTTTAACTTTCGCTTTTGCGAAAATTGAGCCGTGTTCATAGCTTCAAAAACCACTTCGCTGGCATCGCTGAGTAACGCCTTTACCTGAACTACTTTATCGCGCGTAACGCCGTATTGAATAGATGTTGTGCCTGAAGAATTATTACCAACCATGCCGCCAATCATGCAGCGATTTGAGGTGGAAGTGTTTGGTCCAAAGAAAAGTCTGTGAGGTTTCAGGAATCGGTTTAGTTCGTCCCGTATTACCCCGGGTTGTACCGTAACCGTTTTATTTTTCGCGTCAAGCGCTATGATTTCAGTGAAATATTTTGAGACATCTACTACAATTCCGTCACCTACACATTGCCCGGCGAGCGAAGTTCCTGCTGTTCTTGGTATTAATGACGTATTATTAGCTTTCGCGAAAATTATTAATACTTTAATATCTTCTACAGATCTGGGAAAGGCAACTGCGAGCGGCATTTTGCGATACACCGAAGCATCTGTGGCATAGAGTGTTTTATGTAAATCATCAAAAAAAAGTTCGCCTTCTAAAGTTACGGCGAGTTGCTCTATGGCTTTCTTCAGGTCTATCGTCATACTTCAAAAATACAATAATGATGTTTTGTGATTAACAATATCTTAAGCAAGGTTAACAAAAAATTGGCTGATGTAAGAATGCAGCGCAATAGCTCAACAATTACATTTGTCACATTAACAATTAATCAAACTAATTATGAAAAAAATCTTTTTATGCGTCCTTTTTATTGCAGGATGTTTATCGCAAACAAATGCTCAGGAAATTGCAGAGAATGCGTTGGGGCTACGCTTAGGAGATAATGATGGTTTTGGCGGGGAAGTTTCTTATCAAAGAGCTTTAAGCGAAAACAACAGACTAGAACTTGATCTGGGCTGGAGAAATGGTAACGACTACGACGCGGTAAAACTTGCCGGTGTTTACCAGTGGTTATGGAACATTGACGGCGGTTTTAACTGGTATGCCGGTGCCGGTGGTGGTCTGGGAAGTGTAGGTTATGATGCTAATTATCCCGGTCATGAAGATGACGATGAGATCTTCGTTTTTGGTGCTGGTGATATTGGGATTGAGTACAACTTTGATATCCCATTGCTGTTGTCACTAGACTTTAGACCAGAAATAGGTTTTAATGATTTTAATAACGATGTGGGTTTTGACATCGCTTTAGGTATACGTTACCAGTTTTAAGAAGATCCTGACTATTAATTATAGTGGGCAAATGAGAATGATTTGTTTAAATGCCTCTGCAAAAGCAGAGGCATTTTTTATTTGATCAATAATTTTGAAATAAACTCTTTACCTGCAGAAGCAACTTTTACAAAGTACAAGCCGCTTTGCAAATCACTTACCTCAACATCTATTTTTTTATTGGTGGGCGTTAACTGATTGCGTTTTAAAACCTTCCCTGCAAGATCAAAAACCTCATATTTTAGGGGTAAAATCGATGTAGTTTTTAGATTAATTATGAAATTATTTACGGCAGGATTTGGGTAAATAGTAATATCATTTACCTGAAAATCATCTGTTGCTAAAACAGTCGCTCTTGTATTGCTAACAGCCTCCCCGCTTAATGTATTATCTACAGAATTACCGGTTACTTTAAACCAGATCTCTGCACCATTCTCAACTGAAGCTGAGCTATCTTCCCATAAGTAGCTTGTAGATGTAATGCCCGTTGCGATTGTATTAAAAGTCACCTGATCATCTGTGCTGTACTCGAGATCATAAGTGAGCGGGCGCCCATCATCAGGGTTTGTGACTTCCCAGGTAATTGCGGTACTACTGTCCCAGCTATCTGTTGACGGACTTGTAACATTGAGTTCAGGATTTGTATAGTGATGTAATAATTCGGCAAAGCCTTCGCCTGTGACGGCTACACCGTTTACAGTTCCCGTAATTGTGGTTGTGCCTTCATAAAAGCGAATAGGCAAAGAAACTTCGGCATTGTGTTGCAAAGTGATTATTGTAATATCTACATTGTCTGTAGTAGATGTAAGTCGCCACTTTTGAGCGTAGCACCGCGCATCATCATCTGTAAATTTGTATTCTAATCTTTCGAGATGAAAATCGCTTATTGTGTACTGTGTATTCTCGTCTTTGTAAACGGCCATAAACTTATATTTTAAACCCTCTGGTATTTCGCCCTGAGCGGTAAATAAATTCCACAAATTAATATCCATACCGTTTGAGAGATTTATGCTCATCCATTCATAATCTTCACTATTGTAAGGATTAAAACTTCCGTATTGCCGGTCTATCCATGAAGTTCCTGTAACATTCTCTGTGATTCCGTTTAAAGTTATAGAACCGTTTACTTGGTTTTTTGTCTGGGAATAGTAATACGTGTAATTAGAACCACCGCCTTGCTCAAAAAAGCCATCGTCCTCAAGAATAAGTGGGTCTTTAAGCGCTGCATAATCAAGAGTGAGATTACCTGATGAACTTGTAGCATTTATAGAATACTCAAAAGGAATAAGATCGCTGCCATCTTTTTTTGTTACCCAACTGTCGTTGCCACCTAAAAAGATATTTGCTCCTATTTCTAAATGGTCTGTCGCCAGCGTATTGTAATTGACCAGTGATGTTTGTGGATAAAATGCACCGGTGTCATCATTACTGAAGTTTAAAATGCGAAACCCATCAAACCCACTTTGTGGATAGTAAAAGTAGGTGAGCATATAACTGTAGTGATTGCCCGTAGTCTCCCCTACAACATGACCTGTGGTATACCACCATTCTATAGGTTCTGTAGTGTGGTGCCCTTCATCAACAGGAAAAGAAATAAGACTTTCGGCTGACGGTAAAAATGGATAGATCTTCCAGTCCTGCGCACGAACTGGTGCGCACAAAAGCGCAAGAGCCAGAAATGGCAATACGTATTTTAATTTCATGTTGAGAGAGTTATGATTTGTTGGTCAAAAACCGGTAAAAAAGGTCAAAAATCGACCTAATTAGCCTAGTTTTCAATCAAATATAACATTCTCCTGACTGGGATTGAATTAAATACCGGAAATTTTACTTTTGAAAAAACAATTTAGACTTTTTCAATTTTTAAAGCTTTGAGATAAACCTCTTCGTACATAGGTACAATAGCATCTATATCAAATTTACGTGCTTCTGCTCTGGCTTGCTTTTTAAACCGGGCAAGTGTATCATCATCCTGAAGAATACTTATAGCATTTGCTGCCATACCTTCAAGATCACCTATCTCATTAAGATAGCCAGAAACACCTTCTACATTTACTTCGCCTAAACCTCCCGCGTTAGAAGAAACTACAGGAACACCGGCAGCCATCGCTTCTAGAGCTGCAAGACCAAAACTTTCTGCCTGAGAAGGAAGCAGGAACAGATCTGAAAAGCATAGAATCTTATCAATCTCGTTACTATTACCCAGAAATACTACTTTTTTAGAGATTCCTAATTCCTCACACAGCTGTTCTGCAGGAGCTCTTTCTGGGCCCTCGCCTACCATTATAAGTTTGGCAGGTACATGTTGCTGTATCTTATGAAAAACCTTTACAACATCTGGTATACGTTTAACTTCTCTAAAGTTACTTATATGCGTTACGATACGTTCATTTTCAGTCGCCATAAGATCACGCTGGCAATCTGTGAATTCTGAATGAATATGGCTAAAATCAATAAAGTTAGGTATAACCTTGATTTTCTTTTTAATATCAAACAAACGCAGGGTATCCTTTTTAAGGCTCGCAGAAACCGATGTTACCACATTGCTTTTGTTTATACTAAAAGTTACCGCTGGTTTATAAAAGGGATGATTACCTACAAGAGTAATATCTGTGCCGTGAAGTGTTGTAACCATGGGTACATTTATACCTTCCTGCTTTAGCATTTTTTGCGCCATATAACCTGCATATGCGTGTGGTATAGCATAATGTACATGAAGCACATCTATATGATATGCTCTTATGATATTTACCAATTTACTTGAAAGAGCAAGCTCATATGGCTGATAATGAAAGAGTGGATAATCTGGTACATTTACCTCATGAAAAAAAATCTTCTCATTGAGAAGATCAAGCCTTACTGGCTGCTTGTAGGTGATAAAATGTACCTCATGGCCGCGCTTAGAAAGAGCGATACCAAGTTCTGTGGCTACAACCCCACTACCACCAAAGGTGGGATAACAAACTATAGCAATCTTCATTATGCAAAAGTACTAATTAACTATGGCTTCCTGTATAGCCTCTTGTATTATAGTGCGCAGGTTAGAAGTGATCAACTTTCTATTATCTGCAGTAGGAAAAGTGCGGTTAGACAGGAATACATACACAATTTCAGATTCAGGATCTGCCCAGGCTAAAGTGCCGGTAAAACCTGAATGCCCAAAACTACTATCTGAAACACAACCACATGTAGGCCCTACTGTTCCTAATTGCGGTTTATCAAAACCTACACCGCGACGCACATTTTCTTTACAATAATAGCAGGTATTAAAACTATCCATCGTTTCTTTTGAGAAGAATCGTTTGCCGCCGTAATAACCATTTTGCAGATACATTTGCATCAATTTTGCAACATCATTAGCATTGCTAAAAAGACCGGCGTGACCACCAATATTGTTTTCCATAGCCGCTCCCATGTCATGTACATATCCCTGTATTTGCTGCATACGGTAATAGGTATCATTTTCTGTGGGGACGATATCATCTTTTGCAAATTTAGTAAGCGGCAAATATCCCGTATGATCTGCACCTATTTTGCTGTAAAAATGTGCCTGAGATAACTCATCCAGATTTTTACCGTAATAGTCTTCAAGATATTTTTTGAACAAATAATAAGAAAGGTCACTGTACTTATAACCTTTATGCGGTCTTAAGTCTGAATCTGCGATTATTTTAACGATGCTATCCTGATAATCTGAGCGTAGATAAACTTCATCTGCTACTTTTATATCAAAATCATCTGAAGGTGCCTTACGGTAATATTTTTCTGAGATCTGTCCCGTGGCACTATCCAGAGTATGAATGTAGAAAGGAATCCAGGCTTTAAGTCTTCCGTAATGAGACAATACTTCTTTTACCGTAATATTGGTCTTATTTGTATTTTTTAATTCCGGAATTATGTTTCCCAGTTTATCATTTAAATGAAGGGTTCCTTCATCTTTTAATTCCATCAACAGTGGTAATGTCGCTAATATCTTGGTCATACTCGCCAGATCATAAACATCTGTAAGAGCTACTTTCTGTTTTTTAGTATATGTATGAAAACCAAATGCTTTCTCATAAATCACTTTTCCATGGCGCGCAACAAGAACTTGTGCCCCGGGAAACATCACACCGTTTAATCCTACTTTGACCAAAGAATCTATTTTCTCCAGCTTTTTAGAATCCATTCCTTCTTCTTCAGGAATACCATATTTTAACCTGCGCAGTGTTCCCGTTTCATAACTAGTACCCACCGGAAAATCGGTACCTAGGGAAACCGGCGATTTACCCGACGCGCCTATTGCCCCAAAAATAAGCTGAGCGCTCATTTCCTGTACTATATTGCTGTTTTGATAAGACAGTACAATGCTCTCTATATTATCATTTGCAGGCAGATCTAGCAAAGCATAAGGTCGTACAAATAAATCCAAAACAACCTGATTATCTTCTGCTATGCCATTTATCCACTCAATATCTTTTGCTGTGAGTTTGTATGATTTCCACGGGGTAGCGTTTGATCTGTGAAAACCAATGATCACATAATTATAAGCTCGTAGATCTTCTAGCAATTGAGGTAATGTAGGTGCACTAACTTTAGCAACTTTTGCGTAGCGTGTCATCTGGTGATAAAATGCTTCACCACTATCATCACCTAATTCTACATAAGCTATTTTTTTATCGTCAAGATCTTTTACAGGAAGAACCGCCTCTTTGTTGCGCAATACTGTAAGAGCATCACCTATTGCTTCTCTGTAAATAGCTTCATCTTGTGGGGTATTTAGGTCTGAAACGAGGTTTTTAAGCTCTACAGGCTGATATTTATTAAGCCCCACCTTATATTTGGCATAGAGAATTTTCTTAACTGATCGTGCTAATCTGTCTTCAGAAATCTCTCCTTTATTATACGCTTCTTCTATTTTCTGAATTGCCTTTGGTATGTTTTCGCTAATAAGCAAAATATCATTTCCGGCCTTAAAAGCAGCAAGATCTATATCACCCGGCTGCTGAAAATTAGAAGCACCTTTCATATTGAGTGCATCTGTAAAGATGAGTCCTTTAAAATCAAGACTATCTCGTAAAATATCATTTACAACTTTTTTAGAAATGGAAGTGGGGTATCCCGGTCTGCTCTCAAGCACAGGCACATCAAGATGCGCGATCATAACACTTGCAATACCGGCATCTATTACCCTTTTATACGGGAACATCTCAATGCTGTCAAGTCTTTTTCGTGTAAACGGTAATGTGGGTAATGTTTTATGTGAATCCTGATCTGTGTCACCGTGACCCGGAAAATGCTTAGCACTTCCCAAAACGCCGGTTCCCTGCATTCCTTTTAAAAACGCTACTGCTTTCTGGGTTACATTCTCACGATCTTCACCAAAAGAACGGTTACCAATTATAGGATTATTTGGGTTTACATTGATATCTACATCTGGCGCAAAATTGATATGAACGCCTAATCTTTTACAATGAAAACCTATTTGCCTGCCTACTTCCTCTACAACTTTGTTGTCTTTAATGGCGCCCAAAGTCATATTCCACGGGAAAGCAAATGTAGAGTCTAGTCTCATAGAAAGACCCCATTCTGCATCCATACCTACCATTAGAGGAATTTTACTAATGGCCTGAAATTCATTATTGAGTTTTGCCTGTCTTACAGGACCACCTTTAGAGAAAATCACACCGCCTATATGTTGATTTCTAATAAGCGATTTTATGGCATCTGTCTTCGATTTAGGATCGCTCGAGAAAACATCGATCATAAACAACTGACCAATTTTTTCCTGAAGCGTCATCTTGTTATAGATACTATCAACCCAAACTCGTTGATCTGTAATATCTTTAGCAAGCAGCGGATTCATCTCCTGCGCAAATCCTGTAATTGTATATGTAATTAATAGAACGAAGGCAAACTTCTTCAGCATAAACTATTTTATTTAAAGAAACGGCTATGCCAGCTTTCTATTGCGGGCACCTCCCAATGTTCCTGATATTCTCCTTTTGTATTTATTAAATTATTAAAGACAATGGTGTTCTTACCTACCGCACCGTCTTTTGCCATCTTTTTAAACTCTAGAAGTGGTTTATAGTGCACTCTGTCATTTTGAATGTAAGTAACATTCATCTTATCAAGTAGTTCTGTATTAAACTCCTGCTCGAGTTGCTGTATAAAGCGCACCTGACTGTCTATAGAACAACCGCTGGCTGCGTTCTGCTCCTGGTCAAGACCTATAGCAATAAAACGATCGTATTTTATATCTGCGGCGGCATGTAGATTTGCGCCGTGGGCTGTCCATTGCTCAAGAAAGGTGTCTAATTTCGCTTTAAGCGAAACCAACTCATCTTCAGTAAATTTTCGGCTGCTTTGGTAGATCCACAAACGAGCTGAATCTGGAAGTTTGTCAAAAGAAATAAGCATACATTTAATTTGTCACAAATATACAGCAACACATCATTAAGCGCACTTACTTAACCATTGATTAAGAAGAAGAACTAAAAATCGGTCAAAAATGCCTATAAATCGGCCGCAGAGGCTATCATT
This sequence comes from Leeuwenhoekiella sp. A16, assembly GCF_047946675.1. Classification (GTDB taxonomy): domain Bacteria; phylum Bacteroidota; class Bacteroidia; order Flavobacteriales; family Flavobacteriaceae; genus Leeuwenhoekiella. Next base: position 548,860 of record NZ_CP172313.1, read on the forward strand.
TCGGCGACATCCATCACAGCAACGTTGTCTTCCTGCTCTTTGTTTTTAACGCCATCTGTCATCATCGTATTACAGAAAGGACAACCGGCAGCAATAACCTCAGGCTTGATCTCAAGAGCCTCTTCTGTACGCTCTATATTTACATCTTTATTACCTGGCTCGGGCTCTTTGAACATTTGTGCGCCACCAGCACCACAACAAAAACCTTTAGCCTTACAGCGTTTCATCTCTATAAGTTCTACCTCCAGCTTTCGTAACAAATCACGGGGAGCTTCATACACATTATTGGCTCTTCCTAAATAGCAGGGATCGTGAAAGGTAATGCGCTTACCTTTAAACTTACCACCTTCTATACTTAAGTGGCCTTCTTCTACGAGTGCTTTTAAGAATTGGGTGTGGTGCATAACTTCGTAGTTACCGCCCAATCCCGGATATTCATTCTTTATTGTATTAAAGCAATGCGGGCAGGCAGTTACGATCTTCTTAACCTCATAGCCGTTAAGAACTTCAATATTAGTAACAGCCTGCATCTGGAAGAGAAACTCATTACCTGCACGTTTTGCAGGATCACCAGTACAACTCTCTTCTGTACCCAGAACAGCAAATTCTACATTGGCCTTATTAAGCAACCGTACAAAAGCTTTAGTTATCTTTTTTGCACGATCATCAAAACTGCCGGCGCAACCCACCCAAAACAATACTTCTGGTGATTTGCCCTGCGCCATAAATTCTGCCATTGTAGGCACTTTAAGTGCTTCTGCCATTCAAATATTTTTAAATTCTTTCGGGGTTTGATTATGCCTTGACCTATCTTAAAATAAGATGGATAAATTACCCAATTATCTGCTCAAGTAAGGCTAAAATCAGAATTTAGTCTTTAAATACCTCGATCGTAACATCCTTTTCTACAAGGTCTGTAAACTTACCTTTGTAGCGTGTTGCGCGTACAAGATGGTTATCTATCCAGTGGTAGTTACCTCCTCTTGGTTTACCCATTAGAAGACTGTGATATTTGAAATTATTTTTCTCTAACCACTCTTCTGTCACAGCGCGATGCTCTTCTGTACGTGAAGTAAAAAAGCAAATAATATGACCTTCATCATACCACTTGTTTAATGTTTCTAACGCATCAGGAAACGGTTCACAAGTAGCCATACGCTCTGGCTCTTCATTAGGCACATCTTCTGTGATTGTACCATCAATATCAATTAGATAGTTTTTAATACCCGGAGGCAAAACCGGACTTACATGCTCACCATCTTTCACTTTTTCACTTAGCATTTTATCTACTTCTTCCTTTTTCATTACTTCTGGTTGTTGTGTTGTATTATACTGTCTATTAACTTTCTTTTATCCAATTAGCCCTGTCCATCTGGTTAAAGGGCCAAGGTGCAGCGTTGTTCTCAATATTAGACATTGCATTATTTAAGTCTGTGGGTGCAGCGCTCTGCTCCATTACAAGATAACGTCTCATATCCATTATAATTGATAAAGGGCTAATATTTACAGGACAAACTTCTACGCAGGCATTACATGTTGTACATGCCCAAAGCTCTTCTCTTGTAATATAATCATCAAGTAATTGCTTACCATCATCTTTAAATTCGCCTTTATTTTTATCAATATTAGCTCCTATTTCTTCTATTCTGTCACGCGTATCCATCATGATCTTGCGCGGTGACAATTTCTTGCCGGTTTGATTTGCGGGACACTCACTTGTACAGCGCCCGCACTCTGTGCAGGTGTATGCGTTTAACAATTGTACCCAACTTAAATCCGTAGCATCACTTGCTCCAAATTTTTCTGGTTCTCCCTCATCTTCTGCCGGTGCTGCATAAGGATCTGCATCGGGATCCATCATGAGCATAACTTCATCTGTAACAGCCTGCAAGTTATCAAATTTTCCTAAAGGACTAAGTTTTGCAAAGTAGGTATTAGGAAACGCAAGCAGAATATGTAAATGTTTTGAATAGTATAAATAATTCAGGAAGAAAAATATACCGAGTATATGTAACCACCATGCACTTCTTTCTATCGTTACTAAAGTATTAGTAGAAGTCGCATCAAAAACAGAAGTTATAAACTGGCTAACAGGAAAAGCACCTACTGCGCCTTCCGCGGAAGCATAATGTTCTACCCCTCTTTCCTGCAACTGTTGATCTGCAGCATTCATGGTTAGAAAAAGTACCATGAGCACAACTTCAAAATAAAGAATAAGATTAGCATCTAGTTTTGGCCAGCCTTTAAGATCTGAATGCCAAAACCTTTTTATCCTAACTATATTTCTTCGTATCCAAAAGAGAATAACACCTACCAGAACAAGAAGAGCAAATATCTCGAAAGTAGCTATAAGAAAATCGTAAAAACCACCCAGGAAGCTGAAGATTCTGTGTGTACCAAATATGCCATCTATGATTATTTCCAGCACCTCAATATTAATGATCACGAAACCTAAATAAACCAGAACGTGAATAATGCCTGAGACAGGTCTTTTTACCATTTTATATTGCCCTAAAGCAATCTTTGCCATATTCTTCCATCGCAATGGCTTATTATCACTGCGATCTTCATCACGCCCAAGTTTAATATTGCGAATAAGTTTTCTAACATTAAACGCAAAGAAACCGCCAGCGGCTATAAAAGCAAGGAGAAAAAGAATATTAGGTAGGTAATGCATTTTTTCTATTTGAGAGAATCTTTTGGTTCTTCATATCCTCCCGGATTCTTCCCGAATACAGAAAAATGCACATAGCGTTTAGGATTAAGTTTAATATCCTGAAGCAATTCTTCCATCTGTTTTGTGGCTCTCTCAAGATTGACATACATCTGGTCATCGTTGATCAATTTACCAGCCGTACCCTCACCACGATCAAGTTTTGAAGAAATACTTTCAAAATCTGCAACTACTTTATCCAGATTGTCAACTACACGTTTAAACTCAACCTGAGATAGCGTATCGCTAATTTTGTTAAAATTAGTTGTGATCTCATCCAGATTTGTAAACGTACGATTAAGCTTATTGCTATTCTCAGATAACAGACCGTTAAGTGATTGAGAAGCATTTTTAAAAGCTACAGAAGTAGCGCTAATATTTGCGATTGCAACACGCAGATTTTCTCTTGTGTCTTTATCAAGAACATCGTTAACAGCCGTGAGCACAGAATCTGTATCACGTATTACCGCTTCAACCTTTTTCTGTAAAGGCGTAAGTCTATCATTTACAAGTTCAAAAATACCTTCATCTATCTGGCCGGTTAACGTATCGCCAGATTTAGCCATATTTCCCTTTTCATATACGGGTAAGATAGCCAGAGATTTTCCGCCTATAAGTCCGCCACCATATATTTGAGCGATACTGCTACTTGAGAATTGAAAATCGTCTTTAACATTAAAGGTTACCAGTAGGCGACCTGTGTTATCCAGAAAATCAATATCTGTAATTTTACCTACTTCAAAACCATTTATTGTAACATTAGAAGAAGGTGCAAGACCTTCTACATTATCGTACACAGCATAAAATGTGCGATCGTTATCTAATAAGTTTTGACCTTTTAAGAAGCTATACCCAAAAATAAGCAGGGCAATCGCAACAACGGCAAGCAAGCCCGTTTTAACCTCTCTTGATACCTTCAAAGCAATTTATTTAGGATTGGAAACAAATTTAGGAATTAATTTCTTTTAGTCTTCCCGACTTAATTTTAATTTAGGATATCCTTAACCGGTGTTTTTACCCCATTCTTAAAGGAAACTATATAGGCAGAGGTGTAACCCCTACTTTTTGCCTCCTCAAGTTTATTTTTTATTTCGCTATAATTAGGAGTAGAACCATAGTAATATTTATAAAGCTTACCCTCTTTAGCGCTACTTATACTATTAAGACCCTTAAAATTGTACGACTTTGTTGCTACATTTTTACTGCTTGCGGCAATTTGCACTTTAAACAGAACGTCTTTATATATAACATCATCTACTTCTACCGCCGGGACAATATCTGTTATGCCCAGAAAGTCATTAGAATCTACATTCTTCTTATAATCTTCAATAGCATTTGCAATTGCTCCTGCAATATCTGCCTGTCCCTTTTTACTATTTAGATACTTCCCTTCCTGATTGTTTGTGATAAAACCAGTCTCAACAAGTACACTAGGCATAACGGTTTGATGCAATACAATAAAACCTGCCTGCTTTACACTTCTGTCTTTTCTATTAAGCTTCTGTCTAAAATTATCCTGAATTAAACTTGCCAGCTGAATGCTTTGATCCAGATATTCTTCCTGCATTAAGGTAAGCCCAATAACAGATTCTGGCGAATTTATATCATATTGCGAGTACTTGTCCTTATAGTTATCTTCCAGAAAAATCACTTCATTCTCTGCCTTAGCAACTTCAAAATTGGTTTTATTCCTGTGAAGACCTAAAACATATGTTTCTGCACCAGATGCTTGTGAAGTATGAGCATTACAATGAATCGACACAAAAAGATCTGCTTTTGCCTTATTAGCTATCTCGCCACGCTTGAAGAGATCTACAAAAACGTCAGTCTTACGTGTATAGACTACTTTGATATCTTTTTCTCTCTCTAGTTCTTCTCCCACTTCTAAGGCTATTTTTAAAGCTATTTCTTTTTCTTTATAACCAGCTTTAGAAGGTTTACCGGGATCATGACCGCCATGGCCGGCATCTAGCACAACAATAAATTTATCGTTATCAGCATTTTGCGAATAAACTGTAGAATTAAGTGCAAGACTTAATAAGAGTATTAATACTATATTCAATATATTTTTCGTTCTCATATTTGGGTAACGCCAATTACAGGTATCATATTTTGTAAGCCTATTTTGATTACCTTTTTGAATTGCTTCCAAAAAATAGGTGTAATTTTGGCGTTTCTAATTAGTGACCTTTACTTTTACAAAAATAGTATTAATCGCATTGCAAACAAACTATCTAACAGTTCTGCTATCAATAATCGTTAGCCTGATTTGTTCGCTTCACGTTCTCGCACAGGATATTCCCAACAATGATGCCAGAACCATTACTCCTATTGACACTATCGCTTCTCCTAATGCGCTCACAACTCTCACTCAGGGCGAGCTAAAAGAAGGTATTACCATACAGGACACCGTTAAGAATGATACTATTGTAGGGCCACGGGAAACCCTAACAGATATTGTAAGCTACAGCGCTACAGATTACGCACGTTATGACAGGCGTACTCAAAAACTATTTCTTTACAATGAAGCGCAGGTAAATTATACAGATATAGAAATAACCGCAGGCGAAATTATTGTAGATAACAATACTAATACAGTTTTCGCCAAAGGAATTCTTGATACAACCGGCACTTATAACCAACCTCCTGTTTTTGTGCAAGGAGCAAATACAGTAGAACCAGATAGTATTAAATTCAACTTTAAAACACAAAAGGCACTTATATATGGTTCTAATACGCAACAGCAGGAATTTTATATAAAAAATCAGGTTAGCAAGCGCGTAAACGATTCGGTTGTATTTATGCAAAATGTGCGTTTTACAACGAGTAGCAATACTGAAGATCCAGAATATTATTTCTACGCAAGAAAGGTGAAATTCGTTCCGGGTAAAAAAATTGTGACCGGACTGGTAAATATGTTTATAGCAGATGTACCCACACCTTTAGGAGTTCCGTTTGCATATTTCCCTATGGAAAAAGAAACCAGTGTATCAGGTTTTATCTTGCCATCACCTGGTGAATCTAACGAGCGCGGATATTTCCTTCAAAATGGGGGATATTACTTCGCTTTAAGCGATTATTTTGATCTAACATTACAAGGTGATTATTATACAAACGGAAGCTACGGTTTGCGTGGAAGTACCAGCTATAGAAAGAGGTATAAATTTAATGGTAATATAAACGTGCGTTTTGAACGCTTGCTAACAAGTGAGCGTGGGCTGCCAGATTTTACTGAAGCTAACAATTACAACATACAGTGGTCGCATAGTCAGGATTCTAAATCAAGCCCCAATTCCAGATTTTCTGCTTCTGTTAACTTAGGGAGCAGTGATTTCTTCAGGCAGTCTGTGAATAGTAATAACATTGCAAACCGAATACAGAATAACTTTAGTTCTTCGGTCTCCTATTCAAAAACGTTTCAAACCGTACCACAGGTTAACCTTTCGCTTACAGCGACACACCAACAAAATTCGCAGACCAAAGTCATTAATATGACTTTGCCTACCGCACAACTAAGCGTTGACAGAATCTACCCTTTTGCCCCTAAAAACGGTACAAAGAAGGGAATAATCCAGAACATAAACCTTAACTACACCATGCGCGGTGAGAATAGGTTTGAAACTACAGATGAAGACTTTTTTACGGCTCAGATGTTCCGTGATGCAGAAATGGGAATTAGACATACCATACCTATAACCACTAACTTTAAATTGCTTAAAAATTTAAGTGTCTCTGCAAGTTCTAATTATCAGGAATCGTGGGTTTTTGAAACCTTGAAACCGCATTATGATCAAACCACTAATGCTACAGTTAATGACACTATTAACGGTTTTGACTCGTTTAGAACGTATAATGTTAGCGCCAGTGTAGGTACAACTCTTTACGGGGTATTCAATTTTGGCGCAGATAAGAAAATTCAAAAAATAAGACACGTTATAAAACCGTCTATATCATATAGCTACAACCCAGCTTTTGATCAATATTACGACACTTATTTAGCGCCGGAACTCAACAATCCTGATGGGCCTTTAACCCGTGAAATTGAATATTCGCGTTTTGACGGTGGTTTCTTTGGTGCGCCTAGTAATTTTAAATCAAGTGGTATAGGTATTAGCATAAATAACACTTTAGAAGCCAAAGTTAGGGATAAGGATAGCACGGCAACAGAACCTAAGAACATAACGCTGCTTAATAACTTTGCTATATCTACCAACTATAATTTTACTGCAGATAGCCTTAAATTAAGCCCAATATCTGTGCGTGGGTCGATACCTATATTACAAGAAAAATTAAGTATCAACTTCAACATGACGCTTGATCCTTATGCCCTAAACAATAACAACCGTCGTATTGACAAACTCAATATAGCTAATGGCGGTAGTCTTTTTAGACTTACTAATGCCAGTGCTAATTTTGGATACTCATTCTCTAGTAAAAACTTTAACAAGAAAACCGAAAATGATGATCCACTGGAAAATCAAACCTATAGAAATGGTGGGCGACCAGACAACCTTTTTGGTAAGGACATAGATGATATTAATGGCGAGTTTTATGAAGATGAAACCGGTCAGGATAAAGAAGATGATGTACCTCAGGAATTCTATAATTACTCGCTCCCCTGGAATTTACGTGTAAATTACAATGTGAATTATGGCAATAGTGGCAGGCAGAATAGTATTACATCTCATGCTGTGAACTTTAGTGGTGATGTAGAATTAGGCGAGCGGTGGTTTGTGGGAGTTTCATCTGGTTTAGATTTTACTAACCTTAGATTTACCCCTACTCAATTACGTTTTAGACGTGACCTGGAGAGTTTTAATATGACATTTAGCTGGACGCCATTTGGCACATATAGCTCCTGGAACTTCTTTATTGGTATTTCCAGCAGCGTGCTTAAAGATCTTAAATACGAGAAACGCAGATCTCCTGATCAACGTTTGTAAGTTTGCAATAACTAATTTAGCTTTCGCGAAAGCCAAAAAACTAACCATAACAAAATCACATTATGAAAAAAATCATATCTACACCTAATGCTCCTGCACCCATAGGACCTTATAATCAGGCCGTACTGGCAGGTGAAACTTTATTTATTAGTGGGCAAATACCACTTGATCCTTCTACCGGCGAACTCGTTAGCGGCGATATCGCCGAAGAAAGTAAAATGGTTATGAAGAATCTTGAAGCTATACTTACGGCCGCAGAGATGACTTTTGAAAACGTCGTAAAATCGTCTATTTTTTTGAGTGATATGAACGATTTTAGTGCTGTAAATGCCGTTTATGGCACTTACTTTAATGAAGAAACCGCTCCTGCAAGAGAAACGGTTCAAGTGGCAAATCTGCCAAAATTTGTAAATGTTGAAATTTCAATGATCGCAGTAAAATAACTGCTTAGATCATTATATAATTCTTATGATAAGCTACAAGGCCTTCTATAGGCCTTTTTAGTATTTTACCAATATTCAGGTCGTACTCTTTTAAAAGAGATTTTAATTCTTCCTGCAGGTAAAAAGCAATAGAACCTACAAAATGAACAGGCACTTCATGCGCTTGTTTAAACTGAAGGATCTGGTGTTCTATGAAAAGCTTTAGACCTTTTCTTATAAGTTTTTGGCAATATTCATGCTCTTTATTTGTGATTAAAAATCGGGCAAATTGAGCTAAATATGTGTTGGGATTAGGTTTTTTATAAAGATGGTTCTTAATTGTCTCTGCAGTAAGATCAAATTGCTTTGCAAATTCATAAGCAAGATCCTGCGGAATCTTATTGAAATGAAAATCTCTCAATAGCTGGCGACCATAATAATTACCACTGGCATCATCCATAAGAATGTAGCCTAATGAGGTTACCTTTTGCTCTATCTGCTCACCGTCATAAAAACTGCAGTTAGACCCTGTACCAATGATACAAACAATACCAGGCTCTCCCTTTTTAGTAGTAGCAAAAAGCGCTGCATAGGTATCTTCTTTAATATCTATTAATTCTGCTTTATCAAAAAAGTCTTTAAAAACATCTTTTATAAGTTGTTTTGGCTTTTCTGTACCACAACCTGCGCCATAAAAATAAACGTGAGTTGCCTCATGTCTGTGCTTATAAAGCTCGTAATTGTTAATAATACGCTCATTTAATATTTCTGCTGAAAGTACCTGCGGATTTAAACCTAAGGTTTGAGTTTGGAAGATCTGGTCTCCATCTTCACTCATAGCTATCCAGTCTGTCTTAGTCGACCCACTATCTACTACTAAAATCATAATTGAAATGTTTTATTTAGAAAACAACCCTTTTCAATTGTTATGAAAAGGGTTTATAAGCCTTGTAAACTACTATTATTATAGTTCGTTTACATATTCAGCAAGATCAACAAGCTTGTTTGAGTAACCAAACTCATTGTCATACCAAGATACGATCTTGAAGAATTTAGAATTTAATTCTATACCAGCACCTGCATCAAATATACTTGTACGTGCATCACCTATGAAATCCTGAGAAACAACATCTTCTTCAGTATAACCTAGAACACCTTTCATTTCGCCTTCAGAAGCCGCTTTAAAGGTCTTTTTAATATCCTCGTAGCTAGTTTCTTTCTCTAATCTTACTGTTAAATCTACCACAGAAACATCTGCTGTAGGAACACGGAAAGCCATACCGGTTAATTTACCTTTAAGTGCAGGTATAACTTTAGTTACAGCAACCGCTGCACCAGTACTTGCAGGTATAATGTTCAACATTGCTGAACGACCACCTCTCCAGTCTTTTTTAGAAGGACCATCTACTGTCATTTGTGTTGCAGTAGTTGCATGTACAGTTGTCATTAGAGCTTCTTCAATACCATAAGCATCGTTAAGAACTTTTGCTAAAGGAGCAAGACAGTTTGTTGTACAAGAAGCGTTAGATACTATATTTTGATCTGCTGTAACATCTTTATGGTTTACACCCATTACAAACATAGGTACATCTTTAGAAGGAGCCGAAATAACTACTTTCTTTGCGCCTGCCTGTAAGTGATAATCTGCAGTTTCCATAGAAGTGAAGATACCTGTACATTCTGCAACAACATCTGCACCTACTTCATCCCACTTTAAGTTTTTAGGATCACGTTCTGCTGTGATACGTACTGTTTTACCGTCAACGACAAGGTTGCCGTCTTTTACCTCTACAGTCCCGTCAAAGTGACCGTGTACAGAGTCATACTTTAGTAAATATGCAAGGTGTTCAACATCTAGTAAATCATTAATTGCAACTACATCAACATTATCACGTTTTACTGTAGCTCTAAAAACGATTCGTCCTATACGTCCAAAACCATTTATTCCTAATTTTAAATTTGCCATTTTCTATTTCTGTTAAATTATTATATAAATTATGTGGTCATAATTTCAGACACACGTATTAATTCCTTACTTATTTTAGATCCGCCTTTTATAGCTTTCTCTATGGGATAAAGTACCATCTCATCATGTTGAGTACCTACCATATAATTACTATGACCCTCAAGTAATGACTCTACAGCTTTTACACCCATTCTACTCGCCAGAACCCTGTCATAACATGAAGGTGAACCACCTCTTTGCATGTGACCCAGTACTGCAACACGTACATCATAACCTTCAAGATTATTATCTACATAATCTTTAAGTTCAAAAACATTTTTACCTGTTTTATCACCTTCGGCTACAAGAACTATACTTGAAGTTTTACCACTGCGTTTGCTATGATCTAGAGAATCAAGAAGACGTTCAAGACCCATATTAGCTTCAGGTATAAGAATCTCTTCTGCACCTGCACCTACACCGGCATTTAAAGCAATATGACCTACATCACGGCCCATAACCTCGACAAAGAAAAGTCTGTTATGAGAACTTGCTGTATCTCTAATTTTATCTATCGCTTCTACCGTAGTATTAAGAGCAGTATCATAACCTATTGTGCGATCTGTACCGCTAATATCATTATCTATAGTGCCCGGAATACCAATTACAGGGAAGCCATATTCCTGATTAAAAACAAGACCGCCGGTAAATGTCCCGTCACCTCCTATTAAAACCAAGGCATCTATACCTGCATTAGTCAGATTATCATGCGCTTTCTTACGCCCTTCAGGAGTTTTAAATTCCATAGAACGGGCAGACTTAAGAATTGTACCGCCACGATTAATAATATCTCTTACGCTACGGGCATTCATTACCTCAAAAGAACCATCTATTAGTCCTTCATAACCGCGATAAATACCTACGCATTCTACTTCATGATATGCACATGTACGAACCACAGATCTAACTGCAGCATTCATTCCTGGAGAATCACCACCGGAGGTCATAACTCCGATTTTTTTAATTTTTTTATTCATTTAGTATCAAATAAAGGATAAAAATATGAATTGATAAGCACTTTTCGGATTGATTCTAGACGAATTTGGAGCTTTTCATAATTTCAATCGTTTTCGTTAACAACTATTTTTTTTAAGCGTCAAAATTTAACGATTTGATAAGCAGAAAACCTCTTTTTGATAGATTGAAAATATGTAGTGGGTATAATTATGAAATCGATATTTCTACCCAATTTGGCTATTTGTATTCCGGGACACCATTATAAGGTATTTCTGAGTCTGGAGGTATTATTTTTATCTCCTCTTCTACCTCGCGCGCTTTGCCTTTGAAAATCTGATGAATAAGTTCTTTAAATGTGTTGAAATCTACAGAATATGTCAATCCTGTACCCTGCGTGTAGCCCTCATAATCACCACCTATAAATTGAATATCGTTTTGCCTGTTAAAAATAGTCGCTCGTAGCGTTCCTTCTTCATTTAATAAAAAGTTAACCTCTACATCACCTACAACTGCAGATTCACTTACACCACCTACAGGAACCCCCACTTTACCGTTTATAATCACACGGTTAGAAATTTGGGTAGAAAGTGTAAAACCAAAACGCCCTGATGTCTGCAGATCTGGACGGCGATCTCCTTGCACATAATCAAGACCTACGGTAAATTTGCTGTCATCGTCTGACAGGATATCGTTAAAGATACCAGAAGCTGTCTCAATAAGATTACCTGCTACAACAGCTTGCCCGTCAAGCGCGGTCTGGCTGTAGAATGAGCCCTGAGTTACCAGAGAGAAAGCCTGTAATTCACGTATCGAGCGATCATCTAATCTGTATGCCAATTCTGAAGTTACAATTGAGCTTGTATTAGGAAAATCAAAGTCAAAAGTTATATCTGGTTGTAATAGTTCGCCATCGAGATTTATGATCACATTTACCGGAATTTTGCGGTTAATTGACGGGTTTTCAAGCAAAATAGACGGGTTTGCCTGCGCTCTGTATACAGCGCTAATATCAAGAAGGGCTTTTTCTGGGCTGCCATCCCAGCTTATTTTTCCTTCGGGCATGATGTCAAATTGCTTTTGCACCACACCACTATATTTGAAGTTATAAGTCCCCTCGTACGGCGTAAAATCACCAAACATATTGAACTTTCCGTTTGTGTTTATTTGAATCAGGAGATACCCGGCACCTCGCCCTCGTAATGTACTGCCATTAACTTCGTCGACCACGATCTCAACTTCTGCATCACGAGTAACCTCAAGATCAAAATTGAGTTCCAGACCCTTTATATCCTTAACTATGATTTCTTCGCCGCCTAATCTCGCCTGCTTCTCTTCCGGACTTAAAAAGTAAATGGCGCTGCTGTCACCAAAAGATTCTGTATCGCTAAGCGGAATTTTAAATGTAGTTCCTTTCTCAGTTGTCGCCGTAACATCTATGACCAGTTCATCAGATGGTCCTGCAATTGTCGCATCACCACTTATAAAAGCTGTACCATAATACAGAGAAAATTCATCTTCTTGTGTATCTAAAACTAACAGCCTGTCTGTAGTCACACCCAGATCTAAATCCCAATTTGAAAACGCTTCATGCGAAATAGTACCAGTTAATTGACCTTCTGTTTTATATTTAACGTCTCGCAACTGCACATCATTAAACCTGAATTGCTGTTTATTTAATGTGACTCTGGCAGTGCCCTGAAAATCATAATCTGTATTTAGATAAGGTATTTTAATGCCAGCCTGCCGCAGTAATAATTCCCCATTTATATCGGGATTTTTGTAGTCTCCGGTGACCGTGGCTCTTCCGCTTGCTAAACCTCTAATATTGCTTATCACTTCACCACCCAGCGGACTAAATGCAGACAAATCAAGCTTGCGCAGCTGCACGTCCATATTAATAGCGGGATTATTGTTACTTACATTTATATCTCCTTTCGCGCTAAGCGATTCAAAACCATCATTAACAAGTTTTGTGTCAATATCATAACTTGTTAGCGTCTCATTACCTTCTATAGACAGATTAAGATTACCCAACAAGGTTTCATTTATACTAAATTGATCTATTGTTATTTTACTGTCAGGATAAAAGGCGCCGTCCTGCTGCAATAAATTGAGACCGCCATTTACAACACCAGATAGTTTTAAACTATCTATATAAGGCGTGATATGAGAAAGGCGAACGCTATTAAAGTTTGCTTTGAGATCTTTATAAGTAGAATCTTTAAGTTGCCCCATAAGGCTTATACGTTCCTGATCGTGAGACAGAATAAGCTCTTCAATATCTACATCCTGAAAATTGTTGTCAAAAACTATCCTGTTCTTATTATTGTCGTCTGCGTTGAGATACCACTGGTTGTCTTTAAACTTTATACCTGATTTTCTAAAACCTACTACAGAATTGTTATTTTCATTTATGGTATGGTAGAAACTAAGATCAAATCTGTCTTCTTCTTTATTACCTCCTTTAAATTCTGAACGCATAAAAAGCGTATCCTTTAGCGTAACATTAATTAGACTAAAGTCTGAAATACCATAAAGACCACTACCTATACTGTCTGCCTCGATATATGTATTAAAAAGCGGATTTTTATTATCCACGCGCACGTTTATAGCTTCGGCCAGAAAGCCAAATGCCTGGATTTTAGGAGACCTAAAGGTAAGTTTAAAATCAGAATCATCTGAAACTACACTTCCTCTTAAATAAGTATTGGGTTCAATTTTAATTTCAGGAACAAAAACCTCAACGATCTTGCTGTTTATCTGCAAATCAAAATCCATGAACTGATTACTCGTTATCGTTTCAGGCTCGTAATTTGCATATAGACTACCGATCGCATTTTTAAAAAGAGGAACAACATTCTCTATTTTAAAATTTCCCGATACCTCACCAGAAATAATATCAGGCGAATTAATATCTATAGTTCTTATGTTGTCATTAAAGAATGAAGTAATTCTAAAATCATCAAACGTATAGAGATCGTTCTCATTTTGAAAACTCGCATTGCTAAACTGAATACTGCCTGCGGCATCATCAATATTAGTGCCTTGCATATCCATAACCACGCGTCCTTTTAAAACAGCTAATGAATCTTTTAAAAAGTTTAATTTAGAGAAATCTACATAATCAATATCTGCTGTAAAATCGTAATTATTGATGGCGGCAGTAACATCTATAAGACCATTAAAATTAAGTCTTGCATTAGGATCATCTATTTGTAGTTGACCATCAAACAAAGGGTTTTGCAAATTCCCAGATACTGTTATGTTTTGATATGTATAACCGTTATAATTTGCCCTGCTTATCCTTCCGCGCACGCGTGTATTTAGTGTTTCCGGAGTAAAACCTTCACCGCTTACATTGAGATTAAACGAGGTGGCTCCCAATTTATTCACACCTAATAAACGGCCAATCAAGAATTTGTTTACCCGTATATCACCTACATAAGTAGCATTATCAATATCCTGAGTATTTTGAAGTTCAATATCAGTCTCAGCATACCCCAGAGCTGAATTTATATTTGATTTTACATATACAGAATTCTGAGTAATTATGGTATTGCCTTTTAAATTAACTACGCCCAGACGCACAAATTCTTTGGGTAAAGAATTGCCTAATATATTTGGTAAAAACCCGGTAAGATCAAAAAAATTGGTTTGTAACTGGCTAAAATCGCCTGTAATGGTGAAATTTTGGTCCTCACTCAATAAATCGACGAAATTAAAATCGCCTGTGATTTTGCTATTTCCTAATCCTTCTAAATCTAAATCAGCTAAAGCGAAATCATTGAGCGTGCCTTGCATATGCGTTTTTAACTGAACAGTTTTGTCTGCTCCAAACTCCTCATAAAATGGCTGAAGATCTGATGTGGAAATTAAAGATTCAGTAAGATCAAGATCAAAAACTACTTTATTATTAAAGTCTGAAAATGCATCATTAGAACTATCTAAAGAAATACTTCCTGTAAATTGAGAATTTACAGATTTCAGGATCATATTCTTAAGCACAATTTCATCAGGATCGTAATGAAAATCTGCTACCAGACCTCTCAATTTATAACCGCGTTTAGCATCAAATTGCAAATCATTCATCCTTGCCGATACAATATCACCATTGAGATTAAAATCATCTGCGTTTAGCGTAAGATTTTTAAAATCGGCAGCATCCGGATTTTCCAGATTTTCATCCTGAAATTTAAAATGGCTGTTTGTAAGCAGAATATTGCTTGAAGTGAGTTTAAAAGGTTCACCAGGAGGCTGATTGCCACTATTAAACTTTTTAGAGAAAATATAGAGGTTATCATTATCCTCTCCCTTGTATTTTTTAATGTAGAACTTGCCATGGTCAATGGCAACATCTCCTAAATTCATAGTTCCATTAATAAGCTGTCTAATGCTCAACAAACTCGTTTCTAAGTTTTGAGCATATATTAGTGTATCCTCATGATGGTCTGCAATATAGACTTGCTTAAGATCTACATAACCATTGTATTTAATTCTAACCTGATCTACAGATATTGAAGTTCTGTATTTTTTATTTAGAGAATTAGTAACCTTTTTAGCTATGAAGGTTTGCACCCCTGGAATGGAAAAAAATATTACAAGCAGGACAAAAAATCCTATTAATCCCAATAGGATTCTGCGTGATATTTTAGAGAATTTTTTGATAAGCTTTTAAGTTTTAACTTTGCCCCACTTGTGCTGTAAAAGTACATTAACAAATGCTATGCCTCTTGTTTATGCAAAAAAAAAACATCTACATTCTTGCTATAGAATCTTCTTGTGATGATACGGCTGCCGCTGTACTTCACAACGATAATACCCTTGCAAATGTTGTTGCCGGTCAGGAAGTTCATAAACAATATGGAGGCGTTGTGCCAGAGCTGGCTTCACGTGCTCACCAGCAAAATATTGTACCTGTTGTGCATCAGGCTTTACAACAGGCAGGAATTAAAAAAGAACAGCTAGATGCTATCGCTTTTACAAGTGGTCCCGGTTTAATGGGTTCATTACTTGTGGGCACTTCTTTTGCAAAATCACTGGCGATGGGTTTAAATATCCCGCTTATTGATGTAAATCACATGCAGGCTCATATTCTCGCACATTTTATTACAGAAGAAGGTCACGACAAACCTACTTTTCCTTTTCTCGCATTAACCATCTCCGGTGGGCATACACAAATTGTACGTGTTGATGATTATTTTAAAATGACTGTACTTGGGCAAACACTAGATGATGCGGTGGGAGAAGCTTTTGATAAGAGTGCTAAGATACTTGGTTTACCCTATCCTGGTGGACCACTTGTAGACAAATACGCTCAGGAAGGAAATCCTAAAGCCTATCCATTTACAAAACCAAAAGTGAGCGGATTAGATTTTAGCTTTAGTGGTTTAAAGACTGCTATTCTTTATTTCTACCAAAAAGAGATACAGAAAGATCCTGAATTTGTAGAGAAAAACTTAAAAGATATTTGCGCTTCCATTCAATACACAATTATCGAAATAATTTTAGACAAATTAAAAAAAGCAGTTAAACAAACCGGGATCAAACAAATAGCTATAGGCGGTGGAGTTTCCGCTAACAGCGGGATACGGAATGCGCTTAAAAAAGCAGAAAATAAATGGGGCTGGAAAACTTATGTTCCCAAATTTGAATACACTACAGATAATGCTGCCATGATTGGTATCGTAGGCTACTTAAAATATATACAGCCAGATTTTAAAGCAGCGCATTATGAAGAGAATAATGTTACAGCAAAAGCGCGTTTAAAGATATAGATATGCAATTATTTTACAACCCGGAAATTGCACCTACAGCAACAGAAATCATTCTGCCAAAGGATGAAAGCAAGCATATCATAAAAGTTCTGCGCAAGAAAACAGGAGATATTCTCGATCTCACTAACGGAAAGGGTCAATTTTTTAAAGCTGAAATCACTGACGCTAGTCCGTCGCGATGTGGAGCAAAAATTTTAGAGGTTATTGTAGAAAAGCCTTTACCATACAAATTGCATATGGCTGTGGCACCTACAAAACTTAATGATCGTTATGAGTGGTTTCTTGAGAAAGCTACAGAAATAGGTATTACAGAAATCACTCCTATAATTTGTGATCATAGCGAGCGCAAAGTCATAAAAGAAGATCGTTATGAACGTATCATTCAAAGTGCGATGAAACAATCTTTAAAAGCACACATTCCTCAACTTAACCCTCCAGTTTCCTTAAAAGAATTTATCCTTCAGCAGCATGATACAGATGCTCAAAAATTTATCGCGCATTGTGAAGAAACCAGAAAAGTGTCTTTAAAAAATACTATTTCTTCTAGCGAAATTATCATTTTAATAGGCCCGGAAGGCGATTTCTCTACTTCTGAGATCGATTTTTCGTTAAAAAATAATTACACACCTGTAACTTTAGGTAATAGTCGCTTACGCATCGAGACTGCTGCAGTTGCTGCTTGTCACACAATAGCACTTCATTTTGAATAGGGACTGTAAGATGTTAAGGTTCCTTAAAAATTTTTCATAAGCAACGGGTTTTTTATAATTTAAAGTTTGTTAAGATTATTCTAAAAGCTTTTAAATATTATAGAAATAGCCCCCATGTCTATTGCAACAGCTTCTATTAAAGACAGGTTTGTTAAGATATTAACTTCCTGTGATGAGATATTTGACTTCGTTCAGGAGTCATTTGATGGCATCTGTATGCAAGCTATACGCTCAAGTGACGAGTGTTATATAAATCCTGTTTTACAATCAAGATTACAACTTGAGTCTGATAATATTGATCCATTTTCTTTAGTTTCAAACACGTATAAAAATCGGCTTCAGGAACTAAGAAATCGGTCCCAGAGCGCAATTTCTCAAACTAAACTACAGTTTACATTAAAAAGTGGCCTGCCTCTTTTAATGAAGGTAAAAGTAATGCGGGTGGTAGATCCTGAAACTTTAGAACCTTTTCTTTTATTTGGTTTCAATATAAAATCTTCAACCTACCAGGTTAAGAAAAAAGAGTGGCAATATGTACAAAGTCTTCTAAAGTCTGAAAGAAGATTTAAATCACTGGTAGAAAATGCTACAGATGGTATTCTTATTATAAACACATCTAAACAGGTTTTGTTTGTATCTGAAGCTTTACAACGCATTTTAGGATATTCTGCACAGGAAATAAAAAGTCATTCTATAATAGATCTATGTCATCCTGAATACAGACATGTAGTAAGAGGTCAATTTGCAGAAAGTCTTGCAAATCCCGGTTTGGGAATACAGAAAAAAGCCAGTAAATGGCGACACAAAGACGGCAGCTGGCGCTGGATAGAAGGCTACTTTACTAATATGCTCAATGACACGGCTATAAACGGTGTCATTATCAATTTTAGAGATATTACTAAATTAATTGATGCCAGAAACACGCTGGTAAAACGCACTAAGCTTAAACGCTTGTTGATGAACATCTCTACACGCTACATCAATATTCCACTTGAGAAAGTTGAAAGCACAATAAGCGAATCTCTAAAAGATATTGGCAAATTTGTTGAGGCTGATCGTGTTTACATTTTTGATTATGATTTTGAAAGTGGCACGTGCACAAATACACACGAGTGGTGCGATGACGGGATTAGCGCAGAAATAGCATCAAACAAGAATCTGCCTTTAGAAATGTTTAACCAGCAATGGATCATAAACCATATCGCAGGAAAAAGCAATGCAATACACGATGTGTCTCTCTTAGAAAATATTGAGTTTAGAGAATTCCTTCAGAGTCAAAATATAAAAAGCTTATTAACCATACCACTTATGCAAGGCGAGAGTTGTGTGGGATTTGTAGGATTTGATTCAGTTAAAAGTATACGCCGTTATAATATCACAGAGGTAAATCTTTTAAATGTTTTCGCAGAAATGCTGGTTAATTTTAGAATGCGTATGGAAAATACCTGCAAACTAAAAAGGCTGCTCAATAAGGTGGAAAACCAGAATAGCACTTTAATGGATTTTTCATTTATCACTTCTCATAACCTGCGCTCTTCTGTCGCTAATATTATGGGTATCGTTGATCTCATAGACTATGAAAACGGCACTAATGAATTTGTTGAACTTTTACGCTCCAGCACAGACAGACTTAATAACACTTTGAAGAATATTAATCAATTAATTCATTTTGAAAATGAAGGTCTGGTAGAACCTACTCCTGTCAATCTAAAAAGGCTACTAAGTCAGGTAATAGAAAACAACAAAATGCTTGCAGCCTCACAACAGGCAAAATTTAATATATCCATTTCAGAAAATATTGAGGTAAAGACCATACCTGCTTATCTTGAAAGTATATTGCATAATATCATAAACAATGCTCTCAAGTATGGCGTTAATGCGCAGAATACAGACATTGATATTACTATTGAAAAACAAGATTGTGAGATAATAATTGAAATAACAGATCACGGCAGCGGAATAGATCTTAAAGAATATGGAAATAAATTATTTGATCTGGGCTCAAGATTTAGTACAAAGTCTGAAGGCGAAGGTCTGGGATTATTTATGAGCAAACGTCAAATAGAAGTTTTAGAAGGAAAACTGGAATTAAAAAGCAAACCTGAAAAAGGAACATCAGTTAAAATAACGCTTCATGCATGATATTAAAAATATCTTAGTTGTAGACGATGATAAAATATTTCTCGTTCTAGTTAGCAGATTACTTAAAACATTTTATCCCAAAACTACCATCACCTCTTGCCTCAATGGCCGTGAAGCTCTGGATTATCTTGATAAATCTACTCCTGATATAATCTTATTAGATATCAATATGCCAATAATGAACGGCTGGGAATTTATGAATAGATTACCATTGAAAAAGCAAGAAGATTTGTCAATCTTTATTGTATCGTCATCTATAGATCCCCGTGACCAGCGGTTAAGTAAAACAAATGTAAATATTGAAGGATTTATAGAAAAACCGTTAACACCAGAAAAATTGAAAAGAGTTTTAGGAGTGCATGCATCTAATACATAATACCCACGAGTAATTCTTTTAAAAGATCTCCCTGCGAAAGATTATAAGCACCCACACCTTTACTTTTTACATCTGCATCGCGTAGTAAATTAATTATATAGCTCACTTTTTTCATTGGGTAGTTACGTGATGCTGTAATATATTCACTAACGAAATAAGGATTTACACCCAAAGCTTTTGCCACCGAAGCTTTATCTGTACTTGGCAAACCATGATAGGTCAATAACTGCTGAAAGAAACCAAACAACAAAGCAATCGTTACCACCATGGGATTGTCTTTAGGATTTTGAGCAAAGTAATTAATGATACGGTGCGCTTTTAAAATATCTTTCTCTCCTACTGCTTTACGCAATTCAAAATTATTAAAGTCTTTACTTATCCCTATATTCTCTTCTATTACAAGGGGTGTAACGGTGCTGCCATCTGGCAAAATGAGCATCAGTTTTTCAAGTTCGTTATAGATCTTACTTAGGTCTGTGCCCAGAAATTCAACCAGCATATGCGCCGCTTTTGGCTCGACTACATAACCTTTACCGCTCATTACTCTGCGTATCCAGTCGCCTACCTGGTTCTCATATAAACGCTTGCTTTCAAAAACAACGCCGCTTTTCGCGATAAGCTTATAAACTTTTTTTCGCTTATCAAGCTTTTTGTATTTATAACAAATTACAAGAACAGTGCTCGTTTGGGGATTTGCGGCATAAGATTCCAGTTTATCAATATCTCTTGACAAAGCCTGCGCTTCTTTAACGATGACCACCTGTCGCTCTGCCATCATAGGATATCTTTTTGCCTGCGAGACTATATCTTCAATAGTAACATCACGGCCGTAAAGCACTACCTGATTAAATCCTTTTTCTTCCTCGCTAAGGAGGTTTTTGTCTATGTAGGCCGATATTTGATCAATATAGTACGATTCTTCACCCATTAGAAAATAGATGGGTTTAATGTTACCATTTTTAATATCTGAAACTATCCTTTTTACTTCTTCCACAAAGACTTTAGTATTTATAAACGTGTAGAGCTATTAGCTTTTGGGAAAATTTGCCCCGGTTGATTACCTTTGATGCGATGCAAGAATTAAACTTTCCCCGTTATACTTTTCGGTTCAAAAATAGCGAAAATAAACCGTTCATTTTTGATCCTATTCGCAAAAAGTTCGTTCGCTTAACGCCGGAAGAATGGGTGCGACAGCATACTTTAAACTATTTGATCAATCAATACAATTACCCGCTTTCTCTCATAAATGTAGAAAAGGAAATGCGTTTACACGGAACCAAAAAACGTTATGACATCGTTGTTTTTAATAGTAACGGCAGCATCAATATTATAGTTGAATGCAAAGCGCCGCAGGTGCCGGTAACCCAAACTACTTTTGACCAGATCGCTCGTTATAACCTGGCATTAGAATCTACTTATCTCATGGTTACAAATGGCCTAGAACATTATTATTGCCTGCTGGACTATAAGCAGGAAAAATATGTTTTTTTAAAAGAAATTCCGGCTTATTGCCCTTAATTTGCAGCAGTGAAAACAGCTATCGCAATACTAAACTGGAACGGTAAAGACCTTCTTGAAAAATTTCTACCATCAGTAATTTTACATAGTGAGCAACTTGCCAGTATCTATGTTATAGATAATGCATCTACAGATGATTCGGTTGACTTTGTTGCCAAAAACTTCCCAACAGTTCATATTATAAAAAATGCTGAAAACGGTGGTTACGCAAAAGGCTACAACGACGGTCTGGCAAATATCGCTGCAGATTTGTTCATTCTGCTAAATAATGATGTTGAAGTTACTCCTAATTGGCTTGCCCCCATTATTTATGCGTTTGAAGCAGATAGTAATCTGGGAGTAGCGCAACCTAAACTTCTGGATTACAACAAAAAAGATCATTTTGAATATGCCGGAGCTGCGGGCGGATTTATAGATGCGCTAGGTTATCCCTACTGCCGGGGCCGCATATTTGAAACGGTAGAACAAGATTCTGGTCAATATGATGATAATGCCGCTATTTTTTGGGCAAGTGGGGCGGTTTTTGCCATCCGCAGGGAGGTTTTTTATGAAGCTGGTAAGTTTGACGAGCTTTATTTTGCCCATCAGGAAGAAATTGACCTGTGCTGGAGAATAAAAAATCTGGGCTATTCTATTCATTATATTGGTTCTAGCCATGTTTACCATGTGGGTGGTGCGACACTCGATACTATGAACCCAAAAAAGACGTTTTATAATTTTAGAAATTCATTGTTTAACCTGGCAAAAAATACTGCCAGCAATAAAATATGGCTTACAATATTAGGAAGACTTATACTAGACGGTTTTGCCGGAATTAAATTTCTAGCGGGAGGTAAATCACAACATTTTTTAGCTATACTAAAAGCACACTATAGTTTTTATTGTACCTTACCTCACCTGCTAAAGTCGAGAAAGAGGCTTAAGCAAGCAACCAGCTATTATCATTGTAAATCAATAGTGTGGCAATACTTTGTTTTGAAAAAAAAGTACTTTTTTGACGTGAAATAAAGTTAACTTAAATTTTTGTTAAGGAAATATTGTTAAATTTGATTTTTAATACATTTAACCGCTAATTTTTAGAATTGAAATAACTTAAACTATGAGAAAATTAATGATGATTTCGGCCTCTGCGCTGATCTTACTTTCCTCTTGCGTATCGCAGAAGAAATACGCTGCTTTAGAGGCTAAACAGAAAGAAACACAGGATATGCTTAATTCGGCTACTGTTAAACTCAATGCTTGTCTTGATCAAAAAGATAGTGAGACAAAAACATTGCGTGAGCAAATCGCAGATTTAAGACAAACTAACCGAGATCTTATTGACACACAAGGTAATCTAACCACATTATCTGCAAAAGGAGCTGAAAACCTTGAGCGCTCTTTAGAATCTATGCGTGAAAAAGATCTTCAGATCAAAACTTTCCGTGATGCTTTAAACAAGAAAGATTCTGTAACTCTTGCACTTGTTACAAGCTTAAAAGGTGCAATAGGCAATCTTAACGATGAAGACATAGAGATCAATGTAGAAAAAGGTGTTGTTTATGTATCTATTTCAGATAAACTTTTATTCAACAGTGGTCGTTGGGATGTTACAAGCCGTGCTAAAGAAGTACTAGGTAAAGTAGCGACTGTAGTAAAAAATAAGCCAGATATCGAGTTTATGGTAGAAGGTCATACAGATAACAAATCTATAAGCACTAACGTGATTCAGGATAACTGGGACCTTAGTGTAAAACGTGCTACTTCTGTTGTACGCATCTTGCAAGACGATTTTGGTGTGCCACCAGAACGTATGGTAGCAGCTGGTAGAAGTTACTATGTTCCTGTTGCTAGCAATGACACTGCAGAAGGTCGCGCCCGTAACCGTAGAACACGTATTGTAGTTCTTCCTAAACTTGATCAGTTCTATCAAATGATAGAAGATGGTATGCCTAAAGCAGCCAACTAAAAAACTGTCTTAAAAACTTAAAAACCCGGTCTAGACCGGGTTTTTTTATGTTCTATTATCTTGTATAAGCTCAAAAGGTTACGACTCATAAATCTTATTTTAACGGCAGCCACTTTAGATCAAACTCTTAAAGTGATTAATGCTTCCTTATAAAGTTAATGAGCCTTTCCCTTCACGCAACAAAACAGGTTCTCCAGAAGTAAGATCTATTACAGTAGAAGGCACATTGTCGCCATAACCTCCATCTACAACTGCATCTACAAGGTTATCCCACTTCTCAAGAATCAATTCTGGGTCTGTAGTATATTCTATAAGTTCATCTTCATCATAAATGGAAGTTGAGATTATTGGGTTGCCAAGCTCTTTTACGATAGCGCGCGCTATATTATTATCTGGCACACGTATACCCACCGTTTTCTTTTTTTTAAAAACAGTAGGCAAATTATTATTTCCCGGTAATATAAAAGTGTAAGGCCCAGGCAACGCTCTTTTTAAAATTTTAAATGTAGCTGAGTCTATTTGCTTTACGTAGTCTGAAAGATTGCTCAGGTCTTCACATATAAACGAGAACTGCGCCTTCTCAAGTTTCACCCCTTTTATCTGGGCGACACGCTCAAGAGCTCTGTTACTGGTAATATCGCAACCCAGCCCATAAACTGTATCTGTAGGATAAATAATTATCCCATCATTGCGTAAAACATCAACAATCCTCTTGATTTCTTTTGCACTGGGATTTTCTTCGTAAACTTTAATAAATTGAGCCATCTTATACTTTTTCTACTTCACTCTCAAGTTTTAGAACGTGCGCGCCATCTTCCTGTTCTATGTAAAGCGCTTTATTGTTCTTAGTACCCTCTCGTGAAATTTCACTTCCTTTAATGATCTTTGTGACCTTTTTTGTAAAAGTAGATACAACTTTACCTGCTGCTGTACCGTTGCCCCACTTCCACTTAATGTGGCTTCCTTTTCTAATCATTTTTAGCTTAAAAATAAAAGCTATTTCGCTTAAAGCGAAAGGTTTTACAGAAGATTAACTTAAACCTGCGCAAAACAGTAGTTTAGCTATTCAATATTCAGCTTGTATTTTGTCAACAAACCAGGAAGTCCATCACGTGAGAAAGTCGCTTGCTTAATATTATTAAGTTCAGGATCTATACTAAAACCGTAAGCTGATCTAAGATCTGCTTTGTGTAAATTAGTTTCTTCAAAAGAAGCACCGGTAAGATTACAGTCGGCCAGATCAACACCGCTCAAATTGCATTGTGTAAAATCTACTTCTCTTAAACTACAGTTATTAAATGAAGAGGTTGACATGTTTAATTGATAAAAAGAACTAAAGTCTAACATGCAATTATCAAAACTAAAAGCCAGTAAAAAAGTGCTGCAACCATTAAACTTTAATCCCAGCATTTTACAATCCTGAAATGTAGCATCCTGAAAAGAAGTGTCGCGCAGCATGGCGTTGCTCAAATTACACGCAAGAAAGGTGCAGTTTAAAAAACTTACTCCGTTTAATTTACTTTCAGAAAAATTACAGTTTATAAAAGTGCACTCTTCATAGTCATTATCGACTTTTTGAGCACTAAAATCTAATTCCTGAAATTCTTCATTATAAAGCAGATTTTTCATACTAAAAGACCGATTTTTTAAGGTTTTAAAGGGATTTTAAAAGCTATAATTTATTTCGTTTTAAACGGAAACTGCGTCCAGTTTATTTTTCTTTTCAATAATGAGCTTTTTACTAAGTATAGCAAACCGAATATATAACAATAAGGCAGCAGTACTTAAGCCTGCGAGCAAGCCGAGCCATATACCCTGGCTCCCCATATTTTCAGCTTTACCAAAATACCAGGCTACGGGAAATCCTACAACCCAATAGGCTACAAAACATATGACCGTAGGTATCCTTACATCCTGCAGACCTCTTAAAGCTCCTAAAATAACCACCTGCAAGCCGTCGCTAAGCTGAAAAAGAGCCGCAACCACGAGTAATTGAGAAGCGAGAAGAATTACTTCTGCATTCTCAATATAAAAAGTAGGTAAGATATCTTTTAAAAGTATAAAGCCTACGGCGAAAACTGCTTCAATTAAAAATACCTGAAGAAATAGTGATATAGCGATACGACGCAAATTGCGATAATCTTCTTTGCCCTTTTGATTACCCACACGTATGGTTGCGGTAACTCCTAAACCTACTGCGATCATAAATGTCATAGAAGCAAGATTAAGCGCGATCTGGTTTGCCGCTTGCGGATTTGTACCTAAGATACCAGAAAGAAAAATACAAGAAGTAAAAAGAGCGACTTCAAAAAGCATTTGCATAGCTGTAGGAAAACCCAGATCTAACAGACGTTTAAATATTTTCGTTTTAAAACCTTTGCGCCTTGTCCAGACAAAGTAAGGCTTAAACTTGCTGTTACGCCTAAGTATTTCAAACAGGAACCACAGCATAAAAAACCTGGAAATTAAGGTTCCATAAGCAGCACCTACTAGTTCTAATCTTGGGAAAATCCATACTCCATAGATGAGTAGATAGTTAAAGAGAATATTCACCACATTTGCTAGAATAGTGGCATACATCGCGTAACGTGTATTAGACAATCCATCTGCAAACTGCTTAAAAGCCTGAAAAATCATTAACGGAACCAGAGAAAGTGCCACAATCTCCATATAAGGTATCGCCAGCGCTACAACCTCTGCCGGTTGGTCCAGATAATGTAAAATAGGTTTTGCGAGCAACAACAATAAAAAAAGAAGAATACCATTTATTGTACATAGAACTATGCCATGATGAAAGTAATTACGGCCCGTGGTTGTGTCACCGGCACCATCAGCTTCCGCAATTAAAGGAGTTATGGCAAAAGAGAAACCAATACCCAGCGACAGCGCAATAAAAACAAGGCTGTTGCCTAGAGAAACTGCAGCGAGAGGAGCCGCACCTAAACGTCCCACCATTAAGTTATCTGCCAGCGCCACAAGAATATGACCCAATTGCCCCAACATTATAGGGTAGGCCAAATTTAAATTTGTCTTGAATTCTTTAGTATAACTTGTTAACTTCACAGCTTAGATTTTGCGAGTGCAAAAGTACATTTTAACACCAACAAGTCTGAGTAAAGGACTCAAATAAAATGGGATTTTAAATTTACCAACTTCTTAACAGCGCTTTGCAGGCTGCTTTGCTAATTTCACACAGGTATGGAAGTTCTAAACTACACAAACAAAGTCATTCCCAAGTCTATAGAAAAAGAAGTGCAAATTGCACTTTCTTATTATCCACGGCTTTTAAATACTCCCATTAGATTTCAATTTAAGGATAATATTAAAAAATCTACAATGCAGGCGCAGCCTACGTATAAAAGCTTTTTTAGATCCAGAAAAAACAGGGAATACATTATATTAATTAGTAAGCGTGTTCAAATTGAAGACGAAGCCTTTAAAATCACTGATATTCCTTCTGATGTTTTAATAGGCTGGATAGGTCATGAATTAGGCCACGTTATGGATTATCGCGATCGCAGTTCGTTCGGGATGCTTATTTTTGGCTTAAAATATTTGTACTCAAGCGGTCATATTCAGGAAGTAGAACGAGCGGCAGACACTTATGCAGTAGCACATGGCATGGGAGAATATATCCTTAAAACAAAGGATTTTATATTAAACCACGCCAATATTTCACAAACTTATAAAGAGCGAATTAAAAAACTTTACCTCTCCCCAGAAGAAATTATGCACCTCATTGAAGAGAACAAGCTGAAAACAGTTTAACTATTTTTTACGAAATCTTCCCACTCGGCAAACTTTTCGGCATTCATTACTTTCTCCATTTTAACTTGCCCACCTTTCTTCTTATTGGCTGCATTCCAGTTATAGAAAACTTCAGGGTTGACGGTCTTCACCTTCACTCCTTTTAATGCTTTACTTCTTGCAACCTTATAATTCTTATTAGCAGATTTTAAACTTTCGTCAAGCTTTTTTGCCAGGGCCAAATTATCTATATCACTTTCAGTTGCCAGGTACCAGTAATGATAAAACTCATCATCTTCAGGATTGCGTATTGCAGCGAGAGTAAATTCAGGTATTTTGATATCAAACTCCTGCTCAAGCTCTTGTACGGCATCATTCATTTTATTCACAGAAAGCTGAGAACCCACAACATTGAGAAAGAATTTTGTTCTCCCCGTAATTTTAATTTCTGCCTTTTCTATATCTGTAAATGCAATTGTATCACCAATCAGGTAGCGCCATGCACCAGAAACTGTAGAAATAACTAAAATATAATCGGTGTCTTTTTTTACTTCTGCCAGGGTAATTGCCGGTGCATCTCGTACAAGTGAACCATCCTCATTGATGTAATCTGGATTCATGGGTACAAACTCAAAGTAAATACCATTATCTGTCACCAGTCGCATTGCATCTGTCTCTGGCCTTGTCTGGAAAGCAATAAAACCTTCTGAAGCGAGATAAGTATCGATCACTGTTATAGGTTTACCTAAAAGTGCATTAAAGCTTTTCTCATACGGAGGAAAAGCAACCCCACCAGAGGTATAAACCTGAAGGTTAGGCCAGATCTCGTGAATATGATTCAACTTATTGACCTCAATGACTTTCTCGAGCATCAACTCTATCCAGCTTGGGATTCCGCTTAAAGCGCCTATATCCCAATTTTTAGCATTTAAAGCTATATGCTCTACACGCTCATCCCAGTCATCAATTTTGGCTATTTCTTCACCCGGCTTGTAATAGCCCCTAAACCAAAACGGAATATTACTAGCGCTAATTCCGCTGATTTCTCCCTCCTTATGACCGTTTTTTTCAATAAGATCTGTAGAGCTTCCCAGCATCATGATCTCTTTTTCAAAAAATTCCGGGTCTAGATTAAAGTTAGCCAGAGCACCTACCTGCTTAATTCCAGATGTACGTATGGCACTTATCATCTCATTTGTCACCGGTATGCGCTTACTTGATTTTCCTGTAGTACCAGAGCTTAGCGCGAAATAATCTGGCACACCTGGCCAGGTAACATCTCCTACACCTTTATGTAATTTGCTCCACCACTCTCTATTTATACTATTATAGTCAAAAAAAGGTACTGTTTCCGCGAAAGCTCTTTCAGTATTTTCTGCTTGTAGTATTTTGTCAAAATTATAAAATCTGCCAAACTGGGTATCTTTAGCTTTTTTAAGTAAAGACTGTAGGACATCTTTTTGTTCTGAAACGGGGTTAGATTCTGATACTAGAGAATCACTTATATCTATAATTCCCTTTATAATCGAGCCAATAATAGCCATGGTGGTTGTTTTCTTCAAAAATAAAGGACTTGGCAGAAACCAAGTCCTTCATTTAAATAAGTTTAACAGCTAAAGTAAACCCTATTCTTTACTGCACACCGTACTTGTCATACAGGTATATCAAACTCGTCATTGTAGCTGCGCCCAACTCGAGTTCTCTTTTATCTATTGCATCAAATTTATCATTAGCCGCGTGATGATAATCAAAATATCTTTGTGAATCTGGTCGTAAGCCAACGAGGGCAGTCTCATCACTTTTAAGAGGACCAATGTCTGAGCCGCTTCCACCTTTTTCAAAATAATGGATAAGGTATGGTTTGAATAATGGTTTCCAGGTTAATGCTTGCTCATATGCTGAATCTCTACAATCAAAAGAAAAACCTCTCGGACTAAATCCGCCTTCGTCACTTTCTAATGCAAAAACGTGCTTTTCTGCCATATTATCGGCAATTTCGGCATATTTTTTACCGCCTCTGGTACCGTTTTCCTCATTCATAAAAAGCACAACTCTTATGCTGCGTTTGGGTTTATAGTTTGCTTCTTTAAGCAATCGCAGAACCTCCATACTTTGTACCACACCAGCCCCGTCATCATGAGAACCGTCACCTAGATCCCAGGAATCAAGATGACCACCCACAACCATATATTCATCAGGAAATGTGCTTCCTGTAATTTGCCCTATAACATTATTAGACTGTACATCTGGTAAAGTCCTGCAAGTCATAACAAAGTAAAATTCGCTAGATTTATTCAGTTTGAGCGTGTTGCTAAGCAGTTCTGCACCATTTGTACTAATCGCTGCTGCGGGAATTTTTTGATCTTCTGGCAGATCACCGTAGTTCATTGTTCCTGTATGAGGAAGATCATCTAGACGTAAGTTCATAGAACGAACGATAACACCCACTGCACCATATTTTGCGGCTTCCCTGGCGCCGGCTCCTCGCTGGTCAACCGCGCCACCATAAGCCTCAAACGTGTTGATAAGATCTGCCCTCATGGGCCTGTTGTAAAAAACGATCTTACCTTCTATATTCTCTTTACCATATCTGGCAAGGTCTTCTATGCCTTGCACCTCTATAACCTGAGCTCTCACTCCACCGCCCGGCGTTGCGATAGAACCACCCAATGCACAAATAGGCACATTAACGCTATTGCCGGGAGTGGTTTCTATTGTGGCATATTCCGGCAGACCGCGTGTCCATTTAGGAACCATAACAGGCTGCAGCCATACTTTATCCAGACCTAAAGAATCTAATTGACTTTTTGTCCACTCTACAGCTCTTTCGGCACCCAGACTACCGCTTAGTCTTGATCCTATATCATTTGATAATGTTTCTAACCAATCGTAGCTTTTACCATTAAGCAAAGAAAGGTCGTAGAATTTCTTGATCTGCAGAGAATCTTCTGTTGACTGAGCGTGAAAAATTGTAGTAAAAAGAAATAAAATGAGTGCTAGGGGGAGGTTTTTTTTCATGGTTTATTCGGCTTCTAATTGGCGCTTATAATCTTCAATATTTGCTTTTGTCTTTTCATCAAGTTCAGGCTCTTTGATATCCTTATATTTTGACATTTCTTCAAGTAGGATTTTCGCAAGAATAAGGCGAGCGCTTGGCTTGTCATCTGCAGGTATAACATACCACGGGGCATGAGGTTTTGATGTTTTATTTATCGCTTCTTCATAGCAGGAAATATAATCATCCCACCTTTTTCTTTCTTCAAGATCTCCTGCCGAAAACTTCCAGTTTTTGTTCTTCTTTTTCAGTCTTCTAAGCAATCTGTGTTTTTGCTCATCTTTAGAAAGGTTTAAATAAAATTTAAATATAATGGTACCATTTTGAGCTATAGTTTTTTCAAAATCATTGATCTGCTCAAAACGTTTTTCCCAGAAAGACTCATCTATATCATCAACAGAATTGATCCCGGGCAGTCTTTCATTTAAAATGTATTCAGGATGCACACGTGTAACCAATACATTCTCATAATGCGTTCTGTTAAATACACCAAATTTACCTCTGGCCGGCAGCGCGATATAGTGTCTCCATAAATAATCGTGATCAAGCTCAATTTCACTTGGTGACTTAAAACTATGAACAACAACGCCGCGTGCGTTTAGATTCTTAAAAACCTCGCGTATCAAACTATCTTTACCCGAAGTATCCATACCCTGAATGCAAATAAGCACTGCATATTTATCGTGTGCATACATCGCATTCTGGATATCTGCCAGCTTTTCACTTACATTATTTAATTCATCTTCCAGCTCACTTTTTTTACCAAGATCTTCGTGTGATTCTAACTCACTAATCTTGATATGCGAAGTGATTTTATACTTATCTAAATTCATAGCCTTTATTTACTGGCAAATAGTTCAACATCTTCTTCAGATACTTCACTACCTCCTAAAATTATTAGTCGCTCAACTACATTACGCAGTTCTCTTATATTTCCTGTCCAGTCATATTCCTGCAACTTCTCCAGAGCTTTCGCCGTAAAGGTTTTTAATCCTGTACCCTGCTCGCTGGCAATTTTTTGCGAAAAATAATTAACCAGTAAAGGGATATCATCCCGTCTCTCATTAAGAGAAGGTACTTTTACGAGAATAACAGCAAGACGATGGTAGAGATCTTCTCTAAACCGTCCTTCTTCTATCTCCTCACTTAAGTTTTTATTTGTGGCCGCTATGACCCGCACATTTACTTTAATGTCTTTATCGCTTCCCACACGGGAAACTTTACTTTCTTGTAGCGCCCGTAAAACTTTGGCTTGCGCCGAAAGGCTCATATCACCAATTTCATCAAGAAAAATAGTCCCGCCATTTGCTGCTTCAAACTTTCCTGCCCTGTCTTTATTAGCCGATGTAAAAGCACCTTTTACATGACCAAAAAGCTCACTTTCAATCAGCTCTGAAGGTATAGCTGCACAGTTAACCTCTATTAAAGGTCCTTTTGAGCGATCACTTTTTTCATGTAGCCAGTGTGCAACAAGCTCCTTACCCGTACCATTAGGACCAGTTATAAGTACTCTGGCTTCAGTAGGTGCTACTTTTTCGATTATATCTTTGATCTTCTGTATAGCATCACTTTCACCCACCATCTCATATTGCTTACCAACTTTTTTCTTAAGCATGGTATTTTCGGTAACCAAAGACTTTCTGTCTACAGCATTTCTCACCGTATTTAGTAATCTATTGAGATCAGGCGGTTTTGATATGTAATCAAAAGCTCCTAAACGCATTGTATTTACTGCAGTATCCAGATCGCCGTGACCAGAGATCATAACCACAGGAATCTCTGGTTTTATTTTACGGGTAGCTTCGAGAACCTCAACACCATCCATTTTTGGCATTTTGATATCGCAAAGCACCAGATCATAATCTGCTTCCTTAATTTTTTCCATTCCGGTAAGGCCATCCTCTGCCTCCTCGACAATGTATTCCTTACTTTCTTCTGATAGTATTTTTACCAGTACTCTTCTTATAGCTGCTTCGTCTTCTATTATGAGTATTCTAGCCATATTTAGAATTTAAATTTTACACCTGTTCTAAAATAGAATGTGTTATCATCGTTAAATGTATAAATTGTATTTCTATCATTATCCCTTAAACGAAAATCATTATAAATTGAATGCGTTGCGTAAGCATAATATAGAAGATGCTCTGTAAAGAAATGCTCATATCCCAATCCAGATAATACAATTGTCATACTTATATTCTCTGCTAGTTTATTATCAATAACAGCGTTTTGCTGAATATTAGAGAAAAAGTTATCTAAAGTTACAAAGGCTTGCAGTGCATCTTTATGATCATCATTTAAATAGTGCCTCACATTTGTTTTAGGTACACCTAAAGTATACGTCCAGTTAGGATGAAACTCTCTGTAATAATTCACCAGCGGCAGTGGGTAATTTCTTCCGGGAGTTGTAGAATAATTTAAACCGAAGATCCATCTGTAAGGTTTTGTTTCAGATGCATCTTTCATATCATTGATCATATATACCGCAGCAGTATAAATAATATCGTCACTGCCTATTTTCTCCTGAAGATTAGAATTAATACGCGCACCACCACGAATACCAAAGCGCCAGTTTTCACTCACGTTGAAAGTATAACCTAAATATCCTTCAATTCGCTGCACTGAATTTACAATATCAGGATTAAACCCCATAGGGACAGGATCTTTAATATCTATATCTATGTATCGATACTCTAAACCCACAACTAAGAATTTATTTTTTTCGTCGTCCAGTGGTATGGGTAGCTGGGCCAAAGCACGAAACCGGCTTATGGAATTCTTAGATTTTGAGAATGGAATATTCATGTATTCTATTCTGGCCAAATCTGTTGTTTGCGCCTGAGAAATTGCTGCACATAAGAGGCAGATAAGCAAAGTAGGAAGTAAATTTTTCATATTTAGGGTTTAGGAGTATTTGTAGGGTAGAAATGAATATCTCTCTGGGGGAAAGGTATTGAGATATTATTCTTACGGAATTCATCGTCTATTCTAAATCGTATCTCACTCTTAATGCGAGGGTCTACAAAACTATCATTGATAAAAAAGTATATGCCAAAAAGAAGTGCTGAGTCTCCAAAATCTTCAAACAATACAGAAGGTTTAGGACTTTTAATTACTCCGTTTTGACGGGATGCGCAGTCTAATAATATTTTTTTAACCAGAGCTGTATCGCTGCCATAGGCTACACCTACTTTTACAGACTCTCTGGTGGTTTTATGATTTTGAGTATAATTATATATTGTATCGCTTACAAATTTGTGGTTGGGTACGATAATGACTTTATCATCTCGAGTTAACGCTCTTGTAGTTCTAAGATTTATCTCAAATATTCTGCCTACTTTACCATCAACCTCTACAACATCACCCACAGCTAAAGACTTATCTACAATAATAAAAATACCACCTATTATATCCTGAAATAATTCCTGAAGAGCAAGACCTAACCCGACAAAAAGTGCGGCAGAGGCGGTAATTAGAACAGTAATATCTATTCCAGATGCGCTTAAAGTAATCAGGATAACAACGAGATAGACGATGTACTTAAAGAACTTGAATATGCTGATGAATTTCAGCTCGTTCTCTTTGTCCATCTTGCGAGTTATAAAACTCCTTAGCCCTCTCAAGACTACACTGGTAACAATAAAAATAATGATCACAAGAAGCAACTGACCTACCGTGAAAGTAATAGGTTTCTCACCGTGACCTATTTTTATACTAAGATCAAGAAAATCAAGTATACTACCCCAAATATCCTGCTCTATGACATCTTTTACCTTGTCAACGTCAACATTTACTTTATCTCCTATCTGCTCCTGCTGCATATGGTAATTAATACTTTAACCACTTTACAATCTCCTTGTAGGATGCCTTTTTACCATACATCAATATTCCTACTCTGTATATTTTTGAACCAAACCATACCGTTAGCATAAAAGTTGCGACAAGAAGAGTAACCGAAATTGCAAGCTCCCACCATGGCACCCCAAACGGAATACGCATAAGCATAACTATAGGCGAAGTAAGTGGTATTATAGAAAAGGCAGTTGAAACAGTACCGTGCGGATTCTCAATTACTGAAAATAAACCTACATAAATCGCCAGCATTAAAGGCATTATAATAGGCAGCATAAATTGCTGTGTATCTGTTTCACTATCTACCGCTGCACCAATGGCTGCATAAAATGAGCTATAAAGGAAGTATCCACCTATAAAGTATATAATGAAATATAGCGCAAGTTTGAGAAGAGGCAGATTAAGAATATCTAAGACTATAAGCTCTATCTTATCCAGATCTGTAGCTCCCATATTACCTACAGGAGTTTGAGTAGAAGAAGGATCTAGACCCAAATATGTGCTTAATATAAAAAGTAAGGTACCACCTATCAATATCCAAATGCTAAATTGCGTAATACCGGCAAGAGTTGTACCTATGATCTTACCCATCATCAATTTAAAAGGCTTAACGGAAGATATTATTACTTCAATAATACGATTTGTCTTTTCTTCAATCACACTGCGCATAACCATATTTCCATATATGATTATAAACATCATTAATAAATAACCGGCGGCACCACCAAAGCCAGCTTTTATCCAGTTAGATACCTTAGAGGTACGTTCTCCTGTAAAGTTTTCAATATTGATTGAGACTTTGGTTTTTGATTGATCTATTAAATCCAGATCAACGCCTCTGTCTATAAGTTTTTCATCGGTAAGCTTTTTTTCTATCTGCTCCTCCATCCTGTCCAGAGTAGTATAACCCGGAACCTCATCGCCAAAAAACTTGACCGTACTTGGCTGCTGTTTTACATTTGCTGGTATATAAAGCAAACCGTAATAGGAGTTTTCCTTGACCATGTTCATACCATTATCAAGACCGGCAGGTGATACATCAAGAAAGTTAAGCGCAGAAGTGCTTTCAAACTCCTTATAAAAAAGCCCGGATTCATCAACCACCACTATAGTACGTTGCGAATCCTGATTAAGTTGAGTAAGATAAATTATAAGCATGATCATGCCTACCCCAATTAAAGGGCTCAAAAATGTCATTACTATGAATGACTTATTGCGTACACGGGCGTTATATTCCCTTTTAATAATTAAGCCTAACGTCCCCATTAATTGGCATTTATTTTTTCAATAAAAATTTCATTTACCGTAGGAATCACTTCTATAAAGTGATTAACGGTTCCTTTACCTGTGAGATACATGAGCAGATCATTTGCGGTCATACTTTCAGGTATCTTTACTTTCAGCTTAAGGTCATTTTCATGAATAGTTTTAAAAAAAGCCGGTTCAACCTCCCAATTATCGGCCATTTCTGCCAATAAAGTAGCTTGTAATGATTCAAGGCTAGACCTACTGTCATCATGAGTTTCAATCCCTATTTCAAAAGTGTTTGATCTATAGTTCCTTTTAATTGTGGCAAGATTACCATCTAGTATCTTGTTAGATTTATTCATAAGAGCAATGTGATCACACATTTCTTCAACAGACTCCATTCTGTGAGTAGAAAAAATAACCGTTGCTCCCTCATCCCTTAACTTTAGGATTTCATCTTTTATTAAAATCGCGTTTATGGGGTCAAAACCGCTAAAAGGTTCATCAAAAATGAGCAACTTAGGATCATGAAGAACCGTTACTATAAACTGCACCTTTTGCGCTTGCCCCTTAGATAATTCCTGAATCTTTTTATCCCACCAGTCGTCCATGCCAAGTCTTTTAAACCAATATAGACTTTTCTCTTTAGCTCTGGCTTTAGTCATCCCCTTTAGCTGAGCTAAATAAAGAACCTGCTCACCTACTTTCATAGATTTATACAGCCCGCGTTCTTCTGGCATATAACCTATGTTTATAATATGCTTGTGCTGTAAGGGCTCACCACTTAAATACACATGCCCTTCATCTGGCATGGTAATCTGGTTAATGATACGAATCAATGTAGTTTTACCTGCCCCGTTAGGACCAAGGAGCCCAAAAACACTTCCTTGTGGAACAGAAATAGATAAATCATTGAGCGCCGTGTACTTGCCAAATTTCTTAGAAACATGGTCTGCAGCAAGGAGGTCATTCATAAATAGATAAATATTGGCTAAAGATATTGAAAAGCTTTGAGGCAATAGACCTCTTAAGAATTATTTAGTATCTCGCATTAGTACAAACAAAAACCCACCCTTAATTGACATCAAGGATGGGAAAAAAATTGCTATGAAAAAGAAAAATATCACCAATTAGTCATTAGTGATATTCAAATATACACTTTTTCTTAATAAGTTGTTAATTTAAGAGAACATATCTTTCACTTTCTCAAAAAATGACTTATCCTCTTTTTGAGGTTTTGGAAGAAAATGCTCATCAGTTAGCATTTTCTCAAAAAATTCTTTTTGCTCTCTATTGAGATCTTTAGGCGTCCATACATTTACATGAACTAACAGATCACCGCGACCATAACCATTAATTGAAGGAATACCTTTTCCGCGTAAGCGCAAGATTTTACCACTCTGTGTACCCTCATCAATTTTAATACGAACTTTACCGGTAACTGTATCAATTTCTTTACTAGTTCCCAAAATTGCTTCTGGCACACTAACATAAAGATCATGATGCAAATTATCTCCTTCTCTTTTTAAAGTCTCGTGTTCTTGCTCTTCAATAACTACAAGAAGGTCACCAGGCACCCCATTGCCAGGAGCTTCATTACCTTTACTTGAGACTTTAAGCTGCATCCCTTCTACTACACCAGCAGGAATTTTTATAGAAACAGTTTCATCTATTGTTTTCATGCCTTGTGCATCAGCATCTGCAGGTTTAGAATCTATAACCTGACCAGAACCGCCACAAGTTGTACAAGCTGTTGCAGTTTGCATGCGACCCAAAATCGTATTAGTAACTCGTGTTACCTGGCCTGCACCGTTACAAGTACCACATGTCTTATAAGTAGTACCACTAGCTTGTTTTTTACGGCGTACCTTTATCTTCTTCTCAACACCGTTAGCGATCTCTTCCAAAGTTAGCTTTACACGAATACGCAGGTTACTGCCTTTAACTCTGCGCTGACCGCCACTAAAACCGCCTCCAAAGCCTGAAAAACCTCCTCCGCCACCGCCAAAAGCGCTGCCAAAAATATCACCAAACTGGCTGAATATATCTTCCATATTCATGCCGCCACCGGCACCACCACCAAATCCTCCTTCAAAGGCCTGGTGACCGTATTGATCGTAACGGGCACGTTTATTTTCATCACCAAGTACTTCATACGCCTCAGCAGCTTTTTTAAACATATCTTCAGCATTAGAATCACCGGGATTTTTATCTGGGTGAAATTCTATTGCCTTTTTACGGTATGCTTTTTTAATCTGTGCGGTAGAAGCATCTTTACTAATGCCTAATATGTCGTAATAATCTTCTTTCATGAATTTTCTTTCTCTCTGTTTTTAGACTCTTTTAGTTACTGACAAAATCACTATTGTCCTACAACCACTTTTGGGAATCTAATTATTCTGTCACCCAGCATATAACCCTTTTCTACAACGTCTACAACTTTACCCTTTAGGCTCTTTTTAGGAGCAGGGATTTGTGTTATAGCTTCGTGTATTTCTGCATCAAAGGTATCGCCTTCTCCTACTTTCATTTCGGTTAAACCTTTAGCTCGTAAAGTTTCTCTTAGCTTATTGCTAATTAACTCCACACCTTTAGTAAGGTTCTTATCTTCGGCTTTAGCAATTTCTACCATTGCACGATCAAAATCATCAAGTACGGGAAGCATAGATTGCATCACTTCCTGACCGGCTGTTTTAAAAAGATCTATTCGCTCTTTTGCAGTACGTCTTTTGTAATTCTCAAAATCTGCAAACAGTCTTAAAAACTTATCTTTTTCCTTTTCCAGATCTGCTTTATAAGATTCCAGTTCAGAATTTTCAGTTTGCTCCTGCTCGTTTTCTACGTCTTCCATTTCTATATTTTCGGTCTGGTCCTGATCTTCAGTAACTTCCTGTCCGTTATTCTTTATTTCTTCTGATTGGTCTTGAACCAAATCTTCATTTTTATCATTTTGACTCATTGCTTCTTCTGATTTTTGACTTAACACGGCAAAAGTACTGCCAATTAAAATAAAATGTCAAAATGTCACCGCTATATTTTATATTTAATTTAAGAGGTTATCTCCTACAATCCCATATTTTTGACCCTTAATTAACACTTAAAACCATTTACTAATGAAAACAAGAATCATAAGTCTATTTGCTATGGCTGCGCTTCTCACGGCGACAGTTTCTTGCAAGGGAGATAAAAAAAATGCTACTGATGCCGCTGATGCGGAAACTGCTGCAATGGCAAGCACGCAAGCTACTAAATTCATGGTAGATCATGAAGCCTCTAACATTGAGTGGGCGGGTAAAAAACCTACAGGAACTCATACAGGTAATGTAAAGTTAGAATCTGGGGTTGTAAAAGTTGAAGGAGATACTATAAGTGGTACTTTTTTAATAGATATGACTACAATAGAAGATACAGATCTTGAAGGTGAGCAAAAGACTAATCTTGAAAATCACTTAAAAGGAACTGTAGAAGGTAAAGAAGGAGATTTCTTTAATGTGCAGAAATATCCTACCGCAGCTTTTGAAATTACCGGTATTTCTGAGCAAGATGGTAAAAAAATCATGGCTGGAAACTTAACTATTAAAGACGTTAAGAAAAATATTCAGTTTCCTGTTACTTATGAAGTTGCCGGAAGTACTATGACTCTTAAATCTGAAACGTTTACAATCAATCGTACAGACTGGAATGTAAACTATGGTTCTAAATCTGTTTTTGATAATCTTGGTGATAAATTCATCAATGATGATATTGAGCTTACATTAGATATTGTTGCTAAGCAGCAAATGTAAAATCAAGCAAAACAATCTAATTAACGCCTGAATCTAGAATCGATTCAGGCGTTTTTTATTAAAACTACTTCAAAAGATTTTCAAGAGCTTCCTCCAGATAGGCAAATTGAAATTCATATCCTTCATTCTGAATATGTTCTGAGCTTGCCCGCTGACTTTCTAAAACAACATCTGCCATTTCTCCCAGAGCAGCTCTCAGGGCAAATGCAGGTACATTAGGCAAAAAAAGTGGTTTATGTAAGGCTTTTGCAGACGCCTTTGTCAACTCCTCATTTGTTACGGCGTTAGGCGCAACTGCATTAAAAGTACCACTGATTTTATTTTTTAAACAGAACACGAAAATACCGGCCAGATCTGCAATATGAATCCATGATTGCCATTGCTCACCATTTCCCAATGGCGCTCCTGCATAATATTTTATTGGTTTGACAAGTTGAGGCAATGCGCCCCCCTCTTTAGCGAGTACAACGCCTACGCGAATTTTCAGAACGTCAATATCAATCGCTAAAAATTGATCTGCGGCTTTCTCCCACTGTTCTACCACTTCACCTAAAAAACCTTGATTATATTCAGGATAATCCTCTTTATAATAATGTGTATAGGAACTTGGGTAAGCACCTATCGCACTGGCTGAAATGAACTTCCTAACCTTATGGTCAATTGAAGCGATGGTATTAAAAAGCAGATTTGTTGTATTTATTCGGCTTTCTATAATTTCTTTTTTGTGAGGTTCTGTCCACCGCTGTGCAATACTAGCACCAGCCAGATGAATTATAGTGTCTACACCATCAAAGGCCCGCTTATCTATAGTTTGCATTTCAGGATTCCATAAAAAACCTTTGTACAGTTTTTCAGTCTTAATTTTATCTGTGCTGGTAGTAAGGTAGTTTACTTCAATATCCTGATCTAGACACAGAGAAGTAATGGCTTTACCTATTAGTCCTGTTGCGCCTGTAATTAAAACCTTCATAAAAGTATTTTATGCCGAAGTTAAGCGCATTCTGATTTGTTTAACCATATTTTAAAATAGGTTTAACAAGAATTTTATTTTAAAAAAATTCCTACCCAAAAATCACTATTATTTCAAGGCAAAGGTATTTGCATAGTGATAGTGGTCACCTTATCTTTAAATCCCAATAATTTATATGAAAAGCTTACTTTTTGCCCTTATTTCGGGATTTTTACTTGCCCTGGGCTGGCCTACTTACGGTTTTCCCCTTTTACTGTTTTTTAGCTTTGTCCCTTTGTTAATGGTAACAAGGTCAATACGACTATCTAACGCCAAACGCAAAGGTATGTCAGTTTTTGGCTTGGCATATCTCACATTTTTTATCTTTAATATTTGCACAACCTGGTGGTTGTACTACTCTACAGCATTTGGAATGTGGTTTGCTGTTTTGGCAAATGCGCTACTAATGGCAATCGTATGGCAGCTTTACTATTTCGTAAGCAAAAAACAAAGTTTTAAAGTTAGCCTAATCTTTCTACTTTGCGTATGGATGCTTTTTGAAAAACTGCATTTAAGTTGGGAATTCTCATGGCCGTGGCTCAATCTAGGTAATGCTTTTGCGACTTATACGAGCTGGATACAGTGGTATGAATATACAGGAACCTTTGGTGGTACGCTATGGATTTTGCTGGGCAACTTCATCGTTTTCTCAGCTGTACTGAAATATAAAATTTATAAAGAGAGGCCAATTCTTATAAGAGCGGGAATTCAATTTGCTCTACTGCTTTTTATACCGATAGTGATATCTCAATTTATTCTTCGTTCTTACGACGAAAAAATAGATCCTGTAGATGTTGTTATTCTGCAACCAAATATTGATCCCTACACCGAAAAATACAACACCACTAATGAACGCATTGCTGACCTGCTTTTCTCGCAGGCTTCAGAAGTTTTAACGCAGAAAACAGATTTCCTTATCGCTCCCGAAACTGTTTTGGCTGAAGGTTTTGGCGTCGATCTACGCAATTTTAGATACACACCAGAACGCATTAAAGCAATTGATTTTTTAAGCAAATATCCACATCTTAATTATCTGGCCGGCATTCAGTTTTACCGACTTTATCATGACGAAAATAACATCATAACAACAAGCAATTATCTGGGGAAAGACAGAATGGGAGAACCTATTTGGGGTGATTTTTTCAATTCGGCTATTTTGCTAAATAGTAAAGACACAAGCCAGATCTATCATAAAAGTAAACTTGTGGTAGGAGTTGAAAATTTTCCCTATCAAAGTTTTTTAAAACCACTTTTAGGAGATGTTATGCTTGATCTGGGTGGTACTGTGGCAATGAAAACCAAGCAGGAAAACAGGAGCATTTTTGAAGGAACAGATAGTACAGCTGTTGCACCTATAATTTGTTATGAATCGGTTTATGGCGAATTTGTAACCGGTTATGTACAGAACGGCGCACAGTTTCTGGCTGTTATCACTAATGACGCCTGGTGGCAGGACACTCAAGGCCATAAGCAGCATTTAAATTACGCGAGGTTAAGAGCTATAGAAACAAGAAGAAGTATTGCGCGCAGTGCAAACACAGGCATTTCAGCAATTATTAATCAAAAAGGTGAGATCGAGAAACAACTGGGATACGGAATACAAGGAACAATTTCAGGTAGTTTAAATAAAAATGAAAATGTCACTTTTTATGTAAAATATGGCGATTATTTGGCTAGAATGGCGATTTTTCCGGCGATTTTTATTTTCCTTTTTGCGCTTGTTCCATACAAGAGAGAGAAAAAATAATTACTGCCCCCTAAAGTAGATTATAGTACTTATTGTCTTAATGAGAATATCTATATCTAAAAAGAGCGTACGTTTTTTAATGTAGTACAGATCGTACTGTAGTTTAACCAGTGCATCATCATAAGAAGTGCCATATCTGCTCATCATCACCTGCGCCCACCCAGTAAGACCGGGCTTTACAACATGTCTGGTTTCATAAAAGGGAACTATACCTGCGAGCTCTTTCGCGATAAGCGGTCTTTCTGGCCGTGGTCCTATTAAGCTCATGTCTCCTTTTAGAATATTAAAGCATTGTGGGAGTTCGTCAAAGCGCGTTCTGCGTAGTACATTACCAAACCATGTGATTTTTCGCTCAGCTCG
The DNA here is from genome assembly GCF_047946675.1 of Leeuwenhoekiella sp. A16. Taxonomy (GTDB): domain Bacteria; phylum Bacteroidota; class Bacteroidia; order Flavobacteriales; family Flavobacteriaceae; genus Leeuwenhoekiella. Next base: position 591,171 of record NZ_CP172313.1, read on the forward strand.
ATCTGAATATTGCTTTTCCTCTTTGTAAGGATCAGGCTGCATAGTGCGAAATTTCACTATTTTAAATGGCTTTCCGTTTTGCCCAATACGCTCCTGGAGATAAAACAGAGAGCCTTTGTTACCTAAAGCATTTCCCAGAATAATAAATGGTAAAATAGCCAGGGTAAAAGTCAGGCAGAAAAGCGCGAATAAAACATCAAATACGCGATTAAAAAATAGATAAAACCGGTTGCGGTTGCTCCTGTTAAATGGAAAAAATTTATAAAAATCCTTTTCTACATATTCTATTGGCACACGTTGAGTGATCTCTTCATAAACCTGTGTGTATTCTCGTATGCTAAAGCCATTCTCAAGCAGTTTTATGAGCTGGTTATAAAGAGAAATACTTACACCCTCTGCATATGAACTGGCAACCACAATTTCAGAAATCCCTTCTTTTTTAATAAACTGAGGAAGCTTGTCAATACTCACATTTTTAAGACTGGGGTCAGCTGCAATTGTATTTTCACTATCTGTATTACTAAAGCCAACTACCTTATAATTAGGATCTGCCTGATGCAGGTTTGTAACGATTCTATTAATATCAAAAGAGTCTCCTACAACAAGAACTTTTTTAAAGAATCTGGGTGATGTAATAAAAGAAAAATAAGCATATCTCCAGATTATAACTCCACCAAGAATAGCCAAATAAAATGACAAAATCTGTAGTCTATTATCAGGAAGTACGGGAGTTAAAAAGGGTGTGAGAATATAGAATAATGTCGTTGACGATACGGCTAATGTGGCATTTTTTAAGGTAGATTGAAAACTGGATGCTTTTTTGAGATCATACATTTCAAAAATAGTAGCAAACAGCGAATAATAAACAACCAATACAATTACCCAGATGTAATGCTCATTATCAATTATAAAATAATTGACATTATACCATTCTGAAATAATGATTAGGAAAGAAAATATGAAAACAATGTCCATGATACGGAGAAGGACTTTCCGCTCAGATATTTCAAAATGAATATCGGGTAACCAAGACATCGGGGCGTAGATTTGGTGTGCCTAAATTAACCTTTTTAATTCAATAACTCAATCCACTGCTTTTTCACAACCTCCCAGTCAAATTTTTCAACCTTCCTTCTGGCGTTAAACGCAAGCATTTGAGATTTTACAGAATCATTGATTAATACAGTAATCGCTTTCGCGAAAGCTTCTGTGTCATCATAATCTACAAGCAGCGCATCTTTTTCATTCTCGAGCAAAAAAGGAATCCCGCCAACATTTGTAGAAACGACAGCAAGACCAAGCGCCATTGCCTCAATGACACTTACAGGCGTGTTGTCATAATGAGTTGTATTAATAAAAATATCATATTCTTTAGACAGATCAACCCACTCCTCTTTTTCTAATTTCCCGCTGAAAATTACCGGTAATTGGCGGCTTTTTGCATATATCTGGCAGGTTTTTAAAGAGCCATCTTTTTCGGGTCCTACCATACAAAGTGTGGCACCGGGATAATTTTTTAAGAGGATCTCCAGAACTTTTAATGCCATTAAAGGATTATAAATACCTGCAAAAGATCTTACCCAGAGTAGCTTTGGCTTGAAAGTTTCTCTCTTTTTGTAATTGTAAATCGAAAGATCAATAGAGTTAGGAATGTAGATCAAGTTATTGTATCCTTCCTTTTTAAAAAAATTGAACAAAAATGGTGAGGGAGCTACCGATTTATGTGCATTTTTAAGCAGTTTTTCACTGTTTAAAGGCGATTTTTTGTAGCGCTGTGGGAGATTTCCGCCATGTAAAATAGGTATATATCTCAGCTTTAAGAAGCTGCACAATTTAGCAACTGAAACCGCATACCAAAAATTAGTTGTGCTATAGGTATCGATTAAAACATAGTTAGCTTTTTTTGAATAAAGTACAGTAGCCGCCAACATATGTGCAAGACGCAAAAATTTATTTTTTACTCCCGAAGCATATTTCACATCAAAACCCTCCTGCTCAAGAAAAGAACCTAAACTCTCAATATTAGTGGGCGTGCTCGATCTGTGGTTGAGTTTGTTGCCTATGTACAGCAGGCTTTTTCTTTTCATTTACAAAATTTAAAAGTGCCAGAGCATACATTAGAGCCGGAGCCGCTATACGCATAGATGAATGGTTTATGGTGAGAAACCACATACCCAAAAAGGCATAAAACAGATAGTTTTTTCTATTCTGCAATCTAAATGCTAAAGGTACAGCAATCAAAAGAACTAAGGCGCACAAGCCAAAAATCCCATGTTCAGAAAGCAATCGGGAAAGTTCGTTATGTGAAGCAGATTCAATACCATACTTTGCTTCTCTGTATTCTTTTGATTTACCAACGCCAATCCCGAGAACAGGATTATTTAGAAAGAAGGTCAATTCTGATGAGATCAATTCTTTTCGTCCTGTACTAAGGTCTTCTTTTATTCTTCCCGCCGCATCTTTATTGGCATAGCGCATATCTATTAAACCCATCGTTCTTATAGACGTGATAGACCAGGTAATAAAAATCGCCCCGGCAATAATTATGACGTAGGCCTTCATATTACTAGCTCGCTCCCGCGGTACTCCGCGCATATAAATTATAAGAAATAATACAGCTGCAATCGCTGCAGTATATACACCACCTCTGCTAAAAGTTAATATTGCCCTATATGAAATAAGCATTAGTAAAACTAAGTTTACTAAGAAAATGACCAAATTTTTACTGTCTGAAAAAAGCAAAATAAAAAGAATGAACATTCCTATTCCCAAAATTGTAGACACCTGATTGGGGCCAAAGCCACCTGAAAGCGCAAAATTTGAGGAAGTGCCATTAAGAACATCTCTGGTATCAGGTGTAAACACAAAAAGAAAAGCTGTCATGGTTACTATAGGAAGTAATATGGCCCATAAAACATTATAGAACTGTTTTTTTGTTATTCTTCTATCAAAGCAATACAGAGCTGCAATACCCAGGCAAAATGGACCGCTTAAATTAAAAATGATAGCTTTTCTTATATCAGTATCATAATTAAGTGTTTGAGCCGAATAAATAAGACCGGGAACGAGTAAAAGCAAGTACAACCAATAAGGCGCCGATCTTTTAGTAGTCCCACTAAAAAAAAGTCCCAGTAGCATTAAGCATATAACGCAGTATTTTCCTGCTTCATAGGGTATGGCGCTTCCCGTCATTCTAAAAAAGACTTCGCCTCCCATCATATAAGCCGCCGCAACAAGAGCCTGATTTTGCTTATTACGTGATCTGAAAATTGAAAAGATGAAGTAGCTCAGGATGCCTAAAAAGTAAATAGTACTTACGGGCTTGAACAAATAAATTATAAGTCCTAGAATTATATGAACTACTAATAGCCATAAGTATCTGGTAGAATGATTATCTAATAATGCTTTCATAGATCTTGATTACCTCTGGCAAAACGTGATCTGCAAGATATTCTTTATTTACATGTTCTCTATAATTCCTTCCTAGAGCCTTTGCGTATTCTTTATCATTAAAAATTTTTATGATGGCTTTCGCGAAAAGATCAGCTTTACCGGTCTGTATTATAATCCCATTATCCTGTAAAACTTTTCTAACCTCACCCACATCTGTAGCAACCACTGTTAAACCTGCAAAACCATATTCTAACAAAGCTAATGGTAACCCTTCAGAACTTGAAGCTAACACTCCTATATTGAAGTGCGGTAAAAAACTTCTTACATTTTCAACTTCCCCATGATAGAAAATATTTTCTTTCAAGTCGGTTGTTTTCAAAATGTGTAAAATTTTGTTTGAATACTCATCATTAAAACTTTTGCCAAATAGATGTAAAGTACTTTCAGGAAAATCCCTAACAACGATTGAAAAAGCATCCAGCAATCCTTGGTGATTCTTTTGAGGTCTTAAATTAGCAAGACACACTATACGGAAACCGGGAGTGCCTGAGATCTGAATATCCTGATTTATTTCCGCAGGATTAGCAACAAAATTATTAATGCAAAGAACCTTCTTAAATTTTAATTTCTTTCTTGACCAATGGGCCAGGTCAGAATTGACAGTAAATATTTGATCAAAAAAAGTTGAAGCTAATTTTAAAGCTTTGAAAGGTCTCTGTTCAAGATAGGTGCTATTGCCATAATGATCATGCCAGATGAGAGTAACTTTATTGGGCAATAGAGCTTTAATTACTGTAGCAATAAAAAATGAGGTAGAATGTGCCTGAATAATTTGAATCTTGTTTTTAAGAATAAATGATCTCAATTTCAATATTGCTTTAAGATCAAACGTGGATTGTCTTCCTAAAAATACATAGTCAACTTGCTTATCGAGCTGTTTTATAAGATCACCTTCACTGCGAGTAGCACATAAATAAGAACCTTTTATTTCATCATACTTTAGCAACTCATTTGCATAACTTATCGCCATTTTCTCTGCGCCGCCAATGGCTAAGCTATCAATAATTTGTAGAATACGCATATTACAACAGTTTTGTTATTTCACTTTCAAATCTTTCAACTGTATAATTCCGTGCCCATAACTGTGCTTTATTTGATTTTGTGCGTAAAGCATTTTTATTCTGTAATTCCTTTTCTATTTTTTTGATGTCTTTTTTCAACCTGCCTTTTAGAAGTATTCCCCTGCTCCCATTACCAATCATCCAAGGCACACAAGAGATTGATGTAACGATTGGTATCACGCCCCACCACATTGCCTCTGCTGCTACAACTTTAGGCCAGCCCTCCGATTTTGATGGCAATATTAAAAAATGACTTTTTTTATAAGCATCTTTTATTTCTTCTGCGGTCTGCGTGCCATGATAATAAACAAATTTCTCTAATTTATTTTCATTGACGTATTGTTGCAATTCCTTTTTTAAGACGCCATCACCATAAATATGAATTTCTGATGGTAAACCTAATTTTATAATTCCCTCTACTAATTTTAAGGCATAAAGCGGCCTTTTACCTTGCGATAGACTACCTACAAATAAAAACCTTAACGGAAGATCATATTTACGCAGAATGACCTCCTCTTTATCTTTTATACTATATGAGGCAGTGAAAAATGACAAAATATTTTTAGATTGTTTTGGCCATTCGCCGTAAACCAAAACCTTGATATTTCTTGTGAGAAAGGTATTGTTTAATATATATTTCTGAAGCCTATAGCTCAACGGCTGTTTAGCGTCAGGATCCCAATTCCCCGCATACTTTGCTGTTTTTGTTTTATATGGAAACAAGATTTGAACGAAACAACCCAACAAACCAATATTTCCCGGGCAACGTAAATGAATATGATCTGCCTTTTTCATTGCTATGAAAATTCTATACATAATCATGGGAGAAAGCAAAATTGCACGCAGTATCTTAGAAATAGATATTAGTGAAATTTCTGGTATTGCCGTTAATTCAATTTCATTCTTTTCATAAGATTCATCAATTAAAGTAGGTTTAATATTTGATTTAGGAGCGACAATCTCGACATCATCAACATGATTCAACCACATATTCATCTCTTTAACATACGGCCTATAAGCATATAACCTGCTATCGCTTTTTATATGTGGAGCATGACTGATTATTAGAAATCTCATTTAATTCTGGGTGCATTAAATATTAAACTAAACCAACCAGAAATTCGCCCCTTAGCCTCCGAAAAAGCATGTTTTTTATGAGATGATGTCATTGCATTAGTTAATCTAATAAAAGTAAGAACTCCAGCTGTCGCGTGCCATTTTAGTCTGTTTTTTAAAGAAGGATTAGGGAATTTAACTCTCCACACATACCAGCCATTGCGAATTACCATTTTACCATATTTATAAAGATCTGGTCTACCTGACTCCTCATGGTGGTGATAGAGTTGAGCATTTGTATTAACAAAAAGTTTACCTGTTTTACTTACACGCAACGTGAAATCTGCATCTTCATATAATCCATAACCTTCAAAATATTCAGAGAATTTGTGTGTTTCAAATACAATTTTTTTAAAGGAAGAAACGCCGCCCATTAATTGCTCAACTTCATAAATTTTCCTCGAAGGCGGCAAAAAACTTACCGAACGCCCATGGCCAAATTCAGGGAAATGCGCTGGTGGGCGGTCCGCATCTAGACCTAACTTCTTACGTAACACATATCTGCTCCCATCAGGCCTACAAAAACCATCATAGCAAAACTCATTATCTTCAGCTTTGTATTCTTTAGCAACTTTACGCCATTTAATATCTTCAAGTATATAACCTCCTACTCCTAAAGCTTCTGGATGTAATTGATATCCTAAAAGTAACTGTTTAAAATAATCGGGCTTTAGAATTACATCATCATCTAAAAAAGCGATAATTTCAGTATCAAAATCAGTTTTTTCTATACCAAAATTGCGCTGTTTCGTTAGACCTCGATCTTTTTCGCTTACGCGAAAATAGTTGAGATTATCTATCGCTACTTCTTCAATCATTTTACCCGTCAAATCATCTCTAGAACCATCAACAATTATAATTTCATCAGGTATTGCGGTCTGTAAAACAACAGAATCTAAAAGTTTTCTAAGGGCTTCGGGTCTTTGATATGTACAAATAATGAGGGATAATTTCATAAGATTATTGATGTCTCACTCCTAATTTAAGCAGATTTTCAGCATAAAATACTGACTTTTTATACTGTTTAAGCCGTTTTGGAAGATTTAAAAGTCGGTGTATAAATTTACCTTCATCACTTTTAAACAAGTAAATAAATAAATACTTCAATTTATATTCTTTCACCTCATCCTCACTGTAAAACTTCATGGTATGATACATAATAGTGGGACTTGGTTTAGGGGCAAGACCCTTGACCGGAATATCTAACTCCCAAGGCTGCTTTTTTCTTTCTACGCCTATAGCTTTATTTTGCTCACCCCACCAGCGGTAACCACCCGCAGGAGGTTTAAGGTGCAAGTTCATAGAAAAAGGATTTTGCACTACCATGGCGCCGTGCTTTAAAAGCGAAAGACCAAAATCGCTGTCCTCACCATAGCCACCATCATAATTAATATCGTTCCCACCTATTTTTTTCACCCAGGCAGTAGAAACGCAGGAATTTGCATTGCTAAAATTTTGAGCTGCTCCGGCCTTTAGTGATTCAGGAGAACTATTTTTGTAATATTCTGACAGCTTTTTAAGATCATCAGTAGGATTTTTGGCACGTATATCAAGACCATTACATGCATCTGCATTATAGGTTTGCAACATCCTCAAATGATTCTTCACAAAATCTGGCGGCACCCGTATATCATCATCGCCAAAGATTATATAATCTCCCTCACAGTGACTTATTGCTTCATTTCGTGCTCTACAGCTTCCCGAAGTTTGTTGGCAAAATATTTTTAACTCATATGCAGTATTTAAATTATTATATAGTTCTTCATTTCTCTCTTCTGGCGGAGTAGCATCAACAACAATTACCTGATAAGGCGAGTGAGTTTGCGCACTTAGATCTGCAAGAAGTTTAAGCATAAATTCCTGTCTGCTCATTGTAGGTATTACAACTGAAACTTTAGGATTTCCTTGTACTTGGTGTAAAATGCGAGGTGGAAGAATAGTTTGTAGTCTATTTCTCGTATAACTTTTATCAGCTTTGCGGAATGCATTATATTCTGAAATAAGCTTTAATGGACCTTTCCGAAACATCATATAAAAACTGTGATGTCTTTTAAAATGTTTAAGGTAAAATCGATAACGATCTGCTGCCGCAATTTTGACCTCCTTATTTTCAGAAGCAAATAGGCCGGAAACGTATAAAGGTATTCCTCCTAAATTTCTAAGTAAATTATAGCCCAGATCAAGTGCACTCATATCTCTGTTAGAAAATGTAGTATCAAATCCACCCAGATGTTCCCAAACTGATTTTCGTATTACAAAGGCATCCGGATTAACTCGCCATGATATTGCCGTTTTGACATTATCAAAATCATTGAGATACCACCAGAAAGTCGCTGTTTGATAGATAATATCGTGAAAAGCATTCTTATATCCCTGATCAGGACCGCTGTGCCATATATCGCCGGCGCCTTTGGCCAAATCATTCAAAAGCGTAAGGTCTGGCTCACCGGAATAAAGCAAAATCTCATTAGCATCTGTCACAAATTCTTTCATGATTGAATTTGAGAGATTACAGTTTTATAGAATTCAATATTCCTTTTGGAAATCACTTCCGTGGAAAATGAATTTAAAATTTTACTTCGTGCATTAGTCCCCATTTTCTCGCGTAAATCCCGATTTCGTGCCAATTTAAGTAGTTTTTCTGCATATAAAAGGTGATTTTTAGGATTCTCTGTAAAACCGGTTTCACCATCTTCCATAATTTCTTTTGCCCAACCAATATCTGAAGTGACCAAAGCTTTTTGCATTGCCATTGCTTCAAGCCAGGTCATAGGCAAGGCTTCAGCAAAACTGGGTAAAATTATAATGGCAGCTGCCTCTATTTCAGCTTTAATATCCTCATAGATTAATTCTTCTATAAAACACACATTTTGCAACGCATCCGGATTAAAACCTTCTCGCATTAATTTTTTGGTTGATTTTTTGGTCTTAATATCAATCACATCTTTACCGATTACTCTAAGATTTATAGAATTATCCTCGTTGTACACAAGATTAAAAATTTCAGGAATTTCTAACACTCCTTTTTTTCTGATAATTGTTCCGAAGTAAAGTAGAGTGCAGTCTTCTGTACTTCTCTTTGAGGAAAGCGGTTTAAAAAGTGATGTATTTATACTGTTGGGAATAACGCTAATCTCTTTTTTAAGTTGAAATATATCTCGAGTAACTTCTGCTGTAAATTTGCTAACTGACACTAAATAATCTGCCCCTTCTAGCGCTAGTTTTTCAAACCAGAAATTCTTTTTTTTCTGCTTTCGCTCTTCCAATTTACAAAAATAGGCATCACTCCCGTGGAAACGAATGACAAGCGGACATTTAAATTTCATAAATGCCGTGATACCAGTCCAATCAGGCGCTTCAATTACATCTATTTTATTGAGTAAAATCTGTTTATTAATATAACGCTGTAAAAATTTGCGATGCAGGTACCAGCCTAAAATTTTATACTGCTGGTTTTTGACGAAATACAGATCAATTCCCTCCCACTTTAATAGATGATTTTCTTTCTGCGCATAGATAAAAACACTTACCTGAGCTCCGTTTTGAACCAAGCTGATCGCCAAATTTTTTATACTCGTACCTAATCCTCCACTATGAGTAGAGCGTTCATGTGGAAATTCTGGAGTTATAAAACCTATATGCATCCCTCCAGTATTTGCATATGATTTACTACCATTTTTTCTAATGTATACTTTTGCTCTATCAATTCATTAACAGGTTTGCTAATCTTGATTTCGTCGTTTATTAAACCTTTTAGGATTTCGCTTAAAGCATGAATGTCTTTTGCCTTAAATAGGAAACCATTTTTATCGTTTTGAATAATTTCTGGATTCCCGCCCACTGTAGTGGTAATTACCGGAACGTTTGCTGAAAGACTTTCAAGAATAGATAAACTAAAACACTCCATATAAGTTGGCTGAATGAGACAATCATACTTGCAAAGTATTTCCGGAATTGCCGAAGAACTGCCTTTAAAAGAAACTATCTGCTCGATTGCCCCATCTTCCATCTGCTTTTTAAGGAGTTCTTCCATGGGACCTTCACCATAAATATCAACTTTTATCCGTTTCTTGTCTTCTTCAGAAAGTAAACCCAATGCAGCTAATAAATCTTGTATTCCCTTAGAATAGCGCAAATGCGATACTACAACAAGATAAAGCAAATCTGATTGTTGATCTAAACCGAGGCGTTTATTAAATACTTTGGTATCAATCCCGTTATAAACCAGACTGGTTTTGGCAGCTACCTGATTTCCTAAATCTTTGATTATATTTTTAACCGTATATTGTGAAACACCTATAAACCTGTCAATATATTTATGGTAAACGATTCCTTTTAGGCGATTTTTAATTCGCTTCTTAAGAGGAAATCCATTAAGTGGCCTTGGATTATGATCTACAACAATGCTCGTTTTAATCGATGAAACTGCTTTTACATTTTTATAAAAAGAACTGCAAAGCGACGTGAAATGCGTGATTAATATATTGTACATCTGTTGATTTTTTTTTAAATGATCTAAAAAGTAAATCTCAACATTTTCGGTTCCTCCTGCTGAAAAAATGGTTAAATCTTTATAAAAATCAAACGGTTTATAATCGCTAAAAAACCATGTTACATCATATCCTTTTTCTTTTACCGCAGCATCATAAGCTTTAAAAAATCGGTCCATACCACCTATACGATCTGGTTTTAGAGCGTAGTTGCAAACTATGGCGATATGATGCTTTCTAGTAGTCACTAATCTGTTTTAATGCTTCGACGCATAATGCAGTCGTCTTATTTAAAGGCTGCCCTATTTCCTGTGCTATTAGCTGTTTTCTATTTAATTCGTCAGTAGTAGGATTTTGCAAATAAAGATTTAAAAATGTAATCAGTTCATTTTCATTCGTTGCGATTTTCACCGCGCCACTGTCAATCACATTTTTATAATGTTCATAATTTAAAAACCGTTGATCATTATAAAGTCCGTTATTTTCATTTCCAAAAACTGTATTTACAACCGGTTTTTTGAAAAGCATAAAATCAAGACTCATTGTAGAACACATATTCACATTAATATCGCAATATGCCAGAATTGCCTTTAACTCTGCCAGATCTTCTTTTCTGGGGATGCGTTGTGACCAGGGTTCTGGATGGTCAAGGCGGGTTTGCAACCATTTAGGGTGATTCCATTTGATCTCGGGATAGCTTTCTTTTAAAAAGGCAAATCTACTTTCATCTTCCGCCGGCGAAGTTCTAACCAGCAACTGACAATCATTCAACATATTTTCCCGTATCGCCTTTGCTATAGTCTCAATTACCAATGGATCATTAGGGCCTATTGACTTATCTGCACAGCTGTAACAAATGGTTTTTAGATTTCGCTTTAAGCGAAATTCATTATAAAACCAGTCTTCACTTTTATCATATTCAGAGTTAACGTACGGTTCAAATTGTGGTGTTCCCACTATTGAAATTTGCTGTTTAGTGGTTTGCGTATAAAAACGCAACAATTCATCCTGCATCAGTTTACTCCAAACCAAATAATGGTCAAAAGCGGAAGCCATTCGGCCTTTTGAAGCGAGATTATCCCATGAAAATATAAAGGCTGCAGTAGGTATTTTGTATTGCTTTGCCCAATACACTAAAGTCGCAATGAATGGTGGGCGCTGATGGGTAAAGAATAAAACATCAGGCTTATTCTGTTTTAATAAGTCGCCGTAAACCTTAACCACAGAATTCCCAGAAAAACTAATCTCCTGTAGCTTTTCATAAAAAAGAATATTTTTTTCAGAATGAAAGACAGAACTTATGGCGTAAATAATTTTAGTCAAAATCGCATTGGCTGAAAATCCTTTTTTGGAATTCATTTTTAAATTATCTGCAATACCGGAATTAGCTTTGTGTTGCTGCAAATGGGCAACTTCTTTTAGCTTTCGCCAAAACCAATTGAGCTTATTCTCCTTAAAAACGGGAAGTTCAATAATTGTAAATAGAGATTCATCAAGATTAGGATAAGCTGTTTTTGGAAGACCCGAAAAGATATAGATATGTTCAAATTTATGACAAGCTTCATCTAAAAAAGTGCTCAATACAAAATTGCGATAGCCTACACCATCTGTAATTACCAAACCTAATTTTCCTTCTTTTGTACTTTGCATCAACTTTCTATAAATCTCTAAATTGCTTCTGATGATCGAGCTGCCAAAGCTTTTCTGAGTTTAAAACCGATAGAAATTTATCTGCAGCTTTCCCGTTTAAAATCGGCTTTTTTGGTTCCATTTTCAGCTTTTTAGCCCTAAAAACCCCCTCAAGAATATCATTTTTGGTATTTGAAGTATGAATTATCTCTTCATTATTTATATCTCGGTTTTCCTGTCTTCTGCCAATATTTATAGTGGGAATTCCTAAATATGGCGCTTCATGAATACCTGCACTACTATTACCTATTAAAAATTGCGCATGTTTTAAAAGCGTGATAAAATATTCAAATCTTAAAGATGGAAATATTTTAAACCTCTCATTCCCTTTAAAATTATTGTATGAATCTAAAATAGAAGCCGAACCTAAATCATTATTAGGATATATAACAACATAATTGGTGTTGTCTTCAAGTAGAGCCGTTGCCAAAGCCTCTGCATACCGTTTTATAAATTCTGCCTCTGTTGTAACCGGATGAAAAAGCAGGATTGCATATTTTTCAAAAGGTATTTCATAATGCGTTTTGGCCTTTTTAAGATCAGGTAAAAAATCGGAGAAAAGTATGTCTAAATCGGGTGAACCAATGGTAAAAACAGACTGCTCAAGTTCACCCATTTGCACCAGACGATTAGCTGCCGTTTCATTAGAAACGAAATGAATATGACTTAATTTAGTTACCGAGTGCCGAATGAGCTCATCTACCGTTCCTGATATTTCCCCTCCTTCAATATGTCCAACTAAAATATTATTGAGTGAACCTACAATTGCTCCTGCCAATGCTTCAGGACGATCACCATGCACAATTATTAAATCTGGTTTTTCTTGTTTTATGAAATGTGAAAAACCATCTATGGTTCTGGCGAGAGTGAGATCCATCGTGGTTTCTGAAGTATGATTTGAATATCTGTGGATATTATTAAATCCACATTTTTCGATCTCTATTACAGTAAGTCCGTATGCTTCTAATAAGTGCATACCTGTAGCAAATATGGCATATTCAAACGCTGAAGAATCATGTACCGCATGGATCAAGGATTTCAATTTACCGAAATCTGCTCGAGTTCCACTTAAAAAAACAATCTTCTTCTTCATATCCCTGGGGTACAAGATAATTTTTTAGAAAATATATCAGTCCTGAATATCGCTATAATTAAGTTGGTAATCATCAGGAATATCACGTGCCGCCTTTTTACCAAGCAGATCTTCATAATCTTTAGCAAGAATTTCACCGGTTCCGGGGCGTTTTACCCAAAGGTTTTTTGCTGTAAAAACTTCTCCTTTTAAAATTGATTTTATGGTACAAACTGTAGCAAAAGCAAAATCTATCGTGACTTGTTCTTCTTTCGCAGGTTCTTTAATTCCACCACGCATTTGCCAGATTAATTTACTTCCTGCAATAAGATCTGCACATTCCTGCTCATCCATAGAGCAGACAATATCTGGCCCCGTCCGTGATTTGTAATCTGTAAAATGACGTTCTAATATAGAAGCACCTAAAGCTACAGCACCTAAACAAGCGTGATTACTCAAGGTATGATCTGAGAGACCAAAAGGATGATTAGGGAAAGCTTCATGAAGTTGAGACATCGCACCTAATCTAACTAAATGTGCTGGTGTAGGATATAAATTTGTGGTGTGCAAAAGAGCTAATGGTGTATTTTCTTCCTTAAAAATTTTTACTGCTTTTGCAACGCTTTCAATTGTATTCATTCCGGTACTTAGAATAACAGGCTTACCAAATGCAGCAATGTGCTTCAAAAGCGGATAATTATTACATTCTCCTGAACCTATTTTATACGCAGCAACATTCATGGAGTGAAGCCTATTTGCTGCAGCTCTTGAAAAAGGAGTAGAAATAAAGATCATCCCTTTTTCTTCAACATATTCTTTTAATAGCAGCTCATCATTTTCATTTAGAGCACAGCGAGCCATAATATCATAGATTGATATATCTGCATTCCCGGGAATAACTTTTTTTGCCGCCCCGCTCATCTCATCTTCCACAATATGCGTTTGGTGCTTGACAACTTCTGCTCCTGCTCTATAAGCAGCATCGACCATTTTTTTTGCAACGCTAAGAGAGCCTTCATGATTGATGCCAATCTCTGCAATCACCAAGGGTGGGAAATCAATACCAATTTTACGACCTGCTATTTCAATATGGGGATTCATTTTTAGATTTTAGACATAGCAATATAAAAAAAGCCCAGCACACAGGTATGCTATTTATTCAAAGTCGGCTTTTAAATATACCTCAGCCTTTTTAAAATCGGTTAAAGTGTCAATGTCAATTTCGGCAAATGGATGGTCTACAATAAAAGGACAATTCTTCTCTCCTAATATTTTTCCTTCTTTTATGACTTCGGCTTTAATAATATACAAAAGTCCGTTTTCATAATACACCGGCTCTAAATCCTGACTCCTTTGTCCAATCTCATAATTAAAGGGAATAAAAGAATTATTTACTATTCGACCTAATTTTTTATCAGATTTACTAACCGTCATCAGACTGTCGTAGTCTGCTTTTTCAAATTCATGTAGGGCTTCCTGCAAAAGATTTTTTGGTCTTAGCGGATTTGTAGGCTGTAATAAAATCACAGCATCATATTTTTGTTTTTGCTGTTCTAAAGAATGCTTCAACGCTGTAATTGTGGGTTCTAGATCTCCGGCTAAATAATCTGGCCTATCAATCACCCCTACTCCTTCTTCCCTAGCATAGTTGCTTACCTTGGCATCATTTGTAGTTACGACTATATTTCTTAAACTATTAGCTTTCGCGACAGCAATACTATGACCTATCAAAGGAATTTCTCCCAGTAATCGCATATTCTTACCTGGTAAGCGTTGAGATCCTGCTCTGGCTGGGATTATAGTTAGATAATTAAAATCGGTTTTCATACTGTTAACCAAACTTAGGTAAAGGAAGGCTTTTAATTTTTTCTAATGTGCCTCTTGATACAGGCTTTCTACTCTTTAATGCCTGGGGCATTTTTCTAATAAAAACAAATACCCCTTTAAAAAAAGCAATAAAGAATTTATAATCTGTAATTGCATATTTAGTGAAATTATGCCAAAACAATCTTAACAGCTTTTTCGGAATTCGCGTTGAAGGGTAGAAGACCAAATAATAAAGCGCCCCATTACATAATTGTTTTTCAAATCTAAAGGTATTGCTACCAGAAGCTTTTCTATTCCCTCTGTCTACTCTATGATTAACAGCAATCGCTGAGGTATATAAGATAGATAAGTTCATTTCGATCAATTGAATAGACACACATCCTTCTTCACCATATATATCCATCCAATCGGGAAATCCATCAGTTTGAAAATATGCTTTTTTTCTAATTGCAAATCCACATCCTACAAATGAATTACAATAATATTCATCACCTGCCATGTGTAATTGCAGCGCCTCATCATCACTAGTAAAAATACCTTTAATTTCTTCAAAAGCGATAGCAGCTACCTGCAGATTCTTATTAAATATTTGTTGAGCCTTTGTGATAAAATCTGAATTAAGAGGATGAGAATCATCGTCAAAGCCAAAAATATAATCTCCCTTTGCTTCTTTATAAAGCAGCTTCCTTGCAGGAGACGCCCCTATGTTTTCAGAAGATTGAAACAATTTAACAGCAGGATATTTAGCTTTGATACAGTCATAAGAGGAATCTGCACCATTGAGAAATATTAAAATTTCATCAACTTCAGAATTTATTAATGAGAGTATTCTGTTTAAAGTTGTGTCTAAAGCACCTGCACGGTTATAAGAAACAATTAATATCGAGGCCCGCACTAGCTTATTAAATTTTTAATTAATCTGGTTTTTGAAGTAAAATGAACGTTTTTAAGCACTTTTAGCCAGATTTTAGGGGAAACTTTAGATACGCCTGATCTTTTCCAAAATGCCAAAATCTCACGAGCAAAACGGTATTTTAAAGAATGTTGAATTTGAGATTCCAATTCCTTTAATTCGCTTTTTTCCAAAGTATTAAAGGCTGTTATAATTTTATTTAAGTCAACTAAAAACTTCTCTTGTGTTACAGGTTCTTCCCTATAATAAATATTATAAATATCAGTTGCAGACAAATTTATATTGAAAGTTTTATAGTAATCAGAAATTATTTGAGAACGCTCTCTTAAATGTAATTCTCTGTGTTTAGGATTGCGATGGTTACTATTTTCTAGTATCCTTATTTTCATTAATATTTCATCAATATTTACGACTTTACCAAGTTTTACAATGCGGATCCATAATGCCCAATCTTCACAAGACTCAATACTCTCATCATAATGTAGATGATTATCTAATAAAAATTTTGACCTCATCATGACAGATTGATGATTAAAACTGGCTGTAAATAATAAAGAGTACTTTATATTGCCATATGAAACCGGATATTTCCAAGTCATGTTTGGGGTGGTCTTAATATCTTTAGTATGATAACCTTGAGTACCACACATAACCACTTCTGTATTATGATTTAAAAAGGTTATTTGTTTTTTTAATCGTTCTGGATAGCACCAGTCGTCGGCATCCATTCTGGCTATAAATTCATATTTATCTAATACTTCATCAAGACCTAAATTCAATGTTTTTGAAATACCCAAATTTTCACTATTCTTTCTATATATTATTCTTGGATCTTTATTTCTTTTGATTATATTTTCAGATTTGTCTTGAGAATTATCATCGAGAATATAAAGATCAAAATTTCTATACGTTTGATTCAACACAGAATCTATACTCTCATTTAAATAAGCTGCTGCATTGTAAGTTGGCATTAAAACTGCGAGCTTCTTCATTATAGAATACTGTTTAAGATAAATTTGATCGTGTCTGCATTTTCATTCTGGTCAAATTTTCTAGCGAAAATAAACTCATCTAGATTGGCTTCTTGTAAATCTTTAACTGTTAAATATTCCGGATGCGGTTTATGAGAATTAAATTTAACTAAATGAGTAGCTGTATTTTCAATTTCTAAATTATGTACAAAATTATTAACCAAAGTCTGAAAGTAAATCTCATCAGGAGCTAGGGAATATTTAAAATTATTTAGAAATTTGATGTTTTTTGTTGAGATTTGTACAATAAAATCAGTGAGGTCTTGAGATATAATCATCCATTGAGTACCACCGTAAAAATGGAGATGGGGTTGCGATTTTTTAAGCTTTTCTGCAGGTTTTAGGCTTTTTATTCCCAATTTTTTAATTAATCTATTAATCTTATAATTTAAAGTAGGATACTTAAGATAATTAAAATAGTACACGTTTTCTAATCTAAACAATCCTCCTTTATACCACCCCTCATAAGGTAATTTCCAGTATTTTATAAATGATTTTGTTATATTTTTTTCTAAAAAAACACTGATATCGTTATTCGATTTTAAAGGTAAATCTTCACCAGAAAGGAGTAGAATATGGTAAGTTGAAGATGGCTCTTTTCTCTTCATATACGCACTGATTTCTTCAAATCCTGATAATGTAGCTTTTACAAGATTAAAACTTCCCCAGCCACATTTAAACCTTTTTTCAAGGAAAAGCACATTCTCATTACATATTTTTTTAAAAGAGGTGATGTCTACTTTTTTTTCAATATGTATAAAAAACATGGATTTTTCATCATCGAGCAGGTCAATTAATTCCTGAACTTGATATGGTTTTTTATGGGCAAGAATGAAGTAAATTTTATAATGCATTAAGGGGTTAGCTTAATTAGTTCATTCGCAAATTCCCGAGCGGGATTTTGAGGGATTTCCTGTCTTATTGCTTTTCCGGCTAGAACCCCTATTGTTTGCCACTCATTTCTCCTAAGCCATGCTCGCTCTAGTGCATCATCAACATATTTCACTCTTGGAGCAGCGGCAACAAATCCTGTAACATTATCTTCAAATAACTCTGCATTCCCGCTAACATCTGTAGCAATAGCAAACCTTTTACTTAACATAGCTTCTACAATTACCAGAGGCAAACCTTCATACCTTGAAGACAGTATTAAGGCATGATTTTCTTCCCAGATTTTAGATGTTGATGTGTAAGGACTAACTTTTACATTTTTCAACTTATGCAGGAGTATAAGTTCTTTTAAATTCTCAATATCCACACCTTCTCCATAAAATGTAAGTTGCAGGTTCCTTTCTTTCCATTTTTGCAAGGCAAAGGTTCTAACTAAAATATCCTGTCCTTTTGCACTGAAATCATATCTGCCAACGCAGGCTAACTTATAATTTTCGCCTGAAGGAAAGTTTAATTTAGAATTGTAATCTACATTGAAAGGATTACGTACAACCTTCGCGTTAGGTAAAGAATAAGCTAGTTGAGTTTCTGTGGTTTTATAGTTGTCTTCACTTACGAAAAAGTTCAGCGCACTTTTGTTATAGCCAAGTTGCATTTTTTGCCTTAAATCCTGGTCTGGCCAGAGAGACTCCCTTACAGCTTGAGAAATAGTAGCATATATTATATTATTATTCCTTGCAAATAGCATGGTATTAACTCCATTAAAATTTAAACCCTGATTTATAACTAAAAGGTCAGGCTGAATTTGCAAAATGATTTCCTCTTTTCTATTCTTAGATAATAATCTCAACTTATAGGGTAAAAATCTATTTATAATTCTTTTATATTTTGGAATTTTAGCCTCTCTTATCTTAATGAGATTTCCCTTTTTAGTATTAAATACTTGCTCTAAACTAGTTGGCAGTTGCATCTGCGAATAGGTAACTACTTGCACTGTATGCCCTATATTAATAAGTTCAATAGCAGCTCTAGACCACAATAATTCACTGCCCCCCCAATTTCTGTTCTCTGAAAAAAATAATATTTTCTTTGTCTTTTTCATCAAAATCTGAACCTACGTTTTACTTTTCTCATCAGTGTATCTAGAATGTACTTAAACGTAGGTTCTGACTTTAAGCGATTATTTTCTATCAGGCAATTTCTTAAATGATACAAATGATTTAATTCATCTTTTGAAAAAATATAATCTACAAGTTCTTGCCTCCTCTTCCAGGCATCACTAAGCATTGAATTATTTCTTATGCGATAATCAAATAAAATATCATCTACATACTTAAAACCAGATCCTGCCACTACTAATCTCAACCACAAATCCCAGTCTTCAAAACCCATAGCCGGCATACTTTCATCATAACCGCCTACTTTTAAAAGAGCTGTTTTTCTAATACAAGCGCAGGCGTCAATATAATTATTAAGCACCATTTTCTTTATATCAAAAGGTTTGCCTTTCCAAACAGAATTTTTATTCCCAAAAAACTCCGCATCACCATGAACAACATCTGTCTGGGAATTTTGATCTAGTATGTCTATAGCTATTTCAGGAAAATGAGGACGTAGTTTATTGTCTGCATCTAATATTATTATATATTCTCCTTGCGCAGCCAAAACTCCATTATTTCTTGCCTTTGCCAATCCCAGATTAGCCTGCCTTATAACCGACACCTTCGGTTGTTTAGAGATTTGATCAATAATCTCAATAGTGCTTATATCTGTAGAACCATCATCCACTATAATAGTTTCCAGATATGGTAAATTATTATCAATACTATTAAGAGCTTCCTGTAAATATTCACCCATATTATAACAGGCTATGACTATGGAGACTTTTAAAGACATTATCTCTTAATTTGTTTATTAAAATATTCCAGCAAGAATTTAATATAAAGTTTTAAAGACTTGCCGCCACTTTTAATAGATTTTATTTCTGCAAACCGATTCTCAGATTCATAAGTTCTGTTTTGAAAAAGGATAGGATGTATTAATTCCTTCCCATGAAAACTAGGAAAATCTTTTAGCTTTTCGTCATAAAATTGGTTTTTGGTAAAAATGAGTATGTTCTGTTTATACCACCAGTCTACGCTATTATTAATCCAAAATTTGGGTCTTATAATATCATGAAGCTGACATCCATTTTTTTCAAATTTTGCGATCCAATAAGATGTTGATTGCTCATTAATATGATTTTGCCCTCCTTGATGCGGAACTGCAGCCGAAAAGACAATAATATCACTCAGGGAGCACAGATCATTTACGAATTGATTAGCAACTTGGTGACTTAGATGTTCAGCTACTTCTAAAGAAAGTGCCATATCGTATTTCATATTAATATAAAGAGGCTCTTCAAGGTTTTTGGCATAAAAAACCGATTTTGGGACTTCTAACTGCGATTTATCTAAATAGTCACCGTCTACCCCTAAAATTTGCTCTACACCATGTTCTTTGAATATTTTAAGCCAAGTGCCTGTACCGCATCCTATATCGATAACAGATTTAACTTCAAAAATATCTAAAAGAAAGGGTACTATTTCGCATGCAGCTCGCGTATTGTGAACTTCGTTAAGATGAATATATTTATCTTTCAAAAAGATGATTCTATTTTATCCTAGTATTTAGAATATTTATTTATAATGCGTGTTTGAAATGCTAAACCTTTTCCTGTAATAGAATATGACAGAAAAGTCATTATTAAATATAATTTTAACCTGAGACCAATAAATCCTGATTTCATAACCTCTTTAATAAATAAGCTATAGTTTCTGGCACTTAATATATTTCTAAGTTCTATTAAATAAAGATGATATAACCTTCTAATATATTTTTTATTTGTTTCGTGAGATCGAACTTCTAAATAAATTTTTTTTCTAATAATAAGTTTTGAAAAACTATTACGTTTATTATTATTATTTGATATTCTCTTTTGATGAATCCTTACCAGCAATAGACTTTTAGCAATATTGTATCCTATTAGATTTCTATTGAATAATGATCTAAAAACATAGTCCAGATCTTGATATTTACTTAAGTTAACATCCCATAATACATTAACAAGACAATTTTTCTTCCAAAGTATGTTGGAAGTATGCAATATTATATTATCAAAAAAAAAGTCTTTTAAAAAGTTTACATTCATTTCACTTTTAAAAATGTACTTTTTAACTTCTTCGTCAGAATTAAAATTAGTAAAACCACAAATTACATAATCAATCTTCCCATATTGATTAAATATGATGATTTTCTCATTTATTAAATCAGGTTGCATCAAATCATCATCATCAAACCAGTTTATATAATCGCCTTTACTGATTTCAAATCCAAAATTTCTACAGGCATTAGCTCCTTTTTCTCTATCATCAGGACGCTTATGGTATTTAAACCTATTATCAGTTTTAATGAAGTTTAAAACCACTTCTTCTGTAGTATCTGTACTACCATCGTCTACAATTATACACTCCCAGTTTGTATAAATTTGTGATTTTATAGAATTAAGAGTTTCCCCTATGATTTGAGCTCGATTAAATGTGGGTATTATTATGGAGACAAGTTTAGACATTTAAACGTTGTGTGAAGACTGTAAGGCTTGAAGCAAGCCCTCTAAATAGTTAGTTAATGTATAATTATTCTTGATATGTCTTTTACCTGCCTGCCCCAGGGTTTTGGCTAGATTTTGATCTTCTAACAAAACCTTCATAGCGTCTGCCATTTTCTGAACATCATGTTCTTCTCCTAATAATCCAGTTTTTTTATCAATAACGACATCTGGAATTCCAGCATGGTATGTAGAGATAACAGGTATACCGGCTGCACTAGCTTCAAGAATGGCCACGGGTGTACCTTCCATATCACCATTTTCTGCTTTAATAGAATGTTGAACTAAAGCGAGTGAATTTTGTAAAAATTCTTGAAATTCTTTTTGTGAAATTATTCCGGGAAAAAGAACCCGATCGTTTAAACCTAAATATGTTACCAGATTTTTACAACTACTAAGAAGAAAACCATCCCCAGCTAATATAAATTTAGAATCTGGGTACAGTTCTGCGATTTTAGAGAATGCTAAAATTGAATAATAAGGTGCTTTTTTATCGACAAACCGTCCAATTCCTATAAAGTTCTTACTACTATATGTAGGCTCTATGGTTAAAAAATCGTTATATGGTCCATAGACAATATATTCTAGTTTGCTTTTAGGGCAACCTAATTTTTCAAGAGTCTCAGCCATATAATTAGAAACTACAATGACTTTTGAAGCGTGTTTAAATAAATTTTTATAATTGCTATACTTTTCTAAAACTGAAAACATACTGGCATCATACCCGTGAAAATGTACAACGAGAGGAATTTTAGTCATTTTGCTAACTGTAACAAGATTCTCTCCGGTAGGTCCATAATTTGCCAGCAAAACATCTATCCTGTTTTTTTTCAGAGATTGTGCCAATGCCAGATTCTTTATGTTTTTTTTGAATATTCCCAATTTTATAAAAATCTTATAAAAAAAAGAAAACTGAATATTTAACCTGCCATAACCTTCTAAAAATGTGGGAATTAATCCTCCGTAATAATAAAAGACATCTGCATCAAGTTTTTTCTGATTTTTGATAAAGGTTTCAGAATATGCATCCTTTTGTGGCGATATAATTGCTATTCTACTTTTTTGCAATACCATAAATTCCTGTTATCATTTGTCCTTCTTTAAACAGAACTTTGACCTTTCTATCTTTTTTTAAAAGAAATTTTATAAAGGGTTTCAAAATAAAGCTGAACGCCCTCTCCTTACTTTTAGTTAACCCACAGCGTTTAACCCATAAACCCAGCATTTGCGCCAGAGATGCGTGCCATCCACCTGTCGCATACAATTTAATATCAGAGAAACCTGCATTCCTCATAATACGTTCAAGGGCAAAAGGAGTATACCTGTATTCATCATAAGGCACCTCATGAAGATTCCATATAAATGGGACTGTAAAAAAGAAATATCCATCTTCTTTTAGAACTCTATAAGTTTCTTCCATAAATTGATCAGGATTATTACAATGCTCTAAAACCTCGGTTGCAATGGCGCAGTCATAAGTTGCAGTTTGAACAGGCATTGTCACTCCGTCCCAGTACAAATCTGGCTTTATACTCTCACTATAGTCTAGTGCTGTATTTATATCAAGACCTATATATTTTTTAACATTACTATTTTTTAATATATATTCTTTATAAGGCATTTTACCACAACCCAGATCTAAAAGATCGCCTTCTAAAAATTTCAGGTTTTTATCTATAGCATTTAAAATTGAGGTACGAATAGCATAGAGGTGTAGGTTCTGCCGTGTTAGCTTGATATTTATGAACTGATCATCTAGCATTACTATATATTGTGGGATTTTATTTATAAAAATGACTTCTCAAAGCTCATCACTAATAGGACGATATTCAATTTCCCAAGACGTATTATCTTCTTTATAAATTGCGGTACCATCTTGCCAGTAATATGTGCGCTTAAAGGTGTTAATAACCTCGAAAAGACATATTTCCTTTAAAAGATGAATTTTATTTTTAGTGAAATTATCAGTAAAATAAACGTTTAGTCTGTACTTACCTTGATATAGTTTTAAGCTAGGTATTATAGATATCAACTTAAAGGTTCCTCTTTTATCACAAAATTTTATTTCACTATTGAGAATAAGTTCATGAATTACAGGATTGTTGTTCTCATCAATAATTTGATAGGATACGGCAGGGTCAGGTATAATATCATAACATACAATCTCAAATTCAACCCTTATAGGTTTTTTAATGTGATGCAATCCATTACCTTCACTGGTAAGTATTTCTACTTTTGATATATGATTTACATTAGAATTCGTATTAGATGAATAAATCTGTGATCCTATTGATGAATTCTCTCTGTTAAGATATTTCTGAATCACGTCATTAACCTTTCCATCACTTATAACTCGGCCATTTTCTATTAACAAGGCACGACTGCATAAGCTTTTTATACTAGCCATATTATGACTAACAAATAATACCGTACGTCCTTCGCCTGTTGAAATATCCTGCATCTTACCTATTGCTTTCTGCTGAAATTCTGCATCACCTACCGCCAGTACCTCATCTACAACTAAAATTTCAGGCTCTAAATGTGCTGCCACTGCAAAAGCTAATCTTACTGTCATACCGCTAGAATAACGCTTGGTAGGCGTATCTATGTACATCTCACAACCCGAGAAATCTACAATCTCATCAAATTTTGAATTTATCTCAGCTTTAGACATTCCAAGAATAGCTCCATTCAAATAGATATTCTCTCTGCCGGTAAGTTCTGGATGAAAGCCTGTTCCTACTTCAAGTAAACTGGCTATTCTGCCTCTGGTTTTTATAGAACCCGAGGTGGGAGTAGTGACGCGGGATAGAATCTTCAATAAGGTTGATTTGCCCGCTCCGTTTTTCCCGATAATACCAAGTACTTCACCTCTCTTAAGTTCAAAATTTATATCCTTTAGTGCCCAGACATATTCTGATGAGACTTTCGAACTTCGATCATTTACCGCGCCAATTTTTAAGAAAGGATCTTCTTTACCTCTGGCAAGATGCCACCATCGCTTTAGATCATTGCTCAACGCACCTGTACTTACCACACCTAGGCGGTATTGCTTTGAAATATTCTCTGCCTTTAAGATGGTATTACTCATTTTTGTAAGACAATAACTATTTAATTATTTGATCGTATTTTTCAAAATTGCACGACAATTTTATAGTTAAACAGTATCTATAAAAGATTTTCCGGTTTTATTAAAAAATATAACACCCATTATAAAAAGTGTAATACTAGCAATAAAAGAATATAAAATACTTATCCAGTTTATTATACCCTCCCCTAAAGTAATATATCTAAAACTTTCTATAACAATAGCTATAGGATTGTATTCTACAATCCAGGCATAAGCTTTTAGTGAGGCATTATTCCTTACTTCAGACAAAGGATACATAACCGCTGAAATATACATTAGTAAGGAAACAGCAAACGAAACAAGAATTTTAAAATCTCTGTATTTTGTGGTTAGAGATGAAATAATCATTCCCATTCCCAAACCTAAAACTGCCATCATTAAAATTAAAACAGGAATTAACCAAATCATAATATCTGGTCTTAAAGCTGCCCCTTTAAAAATGTAATAAACATAAAAGAGTGCAAATAAGAATAGTTGTATACCTAATTTAAACAAGCTTGATATTGACTTTGAAAGTGGCACGATAACTCTGGGAAAATAAACTTTAGAAAATAAATTTGAATTCGTAGTAAATGTGTTTGAAGAATCTGTAAAACACTCTCTAAAATAATTCCATAGTGTTACGCCTGCAAGGTTAAACAGAAATGGTGGCACAGCGCCGGTAGTTATAGATGCTATATTATTAAATATTAATGTGAATATTATTGAGGTAAATAAAGGTTCTAATAAATACCATATAGGCCCTAATATTGTTTGCTTATAGGTAGCCACAATATCTCTAC
This sequence comes from Leeuwenhoekiella sp. A16, assembly GCF_047946675.1. Classification (GTDB taxonomy): domain Bacteria; phylum Bacteroidota; class Bacteroidia; order Flavobacteriales; family Flavobacteriaceae; genus Leeuwenhoekiella. The sequence goes on from NZ_CP172313.1 coordinate 616,272, forward strand.
GCACAAATAGAAAGAGTAAATCTTTATAGCGCAATATGTCGCTAAGTCCTATATCTATAAGACGCTGTTTTGAATTAATCTCATAAAGCCAATCATCATCTTCCTTCATTAAATTGATAATTATTTTCTACCCAATTTTCCAAAGAATTTATTGATTCTATTTTTTAAACCAGAATCATCTTCTTCATGATATGCTTTTCCATAACCTCCATAGCCATAGCCGTACCCATAACCATATTTACCTTTCATTCTAAAACAATTCAAAACAAAACTTATATTGCCTATCTCACCTTTTCTATACTTTTCATTTACAAATTGAAGCATCCCTTTATTCGTGAAATTTTGTCTAAGGATATACAAAGTAGCATCTGCATATGATTGTAATTCCATGGAGTCTGAGACCAGACCTACCGGTGGAGTATCTAGAATTATGTAATCATATTCTTCTTTTAAATCTCTCATCAATTTATCCATCTGTTCACTCATCAAAAGCTCTGAAGGATTGGGGGGTATTTCACCTGCAAGAATTACATCCAAATGTGGAATTTCAGTTTTCTGGATAATTTCTTCAAGGTCGTTTCTTCCCACCAAATAATCTACTACTCCTACTTCGTTGGGCAAAGCAAAGTCATCAAATATCTTGGGCTTTCTTAGATCTAATCCCACTAAAACCGTTTTACGCTCACTAAGAGCGAAAACTGTCGCCAGATTTATAGAACAAAAGGTTTTGCCTTCACCACTAACAGAAGATGTAACCATTACAGTTTTAGCCCCAGTAATATTATTATTTCTATAAATAAACTGCAGACTTGACCGCAGTCCTCTAAAAGCTTCGGCAATAGCTGATTTAGGTTGTTTAAGGACGATTAAATTAGTAGACAGCGTGCTTTTTCCTATTGTGCCAAGGATCGGTATTCTTGATAAATTTTTTATTTCATCAGGATTACCAATTTTATTATCGAAAAAAACCAACAAGAAAACAAATACAAAAGGAACTATAGATCCCGCGATGGCTGCCATCACATAGTTGGTATTGGTATTAGGACCTATAGCACCACCCCCGGTATCTTTTGCAGAATCTATTACTTGTATGTCAGAAACATTGGCAGCTTTTATAATTCCTGCCTCGTTCCGCTTCTCCATAAAAACCCCGTATGTACTTTCGCTAACGCTATATCTCCTCTGAATACTTAAAAGTTCTTGTTGCTCCTTTGGAAGCGTTCGCATCTGACTTTCAGCATTGGCAATATTTCTCCGAATGTCATTCAGTCTTTCACTCATTAAATCCTGTGAAGATTGTATATTTTCAAGAATAACATTTTTAATTGCGTCGATCCTCCTGTCAAGATCGCTGAATACAGGATTGCCTGGTTTTGCTGTATATTTCAACCTGTTCCTTTCCTCAGAAAGTTCTACCAGACTAGCAACTCCCTGACTAATAATTCCTTCACCTATCCCTGCGATAGATGGTGCCGGAAAGTCTGTGGCGTAGTTTTGATGTGTACGCAGATAAGTTTGAAGAGAAGAATAATTTTGTAACTGCTGTTCAATATTTTGTTTTTGAAGGTCTAAATCAGTTATTTTAGTAATTAAACTTGTTTCGTCTCCAGAAATTCCCACACTTTTATTTTGATCACGAAAAGAGTTAAGTTCATCCTGTACATTTTGTAATTCAGTTGTTTTCGCCGCAAGGCTGCTATCTATGAACTGAATTGTTTTAGTTGCAAATAGATTTTTTCTCTCCAATTGGCTTTCACTCAAGAGACGCACTGAAGTATTTAAGTAATCAACAAGTCTTTTTTTATTGGTCCCTACCATATTAAGAGACAAAATACTTGAACCTCTTGGGGTTTGCTCAATACTTACGCTATTGTATCTATTTACAGCGTTGTCAAATTGATTAAAACGGATATAATATTCTTCACCTTCTTTTGCTTTTATCGCTGTAGGCTGTAATTTGAAATTTAAATAGGGTAAATTAATTGGGTCTCCTAAAGCATACTGTGATGAAACGTTCTGTTTCGGTAAAGACAAAGTAGTGTCCATGTCAGTTTTATAATCCTGTAAAACGCCGTCACCACCGTTAAATTCAATAGATAATTCGAACCTATCACCAGATACGAAAACAACTTTCAATGTTTTATTGATGAGCTGTGTCTTATTTGTGTTTATATCTACACTAAAAGGTGTTTTGCCATAAACATCTTCCAGATGATATTCTCCTTGCCTAAGATATTCAATGTAGTATTTTAATTCACGTACTACTTCTTCATTATGACTACGTGATTTTAATAATATTTCTGCCGTTTGTACTTTATCTGTAGTGCCTCCCCAGTTAAATGTAAGACTGGTGTTACTTGTAAAAAAGGGATTTTGATCATCTTTTACCGTTATCATATTACTAATACGATACACGGTCTGCTTTCTTACGTTTATGTAGTGAGCAATATAAAATGCAATAGCCAGGCAGATTAGAAATAGTGGCCAATAGCTCAATATTTTGATCAAAAAGCCTTTAAAATCAAAAAAATTCTGCTGATTTCTTATTTCAAATTCATCTTCCATCTAAAGCCGTATAAAAAGAAGGATTGCAGTTGTGAGCGCTGTTACTATAGATAAAATTGTAGTAAATGACTGCAAACCAGTCGTTCCCGATCCAAATGATTTTTGAGGCAGCGGGTTGACCAGAATAAGATCATTAGGCTGAACATAATAATAAGGTGAGTTCATCGCATCAATACTCGTGAGATCAATATGGTTTACAGATTGCCCACCCGCGTATTGCCGTATAATAACAATATCCTTACGATCACCTGTTATTAAAATATCTCCGCTATTAGCAATCGCCTCCATTAAAGTCAACTGCTCTGTTAATTCTACCTTTGTACCAGGGCTGGTTACTTCACCTGCAATTGTATATTTAATCCCGGCTAATTTTACTGTAACAAATATGTTTGCTTCCTCAGTAAAATAATCATCAAGAAGTTTCTTCTCAATAATTTCACGTATTTCTTCAACCGTATATCCTAAAACTGAAATTTCACCCAAAGTGGGAACCCTTATTTTGCCATGCCTGTCTACCGCAAAACCGTCATAATAATAGCCCTCGCCTAAAGAAGCACCTTCAGTTCCCGTAGAAACAGGATTAAATAATTCAACTAATTTTTGATCAAGAGCCTTTACTCGTATACTTAAAACATCATTTATCTGAACGCGATAAGGGCGCTGTTGCAGGGTTATAGCGACAAGACTGTCCTGCTGTGAACCTTTTTGCTGTAAATAGGTTAGATCTTTTGTAGGTATGCATGAAGATACTGTCGCAAATAAAATCAAAAGAATAAGAACAGTAGGCAATTTCATATAGCTGGGGTTGCAATCTGACAAATATAGGTTTTCAACTTTAATAATAAAATTTTGAAGTTTTTTTTAGGTTTTTTACCATTAAATTCGCGGCATGAGCGCAATTAATTATGTTTCGGTTGAATCTGTAGCCAAAAGCTTTGGCGAGAAGGTACTTTTTAAGGAATTATCTTTTGGAATAAGCGAAAACCAAAAAATAGGTTTAGTAGCAAAAAATGGAACCGGTAAAACTTCTCTTTTACAAATATTGGCCGGTAGTGCCATGCCAGATGACGGGCAGGTGGTGTATAGAAAAGGTATTAAAATATCCTTTTTACCTCAGGAACCTGATCTTGATGGAAATCTAACTGTAGAAGAAACCATATTTGACAGCGATAATGAGACGCTTCAGGTCATTGCGGCTTATGAGAAAGCCCTAGAAAATATGGAAGATGCAGATGCTTATCAAATAGCCTTTGATAAAATGGAAGCGCTGCAGGCATGGGATTTTGAAACGCAATACAAACAAATTCTATCTCAGCTAAAGCTTGAAGATCTCGATCGTAAGGTTGAAAAACTAAGCGGGGGGCAGAAAAAACGTTTAGCACTAGCAACAATTCTGCTAGATCGCCCAGATCTTCTAATTCTTGATGAACCTACCAACCATCTTGACCTCGAGATGATAGAATGGTTAGAAACTTATTTCGCCAAAGAAAATATCACCTTATTTATGGTAACGCATGACCGTTACTTTCTAGAGCGTGTTTGCAATGAGATCATAGAGCTTGATGAAGGGAAACTTTATAGTTATAAAGGCAATTACTCCTATTATCTCGATAAAAGAGATGCCAGACTTGCGACCGAAGAAGCGGAAACGGGGAAAGCAAAACAATTATATAAGAAAGAATTAGACTGGATGCGCCGGCAGCCCAAGGCTAGAACAACTAAATCAAAATCCCGCATTGATGATTTTCATGAAATAAAAGACCGTGCCAGCAAACGCCGTCAGGATCATGAAGTACAGCTGGAGCTGAATATGGAACGCCTGGGCAGCAAAATTGTTGAATTCCATAAAGTCTCAAAATCGTTTAAGCAACGCGTTATTCTTGATAAATTTGAATATAATTTTCAAAAAGGAGAGCGCATTGGGATTATTGGTAAGAATGGTACCGGTAAATCTACATTCTTAAATATGCTTACCGGTAACCTTGAGCCAGATGGCGGAAAAATTGTAGTAGGTGAGACTATCCGCTTTGGGTATTATACGCAAAAGGGAATTACTATAAAAAATGGTCAAAAAGTTATTGATGTCATTAGAGAGTTTGGTGATTACATTCCGTTAAAAAAAGGCAGGCAAATATCTGCACAACAATTGCTGGAGCGTTTTCTCTTTGACCGCAAAAAGCAATATGATTTTGTTGAAAAACTGAGTGGGGGTGAGCGTAAACGCTTGTACCTGTGTACAGTTTTGATTCAAAATCCTAACTTTCTTATTCTCGATGAGCCTACAAATGATCTTGATATTGTAACGCTCAATGTCCTTGAAAGTTTTCTACTCGATTTTCCGGGTTGTCTGCTTGTTGTTTCTCATGACAGGTATTTCATGGATAAGATCGTTGATCACCTTTTTGTTTTTCGCGGAAGCGGTATTGTAGACGATTTTCCGGGTAATTATTCCGATTTTAGGGCTTATGACACCAGTATTTCAACTGAAACTGAGCAACCAAAAGCGGTAGAAACTGAAAAATCTACTACAAAAGATAATTGGAAGACTGCCAGTAATACCCTCTCTTATCAGGAGCAAAAGGAATACAATAAACTGGAACGAGAAATCGCGCAGTTAGAACGGGATAAACTTACAAAAGAGAAAGAATTTTTAAACCCAGACCTCGCCGGCGATGAAATTAATAAAGCTTCTCTTGAACTGAAGAATATTGAAGAAGCCATCGAGCAGAAAACAGAGCGCTGGTTTGAGCTGGGAGCAAAGCTGGAAGAGTAAATTTTATTAGGTGATTTTCCAAATAAAGAAATATCTGTCTTTTTTATTGCGTTCTACAAATCAACACAGTGTACATTCTCCCTTTGTATATGATTTTGTGACCAAATGTCTTTATGATAAGACAAGGTATGACGATTATAATATTTTAAATAATTACAAAAACGCTTTATCACGGGACGATTTTACCCTTAAAATAACCGATTTTGGCTCTGGATCGCGGGTTTTTAAATCTAATAACAGAAAAGTTTCAGACATTGCAAAACACGCCGGAGCAACGCATAACAGAATGAAATTGCTTTATCGTGTGGTTAATTATTTTGAGCCCAAAGAGATTCTGGAGCTGGGCACTTCTCTGGGTTTAAGTACAATTTCGTTGGCTTTGGCCAAAAACACCAGAGTCACGTCTCTTGAAGGTTGCCCGGAAACTTCCGCGAAAGCAAACGACTCACTTATTGCTGCCGGTGTAGAAAATGTATCAATACTAAAAGGTGATTTCACAGAAAGCATACATAATCTGCTCGACAAGAAGTTTGATCTCATTTACTTTGATGGAAACCATAGCAAAGAAGCTACATTGGCCTATTTTGAAAAACTGCTGTCCACTGCAACTAATGATTCAGTCTGGATTTTTGATGACATCTACTGGTCTGAAGATATGCAGCAAGCCTGGAAATGCATACAATCACATCCCAAAGTGCAGGTTACACTAGATTGTTTTTGGTTAGGTTTTGTTTTCTTTCGTAAAGAACAGCGAGAAGAGCATTTTGCTATTCGGCTTTAGGTTTATATATTACAAAACCATTTAATTTCTCTTCTACTTCTATAAGATTGCTTTCTAAAAGACTTTGTATCTCTGGTTCGGGACTACTATATCTATTATCGTGACCATATTTAATTTGTTGTCGCGATACAATTAATGAATTGTGTGCAAAGTTCTTTTGCGGCAAATACGTGCTATTCTTTAACACTTCTCCGGTCTTATAATCTGCCATAACAGTTTGCCAGGTCTTTATTGCGGACATAGCCTTATTAGTTATATAAATTTTTCCTTTTTTGTTATTTACCACCTTGGTAAGTTGATTTATGTCATTATCCTGATAAGGAAAGTATGATAACAACAAAGAGATTATAAAAAGCGGTATCAAAAGGACCAGTACTCTGTTCACTAAAATTTTATATTTTTTTGTAGCTACTAATAAATCAAGACCTTCAGCTAACAAAACATAAAATACTGGAGCCAAATAAACATATAACCTATCAGAAAATGGATATAGTTTGAGAGCAGATAAGAATAAATGAATAGCTAAAGTAGAAGCATAAATCCCTACAAAGTCATTAATAAAATCATTGTTCTTTTTAATAAAAAAATTACGTAATATGACTCCAGACCCTAGTATAGATATTGTAGCCATTAATACTCCTATCATAAGATATGAGGAGAAAATATACACAATCAATCCGTGTAACATGTAGAAAGTCCAGATAAAGAACTCACCGTTTAACGGCAGAAAAGAATTTTGCCAATATTGCATCATATAACTCTGCAGTTGTGATGCTCCCTCTTGATTTATAAACCAAACAAAAAATATAACGTACGGTATGGGGGCCGCAAGATAAGGGAGGTATGAATAGACAAGTTTTGTCTCGAAAATTAAAGGAAATCTACACTGCTTAATTATTTTCCAGATGACGATACCAGCGCAGAAAAATGAGGCTACATTACTCACTAAACAAAAAATAATAAAAAATATAAGTTGCTTCCACTTATTAGTTTTAGTAAAAAGAAGAATTGAAAATATGCCTAATGTCAAATCAAAAGAATATTGCTTTAATGTAAGTGTATTATAAATAACAAAAGGTGAGCAGCACATAAATGCCAAGGCACTTAAGTAACCTATGCTGTATTTACATCTCCTAACAACTTCAAAGAATAGAAAAAGGCCTAAAGCTGAAAGTATAAAATTCAATATTTTAAGCGAAAACTCAGGATGACCATCTATAAAAACCGCTTTTTGTAAAATAAGAAAAAGGGGTGGAGCACTTTGACCATAATCTAATGGGTAGAGAAGTTGATCATATGATCTGTTTATAATATTTCTGGCAAGATTAATTTCATCTCCATTAAATGTCCAATTAATAAATTGACAATATAAACGCAGCACAAGACCTATGAAAAGTATAATGAATGCAACCGCTTTACTATATTTTAAATACATTTGATAGAATAACTTAAAACCCTGTGCGGTCTTATTTAATACGTTATAGAAAGAATCTCCTATTTATTTCCTTTTTCAAATTATTTAAGCATTCTACTATTAAAAGTAATTCGAGTACAAATTGAGGTGATCTAAACCGAAATCCGGAATATGTTATAATAGCAATTAAAACGGTAGATAGGATAAGTGAAATGTTTAATGCTCTTACTAAATCTGCCCCTCTAAATAGTAGAAAAATAGACGCCAGCAATGCTAGTATATGAAAACTTACTCTTCCTGTTTCCAGTATTCCTGGTTTTGGAGTCTCTGCTAAAGGATTAAAAGCACTTTTTAATTTCGTAAGAATTATAGGCACAATCAACTTCTTATTCTCTTTTATAAATTGTACGACCGAATGACTATATTGTTTTGAGGCATCAATTTCATTTTGAACATTTACTTCCTCCCCCTCTTTTAACACCAAGCCCTCATCTGCCAGATCACCTTGGGTATTTGTATGAAGTTGTGGTACTTCTTTATTCCATCCTTTTGCCATAACCGCTCCTGAAGAAGTTGTCATTATTAATGAATTTGTTTTAGAACTATTGCATTTCTTATTGGCCATAGTGCTACGATGAATAGAGAAATAACAGAAGAAATGATAAAATGTTTAGTTTGTATTTGCTTAGATAAGACAAGCATTAAGTAAATTGTAAAAGGCAAGAAGATATAATACGGATGAGATAAAATTACTAATGCCCCCGTTAATCCCAATAATGCAAAACCCCTTGTATTCTTTTGACATTTCAAAAGATAATATAGAAATACAGTTATTATAAATAAAGTTAAAGGTTCTACCAGGAATACTCGGCCATAAATCTGGTAAACCGGACTAACCGAATAAATAAAAGCACCTATTAAAATATACCATTTGTCATATTCTAGAAGCCGTAGTATTTTATAAAACAACCCAACGCCAATAAGATGTATAACAACTTTGAATATTAAAATATATAATAACTTATAGCCAAATATCAGGAAAACAAATGCAATAAGCCCAGGCCATAATGGAGGTCTCCAAGTGCTATGCTTTTTAAATTTATAAGATTTATTTTCAACGTTTCCATTCTGAAAATCATTCAATATGTGATCATCTGAATCCTCTGCCTTACCATAATATCCTGTCTTTGCAAGAACGGTACCTAATGAAATATAATCTAAAGCATCTCCACCTGCATTATACCTATTATTGTAACCCAACTTAAAGTTATATAAGAGACAGACGCAAGAAATACATGCGCAAAGAATAGCAATATGATTGAATGAAATATTTTTAAACAAGGTTATATTGAGATAAGATTATATTTAAGAATACACCATAAAGCTCTAAAACCATCTTTCCAGTTAATTTTTTTCCCTTCCTCGTAAGTACGCCCATAGTATGAAATGCCCACTTCATAAATTCTAATTTTCGGGATTCTTGCAATCTTAGCGGTGATCTCGGGCTCAAAACCAAATCTTTTTTCTTTCAGCACTATCTTCTTAAGAACCTCTGCTTTAAACATCTTATAACAACTCTCCATATCAGTAAGATTGAGATTTGTGAACATATTACTAGTAAATGTGAGAAATTTATTTCCTACTGTATGCCAAAAAAATAAAATACGGTGTGGGTTACCTCCCATAAATCTCGATCCATATACGACATCAGCCCTTCCCAATAAAATTGGCTGAAGTAAAATATTGAATTCTTCAGGATCATACTCAAGATCTGCATCCTGAATTATAATAAAATCACCTGTCGCACTCTCTATTCCCTTGTGCAGGGCTGCACCTTTACCCATGTTATAAGGTTGATTTATAAGCCTTATATTGAATGAAGGGTACCTTTGTATAAATTGCTCAATAAGATTTACAGTATTATCACTAGAGCCGTCATCAACCACAATAACCTCCTTATTTATGGAATGTTTCAAATCTAAATTTAAAAGAACTTCTAAAAGTTCAACAATAGTGTTTTCCTCATTATAAGCGGGAACAAGAATAGACAGTGTTTTGCTCATGAATTATTTTAAACGACCTGGCAAATATATTAGATTTAGTAATGACATCATTTATTCATATTTACTGCGACATTCTGTAACAAAATCTCAATTTGATCTACTTATGCCCTATATTCGTTATAAATATTTTAGATGAATTTAATTAAGATTAGAGACATTAAAAGGGATTTCCCTTTAGGAAATGAGGTTGTAAAAGTGCTTAAAGGTATTGACCTCGATATAGATAAAGGAGAATATGTTGCGTTTATGGGTCCGTCAGGATCAGGAAAATCTACTTTAATGAATCTTCTTGGTTGTCTTGATACTCCTACTTCTGGCACCTATGTACTCAACGGCAGAGATGTTAGTGATATGTCTGATGACGAACTTGCCGAAGTTAGAAATAAAGAAATTGGTTTCGTTTTCCAGACCTTTAATTTACTTCCCAGAACGACCGCTTTAGATAACGTAGCTTTACCTATGGTTTACGCAGGTTACTCTAAGCCAGATCGCAGAAAGCGTGCAGAAGAAGTTCTTACAGACGTTGGCCTGGCAGATCGTATGGATCATAAACCTAACCAGCTTTCAGGAGGACAACGTCAGCGTGTGGCTGTAGGGCGGGCACTTGTAAACAAACCGTCTATTATACTTGCAGATGAGCCTACTGGTAACCTCGATTCAAAGACATCTGTAGAGATAATGAGTTTATTTGATGAAATTCATGCAGCAGGAAATACAGTTATTTTGGTAACGCATGAGGAAGATATTGCAGAACACGCCCACCGTATCATAAGATTGCGAGATGGTTTAATAGAAAGTGATGAGCGCAATCCCCACTAGTATCAATTGCAGTTATTACCTATTCTAAAAAATTATATCAAATAGACATTAACAATTTCAGTTATACCTATTTTTGCCGGTAGATATAAAGAATATGAAAATTGTTGTTTCCCCGGCAAAATCGCTCGATTTTGAATCAAAATTACCTACTAATCGTGCCACACAGCCTATTTTTCTAGATCAGGCCGAAATTTTAAATAAGAAGCTTGAACGCAAAACTAAAGCTGAAATCTCAGAGCTAATGAGTATTAGCGATAAACTTGCTGATCTCAATTACCACCGTTATAAATCTTTTACAACACCTTTTACAAAAGAAAATTCGCGCCCCGCTGTTTATGCTTTTGATGGCGATGTTTATAGTGGTCTTGACGCCTATACCATCCCCGTAAAAAAGCTTGACCTTTTACAGAATACGTTGCGTATTCTTTCCGGACTTTATGGTGTATTGAAACCTTTAGACCTTATGCAACCCTACCGTCTGGAAATGGGGACTAAATTAAAATCAGGCAAAAATGAAGATTTATATGATTTTTGGGGCGAAAAAATAACCAAAAAATTAAATGAGGAATTGGCTGATGATGAGATTTTCTTAAACTTGGCTAGTCAGGAATATTTCAAATCTGTCAAAACAGATAAACTTAAGGTTCCTGTTATAACTCCTATTTTCAAGGATTACAAAAACGGTAAATTAAAAATCATTTCTTTTTATGCCAAAAAAGCCAGAGGCTCTATGGTACGCTATGTTATTGACAAAGAAGTAAGTTCTATAGATGAACTAAAAGGTTTTGATTATGACGGCTATGGCTATAGCGAACAATACTCAAACCCAGATAAAAATGAATTTGTATTTGTAAGATAAAACGCCGATACTGGCATTTTAAACCTTTATCTATATTTATAGCGTGACATCTCGAAAATAGACAGGCCTAATAAGATATGGATGACTATAAAGTCAATCTTCCTAACTATCCTTCTACAAGATTGTCTTTTGATGAAGATTTTTGCTCCTCTGCACTTAAGGTCTTTGTAGAATTTTGTTTTGTGGGCACATCGGCTACTGTGGCTTTCTTAGAATTGCGTTTTCTTCTCTTACCATAAGAACCAATATGTATTTTACCTCTCCTGGTTTTTATATCTCCTTTTCCCATAATTTTTAACTTTCTTAAAATTAAATAATTACCACTTTTAAAACCTAAAAAAATTGCTAAAAAATCGGGTAAAAAGCATAAAAAAGCCCCTACTTAGGGGCTTTTTTAATGTATGTATTTAAAATTTACTTTACATCCATCAATTCTACGTCAAATATAAGTGTAGCATCTGGAGGAATAACACCACCTGCACCACGACTACCGTAACCTAAGTTAGAAGGAATTACAAAGCGAGCTTTATCACCTACTTTTAAAAGACCTACACCTTCATCCCATCCTGAAATTACCTGACCCACGCCCAATTCAAAATCTATGGGTTGGTTGCGCTTGTACGAACTGTCAAATACAGTACCATCTGCTAACTGACCTTTATAATGTACAGAAACAACTTTACCTTTTTGAGCTTTTGCTCCACTACCCTCTTGTATGATCTGGTAACGCAAACCGCTATCTGTAACTTTAAAACCTTTAGCTATTTTATCTAGTTCTTCAGCTTGTTTTGCTTTCTCCTCAGCTAGTCTTTTCTCGCGTGAGCCTTCAAAAGTGCGAAAAGCCTCAACAGAATTCCATTTTTCAGCTTCTTCTCCTACTCTTATGATTTCAACCTTGTCCATAGTATCACCCTGCGCGATAGCATCAACAACATCCTGACCTTCTACAACATTTCCAAAAACTGTGTGCTTATTATCTAACCATGGTGTAGCCACATGTGTGATAAAAAACTGACTACCGTTAGAACCAGGACCAGAATTTGCCATAGAAAGTACTCCGGGCGTATCATGTCTCAAATCCTGATGAAACTCATCATCAAATTTGTAACCGGGATCTCCTGTGCCTGTACCTTTAGGATCTCCTCCCTGAATCATAAAATCAGGTATAACCCGGTGAAATTTGAGTCCGTTATAAAAAGGTTCTCCTTGTGGTTTAGCAGAATTTTCTAAATTCCCTTCGGCTAGTGAAACAAAGTTCCCTACCGTTCCCGGAGTTTTGTCGTGAGTAAGTTTGATTAAAATTTCGCCTTTAGGCGTATGAAATTTCGCGTATATTCCGTCTTGCATGACACTATTTTAAAATTGAGTGACAAAGGTAAGCCTTATCTGTAAAGGTTAAAAATTAGTATTAATTTTCATTGCCTTATGGCGAAAAGAAAAAGCACCTCGTATATAAGGTGCTTTTATAAATTTATGGGGAGTTCTAATTAATTAGCGACCTCGCTTATAAATTTAATACGGTACAATCTCAATTCCTCGTCATCATAATCGCCGTCAAATTCTTCCATAGCATCCTCAATTTTATCAGATTCAGAATCGATAAAATATTCATGAAGTTCTTCTTGCTGATCTTCGTCTAAGATCTCATCAATCCAATAATCAATATTAAGTTTTGTGCCGCTGTAAACAATAGCTTCCATTTCCTTAACAAAATCTGTCATTTCAAGACCTTTCGCCGAAGCGATATCATCAAGCGGAAGTTTACGGTCTACATTTTGTATAATATAGAGCTTAAGTGCGCTATTAGAACCCGTAGATTTAACTACAAGATCGTCTGGTTTTATAATATCATTATCTGCAACATATCTGGTGATAAGATCTATAAATTCTTTCCCGTATTTTTTAGCTTTGCCCTCTCCTACACCAAAAACATTAGACATTTCTTCTATAGAAGTTGGGTATTTAAGCGCCATATCCTCAAGAGAAGGATCTTGAAAAACAACATAAGGAGGCACATCTTTTTTCTTACCTACTTTTTTTCTCAGGTCTTTAAGCATAGCCACAAGCTTGGGGTCTGCGCCCATGCCCTTGCCAGCTTTAACAATGCTATTATCTGCATTCTCGTCATACATGTGATCTTCTGTCATCATGAATGACTTAGGTTTATTGAGAAATTTAGTCCCCTTATCTGTCATCTTAATGACACCATAAGTCTCAATATCCTTTTTTAAAAAACCTGCTACTAATATTTGGCGTAAAAGAGCTTTCCAGTAATGTGCATCACGCCCTTTACCTATACCAAAGTAATCTTCTTTATCTGTCATATGTGATGATATGACAGCGTTTGCTTTACCTACTAAGGTATTAACTAGTTCTTTGCCTTTATATATTTCACCGGTTTTTTTAACAACCTCAAGTACTTTTACAACATCATCCTGCGCTTCATGCTTTTTCTTGGGATTGCGCACATTATCGTCAAGATCACCACCAGGCATGGTCTCATTATCAAATTCTTCCCCAAAATAATGCAGAATAAATTTGCGTCTTGACATAGAAGTTTCTGCAAAAGCGACCACTTCCTGCAGCAATGCATGACCTATCTCCTGCTCGGCCACAGGCTTGCCACTCATAAATTTCTCAAGCTTCTCAATATCCTTATAAGCGTAGTAAGCGAGACAATGACCTTCGCCACCATCACGGCCCGCACGACCTGTTTCCTGATAATAACTTTCTATACTTTTTGGGATATCGTGATGTATCACAAATCGCACATCTGGCTTATCGATACCCATACCAAAGGCAATAGTAGCAACAACAACGTCAACATCTTCCATAAGGAACATATCCTGATGTTTAACACGCGTTTTAGCATCTAAACCAGCATGATAGGGTACGGCAGAAATACCATTAACCTGAAGCACCTGTGCGAGTTCTTCAACACGCTTTCTGCTAAGGCAGTAAATAATGCCGCTCTTACCTTCATTTTGTTTCACAAAACGTATTATATCTGCATCAACGTCTTTAGTTTTAGGACGTATTTCATAGTAAAGATTTGGCCTGTTAAAAGATGCCTTAAAAGTATTTGCAGATGAAATACCCAGATTCTTTAAAATATCTTCCTGAACCTTTGGAGTCGCTGTCGCAGTAACTGCTATAATAGGAATATCATCTCCCAGGCGCTTAATAATCGTTCGCAGATTGCGATATTCTGGTCTAAAATCGTGTCCCCACTCACTTATACAATGCGCTTCGTCAATCGCTACAAATGAAAGCGTATGTTCTCTCAGGAACTCTACGTTTTCTTCTTTTGTAAGCGATTCTGGTGCCACATACAGCAGTTTTGTAATACCGTTAGCAATATCTTCTTTAACCTGTTTTATTTCGCTTTTGTTCAAAGAAGAATTCAAAACATGGGCAATACCATGCTCATTAGATATACCCCTAAGGGCATCAACCTGATTCTTCATAAGAGCAATAAGAGGGGAAACCACGATCGCAGTTCCTTCTTGTATAAGAGCCGGCAATTGATAACAAAGTGACTTCCCGCCACCCGTTGGCATAATCACAAAAGTATGATGCCTGTTAACTATACTTGTAATTACCTTTTCCTGAAGGCCTTTAAACTGGCTAAAACCAAAATATTTTTTGAGTGCGGCGTTTAAGTCTATTTCTTCTGAACTCATTAATCCTTATTCAATTTTGCATACATTTGCAATCTAAATATACTAATTTCTTTAGGACATACAAACGGCATAAATACTTATCTCTTGAATATCCACGAGCAGATCGTTATCAACGCTAAACGGACAATTACCATAGAAAATAAAGCCATCACTAACCTGATTGATCTAATCGATCAGGAATTTGCTGAGGCCGTAGAATTAATCTACAATTCTAAAGGCCGCATCATTTTAACCGGCGTAGGTAAAAGTGCCATTATAGCACAAAAAATTGTAGCCACCCTTAATTCTACAGGCACGCCTGCCATTTTTATGCATGCTGCAGATGCTATTCACGGTGACCTGGGTACAATTTTAAAAGACGATATCGTAATCTGCGTTTCTAAGAGTGGTAACACTCCAGAGATAAAAGTTCTCGTCCCGTTTATCAAAAACAATAATAATACCATAATTGCGATAACATCTAATCGTGACTCATATTTAGGTAAACAATCAGATTATATTTTGCACGCTTACGCGGAAAAAGAAGCATGCCCGCACAATCTTGCTCCCACTACAAGTACCACCGTACAACTTGTGATGGGAGATGCATTGGCAATTGCTCTTCTTGATCTTAGAGGTTTCTCTACAAGCGATTTTGCAAAGTACCATCCTGGTGGTGCTTTGGGTAAAAAATTATATCTGCGTGTTAGTGATCTTTTAAGTTTGCATGATAAGCCAGAAGTTGCACCGCATACATCTATTAAAGATGTAATTATTGAAATTTCTAAGAAAATGCTTGGTGTTGCTGCTGTTTCAGAAAACAATAAAATCGTAGGAATCATCACAGATGGTGACATACGCCGTATGTTAGAGAAACATGATGTACTTAGCGGACTGACTGCAAGTGACATTATGAGCAAAAACCCTAAATACATTAACGATACCGCAATGGCCGCAGAGGCATTAGAGATATTAGAAGAGAATAGTATATCGCAACTACTGGCAATAGATAATAACAACAATTATTCTGGTGTGATTCACATACATGATTTAATAAAAGAAGGAATACTATAATGGCAAGAAAAAAAACAAGTGAGCAACATGAAATGTCCTTTTTGGATCATCTTGAAGAATTACGCTGGCACTTAATAAGAGCTACACTTTCTGTTGTAATTTTAGGAGTACTCATCTTTATCTTCAGAGATTTTGTGTTTGAAGAAATCATCTTTGCTCCCGCAAAACCTGATTTTATTTCTTACGATTTTCTCTGCAGGATGGCTCAGGTTTTTGGCTCTGATAAAGGTTGCGTAGAAGAAGAAATGAATTTTATAATTCAAAACCGAACCATGGGCGGGCAGTTTAGTGCCGCTATATGGACTTCTATTATTGGTGGTGTTGTTCTGGGATTTCCATATATAATGTATGAATTCTGGAAGTTTATTTCTCCCGGTCTTTATGAGAATGAACGCAACAACTCACGCGGATTTATCGTGATCTCATCACTGCTTTTCTTTCTTGGTGTTTTATTTGGTTTCTACATCATTGCTCCTTTATCAATAAACTTTTTAGCCAACTTCACCGTGGGTAATGAAGTTAAAAATGAGTTTGATATAGATTCTTACATCGGTCTGGTACGCTCTAGCGCATTGGCAGCCGGTCTTATTTTTGAACTTCCTATCATCATATATTTCTTTACTAAAATTGGCTTGGTAACACCGCAGTTCTTACGTAAATATCGCAAGTACGCACTGGTGATCGTATTGATTATTTCGGCTATAATTACTCCGCCAGATATTTCGACACAAGTAATTGTTTCAATCCCTATTTTAATATTATATGAAGCAAGTATTCTTATCTCAAGTTTTGTGATGAAACAGGAAGAACGCAAATTAAAGAAGGTTCTAAAAAAATAACGCTATACTTTTTAGTTTAAAAAATATGTCTAAGAATACCGAAAACCCAGTACAAGAATTTAATGATTATCGTTCTAAGATGAACGATAAGATCCTGGCTGATAAAAACAAGATCATAAACCGTATTTTTAACCTTGATACTAACGCTTTTATGCCGGGCGCGCTTGATGTAAAAACTAAAGAACTTCTGGGTCTAGTTGCATCAACTGTTCTACGCTGTGATGATTGCGTAAAATACCATCTTGAAAGCTGCTATAAAGAAGGAATTACCAAAGATGAAATAATGGAAACCCTGAGCATAGGCACATTAATAGGCGGTACAATTGTGATACCTCACCTAAGACGCGCTTATGAATTCTGGGAGGCATTAGAAGAGCAGGAAGCATAGTACGCCAGAAGTTTGGTGCAATACTTGATAAACCTATTACATGAAATTACGAGCAGAGAATCTGGTAAAATCCTATAAAGGCCGCCAGGTCGTTAAAGGCATTACCGTAGAAGTTAATCAGGGTGAGATTGTAGGTCTTTTGGGTCCTAACGGTGCCGGTAAAACTACCTCGTTTTACATGATCGTAGGTCTGGTTAAACCAAATGGTGGTAACATCTTTCTTGAAGATAAGATCATTACGAAATATCCCATGTACAAGCGTGCACAAAATGGGATAGGATATCTGGCCCAGGAAGCTTCGGTATTTAGAAAACTGAGTATTGAAGATAATATTCTTAGCGTGCTTCAGCTAACAGACCTGAGTAAGAAAGAGCAACACGCAAAAATGGAAGAACTTATAGAAGAGTTCAGCCTTGGCCACATTCGTAAAAGTCGTGGTGATTTACTTTCTGGTGGTGAGCGCAGACGTACTGAGATTGCTCGTGCCTTGGCCACAAACCCCAATTTTATTCTTCTTGATGAACCGTTTGCAGGTGTAGATCCTGTTGCTGTAGAAGACATTCAGCGTATTGTCGCCCAACTAAAGTCTAAAAACATAGGTATTTTAATCACAGATCACAATGTACAGGAAACTCTTGCCATTACAGATCACACCTATCTTATGTTTGAAGGCAGCATTTTAAAGCACGGTATCCCTGAAGAACTTGCCGCAGACGAGATGGTGCGTAAAGTTTATTTAGGCCAAAACTTTGAGCTGAGAAAGAAAAAACTTTTTAGCTAAGCGAAAAAAATATAAAACTTCACCAGATTCAGTGAGTAGAAAGTGAGTCAAAAAGTGTGGTCTTTTGGCCGTTTTTTACCACGTTTTGGTAGATTTTTTCCAGCTGACCTTTAACTATCCTATCGGCTGAAAGTTCTGGAAGATCATCAATTTTAAACCAGCCAACATCAAGAATATCAAAATTAGGATCAATAATCCCTCCTTTTAATACGCAATAAAAAAAGATCTTATACACATAATGTGCTTGTGGCGGGTGCGGGTGGCAACGCTTGTCGTAAACGGCACAAATATGAACTGGCTCAACATGTAAACCTGTTTCTTCTTCAACTTCTTTTACTACAACTTCTGCCGGAGTCATACCAATATCTGCCCAACCTCCGGGCAGTGTCCACTTGCCATCAACTTTTTCTTTAACCAGTAAAATTTCCTTTTGCTCATTCACAACAAAACCCCGAATATCGACCTTTGGCGTAGGATAATCGATCTCTGGCAGGTAAAAATCGTTGAGAACCTCAACCGGAGTTACACCTAAAGCACCTATCATAGTAACGGCAATTTCCTGCAACTGCTCATAACGTTCTGCATCATAACCTGTAGGATTAAAAACCAATCCCGTATCTGCTAATGATTTTACTTGTTTGGCAAGATTTAAAAGTGTTTCACTGGAAAGATAAGTTTGATTCATGCATGATTTTTTACTAAACTACGCATTCTTATTTCGTTTAAAACGAAAAAAATCAGCTTTTTCCTGCTAAAAATCGACCAAAAAGCTCAAAAAACTGCCCCACATGAAAGCCATCCATCAAAGCGTGATGCGCGTGTACAGAAACAGGCATTGATCGTTTCCCGTGTTCTTCTGTCATTTTTCCAAAGGCGATCTTAGGGCAACTATCTGGAAATGAAAAACTGCGTGCATGAGAAACCGAAGTAAAATCTACCCAGGGTATCGCAGAACAGTGAATCACATTTTGTCCCGAGGTTGAGGGATCAAGACCTTTTGTATGCTGCACACGCGTGATTTCTTCTTGTGCATGTACAACAAACTCTTCAAAGTCCTCAAAATATTTAATGTATGAAAAACCAAAGGTACCATCGGGCCTGTTTATTGTAGGCGATGCATCTACTCTGTCATAAATGTGAACCTGAGCGTCAATAATTCGGTATTTAAAAGGCTCTATAGTATTCACCGCCGCAAGAGCTTTATGCAGATAGAACAGAAAAAATGAATACCCGTTCTCTTTTGAAAGGCGATAAACTTCTGTACAATCAACACGCGCTGTTAAACCAAAAAAAGGTTCTTCAAATTTATTGTAAAACTCGAAATGCTCTTTGCGTGCCCAATTGTCTAAATCTAGTATTGTAGTCAAAAAAAGGAATTTATTGTAATTATTATTTTTTCACTGCAAATGAGATAATCACATACATCACAATGATTAATGGCACAGCTAAAAACTGAAGAAAAGCTAAAAGCAAAGCCGCAATTATCAGGAATATGTATCTCACTTTATTTTCGGCAAAGCCCCATGTCTTGAACTTAAGCGCAAACAAAGGCAATTCTGCATTGAGCAAATAACAGCTTAAAGCGGTAAGTCCTAAAAGAAACCCTTTATTAGAAATGATTTCTTCTACAACAGGATATGAATCATATATTAAAATCAACGGCAGACTTATTATCAATAAGGCATTTGCCGGTGTGGGCAGACCAATAAAAGAATCGGTTTGGCGCGTATCAATATTAAATTTGGCCAGCCTGTAAGCAGATGCTAATGTTATGGCAAAACCTAAAAACGGCAGCAGGCTCAACGACTCCCAGTGCAGCTCCTGCTCTACCCATTTCACACCACCTCCCCAGTTCTCGATGCGATGTAAAAGTTGATACATCACCATGCCGGGCACAACTCCACTCGTTATAACATCTGCAAGAGAATCAAGCTGCAGCCCAAGTTCACTTTGAGCTTTAAGAATACGTGCAAAAAAACCATCAAAAAAGTCGAAAAAAATGCCCAAAACCACCGCATAAGCAGCAAATTCCAGCCTGTTTGTAGCGGCAAAATAAGTCCCTAACATACCGCAGAAAAGATTTGCCATGGTAAAGGTGTTAGGAATATACCGGGATAATATCATATTTGAGTTTTTAATAAACGTTGCCGGGACAAGCTTCTCTGTTTAAATCCCAGTTGTGCGTAAAGATAATTTAAAATTACAGGCTTCATGGCCTAATTTAAATCTCAGCCTACAATATACCGCTTAAAATAAAGTTTAATTTGTAGAATTATTTGGGCATATTTGTCCTTAAAATCAACGCGGTTGAACAAAAATTACGCGATACTACTTCTGTTATTTCTTCCTTTTATCGCGCAGGCTCAGGCTGTGCGCAAATATTCTAACGAATTTTTAAATATTGGTGTAGATGCAGCTTCTTTAGGGATGGCAAATGCCGTTGTTGCCAGCACAGGTGATGTAAATTCAGGGTATTGGAATCCTGCCGGACTTGTTAATCTGGAAGATAACGAGCTTGCGCTCATGCACGCCAGTTATTTTGCAAATATCGCCTTGTATGATTATGCAGCTTTCGCGAAAACTATCGATGACGAGAGTACTGTAGCGCTTTCTCTAATTCGTTTTGGAGTAGATGATATTCTAAACACAACACAACTTATAGATGCTAACGGAAATATAGATTATAACCGCATTAGCCTGTTTTCTACAGCAGATTATGCGCTTACGTTCTCATACGCACGACGCTTACCTGTTGAGGGTTTAAATCTGGGTGCCAATGCTAAAATTATAAGGAGAGTAATAGGAGATTTTGCCTCTTCCTGGGGATTTGGTATCGATTTTGGTCTACAATATTCTGCAGGCGACTGGGATTTTGGAGTGATGGCAAGAGATATAACAACATCTGTTAACACATGGAGTATAGACGAAGAACAGTTTGCTACAATTAGCGATGCGGTAGAAGGTCAAAATCAGGAACTGCCTGAGACTATGGAAATCACGCTACCTAAATTACAAATGGGTGTTTCCCGCTCCTGGCTTATTCGTTATGATTACACCATAAAAGCCGAAGTTGATCTCCTCATGCGTTTTGCCCAGACTAATGATATTATCTCAAGCTCTTCTGTAAGTGCCAGTCCGGCGGTGGGGTTTGAGTTTGGTTATACAGATCTTGTGTTCTTACGTGCCGGTGTAGGTAATTTTCAAACCATCACCCAACTTGATGGCAGCGAGCGTACCGGTTTTCAACCCAATATTGGTGTGGGCTTTCAGTATAGAGGTATACATATAGATTACGCTTTAACAGATATAGGTGATCAAAGCGCTGCTATTTACAGTAATATATTTTCAGTAAAACTAGATTGGGAATTATTTAGATAGATCTGGCTTTGTCGCCCTTAGCATTTCACGTTTTCCCGGTGGTCCCGGTAATCGTTCTACAAGAAAACCTACAGATTGCATAGCCCTGCGTACGCTACCCTTTGCTGCGTAGGTTACCAGAACACCGCCTTCTTTTAAAGCCGTAAACATTAATTTAAAGATATTCTCTTCCCATAGTTCTGGCTGAACTCTCGCGCCAAAGGCATCAAAATAAATTAAGTGATGTTGATCTTGATCTGTTATCGTTTCAAAAGTTTGATGGCGCTTTTTTAAATTAAAGTTGGTCGTGATTTCTTCAGATTCTCCCCATGCAGCAGCGTGCATTTTCGCGAAAGCCTTCTCGTATTTATTTTCTCCCGTTAACTCAATATAATTAAGCTGTTCAATTTCATCTGCAGAAACAGGAAAAGCCTCTACACCTTCATAGTTGATTACAATACTTTTGTCATCTGCTGCTATACAAGTAAGAAATGCATTTAACCCGGTACCGAAACCTATTTCAAGAATATTGAGCTGCTTTAATGCAGATGTACTTATAAAATGATCAAGCCCCGTTTTTAGAAATACGTGTTGCGCCTCTTGTATGGCACCGTGCATAGAATGATATTGCTCATTCCACTCTGTGATCTGTATTGTCGTTGACCCGTCTGCGGTTTTAACTATTTTGCGCTGCAAACTACCTATTACCTATTTTAACCCCGTCTGCAACAAAAGCTAATGTGCGTGCAGGCTGAGTAATTTTTTCTATTTCTTCGTCGCTTTTACCTGCATCTTTAGCCAGATGTTTTTGCTCGTCTACAGGCACTTCTGCAATGTAAGCTCTGCCGTGAACGGTCACCTGCTGCTCTTCAATATCTTTAGGAACGAAGAACCCGTAATCTTTAAACTTGACCATTACTTTTTCAGTCGTACCAATGTCTACTTTCATCCAGCAACCTTTGGCTTTGCAAACATCTGCAACGGGACCTTGAAATGTTACGTTCACCGTGTCACCTACAGCAAGATTTTTATAGATATCGCCTACCTCAGGACCATTTAATGTTTTGACGTTTTTAAAATCTTCCCCATAAACCTGAGCTGGTTCTAACCGGGCGATTTCCTGGGAAACTTCAGGACTTGTCTTTTCTTCTTTTTCTTTACAACTAAACAGAAAAAGCACCGTAAAAACCAAAAGAAATGTATTTTTCATAACCGTAATCATTTAAAAATGATGGAGCGGGTAAAAATAATGATTTCTAGGCATGCTTGCTTAGATAAATTGATAAATTTGTAAGTTCAAAAAACTGTGTAAAAATGACCGAAACCTTGAAAATCACACCGATAAAGGAGTCTAAAATAAGTGCTGTAGATTTTGACAATCTATCTTTTGGTACTGTATTTACAGATCATATGTTTATTTGCGATTATAAGAATGGTGCATGGCAAACGCCTGAGATACTTCCTTATGGTCCTATGCAAATGGATCCTTCTGCCAAGGTTTTTCATTATGGGCAGGCGGTCTTTGAAGGTATGAAAGCCTACAAAGATGATGAGGGAAAAATATGGATGTTTAGACCTGATGAGAACTTTAAGAGAATTAATCGCTCTTCTGCAAGACTTGCTATGCCTGCTTTTCCTGAAGAATATTTCTTTGACGGGTTAAACCAGTTGTTGAACCTTGATAAAGAATGGATCAAGACAGGTATTGAGAACTCTTTATACATTAGACCATTTGTAATAGCTACAGAAAATGGAGTTTCTGCATCACCTGCAACAGAATATCGTTTTATAATCATTTGTGCTCCTGCTCAGGCATACTACAAAGGCAAAGTAAAAGTGCTCTTTGCTGATAAATTTAGTCGTGCTGCAGATGGTGGTGTTGGTTTTGCTAAAGCAGCAGGAAACTATGCAGCGCAATTCTACCCTACAGATCTTGCAAAGGAAAAAGGATACCAACAAATTGTATGGACAGACGCCAACTCTCACGAGTATCTTGAAGAAGCAGGAACGATGAATGTTTTCTTTCGTGTAAACGACACTTTACTTACTGCGCCTACTAACGACCGTATTCTTGATGGTGTTACGAGAAAAAGTATTATCGCTCTTGCGGAAAGAGCCGGAATTAACGTAGAAGTACGACCGGTGAAAGTACAAGAGATCGTTGATGCTGCTAAAAAAGGTGAACTGAAAGAAATGTTTGGCGCGGGAACTGCAGCTACGATCAATCCTATTGCCGGTTTTGGCCATAAAGATGAAGATTATGAGCTTGCAGATCTGGCAGATTCTTATGCGACCAAATTCAGTAAACAATTAAAAGAAATACAAGCTAATCTTGCCGAAGACCCATTTGGCTGGAGATATGAAGTACCTGCCTTATAAGGCATAAAATCAACTAAAAAGCCCGAAAAATCGGGCTTTTTTTATTCGTTTTCTATTATTCGTTTCAGTTCTGGTTTAAAATAATTAGGCCCTTTTAGAACCTTCCCGTCTTCTCTGTAAACAGGTTTACCGTCTTCACCCAGCTTACTCATATTACTACGCTGTATCTCTTCAAAAACCTCTTCTATTTTATCCTGCATCCCATGTTCAACTATGGTACCACATAAAATATAAAGCATATCAACCAGAGCATCTGCAACTTCTATAAGATCGCCCGCATTAGCTGCCTCAAGATATTCTTCATTCTCTTCTTTCATGAGATTATACCTCAACATATTTTTAGCCTTACCTAAATCGGCATGTGGTTTTTCATTGATTCCTAAACCAAATGCGGTATGAAATTCATGTACAGATGCTATCCTCTTTTTCATAATCTGCTATTATTTTAAAGTGTAAATTTGCTTAAAAATAAATAAAAATGTTCAGTACCGGCCAGTGGATCTTTGCCCTTTGTTTTCTAATTGCTTTTGTGATTTTTATCTCTTACAGTTACATTAAAGACAAAGGTCTCCACAAGAAATATTACAGAGGCAGTTTCTGGATTTTATTGGGATTTTTAGCGTTTATCGCTATTCTTTTTGGCATAAAGCTCTACTTAAAAGAGTAAGGAAACCAGCAATAACATCATTGTTAAAATTCTTATCTTAGCATTCTAACCCGCAGTATCGCATGAAAATATTAAAATACCTCTTCTTTCTTCTACTTATTGTATTCATCGCAGGGGCGATATATTTTGCCACAAAAGACGGCCATTATGAAGTTGAAGAAAGTCTGGTAATAGAAGCGCCCGTTGAAGTTGTATTTAAGAAAGTGAATGACTACCGCACCTGGGAAGACTGGGGACCATGGAAGCAGGAAGATCCTACAATGGTTTTCAATTATCCTGAAAACACCTCTGGAGAAGGAGCTAATTATTCATGGAATGGTAAAGATTCTGATGGTTCTATGCTTACAACAGAGGTAATAGAAAATTCTATCATCAATCAGGAAATAACTTTTGATACTCCCGCCGGGGAACGTAAAGCCACAGTTTACTGGATTTTCACTCCTGTTGAAAATGGAACCAAAGTGACCTGGGGATTGCGTGGGGAGCACACGATAACAGATAAAGCATACTTCACATTAACCGGTTACGATTTTGACCAGGAGATGCATACAATGTATCAATCAGGATTAGAAGGACTTTCAGCCTCAGTAAAGCGGGATATGGAAGTTTATTCTATAAAAATTGACGGTATAACGCAATACAGTGGTGGTTTTTATATGTACACTACTGCAGCCACAACTCGTGAAGCGATCACTTCTAAAATTGAGCAATTACTTAAAAAGGTTCAATTATATATGGAAGGTAATGAGATCACGATCGTAGGTAAACCAATGACTATTTATAATGAATGGGATGAAGTAAATGGTAATGCTATAATTTCATGCGGTTTCCCTACTACAACCCGTATTATTGTGCCAGATGACAGCGAAGTACTTTCAGGGTTTATTCCTGCTCAAACTGTATTAAAAACTACTCTTAAAGGAAATTATTCTAACCTTTATGAAGCATGGGGTCAAACTGAAGATTACTTATCTGATAATAATTATGAGGCTTCAGAAACGAGCCCACAATTTGAAATTTATATTACAGACCCTAAAATGCAACCCAATCCCGCTAATTGGGTAACAGAATTATACCAACCTATTAAAACTGAAGAAATAGAATGAAGCAGGTCCTCCTCGTATTTTTAGGAGGCGGAATAGGCAGTGCTCTGCGTTATTTAGTAGGCAGCTGGCTTAATAATCCACAAAACGGAATTCCTTACGGTACTTTTGTTGCCAACATTTTAGGAAGCTTAATAATAGGCGCAATACTGGGTTGGGCGCTTAAAAACAATACGCTGGGTTCTGGGGCGGTTTTAATACTTGCCACCGGCTTTTGCGGTGGTTTTACCACATTTTCAACTTTCGCTTATGAAAACCACCTTTTACTTAGATCTGGTGATTTTTTTAATTTTGCGCTATATACAATAAGTAGTATTCTATTGGGATTTGCCGCCGTATTTTTAGGAATCTGGCTGGCTCGTTATATATAAAGCACTAATTTATTGAGGAGTCATTTTATAGTAACAAGTACAACTCTAACACCAGTATACAATAATTTAATTTAACTACTAAGAATTAAATGGCACAGATTAACCCTCACATAAACTTCAACGGCAATGCCGAAGAAGCCTTTACATTTTACAAATCAATTTTTGGCGGAGAGTTTGTAAAAGTCATGCGTTTCAAAGAGATGTCAAGTCCAGAATACCCCGTATCTGAAAATGAAGCAAACAAAATAATGCATATTGCTTTACCTATCGGGAAAAACTTTCTAATGGCTAACGATGTTCCGGAAAGCATGGGATCTACTAATGAAAACGAAAACAGAAGTAAAATTTCAGTTAGCGCAGAAAGTAAAGAAGAAGCAGACAAATTATTTAATGGTCTTTCTGAAGGTGGGCAAGTTGAAGTACCTATTGAGCAAAGTCCCTGGGGTTCTTATTTTGGCATGTTTAGAGATAAATTCGGTATTGAATGGATGGTAGATTATGATCCAAACTATAACGGGGAAAAGGTAAAAGAATAAAGACAAAACCGCTTCAGCCTAACGATTAAGTTTTTTTGAGATTCTGCAGATTTTCTTCTGCCAGTATTTAGTAAAAACTGCGATCAATGCGCTTTAAAATCTTTAACGCCTGCTTCTACCCTAACCTGCAGGTCATTTACGGCAGGAGTTATGGGGCAACTGTATTTAGGACTATAAGCACAATAAGGATTATACGCTTTATTAAAATCTATAAAGATCTCATCACCATCAGGAATACGCATATCTATAAATCTGCCACCCCCGTATGAGCCATCACCACTGGTAAGATCTGTAAACGGAAGAAACAGGTAATCTTCATAACCGGGTTCTTTATACGGTTCTACAGATTTGTAGAGATTAAGCTTTAATTCTTTCCCCTTAAGGGTAAAATGAGCCTCACCATATTTAAAATACATAGGTTTACGATCTGTTGTAGTTGCCATTGCAAAAGGCTTTTCATCTGGCGTTCTCACAAATCTGGCTTTTACACGGTAAGTAGAATCTATATCATAAAATTCTAAACCGTGAAAATTCTCAAAATCTTCAGGGAGCAGTACAGTTGTTTCAGGAGAGCCATATTCTGCGTTTAATTCTGTTTGAAAATCGGCAATTTCACGGTCAAAATTGGTTGTTTTTTGCCCAAAAACAGCGCCCATTACCAGTAAGAAAATAATATTTAGATATAATTTAATTTTTACTGAAGACATGTAAATAGATTTTACTAGATTTATTAACTGAAATATTAAGAAATTTTCATCTTTTTTCCAGATTTAAATTACTGAAGTAAGACTGAATATTTCAGCCCTACTCTAAGGGTAAAAATAGCTAATATGTATAACGTCTCCACAACCTCGATTAAGTATCTCTTTTTAAAGAGACACCAGATCTATCGTGTTATGTGAGCATACTAAAATATCATCATAATCAAAAAGTCTGGCAATGTTTGCCAGACTTTCTTTTTTTCCAGCCAAAATGAAACATTTATTCAGTCTTTACTTAAAAACATTTAATGGTCTCTCAAGAGAGGTTTGGTGGCTTGCGCTTATAACATTAATCAATAGAGCCGGCGCGATGGTAATTCCATTTTTATCGCTTTATCTAACAGATAATCTTGAGTTTTCACTCGAAAAAGTGGGCTGGGTAATGACGTGCTTTGGTTTAGGTTCTTTATTTGGCGCATGGCTGGGCGGTAAACTTTCAGACAAAATAGGTTACTACAAAGTGATTATGTTCAGCTTGCTCAGCACAGGTTTGGGCTTTTTCGCTTTGCAGTTTATAACAAGTTTTGCGGGGATCTGCATTGGCTTCTTTTTGCTCATTGCAATGGCAGACGGTTCTCGTCCTGCATTTTTTGTGGCTCTTAGCGCATACAGCAAACCAGAAAATAAAACGCGTTCTCTCACTCTTATCAGGCTCGCTATAAATCTGGGTTTCTCTGCCGGGCCCGCTTTAGGCGGATTAATTATTACCGCGGTAGGCTACTATGGTTTATTCTGGATAGATGGGATTACTTGTATTTTAGCCGGTCTGCTACTTACACAAACCCTGCATCCTAAAAAGGCAAGAATCTCAGATAAAGAAGAATTAATTGAAAATCCGTTGCCGCCACATAAGGATAAATTGTATATAATCTTTTTGATAGCTCTGGCTTTGTTCGGGTTTATCTTCGTACAGTATTTTTCTACAGTACCGCTTTACTACAAAGAAATACATGGCCTGCGGGAAGAACAGATAGGTCTGTTACTAGCGCTTAACGGCTTTTTAATCTTTGTTTTTGAAATGCCTTTAATCGCTTTTCTGGAAAAAAGAAAATGGTCTTTAGTAACAAATGTGATCATTGGCTTAATGCTGGTGGGCACCAGCTTTCTTCTTTTTCTGGTGACGCCGTGGGCCGGAATCCTTGTAATTGGAATGATTATCGCCACTTTTGGCGAAATGATCGCATTCCCTTTCGGAAATTCATTTGCTTTAAGGAGAGCTAAATTAGGAAGACAAGGAGCTTACATGGGGCTTTACAGTATGTCATTTTCGCTATCGCATATTTTTGGTCATAACTCTGGTATGCAATTAATTGCAGCTTTTGGTTATAACAATACGTGGCTGGCGATGATCATTGTAATGGCGATTGCTTTTCTACTGCTGCGGTATGTACAGAAGAAATTAAATTCAGAACCTGTAACCGCTACAGTGTAATTATTGATATTCAGACTTGTAAAGGTAACGCTCAATTATTTGATTATAAGTGGGCGTGATGCGAATAACTTCTGTACCGGGAATACTATATAATTTTCTATAGTCTTTATAGCCCTTTTTTAGAAGTTCTTCCAGATAGAAGTATGCCGTATTCTCATCATTGTCTTCACTTGCCAGTTGAATAATATTGAGATAAGCAGGAAAGTAATTCGGCTTTATTATTGTTTTTAAAACATTTGGAAAAATCTTTTGACTGGCTGTTGCGGCTTTATTACTGTCAAGAGCTTCTATATATCTATCAACTGTTAAATCTATATAGCCCAGCATGCGCTTAGCTACTTTCTGCTCATAAGGTTTAGTAGAATCTTTAGCTACAGCCTCAAATCGTTGTACTTTTTCATCCCAATAACCCAGATTTTCAAAATTGGCCGTAACAACATCCTCATCAATAAAGTAACTCATATCATCAAGCAGGTAAGCTTCATCCATTAAGCCATTATTCTTATTATTCCGCTCCCTCTTAAATGCCTTCATTTTTCTAAGGTCACGTTGTATATCTCTTAAAGAATCAAGATCGTGCGAGTGCCTGTATTTATCTTTTAGCTCACCTAAAAAATCATAAGCAATGGTATAATCGTGCTTTTTTATAAGCGCATCTGCGGTAAGATAATCTCTTATAAAAGATGAATCGATATACTGCTGTGGTAATTCTTCTTTTACTCTTTCTGCTTGAAGTTGATGCAGTGTATTAAAACTGCTTGACAGATAATCAATATCAGGCCAGCCACCCTCTCCCGAATACTCGTACAATTTATTCTCAGATTTAAAACCAGAAAGCACGTCAAATACATTGACCATATCATAATACTTAGGCGATGTGTCCCCCACCAGGCCTATGTAAATTTCTTTTTTATACGTTATACGAGGATCGTTCTTAAAAAAGATATCATTAACAGCAAGAACTCCAGAGATATTAGTAATTAAAAATGTTATACCGCTCGCTACACGAGCGCCTTCATCAAGACCGGCTGTGTAGACATAATTGCTGTTTACCTTTATTTTCTTAAGCACATCTTCTATAACCCGCAGACCGTTATCAACATCTGCTTCAAGAGAGTCTCCCAATCTAACATTGGGCGAAGCAATTATAAAATTATCCTGTATCATCCCTGCCTTAAACATTCTGGATATGCGTACACCGTTACCTTCAGGATCAAAGACAAAAAGGGCAGGATACGCCTTAGACGGATCAAATTCTGAAGGAATATATAAAGTGTATGGAACCCTGAGGGAGTCTGAAGTTACCAGATCTGAATTAACAATTCCCTTTTTCAGGGTTATATTTTGAGCAGAAACCGCAAAAAATGATAGACCAAAAAGCAGAAAACAAATTTTATGCATATTCTTTTTATGAAAACATCAATCAAATAGTGTGCTACAATTTAAACATAAAAAAACCGCTTCTACAAGAAGCAGTTCAGATTAAAATATAGATTTGTAGATTTTTTAAGCTTCAACTTTTTGAGGATATTGCCCGTCGTTTTTCAAAAAACGGGAAAATAAGGCTACAACAAATAGGTCTGCAGCTATTAAAAATAATACTCTGGCTGCCTCTGTACCCCACAAATCAAAACCATAAAAACCGTAAAAACCTGATAAAAGAGCCAATATTAAAAAGTGTATGGTAAATCGTTTCATAGGTTGTATTTATTAGTATTTGATTAACTTATTGGTAAAACTAATAGAGTTTTCCTTTTTTCTCTCCTAACATTTTCCTAATTGCCATAAATTTAACGAGTTGAATATGCAAATGTTAAAATGAATTTACAGCCGATTTTACCACATAAATAGCCGATTTTCTTAGGCCTTTTGCCGGTTTTTAATTGGTCTACAGTTTGTATCTTTGCAAGGCAAATTGCAAATTATGAATACAGAAACTTTAGTAGCGCCCGTTCATACTCCTAAACCTAAATGGCTACGTGTAAAATTGCCTACCGGCAAAAAATACACTGAGCTAAGAAGTCTGGTAGACAAATACGATCTGCATACCATATGTACTTCAGGAAGCTGCCCCAATATGGGAGAATGCTGGAGTGAAGGAACTGCTACTTTCATGATATTAGGGAATGTTTGCACAAGATCTTGTGGTTTTTGCGGTGTAAAAACAGGAAGACCTGAAACGGTAGATTGGGAAGAGCCAGAAAAAGTGGCCAGGTCTATTAAGTTAATGCAAATAAAACATGCAGTTGTTACTTCGGTAGATCGTGACGACTTAAAAGATATGGGTTCTATCATGTGGGCAGAAACGGTTAAAGCCATTCGCAGAATGAACCCTGAAACAACTCTTGAGACCTTAATTCCAGATTTTCAGGGCAACACAAATAATATAGACAGAATAATTGCTGTTTCTCCAGAAGTAGTTTCTCATAATATGGAAACTGTAAAGAGACTTACTCGTGAAGTGCGCATACAAGCGAAATATGAGCGTAGTCTGGGGGTTTTAAAATACCTCAAAGATAACGGCATACGCAGAACTAAATCTGGCATTATGTTAGGATTAGGAGAGACAGAAGAAGAAGTTTTGCAAGTTATGAGAGACCTGCGTGATGCTAATGTTGACATTGTGACCATTGGCCAATACCTGCAGCCTTCTAAAAAACATTTACCGGTTAAGCAATTTATTACTCCAGACCAATTCAAGAAATATGAGACCTTAGGACTTGAAATGGGCTTTAGGCATGTAGAAAGTGGTGCGCTTGTGCGCTCATCTTACAAAGCACAAAAACATCTTTTATAATATATAAATTCCTGTAATGGAAAAAATCAAAATCGGTATCAACGGTTTTGGAAGAATAGGCAGACGGCTGCTAAGACTGCTGCATAATCATCCCTCTATTGAAGTACTTGCCATTAATGATATTGCAGATCCCGCAACACTGGCTCATTTATTTAAATATGACAGCATACACGGGATTTTTCAGGGACAAATAGAACATCGCAACGCAACAAGAGGCAATGAGTTTATAATTGATGGTCAAAAAATTGTGGTTTATTCTGAAAAAGAAATAGCTAATATTCCATGGCATTTATACGATCTTGATGTTGTTATTGAAGCATCAGGAAAGTTTAAAGAGAATATACAACTTGAGCAACATTTGCAAGCCGGTGCAAAAAAAGTGATTTTAACCGTTCCTCCTCAGGATGATTCTATTAAAACAGTTGTTCTTGGTGTTAATGAACATATACTCAATGGTGAAGAAAAGATAATTTCTAATGCCAGCTGTACTACTAACAATGCGGCGCCCATGATCAAAGTAGTACAAGATCTCTGCGGAATTAAACAGGCATACATTACAACTGTACACTCGTATACCACAGATCAAAGTTTACATGACCAGCCTCACAAAGATTTAAGACGAGCCCGCGCAGCTGGCCAGTCTATTGTGCCTACAACAACGGGAGCAGCAAAGGCACTAACAAAGATCTTTCCTGATCTTGAGAATGTTATTGGCGGCTGTGGGATTCGTGTTCCTGTACCTAATGGCTCTCTTACAGATGTAACTTTAAATGTAGAAAGAGAAACTACGATTGAAGAAATAAACAACGCCTTTAAAGAGGCCGCTGCCGGCCCTTTTAAAGGAATAATTGAATATTCAGAAGTCCCACTTGTATCAATCGATATCGTAGGAAACCACCATAGTTGCATACTTGACGCGCAAATGACTTCAGTGATAGGGAACCTGGTAAAACTTATAGGCTGGTATGATAACGAAACTGGATACTCGAGTAGATTGATAGATTTAATTTGTTATGTTTGCGTAAAGCATTAATGAAAAATTTAAGTATTTTTAACAAATTCTATATTTTCGTTTTTTAATCAATTTATATTGAATGTTCGCTAAAAGAACGCTTTTCTTAGCTTTACTTTTATTAGTTACAATCTCGTACGGACAAAATAGTCCTAAGGAAATCGCTTCTATAAACTCAAGAATTGACTCTCTGTGTCGCGTTGCCGGCACTGATATTCAGGAAATGAATTACGAGTCATCCCTTCAAAATCTTGAGAGTGCACGACAGTTATCCCAATCAGTAAATAATAAGAACAGAATAGGTCTTACCAGCAATTATCTGGCGCAGGTGCATTTGCAATTAGGCAATTATGAACAGGCCGGAGTAGAATGTCTTGAGGCAATAAACATACAAAGATCTATTAACGATACACCAGGGCTTGGTAGTAGTTATCTCACCGCTGCACAAATTCAGCTTAAGCTGAATAATAATGATAAAGCTAAAGAATATCTTGATCAGGCAGAGTTGATTTTTGAAAAACTTGAAGATCAATTTCATCTCGCTACAACTTTTCTGTATCAGGGCAATCGAGAACTGGCAGCTAACAATCCCGAGCCTGCAATTATAAACTATAATCGCGCTCTTAGTATTTTTAATAAAGAGGGCAAAGATGAATATCTACGATCAAAGGCAGCACTACAAAAAGGGAAAGCACACGCAGAGCTGAGCCAATATGACATGGCTCTTATTGCCGCAAATATGGCTCATGATGTAAGTGTTAAGAATAAATACCCTCACATTGAAGTAGAATCTCTGGAGCTATTAAGCAACATTGCTTCGGTAAATGGAGATTATGAAAAAGCATTTAATGATCTAAAAGAGTACAACGAGAAGAACGCCGAATATTTTGGCAATAATGCCAATGAAAATCAAAACACTGTTGTTATTACTAATGCGCTGGAGACAGATACCTTAATGACACCAGACAATTATGAACCATACAACACAAAGGCAAATAAGCTCACAAGTGTTCTCGTAATTGCTCTTTTCACATTATTATGTTTACTGGCTCTTTCTCTTTATAAGAACAATAACTTAAGAGCTAAGGCTAACG
The DNA here is from genome assembly GCF_047946675.1 of Leeuwenhoekiella sp. A16. Lineage (GTDB taxonomy): Bacteria > Bacteroidota > Bacteroidia > Flavobacteriales > Flavobacteriaceae > Leeuwenhoekiella. Next base: position 649,799 of record NZ_CP172313.1, read on the forward strand.
AATTACTACAAACCAAGAATACTGAACTATTCATGGCTAAGGAGAATGCAGAAAAAGCTTCGGTTGTTAAAGCGCAATTCTTATCTACTATCACGCATGAATTGAGAACTCCTATGTATGCTGTGACTGGTTTGACGCATCTCTTATTGCATGAAAATCCCACTCCAGAGCAGAAAAAACACCTGGATTCACTTAAATTCTCAGGTGAGTATTTACTTTCTTTAATCAACAATATCCTAGATCTCAATAAGCTTGAAGCAAACAAAGTTGAGGTTGAACAAACCACTTTCAATTTACGCAAACGAGTAGACGATGTGATTTTTGCTCTTGACAGATCAGCTCAGGAAAAAGGCAATCAACTCGTTCTCGAATTTGAGAAAGACATACCAGATCAGATTATTGGCGACCCTTTAATGATCTCTCAAATTCTTATAAACCTGATTGGTAATGGAAATAAATTTACCCGTGATGGCCAGGTTATTGTACGTGTACAGAAGATAAGTGAGAATTCGTCTCAGGTTTATTTACATTTTGAGGTTGAAGATACTGGTGAAGGTATAAGCAAGAAAAAGCAGAAGAATATTTTTCAGAATTTCACACAGGGTTCTGTACAGATCAACAGAAAATTTGGCGGTACAGGCTTGGGGCTGTCAATTGTAAAGCGCCTGCTAGATCTTCAAAACAGTAAAATAGAACTCGAAAGCACACTGGGTAAAGGTTCAAAATTCTTTTTTGACATAAAGTATAATCTTACTAAGGATGCATCTAACCAAAGAAATATAGAGAAGGTGTACGATATAGATTATGCAGCATTAGAAGGTCGTAAAATACTTGTGGTAGAAGACAACAAGATAAACCAGATGATCACACGCAAGATCTTAGAAAAAAATAAGATGGAATGTGAAGTTGCAGATAATGGTGAGATTGCTATCGAAAAAGTACGCTTTGAAGCTTTTGATCTTGTCCTGATGGATATTCACATGCCGGGAATTAGCGGTATCGAAGCAACACAAAAAATACGCGAATTTAATAAAGACCTTCCTATTCTTGCATTAACAGCCGTTACTATTGATGAGAATATAGACGATTTTTATCTGGCCGGCTTCAATGATATTATCCCTAAACCGTATAAAGTAGAAGAGTTCTTTTCTAAAATACACACTTCATTAAAGCGCAAGAACGTCATTATTTAATGCTCTAAAAAGCTCACTTTGGCTGACTACTATTTTGAAAACTCATTTAAAAATCCTCTTATTTGAGCTGAAAATCGGTCTTTTTCTTCTAAAAATCGCATTTCTATAGGGAGATAATAGAGGGTTGCATGCTTAAATTTTCCTTCTAGACGCATATAATCTTTCTCTGTAGTTAGAATAACCTCACGCTTATCAAGTTCGTTAATTTCCTTCTCTGTAAAGTTGTGATGATCACTAAATTCTACATGCTCATAACGTAGCATATTTTCATCTAAGTAATTAAGCAGCGGCGCAGGATTAGCAATACCTGTAACGAGCGTAAATGAGGATGGTAATTCATTTAAATCAATAGATGAAGCGCCATGCAATTTTACGCCGTACGCAATGGTTGAAAAGTATACAGGCGCAGAAGAATATTTTCTAATTTTTGTGCCGATTTCACCCTTCTCCACCTCATTTAAAGTTGATGGGCATTTAGTAACTATAATACAATCGGCTCGCTTTGCACCCTTGCGCGACTCTCTTAAATTACCCGCGGGAAGAATAAAATCACCATAAAACATAGAATCATATGCGCTCAGCATGATAATAAAACCGGGTTTTACCTTGCGATGCTGGTACACATCATCAAGGACTATAATCTCTGGCTTCGGATTCTTATTTCGCAAAAGCGAAATACCATTTCTTCTGTCTTCATCAACAGCAACGTAGACTTCTTTAAACTTTTTAGCAAATTGCAACGGTTCATCGCCCGTTCTGTGCACTGCGCTATCTGGTGTGACATCCAGATAACCTTTCGTTTTACGGCCATAGCCCCTACTTAAAGTTGCTACTTTATAATTATCGCCTAATAAGCGTAAAACATATTCTGTCATGGGTGATTTCCCAGTGCCACCTACAGAAAGATTCCCAATACCAATTAAAGGAAAATCATAAACCCGGGAAACCAGCCAGCCTTTGTTGAATAAATAATTACGCACACCGGTAATTGCTTGATATATTAGCGCAAATGGAAAAAGTAATTTCCTCAAGTTGTTCATGGCAACGAAGGTATAATTTTTATCTTTACTTTATAATTGCATCCATGATCGTAAAAGATATAATAGACGCTCTAGAAGAGCTGGCACCTCCCGCTTACGCTGAAGATTTTGACAACACCGGTTTGCTTGTAGGGGCAAAAGAATCTAAAGTTACTGGCATTCTCGTCACACTTGATACACTCGAAAAAACAGTAGAAGAAGCAATTGCTAAAAACTGTAATCTTATAGTTAGCTTTCACCCCATTATTTTCTCTGGGATCAAAAAACTCACAGGTAAAAACTATGTTGAGCGCGTCATTCTAAAAGCGATAAAAAATGATATTGCTATTTACGCAATTCATACTGCACTTGACAATCTTCCTAACGGAGTAAGCAAAGGCATGGCTGATGCTTTACAATTAAAAAATCGTGAAGTACTAATTCCTAAAAAAGGAATTATAAAAAAGCTTACCACTTACGTTCCAAAAAATGAAGCCATTGCTTTACGTGACGCCTTATTTGCTGCAGGAGCAGGAAAAATAGGCAATTACAGTAATTGCAGTTTTGTAACTAAGGGAAAAGGAACTTACAAAGGTAATGAAGACAGCAACCCTACTGTAGGCGAACGCAGACAGTTACAGCAGGAAAAAGAGGTGCAACTTAATATCACTTTTGAAGATTATAAAGAATCTCAAATTTTAAACGCTCTTTTTAAAGCGCATTCTTATGAAGAAGTAGCTTATGAAGTGACAACTTTAGATAACAAAAATCAAAATGTGGGTATGGGTATGACTGGCATCTTGCCAGAACCTATAGATGAAATGGTATTTTTAAGACATGTGCAGAAAGCTTTTCATGCCAAAGGTGTGCGTCATACAGAATTATTAGACAGACCGGTTAAAAAAATAGCCGTTCTAGGCGGTAGCGGAAGTTTTGCAATTGATGCAGCAAAAGCAGCTGGTGCAGATGTATTTATCACTGCAGATCTAAAATATCACCAGTTTTTTCAGGCTGAAGAGCAGATTCTTTTAGTAGATATTGGGCATTACGAAAGTGAACAATTCACAAAAAATATTCTTACTGACTATCTTACGAAAAAATTTACTAATTTTGCAGTCATTTTATCAGAAGAAGATACCAATCCCATTAAGTATTTATAAGTATGGCAAAAAAGACAGAAGCGAGCGTAGAAGATAAGCTCAGAGCACTTTATGATCTACAATTAATTCATTCACGTGTAGATACAATAAGAAACGTGCGTGGAGAGCTTCCTTTAGAAGTTGAAGACCTTGAAGATGAAGTTGCCGGTTTAAAGACCCGTCTTGAGAAATTGGGTGGTGACCTTAGCGTTGTTGACGATCAGATCAAAGCTAAGAAATTACAGATTGAAGATTCTAAGACCTCAATTAAAAAGTATACTGAGCAGCAAAAGAATGTACGTAACAATCGTGAGTACAATTCATTAAGCAAAGAGATCGAGTTTCAGGAACTTGAGATTCAATTGGCTGAAAAGAATATCAAAGAATACAGAGCGCAAATAGAGCAGAAAAAAGAGGTTATAGAAACCACTAAAGAACGTCTGGCTGAGCGCGAAAATCACCTTAAACACAAAAAAGAAGAACTTGACGAGATCCTTGCAGAAACTGAGAAGGAAGAGCAGGAACTTCTTAAAAGAGGTGAAGATTTTGAAGAGCAAATAGAAGAGCGTCTTGTTAAAGCATATCGCCGCATACGTTCTAATGTACGCAACGGTCTTGCTGTTGTTGCTATAGAGCGTGGTGCTTCAGGAGGTTCATTTTTTACTATTCCACCGCAGGTGCAGGTAGAGATCGCAGGTCGCAAAAAGATCATAACAGATGAGCACAGTGGTCGTATATTAGTAGATGAGGATCTGGCTCGCGAAGAACAGGATAAAATGCAGGCAATATTCTCTAAAATCTAGAGCATTCAGCATTTACCGATATAATATTAGAAAGCCCCGCATAGGGGCTTTTTTATTGATGTTAAGTATCAATAGTTTAACACCTCCTTAATATAGCTGTGCTATACTATCTCCTAATTTTACTTGAATTTAAGCATCAAGTAATGAAATTACCCATAACGCTTTTTATAGCTGTATTTTTTCTCAATTCCTGTAAGAATAATGCTAATAATCATCAGGATCAAAGTACAGCCTATGCAGAGCCGGTGCAAACCCAGGCAGTAGATGGCTACAAAAGAGCCTATTTCGCCAGCGGTTGTTTTTGGTGCGTAGAAGCGGTTTTTGAAAGCCTCAAGGGGGTAAAAGAAGCAGTAAGTGGTTATAGCGGTGGCTCCGAAAAAAACCCTACATACAATCAGGTAAGTTACGGGAAGACAGGGCATGCAGAATCTGTAGAAGTTTTTTATGACCCCAAAGTTATTGATTATCAAACACTTGTAGACGTATTCTTTGGCTCGCAAGATCCTACTACTCCTAACAGACAGGGACCCGATAAAGGAAGACAATATCGTTCTATTGCATTTTATCAAAACGAAGAGGAAAAAGAAATTATACAGAACACGATTGACAGACTCAATAAAACTACCTACGATGGCGAGATAGTTACAGAGGTGGTTCCTTTTCAAAAATTTTGGAAAGCAGAAGATTATCATCAAAATTATGAACAACATAATCCTGACAATCCATACATTCAAAATGTGTCAATACCCAGAATAAATAGATTTAAAGCTAAATTTCCAGAACTTTTAAAAGACAACGCTTCTCTACATGAGTAAAATTCCTCAAATAGCAATTATCCTTTTTGCCCTCACAACTCAGGCGCAACAGGATTTCTCTAAATATAAATGGAGAAACAGAATTCTGCTTTTTACTACAACTTCACTAGATAATGAGGATTTTAAAAAACAATGGGAATCTTTTTTAGATAAGCCAAAAAAATTAGAAGATCGCAATTTGTTGCTTTTTGTCTTATGCAAGGGCCGTATTTATGATCATGAACTAAAACCAGTTTCACATTTTGATGTAGCTGCTTTACGCAAATTATATAGTCTGCCTGCCACTCATGAAGAAGTAGTTCTCATTGGGAAGGATGGTGGTTCTAAATTCAAAAAATCTTATGTATTTGATAGCGCTCTCGTTTTTGAGAATATTGACAAAATGCCAATGAGACAAAGAGAAATGCGGGAAAATATAGACGACTAATATTGAGCATATAAAGCTATTTTTTAACGTTTCAGCCCGATTTTCATATCAATTCGGGCGTTTTTATTTCCAAAAAGGAGTTATTTCTTAACCTACATCAATAGAATTCGCAGTATTTTCTACTAATTTGTTCCAAACAAAAAAATAATTATGACAACAGATCAACCTTTATTACAATCATATAAACTTGGAGATTTAACTTTAAAAAACCGTCTGGTAATGGCTCCTATGACCAGGAGTCGTGCAGACAATGCAGACAGTGCCCCTACAGATATTCATGTAGAATATTATACTCAGCGCGCGAGTGCCGGTTTAATAATTACAGAAGGTTCTCAGGTATCTAAAAGAGCTGTAGGATATGTACATACAGGAGGTATTCATAATCAGGCACAAATAGATGGCTGGAAAAGAGTAGTTAAAAGCGTTCATGATGCTGGTGGCAAAATTTTTATTCAATTATGGCACGTGGGGAGAATTTCGCACCCAGATTTTCATAATGGTAAATTACCTTTAGCCCCAAGTGCAGTAAATCCTAATGCGCAATCTTATACGCCTGAAGGTTTTAAAGATACAGTTACTCCCAAGGCGATGAGCCTTGAAGAAATTGAAGAAACACAACAGGAATTTGTTCAGGCCGCAAAAAATGCTAAAGAAGCAGGTTTTGATGGTATAGAGATACATTCTTCAAACGGTTATTTATTTCATCAGTTCTTTAACACACTTGCTAACTTACGCGAAGATCAATATGGCGGCAGTATAGAAAATAGAACCAGATTCTTTTTTGAAACTTTAGATAAGGTTAAAGAAGTATGGCCAGAAAATAGAATTGGTATAAGACTAAACCCATCTCTTAATGGCACCTTTGGAATAGAAGGAACAGAAGAAACGATGCCTACCTTTGATTATATAGTTGAAAAACTAAATGCTTATAATCTATCATATTTACATTTATCTGAACCTTTTACAGATGTTAGTGCGATCCCCTTTTTAGAAAGTCACATTGCTAAAAGATACAGACCTATCTATAACGGTACGCTTATGATAAATGGAAATTTTGATCAGGAAAAAGGTAATGCGGTCATAGAAGCCGGAGAGGCAGATCTTGTTGCATTTGGTAAACTTTATATTTCTAACCCAGATCTAGCAGAACGCTTTGCCGCTAATGCAAATGTGGCAGCATGGGATCAGGATACCTTCTATACGCAGGGAACAAAAGGTTATACAGATTATCCCACCTACAAAGAACAAATGCAAAAAGCTTAAAGTATTCACAAGCTACACATAAATTTGTTTAATATTAACACATTATAATTAAACAATATATAATTTAGGGTCACTTAACTTTGACCCTTTTTTTATGCTTCATTTTTCCACAAACGATTTAGAAGGCCTCCCATCCAGATACAGAGCACATTTTATAAATTCCTGTACTGGTTTTAAGTCGGCTAATCTCATAGCTACTAAATCAAGTGATGACATTACTAATGTAGCAGTCTTTAGTTCTGTAACTCATCTGGGTAGTCATCCTGCACTTTTGGGTTTTGTGCTTCGGCCTAATACTGTAGAGAGGAATACGTATGACAACATTAAAAAGACTAACTTTTTTACAGTTAATCACATTAACCAGAATATTATTAAAGATGCGCACCAGACCTCTGCCAAATATGAAGGTCATGTATCTGAGTTTGATAAAATAGATCTGGATGAAGAATATCTTCATGGTTTTAGAGCTCCTTACGTAAAACAGAGCAGGATAAAACTTGGCTGCAGCTATGTCAATGAGTATTATCTAAAAGAGAACAACTGTCATTTCATCATAGGAGCCATTGAGCACATTTATATAGATAGAGCGATTCAGGCAGAAGATGGCTGGTTAAACTTAGAAAAAGCACATACGGTATGTGTCGCTGGTCTTGACGGTTATGCCCTACCGCAAATTCTCAACAGATTTACTTATGCAGAACCAGGTACTCAGGTTCAATCTATCTCTACAGACGGCTCTTAGTAAGAAAAGACGCTGAGCTTTTATGACTACAGCTAACCTATTGATAAGAAATCACTCTAAAAGCAAAAGAATTCTTAACAATCTGGCTAAAAATGCTAAAGAACGCCCAATTTTCTAAATTTTCCTGTTAAACCCTGTTAAGTAATCTTATCACATTTGAGAGTATCACTATATTTAATTAACTAATCAACAAAAACTATTTGACATGAGAGATATTATTTCGCTCATCATAGTCCTGCTTATTATAGGATGGCTGGTGGGATATTTTGGCTTCGGCGATGCCGTAGGAAGTTTAATTCACATTTTGCTAGTTCTTGCAGTAATAGGAATTCTTTATCGTCTGGCAACGGGGAGAAGACCTTAAATCAAACAAAAATTAATACTAACCTAAATTAAAACTACAATGAGAAGATTATTTTTAACCTTATTTACAGCTGGTCTTTTAGCAACAAGTTTCACCAGCTGCAGAGAAACAAACAACGCAGCAGATGATGTAGAGGATGCAGTAGATGATGCTGGAGACGCAGTTGAAGATGCAGTAGATTAAATTAGAAATAAAAAACCCGAAAAACCCGCTTCTTAGGCGGGTTTTTTGCTTTAAATACCCGATATTTTATGTGGAATCTGGATGATAAAACTGCTCTCGTTACAGGTGGAACAAAGGGAATAGGCCGCGCAATCGTAAAAGAGCTTCTTTCGCTTAAAGCGAAAGTGATATTTACGGCACGCAATAATGATGATATTCTCGCTTTTGAGAAGGAACTGCTAAATCAGGACCTCATCGCCTATGGTTTTTGTGGAGATGTGTCAAAAGAAGAAGATCTTAATAAGCTGGCGAACTTTGTTTCCCACAAGTTTGAAAAACTCGATATCCTGGTAAATAATGCGGGAATCAACATCAGGAAGAATGCTACAGCATATACCTCTGCAGAATATAGAAAAGTATTAGAAATTAATCTTATCGCTCCTTTTGAGTTAAGCCGAAAATTATACCCGCTTCTAAAGAAATCAGGAAAAGCTTCTGTAATTAATATCGCTTCTGTAGCGGCAAATCAGGATGTAAAAAGCGGTGCGCCTTACGGAATGGCAAAATCAGGATTGTTACAGCAAACACGAAGTCTGGCAGCAGAATGGGCTATAGATAACATCAGAGTGAATGCCGTTTCTCCCTGGTACACAGAAACGCCGTTGACAGAAGCTGTTTTTAATCAAAAAGACAGACTTGCTCATATAATCTCCAGAACACCTATGCAACGCGTAGCACAACCAGAAGAAATGGCGGGCGCCGTTGCATTTCTCGCCATGGATAAAGCATCTTATATAACAGGACAAAACCTTGTTGTTGATGGCGGCATAAGTATTTCTGCGTTATAAATCGTCTATTTATAACCCTGTGCCTGTAATTCAAAAAGCTCTGAGTACAACTTGGGTTCCTGCATAAGTTCATGATGAGTTCCCGTTTCAAGAATTTTGCCGTGCTCCAGAACCACAATACGATCTGCCATACGCACTGTACTAAAACGATGCGAGATTATTATGCTGGTTTTACCTTCAGTTAAGCCGATAAAACGCTCAAAAACCTCATATTCTGCTTTCGCGTCAAGCGCGGAAGTTGGCTCATCGAGTACCATAACTTTAGCATCTTTCATATAAGCTCGTGCCAAGGCCACTTTTTGCCATTGGCCGCCAGATAATTCCTGACCTTTTTTAAAGCGTTTCCCCAATTGTTGATCATAGCCTTTCTTAAATTGATCAACCACTTCTGATGCCAGACTTAGCTGTGCGGCACTGTCAATTTTACCCTGATCTTTAATCGCGTTTATGTCGCCTATGGCAATATTTTCACGCAGCGTAAATTCATATTTAAAGAAATCCTGAAAGATCACACCAAACATTTGCTGGTAATCCTGTTTTCTAAATCTATTTATATTGATACCATCAAGTAGTATTGCTCCTTCTGTAGGCTCATAAAACCGCAACATAAGTTTGATCAATGTTGTTTTACCCGCCCCATTTTGACCTACAAAAGCCATTTTTTCTCCTGCTTTAAGCGAAAAAGTAACCCCTTTAAGTACTTTTTTGGTGCTTCCGGGGTACGCAAAATGAAGATCGATTACTTCAAAGCCACTTTTAATTTTGGTAGGTAAATCGAGATATTCAAGGTCTTTATCTTCGACCTTTAAGTCTATAAAATCAAAATAATCTTTTAGATATAAAGCACTTTCGGTAATACGTGTAAAATTTGAAAAGAAGGTCTGTAAACTATTTCGCAACCTATTGAAAGAAGCAGAGAGAAATGTAAGTTCACCTATGGTTATTTCACCTACAAGAACACTGCGAATTATCACGATATAAGCAGCGTAGTAACAAATTACTCCCAGCGCATTAAAGCCGGCACTGTAAGTACTGCGCTTGATAGTAAGATCTTTATTGATCTTATAATATTGCTTGCTTAAATTACGAAAACGACTAGCTACAAAATCAACAAGACCAAATAATTTGATCTCTTTTGCAGTTTTATCGTTTGCACCTATGTACCGCAGATAATCGAGCTCACGACGCTCTGTTGTCCAGCTGCGCGAAATAGAATACCGCTGCCCGCTAAACTTGATCTCATTAATAAAAAGTGGAATAATACTTAGAGCCAGTAAAATTATAAGAAGCGGTTCAAAATATATTAAACCTGCGATTAAGGTAATTATAGAAATAACACTTTGTGCCTGGCCCAGCGCATTGCTCATTAAACTTACTCTGCCTTGCGTTTGCTGTCTGGCACGCTCAAGTTTGTCGTAAAACTCAGAATCTTCTAGCTGACTAATATCAATCTCGCTGGTTTTTCTTATCATCGTTTCAGATGACTTGATGTTATACAAATCCCCCAGTAAACCATCTGTAATAGAGATCAGCCTATTGATCAAATCTGAAATAATAGCAATCGAAAATTCAAGAATTACATAATTCCAAAGCTGTGTATAGTCTGGTGTAGTAGCCGCAATTTGCGCAATGATCTCATCTATAATTAATTTACCTACCCACAGAATGATTACGGGAGCAAATGCATTTATAAGTCTGCAGATTAGATTGACGAGAAATAGTGTTGCATTGGTATTCCAAACCTCTTTAAAGAATCGCGGTATATATCGCAACGCCTGAAACGAAGCTCTAATATTGGTGCTTTTCTTATCTTTTATACTGTCTAATGCCATTATTTAGCCTTTGTTCAAAATTAATCCAATTTCTTGTGGAAACATTGAGCTTGATGAAGTGTTCTCAAATAAGTTAGAAAGGCAAAGTCTCAACGCAAAAATGGATCTCGCCATTAAGCTTCATAAGAAATGTAAACAGGTTTTCTATTGTAGATCAAGACAAGTATAAAACTGAAGATGGAGCAGCCAAAAACTATATAGAACAGCGGCACAATACTTACAGTAACAAATCTGGTCACTAAAATACTGGCCAAAGAACCAAATATCATACTCAAACTACCCACTAAAGCAGAAGCACTGCCCGCCTGAACAGTGAAAGGATGTAAAGCCAGTGTGGTCACATTAGGATTTTGAAAACCGATGAGAAAAAGCATTAAAAACAGAACAGGATAGACAACCCAGAATTCTACAGCAATAAGATTAGATATTAGTCCTACCACGGTTACAATAGTTAGAAGAATTGTAGTCGTAAGTGTTATTTTCAATAAAGAGAATCGGCGTAATACTAGCCTGTTTAACTGACTTCCTAAGATCAAGCCAAATGCGTTACCGCCAAATATCCACCCAAAATGTTGCTCACTCATACCAAAATATTCAATAAAAAGAAATGGAGCGCTGGAGACATATGCTAATAGTGCACCTATTGTAAAACCACGAGCCATTGAGAAAATAAAGAACTCTCTATTTTTTAAAATGGAAATATACTCGAGAACCACAGCTTTAGGATGCAGGCTTGTAGAGCGATTAGGCTTTACACTTTCTGGCAGAATAAATGTGACATTAAATAACATGATCGCTGCAAAACTGGCAAGTATAAAGAATACTGCTTCCCAGTTAAAAAAACCAATTACTATCCCTCCTACTGTAGGCGCAATTATAGGCGCAACTCCCATAATAAGCATGAGCGTAGAAAGTACATCTGCCACTTGCTTCTTATCAAACAGGTCACGTACCATTGCCTTAGAAGCTACCATCCCAGATGATGCTCCCAGAGCCATAAAAAAGCGGGTAATTATAAGTACGTACAAGTTCCAGCTAAATGCAGCAATAAGCGCTGAAATGATATATAAACTCAGCCCTACAATGAGCGGTTTTCTACGACCATAACGATCCATTAGCGGGCCGTATGCCAATTGACCCAGCGCAATACCAATAAAGTAACTTGTTAAAGTAAGCCCTACCCTGCTAATATCTACATCAAACTCTTCTGCGACACTGGCAAAACCCGGCAAATACATATCAATTGAAAAGGGACCTATGGCAATTAAGGTTCCCAGAACAAGTACAATAACATTTTTAGATTTAGTTGTGTAGCGGTGCGTCATAGACAATTTATAAAACGCAAAATTAGAACAGCTACACGTAAACTGACTTTAAAAAGTGTTATTAATATGGTAAAAATCGGCTATTAAAGCAGCAAAATCGGCGATATTAAAGCGAAAAAATGACAGATTGATAACTACTGAATATCAATTATTTACAATAAATATATGAAGTTTAAACAGGCCTTAAAGAGATATTTCAGTTTAACTCTAAAAAAGAACCCGCTCCTTTTTGAAGAGCGGGTTTAAATAGTCAAAAAATCACATCTATTTATCAGGCCAATGCCGGTAGAATTTTAAAAAGCATATTGTACTCCTGTAGTAAATACTTCCTGTGCTTTTAACTGAACCCCATTTAAATCCTGATAAAGAGGATAAGCTAACTCAACTGAAAAACGCAGATCTTTAAGACAGCCTTTAGGGACGAAGAAATTTGCACCAAGACCTAAATTAACGTACGTTCCGCCAGAATTTGCGGTATCTGCTGTACTTACCATCATGGGGTTTAAAGCAGGATTGCTGCCTGAGATCTCATCTACTATAACACCTTCAGCACGCAGCGATAAACTCATCACATCTGTTGCTTTGTAGCTATACCAAGAGTTTAACCGGTAATTATTCCCCAGCGTATAACCATTGTCATTTTCGCCAAAGCGAATAGTACTCTTTGCTTGGGCACCAAAAGAAGTTGCCTGCCATTGTTTAAGAAATGTCAAACCGAACAGACCATCATATGTACCGCTGCCTATTTGCATTGCATATGGCATAACCATCTTCATACCCATAGACATAGGAGTCACACCTTTTTCGTCAATACTTCCTGTGGGTAATGAAATTCCTGCCTGAAGATGCATTTTTGTAGTTCCTGCTTCCAGAAATTTGTAGAGCGCAGAAACCTGCACATCTCCCCAGCCATTGCTTGCTGTAGTAAAATTGGCTCCCATTACCGTTAAATGCTTCATAGAACTTTCGCTGTACATCCCCATCGCCATTAAAGTAACACGATTAGTGGGTGCATACATCAAGCATAACATATGCATGTGCATAGGCATGCGTGTAGGTGTCACCATGTATTTATCATTTGGTTTTAAAGCAGATATAAAAGAGGCATCATCGCTACCCCTTTTAAGATCATGCATATCCATATACATATAGCGGTAAGAAAGCATAAACTCTCCTTTGCCGTGCGTGTGATCTCCCATTATTGATATGGGCGCATGCGCATCTGGTCTATTGCCGTTCCATTTATTTTCTGTTATTGTTACTTGAGCGCAGAGGCTTGCTGTTGCACATAGAGTAAGTGCAACGAATATATTTTTCATTGTTTTAATTTTAATTATACAGTTTTAAGGCTATTAGAGAATAGTCCTTGTTTTAAGCTAAAGTGTATAATTGTACTTTGGGTGGTGGGTACGGAATATCACAAAATCTGGATTGGTAACAAAATGCATTCTTCCAGTTCTCTGTTTTAAAATCAAAAGTCCAAACTAATGGAATTTCATAATGTGTTTTTTGGAAATAAAGCGGAATAAATGAATCCAAAACAACAGCACGCGTTGTACCCTTGTCTGAAGTATCCTGAGATAAATTAAGTTGTTGGGCTAAATGACACTTGCCGTTACAATGTAGTTCGGGCTTCGCCTTATTAACACAGTATTTTTCAACAATTACATCAATATTTAGCTGAAAATAAACAATATACCCGGCTTGATAAACAGGTCGTAAAGTAAAGGTGAGGAGTAGTATTAATGCAAAAAGACGATGCAATCTTTTAATTTTTGCAAAGATATCATGATTTCTCAAGAATACGTAGCAAAATCGCAATTCCTATTTCATTAAAAACCAGAAACATTTGTACATTTACGTACACCAATTGCTATTAAAATGAAAAAATTAGTCCTAATCCTATCACTTGCCACGGTATTTGTTGCATGTAAAACTGAAAATAAAGACGGTATGGCAACATCTGACGCGAGTACAGAAATGCCAAAAGATGATATGAGCAGTGAGCAACAAGAAGCCTGGAAAATCGCTGAAGCTTACGGCGCAGAAGACTGGGATAAAGTGAAAGAAATAAAATTCACATTTAACGTAGATCGTGGCGAGAATCATATGGAGCGTTCCTGGACGTGGAACCCTCAAACTAAAGATATCACCATGAAAGCCGGTGACGACACCGTAAACTATAACCGCAATGATATGGATAGTCTGGCAGTAACTTCAGACAAGGGTTTTATCAATGATTCATATTGGTTGCTTGCACCTTTACATCTGGTTTGGGACGATGTAAAAATTACAGTTCAGGACACGGCAACTGCACCTATTAGCAAAGATATGATGCATAAGATCACGCTCACATACGGTGGCGATGCTGGTGGTTACACCCCGGGTGACGCTTATGATATGTTTTATGGTGATGATTATGTGGTTAAAGAATGGATCTACAGAAGCGGCAATAGTCCACAGCCTTCTATGATGACAACATGGGAAGATTATGAAGATATTGACGGCATAAAAGTCGCAAAAACACACAAAGGCCCAGATGGTGATTTTAAACTATATTTTACTAATGTCGCGATAGAAACAGAATAATACACTTAAAGTTTTATCTCCACTTAAAAATAACTTCAACTTTAAAACCCCGGCGAGCCGGGGTTTTTTATTTTCGCTTAAGCGAAAGAGCAATTAGACCCGCCAAAACAGCAAAACACAGCAGGGCAATAAAACTGCTTTTAAGACTGAAGGTTTCGGCTAAAAAACCTAAAAAAACAGGTCCTAAAAGCATTCCTGTAAAACCAGTTCCTGAAATAAAACTTACACCTTCTGCTGCCGCAACGCCGGGTAGATTTCCGCTATAGCGTAATAATTCTGGTACCATCACAGAAAAACCCAGCCCCACAAGGCCAAAACCTGCTATAGCAGTCCAAATATCAGCCGTTAAAACCAATGCAAATCCCACTGCCGCTAAGGAAGCGCCGGTAACAAGAATTACTTTTGAACCGTATTTTGCGCTTATACCATCACCATAGAAACGACCAAAAGCCATAGCCGCATTAAAAACAGTATATCCTAAACCAAATAAGGAAGCAGCTGCTAGAGTAACTTTTTCCAGATAAAGCGCACTCCAGTCTACGATCGCACCTTCTGATGCCATGATTAAAACTCCTATTATGCCCAGACCTATAAGCGGTCTTATATTTTTTAGCTTAAAAACAGATTCCTGTTCTTGCACAGGAGCAATGATCGTTATGTAATTTTTGATCAAAAAGTAATTTACCACGATCATAATTACCGATATGATTATAATATGAGTTAAGGCATTAGGCATCACAGGCATTAAAAAAGTACCTATCCCCGCTCCTACCATTCCGCCCAGACTAAAAAAGCCATGTGCGGCAGACATAAAATGTACACCGTCTTTTTTTTCGATTTCAGTTACGAGAGTATTCATAGAGACATCAAGCATGCCTCCACAGGCGCCCACACAAAATAGGGCAACACATAAACCCACATAACCGCTCACCGCAAATGGCCCTATAAAACTGATGCAAAAGGCAAAAACACCTACAGCAGTCATTTTGCCCACCCCATATTTATTAATTAATCTAGGGATAAAAGGTAACATGCTAAGGGTTCCTAATGCTATAAAGAGTACAGCAAAGCCTAACTCACCTTCAGACACATTAAGATTCTTTGTGATCCTGGGTATGTAGATCGCCCAGGTACCAAACACAATATTGAGGGTTGCAAATATAATTGCAGGTGACAGATACCTGCGACTGCTCGCGATCAATTTGAGTGCCTTCATATCTGCAAATTACAGATATAAACTCACGCCACACGGAATATTTGAGACTTTTAAAACTATTTTAATTCCTATTTTTGTTAGCCTATGCTAGAAACAGAAACACAATCGTATCAAAACAATTTGGCCTACGCCAAAAATGCCGATGTTGAAGATCCCTTGCATAAGTTTAGGGATGAATTTAACCTGCCTAAAGATGAGAATGGGAAACCATTGATCTATCTCTGTGGTAACTCTTTAGGCCTGCAACCCAAAAAAGCTAAAGATTATATTCAGGAAGAACTAGACAACTGGGCAGAAATAGGTGTAGAAGGCCATTTTAAGGCAAAAATACCGTGGACCACTTATCATGAAAGTTTATCTAAAAACATGGCAGACGTTGTAGGTGCTAAGCCTGGCGAAGTGGTAATCATGAATACGCTTACCACAAATTTGCATTTGATGATGGTTTCTTTTTACAGGCCCACAGATAAGCGGCACAAAATTCTTATTGAAAGTGATGCCTTTCCTTCTGACAGTTATGCGGTGAAATCACAAATAAATCATCACGGTTATAACCCTGAAGAAAGTCTAGTGTTATGGAAACCGCGCAAAGGAGAAGAACTTTGTCACCTTGAAGATCTTAAGGCGATGCTTGAAGAACAAGGCGAAGAGATCGCACTGGTTATGATAGGAAATTCTAACTACTATACCGGGCAAAAATACCCCATAAAAGAAATTACAGAACTAGGTCATAAATACGGTTGTAAAGTCGGTTTTGATCTGGCACACGGCGTAGGAAATATAGATGCCGATTTACATGACAACGGTCCCGATTTTGCCGTTTGGTGCACCTATAAATACCTAAACAGTGGCCCGGGAAGCTTAGGTGGTTGCTTTGTACATGAGCGACATGCCAAGAATAAAGATATTCCACGATTTACTGGCTGGTGGGGTCATAATAAAGAAACGCGGTTTAATATGCGCGTAGATTTTGATGCCCTTCCGGGAGCAGAAGGCTGGCAATTAAGCAATCCCCCTATTTTGTCTATGGCACCCATCCGCGCTTCTTTAGAAATTTTCGCGGAAGCTGGATTTCAGAATATACGTGCAAAATCAAGAAAAATAACCGGTTATCTGGAATATCTAATAGAACAGATAGACGACGATCGTATTAATATTATAACTCCTAAAAATCCTGAAGAACGCGGTTGCCAGCTTTCTATACAGGTAAAAAATGCAGATCGCAGTTTACATGATGGTTTTATGAATGCCGGTATAATTTGCGACTGGCGGGAGCCTGATGTGATCAGGGTTACTCCTGCACCTTTGTACAACAGTTTTGAAGATGTTTATGAAATGGCGGTTAGGCTGCGCCAATTACTAGGCCAATAACGCTATGAAAGAACAAGAACACATACTTATTATAGGCGCCGGCCTCTGTGGCTCTCTTGCCGCTTTGCGCATGGCACAACGTGGTTATAAAGTTACTTTAGCCGAAAAAAGACCAGATCTGCGAGTTGAAGAAGTTGATTCTGGCAGATCGATAAATCTGGCTTTTTCAGATCGGGGAATGAAAGGTTTAAAGCTGGTAGGACTTCAGGATAAAGTAGAACCGCTTTGTATACCCATGAATGGTCGCATGATTCATGAGCGCGAGGGCGAAACGTTCATGAGTAATTACAGCGGTCGGGATCATGAATATATCAACTCTATCTCCAGATCTGACCTCAACATTATGTTACTGGATGAGTGCGATAAAATGCCTAAAATAACCGCTTTTTTCAATCAAAAGTGCGTTTCTGTAAATCTGGAAGAGGCAGAAGCTATATTTGAAGATTACAACACCGGCGAGAACAAAACCATAAAAGCAGATATCATTCTGGGTGCAGATGGTGTAGGTTCTGCTTTGCGAAAAAGTATGTTTGACCACAAACAGCTTTTATTCAGTTATGCCCAGGATTACCTCACTCACGGTTATAAAGAACTATCATTTCCCCCAGGAAAAGACGGAAGTTATCTTGCAGAAAAAAATGCATTGCATATCTGGCCTCGTGGTAAAGATATGATGATCGCGCTGCCCAATCTGGACGGCAGTTTTACCGTTACACTTTTTCTATCCTGGGAAGAAGGTGAAGAGAATTTTGGCCGTTTGCAAACAACAGCAGACGTTAAGGATTATTTTGAAAGACAATTTCCTGACGCGCTGAGCATAATGCCAGATCTTATAGAGGAATTTGAAAAAAATCCTGTTTCGCCGTTAGGCACAATTAAATGTTCGCCATGGTACGCTTACGGTAAATCTCTATTATTAGGCGACGCCGCTCATGCCATTGTACCTTTTTATGGTCAGGGCATGAACGCTGCTTTTGAAGATATTGTGGTTCTGGATAAGATGATAGATAAATATGAAGGCGACTGGCCTAAAATTTTTAAAGCCTATCAAACCGAACGCAAAAAAGACACAGATGCCATCGCAGATCTTGCTGTAGATAACTTTCATGAGATGAAAGCGCATACGGCAAATGAGATATTTCAGAAGAAACGAAAACTTGAACTGGCCTTTGAAAAAGAGTTTCCTAAAGAGTATTTCTCAAAATATTCACTTGTGACATTTCGGGAAGATATTCCCTATTCTGAAGCGATGAGCCGCGGGCGTGTACAAGACAAGGCTATTCTTAATCTCATTCACGATAAGAAACTCACAGACGACCTTTCGCTAAGAGAAAAACTTAATTTGGTAATTGAAGCTTCGCGCGAAATGCTACATGACGATGCAGTTGCCCACAGTTTGCAATAAAACATGAATTTAGAATTAAAAAATAAACACGCTCTGGTTTGTGGCAGTACAGCCGGAATTGGTAAAGCGACAGCCATTGCACTTGCTACTGAGGGAGCTACAATTATTTTGCTTGCGCGAAATGAAGAAAAGCTGAAAACTACGCTTGCAGAATTACCAGTTCCTGAAGATCAAAAACACAGCTATCTGGTTGCTGATTTTAACAATCCTGAGGAAGTAGAAACTGCTGTTAAAAAGCATCTTGAAAACAAAGGCGCTATTCATATTTTGATCAACAACACTGGCGGCCCGGCTGGCGGACCTATTTTTAATGCTTCAATAGAAGAATTTCAGAAAGCATTTACACAACATCTTAAATGCAATCATTTGTTGACGCAGGCGGTTGTACCGGGAATGAAAGAAGCCGGTTTTGGCAGAATTATTAATATCATTTCGACTTCCGTTAAGCAACCTATTGATGGTCTTGGAGTTTCTAACACCACGCGCGGTGCGGTTGCTAATTGGTCAAAAACGATGGCAAACGAACTGGGACAGTTTAAAATTACAGTAAATAATATTCTTCCGGGAACTACAGAAACCGGCCGGTTACACGAAATAATCGCTCAAAATGCCGAAAAATCGGGTATTTCTATTGAAAAAATAGCCGAGAATATGAAAGCATCAATCCCTGCAAAAGGATTTGCCGAACCAGAAGAAATTGCAGATGCCGTTGCTTTTTTAGCTAGTGAACGCGCTGCCTATATAAACGGAATCAATTTTCCCGTTGATGGCGGGAGGACAAAATCGCTGTAAATCAACCAAAAAATGCACTTTTTACCCGAAAAATTAGACGATTATGTAGTTGCTCACTCTCAAAAGGAACCTGAGTTGCTACAGCTACTTCGCAGAGAAACCTATCAAAAAATTCTTCAGCCACGTATGCTAAGCGGTCATTATCAAGGCAGATTGCTGAGTATGCTTTCTAAGCTGATCAATCCGAAAAACATTCTGGAAATTGGCACTTATACCGGGTATTCCGCGCTTTGTCTTGCGGAAGGAATGCAAAGTACCGGAGCACTTCACACTATTGATATCAATGAAGAATTGGTTGATTTTCAACGAAAATACTTTGATAAATCAGCTTTCGCGAAAAGCATTATTCAGCATTTAGGTGATGCAACAGCGGTAATTCCGCAGCTAGAAGGCAAATTTGACCTGATTTTTATAGATGCAGATAAACCGAATTATCCGGCATATTTTGATATAATAATCGACCGACTTAATCCCGGCGGCGTAATTCTTTCTGATAATGTATTGTGGAGCGGTAAAGTAATAGAAGAAGTAAATCCTAAAGATCTTTCAACACTGGCTGTTTTGGAATATAACAGATTACTAGCTGAAGACGACAGACTTGAAACGGTGTTGCTGCCCATACGCGACGGACTTACAATTAGCCGCAGACGTCTTTAATAGTCTAGTCTTACAAGAGCTTTTTTATAAAAGTGGTAGACAAAAGCTGCCATGAGAACCCCTACTCCTGCCCCCACCAGGATATCTCCCGGATAATGAACACCTACAAAAATTCTGCTTGAAGCAAATAATATAGGCCAGATATAAAATATATACACCCACTTATACATACCTCTAAGACTCAATACAACAAAAGTTGTAACCGAAAAAGAAGAGGCGGCGTGCCCTGAAAAGAAAGAAAAATTATGAGGCTCCTGCAATACCCTGATCAGGTCATGCAATAAAGGCTCGTTGTTAGGTCTTAAACGCGCTACATAGGTTTTAACGACCGTTGTAAGCATTAAAGTTAAAAAGAAAGTAAGTAAAGTAGAAAAAACTGCTAGTAAAGCTCTGCGCCAGTAAAACGCGCTTATAAAGAGAAGAAGAAAAATTATATAAAGTGGTACCCAATGGGTGATTTGTGTTATCCAGATCCAGAAACCGTCGTAATCTTCAATTCCCAGATTGTTTAGATAAACAAATAAATCTCTATCCCATTCTGCAAGGTGTTCCCACATTAAAATCTACGTTTGATAGGGCCAGTGATATCTTCTATATCTTCTTTAGCCTTATCAATTTCCTTTTTAACATCTTTTGCAATATCGCTGCTTACGCCTCTGTCTGTGGCGCTTTTAGTAATTTCAGATTTGATCTCATTGGTCGCATTGCGTATGGTGCGCATTCCCTTACCCAATTCTCTTGCAATATCTGGAACTTTATCTGCCCCAAATACCATAACAACTATAAAAATCACAAAGGCAATCTCGCCTCCGCTAATAAAAAGTGGTGCTATCATAATGACACAAAGATATGTGGAAAAAAGAAAAGCCGGTGAAATATCACCGGCTTTTTATACATGAATTAACGTTCTAATTATTCAGGTTTTCCTTAAACTGATTGAATTTATTAGTTTCTTCCTGTTTAGGCCAGCTGTTATTGCTTAGATCAACATCTGCAGTCTCAAGATCTGGATCTACAGTTACCTTAACGATCTCTTTATCTGTAGCGATAACTTTGCTTACCTCTGCATCGTTCTTTCTCCAAACTTGTACAGGATATGTAACTTTCTCTGTTGTACCATCTGAGTAAGTGTACTCAACAATTAGAGGCATTGGTATACCTCCCGGTTTTTCAAAAACAACAGCATAGAAATGCTTAGGCGCTTTTAATTTTGCACGTTCTTCCGGAGTAAAATTATCCATTAAGAATTCCTGAAGATTAGGGGCATTTTCTAAAACAGATTTGTCTTTCATAGAAGGATCATAACCCTCACCACCTTCTTCTACCACGTATATACCGTTTATAGCATCAGGACTTGCGCCATAACGACTAAGCAATGCTTTTCCTTCTTCTGTAGGTGTACTTGTCACGTAGTATGACTTAACTTCTTTCACACCTACATCTACGTTTTCTGTAGTATAGAACCAGCCTCTCCAGTACCAGTCAAGGTCTAAAGCCGAAGCATCTTCCATAGTGCGGAAGAAATCTTCTGGTGTAGGATGTTTAAACATCCATCGATGTGCGTAAGTTTTAAAAGAATAATCAAAAAGATCTCTTCCCATTACAGTCTCTCTTAAGATATTAAGAGCAGTTGCAGGTTTACCATACGCGTTGTTACCCAACTGGTAAACATTCTCAGGGTTTGACATGATAGGCGTGATATAATCCTGATTACCTTTCATGTAATCAACGATCTTAGAAGGCTCTCCTCTTCTTGAAGGATATTTTGTATTAGGAGCTATCGCTTCAGGATAGTTTTCACCAAAATCCTGCTCTGCTACATACTGCACAAAAGTATTGATACCTTCATCCATCCATCCCCACTGGCGCTCATCACTGTTTACGATCATTGGGAAGAAGTTGTGACCTACTTCATGTATAATAACGCTTATCATACCAAACTTAACACGATCGCTATAAGTACCGTCAGGATTAGGACGACCATAGTTCCAGCATATCATAGGGTACTCCATACCTTGTTGCTTAGCATGTACAGATATTGCTTTAGGATAAGGATAATCAAAAGTCATACGTGAGTATGATTTTAAAGTCTGTACAACAGCTTTAGTAGAATACTCTTCCCAAAGTGGATTACCTTCTTTAGGATATATAGAAATAGCCATTACATCATGCGTAGGGAATTTAACCGCCTGTGCATCCATAATATATTTACGTGAAGTGGTAAATGCAAAATCACGTACATTCTCTGCGTGTAACTTCCAGGTCTTTTTGTCTTTGCTAAATCCTTTTTCTGTAGCTTCAGCTTCAGCCTGAGTTACTATTAGAACTGGCTTGTCATAAGACTTTTTAGCCTGCTCCCAACGACGCATCATTTCTTTAGAAAAAACGTCTTTTCTGTTTACGATCTCTCCTGTACCGTTTAACAAGTGATCTGCAGGTACTGTGATCTCAACGTCGTAGTCACCAAAAGGCAAAGCAAACTCGCCACTGCCCCAGAACTGATAGTTTTGCCATCCTTCTACATCATTATATACACACATTCTTGGGAAGAACTGTGCTATGATGTAATTCTTGTTTCCGTCAGGAAAACTCTCATAACCAGAACGTGCGCGATCTACTGTGTGATCTACGATATTGTAATCCCATTTTACAGAGAATTCAAATTCTTCACCTGCTTTTAATGGTTCCGGTAAATCAACACGCATCATTGTGTAATTGATCTTGTACTTAAGATCCTTACCGTCTGCTTTTACTTCATGAATATTAAAACCGCCATCAAAAGGCTCTGTCATATACTGCGCAACAAAACCTTCAGGACGATTTACGGGAGTCATACCGTCACCGTCTCTTTGTTTAGCGGGCGTGTCTTTTTTACGCACATTTTGATCAAGCTGAACCCATAAATATTCAAGATCATCTGGAGAGTTGTTGATATATGTAATTTTTTCTGACCCTGTTATGGTCTGATTATTATCATTAAGCTCAATTTGTATCTCATAATTGGCTCTGTTTTGATAATAATCTTTACCCGGCGCACCAGAAGCGGTTCTGTAGGTATTAGGAGTTGCAAACTCCTGATAGAGTTGCCTAAATTTATTGGTATTTGTGTGAGGGGGGGTACTCTGTTCCTTCTGAACTTCTTCCTGCGCAAATCCTACTGCTGCAAAAAGAAAAATGAAGGTTAGGAGTGAAAACTTCAGGTTTTTCATATTGTACTGTTATTATTTAAAAATAGAGAATTGGTTAAAAGTATATAAATGGGAAAATTATAAGAATTAATTAGCAAAATTTAACACGGCTTTATCATTTCCTGATATCAGAAGAAAGCTTTTTTTATTATCGCCCACATGAATGTGTACGACATTCTTCTGGTCAGGAAAAACATCCATTAGCAGTGTATTTTCTATAGAGACTGAACTTATATCGTGAACGTTTTTCACCTCAATGTAACACACTACATAGTCGTTATCATCTTCATGCCCCAGGTAATTGATCTCTTGCTCTTCACCGTTTATTTTTACAAAGAATTTCTGCGAAATATACCTCTTGATAAACTGATTTAATTTATCCTGATCATAGGTCTCATCAACCTCAATTTCAGGATCATATCTTTCCTGAAGTGCACGCTGAAGATCATCATAAAATATGCGGGTAACTATTTGAAGGGATTGTGATTTAGAATCATAATCTACCTGAGTAACACTAAAGTAATATTTATGGCATGCTGTAGAAATTACTAATGGCAAAGCGATTAGTAAGATTAACCAAAACTTTTTCATAGAGGTAAGCTAAAATTATGGGGTAAGAATTAATCTTTTGCTTTCTGTAAAGCAAATATACTTGCTGTTGACCAAAGATTATTCCAAAAAAGAATCTCAATTTCGAAATATTGAACCTCCTAAAATGATTATTCCTTTAAAATACAGCCTATTTTTTAGTGTTTTAGCACGATTTCCTCTCATAAAAAGCGGTTTTTTATGCTCTAGTATCGCTGCTACTGCCTCAAAAACCGGAATATTTATTCATTCAGCTCCTTAAATTTTCTGTATTCAGGGGCTTTTGCCAGCAGTAATTCCATCAATGCTAAAGGATCATCTTTAGACGCTACGGCAAGTGTACTATTGTTGTTTTCGTAGACATAATGACTAAAATCATCAATGAGATTAGCCGGAATATTCAGTGTTGTTATGTAAACACTATCAAGAACTTTATTTCTGGCTTTCTGCACACGTATTTCCATATTAGAAATGGCAACTCTGCGCTTGAGCATTTTTGTTCTGCCAGAAATCCAGTTTACAATGGGATCTACAGGAACTATGCCCCCGCCAGTATGCGTCGCCGTGTATAACTTTTTCTCTTCGTCTGTGAGGGTTTTACCTTTATATACTGGCAAGCCGGCAGCAGCAGGATCAAACGGTTTTTCTAATTTTGGCACATTCATATCACTGCCCAACCTTCCGGAAAGATCTATATCACTAATGTTAATCTCTTCCAGCTCACTTATTTCTTCGTCTAAATAGAACGTGATTTGTCCCTTCTCAAAAATCTTTGGAGATATTACTATTTCTTTGTGTTGAAATTGTATTGCAGATATATAAAGTGTATCATTAATACGCACGGGAATACTAAAACTACCACCATCATTAGTTATCGTCCCTTTACGCATTGTAAGGTTTACAATATGGAGGTAAGACGTTTCAATAGAATCATTAAGCACTTTACCCTGCAACATAACCGTCTCCTGCGCTTGTAAACTTCCGGAAGAGAACAGGCACAAAAAACAAAGACATAAAAGTGTTAAAGACGGTATTTTCAGCTTTACCAAGGCGGCGTTTTTTTTTGTAAAAGTAAGTTGCTAAAAATTAAAGACGCCAAAAGATTTTAGCCGTTGCAAGATTAATTTTTTACCTCAGCCTTGTAGGCTTCTCTTTTGTTCAGTAAAAATTGAATAAGATTTAATTCATTACCCTGCTCAAGCATCTCCTTATTGAGTCCGTTATTTGCAGCGTAGTCCAGAAAGTCGCCAATATTCTCTTCTTTAATATCAAGATTTTGCTTAAAGAAAGCGTTGTCATACATCTTTGCAAGTTCATCTTCTGCAGTTATCTTAAACGTATTGCTATCTTTTTCTCTTTTGTTATATAAAGCTTTGAAGATATTTACAAAGTTGAGACCGTATTTCCAGGTGGCATCATCTAATGCGACATTTTCTGGAGCGCTCATAGAATCATATGTACCATCTAACATATTTACAGCTGCAAAATTTATATTAGGCGCACCTTCATTAACACTAACCCGGTTCACATCTGCCACAATATCTCCTGTGAGATCATATGGACTAACCACTATTTCTTCTAAGGGTGTTACTGTTTCTCGTAATGAGATCGTCATTTTCTTAGAATTTAATATGCCACGATTCACTTTTACAGTGACGGGAGTAAATTGTAAAGATTGAACTAAGATCTCATCCTGATTGGCTACAGCCAAAGTAAAAACACCAGTTCTATCTGTTATTGTTCCCTTTTCTGAAGTTGTATTGTAAATAACTATACCTTCAGGATCGCCGCCTTTAGGTACAATTAACTGCCCTTCTATCATCACTCTGGCAGAGTTTTGAGCCAAAGCGACAGAGGTACATAAAAAAAGAAAAAGAACCTTGTATAAAAGTTTCATAACAGAAAAAATTGATTACCTCATTTAAGTAACAACAAGATTTTCAAATTTACTCGGTGCCAGCGTGTAAATTTTTGTTAAATGACCATTATATTTGTTGTTCCAGCTAAAAAACCTATTCTTTGAAAAACTTAATACTCGCAAGTACCTCAACAATTTATGGAGATTCATATCTAGGTTATCTCTTACCATATCTCGATAAGCATTTTTTAAATGTAGAACGTTTGCTTTTTATACCCTACGCGCGTCCTGGCGGAATAAGTAATGACGACTATACAAGCCGTGTACAGGAAGCTTTTAATACTCTTGATATTGAAGTACGAGGGATTCATGAATTTGAAGATCCTAAAAAGGCAATAAAAGAAGCTCAGGCAATCTTCACCGGCGGGGGCAACACCTTTTTATTAGTAAATACACTTTATAAATTAGAATTAATGCCGGTTTTGCGTAAAGTACTTTTTTCCGGGACACCGTATTTAGGTACAAGTGCGGGAACAAACATAGGCGGTCTCACCATGCAGAATACTAACGACATGCCTATTATTTACCCACCCAGCTTTAAAACGCTTGGGTTGGTTCCCTTCAATATAAATCCTCATTATGTAGATCCGCTTGAAGGTGATACGCACATGGGTGAAACGCGGGAAACCAGAATTAGTGAATTTCATAGATTCAATAATATCCCGGTTATAGGATTACGCGAAGGCAGCTGGATCGAAGTTAAGGGCGACAATTGCTTTTTAAAAGGTGATCTGGACGCACGCATTTTTGAATCTGGAAAGAAAACCTGGGAGTTAGAGGCCGGTGAACAGATTGTATTTGACTAGCCTAAAGTTTCTTTAGAAAATGGTAACCTAAAATATCATAGCCCTGGTTCATATAAAACTTATGACTGGGATAATTACTTACATAGCTATTTAGTTCTGAAGTTTCACAGCCTTTACTTTTTGCATATTCAAATATCCAGGCAAAAACCTCTTTACCTATCCCTTTGTTGCGATAATTATCATCTATATAAACATGATCTGCCTCACAGGTCTTACCGGCGTAGTGACGTATGGCAAACCAAAGACCAAAAACACCTACTAATTTATCATTCCAATGAATACCATAACATTCATAATTCTGCTTAAACATTTCGTGTAAACGCTCTCGAAGTACCTCATCTTCAATATTGTTATTCATCAATGCTTTTATTAATGGCTGAAAGGTGTTAATATCTTCTTTAAATAAGCGTTTGATGTTCAGGTTGGTCATATTTTATTTATTTTTAAATCAAGAACCTTTAGAGAATTGAACCCTCTTACAGGATTAAAAGGCAGACAAAAGTAATGGATTTAAATATTGAACATAAACAAAACGACAGGCGTGGTGTCTTTTTTATAGAAGGTGACTCTGGGATCATTTCAGAACTTACTTATTCTATTAAAGACAAACACACACTTATTATAGACCACACAGAAACTAAGATCCCTGAAGAAGGAAAAGGTTTTGCAAGTAAACTGGTCGCTCACTCTGTAGATTATGCAAGAGAGAACAGCCTTAAAATTGAGCCGCTTTGCCCCTTTGCCGAAGTTCAATTTGACAGACACTCTGAATACAACGACGTACGTGCCTGAGCAATCTATAATTACCACAGAAAGACTTTATTTAAGGCA
The DNA here is from genome assembly GCF_047946675.1 of Leeuwenhoekiella sp. A16. Taxonomy (GTDB): domain Bacteria; phylum Bacteroidota; class Bacteroidia; order Flavobacteriales; family Flavobacteriaceae; genus Leeuwenhoekiella. Next base: position 677,092 of record NZ_CP172313.1, read on the forward strand.
GTTTACGGCAGAAGATGCCGCAGATCTTTACGAGCTTAATAATGATAATGAAGTTCTGCAATATACCGGTGATGAGCCTTTTGATTCTGTAGCAGATGCTTTGCATTTTGTAAGTAATTATACTGCTTATGAAAAACCCGGCATGGGCAGATGGGCTGTGATTAGAAAAGAAGATGATGCTTTTTTAGGCTGGTGCGGCTTAAAATACCATCCGCTGGAGCGAGTTGTAGATCTGGGCTATCGTTTAAAAAAGAAATATTGGCGTTATGGTTATGCTACAGAAGCAGCAAAAGCCTGTGTACAATACGCATTTCAAGACTTAAAACTCGCTTCGCTGGTAGCACATGCGCATGTAGATAATTCTGCCTCGCATAAGGTGCTTCAAAAAATCGGGTTTAAATACATAAAAACCTTCCTTTATGATGGCAAAAACGCCTTTCAATACAGCCTTTTTAATAAAGATTATGCAATAAGGCAAATTTCAGGAAAAGAAACCTGGTCTGTACGCCATCCCGTTTTGCGCCAGGGCAGACCGTTAGAAGATTGTCATTTTGAAGGAGATGAAAATCAGGATACAATACATCTGGGGCTCTATCATCTTGATCATCCTGTGGGCGTTGTAAGCTTACTAAAAAAAGACCACAATTACTTTAGCGGTACTCAATATCAACTGCGCGGAATGGCTGTTTTGCCTGAATTTCAAAATAAAGGCCTGGGTGAACTATTAGTTGATGAAGGTGAGAAATTACTCAACGCTAAAAGAGTATATACTATATGGCTCAACGCAAGAGAAGTCGCAGTCTCTTTCTACACCAATCTGGATTATGAAATAATGGGTAAACCTTTTGAAGTAGAACCTATAGGCACGCATTATCTCATGCATAAAAAGCTACGATGAAACGCAGAACTTTTATAACTACCACAGCTATTGCCACGACTGCAGCAACACTCTTGCCTGGTTTAAGTTTTAGTCAGAATATGATATCAGAAGCAGAATTGATAGGTAAAGGCAATCCTGATCTTATAGAAAAAGAGGGCTATCGCCTGCGCCCCGAAGCAGCAAAGGCATTTGATAAAATGAAGGCCGCTGCCGCGAAAGAAAATATCGACATTCAGGTGGTTTCCAGTTATCGGGATTATAACCATCAAAATCGCATCTGGGAGCGCAAATATCGCGCCTATACAAACAAAGGTCTTTCACCCGAAGATGCTATTGCAAAAATAATTGAGTATAGCACTATCCCGGGAACCTCAAGACACCATTGGGGTACAGATCTTGATATCATAGACGCCAATGGCAAAACCTCTGGCGATGTGTTAGTCCCTTCTAAGTTTCATGGTAATGGTCCCTTTTGCAAATTAAAAGAATGGCTCGATAAACATGCAAATGAGTTCGATTTTTACCTGGTTTATACCGATTTACCCCTGCGCCAGGGATTTAATTATGAACCATGGCATTTTAGCTATAAGCCGCTGTCTCAAAATTATCTCGAGCAGTATAAAAAACTAGATATTAAAGAGGTACTTCAAGAACAACAACTTTTAGGCAGTAAAGCATTTACTCCAGAGTTTATAACACTTTATCGTCAAAACAACGTCCTAGATATAAATCCTGATCTTCTGAGTTAATTTTAATTAATTTAGATACCTAATCAAGTTATTATGCGACTAGGCGGCAGAAGTACAAAGCTTAAACTTATAATAGGTATTCTCATCATAGGATTTGGTGTTGTACGCTACTGCGGCAACAGACAGGAAAATCCATACACAGGGCGCGTACAAGCCATATCTATGACTCCGGAAGAGGAGATCGCAATTGGTTTACAAAACGCACCGTCAATGGCACAACAACACGGTGGTTTACACCCAGACCAGCAATTACAGGCTTTTGTAGATCAGGTTGGCCAGAAGTTAATAGACCATAGTGTAGCAAGAGAGACACCTTACAAATACGAATTCCATTTACTACAGGATCCTGAAACTATAAATGCTTTCGCCCTACCCGGCGGACAAATATTTATAACCTATGCTCTGCTTTCCAGGTTAGAAAATGAAGATCAGGTAGCGGGAGTTTTAGGACACGAGATAGGCCACGTACTTGGTAAACATTCTGCAGAGCGTATTGAGAACAGCAATTTATGGAGCACAATATCTATGGGCGCAGAAGTAGGTGTAGGCGCCGGTAGAGAAGCTGGCGCTATTGGTCAAAATATACTTTTAGGTAACGGGCGCGATGACGAGTTAGAAAGTGATGATCTTGGTGTACGCTTTATGATAAAAGCCGGTTACGATCCTAACCAGATGATAGAAGTGATGAAAATTCTAAAAGCCTCTGCAGGTCCTAATCGTGTACCAGAATTTCAAAGTACACATCCCGATCCAGAAAACAGGATCGAGAAAATAAAAGAGGCTATAATTAAATATGGAGGTTAAAACATACTTAAAGCATATTTTGATTCCGCTTCGGCGGAATTTTGTTTTTATCTTTACCACATAAGCTAACATTATGAATAAAAAAGTAATCTTAATGATCTTAGATGGCTGGGGTTTTGCTCCAGACAAAACAGTTTCTGCTGTAGATCTTGCAAACACACCATTTATTGATTCGCTATACGAGAAATATCCACATGCGCAATTGCTTACCCACGGTGGCAATGTAGGCCTTCCAGAAGGCCAGATGGGGAATAGTGAAGTGGGTCACATGAATCTGGGTGCAGGACGCATCGTTTATCAAAATCTGGCAAAGATCAATAAAGCTATTCAGGAAGATACACTTAAAGATACAGATGCTCTTAAAGCAGCTTTCGCTTATGCGAAAGAAAACAATAAACCCATTCATTTGCTAGGCCTGTTATCAGACGGTGGTGTGCATTCTCATATTACACATGCAAAAGGTCTTATTAAAGCTGCAAAAGACGCAGATGTAAAAGACGTTTTTTTACATGCATTTACAGACGGTCGCGATGTTGACCCACAATCAGGTAAAGGTTTTGTAGAAGATATTACCGCATACGCGAAAGATAAAGGAGCTAAACTCGCTTCGTTGGTAGGTCGCTATTACGCGATGGATCGTGATAAACGCTGGGAACGCGTAAGTCTTGCATACGATGCGATCGTAAAAGGCAAAGGAACTGCAACCACAGACCCGGCAGCATCTCTACAAAAAAGTTATGATGAAGGCGTTACAGATGAGTTCTTAAAGCCAATCATTGTTACCGAAGCTGATAAGCCGGTGGCAACAGTTAAAGATGGCGACGTGGTTATATTCTTCAACTTTAGAACAGATCGCGGTCGCGAACTAACAGAAATGCTTTCTCAGGTAGATTTTCCCGAGCAGGAAACTAAAAAGCTTGATCTGTATTATGTCACCATGACAAATTATGATCAAACATTTAAAAATGTACATATTGTTTACGACAAAGACAATCTGGTAAATACACTGGGCGAAGTTGTTTCTAAAGCGGGCAAAAAACAAATTCGCATCGCTGAAACTGAAAAATATCCTCATGTTACTTTCTTCTTTTCGGGTGGGCAGGAGATTCCTTTTGAAGGTGAGAGCCGCATAATGGCATCTTCTCCTAAAGTCGCCACTTATGACCTTCAGCCAGAAATGAGCGCTTATGAAGTGCGTGATAAGATCATCGAGCAACTTAAAAAGGAAGAAGCAGATTTTGTTTGTTTAAATTTTGCTAACCCAGATATGGTAGGTCACACAGGAATTATAGAAGCTGCCATTAAAGCTTGTGAAACCGTTGATGAATGTGCAAATGCTGTTATTACAACCGGTCTTGAGCATGGTTATAGCACGATTGTAATTGCAGATCACGGTAACTGTGAGACGATGAAAAATCCTGATGGTTCTCCTAATACCGCACACACTACAAATCCTGTTCCTGTGATCGTAGTAGACCCAGATATCCAGAACGTAAAAGATGGTATACTGGGTAATGTAGCCCCCACGATCCTTAAAATGATAGGCATAGAAAAACCAGCCGTGATGGATCAGGAATCGCTGGTTTAAGCCTAAAAACCAACCCTTAACCTATGAAAAGAACAATTTTAATATTCGCAGTTCTTGTGAGCAGTCTTGCAATAAGCTGTAAGACGAATGATAATAAAGATAAATCACTCGCTCAAAATGAACCTGTTGCAGAAAGCGTGCAGGAAGATATGCTGGTAGGCAAAATAAGTCGTTTACAGCTCGAGAAAAAACCTTATAAAGACTGGTTTATTGAGACTTATAAAGATTATGACATAGACAGCACGCGTCTTAAAGAGATAGACAGCCTTCTTGAAGATGTGAAGATCACAACTTTTATGGGTACCTGGTGCGGTGATAGTCAGCGTGAAGTTCCTGCCTTTTATAAAATTATGGATCAGGCAGAAATGAACTTTGAGAATCTTTCGCTTATAGCGGTAACACGTGATAAAGTAACTCCGTTAGGCTTAGAAAAAGGAAAGAATATCACTAACGTCCCTACTTTTATTTTCACTAAAGACGATAAAGAGTTAGGGCGCATTGTAGAATATCCTGTTGAAAGTCTTGAAAAAGATATGCTGAAAATTCTAAAAGGAGAGCCATATAAGCACTCTTACGCCGAATAAAAAATTCAGTTGAATAACTTAATATCCTGTGGCCATAACGTAAATTTCTGTTTATAGTCACAGGATTTTTTATAGGAAGCAGAAATGGTAGAATGGAATTTTTTTGACCTCTCAAATGGGAATGATGACAAACTGAAGATCATTCACCTGTCTGATCTTCATATACGCAATATTGCCTCCATACATTCTGAAATAACCGCTAAAATTAATCAAAAATCGCCCGATTTATTGGTAATAACGGGTGATTCTGTTGAAAAACCGGCTAACCTGCCCCTACTCTATCAATTTCTAAATATGATAGATAAACCTATTCAGAAATTTGCAATATTAGGCAATTGGGAACATAAGGGTAATATTGATTTTACTGAATTGAAAGAAATCTATGCCGCACATAATTGCAAGCTCTTAATCAACGAAAATCAAAATATCACAGTAAACAATAAAACCGTTACCGTAATAGGAATCGACGATTTTAATATGGGAAAAGCCGATTTTTACAGGGCTACGGCAAATATTAAACCCGGTGAGACTGTAATTGCACTTACACATTGCCCGCAACATCGCGACATTATAGAGACAGAAGGTAAAGACCTAAAGATAGATCTAGTGCTTTCTGGTCACACGCATGGCGGACAAATAAATTTCTTTGGTTACGCGCCCATTCGCCCTCGCGGTAGCGGCAAATACTTAAAAGGCTGGTACAAAGACGCAGAACCAATTATGTATGTTTCAAAAGGCGTGGGTACGAGTAATATTCCTATTCGCTTTGGCCCCAAGGCCGAAATGGTAGAATATCATATTTAGCGATTTGCTTTAAATTTATAACTAAACTAACACCTAATAAAGGGTATCAAACACAGATCAATGTTCAACTTCACCGGCACATATACAGATCAATATCAACTTAGCATGGCTCAGGTTTATTTTCAGCAAGGGCATCATGAGGAAGTAGCTGTATTTGATTATTTCTTTAGAAAATTACCCTATAAAGGTGGTTATGCGATTCTCGCCGGTTTAGAAGATCTACTTGAAATCTTAAAGGATCTCACCTTTAGTAAAGAAGATATTGATTATCTTAAGAATAAAGATTTTGATGATGATTTTTTAGAATACCTGTCTAATTTTAAATTTAATGGAACGATCTATTCGGTTCAGGAAGGTGAAATTATTTTCCAGACAGCTCCTATTTTACAGGTAAAGGCTAATATTATTGAAGCCCAGATAATCGAGACTATTTTGCTAAACCTGCTCAACTTTCAAACCTTAATTGCTACAAAGGCCAGCAGAATGCGACTTACAGCCGGCGATAAGGTTTTACTTGATTTTGGTTTACGTCGCGCTCAGGGACCCGGTGGCTATCTGGCTACTAAAGCTGCGATGATAGGTGGTTTTAATGGCTCAAGTAATGTAATTACCGGTAGAGATTTTGGCATACCTATTTCGGGAACGATGGCGCACTCATTTGTGCAAAGTTATGATGACGAGCTCACTGCTTTTAGAGATTTTGCTTCCGGAAGACCAAAAAACTGTGTTTTTCTTGTAGATACTTATGACACTTTAAAAAGTGGAATTCCCAATGCAATTACTGTTGCTAAAGAAATGGAAGAAAAAGGGCAAAAATTGCTCGCAATAAGATTAGACAGCGGGGATCTTGCATATTTGGCTAAAAGAAGTCGGAAACAGCTTGATGATGCAGGACTTGATTATGTAAAAATTGCTGTGTCTAATCAATTAGATGAATATGTTATTAAAAGTTTACAGGATCAAAATGCGCCTATTGATATTTTTGGTGTGGGAACAAATCTTGTGATTGGCAAACCAGATGCAGCTCTTGACGGAGTTTATAAATTGACTTTCTTTAAAGGAAAACCACGTATAAAAATATCAGACAGTCTTATAAAAACCACTTTACCGCATCAAAAACAGGTTTTCAGAATATATGATGACACCGGTAATCTTATTGGTGCAGATGCGATAGCGATGGTAGATGAAACAAAAGTTGATATCATGCATCACCCTTATGAGCCTTTTAAAAAGCTACATGTATCACCGCTTAATCAGGAGCCTCTGCTTCAAAAAGTAATGGAAAATGGTGAGATTCTTATTAAGAAAAGAAGTCTAAAAGAAATAGCTGACTTTAGCCGTGAACGATTAGAAAAATTACCTTTAGAATACAAACGCTTTGATAACCCGCACATTTATAAAGTGGGAATTAGCAGCAACCTTAAAAATGAACGCGATAGATTAATTGAACTCCATAAAACTGTTTAGCTATGAAAGCACTTATCATCATTGACGTACAAAATGATTTTATCCCGGGTGGTGCATTAGCCGTTCCCAATGGTGATGAAATCATTGAGTTAATTAATCAACTTCAGGAAAAATTTAATCTTGTGGTTGCCACGCAAGACTGGCATCCTGAAAATCATGCGAGTTTTGCAGTAAACCAGCCAGACGGTAAGGAATTTGACATTATAGAACTCAATGGTGAAGATCAGGTTTTATGGCCCGTGCATTGTGTACAAAACAGCACAGGGGCAGAATTGCATCCCGATCTTAAAACAGATAGAATTGAGAATATAATTCAGAAAGGAACAAATCCCAAAATTGATAGCTACAGCGGTTTCTACGATAACGCCCATTTAAAATCTACCGGCTTATATGAATATTTGAAAGAAAAAGGAGCAGATCAACTCTATTTTTGTGGTCTGGCGGGCGATTTTTGTGTCTTTTACAGCGTTATTGATGCTCTGGAAGAAGGTTTTACAGCCTATTTAATAGAAGATGCAACGCGGTCTCTTGATGGTTCAGAATTTGTAAAGGCAAAAAATATAATAGAAGAAAAGGGAGGAAAGATCGTTGAATCTTCAGATTTACTATAAGAATTATACTGGCTAAAAGCTTATATTAAACAAATACAAATTAAGCCCTTTAGCATGAATTCTATTTTTCAGCAAATATTAATTGAAGCCACTAAGAGGCGATTAAAGCAACAAAAAGTAACAACTCCTGCTCGCAATTTTTCACGTGAAGTGAAAGATACAAGTGTGGTTGCTAAACACTTACTGCGCGATCTGCTCTTTATTGGGTTAGGAATAGTTTCGGCAGGATTAGGCTTAAGAGGATTTTTATTACCCAACTCTTTTATTGACGGCGGCGTGACAGGAATTTCGCTTATAGCTGCAGAAATTTCTGGAATATCATTTTCTCTTTTAATTGTTCTTATCAATATTCCTTTTTTAATACTCGCCTACTCTACCATAGGCAAGTCTTTTGCCCTACGCAGTTTCTTAGCAATTGCAATTCTGGCCATAGGTTTGCATTTTATTGAGTTCCCCATGATTACAGATGATAAATTACTCATCGCAGGTTTTGGCGGTTTCTTTCTGGGTCTGGGAATAGGTCTGGCCATACGTGGGGGCGCAGTACTTGATGGTACAGAAGTTTTGGCGGTTTACATTAGTAGAAAAACCTCAATTACAATAGGAGATATCATCCTCCTTTTTAACGTGATGATTTTTAGTGTTGGTGCGTATGTTTTCTCTGTAGAAATCGCACTTTACGCCATCTTAACCTACTTGGCGGCTTCTAAAACGGTTGATTTTGTAGTTTCTGGTATTGAAGAATATATAGGTGTAACTATCATTTCTGAAAATAACGAAGAAATAAGATTGGCAATTATAGAAAAACTGGGCCGTGGCTGTACCATCTATAATGGAAAAAGAGGGTTTGCCAAAAAAGGGCAGGCTTTAAAAGACACGCATATTATTTACACACTTATTACGCGCCTCGAACTTTCTAAACTACAAACGGAAGTTGAGCGAATAGACAAAAATGCTTTTATCATTATGCAGAGTATAAAAGATGCAAAAGGCGGGATGATAAAAAAGAGACCTTTGAAATAATAAGACTAAAGAAGTACAATATTTCATTATAACGTTTTTTTAAAAAGCTCTATTTTTAAGGTACTATCAAAACCAACTTTATGAAAAACTACAACGTTATAACTGCAGCGCTTGTTCTCTTTGTGCTGTTACATTGCTACGCGGTGCAATCTCAAACCATGAACACATACAATACACAATACGGCATATTTGAAAATCAAACTAACGTAGGCGATCCTGCTAAAGAAGGTTCTGTTTCTTACGATCCTGAAAAGCAGGAATACACACTTACCGGTTCAGGTATAAATATGTGGGGTGAGAATGATCAGTTTCAGTTTTTATATAAATCTATACAGGGAGATTTTATTTTGCGGGCTCAGCTCAATTTTGTGGGTGAGGGTACAGATCCTCATCGTAAGATAGGCTGGATCATTCGTAATAATTTAAGTTCAAATTCGCCACAGGTAAATGCCACCGTCCATGGTGACGGTCTAACTTCCTTACAATATCGCAAGACCAATAGCGGAGAAACAGAACAGATCACCTCAACAGATTCTCTGCCAGATGTGGTACAGTTAGAACGCAGGGCTGGCACTTATTATATGTCTACAGCCAAATTTGGCAAGCCTTTTACGACGGTAGAATTAAACGATGTAGATCTACGCAATGAAGTTTTTGTAGGTCTTTTTGTTTGTTCGCACAACGCTGATGTTTTAGAAAAAGCCCAGTTTCACAATGTGAGAATAATTAAACCAGCAGATCCAGATTTTCAGCCGTATCGCGATTATATAGGCAGCAATATGGAAATTATGGATGTAGAAACAGGCTACAGAAAAGTGCTGTTCCATTCTGCGCACTCCATTCAGGCGCCTAATTGGGTAAATAACGATAAAGAATTGGTTTATAATTCTAATGGTTTTATGTATCGCTATAATTTTGAAACTGGCGAGGTTAAACAGATCAATACCGGTTTTGCCATAAACAATAATAACGATCATGTTTTCTCATTTGATGAAAGCATTTTAGGCATAAGCAATCATAATCAGGATGATAATGGTAATTCTTCTATATATTTAATGAATCCTAAAGGTGATTCTATACCTAAAAAAATCACTAAAGATGGTGTAGGCAACTCTTATCTTCATAGCATTTCGCCAGACAACAAGCGCATTATTTTTACTGCTAATCGCAAAGACAAGTTTGATATTTATGCCATTGATCTGGACAGCGGCAATGAAGTGCAGCTCACAGACACAAAAGATCTTGACGATGGCTCAGAATATTCTCCTGACGGAAAATACATATATTTTAATTCTAACCGTACAGGCACCATGCAGCTTTGGCGTATGAACGCAGATGGAAGCAATCCCGAACGCTTAACAAATGACGAAAACTATAAAGACTGGTTTCCTCATATTTCTCCAGATGGTAAATGGATCGTTTTTATCTCTTTCCCTCCTGATATTCCGTTTAGCGATCATCCTTTTTATAAGCACTGCTTACTGCGGCTCATGCCGGCAGACGGCGGCGACCCTAAAGTGATTGGCTATATTTATGGCGGTCAAGGTACTATAAATGTTCCCAGCTGGTCAAAAGATAGCAAGCACATCGCTTTTGTCACCAATAGCGATTTAGGAAACTGATTCTAAAACCTTCCTTTTATATGATAAAATCGGTCATTTTAGCGCTAATATTTTTGACTTCAGGCTTTCCTAATTTTCATAAAGTTGAGAATCAATCTGCAGATTGGGAAATTCTGTTTAACGGGAAAGACCTTACCGGTTGGGATACCTGGCTGGGAATGCCCAATGAGGAGGGCAAAGATCTTTGGCAACAAACACAGGCAGCCGACTATAAACCCTTTGGTCTAAATAATGATCCGCTAGGAGTTTTCACTATTGTGGAAATTGATGGAGAACCGGCTTTAAGATTATCGGGAGAAGTTTTTGGCGGAATATCTACTGTTGCTGAATATGAGAACTACCATTTGCAATTGCAGTTTAAATGGGGAAAGGAGAAATATGCCCCAAAGTTGAATAGTCCGCGCGACAGCGGAATTCTATATCACGGCAACGGCGAGCAGGGTGTTGAATCAGGTTTCTGGCTGCGCTCACAGGAATTTCAAATTCAGGAAGGTGATTGCGGGGATTATTGGGGAGTTGCCGGCGGGCAGATGGATATTCATACTGAAAAAGTGAACGACAGTTTGTATCGATACAATCCTGAAGGTAAATTGAGAAACTTTGGCTACCAAGCCAAATTAGGCAGAAATGTAAAAAAAGGACCTAATGGCGAAAAACCTTCCGGCGAATGGAATACTTTAGACTTATATTGTTACGGTGATAAGAGCGCACATGTTGTAAACGGCGTTGTAACAATGATACTTGAGAATTCTCAATTAGTGCTTGATGGGGTGGAAAAACCGCTTAAAAAGGGCAAAATTCAACTGCAGACAGAAGGAGCCGAAATCTATTACAGAAATATTAAAATTAGATCAATTGATAATTTTCCAAAGGAATTTTAAAAAGGAAAATTGAAAAGGAAAACTTATATAATCTCGTCATCCTGAATTTATTTTAGGGTCTTAAACGGTGTTGCTGCATTGCAAAAACTCATAAGATTCTGAAAGCAGTTCAGCATGGCGTTAACCCATTATTTTAATTATAAAATCAAATGAAAATAAAGAAATACAGTTTTGTAACTACAATTTTAATTTTGCTAGCTGGTTTTCTATCAGCACAAAACACATTAGACAGAATACAGGTAAAAGGCAATAGTTTTGTAAAACCCAGTGGAGACACAATTGTTTTTAGAGGTTTAAACACGAGTGATCCTGATAAATTAGAAGCTCAGGGACATTGGGATAAAAGCTATTTTCAGGAGATGAAAAACTGGGGTGCAAATCTGGTAAGATTTCCGGTTCATCCTACTGCATGGGTAAAACGTGGAGATAAGGAATATTTTGAATTGCTTGATGATGGTATAAAATGGGCTGGTGAATTAGGAATGTATGTCATACTAGACTGGCATAGCATAGGAAATTTAAGAACAGAAATGTACCAGTCTGATAATTATGACACGACACAAAAGGCAACCTATGATTTCTGGCGAAAAATGGCCGCTCGCTATGGTAAAAACACAACCGTCGCTTTCTACGAACTCTTTAATGAACCTACTACGTACAACCAAACTTTAGGCACGATCACATGGGATTTCTGGAAAGATTATAACACAGAACTGATCACCATCATAAGAGCAAATGGCGGTGAAGGTATTCCGCTGGTGGCTGGTTTTAATTGGGCGTATGATCTTACTCCTGTAAGAGATAATCCACTTGAAGTGGAAGGTATAGGTTATGTAAGCCATCCTTATCCGCAAAAACGCGACAAACCCTGGCAAGAAAAATGGGAGAACGATTGGGGTTTTGTTAAGGAGAAATATCCTTTAATTCTTACAGAAATTGGTTTTTCTGGGGCTGATGATGTGGGTGCTCATGTTCCTGTAATAAGCGATGAATCATACGGTGATGCAATAACAAAATATGCAGATGACCACGGAATTTCATACATGGTCTGGGTTTTTGATAATCAATGGGCACCACGCTTATATGAAGATTGGGATTATACCCCGTCACGACAGGGAAGATATTTTAAAAGGAAATTACAGAGTTACAATTACGATAAATAACCTGACTAAACAGTATAAAAAAAGGGATGAAATATTAAAATTTCATCCCTTTTCGCATTAAACTACATTAATATTTATTCTAGCCTTCTCTACTCCAGTGACGCTTAGGTAACATATCTTTAAATGATGTAGTAAACTTATCATCAAAAGAATCTGTAATTAAAACGCCTTCACCTTTATCTATACCCGCGGCGGTAAGCAATTCTTCTCCTTCACCCGCAGCACCTATAGTTTTACAGTGTTTGAAAATTTCTTTTACAAAATGTTTTAGGAAATCAAATTCTTTCATACTGTCTACACTTTTCTTCCCACCGGGAACAAAAACAGCATCATAAAGAACGGGAGATGCAGTAGCATGACTCTTATCTACTTTCATGCTCTCACCATTATCACCTTTAACCATACCCATCTTTTTATAGATAATATGAGCCATGGCATTACCTTCCATCAAAGCATCTTTTAGCTTAGAAACATGATCATAATGATAACCTTCATCTACAAGTATAGCAACTTTACGACCGGTTATATTATCCATCACCGTATTTTCCATACTTAAAGCAGGCGATTTTTTAGTGTATTTTTCATCGGCTGCGCTTGATTTTGGCGCATCTACACCTACATTATCTGCAACAGAAATTGCCAGATCATGATCAATATGATTAAGATGATCTACCATCTTTACCCGTAATTCTTCAGTATCACATTTGCTCAATTCAAAGCTAAAACCGTTGATGATATGTTGCTGTTCTGGCTTGGTCATACTGTTATAGAACAATCTGGCCTGCGTGTAATGATCTGAAAAACTCTCTGCTCTCTTGCGAACTTTTACTGCTTCAATTTTTTCAGGATAACTCACATACCCACCGCTTTTTTCAGCTACTTCACCCGGCATGTTATCATTAAGCGCATTAGGCTCATAATTAGTGCGGCCTTTATCTATAGTCTGGCGCATGAAACCATCTCTCTGATTATTATGAGAAGGATTTATGGGTCTGTTAATAGGTATTTCAGCAAAGTTTGGTCCTCCAAGACGCGTTAATTGCGTATCTGTGTACGAGAACAATCTACCTTGCAATAAGGGATCATTAGTAAAATCAATACCGGGAACCAGATGACCCGGGTGAAAGGCTGCCTGTTCAGTTTCTGCAAAGAAATTATCCGGATTTCTATTAAGAACAAATTTACCTAACATACGTACAGGAAAATCCTCTTCTGGCCAGATCTTGGTAGGATCAAGAATATCAAACGGAGCTTTATCTTCTTCTCCTTCTTTTATTACCTGCACACCAAATTCCCATTCAGGGAAATTACCCATATCAATTGATTCATACAGGTCACGACGGTGAAAATCAGGATCCTGACCTGAAACTTTTAAGGCCTCATCCCAGACTAAAGAATGTGTTCCTAATTTTGGCTTAAAATGAAATTTCACAAAATGAGATTCCCCCTGAGAATTTATAAATCTGAAGGTATGAATACCAAAACCTTCCATCATGGCATAGCTTCGTGGTATCGCCCTGTCACTCATCACCCACATCATCATGTGCATAGATTCTGGGGTAAGTGAAATAAAATCATAAAAGTTGTCATGAGCAGAAGCCGCTTGTGGTATCTCATTATGAGGTTCAGGTTTGACGGCATGAATAAGGTCTGGAAATTTAATTGCATCCTGAATGAAAAAAACCGGAATATTATTTCCTACCATATCAAAAACGCCTTCATCTGTATAAAATTTAAGCGCAAAACCACGCACGTCACGTGCTGTATCTGCAGAGCCTCTAAACCCGGCTACTGTAGAAAATCGGGCAAACATGGGTGTTTTCTTACCTTTTTCGGCTAAAAATCCGGCTTTGGTAATATCATCACTGTTGCCATAACTTTCAAAATAACCATGCGCTCCAGATCCTCTTGCATGCACCACACGTTCTGGGATGCGCTCATGATCAAAGTGAGTGATCTTCTCACGCATTATAAAATCTTCCAGAAGTGATGGTCCTCGTTCTCCTGCCTTTAAAGTATTTTGATTATCGTTAATACCTGTTCCCTGATTTGTAGTGAGCTTTTCACCACTTTCACGGGTATGAATTTTTAATTGTTTACTCTTGTCGTCCATTTTAAGTTGAGTTTGGTTTTTTATAATTGGAAAGCTTAAATTAGCATTATTCAAAACAATTACCCCATCTTTAAATATAACATTAAGATAAGTATAAGACTTATTTAACAATTGATTTTGAGTGCTTTAAAATATTCTTAAAATTTATAATTTAAAATTAATATTACTTAAAACAATATGACGACACAATCACCTGATATCTTCGATGCTACGCGTAATAATGACAAAAGTCGAATTTATGAATTGTTAAAAAGCGGAATAGATATAGACTCTACAAATGAAAAAGGATTTACTCCTTTAATTCTGGCTACTTATAATGGTCATTTAGAGCTTACAAGTGCTTTATTAGAAGAAGGAGCAGCAATAGATCATCAGGATGACTCTGGTAATACAGCTTTGATGGGTGTTTGCTTTAAAGGAAATGAAGAAATTGTTGATCTGCTTCTCAAAAAAGGGGCAAATCCTAATATCAAGAACTTAAATGGTGGGACAGCTTTAATGTTTGCAGCTATGTTTGGCCATGAGAATATCTTCAGGAAAATTGTAAGTGCGGGCGGAGATTTAAGAGCGCGTAATAATATGGGCTTAAATGCTATAGATCTTGCAGCTCAACAAGGCAACCAGTCAATGGCAGATCTTATTTATGAGCTAAGCCTGGAGCATTAATAAAATTTAAGATAACTTTAATACACCCTGACACAATCACTGGCAATACAAGCAGGGGCCAAACGTTCAATAAGTATTGTCTCTTTTAACGTTTTCGCATATTCTTTGTAAATTTGCCCGTTAAGAAATCTATTTATGATCATTGTAAAGTCACAAGAAGAAATTGAACTGATGCGAGAAAGCGCACTAATCGTTTCTAAAACATTAGGCATGCTTGCAGCAGAAGTAAAACCAGGAGTAACCACATTACATCTGGATAAACTTGCAGAAGAGTTTATACGTGATCACGGTGCTATACCAGGATTTTTAGGACTTTACGATTTTCCCAATACGTTATGCATGAGCCCAAATGATCAGGTGGTTCATGGCTTTCCTACAGATAAACCTTTAATTGAAGGTGATATAATCTCTATAGATTGTGGAGCTTTAAAAAATGGTTTTTACGGGGATCATGCTTACACTTTTGAAGTTGGCGAAATTGATCCTGAAACTAAAAAACTGCTTGATGTGACTAAAGAATCCCTTTATGTAGGCATAGCAGAGTTTAAATCTGGCAACAGAGTAGGTGATGTAGGTTTTGCGATACAGAATTTTTGTGAAAGTCATGGTTATGGTATTGTAAGAGAACTTGTAGGCCACGGCCTGGGAGCAAAAATGCATGAAGACCCCGAAATGCCAAACTACGGTCGCAGAGGTCGCGGTAAGAAATTTGTAGAAGGCATGGTTGTAGCAATAGAACCTATGGTTAATATGGGAACACATCGCATTAAGCAACACCGCGATGGCTGGACGATCACAACAAGAGACAATAAACCAAGTGCTCATTTTGAGCACGACGTTGCATTAGTAGACGGAAAACCTGAACTTTTATCAACTTTTAAGTATATTTATAAGGCGCTAGGGATTGAAAGCGATGAAGAAGAACCCTTTCGCGCCAAACAACTCACAACTTAATCTCGCACCCATTTGAATCATGCAATTAGAAACATGGATAAACTACCGTGAAGATGATTGGGAAGACGACTATTACATTGGATTATCTAACTATGGCAGAATGCGCAGCTATGTTAACAATCCACAAGGCAGCATCATCTCAGGCGGTACAATAAACGGCTACACAACACTCAATGTGAAGCTCAAGAACGGCAAAAGACGCAATTTTTATTTGCACAAGATTTTAGCCAAAGCTTTTCTTAAACCCAAAGAAAACGAGAAATCTGTAATTCATATCAATCATGATAAGGAAGACAACAGATTGGTCAACTTAAAATGGGTAACGCATAAAGAGCGCTACGCCCATCAAAAAACGAGTCCGCTGGATATTAAAAGGCGCACTTCAGGCAAAAGGCATTACACTAAACTTAGCTATGCTGAAGCTAAAATTCTTAAGAAAAAACTGCTTGACCCAAACAGACGAACGCGACTGCGTATTCTGGCAAAGCAATTTGGCGTTTCAGAAATGCAGCTTCACCGCATAAAGACCGGTGAGAATTGGGGTGATCTGGAAATATGATCAAATCTCTTTTTAAAAAATCTTTAAATACAATACCCAGGCCTTTACTTATACGTTTAAGTTATTTAGTAAAACCCTTTCTTGCTGCGCTCTTAAAAGGAGACAGATACGTCGATCCTATTGACGGCAAAGGCTTTTCTAAATTCTTGCCGTATGGCTATGGTACACCGCGTGAAAACGTATTATCACCATCTACTCTTTCTTTAGAAAGACATCGCCTATTGTGGTTATATTTAAAGAACGAAACAGACTTTTTTACTAAAAAGAGAAAAGTACTTCATTTTGCCCCTGAGCAAGCTTTTTACAAACGTTTCAGAAAGCTGAAAAACCTCGATTATACCACAACAGATCTCAATTCGCCCTTAGCAGATATCAAGGCAGACATCTGCGATCTGCCGTTTGAAGATGATGCTTATGATTTTATCTTCTGCAATCATGTACTTGAGCACATACCAGATGATACCAAGGCCATGCAAGAGCTTTATCGGGTTCTAAAACCTAATGGTATAGCCATACTTCAAATTCCGCAAGATTTAAAAAGGGAAAATACGTTTGAAGATGACAGCATAACAGACCCTAAAGAGCGCGCAAAGATCTTTGGCCAGTACGATCATGTACGCGTTTACGGCAGAGATTATTTCGAGAAATTGAGAAAAATCGGCTTTAAAGTGCAAGAAATCGACCTTACAGCCCAAATATCGGCGCAAGAGGTTGATAAATACAGATTAGCTCAAGGCGAAATTTTACCAGTATGTTCTAAATAACTTATTAATTATTATATTTCGGGAGTGAGAAAATTTCTGTTCTTAATCACTCTCTTTACATTTTGTTCGGCTGTTGCCCAAAGTACTAATGACTGTGTAGATGCCATACAATTGTGTGGTAGTACGCCCGTGGGCTTAGATCCAGATGGCGTAGGCTTTGATGAATTTAGTTTGCCAGATAATTTTGAGCCGCCCTGTTATTCTTTCAGTAATAATACGGCGCGGTTTAAAATAGTAGTAGAAACAGGAGGTTACCTGGGTTTTGATCTTATTCCAGATAATGCGACTGATGACTATGATTTTGCCATTTATGGTCCCGTAGACGATTGCTCCTTTTTAAGCAGTTCTATACGCTGCTCAAGTACAAATCCAGGAGAAGCGGGAGTACCGGCTGCTACAGGTCTTAACGAGACAGCTAATGATATTGTTGAAGGACCCGGCGGTGATGGTGACGGCTATCTCAAATGGCTAACAGTTAATACGGGAGAAACGTATTACTTACTTATAGACAGAGCCCATGGTTCTCAGGGATTCCAAATAAATCTTACAGGAAATGCTACCCTCCCTACTCCACCAGAATTTAACGAGCCTTCAGACCTATTAGCGTGTGATGACGACGATGTTCAGGATGGCTATTACACTTTTGATCTTGCTCCCCAAACGTATTATATAGGCAAAGACAATCCTGATGCAATCGTAACACACCACGCGACTCTTAATGATGCTAACCTTGGTATTAATGCACTAAGGCCTGATTACAGAAATACTAAAAACCCCCAAACTGTTTTTACCCGCATTGCTTCAAAAAATAGCGGTTGCATAGACATAACCACTTTTAAGCTTAAAGTACAGGAACAACCCTACGCACTTAACGATATTTATTTATGCGACATAGTAACGCCTTATGCATATGATCTAAATACTTTAAGTATGGGAATAGCAAATGGTGACCCCAACCTAAACATAAGTTATTACAACTCGTATCTGGATGCTGAAAATGAGACAAACTCTGTAAGCACAAAAACTATTATTGATGCCGAAAACGTAATGTTTGTCAAAATTCAAAACGAAGTTATACAAAGTTGCACGGTTATAGACTCTTTTAAGATTCTCTTAGTTAAAGGGCCTGTGCTTTCATCTGTTTCAGATATTTATGTTTGCAAAGATGACAGAACGCAAATCACCTATGATCTGGAAGCCAAAAAAGACGAAATTATAAGCAACCTTGGCCATTCAGATTACGCAGTTAAGTTTTATGACACCATACCAGATCGAGATCTGCAACAAAACGAATTGCCATTGTCATACTTAACAAGCAGTACTTCAAAACCAATTTATTTTAGTGTAATTGATAATGAAACCGGCTGCACATTATTTGAAGATTTTGAGATTATAGTTCAGCCAAATCCGGAATTCACTCTACCCAAAGAACTATTCTATTGCCTCAATTCTGAAGATCCCTTAACAATTAGCGCACCTTCCGGCTTTAAATATTACAAATGGAGCACAGGAGATGAAGGAGTTGCCAGAAATACAGTACAAGTTAGAACCGGAGGTAATTATTGGGTAACTGTAAGTAATGACGCAGGATGCACAAGCACACAAAATACCACCGTAGTCACATCAGATATTGCTTCCGCGAAAGGCTTACAAACATCAATTCTAAATTATCCTGATAATGAAATTACAATTACCGTTGATGGCGTAGGCGATTATGAATATTCATTAGATCAGGGAATTTTTACACCCTCTAACCATT
Organism: Leeuwenhoekiella sp. A16; assembly: GCF_047946675.1. GTDB lineage: Bacteria > Bacteroidota > Bacteroidia > Flavobacteriales > Flavobacteriaceae > Leeuwenhoekiella. Next base: position 696,083 of record NZ_CP172313.1, read on the forward strand.
TCGAAAAAGTATCAATGGGCTATCATGATATTATAGTACGTGACAAAAATGGATGCGGCGCAATAACTGTTGGACCTTTTCTGGTGCTTGATTATCCTCGGTTTTTCACACCTAACAATGATGGCTACAATGACAGATGGGAAGTAATAGGCCTATCTGAATTTCCCGGTTATACGTTGCGTATTTTTGACAGATATGGGAAGATGCTTAAGCAGATAACAGAGCAAGCTCCATACTGGGACGGCAGCTATAATGGTAAAAAACTTCCTTCTGGTGATTACTGGTTTTCACTTGAATTAACCGATAATTTAAGCACAAAAGGACATTTTAGCCTTTTATCTAATTAGTCTTCTACTAAATACTTTTCAAAACCCTTTGACATGTACACATTTGTGCTGTCATGATGCGCATATAGCAGATAGGCTTCAATTCCATTTATAGAATCCAGAACTTTTTTAGATTTTTCCAGACCTAAAGCCATAAAAGCAGTAGCATACGCATCTGCCTCTGCACAGGTATTTGCGATTACCGTAGAACTCAAAATATCACTTCGCTCTGCCAACCCTGTTAACGGATTTATAGTGTGCACAAATTTCTTACCCGTTAGAGAATCAACTCTAAATTTTCTATAATTTCCAGAACCTGCCATTCCTTTATCGGTGAGGCTAACAATCTTGGTATAACCGCGATCTTCTACCGGCGCGTCGATATTCTCTATCCCAACAGCCCATGCTTTTTGCTTGTCCAGATTTATACCTTTTGCCCTGAGCTCACCTCCTAATTCAATAAGATAATTGGTTACTCCGTTTTGCTCGAGCATTTCTCCTACTCTATCAATGCAATAACCTTTTGCAATGCTATTAAAATCGAGATAAACAGCCTTATTTTCTTTAACGATAGTTCCTTTGCTGGACAATTTGATCTTATCCAGCCCTACGTAATTGCGCAAACTATCTAGAACCATACTATCCAGAGTATTTATTGCCTTTCCGGGACCAAAACCATACGCATTTACTAAAATACCCACTGTAGGATCGTAATATCCGCCTGTGGATTCAAAAACTTGCCTGGAAAGGCCTAAAACCTCCTTAAACATATTATCTACCACCACAGTTGTATCACCGCTATTGATGCGAGAAATATCTGAAGTGGGAATATATGTAGACATAGATTGATTAACAGCTGCAATAACCGAATCAAATTTCGCAGGAGCGTTAAATTCTTCTGAGCTGTAAAACTGAACCTGATAGCCGGTGCCTAATGCCTCGCCTCTAAGCACCATTAAATCTTGTTTCTTTTCACAAGAAATAAGGAGCATTAAAAATAGTGCTGATATTAAAAATGTACGTATCATTTGATTTCTTGTAAACCTTTATATACAACTGAATAATCTGTTCCTTTCTCTACTGGCTTACCATAATCTGTGGCATTACCAAGTCCCACACCAGCATAATAAGTCTGAGCTTCAAATTTATCTGCATGCGTCTTTATGGTCTGCATAAAAACAGGATCATACTCTTCTGGCTTTTCAGGATAGGAAACAGCACGAACTATTACAAAATGGAGGATCTTATTTTTAAGTGCAACAAATTGCGGGTTTCTCTTGAGTTGAGAGTTCACGCCCAGAAATTCGAAACCCTGCGCTTCAAGATCTTCTCCTACGATGTTCATCGCCAAATTATGTAGTTCTTGTTTTGTAAGTTCTTCCGCCATATAATTGATATAAAGCATTATTGTCTTTAAAAAGAAAAACCGATGCTACTTACATCGGTTTTTCTTTTTATGAATATATGTGATTAACCACCAAAGTCGTCAAAACGAATATTCTCATCTGGAATACCGAAGTCTTCACCCATTTTCTGAACCGCCTGGTTCATAAGTGGAGGTCCACAGAAATATAATTCTATATCTTCAGGAGCTTCATGTTTGCTCAAATACTGATCTATTACAGCATTATGAACAAAACCTACAAAGCCATCACCTTCATCATCTACATCTTTTTTAACCTTCCAGTTATCTACTTCTAAAGGTTCTGAAAGTACAAGATAAAATTTAAAATTATCAAATTCTTTCTCAAGATCACGGAAGTGCTTTAGGTAGAAAAGTTCGCGTTTAGAACGACCACCATACCAGTAAGTCACTTTACGTCCTGTTTTTAATGTTTTGAACAAATGATACAAGTGAGAACGCATAGGCGCCATCCCTGCACCACCACCTACGTAAAGCATTTCAGCTTCAGACTCATTGATGAAGAATTCACCATAAGGTCCTGAAATAATAACTTTATCGCCAGCCTTTCTGCTAAAAATATATGAAGAGGCAACACCAGGGTTTACACTCATCCATTGATTTTTAGAACGATCCCATGGCGGAGTTGCTATACGTACGTTAAGCATAATCTCACGTCCTTCTGCAGGATAAGAGGCCATTGAGTAAGCACGCTCTACGGTCTCGTTATTTTTCATAACAAGTGGCCATAAACCAAATTTATCCCACTCTTCCTGAAATTTCTTAGGATCTTCATGTTCTTCAGGGTGCGCGGTAATATCTATATCTTGAAATTTAATCTCACATTGCGGGATTTCAATCTGAATATAGCCCCCAGCTTTGTAATTCATATCCTCAGGGATCTCAACTACAAATTCTTTGATAAAAGAAGCTACGTTCCAGTTTCTAACAACTGTCGCTTCCCATTTTTTAATACCAAAAACTTCTTCAGGAATAGTAATATTCATGTCTTGTCTTACCTTAACCTGGCAAGCTAGACGCGCTCCTTCTGCAAGTTCTTTACGTGTAAAATGCGGTGTTTCTGTAGGCAACGCTTCACCACCACCTTCAAGTACGTGACATTCACACTGTATACACGTACCACCACCACCACATGCTGATGGAAGAAATACTTTTTGACTACCTAGGGTAGATAATAATGAACTACCAGAAGGCACTTCAATTTCCTTCTCCCCATTGATAGTAATTTTTACCGGCCCTGATGGAGATAACTTTTCTTTGGCGAATAGTAATAAGGCAACCAGAACGATAGTTAACGTAAGGAAAGCTACTACTGTTGCTATAATTACACCTAGTGTACTTGCTACTAAGAACATATTATTCGTTTATTTTATCGTTAGTTGTTTCGGCTATCTGCTCGTGAATCTCAACCTTGTTATTAACGTCAACCTGCGTTACAGATGCCTGTTCTTCTGCAGAATCATCGTTATCACCAGTTAACATGCCACCAAAGCTCATAAAACCAATTGCCATTAAACCTGTTATTATAAATGTAATCCCTAGACCTCGTAATGGGGCAGGTACACTAGAATAACGTATTTTCTCACGTATAGATGCAATTGCCAAAATAGCAAGAAACCATCCTATACCAGAGGCAACACCATAATTAAGAGCTAGTCCTAATGTAGGGATATCACGTGATTGCATAAATAAAGAACCTCCTAAAATCGCACAGTTTACAGCGATAAGTGGCAAGAATATACCTAATGAAGTATATAAAGATGGTGAGAACTTCTCTACCACTATTTCTACTAATTGTACCATAGTTGCAATGGTCGCAATGAATAAAATAAATGAAAGGAAGCTCAAATCATAATCTGCATATTCTGGGCCTAACCATTTTAAAGCGCCGGGACGCAGTACATATTGATCAAGCAACCAGTTCATAGGCACTGTAACAGCAAGTACAAATATTACTGCTGCACCAAGACCTACTGCTGTAGATACTTTTTTAGAAACTGCCAGAAATGAGCACATCCCTAAGAAAGTGGCAAATACCATATTATCAATGAATATGGATTTAAAAAATAACTCTATATGTTCTAACATAACTATTTTTTTTAACTGTGTACGTTTCTAGTTCTCTTCTATTAAAGCACTATTACGTGAGCGCTGTACCCATATAATGATACCTAAAACGATAAGTGCCATGGGTGAAAGCAACATAAAACCGTTGTTCTCATAACCAATTGCATATAATCCTGTTTTAGCGATAGGATCTCCTAATACCTGAAAACCAAGTAAAGTTCCAGAACCTAATAATTCTCTAAAGAAACCTACGATGACTAATATAAAACCGTAACCTGCAGCGTTACCTACACCATCAAGGAAAGATTGCCATGGACCATTACCTAAAGCAAAAGCCTCAAAACGCCCCATTATAATACAGTTTGTAATAATAAGACCAACAAATACAGACAAGGTCTTACTTAGTTCATAAGCAAAAGCGTGTAATATCTGGTCAACTATAATTACCAAAGCCGCAACTACAACCAGCTGAACGATGATACGAATCTTAGATGGTATAATATTTCGCATAAGCGAAATAACCACATTACCTGCTGCCAATACAAAAATTACAGATATAGCCATCACTATAGATGCCTTTAACTGTGCCGTTATCGCCAGAGCAGAACATATACCTAAAACCTGAATGGTAATTGGATTATTATCAGTTAATGGATCTAATAAAAGACCCTGCTCTTTTTTTGAAAGTATAGCCATAATTAAATTTTTATTTCTTTAAGATAAGGAACATAAAGTTTTACAGTACTATTGATCATAGCTGTTACACCATTACCTGTGATAGTAGCTCCAGCCAGTGCATCTACTTTATTATCACCCTTGCGCTCATTAAGTGGATCATTATTACCCTTAGCAACAGTAATACCAGCATACTTTGTACCCTGCATTATCTCTTCGCCGGTAAAATCATCCATAAAATAACGTTGCTTGATGTTTGCGCCCAGACCAGGTGTTTCTCCTTTATGATCAAAATACACGCCTTGTACTACAAAATTCTCATCAACAGCAACAAAACCCCAGATAGCATCCCAAAGACCTTTACCGTATAAAGGGATTATATAGTAATCTTTGTTCTCCTTCTCACCTACAAAAAGAGGTAATCTGCGCTCATTTTTGTCTTTATTTAACTCACTCTTGAGATCAATAAGATAAGCAGCCGTATCAGATTTTATTTCACCATTCTGTATAACCAGTTGTTTCTTGATGTACTTGCTAAATTCTGCCTCAACTTTATCAGTCGCAACAAAAATAGCAGCACCGTCTCCTTCAACATTTTCATTAACTCCCATAGCGTAGAGAATATTCTGCTGCTTTTCAAACTTCTCATTTACCTGTATAGTTGGTTTTAAAGAAGAAGAAACAAAGGCAAGAAGTGATCCTACTATGAGTACCATAGCTATAGCGAAAATTATCGTGTAGCTATTTTTATCTGTATTTGCCATTACTAAGCTGTTTTAAGTTTAAGTCTTTTCATTCTACGTTTAATGTTTGCATTTACCACATAATGATCAATGGTAGGTGCAAATACATTCATAAGCAATATCGCAAGGAATACACCTTCTGGAAATGCCGGGTTGAAAACACGTATCATAATTGAGAAGAAACCTATTAGGAAACCATAAATGTATTTCCCAGTATTAGTTTGAGATCCCGTAACAGGGTCTGTTGCCATATATACAATACCAAAGGCAAGACCACCTATTATTAAATGCTTCCAGTAGGGCGCACTCATTAAACCATAAAACTTACTACCTTCTCCTATCCATCCTGCATCTACTACGCCATTAAATATTAGACCCATTGCAATAGCACCTATTACAGCACTTAGCATGATTCTCCAGCTGGCAATTTTAGTATAGATAAGGAATAAACCTCCTAATACGATTAGGAAAGTAGAAGTTTCACCCACAGATCCCGGTATAAAACCAAAGAACATATCAGATATTGAGTAATGCATGTCTGTACTCTGAGCAAGACTACCTAAAATTGTCTCTCCAGATAAAGCATCTACATTAGCACCTTTTGCAATTTCTTTAGCATTTTCTACTGCACCATGCACCCATACTTTATCACCACTCATCCATGTAGGATAAGCAAAGAACAAGAAAGCACGTATAGTAAGAGCTGGATTAAGAATGTTCATCCCTGTACCACCAAATACTTCTTTACCTATAATTACACCAAACACAACAGCAACTGCAAGCATCCATAAAGGCACATCTACAGGTACTATTAAAGGCACAAGCATACCGGTTACTAAATAACCTTCTTCTACCTCATGGCCTTTAATTACAGCAAAAATAAATTCAACTAACAACCCTACTCCGTACGATACAATTACTAAAGGAAGTACTGTTATCGCCCCCAGAGAAAAGTTTTCCCATGTAAGAAAATTACCAAAAACATCTGGCTCTCTTATTACACCATTAGCAGCATCAACAGCTGCATAATGTTGATACCCCGCATTAAAAATACCAAAAAGCAATACTGGCAATAAAGCCATAATTACGGTATTCATAGTGCGTTTTAGGTCATCTGCAGCTCTAATATGAGAACCGCTCTTTGTAGTTTCATTAGGTGTATAAAGAAAAGTATGCAACGCGTTAAAAGCGGGCGCCATCTTCTTATCCTTGTAGTCTTCTTTAAGACTGTGAAGTTTTTCTTTTAATCCCATTTCTATTATCCTATTTCTTTATGCATTATATCAAGACCCTTACGTATGATCGCCTGATGGGGTTGCTTAGATATGCAGATAAATTCTGTTAAAGCGAAATCTTCAGGTGCTACTTCATATAGACCCATTTGCTCCATCGCATCAAGATCTTCTACAAGACACGCCTTCAATAACTGAAGAGGGTATATATCAAATGGAAAAACCTCTTCGTAGCTTCCGGTAAAAACGAATGCTCTGTGCTCACCATTAGTATTAGTATCAAGATTATATTTCTTTTTAGGAAACAACCATGAAAATGTCAATGCCCTTGTAACAGACACTTTATTAAACACAGGCTTATTCCACCCAAAAAATTCATAATCATCACCTTCAGGTATAACTACAAACTCATTATGATAATATCCTAATGAACCATCAGGAGCAACTTCTGTACCTGTTAGTACGTTTCCAGAGATCATTCTTACATGCTCGTCCTTAAGACCTGCATCATAGACAAAGGTTGAAACCTCAGATCCTATTTTTGTTCTGTAATATTTTGGTGATTTAATAGCAGATCCCGAAACCGATATAACACGCTCTGCATTATATTTTCCGGTTAATAATAGTTCTCCTATTATAACAAGGTCTTCAGCATTAATAGTCCAAACTGTCTCTCCTTTATTAACAGGATCTATTTTATTTATCTGTGGCCCCACATTACCAGCAGGATGTGGCCCTGAAACTGTATGAAGAGTAAGATCTTTAAGACCTCCAAAAGGTGATCCTGAAGCATTATTTACAGAAACGTGAACGCTACCTGTGGTTAGTTTACTCAGGGCTGTAATTGCAGCTTGTAACTCAGCTTCCTTCCCTTGTAAAACGAAATCATAATCTGGAGCTAAAGGCGCACTATTAAAACCTGAAATAAAGATAGATTTAGGTTCTGCGTCTGTATCTGCGATGATATCGTAAGGTCTTTGTTTTATAAACGGCCAAAGCCCGGTAAGCATTAAGTACTCTTTAATAGCAACTGCATCTGCGCTCGCTGCGTTGATCAAAGGATTCTCAAAATACATTTCCGTCCCGTCGCCCTCAATAACGAGGTGAGTAATCACACGTTTAGGCCCTCGTTTTATCTCTACAAGCGTACCGCTTACAGGAGAAACAAACTTGAGATTTACGTTAGATTTAGAATGGAAAATAGGTTCTCCGGCTTTAATTTTAGCCCCTTCTTTAATTATCATTTTTGGAGTAATCAAATGAAAATCAGAAGGTTTGATCGTGTAGGTTCTTGATATTGGCGCTGCTGAAATAACCTTTTCTGCCTCACCAACTAGTTTAATATCAAGACCCTTTTTGATCTTAATGTCTTTTGACATAGGGAATTTATGTTAAAGTTCTTGTTGTTCCCGTTATTTTCGGGTGGGCAAATTTACAAATTTTACAATGCTAACACACAAGTAAACTCAATAAAATTGTTAAAGGAATTTATTAAAACGTTTGCGCAAATTATCTATGCCTTTCTTTATAAACCAGCCATCCTTTTTAGAGATATCATAATCTACTTTTAAGGCATGCAATTTGTTTAACTTTGAAAAAAACTTTTTAGTCCTGTAATGAAGTATCTCTCTTACTTTTTGCTTATCTCCCTCTTGAATTTTTCACTTTTCGCTCAGGTGGAAAATGAAATACCAGCTCCTAACTATATAAAGACCGTACAGTTTAAAGGCAACACTCAATTAAGCCAATTACCTCTGCTTAGATTAGGCGATCAGCTCCTTCTAACTTTTGATGACATAATTGGGGACGAAGCTAATTATTACTATACCATTAATCACTACAATGCAGACTGGACACCCAGTTCGTTAGCTAAGACCGAATACATGGAAGGTTTTGATGATGTACGCATTTTTGATTACACAAATTCTGTAAGCACACTACAACTCTACACACATTACACCCTTACCATACCTAATAAAAACACCCGGCAATTAACAAAAACCGGCAATTATATGCTCAAAATCTACAATGATGCGAAAGAGCTTATTTTTTCAAGAAAGTTTATGATCTATGATCCTGTAGTTACGGTAGGCGTTGAAATTCTGCGTACACGAGATTTAAATACTATAGACACAAAACAGGTTGTAAATTTTAAAGTTGATAGCGGCGATAATATTCTTATCAATCCAGACAAGACAATAACCCCCTTAATTATACAAAATAACGACCTAAACAACTCAATTATCGGCTTAAAGCCTCAATATACTCTAGGCAATGTGCTTCAATACAGATATGACGAGGAAGCTTCTTTTTATGGTGGTAATGAGTTTTTAAGCTTTGACAATAAAGATGTGCGGGCTGCAACAAATACGATTCAGTATATCGAATTAAGAAAATTGTACCATAATTATTTATATGTTGTACCCACCCGGGCAGAGCTGCCTTACACTTATAATCCAGACATTAATGGCAATTTTGTGATACGAACGCTACAAGGTCAGAATCCCGATTCTGAAGCAGAATATGTCTGGATGCATTTCGCTGTAAAGCATGATCTATTACCAAAAGAGCAGGATATTTATATTTATGGTGGTTTTAATAATTATGTTCTTGACCCCTCACTAAAAATGAAATATAATGTTGAAGCGGGTATTTATGAATTACCTGTTTTACTGAAACAGGGCTTTTATAACTACAAGTACGTAGTCTCAGAAAATGATAAAAAATTGCCTTATAACCCTGTAGGAGGAGATTTCTGGCAAACTGAAAATGAATATGACGTGCTCATTTATTATAGAGAACCGGGCGCCAGATATGATAAATTAATTGGCGCAGGCAACGCTTTATCTACTAATATTTCTAATGTGAGAAGGAATTGATCTTAAAATTCGTTTTATATTTAAAACGTGAAAGATACACCTGTAGCAAGTAATAGCAGAAAAGCCGTAAAATACCGCGGTGTAGTTTGTCTTAATTGTGATCAACCTCTCGATCTAAGTGATAGATTTTGCCCCTATTGCGGACAACTGAACACAACTAAGAAACTATCTCTAAAAGACTTTTTTAATGAGTTTTTTGGCAGTATTTTTTCGTATGATTCAAAATTCCGGCTTACACTTTCTGCCCTTATTCTGCATCCGGGAAAAATCACTAAAGATTATATAGCCGGCAAACGCACACAATACTCTAATCCTTTTAGGTTCTATTTTACGGTGTCAATCATCTTTTTTATTATCTGGGGTTTTACCTCAGGACTTGATGAATGGCGCGGTAACGGCAACAAAAGTATTTTTGAGTACAATACAGGTTTTAAGGAAGCCCTTAAAAATCCACAAAAGCTTGATTCATTGACTCAATTGTATGGTAATGATGAGAAAAAACTTGACTCGGTCCTTAAGGCTGTTTACCTCAATCCCAAAAAAGACTCTATATCTGCAACTGTCATAGATCTTAAAAAACTTGACAGCCTCAATATTGTTAGCTCTACATTTAAACGTTACGAGATCTACAACAGCTATTTTGAAAAAAACGAGCAATATGACGCTAAAATCGCGCTAGAAAGCGTAAAAGACAGAAATACCGCCTATCACAGATGGCTCTATAATAAGGTAATAGATTCGCAGTCATTTTCTAAAAATCCCGGTCTGTTTATAAATTACGCAGTAAGCAAACTTCCGTTTGTCATTTTCTTTTACTTACCTGTTTTTGCACTTTTTATATGGTTGCTATACGCTCGCCATAACCTTAAATACATGGAGCATCTTATCTTTACTTTTCATGTACAAACCATATTCTTCATCATATTTTCTATTGCACTCATAATATCATATATCACAAACACAAAGTGGATTATTAATATTGCCGCGCTACTTTTTATCTTCTATATCTATAAGTCTATGAGGCATTTCTACGGACAGGGACGCACTAAAACTGTCTTCAAATTTGTAATTATGAACTTTATATTTATTATTTTAGCTGTAATAGCGACGGCATTAGCAACTTTTGTTGCTTTTCTAATCTATTAAGCATGGTGCAGCAGGTCACACAAGGAATTAAAATTTCTGTAGAAACCCACTTTGAAGGCACATTTTATAAAAATTATAAAATGCATTATGCCTTTGGCTACCAGATAAGCATAGAGAATCAAAGTAAAGATTCTGTACAGCTTACTTCCAGACATTGGAAAATTCATGACGCCCTTAATCATCTGGAAATTGTAGATGGAGAAGGCGTTATAGGCAAAAAGCCGGTTTTAAAACCCGGCGAAACTCACACCTACAGATCTGGTTGTTTACTCACCTCCCCGTTTGGCGCTATGAGTGGTCATTACAACATGATAAATTTTACTACCACAAGCAGATTTAAAGTCATAATTCCCACCTTTAAACTTAGCGCACCTTTCGCACAGAATTAAATCTCAATCATTACATTCTAGTAAGAAAATTCACTGTTTGCATAAACTTTCATAATATCTAAATATGCCCATTCTGCACTAAAGCATACGTACTTAATTTTGTAACTTGCTCCCTTTATTTTTCAGAATTAAAAACAATTAACTAATAAATCATGGGAAAAGGATTTTTTGAAGTACCCATCGCTATTAATGAACCTGTAAGATCATACGCCCCAGGCTCACCAGAACGTGATGAAGTTCTTGCAACATATAAAGAAATGTACAATAGCAAGATAAATGTACCTCTATATATAAATGGTAAAGACATTGAGACAAACACTACACGTACAATGTCTCCACCTCACGAGCATAAGCATATTTTAGGTGAATATCATCTTGCCGAAAAATCGCATGTAGAAGAAGCTATAACTACAGCCCTTGAAGCAAGAAAAACATGGTCGCAATTACCATGGGAGCAACGTGCAGCTGTTTTTCTTAAAGCAGCAGAACTTATACAAGGCCCATACCGTGCAAAAATAAACGCAGCGACAATGCTCGCTCAATCAAAGAACATTTATCAGGCAGAAATAGATTCTGCTTGTGAACTTATCGACTTTCTCAGATTTAATGTGCAGTATATGGCTGAGATCTATGCAGACCAGCCAGAATCAAGTTCTGCAGCGTGGAACCGTGTAGAGCACAGACCTCTTGAAGGTTTTGTTTATGCTGTAACCCCATTTAACTTTACGGCTATTGCCGGAAACCTTCCTGCATCAGCAGCTTTAATGGGAAATGTTGTAGTATGGAAACCCAGTGACAGCCAGGTGTATTCTGCTAAAGTTATTATGGATGTTTTTCGCGAAGCCGGCGTTCCTGCAGGAGTGATAAATGTAGTAATGGGCGACCCCGCAATGATCACAGAAACTGTACTTGCAAGTCCAGATTTTGCAGGTATTCACTTTACAGGATCTACTCACGTGTTTAAAGATATCTGGGCTAAAATTGGCGCAAACATTCACAATTACAAAACGTATCCTCGTATTGTAGGAGAAACCGGTGGTAAAGATTTTATTCTTGCTCACCCAACTGCAAATGCAAAACAGGTTGCTACGGCTATCTCTCGCGGCGCTTTTGAATTTCAGGGTCAAAAATGTAGTGCAGCAAGCAGATGCTATATACCTGCTTCATTGTGGGATGAAGTAAAAGGCTATGTAATAGAAGATGTGAATTCTTTTAAAATGGGTTCTCCTGAAGATATGAGCAATTTTATAACTGCTGTTATTCACGAGGGATCTTTTGACAAACTCGCAAAGTATCTCGATCAGGCTAAAGAAGATGATAATGTAGAGATAATTGTAGGGGGTGGTTATGATAAATCTGAAGGCTATTTTATTGAGCCAACCGTTTTGTTAACTACAGACCCAAAATACACTACGATGTGTACTGAACTTTTTGGCCCGGTTATTACTGTTTTTGTTTATGAGGACGAAAAGTGGAGTGAAACACTTGAACTTGTTGATGGCACTAGTGAATATGCCTTAACAGGAGCTGTTCTTGCTACAGATCGCATTGCAATTACTGAAGCTACAACTGCCTTGCAGAATGCTGCAGGTAACTTTTACATAAATGACAAACCTACAGGGGCAGTAGTAGGTCAGCAACCCTTTGGTGGTGCTCGTGCTTCGGGTACTAATGATAAAGCCGGTAGCGCCCTTAACCTCCTGCGTTGGGTTTCTCCACGATTAATAAAAGAAACATTTGTAACTCCTGTAGATTACAGATATCCGTTTTTAGGTTAATTCTGGTAGATTTTATATATTAAAAGCACGTTTTTTAGGAGCGTGCTTTTTTATTTCGCGCAAGCTTCAATGTTAACTTAATGTTACGTGAAGTTAAATTTAAGGTTAAGTTGATATTATTTTTGTATATTTGAACACTAAATATTAGAGAGATTATGATGAATGATGAGAACAAAATGTACTTGCTTAAGATGAAGTACTCTGTTATCGATGTAACACAAAACAAAAAGAACAGAAAGATTACCCGTAAAAAGGAGAAGCTGTATTTAGTGCGTGACCTAAGTATGATCGATGAGAAACTTAGAGAATTAGAAGATACTTTACTAGAAGAGCAAGAGACAAGTAAAAAGACCTTAATAGGAAAGGCCCAAGATTTCCTTAAACACTTTGGGTCCTTATGCAACCAAACATATTATAATGTTTTGCGCACCTAATTAAAATTGAAAAGCGACCAAAATGGTCGCTTTTTTTTATCCTTTATATTTTAACGGCAGGTGAACTACCTTTTTAGTGTCGTAAAATTCTTCTTCAAAGTAATCTTTTAGATCATAGATCTTTGCAGCTTTATATTTAGCCAACTCTTCTTCAAGATCACCTCCCTTTAAATACAGAATACCATTTTTTAGATCGTGCGTACTTTTCTTAGCAATTTTTCCTTTTACCCAGTGTACAAAGGTTTCCATTTGAGCTACGGCACGACTTACAATAAAATCATATTGACCATCTACATTTTCTACTCTGTCATTTGTAGTCTTCACATTTCTAAGACCAAGTCCTGCAACAACCTCATCAACCACCTTAATTTTCTTACCAATACTGTCAACAAGATGAAATTCTGTCTCTGGAAATAGTATAGCTAACGGCACACCAGGAAAACCACCGCCCGTACCTACATCTAGTATTGAATCGCCAGGCGCAAAAGGTTGAACTTTAGCTATACCTAAAGAATGCAGTACATGTCGCAGGTATATCTCATCTATATCTTTACGGGAAACAACATTTATTTTAAGATTCCAATCCTGGTACAGTTCACTCAACTTGGCAAACTGCTCCAGTTGCTTTTTATCAAGGTCTGGGAAATACTTGGTAATAATATCCATAAATCTAACTTTTCGGGTGCAAAATTAGCTTTTTAAGACGTTAAATTGGTAGAATCTACGCTTCTAAAAAATTATAGTCTTATTTTTGTTAGATTATAACGTTTTGGCAAATTCAGCGTTATAGGCATACTACATTTTTAATATGGAAAATAAAACAATAAGATTCTCGCGAGTTGATTCAGCCCGCTTCTTCAGAACACTAAATAAAAGGGTTAACACCTATTTTAAAGAAAATAATCTTGAACGTACCGGTAACTGGAAGTTATATGTAAAATCTGCGGTTATGTTCAGCATGTTTCTTACTCCTTACTTCTTACTTTTAACGCTTTCGCTTCCGGGATGGTTGCAGTTACTACTTACTATTGTTATGGGTGTTGGTATGGCAGGAGTAGGTATGAACGTAATGCACGATGGTAACCATGATTCTTTTTCTAAAAAGAAATGGGTAAATAAATTAATGGGAAGCAGTATTTATATTCTGGCAGGTAATGTTTACAACTGGCAGGTGCAACACAATGTACTGCATCATACCTATACTAACATTCATGGTCACGATGAAGATCTGGAAGCAGGTAGAATTTTGAGGTTTTCAAAACATGCTAAATGGTATAAGCATCATAAATTTCAGCACTTCTACTCCATTTTTCTATATGGTTTACTAACCTTTAATTGGGCTATCACAACAGATTTTCTACAGATGAAGCGTTACTTAAAGCGAAAACTCTCTTATGGCGAATTCCCAAATCCTACTCTTGAATGGACGAAACTGGTTATCACCAAAGTAGTTTACATCACAGTGTGGATCGTTCTACCATTGCTTATCTTAGATATCGCATGGTGGAAGGTTATTCTGGGATTCTTTATTATGCATTATACTGCAGGTGTTATCTTAAGTGTGGTATTTCAGTTAGCTCATGTTATTGATCAGGCAGATATGCCAATACCAGATAATACGGGCTCAATGAAAAATACCTGGGCTATTCATCAGCTTTTCACCACGGTGAATTTCTCTACTAAAAACAGAATTGTAAACTGGTTTACAGGCGGTCTTAACCATCAGGTTGAGCATCATATTTTTCCGCATATTAGCCATGTGCATTACACCAAGATCTCAAAAATAGTTAAGGAAACGGCAAAAGAATTCAATCTGCCTTATAACGAATATAAAACTACCCGAAAAGCGGTGATCGCACATTTTAGATATTTAAAAGAAATGGGAATGCGACCAACTTTAACAACAGCTTAATCATCAATTAATACATGGAAACATTGACTAATCCACTTTCAGACAGGATAAATAAATTACAGACATCTGCCACTTTAGCGATGGCTGCAAAAGCTCGTGAACTACGTGCAGAAGGCAAAGACGTTATTGGCTTAAGTCTTGGTGAGCCAGACTTTAATACTCCAGATTTCATTAAGGATGCCGCAATACAGGCGATTAATGATAACTACAATACATACTCTCCTGTTGATGGTTATGTAGAATTAAAAGATTCTATTATCACAAAATTTAAGAGAGATAATAATCTCACTTATGATCGCTCTCAAATTGTAGTTTCTACAGGGGCAAAGCAATCTCTGTACAATATTGCACAGGTATGTCTTAACCCCGGTGATGAAGTGATACTACCTTGTCCTTATTGGGTAAGCTATAGCGACATCGTGCAACTCGCAGAAGGTGTTCCTGTAGAAGTACCAACTTCTATCGACTCTGATTTTAAAATGACTCCAGAGCAACTTGAGGCAGCAATTACACCTAATACTAAAATGCTTTGGTATAGCTCACCTTGCAACCCAAGTGGTTCTATTTACAGCAAAGAAGAATTACGTGCTTTAGCAGACGTACTTCAAAAGTATCCGCAAATAATAGTTGTTAGCGATGAGATCTATGAGCATATCAATTATGTGGGTGATCATGCCAGCATGGCTCAGTTTGAAGATATGTATGACCGCACGGTTACCGTTAACGGTGTAGCAAAGGCATTTGCTATGACAGGCTGGAGAATAGGTTACATAGGCGCTCCTACTTATATCGCAAGAGCTTGTAACAAAATTCAGGGTCAGGTAACCAGTGGTGCAAATTGTATTGCACAGCGCGCTGTTATTACTGCACTTGAAGCTCCGGTAAGCAAGATACAATATATGGTAGATCAGTTTAAAGAGCGTCGTAAGCTCATTTTAGATCTGCTTAATGAAATTCCGGGATTTGAATGCAACGAGCCTGAAGGTGCTTTTTATGTATTTCCTAATATTTCGTATTATTTTGGTAAAACCCTAAACGGGACGTCAATTTCTAACGCTTCAGATTTTGCAATGTATTTACTTGAAAATGCAAATGTAGCGACTGTAACAGGCGATGCCTTTGGAGGTCCTACTTGTATACGCATCTCTTATGCAGCCAGCACCGAACAAATAAAAGAAGCAATGGCTCGAATTAAAAAAGCTGTATCATAAATGTCTAAAATACTCCTGTTAGGTAGCGGTGAACTAGGTAAAGAATTTGTAATAGCAGCAAAAAGACTGGGGCAAACAGTGATAGCAGTAGATAGCTATGCTAACGCTCCTGCTATGCAAATCGCAGATCATTTTGAGGTTATTAATATGCTCAATGGCGACGCTCTCGATGCTGTGGTTGCAAAACATAAACCTGATTATATTGTTCCCGAAGTTGAAGCAATTCGTACAGAGCGATTTTATGATTATGAAATTGAAGGATATAAAGTAGTACCGTCTGCCAGAGCTGCTAATTTTACGATGAATAGAAAATCTATTCGTGACCTTGCGGCGAAAGAATTAGGACTACGTACTGCAGCATACAGATATGCTTCTTCTCCTGCAGAATTATTTACCGCAGCAGAAGAAATAGGATATCCATGCGTTATCAAACCACTCATGTCTTCCAGCGGGAAAGGTCAAAGCCTCGTAACTTCTGAAGAAGGTATTGAAGCTGCCTGGACCTATGCGCAAAAAGGCTCAAGAGGCGATGTTGCGGAAGTTATTATAGAAGAATATATAAAGTTTGATTATGAAATCACACTTCTAACGGTAACACAAAATAACCTGCCTACCTTATTCTGTGCACCTATAGGTCACAGACAGGAATCTGGAGATTATCAGGAAAGCTGGCAACCAGCCGAAATGAATAATCACGATCTGAACGCTGCTCAGGATATGGCAGAGAAAATTACTGAGTCACTTGGTGGAGCCGGAATTTGGGGCGTTGAGTTTTTTGTAACCAAAGATGGTATTTACTTTTCAGAATTATCACCCAGACCACATGACACAGGAATGGTAACGCTTGCAAACACCCAAAATCTTAATGAGTTTGAATTGCACTTAAGAGCGATCTTAAGCCTGCCTATTCCTGAAATCACTTTAGAAAAAATGGGTGCGAGCGCGGTGATACTATCTACAGTCATCAATGACCATCCTGCGTATGAAAATGTAGAAGTTGCTGCTGTTATGCCTAAAACTGATTTTAGAATCTTTGGTAAGCCTACTGCAAGACCTAACAGACGTATGGGCGTAGTTGTAAGCTATGATGACCTTGACGGTGACATTGACCTTGTGAGAGAACGTGCATTTCAATCTGCTAAGGAAATAAAAGTAGTATAATGAAAATTGAATTGGCAGACATACCGGTAAAAGAAATCATGCCCGGTTTTCACGGAAGATTAATTCATAATACAAATTCTACATTATCGTTTTAGGGTGTAGAAAAAGGTGCAGAACTCCCGGAACAAAGCCATTTTAACCCTGGCGCTGTAGTTGTAATACCACCAAATTCTAACACAGCGGCAAAGCAATCACAGCTTATAAATTACCAGATACATTCTCTCCCGTAAGAGAAGATTACAAATAAAAAAGGCGACTCTATGAGTCGCCTTTTTTATCTAAAATACCCGATTTTTATCCTTTTTTAGGGGATTTTTTCTATTTAAATACGTTATTTCTAGTGAACTTTTAGGTCTGCCGCCAGATGTTCCATGATCATTTCTGCATGAACTCTGGTATTCTCAATAAAGAGTTTACTTGTCTGCATACCAGAATTGATCACTCCGGCCACATAAACATTCTTAAGCGGTGTTTCAAGCGTATCTGGATTATGAATGGGTGATTTATGGTTTTCTTCATCAATAGGTAAGCCTAGCTTCTCGAAGAGTGCATAATTAGGAGTATAACCTATCATGGCAAGTACAAAATCGTTCTCTAGCTCTACTTCGCCATCAGGAGTCACAAGTACAACAGTATTTGGTCGTATCTCCTTTACAATTGTGTTAAAGTAAGCTTTAATTGCGCCTTCTTTGATTCGATTTTCTATGTTAGGTTTAATCCAGTATTTTGTATTAGGATAGATCTCGTTTTCACGAATTGCCATAGTCACCTCTGCCCCTTTATAATAAGTTTCAAGCGCAACATCACAAGCCGAATTTGCCGCACCTATAACTAATACTTTTTGATTTACATAGGGATGTGGGCTGTCATAAAAAT
The DNA here is from genome assembly GCF_047946675.1 of Leeuwenhoekiella sp. A16. Classification (GTDB taxonomy): domain Bacteria; phylum Bacteroidota; class Bacteroidia; order Flavobacteriales; family Flavobacteriaceae; genus Leeuwenhoekiella. The sequence continues at coordinate 714,335 of NZ_CP172313.1, forward strand.
GCTTGACTTTTGGCAGATTTTCACCCGGAATGTTCAATTTTCTGGGCGTATCATAAAATCCAGTTGATATGATAACAGCCTGAGTTAAGAAATTCCCTTTTCCGGTTTCAATTATATAATCACCCGCTTCCTGTTTCATTGAGAGTACAGGAGTATATAATTTTATGTTTAGCTTCCAGCTTTCGTGTACACGTCTGTAATACTCAAGCGCTTCTTTACGGGTGGGTTTGTCGTTATGAGCAACAAAAGGCACTTCTCCTATCTCAAGCAGATTAGAAGTTGAGAAGAAGGTCATTTGTTCAGGGAAATTATATAAAGAGTTAACTAAAACCCCTTTTTCAAGAATTATATAATCTAATCCTTTTTTGGTAGCCTCAATAGCACATGCGAGACCTATGGGCCCACCGCCTATAATTATAAGTTGATACTTTTTCACAGTTATTTTTAAGCTTTTGGTTCAAAGAACAAAAAACTCAAAGTTAAGGCAATACTAGTGATTACGCCAGAAAAATGGAGTGAGTAAGATAAGTACGGTAAAAAGCTCAAGTCTTCCTATTAGCATAAGAAAAGAACACCACCATTTACCTAAAGCCGGCAACGCATCAAAATTATTTACCGGGCTAAGAGCACCAAATGCTGGCCCAACATTACCTAATGAAGAAGCAGAACCTCCTAAAGCAGTAGGAAAATCGAGCCCTAAGGCTGCTAAACCGCATGCGCCGATTATCCAAGCAAGCATATAGAGTATAAAGAAAGCTAGTATATTAAACACAATAGGTTGCGGTACCGCTTTCCCATTGTATCTAACGGGTAGAATCGCATTAGGATGAAGCGTACGCTTAAATTCAAGAACGCCGTTACGTATTGTAATTAAGTGACGCACAACCTTTATTCCCCCGGCTGTAGAGCCTGCCGAGCCACCTAAAAACATCAGCCCAAAAAATATAATTGTAAGAAAGGGCGTCCACATAGTAAAATCTGCAGAAACAAATCCGGTTGTGGTTATTACGGAGATCACCTGAAATAAACCATGCCTAAAAGCACTTTCTACTTTCCCCAAGACCATAGGATGATCTATTGATGAAATCGAAACATCTGCTTTAAAAATTATAACAAGTGCAACCAGCAATGTAAATCCTAAAATGAAAGTACTATAGAGTTTAAATTCCTCATCTTCCCATACTCTTTTCAATTTTCCTTTAAAGGCGAAATAGCTCAATACAAAATTGGTACCAGCCAAAAACATAAAAATTATCAGGATGTATTGAATTGCAGGATTATCATTCCAGTGGGCAACACTTGCGTTTTTAGTACTAAAACCTCCCGTAGAAAGCGTGCTCATTGCATGATTTATGGCATCTAAAAATGACATTCCCGCCAGTTTTAACGCTATAGTTTCCGCTACTGTGTACCCAAAGTAAATAAGCCACAAACGCTTGGCTGTATCTGTTATTCTGGGATGCAATTTATCTGCACTTGGTCCAGGAGCTTCTGCTGCAAATAACTGCATACCACCAATTCCCAGTAACGGCAAAATGGCAATAGTGAGCACGATTATTCCCATCCCGCCTATCCAATGCGTTGTACTGCGCCAGAATAGCACTCCGTTTGGCATTGCTTCAATATCATTGAGAATAGAACTTCCGGTGGTCGTATAGCCACTCATCGTCTCAAAGAAAGCATTTGTGAGTGAAGGAATTGCTCCGGAAAAAATGTAGGGCAAACAACCACTTAATGACATGAAAATCCAACCAAAAGCCACTACAATATATCCATCTCTTTTCTGAAGTTCCTTTCTGTGATCACGTGTAAAATACATGAAAACAGTACCAATTAAAATAGTAAGAAATCCTGCTGATGATATGCTCAAAGCGATATCTACATCATCGTAGAAATAACCCACCATAGCAGACAAAAGCATAAAGCCACCGTTGAATACTAACAGCAGCCCCATTAAATGAAAAATAATTTTGAAATTAAGTCTTGGCACCCGGCTTATATAAACATTCGTTCTACCTTATTAATTGAGCGAAGTAAGCAACACACCACAATACGATCACCTACTTTTATGACATAATCTCCCAGCGCAATCACACCCACACCATCTCGCACTACTCCACCTATTGTTGCAGAACGGGGAAAATCAAGATCTTTAATGCGCTTACCTATAACCTGAGATTTTGGCTTAGCAATAAACTCCAGTAATTCAGCATTCATATTGTTAAGCTTTGTCATAGCCACAACATCTCCTTTTCTTATATATCTAAATATGTTATTAGCCGCAAGAAGCTTCTTGTTTATAAGAGTATCAATACCGATGCTATGTGAAAGCTGAAAATAATCCATATTTTCTACAAGAGCGATCGTTTTTTTAACGCTTTTAGATTTCGCCACAAGGCAAGACATTATATTTGTCTCACTGTTTCCTGTTACAGATATAAAAGCATCCATATCATAGATATTCTCTTCTTCTAGGAGCTCTACATTACGCCCATCACCGTTTATAACCAATGTTCTGGGTAGTCTCTCGGCAAGTTCAAAAGCCTTGTCTTTATCTTTCTCAACAAGTTTTACTCTAAAGTTATGTGAGCACAGATCTTTAGCCGTTTTATAACCTATTTTACTACCGCCCAGAATCATCACATTTTTGATCTCCTGCTTCATTTTCCCGGTAAGCTTATAGATTTCTTCCACGCCACCCTTTACAGTCATGAAATAAACCTGGTCGCCTTCTTTAAAAATAGTATCACCCCTGGGTATAAGCGTATATTGGGTGCCAGAACGCTGTATGGCTATGGGCATAAAATGTAGCTCGGGAAATATAAGCGCTGCTTCCTTTACACTTTTGCCTACAAATGAAGCTGTTCGCGAAAGCGCTGTCCCTACCATGGTCAATGCTCCATTTTCAAACTCGTAGCTGTCGTTAAAAGCAGACTGATTAAGCAAAAGTTCTATCTCTGAAGCAGCAAGACTTTCTGGCGAAATAAGCTCATCTATACCAAATTTCTTAAAACCAACCATATCCTGGTTTTCAATAAATTCAGTATTAGATATACGTGCAATAGTGCGCTTTGCCCCCATTTGTTTGGCGAGAACGCAAATAGTAATATTTGTTGTTTCACTTGCAGTTACACTAATGATAAGATCTGTATTTTCTATACGCGCATCTTTTAACACCGCAATAGAAGTAGAATCGCCTCGTATTGTACGTATATCAAGATGTGTATCTGCGTAAGCAATACTATCCTTGTTAATATCTATAAGTGTAATGTCTTGAGACTCGAAGGAAAGTAACTTTGCTAAATGAAATCCTACTTCGCCTGCCCCTGCAATGACTATCTTCATAAAAGATTTTGAACTTGAAACGCTACAAATATACATGATTTAGGTTCACTACCTGAAGATTGCCTTTTCTCACATATTCTTAGATCAAGTACTAAATAGAACAGATGAATATCAACTTGTGTATAAATTGTAAAGCTCAGGTTACTAAACCCTGCGCAGCGATTAAAACAAAGTGAGCTAATCATCAACATATACTATCTTTGCCAGAAATTTTGTTTATGACCAATAATGTTAACCCTTATAAAGATTCTAAAAGCTCAAAAAGAGAACAAGTAGAACATATGTTTGATACGATCTCTAAAGAGTATGATGGCCTTAACCGCGTTATCTCTTTTGGTATAGATATTAAATGGCGCAACAAAGTGGTAGATCTTGTGGCTGAAACCAGACCACAAACTATTCTTGATGTGGCAACCGGCACCGGAGATCTGGCTATAAGTCTTGTAAAAACGGGTGCACAAAAAATTGTTGGGCTAGACATTTCTGCAGGTATGCTTAATGTAGGCAAAGAAAAGATCAAGGCTAAAGGTCACGAAGGAGTCATTGAAATGGTGCAGGCCGATTCTGAAAACCTACCTTATACAGACAATTATTTTGATGCAATTACCGTAGCATTTGGCGTGCGTAATTTTGAGCATCTCGAGAAAGGACTTGCCGAGATCTTAAGAGTTTTAAAACCCGGCGGCCTTTTTGTTATTCTGGAAACTTCCGTCCCTACTAAAACACCTTTTAAACAGGGTTACACCTTATATTCTACTAAATTATTACCTTTAATAGGGAAGATGTTCTCAAAAGATAAAGACGCCTACAAATATTTAAGTGAAAGCGCATCTGTATTTCCTTACGGCGAAAGACTCAACAATATTTTAAGAAAAATTGGGTTTACTAATGTGCAAGACAAGCCACAAACATTTGGCGTGGCTACAATTTATTGTGCATCAAAATAACCGAATGAGAAAAATTGTAATCTTTACCATATTCCTATTTGCATTTCATAATACCAATGCACAAATGTTTTCAAAAGAGCGGGTGGCAAACCTGCAGAATTTTGATAAACAACGCTGGACCTGGGGTTACTTTTTTGGCTTTAACAGCTATGATTTTAAAATAGAATACAAAGAGCCTGCAACAGATATTTATGTTGAAAAGAACACGGGTTTTAATGTAGGCCTCATAGGCGATCTGCGTATCAATGAATATATAAATCTTCGGCTTGAGCCAGGGCTTTATTTCACCACGAGAAATCTTTATTTTCAAGATATTGAGGAAGATCCCATTATGCGTGAGACTAACTCAACATACATTCATGTGCCACTTCTGGTTAAATTCTCAACAAAACGTTTAAATAATTGGAAACCATTTGTAGTAGGCGGCGTGTCTTTTTCTAATAATTTATCGAGCAATGAAGATAATCCCGATGACAATTATGCCGGTCAATTTAGGATGAAAACAAACACGTATTATTATGAAGTAGGTTTTGGTATAGATTTTTATCTCTATTACTTCAAATTTACACCTAGCATACGCGGGGTATTTGCTTTAAACAATGAACTCGTTCCAGACAAAGCGCCTGAAAGTCCATTTACAAGCAATATTGACAAATTATCTTCGCGTGGTGTTTTTATAAACCTCACTTTTCAATAGAAAAATCGTTAAAAACGACGCTTAAATTCGCTTAATAAAATAGCTGTTGCCGTCGCGACATTGAGGCTTTCTGTCCCATTAGTACCAAATTGAGGTATTGCAATGCGCTCACTTACTAATTTTTCAACCTCTTTAGAAATACCGTTAGCTTCATTACCCATTACTACAATTGCATTTTGAGGCAAGCTGGCTTCATAAACATTCTCACCATCCATAAAAGCGCCATAAACAGGTGATTTTTCGGTCAAAAATGATGATAAATTGGTGTATTTTATGTGCACACGCGTGAGTGAACCCATAGTGGCCTGCACAACCTTAGGGTTGTAACAATCTACTGTTTGTGGCGAACAAATAAGTTGCTTTACCCCAAACCAATCGCATAGCCTTATAATTGTTCCCAGATTACCGGGATCGCGCACATCGTCTAATGCAAGCTGCAATCCTGAAGGATCTACAGAATCACTTTTCGGAATATGAAAAATGGCCAGCGCTTTTTGCGGTGTTTTTAAAAAACTCACCTTTTTAAGCTCATTATCGGTCAAATGCATGCATAAATCGGCCGGAACATCCTCAAAATAATCACCAGTAGAATAAATACTGTGCAATTTCAAATTAGAAGATAAAAATTCTGAAATACCTTTAATGCCCTCTACTACAAAAAGACCATGCTGCTGCCGGTACTTTTTTTGAGCCAGACTCGTTATTAATTTTATTTGGCTTTTGCTAACCACGCTTATTATGTATTTTTGACGTTACCTTTGAGTAAATCCCAGTTGCAACACTTGCGCACAAAAATATCATTTATTCTTTTAGTACTCTATACGCTTGTAGGCTGCAACGCGGTAAAACGTGTGCCTCCCGGTGATCTTTTGCTTACAGAGAACACTATAACGATAAATGACGAAGAAAATAAGAATGCGCAAATAAATAATATAATCTACCAGCAGCCTAATAATGCGCTGCGCCTTTCTATTTATAATTTAGCACGACCTAACATTGACTCTATACTCAAAGCAAGATTAATAGACAATGATAGCAAGCGACGTTTCTGGACGGCTGTGCTTTCGCGAAAGCAACTTGATAATTACATACACTTTAGAGAAGCTTTTAACCAGACCCTAAAGAACACAGGTGAAGAGCCTACAATAATCTCTCAAAATCTTACACAACGCTCTGCAGACCGTCTTGAAGAATATTACCACAGTAATGGCTGGTTTAATGCCAAAGCTACATTTAATATTAACAGAGACAGTATAGCAAAAAAAGGGACTGTAGACTATGCGGTAACTACCGGAGAGCCTTATAAAATAGACTCTTTAAAAACCTTTATAAAATCTCCTGCTGTTGATTCTATTTACAGAGCTTTTAAAGATGAGTCGACTATAGTTTCTGGGCGGCAGTACAAACGCCTTGACGTAAATGCAGAAATTACCCGACTTACAGATCTCTTTAGAAACAAGGGTATGTTTCATTTTGACAGGGAGTTTATAAGTTTTATAGGTGATTCTGTAAATACAGATCACAAAGTAAATCTGGAGCTTTATATTAAAAACAGGCAAATAAAAGCACAGGATTCAGTTTATGAAGAAAACCTGAAAGTTCATAAAATAAGCAAGGTTAAAGTTTATACAGACTACAGTTACAACGACCGCGATAATGAACTTAGCGACAGTGTTGAGCTTAATAATTATGAGCTCTATGCCTATGATAAAATAAACTACAAACCCCGCTATCTTACAGATGCAATATTTATAGAACCCGGCGATATTTATAGCGATGACTCGCGAAATAAATCATTGATCAGGCTAAGCCAGTTACGCACATTTAGGTATCCTGATCTAAAATACACATCAGACCCGGCAGATTCTACAGGAGATGATCTCATTGCAAACTTTTACCTAACACCTTTACCCAAGTTTAATTTACGTGCAGATTTTGACCTTTCTACGTCAAACATTCAGAAATTTGGAATTGCTGGTGGGGGCTCATTACTTATACGTAACGTTTTTGGAGGTTTAGAAACGTTACAGCTTTCGGCGAGAGGAAGTATAGGAGCTTCTGCTACAGAAGATATTGATAATGATACCAATTCCTTTTTTGACATTACAGAGATAGGCGCTGATCTTAGCCTCACGATACCACGGATTTTCTTCCCTATTCACACCAATTTCATTCAGCCAGAAATGTCTCCTTCTACCAGTTTTACAGTAGGTTTGGGCGTACAGCAAAACATAGGTCTTGACAAGCAAAACGTTACAGGAGGGGTAAATTATAAATGGTCACCCACCGCTACTCGCAATTACAGGTTTGACCTTTTTGATATTCAATACATACGTAACTTAAACCGAAGCAACTATTTCAATATTTACTCAAATAGTTATGATGATCTCAATGAGATAGCAATAAACAACCTTGAGCCTAATAGCCCTTTCTTTGAGGAAGGACAAAGCCCGCTACAGCTTCAAAAACCAGACGGAACAGGTGCGTTTATAAACGCCGTAGAAAATAGAGAGATTGAGCTAACTCGAGATGAGTTTAATCAGGTATCAAATATTGAAGAAAGACGTCAACGCCTTACTGAGGACAATCTTATTCTTGCAACTAGTTTTACGTTTTACAGAAATACACGAATTGGTCTTTTTGACAATGAATTTACCAGCTTTAGGGCAAAATTAGAAGTGGCAGGTAATATGCTTGATCTTATTAGCAGTACAGCAAAACTAGAACGCAATGAAGATGGCAGCTCCAGAATATTAGGCGTGACATTTTCACAATATGCAAAAACCGAACTTGACTTTATAAAGCACTGGGATCTGGGGCATGACAACATTTTAGCTGTCAGGGCATTTGGCGGTATCGCAATTCCTTATGGCAATTCAAACAGCATTCCGTTTATTCGCAGTTTTTTTGGTGGTGGTTCAAATGACAACAGAGCCTGGCAGGCATATCGCTTAGGACCCGGAAGCACAGATAGTCCTAATGAGTTTAATGAAGCTAATCTTAAACTGGCATTCAACATCGAGCACCGTTTTGAAATATTAGGCGATTTTAAAGGCGCTATTTTTGCCGATATAGGTAACATCTGGAATGTACTAGATAATGTACAAGACCCTGCAGCACGATTTACAGGTTTTGACAGTCTTAAAGATATAGCGGTAGGTTCAGGTTTTGGACTACGATATGATTTCAATTTTTTTGTCCTTCGTTTTGACATAGGTTTTAAAACATATAACCCATCACTTGAGGAAGGAAATCGCTGGTTTAAACAGTATAACTTTAGCAAGTCTGTTTTTAATGTAGGTATTAACTATCCTTTCTAGTAGTTTTGGAAGGTCAAACATTATTAATTTATTAATTTTGCATCTTTAATTAAGTAAACAACATCTTATGAGCCATAATATTAAACCGGGTGTAGCAACCGGTAAAGAAGTACAAGCAATTTTTGCACACGCAAAAGAGAAAGGATATGCTATCCCAGCTGTAAATGTAATTGGGTCAAGTACCATTAATGCAGTTCTTGAAACTGCAGCAAAACTTAACTCTCCTGTAATCATTCAGTTTTCTAATGGTGGCGCCGCTTTTAATGCCGGTAAAGGACTTTCTAACGATGGTCAACAGGCCGCTATCGCCGGTGGTGTAGCTGGTGCTTTGCATATTCATGAGATGGCAAAACATTATGGAGCTACAGTTATTTTGCACACAGATCATTGTGCTAAAAAACTTTTACCCTGGATTGATGGTCTTCTTGACGCTAGTGAAAAGCATTTTGAGGCTTTTGGCAAACCGCTTTATAGTTCACACATGCTAGACCTAAGTGAAGAGCCTCTTGAGGAGAACATTGCTATTTGCAAAGAATACCTAAAGCGTATGAGCAAAATGGGAATGACGCTTGAGATTGAATTAGGAATCACAGGTGGTGAAGAAGATGGTGTTGATAACAGCGATGTTGACGATTCTAAATTATACACTCAGCCAGAAGAAGTAGCTTATGCTTATGAGCAACTTAAAGAGGTAAGTGATCAATTTACAATTGCAGCAGCATTTGGTAACGTACACGGTGTTTATAAGCCAGGTAACGTAAAATTAACTCCAAAGATCCTTAAGAACTCTCAGGAGTATATCACTGAAAAATACGATGTAGGTGAAAATACGATTGACTTCGTATTCCACGGTGGTAGCGGTTCTACTGTAGAAGAAATACGTGAAGGGATTAGCTACGGTGTTGTAAAAATGAATATTGACACAGATCTTCAATGGGCTTTCTGCGAAGGTATACGTATGTATTTTGATAAAAATGCTGGTTATCTTCAGGCTCAAATAGGAAACCCAGAAGGAGATGACAGTCCTAATAAAAAATTCTACGATCCTCGTGTATGGTTACGCAGTGGTGAAGTAAACTTTAGCAAACGCCTTGAAAAAGCTTTTGAAGACCTTAACAATGTAAACGTCCTTTAGTTTTAGGAAATAAAGGATTAAGCATTTTAGAAATTAAATACAGAAGGTAATTATGGCTTGGTTTAAGCGAAAAGAAAAAGGAATACAAACTGCCACAGAGAACAAGAAAGACGTCCCTAAGGGATTGTGGTATAAATCACCTACAGGCAAAATAATTGACGCAGAAGAACTCGAGAAGAACTTCTATGTTAGTCCTGAAGATGATTATCATGTACGTATAGGTAGTGAAGAGTATTTTAAAATTCTTTTTGATGAAGGCAAATACAAAGAGCTGGACAAAAATCTTACTTCAAAAGATCCATTAAATTTTGAGGACAGTAAGAAATATGTAGACCGTCTAAAAGATGCTCAGGAAAAAACCGGTTTAAAAGATGCTGTACGTACTGCTGTAGGTAAAAGCATGGGCAAAGATCTTGTAGTTGCCGCTATGGATTTTAAATTTATAGGCGGTTCTATGGGCTCTGTTGTAGGAGAAAAAATAGCGCGCGCTGCAAACTATGCTTTAGAAAATAAGCTACCATTTATGATCATATCAAAATCTGGTGGTGCTCGTATGATGGAAGCGGCTTTATCTCTCATGCAACTTGCTAAAACCTCAGTAAAGCTGGCACAGTTAGCAGATGCTAAACTGCCTTATATCTCATTATGTACAGACCCAACAACGGGTGGTACTACAGCATCATTTGCGATGTTAGGAGATATAAATATATCTGAGCCGGGAGCTTTAATAGGTTTTGCAGGACCCCGTGTAGTAAGAGATACAACAGGAAAAGAACTTCCTGATGGTTTCCAGACAGCAGAGTTTCTTAAAGAACACGGCTTTCTTGATTTTATTACACACAGGAGAGACCTTAAAAAGAAAGTTAACCTGTACATTGATCTCATAACTAATAAGCCAATAAGAAACTAAGTATTTGAAATAGTTATATTTCAAAAAATATGTATCTTTGCACGCTTAACGGAAAAACCGTTGCATACATAAAAATCATTAAATCAATATTGGCATGTATTTAACTACAGAGAAGAAAGAAGAAATTTTTGAAAAGTACGGAAAAGGTAAAAATGATACCGGTTCTGCTGAAGGGCAAATCGCATTATTTACATACCGTATAAACCACCTTACAGAGCACTTAAAAAAGAATCGTAAAGATTATAATACAGAGCGTTCTCTAGTTATGTTAGTAGGTAAGCGCAGATCGTTACTTGACTACTTGACTAAAAAAGACATCTTAAGATATCGCGAGATTATAAAAGAACTTGGTTTAAGAAAGTAATTATTAAAGGGGCATTTTTGCCCCTTTTTATTTCGCTTTTGCGAAAGAATAAAAAGTCCCGTGGACGGGCAGAGAAAGCTACCCTTAGGTTTTTCATTGGTCATTTACTACACACAACAACACAACAGACCAAACCGCTAACCTAAAAGGTTAGGGTATTGTATAATAGCACCATTAGGTGTGATGAAAAACTATTATGATTCCACAAACTTACAAAGAGGTCATAGACCTTGGTGATGGTAGAGAAATTACCATCGAAACCGGAAAACTGGCAAAACAGGCTCATGGTTCTGTTGTTGTACAGTCGGGTAAATGTATGTTGCTTTGTACAGTAGTTTCTAACTACAAACAAAGTGACGTTGATTTTCTGCCATTAACGGTAGATTATCGTGAGAAATTTGCAGCTTCAGGGCGTTATCCTGGAGGTTTCTTTAAGAGAGAAGCGCGCCCAAGTGATGGCGAAGTATTAACCATGCGTCTTGTAGACCGTGTTTTACGCCCTCTTTTCCCAAAAGATTATCATGCAGAAACTCAGGTTATGATACAGTTAATGTCTCATGACGAAGATGTTATGCCAGATGCAATGGCAGGTCTTGCAGCTTCTGCGGCAATTCAGCTTTCAGATTTTCCATTTGAATGTGCTATTTCAGAAGCACGTGTAGGTCGTGTTAACGGTGAATTTGTTATCAACCCTACAAGAGCTCAGCTAGAAGAGTCTGACATCGACATGATGATAGGTGCTTCTGCAGATTCTGTAATGATGGTAGAAGGAGAGATGAAAGAAATCTCTGAAGAAGAAATGGTTGATGCAATAAAATTTGCTCATGACCATATTAAAATACAATGTGCTGCTCAGCTAAAATTAGCTGAAGCTTTTGGCAAAAAAGAAGTTCGTGAGTATGCTCCCGAACGTGAAGATGAAGAACTTGCTAAAAAAATTCATGGGTTAGCTTATGATAAAGTTTATGCTGTTGCAAAAGCTGGTTCTGCTAAACATGAAAGAAGTGCATCTTTCGCAGAAATTAAAGAAGAGATCAAAGCAACTTTTTCTGAAGAAGAATTAGAAGACTTTGGTGACTTAGTTTCTAAATACTACAGCAAAGCTGAAAAAGCTGCAGTACGTGATCTTACTTTAAATGAAGGTTTACGTCTTGACGGAAGAAAAACAGATGAGATACGTCCTATCTGGTGTGAGGTAGATTACCTTCCTTCTACTCATGGTTCTGCAATTTTTACACGTGGAGAAACTCAGGCTCTTGCAACTGTTACTTTAGGAACTTCCAGAGAAGCTAATCAAATAGATATGCCCTCTTTTGAAGGTGAGGAGACATTTTATTTACACTATAACTTCCCTCCTTTTTCAACTGGTGAGGCTCGCCCTATACGTGGTACTTCTCGTCGTGAGATAGGTCATGGTAACTTAGCTCAACGTGCCCTTAAAGGTATGATCCCGGCTGATTGCCCTTATACTGTACGTGTAGTTTCTGAAGTATTAGAATCTAACGGTTCTTCTTCTATGGCAACTGTTTGTAGTGGGACTATGGCTCTTATGGATGCTGGTATTCAGCTTAAAAAGCCGGTTTCTGGTATTGCAATGGGATTAATTTCTGACGCTGAAACCGGAAAATACGCCGTTTTATCTGATATTTTAGGTGACGAAGATCACTTAGGAGATATGGACTTTAAAGTTACCGGTACTGCTGATGGTATTACTGCTTGCCAAATGGACATTAAAGTAAAAGGTCTTTCTTATGAAATTCTGGTAAATGCCTTAAAACAAGCTGCTGCTGGCAGATTGCATATTTTAGGCAAATTAACTGATACTATCGCAGAGCCTAATACTGATGTGAAAGCTCATGCTCCTAAAATGGTATCTGTTACAATTCCTAATGAATTTATTGGCGCCTTGATAGGACCAGGTGGTAAAGTAATTCAGGAGCTTCAAAAAACAACAAAAACTACGATCGTGATCAATGAAGATCCGGTTACAGAAGAAGGTATTGTTGAGATTTTAGGTACAAATCAAGAAGGTATTGATGCTGTTTTAGCTAAAATTGATTCAATTACATTTAAACCTGTTGTAGGAAGTGTTTACGAAGTTAAAGTGATCAAGATGCTAGACTTTGGTGCTGTTGTAGAATATATAGAAGCTCCGGGTAATGAAGTATTATTACATGTATCAGAATTAGCATGGGAGCGTACAGAAAATGTAAGCGACGTAGTTAATATGGGTGATGTATTTGATGTGAAGTATTTTGGTGTCGATTCTAGAACGCGCAAAGAGAAAGTTTCGCGTAAAGCATTATTACCAAAACCTGAAGGTTACAAAGAACGTCCGCCTCGCGATGATAAAAGAAGCGGGGGTCGTGACAATCGCGATAATCGTGGTAATCGCGACAGAGATCGCAGAGATAATAAAAGAGATTAAATTTCTTGGTTTATAATAGAACGCCCTGGTAACTACCGGGGCGTTTTTTTATGCAAAACTGCCAAATTTACTGCCAAAATCACCGATTTTTAGAGAATCCGCCAAATCTGCAATTCTATTTTAAATTCTTTTATTTTAACAAAATATTAACGATATGCTGCGAGCTTACTATCAATAGCAGCTAAGAACACTTTAAATTCTTAAATAATTTCTCTCATGTCTTTATAGGCATTCTCGCACAGTACTTGCAGCATTAACACTGTAAAACTAAAATAGTTAAAAACAAAGTAATGAAAGTACTTGTAATTGGTGCAGGCAACATGGGATTAACCTATGCTGAAGGAATGGCAAAATCACCATTCTTAAACCGTAGAAATCTCATGATTTATGATGTCTCATCAGAAAAGACATTAACATTAAGAAAAATACCAAATTTTGATGTGTTTGACACTCTAGAAGAATGCGTTTCAAAAGCAGATGTAATCTTTGTGGCAGTTAAACCATTTCATAGTGAAGAATTATTTCACAATATGAAACATCTGGTAAACAAAGACCAGATCATTGTTTCATTGATGGCAGGCGTCACTATAAACACTATTCAAAAAGGACTAGATCTCAAGAAGGTAATACGCACAATGCCTAACCTTCCGGCGAAAGTTGGTAAAGGTGTAACGTCTTTTACCGAGGCAGAAGAAGTCACTCGCCTAGAACTTATCATGGTTCGTAATTTGCTTGATACAACCGGAGAATCTATTCATGTAGAATCAGAACAATTTATTGATGCTTCTACCGGAATTTCAGGTAGTGGTCCCGCATATATATTCTACTTCATGCAGTCTATGATGGAAGCTGCCCTTAAAATGGGCTTCTCTGCAAATGACTCGCGTACACTTGTAACCCAAACTTTTGAGGGAGCTGTGAAAATATTTAATGAGTCTGATCTTTCTCCTGAAACGTGGATGAATCGAGTAGCTTCAAAAGGTGGCACCACCAGAGCAGCTTTAGATTCTATGGAAGACAACAACGTGAAAGAGCTGATTAAAGAAGCTGCATATGCAGCATTTGATCGCGCAACAGAATTAGGAAAAGAAAAAACCGTATCGTAGATATGAACAAGAAAAGAGTAGTTATAAAAATAGGTACTAATGTGATGACTAATAAAGATAATCGCATTGTTGGTCCTATTCTTCAGGAACTCGTAAGACAGGTTGCAGCTTTATATGAAGATGATATTATGCCGGTACTGGTGTCTTCAGGTTCTGCAATAGCAGGAAAAGAAATTCTAGGAGATAGCAAGGAGACTGATCCTTCTATTAGAAGACAAATTTTTTCTTCTGTAGGTCAACCGCGTATGATGCGCCACTATTATTCTTTATTTCATAGTTACGGAATGCGATGTGCTCAAATTCTCGCTACCAAAAGGGATTTTGCACCCGGCATGTACCGCGAGAATATGATAAACTGTTATGAAGGCCTTCTGGCTGAAGGTATAGTGCCTATCGCAAATGAGGATGATGCAGTTTCTCTCACTATGTCTATGTTTAGTGACAATGATGAGCTTGCAAGCCTTGTGGCAGAATTGATTGAAGCAGACGCATTGATCCTGCTTACAGATACTGACGGACTTTACACAGGACATCCTGATAGTGATGATTCTACAAAATTGAAAAACGTTCACCCTGAGGAAGATGTAGAACAATATGTTCAGGAATCAAACAAAGCTGAAGGTGAAGGCCGTGGAGGTATGAAATCTAAGCTCAAAATCGCTAAAGCAACAGCGAGAAAAAATATACCCACATATATCGCTAACGGTAAGCGTAAGAATGTAATCGTAGACCTAATGGCTGGTAAAGACATTGGGACTAAATTTCACATTTAAGGAAGTTTTAAACTTTAAAACCAAATTAACAATGCAATTATTAAAAACAGATATAAAAAATAAAGTTCTTGATTCTATGATTAAGATCATAGACAAGAACAGAACCCAAATATTAGAAGCTAACAAACAAGATCTTGATGCTTTTACAAGAGAGGATCAGGCTTTATATGATCGTCTTGTCGTGAATGAAAGCAAGATAGATGGCATGATCACGGCTATTAAAGAAGTGCAAGCACAGGAAGACCCGGTTAATACTGTAATTTCTAATAGAACTCTTGATAGCGGATTAGAAATTATTAATAAAACGGCCCCATTTGGTACAATAATGATCATTTATGAATCTCGCCCAGATGTGACTATAGAAGCTGCTGTTTTAGCATTTAAAGCAAATAATAAAATCCTTCTTAAAGGAGGAAAAGAAGCTTTAAATAGTAACAAGATTCTCGTAAAATGCTGGCATGAAGCTTTAGAGGAAAATAGCCTGGATAAATCTTGGATTACAATGCTACAAATGAATAGAGAAGAAACTCAGGAATTTCTGCGTAATCCTGATCAGCCTTTAGATCTTATAGTACCCAGAGGAGGTGAAAGACTTATCAATTTTGTAAAAGAACATGCAAAATGCGCTGTCTTAATTAGCGGTAGAGGAAATAATTTTCTTTATGTACATCCCGAAGCAGACTGGAACAAGGCTTTGCAGGTAATTATCAATGCTAAAACCGATAAGATTTCGGGTTGTAATGCACTTGATAAAGTATTAGTAGACACTAATCTTCCTCAATATAAAACCCGCCTAAATGAGCTAAAATCGGTCTTAGAAGACCTAAAAGTAGAGGTTATTGTTGATGAAAAAATTCATGCAACTTTAACCGAAAACCAAACCATAGATAATGAAGATGTATGGTATGAAGAATTTCTGGCAATGAAAATAGCTATAGGTGCTGTAGATAGTATTGACGAGGCCATGAATAAAATAAATACTTTTAGTGGTGGTCACAGTAGCGCAATAATGACCGAAAATAAAGAGGTGGCAAAACAATTCATGGAGAATATTGACACTGCTGCTGTTTATCATAATGCGTCTACCCGCTTCACAGATGGCGGGCAGATGGGTGTAGGTGCAGAACTCGCTATTAGTACAGACAAATTACATCATAGAGGTCCGCTGGGTCTTAAACAATTAGTTACTAATAAGTACTATGTGTATGGTGATGGTCATATTAGAGTATAATACTATAATTACAAAAGAAAAAGGAGTCTTTAATCAGACTCCTTTTTTATTTCCTGAAATTGAAATTTAACAAAACACAACATATTGATAAATAGTGATTTATAATTAATTTAAAAAATGTTTTAACCTTTCTGTAACATTTTCCTGTATTACTACGTATAATAGATGTGATGCATGAAGTACCACGTAAATTATTGCTATTTTAAATGAGACAGCTCAAAATCACTAAACAGGTCACCAACAGGGAGACCGCATCTTTAGACAAATACCTACAAGAGATTGGAAAAGTCGACCTTATTACGGCCGACGAAGAAGTGGAATTGGCACAACGTATAAAAGCGGGTGACCAAAGGGCATTAGAAAAATTGACAAAAGCTAACCTACGTTTTGTCGTTTCTGTGGCTAAGCAATATCAAAATCAGGGATTAACTTTACCAGACCTTATCAACGAGGGTAATCTTGGTTTGATAAAAGCTGCTCAGCGTTTTGATGAGACGCGTGGTTTTAAATTTATATCATACGCTGTATGGTGGATTAGACAATCTATACTTCAGGCTCTTGCAGAGCAATCTCGTATTGTGCGTTTACCGCTTAATAAAATTGGCTCTATAAACAAGATCAACAAAACGTATGCATTTCTTGAGCAAGCTCATGAGCGCCCGCCCAGCGCAGAAGAAATTGCAAAAGAACTTGATATGACCATTAATGATGTTAAGGAGTCTCTTAAAAATTCAGGGCGTCACGTAAGTATGGATGCTCCTCTTATAGAAGGTGAAGATTCTAACCTCTACGATGTTCTTCGTTCTGGTGAGTCACCTAATCCAGACAGAGATCTTTTACATGAGTCATTACGTACAGAAATTGAGCGCGCTCTTGAGACACTTACTCCAAGAGAGGCAGATGTGATTCGTCTTTACTTTGGTTTGGGAGATCAACACCCTATGACATTAGAAGAAATAGGAGAAACTTTTGATCTTACCAGAGAACGTGTACGTCAAATTAAAGAAAAAGCAATAAGAAGACTTAAACACACATCTCGCAGTAAAATACTTAAGACATATTTAGGATAACCTCTCTATCTTTGGCAATTATTCGTTAAAAAGTATAGAATTGAAGCATATTTTTTTAAATTGCTTTAGTTAAATGCGAAATAACTTATTTAAGATAACAACAGTTCATCATAACTGTTCGTTTTTTGATTGATGAATGAATCCCCGGCTGATTACCGGGGATTTTATTATTTTAGCCCATTTAGAATAACATTAAGTAATACCTTATAAATCAACCAACCAATGATTTACTCCCTAGCCTATGTAAGCTACGCGGCCGACAACCTAACCCAAGAACAGATTAATCAAGTATTTAATTTCACAGTTAATTGGAATATTGATCACAAAATTTCGGGATTCTTAGTACATAATAACCGCAATTTTGTTCAACTTCTAGAAGGCGATAAAAACGAAATAAAAGATCTTTTTAGTAGAATCTCTATAGATAAAAGGCACAAGGATATATTCTTGATACTTGAGCAGGAAATGCCACAAAGAGCCTTTGATGGTTACAAATCTGGTTTTCTAATATCTGATTCAAGACTGCACACAGAACTTAAAGATTATCTAGACTATCTCAAACTTCTTGAAGACCCACAAATAGATAAAACTATTGGTACAATTGAAGGAATTTTGAAAGGTATGTAACCGTAAATTAATTTGATTTATATATAAATTTTACTTTTACGGAAGTTGTACCGCGAATAAAATTATCTATCGCCTCAGAACTTAATTTTAGATTCAATTAATCTAAAACCAGAATAATTTGATTAAAATACTAATATGTCTCAAAAAATGATAGCTCCTTCCCTACTTGCTGCAGACTTTGCAAATTTGCAGCAGGATATAGAAATGGTAAATAAAAGTGAGGCAGACTGGTTTCATATCGATATTATGGATGGTCTCTTTGTTCCTAATATTTCTTTTGGAATGCCAGTGCTCGAGGCAATCACAAAGCACACCCAGAAACCTGTTGACGTTCACCTTATGATCGTTGACCCAGATCGTTATATTGAAGATTTTGCAGAATTGGGAGCAACAAATCTAACAGTACACTACGAAGCTTGTACTCATTTACATAGAACCTTACAAGCCATTAAAACGGCGGGCATGCATGCCGGTGTGGCTTTAAACCCTCATACTCCTGTTAATTTTCTTAGAGAAGTTATAACTCAAATTGATCAGGTTATAGTAATGAGCGTAAATCCTGGTTTTGGGGGACAAAGCTTTATTGAGAATACGTACAGAAAAATAAGCGAGCTTAAAGAACTCATACTGCAGAGTAATTCTAAGACTTTGATCGAGATAGATGGTGGTGTGACAGATAAAAATGCAGATAAATTAATAGATGCGGGCGCAGACGTTCTAGTGGCGGGAAGCTTTATTTTTAAGTCTGAAAATCCGCTTCAAACTATTAAAAATCTGAAGTTGATTTAAACGAAAAAAGCACCTTAAAAGGTGCTTTCTGTATGTTTTTGCCCGATTTTTTAGTTTCTTGAAAGAATGCTCAAAATATACCAGAAAAGAAGCATAAGAGAAGCAAAAAGACCTAGACTAGCAGCCACATATTGATCTTCGCTGTACTTATGCACCATATTTGAGGTTTGATATAAAATTGAACCTGATGCCAGTACCACCATCCCTACACTAAACCAAAGTCCCAGATTAAACCCAAAGATCAAGCCGGCGATAATTAAGCCTAACGCAATAAAAAATCCTATAGCAAGGATAGATCTCAAAAATGAAAAATCCTTTTTCGTTAGTAAT
Organism: Leeuwenhoekiella sp. A16; assembly: GCF_047946675.1. GTDB lineage: Bacteria > Bacteroidota > Bacteroidia > Flavobacteriales > Flavobacteriaceae > Leeuwenhoekiella. The sequence continues at coordinate 733,407 of NZ_CP172313.1, forward strand.
ACCACGGCAGATAAACCTGTAAAAAGAGAAAGTGTAAGAATAGCTGCCTGATTCAATATATCAAAAGCGCCATCTTCAGCAACCATAATTGCTATAAAGATCAATGGTATAAAGATAAAAGCTTCTGCAACTACATACAGCAAAAGTGCCAGGTATTGCATTTTAGAATCATGAGAACTTAAAGCTAGCTTTTCGGCGTAATTAGTAATCAACATAAATCCGCCTAAAAGCAATAACCAGGACCATCCCTGAGTAAGTGACAATGCAAATTCAAGCAAAGGTGGTATTTGAAAAAATAACGTTTCAACAAGAATAAAAGCCAATACTGCCAGAGCAAGATGTGAGTATGTTTTTCTGTAAAAAACAGCTTTACGCTCTTCAGTTAAAGTATTGATAGGATTATAAGTTTGTAATTCTTCCATAAATTATTTGGTTATAGATTTTATGATAATGAAAATAACTATTTTTTTGAAGATTCGCCTTTAAAACTCTGCGAACTGTTTTTAAAAAGTACATTAAACGTAGTCAAACTGCCGTAAATACGTGTAACATACTGCTGCAGATCTATCTTCTCTTGATCATCAAGATTTTTACTTGCATTAATTTTTTGTTCCATGACGCGTATGCGGTCGCGCACCATAACAATTTTATGGAAGAAAGTATCAATAGGAATTTCTTTACTGGAAAGATTAGAATCCTTTGGACTTATAGTAAGCGTACCACCTTTATATTTATCTGCAATTGCAACTACTTCAGAAATATCAGAATAACGTTTAAGCAATTCTCGCAGCGTGTTTTCAACTTCAGAGAAACTTACCGTATCTACCTCATCTTCTACTGCCTCTATTATTTCAAAATCAGAATCTAACTCTATGGTCTCAATACCAGATTCTATAAATGTCACCCAATAGTGCTTTGAAGTAACATTGGTGACCACGCCGGCGCCATATTCTACATGTTTTATGCGTGAACCTATTCCTAAAATTGTATTCATATAATTTATATCTGTATTAAAAACTTGATTCTATAATGAGCAAATGAACTCTAAATTTAATGTTGATAAATAAGTTAACCGGCTTTAAATCTCACCCAGTGAGTAAATCTAAAAAATATTGAATGACTAATTATAAAGCCAAAGTCTAAAATTTAACTATTTTGCTTCATTCTCATTTGATGAAAAATATGACCCGTACAAAGATCATTGGGCTTTTTCTGGGGCCTTTGTTATTTATTTATTTCTTCTTCATTTTTAAAAGTGAAGGTTTACCTAAAGAAGCGCAGGCGACACTCGCCTGTGCTGCCTGGATTGCCGTATGGTGGACAACAGAAGTCATTCCTATAGCGGCTACTGCACTTTTACCCATCATATTATTCCCCTTAACAGGCGCACTATCTTTAGAAGAAACCACATCAAGCTATGGCCATAAATATGTTTTTCTATTTGTAGGCGGCTTTATTATCGCGATTGCTATAGAAAAATGGAAACTACACCGCAGGATAGCACTCAATATTATAAATATTATAGGCACAAGCGTAAACCGAATCATTCTGGGTTTTATGATCGCCACGGATTTTCTCTCGATGTGGATTTCTAATACAGCAACCACAGTTATGATGCTTCCCATTGCAATGGCTATAGTTACTCAACTTAAAGATAATCCCGCTACAAAGGCAAACGAAACCAAAATTTTTGGCAAAGCGCTTATGCTTGCAATTGCTTATGCAGCTTCTATTGGTGGTATCGCGACATTAATTGGCACACCACCTAATCTTGTTCTTGCAGGGGTTTTAGAAGAAAGCTACGGGGTCGAGATCAGTTTTATACAATGGATGAAGTATGGCGTTCCCATTTCAATTTTGCTACTATTTATTTGCTGGTTCTATTTAACACGTTACGCTTTCGCCGGAAAAGAAGATTTAAAGATGCCTAAATCCTTTCCGGGAGGAAGAAATGAGGTTAAACGACTGCTTCTGGAATTAGGTAAAATAAGCCGTGAAGAAAAAATCGTGCTGTTAGTTTTTAGCTTAACCGCATTTTTCTGGATGTTTAGATCTTATTTACTGAAACCTTTTTTACCACAAATCGATGATACTATTATCGCTATTTTCTTTGCTCTTACTTTGTTTCTAGTTCCAGCAAAAAGTGACAAAAAAGGAAAATTACTCAATTGGGAAGAAGCCGTTAAATTACCCTGGGGAATTCTTCTACTCTATGGAGGCGGGTTAGCGCTTGCCAGCGGATTTTCACAAACGGGGCTCGCATTATGGATAGGGGAACAGCTTACTTCAATTCAGCATATAAGTCTTTTGCTTTTAATCTTAATTCTTGTAGCATCTGTAAATTTTTTAACTGAAATCACCTCTAATTTGGCAACAACTGCGATGCTTCTACCTGTTATTGTACCCGTTGCTTTAATTTTTGATGCTCATCCTTACATTTTAATGGTAGGCGTTACTGTTTCAGCTTCATGTGCTTTTATGTTACCGGTCGCCACACCTCCTAATGCCATTGTCTTTGGCTCAAACTATTTACGCATTCCAGATATGGTTCGTACCGGCGTTTGGCTCAATTTAATTTCGATACTTATCATTACAATCCTCACTTATTACGCGCTTCCGCTAATATGGGATTTCATTCCTGATGAGTTTCCTGTTAATTTTAAAAAGATCTGATTTTTCGCTTTTAAAGCCATTTTTCAACCCTTTTTAACCGATTTTGGAGGATAAATATGATGCTGCTTTATTAATTGACTACTTGTTCAAGAACTCAAGAAGTGGTTTTATAAATTGGTCAAAAGCCTCAATATGTGGTAAGTGACCTATATTAGGTATTTCTACCAACTCTGCATTTTTAATTTTATCGCGAGTCGCTTTCCCTAATTGATCGTAACGCCCCATCGTAGCTCTCACACTGTCGCTAACGAGAGGTTTCCCTAAAGCAGTTCTGTCACGTGTACCAATTATGAGCAAAGTAGGGTTTGTAATATTTTTAAATTCATAAACCACCGGTTGAGTAAAGATCATATCATAAGTTAGTGCAGCATCCCAGGCTATTTTAGGATAATCTTCTTCATTAAGCGTCCACCCGGCGAGCACATTAACCCATTTATCATATTCCGGTTTCCAGTTGCCGTCGTAATAACTCTCTTTTTGATAGTTCTTTATTGATTCATAATCTTTTTTAAGTTCGTTATCGTACCACCAGTCAATAGTCTTATAAGGCACAACAAGTTTCCAGTCTTCAAGACCAATAGGATTCTCAAGAATAAATTTTTCTACAGTTTCCGGAAACATCAAGGCAAAACGTGTGGCTACCATACCACCCATAGAATGTCCTAAAACCGATATTTTTTCAACGCCAATAGTATCAAGAAGAGTTTTTGTATTTGTTGCTAATTGCTGAAATGTAAATTGATAGTGTGCTGGTTTTGTAGATTTACCAAAGCCTATTTGGTCTGGAACAATTACGCGATAACCGGCTTTCGCCAAAGCGTTGATCGTTGTTTCCCAATAAGCACCGTTAAAATTCTTGCCGTGTAGAAGCATCACGTTATGACCATTGTAATTAGTTGGTTTTACATCCATATATGCCATTTTTAAATCCTGTTGCTGAGAATTAAATGTCATGTATGATACCGGGTAAGGATAATCGTAATTACTTAGATCTATATCCAGTTTTCTAATATCTCCCTTTTGTGCAAAGCAACCAATCGTAAATATTAGAGCAACCAGTGTTTGTATTATTTTTACTTTCATGTACTTATTATTAAAATATAAAAATTAGACGGGTATATTATTAATTAAAATATTCCTTTTTATCAACGCAATCTTTGATAATTAAAACCTGTGTAGAAGGTCCAAATTAAAGAATAGCTCCAATTATTAATACTAAAGCTTTCATAAGCTTTATGTAATTTTTGGAAGCCAAAAAAAGCTGCTCTAAGGCAGCTTTTTAGCAAATCAGGACGATTTTTAGGTATAAGAAACCGTATTCTCTGTTGTGGCTGAAAAGGAAGAAGAAGTAATAGTATCTACATATATCCACGATGAAGTGGCTTCCGCCTGCGTGAAAGTAACTTCTACATAGCCGCGCTGTGAAGCATTTAAATAATTAAGATCATCTATCAAAAGCTGAAATGCCTGCTGAAAACCAGCTACGGTATTTACATCCGTCCCCAGATAACCCTCAAGACCCGGCGAAGTCACAGAAGAGGTTGCAAATTCTTTTGCAACTTCATTACCGGCTGCATCAGTAAGGTTATTGTACCAGGCGTTGTGGGTATCACCTGCTAAGGCAACTACTTTTTTACCTGCAAAGGCCTGATATAAAATTTCGCGTTCAGCGGGATAACCATCCCACGCATCAAGATTATAAGGTAAAACTGTAGTAACGCGTGCAGTTTCTACGGCAGTTAATGTAGGGTCGCCCTGCACCATGCGTACTTTTAAGGTTGTTAAATCCTGCAGCTGTTGCTGAAACAAAGCAAATGTCGCAGCAGATGCACTTCCTGTAGCGCTTACTTCTGCCACAATCACTGAAAGTGTACCTAGTAATTCTGCAGGAATAAGCATTTTGCCCATTAAAACTTGTTGTCCTAAAACCTGCCAGGGCAAATTGCTTCCTGTAATTTCATTAATTAACCAGTCCCGTTGTGTGGCTCCTAATATTGTGCGCTCTGAGTCTAGCCATGCGGTTTGAAATGCAACTGCATCAAAAACGCCCAAATTGTCATAAAAATCGGCATAATCCAGCTGTTTATCGCGGCCTATTATACGCGTATCAAGCATAATAAGATTTACCAAATTACCTATATTGATAGTTCTGTATATTAAAGAGATATCTGTTGTTTTTACAGGAAGGTATTCACTATAAGCCTGAATAGCTGCCATTTTGCGCACTTCAAAATCTCCTTCTGATGCCTGATGATTCTCGGCGCCATTTTTATATGCATCATTTGCGATCTCATGGTCATCCCAAACACAAATAAATGGTTTCTTTTGATGCGCTAACTTGAGATCTGCGTCGCTCCTGTATTGTTTATAGCGCCTTCTGTATTCATCAAGCTGTATGACCTCTGTCGCCGGTTCTGGTTGTCTTGCTAATCCTGCTGTCGCCTCATTTGTGCCGTAAGAACCTGCTCCATATTCATAAATATAATCTCCTAAATGCACTATAATATCTGCATCAGAATTTGCCATTACCTGATACACATTAAACAATCCAGCCGGATAGTTGGAGCAGGAACAAACTGCCATTTTAACCCGAGAAGCATTTATGGGCAATGTTATTGTCTCACCAACATCTGATACTGTAGCATCTGCAACATTTATAAAGCGATAAAAAAGCTTTTGATCAGCATCTAGATTTTGTACTTCTACAGCTAGTGTATAATCACTAGAAGCATCTATAGCTACTTCACCACTTCTTAAGACATTAGTAAAATCCTGATCAAGACTTAACTGCCACACAATAGAAGCCATATCTGCTTCAGTATTATATCGCGTCCAGATTATTATTTGAGAAGAAGAAGGGTCAAAACTTGCCACTCCTTGTTCAAAATTAGATTGATTTAAATCATCTGGTATTTCAACCTCACCAGAAATATCATCATCGTCACTACAGCTGATGAAGTTTGTTGAAAGTACAATTCCGCCTGTAGCAAGTAGAGAATTGAATATAAATTTACGTCTTCCTAAATACTGGTTTTTCATATTGCTTTTTGTTTATACAATACTCTTAAACCATATTAAAACCTGTGTTAATTAAAGTTTATCAGATCATTACAAAAAAAAGAGGCCTAACGACCTCTCTTTTTTTATAATATGTATGTTTCTGTTATTTTGTTAGCTTTATCATTAAAACATCGTGAGAACCTATTGTAGTTTTTAAATTTTTAGATGTATCACCCAGCTCTTTATGATTAGAAAGATCTCTGATTTTATACATATTATTTTTGGCTTCAAGCCTTCGTCCGTTCACATCATCTGTAATCTCGTGGCGCCCCCATACAAAATCAAGATTCTGCGCCTCTTGGGTCATATTTACAAAAACCATTGCCCAGGCGTCGTTAGCTAACGGTTTAACCCACATTTCAAAAGCACCCTCATTAGAAAACCGTAGACCTTGTATTCCCAATTTATCCTGGTTTACAGCGATAACTTCTTTATTTGTAAGGGTTTTTATAGTCTCTTTTGATGCAGTACGCAGGTCGTTGCCCATAATTAATGGAGAAGCAAGCATACTCCACATCGCAAAATGAGTTCTGTCTTCTGCATCTGTCATTCCATTGCCAACTTCCATCATGTCAAAATCATTCCAGTGGCCTGGACCTGCAGCTTTGCGAATTCCCTTTCTCATTTTAATAATTTTCCATACTCCCCATGAAGACCAAGAACCGTGTCCTACTTCACAATCCCAGCAATTAATAATATCACCACTCACTCTCCATAGATGACCTACATCTTCTCCCCAGTTCCAGGGTTGATTATCTCCCCACTCACAAATACTAAAAACCATAGGTCTGCCAGCTTTATAGAGGGCATCGCGCATAGTAGTATAGGCGCCCTGAGCATTTATATTTTCAGTATTACACCAGTCATATTTTAAATAATCAATATCCCAGGAGGCATAGGTTCTCGCATCCTGATACTCGTGCCCCCGGCTTCCGGGATAGCCGGCACAGGTTGTTGCTCCTGCACAATTGTATAGACCAAATTTTAAACCTTTGGCATGTACATAAGCTGCCAGGGCTTTCATACCGCTAGGGAACTTCTCAGGATCTGCTACCAGATTTCCATTCTCATCCCTCTCGTGGCTCATCCAGCCGTCATCGAGAACTAAATAATTATAACCAGCGTCTTTAAGACCTAGTTCTACAAATTTATCTGCAACATCTTTTACAAGTTGCTCATTGATATCTGTACCAAAAGTATTCCAGCTGTTCCAGCCCATTGGCGGAGTTTCAGCAAGACCGTCAAATTTTTGAGCGAAGGTGTTTAAGCTCGTAAAAAGGATAATTCCTAAAAGAATTTTTTTCATCAAAATTGGTTTTACATTTTTGTTTAAATGAAAAAGCCCACCATAGAAAATATCTAAGGCAGGCTTTTTTTGGCTATTTTAAAAAATTATATTAGACCTAAGTCATCAATATAGATGGTGGATGGGGCGCTACCGCTGAATTCCTGAATTACAAATTCATTTAAAGTATCAGAAGCAGTACCTAGTTCACTAAAAGGAATAGTAAAGTTTGTCCACTCACCTTCAGTAATAGTAATGATCTTACCATTATCGTAATCACCATTAATCACCACCTTTACGTCACCTATACCAGCACCGCCAAAGATTGAAACTTTTATAGCACTATAATCAGACAATGGGATGGGAGCACCGCCATTACCTATTTGAAAACCACTATACCCACCTTCATAAACGCGTTCTACACTAAAATCTCCTCTTTTTACATGAGCTGTGTTTTCAAAATCCTGAGTACCTGACCAGCCACCTACCCACCATCCGGCAGCAAGAGCATCGTCATATATGACAAATTTGAAACCAAATGCCTGTGGCGATTGTGTAACACCACCAGCAGTCTCAACAAAAATGTAACTCTGTACAATTCCTTCAGGAACTCGCACCTCAATTTCTGTAGCTGTAGCCGAAACTATTTCGGCCTCAACATCACCAAAACGAACAGATTCAACTCCTTCAAAAATACTGCCTACAATAGTCACTATATCACCGGCACCTGCAGCAAGAGGGGAAAAGCTATCAATATCTGGCGCGGGTTGAGCTACGCTAAAATCAAGACTTGCAGATCCCGCTGTAGTTTCTACAACGAGTTTATCACTGCCGCCAAAATATGGAGCATCAGCAGGTACAGCTACCAGAATATTTGTGTCTGTTACTAATGTAGGATTAAAGTATGCTTCTGTGTCATTAAAAGTAATACGCTGTGTCGTAGAAAGGTTCTTACCATAGATCGCATACATATTGCTTCTTAAACCTACTGCCGTTGTTGAATCTTTTTCCACAAGGCTCACTCTGTCAAGAACAGGAGCTTCAACAGAAGTAGGCATTTGCGTAGTATCATCTGGCTCACAAGAGGCAAAAAGAACAACAGCAAATAAAGCCACCAATAAAGGCGAAAAGCTTAATTTCTTTTTAATTTTTTCCGTTATCATAATACAAATTTTTATTTACTTATTCAAAATCGTAAGGAACCGGCTCCTCTATTAAACGTGGGTTTAGCGCCACATCAACTGAAGGATAAGGCAAGGTGAAATCATCTGCTGCAGGAGTATACATTTCGGTGTAAACCTCACCAGAACCATCTGTAGCATAAGTTCCACGCTCTTGATTGCTTATCATATCGATAGCCATCTGGCGGTTTATTCTACCAAGATCAAACCAGTAATCACCTTCAATTGCAAACTCTATTCTACGCTCATGTAAAATATCTTCTAATGTTATAGAAGGAAAAGAACCTAATCCTGCTCTTTGGCGCACAGCATTAAATGATGCTAACGCCTGAGGGTCACTTGTACTTGCTCCACCTGCAAGAATAGCTTCTGCATTAATTAGAAGAACATCAGAATAACGCATAATATAGGTGTTGTTACCCGCAGATTGCGAAGCACTGTCACCATTATTATCACCAGGCGTACCTACCACATACTTCTTAATACCGGCTTGTGTATTTTGAGCATTAACATCGTCTGGAACTGTGTAACCACCGTCTGCTGCTCTTAAAGTGGGATAGAAATCGCCTGCAAGCATAATAGTAGCTTTTCTGCGCTCATCACCTGTTTCATAAGCTTCCTGAAGATCGATTGTGGGCCCAATCACGCCGTAGCCATCTCCTGTACCGGTAATAGCAGAACTTATAGCGAAAGAAGCCTGCATAGCATTACCATAACCGTAACCTCCGCTTGCTGTCCACTGTAAAGCGGCTACAGATTCTTCGTTATTATCATTAGCTGTTAAGAACAGATCATTATAGCTTTTGCTAGGTAATTCAGGACCACCGTACAATTTAAACTCACCACTATTTATCACTTCCTGAGAAAGCTGTCTCGCTTCAGCATATTCGCCCTGGTATAAATGTACTTTAGCTTTTAAAGCTTTAGCAGATCCACTTGATACGTGTGCATTTGCCTCATAGTTAGCTCCGCGTACTTTAGAATAGCAATTCTGAATTGCAAACTGAAGATCGCTTTCCATAAAAGTATATATGTCTTCAACTCTGTTTGTAGGGATTTGAGAATCATATACGTGATCTAGATTGTCTTCTATAATAGGCACAGGACCCCAAATTCTAACTAAATAAAAATAGGCCACAGCTCTCATAAAATGAGCTTCACCCAATGTATTATTTACAACCTCCTGAGGTACATCTGCAGAAACACGATCTGGAAGAAAATTAATAATAGCATTAGATTGTGCTATTACACTCCAAAGAGAGCTCCACCCGTCAGTTAGAACCCCGTTATCTCCAGTTATAGTAAAGTTGTAAAAGTTTACAACGTCTCCAGAATATGTTCTGGCATTACCAGATGAAAGCTCTGTTATAGACCAGAATGCCTTTGTGTTAAAGTTAAACCAGGGAGAGCCATATAGTGTGTTAGTATTAGCCACTAATTCTTCCTCGCTTGAATAGAAATTATCAAGGGCGATCCCATCCTCTGGTGGGCGCTCTAAAAATTCTTCAGAGCAAGAGCTCATCACAGACAAGATCCCTAATAATAATAACGTGATTTTGTTTTTTAAAAATTTCATAATTTCTTTTTATTAAAACTCAACATTTAAACCTAGAGTGAAAGTTCTTGAGATAGGATATCTTCCTCTATCTACTCCCATTTGTAAGGCGTCACCGTTATATGCTCCTATCTCCGGATCGTACCCACTGTAATCAGTAAAAGTGTATAGGTTTTGAATGGTACCATATAATTTTATATTGGTAAGGTTTAGCTTATCCAGAACTGCATCTGGAAGATTGTAACCTAAGGTCACATTTTGAATTCTTAAGTATGACCCATCTTCAATATATCTGTCTGAAACAAATAAGTTCTGGTTATCATCCCCGCGACGTGGTCTTGGGAAAGATGCATCTACATTAGTAGGTGACCAGTAATCCTGCGCTTCGTCAAGTTGATTTGTGTATAATCTTGCAAGCCCTGTTGTTTCTTTTCTGGTAAGGTTCATAAGATCATTACCATAAGATCCTTGTAAGAATATGCTAAGATCAAAATTCTTGTAAGAGAAGTTGTTTGTAAAACCAAATGTAAAATCTGGATGTGGATTACCTATATACGTGCGGTCTTGCTCATTAATAACACCATCTTCATTAACATCTACATACTGTACATCACCTAACCAGTTGTCACCTTGCGCATCAGAATAAGGAATCCCAAATTGTACAGGCGCATCTGCTATTTGCGCTTCAGTTCTAAATATACCTTGTACTTTGTAACCGTAGTATTTACCTAGTGGTTCACCTTCTACCGTTCTTGTAATGGGAGAAGAAAGAAAACCTGAAGTTACAGAACGTATTACTTCAAGACCGTCCTGATAAAGATCTGTCACCTCATTTTGATAATGAGAAACATTTAAATTAGTAGACCAAGAAAAATCTTTCGTTTTCAAAGTGGAATAACCTAAAGATACATCTATACCTTTATTAGTCATCTCACCCAGGTTAACATAAGGAGCGCCAATACCCCCAAGATATGAAGGACCTCCGGTTAAATAGATAGGAAGAGGTAATTGGTATAAAAAGTCTTTAGATATTTTATTGTAAACCTCGATAGTTGCATTAAGCCTATTATCTAACAATGTAAAGTCTAAACCAATGTTAGCTTGTCTTGTTTCTTCCCATTTAAGTTCAGGGTTAGGAATGTTTGTTACAGAATAACCAAGACCTACTCCTGTTTGAGCGTCAGAAAGACTGGCGCCATACAGATAATTAGGAATATCCTGATTACCCACAACTCCATATCCTACATTTAGACGAATGTTATCTACAACTTCATTCACACTCTCCATCCAGGGCTCATTATAAACCTTCCATGAAGCTGCAAAAGATGGGAAGTAACCCCATTTATTATCTCCTAAAGCATCAAATTTAGAAGAACCATCTGCTCTAAAAGTAGCGGTAAGACCATACTTATTTTTAAAAGAGTAGATAGCACGACCGTAATATGAATTTAATGAAGCGCTACCTTGGTAAGCATCATAGGCTGTAAGATCACTTGCATTATTAAGAGTCTGAATATTATTATTTACGAAACCTGTACCCGTAACCTGGTTACCATCCCAGGATGACTCCTGAGCTTCCTGACCTAATAAAAGATTTAAATTATGCTCACCAAAGGTTTTTGTATAATTAAAGTAGTTTTTTATAATCCAGAACTGGCTTTTTGCTCTTTTCTCAAACAACGTAGCGTTCTCGTTAATAAATCTACCCCATGAATATGTAGGTGTAAAAATGTTGTTATCAATAAACTCAAAACTACCACCTACTTCATTTCTAAAGGTAAGCCCGTCTGCCAGTTTAAATTCAGAAAAAATATTACCCAGCGCACTATATTTCTTTAATTTGTTTGTTTGGCTTAAAGCCAAAGCTACCGGGTTAATACTCCCCTCAACAGCTGTAGGATCATTAGGTGGTCCTGCAAAACTTCCGTCAGGATTTCTAACTGCTACATCTGGTGATTGTAATAGACCCAAACTTACTATACCATCTCTGTTTCCGTTAAGAGTAACATCTTCAGTTGTACGGCTACCGGTAATATTAGCTCCTATTTTTAACCAGTCTGTAACCTGAGCATCAAGATTGGTACGTATTGTGATCCTTTCAAATCCAGAACCTAAAACAATACCTTCCTGATCTAAATAACTTCCTGAAACTAAATAGTTAACTTTTTCTGAACTTCCTGAGTAGCTCAACTGGTGGCTTTTCATTATTGCTTGTTGAAAAACCTCATCCTGCCAGTCTGTTCCTGATCCTAATAATGCCGGGTTAGAAAATTCTACACGTTGAGAAACCCCGTATTCTGTAGCTAAAGAGTTCTGAAGTCTTGCATAAGTGCGCAAATCCATTACATCAAGTAATTTTTGCGGCTCTTGTAAAGCAAGGTAAGTACTATATCTTAAAGTACCTTTTTCTCCTTTAGCTCCACTTTTTGTTTTGATAATCACAACACCATTTGCTCCACGAGAACCGTAGATCGCAGTTGCAGATGCATCTTTTAAGATATCTACAGACTCGATGTCGTTTGGGTTAATACCAGCTAGCGGACTAGAACCAGTCTGACCATTACCATTAAAGCTGGAAGCATCTGTTCTTCCGCTTGTACTTAAATTACGTGAGTCCCCAGAAATAGGCACACCGTCAATCACATATAAAGGCTCATTATTACCGGTAATTGAGGTTATACCACGTATACGCACAGAAACGGCAGCACCCGGCTTACCAGAATTCTGGCTTATTGTTACACCTGCAGCCTTACCTTGCATAAGTTGATCAATACTAACCTGTGGAATGTTTTCAATCTCATCAGACTCGATACTGGCAACAGAACCATTTACATCCTGACGCTGTTGAGCACCATACCCAATAAGAACTACTTCATCAAGACTCTCTGCACTTTCTGCCAATGTCACATCTATTTGTGTACGATTGCCAACCAGCTCCTCAGATTCCTGAAAACCAACATAACTGAAAACGATAACGTTTGAGTCAGACGCTGTGATTTCATAATGGCCATCAAAATCGGTAGAAACACCGTTACTTGTGCCTTTTACAATAACATTTACTCCTAATAATGGAGTACCACTTGAATCATAAACTGTTCCCGTTACTGTTTTCTGAGCAAAACTCTGAAATGCAGCACACAGGAAGACTAATAGAAAAAGCCTCGACGAACTTTTTAAATTAAGAATAGAATTAATTTTAATGTTGTGCATGAAATAAAATTTAGGAATTTTATTGATAATTAAATAGCGTATTATAGAAATGCCACAAACCTCCCTAAGAATTTATTATTTTAATAATTAAAGAGAGTTTTTTTGTGATTTTCAAAATTAGGTGGATTGACAAACAAGCGTTAATAGTATTTTATCATTTGTTTATCATATTTTGCCTAAAAATATCTGTAACCACAAAATAATTTAACATTTATAACGTTACATCGGCATCCTTTCACAAAATTCAACTGCGCAAAGACTTACGTAATAAGCAGTTCAAAAGTTTAAAACTCGCTGATTATTTTTTCGAAAATGAATTGAACAGTGCAATTTTAAGCCAAAATAAACCGATTTTCAGGCCTTTTAATCTACTTTTTTTAGGAGAAATTCTCAGAGAACACGCTTTATGCCTTTAAATTCTTCCCTAAAATCACTGGGAGTACATTTCTTTACCTTTTTAAATACACGATTAAAGTTGGCTATGTTATTAAAACCGCACTTAAAACCAATTTCCCCTATACTTAGATCAGTTTCTATAAGCCATCTTGTAGCATAACTTATACGCGTATCATTAGTATATTCTATAAAAGTTTTACCTGTTCTGCTTTTAATAAATCTATTAAAAGAGACAGGGCTCATATTTACAAGTTCAGATATTTCAGAAAGCGAGATCTTCCGGTTAAAATTCTCCTGTACATACTCATAGATCTTCTTGATCTTTCCGCTATTTTCAAAGTTCTTATTTTGCGATATATACGTAGACAGGAGTCTTTGATTACGCGAGTTAGCGAGATCATGAAGAATTGAGATCAACTCCAGAAAGTAATCAATACTGTCAATTTTAGAAAGCGTCATCATGCGCGGCATCAATTCCTGGGTTATCTTTTTTGAAAAATGGATGCCGTGATTAGAGCGATTAAGCATGTCTTTTATAGGCTTAAAAATACGTCTGGAAAGCATTCTTTCGTCAAAAAGATCTTTGTGAAACTGAATAGTGATCTCATGTATCTTACTTTGCTCACAATGATGTAACTCCCACCCGTGAACCAGATTGGGCCCCACTAAAACTAACTCAATATCACCTATTTCTTCAAGACTATCACCTACAACCCTACGCACTCCCTTACCATTATGTATAAAATTAAGCTCATATTCGGGGTGAAAATGAATGGGAAAGTCAAAATCTGCCTTAATTCTGTCAAAAACTAAAAAGCTGTCTTCAGGAGCAAGCTGAGTTATTTCCCGATGTACGTTCTTAAGCATTATATTTTCATCCATAGTTAAGTAAGTAAAAATGATACCAATAAATGATAAAATCCGATTAACGTTCTATTAACACCTGATTTAAATTTGAATGTTTTTAAAAATCAGCTGTCATATTTATTAAAGTGCTAATTATAAGTAAGAAAACATTAGAATTGTCTATTTCTCTTCAAAAATAAGTTTTTTAGCATATGAAAAATACGTTTAGGTTAACTTATTTTGTCAGTTCATTGATACTTTTCTGTTCCTGCAGCAGCACGAAGTATTTAGATATCTCTAACGTAAAAGTTACAGACGCGCTCGCAAGCAACCCCACAAAATTACTATATGAGGAAATTAAAACGATTGCGGCAGACGGGATTGCAATAGGTCATCAGGACCCTACGGCTTATGGTATAAACTGGAAGGCTTCGACAGAGAATTCTTATCGCAACGATATTCATGATGTAACAGGTAAATATCCGGCTGTTCACGGCTGGGAGCTTGGTCATTTAGAACTAGGCAATGATATAAATCTGGATACAGTTTCTTTCGCATTAATACGAGAGCAGATTATCAAAACATATCAGCAAGGCGGTATTAATACATTGAGCTGGCATCTTGATAATCCGGTTTCTGGCGGAACGTCGTGGGACGTCACTCCTGCAGCCTCAACCATTTTAAAAGGTGGTGCAAATAGAGAGAAATATGAGGTTTGGGTAGACAGGCTTGCAGATTTCTTAAAATCCTTAAGAACTCAAAAGGGGATAACTATTCCCGTGGTTTTTAGACCATATCACGAGATGAATGGTTCCTGGTTCTGGTGGGGCGCTAAAAATTGCAGTGTAGAAGATTACAAGCAATTATTCCGAGACATCGTAGACATGCTAGAAGCTAGAGATGTTCACAATGTGCTTTATGCATTTGCTCCTAATACGCTCAACAGCCCAGATGAATATGAACGTTTTTATCCCGGCGATGATTATGTAGATATTTTAGGGGTTGACATTTATAATCACAGCGGTGATGAAGCTTTTGTCAAAACCCTGAAAAAAGATATTCTGGTAGTAAAAGATTTCGCTGAAGCGCGAAATAAACCATATGCTCTCACAGAAACCGGCAATGTAAAACCCGGTGGTGCAGACTGGTTTACAAAAGTGCTGTATCCCGGCATAGAAAACAGTGGTATTGCGTGGGTTCTTTTTTGGCGTAATGCCCGGCCGTCACACTACTTTGCAACATATCCCAATGAGCCTGCGGCAGATGATTTTATTGAATTTGGGAAACAAAAGGATGTTCTCTTTATGGAGGATCTTCAGAAAATGAATTTTAAAGTAAAAAACAAAGCAAACTAATATGCTACAACCCTTAGATATTGCAATTATACTTCTGTATTTAGTAGGTACAATTGTAATAGGACTTACACTTCGCAAAAAAGCACAAAAGAGTAAAGAAGATTATCTTTTAGGCGGAAATACGCTACCCTGGTACATGCTTGGTCTTTCTAATGCTTCAGGAATGTTTGATATTTCTGGTACAATGTGGCTGGTGACGCTCACTTTTGTATATGGTTTTAAAAGTATCTGGATTCCCTGGTTATGGCCTGTTTTTAATCAGGTTTTCTTGATGGTATACTTGTCTGCGTGGTTGAGAAGATCTAACGTAATGACTGGCGCAGAATGGATTCTTTTTCGTTTTGACAGTGGTAAAGGCGGAAGACGTTCACACACCATCATTGTTATTTTTGCTATTTTAAGCTGTCTGGGTTTTCTGGCATATGGTTTTATAGGTTTAGGGAAATTTGTTGAAATTTTTATTCCCTGGGAGGTCGTGAGTACCTATGTGCCATTTGATGTGCCTGCGGCCTATATCCCCCACTTTTACGGCGTTATTTTTACTCTTTTTGCCGTTTTTTACTCGATTATAGGAGGTATGTCCGGTATCGTCTGGACAGATGTTTTACAATACACGATCATGACAGTTTCTTCTATTGCAATTGCTGTGATTGCATGGCAGGCATTGGGAGATAATACACTTAATGTACCTGAAGGGTGGATGAACCCATTCTTTGGCTGGAATCTCAATATGGATTGGGCCGGTATAATTGACGAGGTCAATACAAAGATCGCTTCAGATGGATACTCGCTTTTTACCATTTTCTTTATGTTGATGGTTTTTAAAGGGATTCTTTCAAGTATTGCCGGGCCTGCACCCAATTATGACATGCAGAAGATCCTTTCTACTAAATCACCTCGGGAAGCATCTAAGATGAGTGCTTTTGCAAACGTCGCACTTATGCCTACGAGATATCTTATGATAGGTGGTTTCTCTGTACTTGCTATACTTTTCTACGATCGTTTAGACCTTAGAACAGCCGGTCTACTAGATTTTGAAAAAATATTACCGGCTGCTATTCAGCAATTTGTACCTGTAGGTCTTTTAGGTCTTTTACTTGCCGGGCTTTTGGCTGCTTTCATGTCAACTTTCGCGGGAACGCTAAATGCTGCACAAGCTTATCTGGTTAACGACATTTATCTTAAACATTACAACCCCACAGCCACACACGATAAGGTTAAGAAAATGAACTATGGTAGCGGTATCATAGTGGTACTTGTAAGTATAGTTTTAGGTTTCTTTATTCAGGATGTGAATTCAATTCTGCAATGGATTGTTTCTGCACTTTATGGCAGTTATGTGATTTCTAACGTACTTAAATGGCACTGGTGGAGATTTAATGGTGAGGGCTATTTCTGGGGGATGTTATCTGGTATCATACCCGCTCTTGTTTTCCCATTGTTTACAGATACGCTAGACCTGTATTATTTCCCCATAATTCTGGTAATATCTCTTATAGGCTGTATAGCTGGCACTTATAGCGCCCCGCCAACTGATGAAAAAGTGTTGATGAACTTTTACGATAAAACACGCCCGTGGGGATTTTGGAAACCTATTTATGAGAAACTAACCTTACAAAACCCAGAATTTAAAAGAAACACAGCATTTAGCAGAGATATGTTTAATGTGGTGATTGGTACTGCAGGACAAACTTTGCTTGTGGTATTGCCGCTGTATTTAATTCTGCATGAAAATCTATCATTTATAGTTTCTCTGGTTTTACTTATTGCCTGTGTGGTGATACTAAAGTTTAACTGGTGGGATAAAATGGACAAAGAACTTTAATAAAATATAGAATGAGTCTAACCAAAACTGACAAAAACGTGGCTAAGATTAAAAACTACGATACTTTGATGAACAACTATAAAGAATTAGTTGGTAAAAAGAATGAACCTACAGACTTTACTAATGAAGTCTATCAACGCTATCAAGACCCAGTAGTGACTGCAGACCATGCGCCAGTACACTGGAGATATGATCTTAATGCCGAAACAAACCCATTGGGTCTAGAGCGTTTTGGTATAAATGCCACCTTCAATCCGGGAGCGATGAAATGGGGTGATAATTACGTGCTTGTAGTACGCGTTGAGGGTTATGACCGTAAATCATTTTTCGCTATAGCAGAAAGCCCTACAGGTGTTGATCAATTTGAGTTTTGGGATAAACCTATTGTTCTTCCTCAAACTTCAGAACCTGATGTGAATGTGTATGATATGCGTTTAACGCGTCATGAAGATGGCTGGATCTACGGTATATTTTGTACTGAAAGAAAAGATCCTAATGCTCCGGCAGGTGATGCAAGCGCAGCTGTAGCTAATGCAGGTATTGCAAGAACAAAAGATCTTGTAAACTGGGAGAGACTTCCCGATCTTATCAGCAACACCGGGCAGCAACGTAATGTTGTTCTGCACCCGGAATTTGTAAATGGTAAATATGCTGTTTACACAAGACCTCAGGATGGTTTTATTAGCGTAGGTAGCGGTGGCGGTATTGGCCTGGGTTATATAGATGATATGTCAAATCCTGTGGTTCAGGATGAGAATATAATTAATCACAAGGTATACCATACTGTTTACGAACTTAAAAATGGTCAGGGACCGGCTCCTATAAAAACGGAAGATGGCTGGTTACATCTTGCTCATGGTGTGCGCAACACTGCCGGCGGACTTAGATACACATTATACATGTTTATGACAGCCCTTGATGATATCTCAAATGTAACGCATCAACCCGGCGGTTACTTTATGGCGCCTAATTACTACGAGACTGTGGGTGACGTGCCTAATGTACTTTTCGTAAATGGCTGGATAGAAGATGAAGGGAAAGTCTATATCTACTATGCATCATCAGATACAAGATGTCACGTAGCTACATCTACAGTTGAAAAACTTGTAGATTATGTAAAGAATACTCCTAAAGATAAATTTCACTCTGCAGAATCAGTTCATACAATTATTGATCTTGTAGATAAAAATAAAGGACTCTATTAATGAGCAACAATTTACCAAATACATTTTTCACAGATCTTAAACAGGAATTGGGTGCGATCACTCAATACTGGAAAGATTTTAGTGTAGATAATGAAAATGGTGGTTTTATAGGGCAACGGGATCATTATAACAAAATGATCCCCAATGCCTCTAAAGGAATAATCCTGAATGCCCGCATTCTCTGGTCTTTTTCTGCAATCGCGAATTATGATGCAGATTATGATCTCAATCCATTTATGGAGCGGGCGTTTAATTACCTCTATGACTTTTTTAGAGATAAAGAAAACGGTGGTGTTTTCTGGGAGTTAAACGCAACCGGAGAACCAATAGTTAAAAAGAAACAAATCTATGCACAGGCATTTGCCATTTACGCGCTTAGTGAATATTATTTAAATACTCAAAACAACAAGGCTAAAGAATGGGCTATAGAACTCTTTGACCTTATAGAAAAACACGCCTTTGACACCGAAAAAGACGGTTATATAGAAGCTTTTGAAGCAGACTGGTCGCCCATTGCAGATATGCGATTGAGCGATAAAGATCAAAACGCTGCGAAAACAATGAATACGCATTTGCACGTTCTTGAAGCCTACACAACGCTTTACAAGATTTATCCTGAAGAGCGCGTTAAAAAGGCGCTCGACAACCTTATAAAACTCTTCCTTGAAAAGTTTTTGAATAGCGAAAACAACTTCGAGCTATTCTTTGATACAGACTGGAATCTTACCAGCGATATTGTATCATTTGGGCACGATATTGAAGCCCTGTGGCTACTTATTGAAGGTGCCAAATCTTCCGGAAATAAAGAGCTTCTTTTAAAAACACAAGAGGCTGCTGTACCCGTTGCAGACAAATTTCTCGAGTACGGCTACATAAAAAACAAAGGTGTTCTTAACGAAAAAGAGCGAAGCAATGGCGAAATTGACACAGATCGCCATTGGTGGCCCCAGGCGGAAGCTATGGTTGGTCTCTTTTATGCCAATGAGATAAAAAGTGACTCCCGTTATACCGAAGCTATTCAGGATATATGGAATTTCACCAAAGATCATATCATAGATTCTAAAAATGGAGAATGGTTCTTTAGGGTTGATGAGAATTTTCAGCCTTATAAGAACGAAGATAAACTGGGCATGTGGAAATGTCCCTATCACAATTCACGCGCCTGCATCGTCCTTCTGAAAAAACAATAATAATCTTACACTGCTATGAAAAGAATTTTACACTTAAGCTACGTCCTTATATTTTCAATTCTTGCGAGCTGTAGCAGTGATTCCGATGTTTTTGATGATCCTATCCAGGAAAATCCGGAAGAAACACCTCAAAATCCGCCAGAAACACCCGAAAATCCGGAAAGTCCGGAAGAAACGCAGGGCTATTATCCCACTCCTTCAGAGACCTCTTCTTACATGGTAGATGCTAACGCTACTGCAGAAACCGTTGCTCTTTTCTACAACCTAAAAGGGAATTCTCAAAATCACATTATTATAGGTCAACAAGATGCTTTTAATGCTTTTTATCAGAATAACAGTGGCGAGTCTGATATGATGAAGCTTACCGGTAGCGATCCCGCACTGCTGGGTTCAGATTTTATGTTTATCACAGATGACAATAATGACGGGACCTCATCAAACTGGTTCTACCAGCAAGAATTACAAATTACAAGCGATGCTGTTGATGCGTATAATAAAGGCATGGTAAATATATTTTGCTGGCACTTTAGAGAACCTTATGAAGGGCAGAATTTCTATACCAGCGAATTATCAGATTTTCAGAAATACAATGCTTTTGCAAGTTTACTTCCAGGTGGTGAAAACCATGACTACTACAAAACCAAACTAGAGAAGATCGCCCAGATCGCTAAAAATATGGTTGGTAATGATGGGAATCTTGTCCCTTTTATCTTCAGGCCTTTTCACGAATTTGATGGTGATTTTTTCTGGTGGGGAGCTCCATATTGCACTCCTGAGCAGTTTAAAACTCTCTGGCAATTTACAGTAGAGTATCTGCGTGATGATCTTGATGTGCATAACATCTTATACGCTTACGCGCCAGACAACAGTTATATCACAAAAGCTGCTTACCTAGAGCGTTATCCCGGCGATGATTATGTAGATGTTCTGGGCATGGATAACTATGGCGATCTGTATGCACAAGACGGTTCCGGCGTTCAGTTGGCAAATGATAAACTTAAAAACGTATCAGAACTTGCTCTTGAGAAGGTAAAAATTTCCGCTTTAAGCGAAACAGGCTTCTTTGTAGATGCAAATACAACTCTCGCTTCAGATTTTTACTCAAATAACCTCTATAAGGTTTTAACAAACAACGGTATTAAAGTAGGCTTTATGATGTTTTGGCAGAATTCTAATTCGTCATATACAGTCCCAGTTCCCGGTGTGGCAGGAGCTTCAGATTTTATGACATTCATAGAAAAAGACGAGCCGCAACTGCTCAATTCCATTCCAGATATGTATTCCATGCCTAATTAATAAGACTATATAACGAGCTAATTTTAAGATTATTACACTAAAGTCAATATTGGTTTTATATTTTATTTAGTCGCTTTCGCGAAAGCGACCGTGCACAACAAAAATCAACTTATAATGCAAAAACAATACATTATGAAACGACTAATATCTCCACTTGTTCTGATGATTCTTGCCATTGCCAGTTCAGGTTTTAGCTTACATGAAAAAGATAAATTATTTCTGATGAATCAAGAAAATGATACGATAACTAAAAAGGTAGATTCACTTTTAAAGATCATGACTTTAGAAGAGAAAATTGGCCAAATGAACCAATATAATGGCTTTTGGGATGTAACCGGCCCTTCCCCTGAAGGTGGCAGCGCAGAGAAGAAATATGAAGACCTGCGCAAAGGTTATGTAGGCTCTATGCTAACTGTGCGCGGTGTAGACCAGGTGCGTGCCGTGCAAAAGATCGCTGTAGAAGAAACCCGTCTTGGTATTCCCTTGATTATTGGTTTTGATGTAATTCACGGGTATAAAACTTTGAGCCCTATTCCACTGGCAGAGTCTGCCAGTTGGGATCTTGAGGCGATCAAAACTTCGGCTAGTGTGGGTGCTGCAGAAGCCGCAGCTTCTGGTATCAACTGGACGTTTGCCCCTATGGTAGATATTTCTCGTGATGCTCGCTGGGGCCGCGTGATGGAAGGTGCCGGTGAAGACCCTTACCTAGGAAGCAAGATTGCTGCTGCCCGCGTACATGGTTTTCAGGGTGATGATCTTGCAGATCCTTTAACGGTTGCCGCTTGCGCAAAACATTTTGCCGGTTATGGTTTTGTAGAAGGTGGTCGTGAGTATAACAAAGCAGACATTGGTACGGCAACATTGCACAATATTATTCTTCCTCCGTTTAAAGCTGCAAAAGATGCCGGTGTGAGAACGTTTATGAACGGTTTTAACGAACTAAACGGTGTTCCCGTTACCGGAAGCGAATACCTGTTGCGCGACATCCTGAAAGGCAAATGGGGTTTTGACGGTTTTGTGATCTCAGACTGGGCTTCTATTGGTGAGATGATGGTGCATGGTTTTGCAAAAGATAGTGCCATGGCTGCCCAAAAAGCCGTTAAAGCCGGAGTTGATATGGATATGGAAGCGTATGTATATGTAAATTCCCTTGCTGAAATTGTACGTTCAGGCAAAGTTGACGAAGCTCTTATAGATGATGCGGTACGCAGAATTTTGACAGTAAAATATGAGCTTGGTCTTTTTGACGACCCTTATAAATATTGTGACGAAGCCCGTGAGAAAGAAGTTGTAGGAAGCAAAGAAAATCATGAAAAAGTACTCGATATGGCTAAAAAATCGATCGTACTGCTTAAAAATCAGGATAACTTGCTTCCTCTTAAAAAAGAAGGTCAAACCATCGCTTTAATTGGTCCGCTGGCAGGTGATAAAAATAGTCCGCTGGGGAGCTGGAGAATTGCTTCAGACGACAATACAGCTGTCTCGGTTAAAGAAGGTTTAGAAGCATATAAAGGCAATAAAATCCTTTTTGAGAAAGGCGCAGATTTGGTTACTGGCGATGTGACTTTTATTGACGAACTCACATTCAACACTACAGATACAAGTGGTTTTGATGCTGCTGTCGCTGCTGCGAAAAAAGCCGATGTTGTGGTTCTTGTAGTTGGTGAGCACGGTTTCCAAAGTGGTGAAGGTCGTAGCCGTACAAATCTTGATCTTCCCGGAGTACAACAAGAGCTGATGGAAAAAGTTTATGCGGCAAATCCAAACGTAGTTTTAGTTTTAAATAACGGCAGACCTTTGGCGCTGGAGTGGGCTTCAGAGCACATACCTGCGATTGTTGAAGCCTGGCATTTAGGTACCGAAACCGGTAATGCCGTAGCTCAGGTGCTGTATGGCGATTATAACCCAAGTGGTAAATTGCCAATGTCCTTCCCAAGGAATGTGGGTCAAACACCGGTGTATTATAATCATAAAAACACAGGTCGCCCTGTAAATCCCGGAGGTACAACAGTTTTCTGGTCGCATTATACAGATACTGAAAACACACCGCTTTATTCCTTTGGTTACGGCTTAAGCTATACCACTTTTGAATACAGCAATTTTAAACTGAACAAAAGTGAATATGCGATTGACGAACCTGTAACTGTAAGCGTTGATGTAACCAATACCGGCGATTATGATGGTAAAGAAGTTGTACAATTATACATTCATGATCTTTTTGCGAGTATCACAAGACCGGTAAGAGAATTAAAAGGTTTTGAACTGGTACCGCTTAAAAAAGGAGAAACCAAAACGGTTACCTTTACCTTAGATCAGGAAACGCTTGGTTTTTATGACCAAAACGGTGATTTTCAGGTAGAATCGGGCGATTTTGATGTGTTTGTAGGTGGTAATTCTGATACTACTTTAAAGCAGACGTTTACTCTTATGGAGTAAAAACCCCTCCGCCTTTGGCACCTCCCCTTAAAAAGTGGAGGAACTTTAAAAAACTATAAAACCCCGATTGCTTTTAGCAGTCGGGGTTTTATTATAATAACTATTTTGTTGTGAGTATTTCTATTCTGTCATTCGAAGGAGGTACGACTGAGATATCGCATCCATTCATAAGTCCAAGAAATTACATTTAACTGGATCTACTCCTCCCCTACCTCAACCATAAAACTGGAAGCGGGTAAATCTGCAGAGTTATACAAACCGGGAATGGCAATATTGCCCCAGCCGTAGCGTACATATTTGGGTTCTTTTATATCAGATCTTAGTGTTAATTCGCCGTTTTTGAGTTTTACCTTCTTGGCGAATTTAAAATCCTTATCAGCTCCTGCAACTTCAAAAAGCGCATTGGCTCGTTCTTTATTTCCAAAATGTAAACCGTCTGCGTTTTTAAAGATGACTTCTATTTTACTACCGTTTGCAACGGCATGATCTATTAACGGACTTTCAGCTAAATCCTCACTTGTTTTGTAATGCTTGCTCAGCGCCAGATTTGCAAAACGCATCCCTACCGGCTTTTTGTTTTTAGGATGGATATCATCATCTTCTCCCAGATCACCTAAAACGACCATTCCCGTATTAGGAACAGCCAATGCTTTACGTTGTGCATCACGTA
This sequence comes from Leeuwenhoekiella sp. A16, assembly GCF_047946675.1. GTDB lineage: Bacteria > Bacteroidota > Bacteroidia > Flavobacteriales > Flavobacteriaceae > Leeuwenhoekiella. Next base: position 757,590 of record NZ_CP172313.1, read on the forward strand.
TTTCTACTCCGCTAAAATTATCGCCGTAATTAAACGGAGCGATCTGGGCGTAATAGAACGGAAAATCCTGATCCCATTTTTCGCGCCAGCTTTTTATTAAAGTAGAGAAGGTATTGGTATAATATGATGCGTTAGATGTATTAGACTCGCCCTGATACCAGATGACACCGGCAATATTATAAGGAACAATTGGGTTTATCATCCCATTATACGCCCGGGCAGGTTCACTGGGTCCCCACTGCTCTTTTTTAAGCATTTCTGCTCCTGTAGAAAGTGAGTCGCTTTTTTTAAAAGCATCGCCGGGAATCCAGATCTCAGCAGGTGTACCGCCCCAATTAGAGCCTATTAAACCGATGGGAACATCTAATTCCTCATTTAGCTTTTTCCCAAAGAAATACGCAATCACACTAAAACTTTTCATCGTTTCAGGTGTGCTTTCTACCCATGTGGCATCTACATCATTCTGCGGATATTCTGCAGATCTGCGAGGAACATCAAAAAACCGAATATTAGCATTTTTCGCGGAAGCGATAGCCTCTTCTGCTCCTATCATACCTGCACCTGCGCTCCATTCCATATTAGATTGCCCTGAAGCAACCCAAACCTCGCCTACCATTACGTTTTCAAAAGTAATGGTATTGTAACCTTTTACAGTTAACGTATAAGGGCCGGGACCGGCTGGAGTTTTTAGTTTTAACTTCCACTCTGCCTGTCTGTCTGCTTTTGTGGTTAAAGTATCCTGTGGACTCCATGAAGCGACAACTTTTACATCTTCACCGGGGCTTCCCCAGCCCCAGATATCAACTTCAGTATTACGCTGCAATACCATATTATCTGAGAAGATATGTGGCAATTTTACGTTTGCCCAACCACTTGTCACAGCCATAGATAAAAGCAGCGTTGAAAAGATCGATTTAAATTTCATGTATTATGACTTTAAAATCTTTTCTATCTGCTGCAACTCATCATTAGAAAACTCAAGGCGCTTTAAAGTCTCTACATTATCTAGCAGTTGCGACACTTTACTCACTCCCACAAGAACCGAAGTAACTCTGTCATCTTTTAATAACCAGGCGATTGCCATTTGAGCCAAACTCTGATTGCGTTTTTGTGCGATCTCATTAAGTGCCTGAACCTTCTCAACAACTTGTGGCGTGATCTGCTCTTCACTTAAATAACTTCCTGCAGTGGCAGCGCGAGAATCTTTAGGAATTCCGTTTAAGTATTTACCCGTTAAAATACCTTGCTCTAAAGGCGAAAAAACGATACTTCCTGCACCTACTTTTTCTAAAGTGTCAAGTAACCCGTCATCTTCTACCCAACGGTCCATCATATTGTAACGCGGCTGATGAATTAAGAATGGTGTGCGCTGTTCTTTAAGTATCTCTGCAGCTCGCGCAGTATCTTTTGCATTGTATTGAGAAATCCCAACATATAGTGCTTTACCTGAACGCACGATCTGATCAAGAGCTCCCATGGTTTCTTCTAGCGGAGTATCAGGATCTGGGCGGTGGTGATAGAAAATATCAACATAATCAAGACCCATACGCTGCAATGATTGATCAAGACTGGCAATAAGATATTTACGTGAACCCAAGTCACCATAAGGACCAGGCCACATATCCCATCCTGCTTTTGTTGAAATTATAAGTTCGTCACGATATGGTTTAAAATCCTGTTTATAGATCTGCCCAAAATTACTTTCGGCAGAGCCGTATGGAGGACCATAGTTGTTTGCGAGATCAAAATGAGTTATTCCATTATCAAAAGCGGTTCTTAAGATAGCACGCGCATTTTCAAAATTATCGTTGTAACCAAAGTTATGCCATAGCCCCAGCGAAAGCAGTGGTAGTTTAATACCGCTTTTACCGCAGCGGCGATACTGCATGTCTTCGTAGCGATTTTCTGCTGCTACGTATGTTTTTGTAATATTCATAATTGGTGTTTATTGATTAAGTAAATCTTTATAGAATGGTATTAACATGTCTGCCATTTTTTGATGATCGTCAAGATCAGGATGTGAGCCACAGCCGCCGGGAGTGATCGTGTCAAACTCAAAAACAGCGATGGTATGATCATCTGCAAAAGCATCTTTCACTTTGTTAAGACACTCTAGCAGCACTTCTCCCTTATCACCAGAAATCATAGGGCTGGTAAGTAATGCAACTTTTGTATCAGGATAGCGCTCATAAACTCCTTTTACAAAACCTATGTATGCTTCAGTATATTTCTCTTTACTAAAAGGAAGTCTTTCTTTCTCCCCATCACCTTCAGAAAGGTCATTTGTACCCAGACAAATACTCACTAAATCGGGTGAATACTGGTCAAAATCCCACAATTTATCCTTATTTCCGTCAAGGTTTAAAGTTTCATAAACATCTGGCATAACCGGCGCAGTGTCTTCATCATTCCAGTTGCGATACATACCCATGCCTGAAACAGAACTCAAAAGATATTTTGCATCTAATGCCCTTGCCGAAATAGGACCGTAAGCCAAATATGCATTGTGCTGGTCATACCAAACATCTGTTGTCCCGCATGGGATTTCTTCTATATCTGCACCCATACCGCAGGTTATAGAATCGCCTATAAATTCTATTGTTTTATCTGGAATATTAGTAACCTCTGTTATCTTTTTACCTTCGGCACCTAAAAAAATGACTCCGCCATTACTGGCTTCTGTAGCTTTGTAAATGCCTATACCATTCACGCTACCTTCTGGCAGCTTGATCCCAATTTTATTAATTGAATCTGGCTCTACCTTATACCGTTGCAGATACTCGCCATTAATAGCTACAGAAATGTAATTGTGACTATTGGTCTGGCTTTTTAAGTAAAGTGTGATAGAATCGTTTTCTGTATTGAAGGTTACAGATGATGCCGGACTTATAAAAACCGTAGAGCTGTCTGTAAGTTGCTCTGTTCTGCCTTCGTAATGAAAGACTTTATTATTGGCGTTTAAAAAGGTTGATTTTTCTGCTTTTTCTTCGGTTTTGCATCCTAGCACGACAAGAAAAAACAAGGGTAGTAGTAAAGCGATTTTATTCATCTAGTTTTATTTTGATTAAAACTAAAACAAAGATTGCATTTGCGCATAAAATATCTGCTTAAACTGTACTAAAATCGGCTAATAATAGCATAAAATCTCCCCTTAACCAGAACCTTTTCTCGTAGACTAAAGCACTAAAACAAAAAACCGATGTTCTCTAAAAGAAACACCGGTTTTATTCACCAATTATAATTAACAAAACTTACTAATTTACTTTCTCTAAATCTAAATTTGTCTTTTTAATGAGATTAGATAATACTCTGCATTTTCTTTCGAGCAAATCGCATTTTTTTTCAATTTTGCTTTTAGAATTCTCGTCTTTTTTTATCTCCCGGTAAATAATCTTAGGAGCCGTATAATTTACTTTAATTGTCATATTACCGCGTTTTTATTAAAGTGCACGTTTAAGCTGAATAACCCAAGAAACTGTATTTTTAACTTCATCCATCTGGTAATACAGTAGCTGCTTTAAATTTGCAGGTATTTTTTTTGTCGCTAATACTCTCTCATATTCTAAGTAACATTTTTCATCTGCTCTAAGGCAACTTTCAAGTAAATAATCTGGATCAAAAATGAGAACCAAACTTCTTAACCACATAATAATCATATGAGCCGGATTTGTTATTATTTTATCCCAATACCCATTTCCTGACGGTTTATCATCCAGAAAAAAAGATAATTCATTATAGAATTTCTGCCTCTTATCTGCCTGCTCATCACAATATTCTTTTAGCAACTTTTTATTGTTTACTGTAAGGCTACATGCCGTTCGATATTTTTTCTCTGCTTTTGACATTAAATATGCCAGATACCGAATGTCTTTGGTTAGATTTTTAGGAGTTTTCATAGTTTGGTTGTTTGGGTTGTTCAATAAATTTGTCTCTTAAAGTTACATTTGAGAAAAACTATATTTTGACGTTTTCCATATAAAAGTTAACACAAAAAATATCAGCTCCTCATTTAACATTATTAAAACCAGATTCTTACAAGTAATATATGTAATGTGAAATATTTCAATAGGTAAAAATTTATTAGTATCAAAAATATTACGTATTGTGTTAAGCAATAGAAGAATATACTCCTAGATTTGTTTAAGAGAAAAAGAAACTATGATTATTGAATAGCAACCTAATTCCAACCTAATTCCAGAAAAATATTCGGGGGTATGATTTTTCTGGAAACGAAAAGCTATTCATAAAAAAACCGGTCTTATGACCGGTTTTTTGTTTTTATAAAATGAAAGAACCGATGTTCTTAAAAAGATCACCGGCTCCCTCACATTTATAATTAACAATAAAATCTTAATCTATGGTATCCAGGTACCTGCTGGTTTTCTTTATTAGTTTAGCTATACTGCTACATTTTTCCTCAAGCCTTGCGCATTTTGCATGAATTCTTTTTTTTGCTATCATTGCTCGATCCTCTTCAGCAGAAATAATTTTGGGAGCTGTATAATTTATCGTAGTTGCCATGACTAAATAATTTTTATAATGCTCGTCTAAGTTGAATTACCCAGGTTAGGGTATTTCTTAGATCTTCCATCTGGTATGATAAAAGATGCTTCATGTTAGGAGGCATATTTTGTAACGTATTTATGCGCTCATACTCGCTGTAACACTTTTCATCTGCTTTTAGGCAACCTTCTAATAAATAATCAGGATCAAAATATAACAGCATCCCTCTTAAATACATGATAAACTGTTGAGCAGGAACAGTAATCATTTTTTGTAAACGTGCCGTTCTTGTCACTTTGTTATCAAAAAAAGATGCGATCTCAATATTATAGTGATGTCGTTTTTCTGCCTGCTCATCACAATACTCTTTTAATAAGGTTTGCCGCTTTTCTGTTAAATGATAAGCTATGCGATATTTTCTCTCTGCTTGTACCATTAATAGGAGAAGATGGCTAATCTCTCGGGTTAATTTTTTAGGAGTTTTCATAGTTAGGTTGTTATAGATTGTATTACTTAAAATTACATGTGGCGATAACAACCTTTTAGCTTTTTCCATTTTATAATTGTCACAAAAAATATCTAGTTATTATTTTAACATATTTAATGTCAGTTTATTACAAGTCATAAATATCTATATTACTACGTGAGCAGACAGATAAGCCATTATTCCTCCTAATTCCCTTTATAAATTCATCATAATTTATGATAATAGAATTAACAAAAATTATTAGTATTAAAAATACTACGTATTGTGTTAAGCACTAGAATTTTATACTCCTAAATTTGTCCTATAAAATTAAATTAAGATGCTGCGCTGGTCTTTTGTATGTATTCTTGTGGCAATTGCCGCTGCTGTTTTCACTTATGGAAACGTAATTAAAGGTGCAGAATTAAGCGCTAAAATATGTATGATAATATTTTCTTTCCTTTTTGTGTTAGCATTAATTGTAGAAAGAAAACCAAAGTAAAATATGTGTTAATGATTGAATAGCTCTCTAAAATCCAACCAAGTTTCAGAAAAATATTCGGGGGTATGATTTTTCTGGAAACGCAAAGCTATTCATAAAAAAACCGGTCTGTTGACCGGTTTTTTAATTTATATGATTTCCTGTTAAATTCTCCTTTCTAGGAAGTCCCACGTACCTTTTTTTGATATGCTTTAGGCGTGGTATTGTATTTATTCTTAAATATTTTTGAAAAGTAGCTTCTACTTGTAAAACCTACAGAATATACTATTTCTGAAATACTAAAGTCTGTCGTCTTTATTAATTCTTCTGCTTTTTCTATACGTACGTTCTTTATATAGTCAATAACGGTACGATCGTAAAGATATCTAAAAGCAGATTGCAATTTTGCTGCAGGTATGCCAGCTCGTTGTGTAAGCGACTCAATAGTATGCGGTAAACCTACATTATCATCTATATACTCTGCAAGTTCCTGCGCTTTTGCCAGTTCTCTTTTTGACAAAGGATTTTGCGGAAATTCATTTTGAAGATCATCTCTAAATTGTTTTATCTGCAAAGCAAGAATTAGATTGATCTGGCTTTCTATTAAAAACTTGCTAATAAGACCATCCTTTTCTATAGTTTTGAGATGTTTAATCTGCTCTGCTATTTTTAAATTATAGGTACCACGATATGAAAATTCCTCAGCATTTTCATTTAAGAACAGTTCTTTTAAAGGGTCGTCTATAAAATCTAAATAACCGCGATGATTTAGGTATTTCTCGCGATGTAACTTAAAGATATTAAACTGCAACAATTTATTTGCACTCAGGCAAAGCTCCATACCCTTACTGGTAGCACTTAGTATTATAGATTGATAATCATCTACAGATATCCATTTTGATTTGTCATAAAACCGCTGTTTTAGATCGCCATTGAGGCAGTAAATAAAGTATAGCGGACTTAAAACCGAAGTGTTTATTTTTAAAACAATATCATCATAAAACTCAACATCATATTCAAGAAGCGATATTCCGCCTTTAAAACCTATATATCGTATTAATCCCTTACCTATCTCATTATTCAGTTTAAGTGAGTATTCTTCATTATAGTTTGAAACTTCTCCTTTTAAAGAAGCATTAAGTTTATGAATTAATTCATGCACTTCGTCTTCAGCATTCAATTCTATCTCCCGCATATATGGTTGTTTGGTCAGGTTTTTTAGGCTTTAAACTGTTATAAAAACCTAAAAAATAAAGGTGCGGTAAAGTGGACGAATTGGTTAACTCAATTCTAATGATGATTAACACAAAACGTTTTTTAAGTTAATTTTAAGAAATAATTAACAATAATGCAGACAGGTTGACACATGCTCTACAATCATATTCTTTTTGTAGATTATTTTTTAAAACCATTGGTATCACCTAAAAATTCGCTGGGGCTTACGCCAAACTTTTCTCTGAAGATTTTAGAAAAGTAACTTCTACTATTGATACCCAGCTCATTAGCAACTTCAGAAATATTATGATCTGTAGTTAAGAACAAATGCTTTGCTTTTTGCAATCTTAACTCCTGCACATGTTCATTGATCGTATTGCTGTACATAAGCTTAAAGCACTCCTGCAATCTATTTACATTTGTACTTAAACGATCTGCAAGTTGCGGTATGGTAGGGAGATCATTTAATTCATTTTCAATAATATGCATTGCCTCTTTTACTAACTCTATCTCCTGAGTTGTCATAAAAGCAGTATTCTCTGTAATAGAAATCTCTGCGCTGTATCTTTCAAGCTGTACGGTAAGCAGGTTATACAGTAACCCCTTAATGTATAAAGCGCGTATAAAACCTTCTTTTTTACAGTTAATGATCTGCTGTATTATATCATAAATCTCTAAGCCAAAGGTACCGTTATGATAAAATGTATTTACCGCATACACATCTTTAAATACCGCATATAATTCACGATCTAGAACCAGAAAATCAAAATCAAAATCTTGTTGAAATTTTGCACGATCTATCTCTAAGCAAATCATTTCTACAGCTTGATCTATGGGGAATGTTAAGGTATGGTGTGTATGGTAATTGCCCACCACAATTATCTTTTGAAACTCACCCACATAAAACGGTGTATGGTGATGCTCAAGGCTATGTTGTACCTCACCTTTTGTTGTATAAATAAAGCGTAAAGGCTGGTATACGCGCGAGTTAAATTTAAAGTGCATTTCTTCACTAAACTCGACATTAAAATGTATGTGCTGTAACCCAGAACTAAAAAGGATAAATTCTATTTTTCCCTTACCCAGATGTTCAGGAATTTTAATAAAACAAAGCCCCTCTTCATTTACAACACTAGAATTTAATTGTTTGGCAAGATCGTTCATAGAACTTAAGGTAGAACCCCCATCTATATTGATAGTTCTCATTGGGATAGATTTTAGAGTGTTACTCTCCCAAAAAGAATAGAAGCGATTTTAGGTTTCCGCACAATTATTTCTTAAGGTACGCATATTAATCATATATTATTTACAAATGGCTATGAGATATGTTTACAGATAAGAAAAATAGTAAATGCGTTATTTTTAAGCATACAGTTGCTTTTTCACCTAAAAATCTCCCTTAAAAAGCACCCAGATAATTCCCGATTTTTCACCTAAAATAGCCGATTTTACCTCCTAAAAATCACTAAATTAAACACCGTGTAAAAGCTTCTGTAAAACTAATGGTATGGCAATTTCTATAGCAATTCACGGTGGTGCCGGCACTTTAATTAGAGGCGAAATGACACCTTCTAAAGAGCAGGCCTATAAGACCCAGTTACAACTTGCAACAGAGACAGGATATGGTTTACTTGAGAAAGGCAAAAGTGCTATTGAAGCCGTAGAAGCGGCAGTAAAAATTCTGGAAGATACACCTCTCTTCAATGCAGGAAAAGGAAGCGTTTTTACGGCAGAAGGTAAACATGAGATGGACGCTTCTATCATGAATGGTGAGAACCTAAAAGCGGGAGCTGTCTCGCTGGTTTTTGGCATAAAAAACCCGATTTCTCTGGCACGAGAAGTGATGCAAAACAGCGATCACGTTTTTTTAGCAGGAGAAGGGGCTATTGAGTTTGCAAAACTGCATGGTTACAAGATAGAAAATGAAGACTATTTCTACGACGACTATCGCTTTAAACAGTGGCAGGAAGTTAAAGGTACAGCTAATTTTCAGCTTGATCACAGCGCAAAAAAAGATTCAAAATTTGGGACTGTGGGTGCTGTAGCCTGTGACACCTTTGGCAATTTGGCGGCAGCCACTTCAACGGGAGGTATGACCAATAAAAAGTGGGGTCGCATAGGCGATTCTCCCATCATAGGTTCTGGCACTTACGCAAACAATAAAACTTGCGCTGTAAGCTGTACCGGCAGCGGTGAATATTTTTTGCGTGGCGTGGTGGCCTACGATGTTTCCTGCCTTATAGAATACAAAGGGCTGTCACTAGAAGAAGCGACCTCTACCGTAATTTTTGAGCGGCTTAAAAACCTGGGTGGTGATGGCGGTCTTATTGCTGTTAACGCTCAGGGCGAAATAGCAACGCCGTTTAATACAGAAGGTATGTACAGAGCCTATAAAACCTCCTCTGGAGCATCAAAAATCGCTATTTATGCCGATTAATTGTTGATAGTAGGTGAATTCATATCTACATGCAGAATTTTTACCTGATGCTTTTGAATATTGAATTTATCACCTTTAGCTAAAATATGCGTCTTCAGATTTGTGAGCGACATGAGATCGCCTTTAGACACGTATTTTTCAGAATTAAATTCTAACTCGCCGGGATCAAAAATAATAACCATTCCAGAGCCTATAACCTCAACCGTATTGCAATTCTTGATCACGAGCCCGGTATCCTCAGCAAGACCAATCCCCACCATATGCGGAAATTTCGCAACAGCTTCTGCAAGTCTGCCAAATCTGCCGCGACGTATAAAATGAGAATCTATAATTAGATTAGGAATAAAACTCATCCCCTCGCCCATTTTTACGGCTCCTTTTATAAAAGCTTCTTTTACGATACCGCCCATGATCATCTCATGTGACATACACATTGCACCGGCACTGGTACCGGCTACGATGAGCGATTCATTTTGATACCTTTCTTTTATAAGTTTATGAATGCTTGTCCCTCCTATTTTTCTCGTGATCTCAGATTGATTCCCGCCAGAGAACATGATACAATTAGCCGTTTTGATCCATTCTATATATTCAGGATCTTCAGACTGCTCGCGCTGCCTGATATCCATAATTTTAATATTAGTGCATCCCAGCTTACTAAATGCTCGTATGTAATTTTCTCCTACTTCATCTGGTATACTCGATGCGGTGGGTATAATAATTATAGAAGCTTCTTTACCACCACTCTCCTGTACAACCCGTGACAAAATACTGTCTTCTATGTATTCTGTATGGTATTTTTCCTGATTTCTTACTCCTTTATTCTCATTGCCACCTATGGGAATAAGCGTTCCTTTTAACTTCATTTATCCCGTGTATTTTGAATATAAAAATACAGCTAATGTTCTAAGAAATAGAGTACTTTTATATAAATTCATTATGAAATTTAATACGCATCATATATGAAGATAAGAGAGATTGATGCATTAAGAGGTCCTAATTACTGGTCTATACGCAGGCATAAACTTATTGTAATGGTACTCGATCTTGAAGATACAGAATACCTGCCCACACATAAGATTGAAGGCTTTAGCCAGCGGCTTCAAAATATGTTTCCCGGTATGTATGAGCACACGTGCTCAGAAGGTGTAAAAGGCGGTTTTTTTACACGCGTAAAAGATGGCACCTGGATGGGTCACGTTGCAGAACATATTGCCCTCGAGGTACAAACACTTGCCGGGATGGATACCGGTTTTGGGAGAACAAGGGGCTACGGCGAGAGAGGTGTTTATCAGGTGGTTTTCTCATATATAGAAGAAAATGTAGGCAGATATGCTGCAGAGGCTTCTGTGCGCATCTGTGAGGCTCTTATTCATGCAAAGCCTTATGATCTGGAAAAAGACATACAGGAAATGCGTGAGCTGCGCGAAATAGAGCGAATGGGACCAAGCACTCATGCCATAGTTTTAGAAGCAGAGCGCAGAGGCATCCCCTGGATTCGGTTAAATAAAAGTTCGTTATGCCAATTAGGTTATGGTTCTAATCAAAAGAGAATACAAGCTACCATTACCAGCAAAACAAGCAGCATTGGCGTAGAACTTGCATGCGATAAGGAAGAAACAAAAAGAATACTTGAGCAAGCGCAAATACCTGTACCTAAAGGTGAAATAATAGAAGACCCTGAAGATCTTAAAAATGTATGCTCGCATTTAGAATTTCCGCTTGTTATAAAACCCATAAACGGCAATCACGGCAGGGGCGTAACGGTAAATATAAATACCTACGAAGCCGCCGATCAGGCTTTTAAAATTGCTTCTGAAATTTCAAACAAAGTAATTGTAGAAAGGCATATTAGCGGAGAAGATTTTCGCCTTCTGGTCATTAATTATAAATTTGTCGCTGCCGCGAAAAGAACTCCCGCGCATATCATAGGTAATGGCACATCTACAATTAAAGAGCTTATTGAAGAGGTAAATAAAGATTCACGCAGAGGTTATGGTCATGAGAATGTGCTTACTATAATCACACTAAACGAGTTATCTCAAAATCTTATAAAAGCAAAGGGTTACACACCAGAAACTATAATCGCTAATGGCGAACTGCTAATTCTAAAAGACACTGCTAATCTTAGTACAGGCGGAACTGCAGAAGACGTCACAGATAGTGTACACCTTTCTAATCGCACAATGGCAGAGCGTATCGCGCGTCTTATAGATCTTGATATCTGTGGCATTGATATTATGACTACAGATATTACCAAGCCTGTATCTGAAACCGGCGGGACCGTTCTTGAAGTAAATGCAGCTCCCGGTTTTAGAATGCACCTTTCTCCAACTACTGGTTTACCCAGAAATGTTGCGGCTCCCGTAGTAGATGAATTGTTTCCTACAAAAGGAGACAAAGGCAGAATTCCCATTGTTGCTGTAACAGGAACTAACGGAAAAACAACTACAACACGCCTAATCGCACACATGGCAAAAATGAATGGTTGCCGCGTAGGTTACACGACAACAGATGGTGTGTATATTCAAAACCAACTTGTAATGAAAGGCGATTGCACCGGTCCCTTAAGTACTGAATTTGTCTTAAAAGATCCTACGGTCAACTTTGCAGTTTTAGAATGTGCCAGAGGTGGTTTATTGCGGGCGGGATTGGGTTTTCAAAACTGTGATGTTGGTATTGTTACTAATGTGGAAGAAGATCATCTTGGTCTTAGAGGTATTCATACCATAGATCAACTTGCAAGGGTAAAGGCCGTAATCCCAGAGACTGTCCTTCCTGACGGTTATGCAATTCTCAATGCAGATGATGATCGCGTTTATGCGATGCGTAAGAATCTCACCTGCAATATTGCGCTGTTCTCTATGCATGAGAAAAATCCACGAATTCTTGAATTTCAAAATAACGGCGGACTAACAGCTGTTTATGAAAACGGATATATAACCATAAGCAGAGGCGTATGGAAAATGCGGGTGATGAAAGCTGAGAATATTCCGCTTACTTTTAATGGTAAAGCATCTTTTATGATCGAAAATATTTTGCCCGCCGTAATTGCAGCAAATGTTAGCGGTATTAGTATTGACGATATTAAAGCCGCACTAGAGACTTTTGTGGCCTCACCATTACATACACCGGGAAGATTAAATTTATTTCAGTTCGAAAATTTTAAAGTCCTTCTTGATTACGCGCACAATCCTTCAGGAATGCGGGCACTCCAAAAATTTACAAATAACATCAACGCTTCGGTTAAAATAGGGATAATTGCCGGTATTGGCGATAGACGTCCAGAAGACACAACCGCTCTGGCGAGGATAGCCGCAGAAATGTTTGATGAGATCATAATAAGAATGGATAAATGCCTGCGCGGCCGCACCGAGGAAGAACTTATAAAAATGCTTCAAGAAGGTATAAAATCGGTTGATATCAATAAAAAAACGACTATTATTCCATCAGAAATTGAAGCGCTTACCTATGCCATGAATACGGCGCCACATAATGCTCTTATCGTTCTTTGTAGTGATGAAGTACGGGAAACTATTAGCCTTATGAATAATTTTAAAGAACAGGAATCACAAGGCGTGAATTACTTTCAAATCAATGCTTCTATTCAAGCAAAACCTCGAGAAAAACAGGTTTATAATTGAATTTATTAAAAAGAAAAATCCCTGCAAATGCAGGGATTTTTTTGTGACCCCGGAGGGATTCAAACCCCCAACCCTCAGAGCCGAAATCTGATGCGCTATTCAGTTGCGCCACGAGGCCATTATTGTTATGCTAATCTTGATTTTACTATTGATGAAATGGTTTTGCCATCTGCTTTACCGGCAAGTTGCTGTGAAGCCTGCCCCATCACTTTACCCATATCTTTCATCCCGCTTGCTCCCGTCTCTGCGATTATTTGATCTACCACAGCAGTAATCTCTTCTTCACTCATCTGCTCTGGTAAAAATTGAGCGATAACCTCAGCCTGAGCTAATTCGGGCTCTGCCAGATCTGCTCTGCCTTGTTCTGTATAAATAGCAGCACTGTCTTTACGTTGCTTTACTAGTTTCTGAAGCAATTTAAGTTCATCATCTTCACTTATCTCTTCTTTAGAACCAGTTTCAGTTTGAGCCAGTAAGATTGCAGATTTTATTGCGCGCAAAGAAGAAAGAGCATTTTGATCTTTAGCCTTCATAGCCTCTTTCATCGCGGTCATTACATCTGCCTGTAAACTCATTTTATGCTGTTTTATTTAGGTGTGCGAAGATAATGATATTTAAAATCATGAACCACATTTTGCTTTCAATTTTTATGAACTTAGAATATGTTGTAAATGAAATCTCTTCAGAAATAAAATTTAGGAAAACGCCAATAATTATAGTCCACTCTTTCTATTTTCTGCCCTTTTTAAGCGATTTTAGTCACTTTCTGCCGATTTTTTCCTTTCTAATTGAGATCTTTCTCCTGTAAATAAAAAACCCGAAACCATAATAGTTCCGGGTTTTCTCATGTAAATACTAACTAAATTTAATCTACATTATCGTGTAAAAATGAATTATTGCTACGTAATTGCACATCATCATTTCCGTCTGTTCCTAAGGTAGTACGTGATATTTTTCCCTGAGCTGAAGGATTCTCATCAAGATTCACGCCCATGCGCTTGTAAGCCGGTTGTTTCTCGATCTCATCAATCTTTGCATGATTATGATTGAACTTATAATTAAATTCTTTCATCATACGCTTACGCTCTGCCGCTCTTTCAGTAAGTAATTTTGATATAGGGCTGTTCATAGGATCCTCATCGCCCTCTACTGGTGCAGGTTGCGCTTTTGACTCTACAGTTCTTTTCTCAAAACCTATATAATCGTCTTCTTTTTTAGCTGCCAGTGCTTTTGCAGGAGCAGGCTTTGCTTTGTTAAGCTTCTCCTCCATTTCCATATAATCATCAAGACTATATCTTTTTTCACCTCTGTTGTTAACTTCGGTAACGGGAACAACTTCTACCGGATTATTTACTTCTATATTCTTAATATCGTCTTCTAATGTATAAACAATCTCCTTTTTTTCTTCCTGCTTAGGTGCTTTTGGTCTGTCCTCATTTATAGGCATATCAAAAGAAAAAGTGAATTGCTCTTCATCAATTGACTTAGGTTTTTCCTGATATTCTACAGGCTCATCAACACTTACGATCTCAAAATCTTCTTCTTCTACATTATAATCTATCACCTCCTCATACACTACCTGCAGATTGCGTATTAGATCTGTGGTAGGTATAAGATCCATCTCATTTTTTGAGGCAGCTTGTTTCGGCAACATAGCATCAAGCGGTTCTTCTTCCTCATCAAGTGTGTGAACAATAACCTGCTTTTCAGGCTTAGATTCTTCCTTTGGTGCAGAAACAGTATTTACAGGTCCGCCCGTACGCTTTGGCGAAAGGTCATGTTGTGCCTTTTGCTCGTCTTCAAGCGTATGGATTATCTTTTTAGTCTCTGTATTTACGATCTCATTCTGCTGTTCTACGTTAAACCCCGTTGCAATAATTGTTACTGCAATAGCATCACCCAGGCTCTCATCTTCACCCACACCCATAATGATGTTTGCACTGTGACCAGCCTCATCCTGAATGTGATCGTTGATCTCTCCTATCTCATCAATAGTGATTTCCTCATTACCAGAAACGATGAGCAACAATACGTTCTGTGCACCGGTTATCTTATTGTCATTAAGCAAAGGAGAATCTAAAGCTTTACGTATCGCATCTGTAGCGCGGGTACCGCCACTTGCATGCGCACTTCCCATAATTGCGGTACCACTGTTACTAAGAACAGTTTTTGCATCACGCAAGTCAATATTCTGCGTGTAATGGTGCGTAATTACTTCTGCTATACCACGAGAGGCCGTAGCAAGAACCTCATCTGCCTTACTAAAACCAGCTTTAAAGCCCAGATTTCCGTATACCTCGCGTAGTTTATTGTTGTTAATAACGATCAATGAGTCTACATGGCTACGCAAACGCTCTACACCTAATTGTGCCTGTGCATTTCTCATCTTACCTTCAAACTGAAAAGGAATTGTTACAATCCCCACAGTAAGAATATCCATCTCTTTTGCCATTTTTGCAAGTATAGGCGCTGCACCTGTACCGGTACCACCACCCATTCCTGCGGTAATAAATACCATCTTGGTATTTACACCAAACATCTGTTTGATCTCTTCTGTGCTTTCTATAGCAGCCTGCTCACCTATTTCTGGATTTGCACCAGCACCAAGACCTTCGGTAAGGCTAACACCTAACTGAATTCTTATAGGCACAGGACTGTTCTCCAGAGCTTGAGAATCTGTGTTGCAGACTACAAAATCTACACCTTTAATACCCTGGCTAAACATATGGTTTATAGCATTACTACCACCACCACCTACACCAATTACCTTGATGACATTACTTTGGTTTTTTGGTAAATCAAACGAAATGTTTTCAAAATCTGTGTTGCTCATAATATCTTGTTTTACCCGTTTTATTCTGTATTTATTCTTTTTCTTTTTTTTATTCGGCGTTATCTAAAAAATCCTTGAATTTTTCTGCCCACTTATCAAATATGCTTTTGCGTTCTCTCTTTACTTCAGGCTCCTCATGATAATCTTCTTCATAAGAAATATTTTCCTGTGGCAACGCTTCATCATCTTCAACTTCCTCTTCTACCACTGCTGTATCCTGAGGTTCTTCTTTGTGTAAATTATGCTCAAGACTATTCATAACAAGACCAACTGCTGTGGCATATAGAGGGCTCGTAGTTTCAGAATCACTATCACCGGCAAGATGCTCGTTAGGAAAACCTATGCGCGTATCCATCCCGGTTATATATTCTACTAGTTGCTTGAGATGCTTGAGTTGAGAACCACCGCCAGTTAAAACTATACCGGCGATCAGTTTCTTCTTTTGCTCTTCATGACCATAATTCTTGATCTCGAGATAAACCTGCTCTACGATCTCAACAACACGTGCGTGAATTATCTTAGAAAGGTTCTTAAGGGTTATCTCTTTAGGTTCACGACCACGTAAACCAGGTATTGAAACGATCTCGTTATCTTTATTCTCTCCCGGCCATGCAGAGCCAAACTTGATCTTAAGTAATTCTGCCTGCTTTTCTATAATTGAGCAGCCTTCTTTAATATCTTCTGTGATCACGTTGCCACCAAAAGGAATTACAGCTGTATGTCTTATAATTCCGTCTTTAAAGATTGCCAGATCTGTTGTACCACCACCTATATCAATCAATGCGACACCGGCTTCCTTCTCTTCCTGACTTAAAACCGCATTTGCAGAAGCAAGAGGTTCTAGGGTTATTTTATCAAGATTTAATCCGGCGCTTTTTACACAGCGACCTATATTTCTTATGCTAGAAACCTGACCTACAACCACGTGAAAATTGGCTTCCAGACGACCACCGTACATACCGATAGGTTCTTTTATTTCGGCTTGACCGTCAACTTTATATTCCTGCGGTAATACATGAATGATCTCCTCACCGGGTAACATAACCAGCTTGTGTACCTGGTTGCACAACATATCAATATCTCTGGCATTGATAACCTCATCTGCATTGGTCCTGGTGATATAATCACTGTGCTGTAAACTGCGTATATGTTGACCCGCAATACCTACAACCACATCTTCTATCTTTATACCAGAAACACTCTCAGCTTCCTGTACGGCTTGTTGTATAGACTGTATCGTTTGGGTAATATTATTTACCACCCCACGATGTACGCCCAGACTTTTTGACTTACCAATACCCAGTATCTCAAGTTTATGGTACTCATTGTAACGACCTATCATCGCTACAATTTTGGTAGTACCTATATCTAATCCTACTGCTATGTCCTTATGCTCCATAACTTATTTTTTAGTACCTACAACCTGACCTTTAAACCTAAGGTCTATCATGCTATACGCTTCTAAACTTTTATCTTTTAAAGCCTTTTGGTGAAAAGCTTTATAATTATTGAATTTTGACTGTAGGTTCTCAATCTTTCCCAGATTGATCTTATAGTTTAACACTCGGGGCGTAAGTGTGTAGCTACCATTTTTAACTCTGGATATACCAACTATCTGTTTATTAAGAAACTCATCATTTTTAATAAACATTAAAAGCGGGTAAATCTCACTAAGATTTTCTTTTGTCACACCTTCTGCTATTGGCACTCGTGCCGAATAGTTTGTTGATAAAGGCATTGTCTCTCCTTTATCATCAATATAAAAAGGTTGTGCAGACTGAATGCGCGCTAGTGGCTTTCTCTGCTTAACATTTGCACCAATGACACCGTCTACAGTAATGTAAACATCTGCATCATAAATCATTGCATTAGCATCCAGCTTATCTTCAAGCTCTTTCAAAACTAGAATTTCTTTTCCCTTACCCGTGAGTGCTACATCACTTTGTATTAACAATTTATTAACTGCATCTTCAGTTATAAAAAGGTTTTGATCGCCTTCAAAATTCACCTTTATATTTTCTATTTTTCGCACTGCATTTCTCTTATTTGCAAAAGCGAACAAAAATCCCGCAACACAAACTATAACAAGCATCTTTATGTAAAACCAATTCACTTTCATACCGCTAAAAGATTGGTTATTTTTAATATTTCTTCACCTATATCTCCAGCTCCCATCATGACCTGAATTCTCGCGCCAGAGTTTTGCATGGCCTGAGAGAGCTTTTCTTTTGAAACTATTTGCTTTCGCGAAAGCTTAATCTGCTCTAAAAGATGTTGAGAATCAACACCAGCAATAGGTTCTTCGCGTGCGGGATAAATATCAAGCAGGATCACCTCATCAAACATTGATAAAGAATCGGCAAATTGAGGCATAAAATCGCGCGTACGACTGAATAAATGGGGCTGAAAAACCGCCAGAACCTGCTCCCCCGGATACATTTCTCTCACCGATTGATGCACGGCCTCGATCTCTGTAGGATGATGTGCGTAGTCATCAATAAGTATTAAATCATTTGTTTTTATGCGATACGTAAATCGCCTGTTTACACCTTTAAAATTAAATAACGCCCCGGCAAGGCTTGAAATTGGGCTTCCGTAAAGGATTGCCATCGCCAGGGCTGTTACCGCATTAGACAGGTTGTGCCTGCCTGGTAGGTTAAACACTAAATTTTCAAGAATCCCGTCAGGATAATGCAGATCAAAGTGATAAGCCCCGTCCTGAATTCTAATATTTTGAGCGCTGTATTGCGCATTATCATCAACTCCCACGGTTACTCCCTCAAGTGGAAGTCCGTTTTGTATAAATAAAGTTCCGCCTTCTACAACCTGATCTGCAAAGGCTTTAAAACCTTCTGTTAAGGCTTCGGCATCGCCATAAATATCAAGATGATCTGCATCCATAGAAGTGATGCAGGCGATATTGGGATGCAAATGCAAGAAAGAACGATCAAATTCATCTGCTTCTGCAACTATAACTTCACTTCCCTTTTGAATCAGATTACTGTTGTAATTTTCTGCAATCCCGCCTAAAAAAGCGGTTACCGGCGCACCTGTTTCAGCAAGCAGATGACCCAGAATGCTAGATGTTGTTGTTTTACCGTGTGTTCCTGCAACTGCAAGACAGAATGTTTGTTTTGAAATCAAGCCCAGAACTTCTGCACGTTTCTTAACGGCAAATTCATTCTGTAAAAAGAATTGGTAACCGGCATGTGATTTAGGAACGGCTGGCGTAAAAATTACCAGTGTTTCTGCCCGATTTTTAATGAATTCTGGCAGATTTTCTACTTCGTCTTTATAAGTGATCTCAATACCCAGATCTTCTAAAGCTCTTGTAACAGCTCCCGGAGTTTTATCATAACCCGCCACTGTTTTTCCTTCAGCATGAAAATAACGAGCCAGCGCACTCATGCCTATCCCGCCAATGCCGATGAAATACAAATACTTTATGTGATCGAGTTTTGTCAACTTAAGCCGTTTTCTTTTTATCTATTAATTTCTCTATCTCTATGATTATATCCTGAGTTGCGTTAGGCAAAGCCAGTTTTTTGATGTTTTTTGCCAGTTTCTGCCTCTTTTCGACCGATTTTATCAATTCTGAAAAAACTACTTCAAAACCGTCAATTTCTTTCTCCGGAAGGAGAATTGCACCATCCTGATCTGCGATGGCTTTTGCATTTTTTGTCTGGTGATCTTCTGCCACATTGGGCGATGGTATAAAAATTACCGGTTTACCCACGATGCATAATTCTGAAACCGAACTTGCTCCAGCTCTGCTAATAATTACATCTGCAGCGGCATAAGCCATATCCATTTGATTGATATACGCCATTACTTTTACATCTTCACTTTCCGCACTCTTGTATTCTTCATAATACAATTTCCCGGTTTGCCAGATCACCTGAACGTCCTGCTCTTTTATATAATCAAGCGTATCTGCAATTAACTTATTGATCGCTCTTGCACCTAAACTACCGCCCAGAACAAGTAGGGTGGGTTTTGTTGGGTCTATATTATATTTCGCGAAAGCTTCTTCTCTTTTTTCTGAAATACTAAGCAAATCCTGACGCACAGGATTTCCTGTTTTTACGATTTTGTCTAAAGGGAAAAATTTCTCCATCCCATCATAAGCGACACAAATTTTCTGAACCTTTTTTGCTAATAGTTTGTTGGTTATTCCCGCATATGAATTTTGCTCCTGAATTACAGCCGGAATGTTTTTGCGTGTCGCCATTTCTAATAACGGTCCGCTGGCAAAACCACCGGTACCTATAACAGCATCGGGTTTGAATTTTTTAATGATTTTAGCCGATTTTAGCAGGCTACTGACCAGTTTTATGGGGAAGGCAAGATTAGATAAAGTAAGCTTACGCTGAATACCGGCAATCCAAAGTCCTTCTATTTTGTAACCTGCCTGAGGTACTTTCTCCATTTCCATACGGTCGCTGGCGCCTACAAACAGGAATTCTGCCTGCGGATGTCTTGCTTTTAAAGCATCTGCAATAGCAATGGCCGGGTAGATATGCCCCCCGGTGCCGCCTCCTGATATGATGAATTTATAGGGCTTCACTTAAAATATCTAATGGATTTTGTTCACTTTCTTCTTTAATTCTTATCTCTTCTCTTTTTGCGCTTACGCTCAAAACGATACCTACAGAAAGGCAGGTCATCCAGATCGAGGTACCACCGCTACTCACAAGTGGCAGAGTTTGTCCCGTTACCGGAAATAATTCTACTGCTACCGCCATATTTATCAACGCCTGAAAAACTATGGGCAAACCAACTCCTACGGCGACAAGTTTCCCAAAGATCGTAGGTGATTTGTGAGCAACTATTACAATTCTAAACAGCAACAACAAGTAAAGTCCCATAAGTGTCAAGCCGCCTACAAGCCCCCATTCTTCTACTATTATCGCATAAATAAAATCTGATGATGACTGTGGTAAAAAATTCTTCTGTACACTTTTACCGGGTCCTAAGCCTATAACTCCGCCTGTAGCGATAGCTATTTTTGCTTTTTCTATTTGGTAATCCTCTTCTGTATCTTCGCCATTAGCAAAATTTTCTATTCTACTTGTCCATGTGTCTACCCGGTTAGGAAACACACCAGGAAATGCTCTCGCTGTTAAAATAAAAAGCGTCAAAATAAGCAGTCCTGCGCCTACTATAGCACCAAGATATTTCACAGGATAACCACCAAGAAATGTCAAAACCACAATCATAGCAAATATTATCGCGGTTGTAGAAAAGTTAGCAGGGAGTATTAAAGCCAGCACCAAGGCCACAGGCAACCATAACGGAACGATACTTTCTTTAAACGTGATAACCTGATCCTGTACTTTAGACAAGTATCTAGCTACATATACCATTAAAACCACGGCAGCAAGCGTAGATGTTTGAAAAGTGATTCCTACTACCGGTATTTTAATCCATCTACTGGCATTAGCACCGTCTATGGTTGTGCCTTGCGCCATTGTGACAATTAGCATTATAAAGATCACAGGAAGCATAATTATAGACAACCCTCTAAAATAATGATAGGGTATTCTATGTACACCGTATAAAATACCAAAGCCCAATACAAGATGCATAAGGTGCTTTATGAGATACTGAACGGTATCGCCATCCCCGCCATATAAGTAAGCAAGATTACTACTGGCACTGTACACCGGTAAAAAGGAAAATAGTGCCAAAAAAGCTACTACAGCCCAGATTGCCCGGTCTCCTTTAAGATTTATAAATATGTTGGTCTTGCTGGCCAAATTTGGTTTTTTATTTGTTTATAGATTGCGCACTGCATTTTTAAACTGACGCCCTCTGTCTTCGTAATTTTCAAAAAGGTCAAAGCTTGCACAAGCAGGAGAAAGCAAAACGCTATCGCCTTTGTGAGCGAGTTTGTATGCGATCTTTACAGCTTCGGTTATAGATTGTGTTTCTATAATAACTTCTACCATGTTAGAAAAAGTATCCATAAGCTTTTTGTTATCTACGCCCAGGCAGATAATAGCTTTCACCTTTTCATTCACAAGTGGGAAAAGATCATGATAATCATTCCCTTTATCTACTCCTCCTACAATCCAAACTGTGGGGGTTGTCATACTATCTAGCGCATAGAAAGTAGCATTTACATTTGTAGCTTTTGAGTCATTGACGTACTCAACGTTGTTGATCTTTAAAACATGTTCAAGTCTGTGCTCTACACCCTGAAAACCCTCAAGACTCTCTCTTATTGTGGCTTTACGAATGTTTAACAACCGTGATACCGTAGCCGCCGCCATAGCATTTTTAGCATTATGCGTACCTTTTAAAGAAAGATCTGTTGTTGACATATTAAATTTTTTATTACCTGTTGTTAGTATAATCTCGTTGTTAGCCAAATAGGCTCCTTGTTTTATTTCTTTTGAAACTGAAAATGGTAAAAGCTGTGATTTTACAGGATGCTCTTTTAACCAGTTTGTTATTACTTCATCATCTGCATCATAGATCAAATAATCATCTTCTGTCTGATTCATCGCTATGCGAAATTTTGAAGCGATGTAATTCTCAAATTTGTAATCATATCTGTCAAGATGATCTGGTGAAATGTTAGTTATAACCGCTATGTGTGGTGCAAAATCTATAACCCCGTCAAGCTGAAAACTACTTATCTCAAGCACATACGCATCCTGATCATTCTCTGCCACCATTTTTGCAAAACTGTCACCTATATTACCGGCAGCTGCCGCCTTTATACCTGCTTGTTGCAATATAAAAGCAGTAAGCATCGTGGTAGTTGTTTTACCATTACTCCCGGTGATTCCTATTAAGGTCGCATCTGTATATTTTGATGCGAATTCAATTTCAGAAATCACAGGAATATTTTTCGCTCTAAGCGCTTTTACAATTGGCGCTTTGTCTGGTATACCCGGACTCTTCATCACCAGGTCTGCATTGAGAATTATATCCTCGTTATGACCTAGCTCTTCCCATTCAATTCCAATATTTAAAAGAACGTCTTTATAGGTTTCTTTTATTTTTCCGAAGTCTGAAACAAAAACTTCATAACCTTTTTTCTTACCCAAAATAGCTGTACCAACACCTGATTCTCCCGCTCCTAGCACAACCAAACGCTTACACATTTACGATTGATTAGATTTATAATTTATTCGATTGCGAACTGTTTTAATTGACGCAACGGTTATAGCTACTAGTTCATCTCCTTCTTTATGCAACCTTTTTAATTCTTGTATCTCTTTATTTCCTAACTCCATTAAAATTTCTAACCAATACATGCTTTCATCTGCCTCTTCTTCCACAATTTTCAACTTGTTCAGAAAATCCTTGTTAGATTTAGCCCTGCAAGCAGCACGATAATTCGCTCCAACTGAAGCAGAACTTCTAATTAATTGTCGGCAATAAGCGTCAAAAGTCCTATCTCTTGGAATTTCTCTACAGAGCAAACCACAGTCAACAGCAATTCTTTTAGTGCGTTTTTTTATTACCTCTTGCATTATTAATCATTTATAAATCTTCATTCTGCAATCTTAAATCGCCAATCATTTTATCTCACTTTTAGTGTTACAATGGTGATAATTGCCAGTAAAATGCCGATAATCCAGAATCTGGTGACGATTTTACTTTCGTGTATTCCGCGTTTTTGATAATGATGATGTAAAGGCGACATCAAAAAAATGCGTCTTCCTTCTCCATGTTTCTTTCTGGTATATTTAAACCAACTCACCTGCATCATTACCGATAGTGTTTCCATAAAGAAAACTCCGCATAAAACAGGTATCAATAATTCTTTCCGTATTGCGATAGCTATGACAGCTATTATTCCGCCAATTGTAAGACTCCCGGTATCACCCATAAAAACCTGCGCCGGGTAGGTGTTGTACCAGAGAAAACCTACCAAGGCCCCCACAAACGCAGTGATATAAATTACCATCTCGCCGGTACGCGGGATGTACATTACATTGAGATAATCACTGAAAACAATATTGCCCGAAACCCATGCAAAAATGCCCAAAGTGAGCACAATAATAGCCGAAGATCCCGCTGCTAGTCCGTCGATACCGTCAGTAAGATTGGCACCATTTGAAACCGCGGTAACAATGAAAATCACTATGGGAATAAAAATTAACCACGCGTATTTTACATAGTCTTCACCTAACCAACCTATCAGCCGGCTGTAGTCAAACTCGTTGTCTTTAGTGAATGGAATGGTGGTAGTTAAAGCTTTTTCTTCAGAATTAAATTCACCCACAGAATTCTGCGTTATTTTCTCCTGACTGTATTTAGGATTTATAATTTCTTTTTTAATAGTAACATCTGGATGAAAAAACATCGTAACGCCTACAATAATCCCAAGCCCTACCTGACCTACGATTTTAAAATTACCATGTAAACCATCTTTATTTTTCTGCTTGATCTTTAAATAATCATCCAGAAAACCAATTGCTCCCATCCACAGTGTTGTGACAATTAAAAGAATTACATAAATATTATCAAGCTTTGCAAAAAGCAGCACCGGTATGAGCGTTGCCATAATTATAATAATACCACCCATTGTAGGAGTACCGGCTTTTTCTACCTGACCTTCAAGACCAAGGTCTCTTATAGACTCGCCAAGTTGTTTTTTCTGTAGATAAAGAATTATGCGCTTACCCCAAATTGTAGAAATTGCCAGTGATAACAATATCGCCATTGCAGCTCTGAAGGATATAAACCCAAACAATCCGGCTCCCGGGAGGCCGTATGTTTTTTCCAGATAATTAAAAAGGTAATATAGCATGTCTGTAATTTGTTTCCCACGTGATCTGGGAACGTCTTTATTTATTTAATTTCTTCAAGGTTTCAAGTACAATCTTATAATCATCAAAGTCTGTACGCTTGCCATTAACTTCCTGATACGTCTCATGTCCTTTCCCGGCGATTAAAATGATGTCATTCTCATTTGCGAGTTGACATGCCGATTTAATTGCCTGCTCGCGGTTTGTGATAGAAACCACTTTTTTAAAATTCTGTGGTTCTACTCCTTTTTCAATTTCTTTTATAATAGTCTCAGGATCTTCAGTACGAGGATTGTCACTGGTGAAAATTGTATGTGTACTTAAAGCTGAAGCGATATGTCCCATTTTTGGGCGCTTTGTTCTATCTCTGTCTCCGCCACAACCCACAACAGTAATAAGTTGCTCATTTTTAGTACGGATATCATTAATTGTTTCCAGCACATTTTTAAGCGCATCTGGTGTATGTGCGTAATCTACAATTGCTGTGATTTTTGATGGCGAAATAAAATATTGAAACCGGCCGCTAACGCTTTCCAGTTCACTTAGTAACTGTAAAGCCTCAAGTTTATCAAGACCTAATTCTTCTGCGGCAGCGTAAATAGCAAGTACATTATAGGCGTTAAAAGAACCTATCAATTTTACCCAAACTTCATGCTCCTGCACCTTTAAAAGCAATCCTGTAAATTGATTCTCTAAAATCTGCGCGTGATAATCTGCAAATGATTTTAAAGCATAAGTAAGCTTGCGCGCTTTAGTATTTTGAAGCATTACCAGCCCATTCTTATCGTCTATGTTTGAAATTGCAAAAGCAGTCTTAGGCAGATTATCAAAAAAAGATTTTTTCACATCCCTGTATTCTGCGAAGCTTGAATGGTAATCAAGATGATCGTGTGTAAGATTTGTAAAAACCCCACCTGCAAATTCTAAACCTTGTGTGCGTTTTTGATGAATACCGTGAGAACTTACTTCCATAAAGCAATATTCTACACCAGCTTCGTTCATCTCCAGCAAGTACTTATTTATCGTAAGAGGATCTGGCGTCGTATGCGTTGCGGGATGCTCTTTATCACCTACCAGAATTTTTACTGTTGAAAGTAAACCCGCTTTAAAACCTGCTTTAGTAAATAATTGATGCAATAAAGTAGCAATAGTGGTTTTACCATTAGTGCCGGTTATACCAACCAGCTTGAGGTTTTGAGACGGGGTTCCATAAAAATTGGAAGCCATAATAGCTAAAGCCGAAGCTGTATCTATAGTTTGTACGTAAGTAATACCATTAACAAAATTATCGGGTAATTCTTCACAAATAATGGCTAAAGCACCCTTATTTTCGGCCGTTTTTATATAATCATGACCATCAGATTTTGTCCCTCGCACAGCGACAAAAACATCGTCCATCCCGATCTTACGCGAGTCAAATTGAATCTCACGCACGGCAATAGCCGTACTTCCCACTACAGATTCTAGTGATACTTTATACAATATGTCTTTTAACTGTATCAAGATAACTGAAGTATGATTTGTTGATTCTTTTCTACTTTTCCGCCAGGTTTTAGTGACTGATTCTTCACCTTCCCTGTACCGCTAAATTTCACTTTCAGCCCTAAATTCTCAAGCAGAGCCACAGCATCCATACCGCTCATCCCTTTTACATCTGGCACCGTGCTGTATTTCTTTTGAGCTTTTGTATAGAAATTCTCAAAATCTGTATTTATCGAAGATGTATTCTCATCTGCAAGTTTTACCTCATCTACAACCGGCGTATCTGTATATACTTTTTGCGCGATCTTTTTAAACACGGGCGCAGAAACGATATTACCATAATACCCTATACTTTTCTTAGGCTTATGAATGACAACAATGCACGAATATTTAGGATTATCTGCAGGAAAATAACCGGCAAATGAAGCGATATATCGGTTAGGTTCTATCCAATATTCGGTTTGACAGGTTCCTGTTTTGCCCGCCATAGAAAATGCCGGAGTATAAATATTTTTAGCCGTTCCCCGCTCTACAACATGCTTCATCATGTCTTTAACCTTAGCTATTGTTTCCTTTGAACAGATCGCCGGATTTATAACTTCTTTTTCAAACTTTTCTACCGAAACATCCCACTTTTTGATCTCTTTTATAAATCGAGGTTTTACCATCTCCCCATCATTAGCTATCGCATTGTAGAAAGTAAGTGTTTGCAAGGGCGTTATAGCTACACCGTAACCAAAGGCCATCCAGGGCAAAGTTGTACCGTACCAGTTCTTATCACCGGGATAAGGAAACCTGGGGTTGCCTTCTCCTTTAATAGAAAGACCCAATTTCTCATTAAGACCCATATTATAAAGACGCTTTAAAAAACGTTTAGGATCATCTTTATAACTTCCGTTTATCAATTTGGCGAAAGCCGTATTTGAAGAAAGCTCAAAGGCTTTTGCAGCAGAAATCTTACCGTAACCACCCCAGTGCGAATCGTAAACTGTGCGATTGTAAAATTTTACCCGGCCGTTTTCTGTATCTACCACCGTGCTGCTGTCTATTACTTTATCTTCAAGCGCAGCAACCATGGCCATTAACTTAAAAGTAGATCCCGGCTCAGCAGCTTCATAAACCGCATAATTGCGATCTTCGTAATATTTACCGTCTTCAGTTCTACCCAGATTAGAAATAGCTTTTATTTCACCGGTTTTCGTTTCCATAACAACCACGCAACCGTGATCAGCTTCAAAGTGCTCTAAAGCTTCAAGCAGAGAATGATGTGCTATATCCTGAATATTTGCGTCTATTGTAGAAATAACATCATAGCCATCCTGAGGCTCAACAATGTTATCTATGCCAATGGGTTTCCACTGGCCTTTACCTATGCGTTGCTTTAATCTTCTCCCTTCAGTTCCTTCAAGATAATTATCAAAAGCGCCTTCAAGTCCCACACGGGTTTTATGACCCGCCTCATCTTTACGCACATAACCAATAGTACGCTCAGCGATTTTATCTAAGGCATGCTCTCTTACCGTATGTTGCTCTGAAATAATACCACCTTTATAAGGGCCTTTATTAAATAATGGAAGTGATTTTATCTCCAGATATTTAGAATATCCAATATTTTTACCAATAAATAAATAGCGATTGTGATTTGCTCTCGCTTTACGCAGCCTGTCTATGTGGTACGACGGCGTATTACCTAAAAGTCTTGAAAGACCTTTACCCAGATCTTTTATATTAGCTTCAAAATCTTCAGCTTTAGGAGCCAAAGCGTCAAACCTTATCTCATATTTAGGCACAGAAGTAGCAAGCAAACTACCGTCACCAGCATATAGGTTACCGCGGTTTGCAGGAATATCAAACATCTTCTCTGTACGCGCCTCTGCTAACTCCTTATATTTTTCGCCTTGAGCGAACTGAATATTGATGAGTTTAAACGCGACGAAGAAGGCGAAGATGAACATACCTCCTGCCACAAAATACATCCGGTTTAATATGTCCTTCTCGCTTACTGCCATTAGAACTTTACTCTTTTGTTTTTACTTTAATTTTTTTAGGCGGAACTTGTGATGGTTTTATGCCTTGTGGCGAAATGCGCCGTGTAATAGCGCTTTCCATTTTTAACCGCCGTACTGCAAGCCGCGTGTCTACAAACTCGCTGCGCAGTTCTTTTACTTCTGAGCTCAACTTTGAGATCTTATGTACTTTTTTATCTGCACTGTGCGAACTCGCAATCATCACAATTGCCAGCACAGACAGAAAGATTATCATACGCCAGTTCTTGATCGCATCATCACTGATGAGAAACTTCCCCTTGAGAATATGATAAATACCTTCTTTCATTATATTAAATGCGCTCTGCCACTCTTAACTTAGCACTGCGCGCTCTGTTATTTAATTTGATCTCCTCTTTAGAGGGAACTATTAAACCGTTCACCTTTTTAAAAGGAACGGTAAAATTGCCAAACATGTCTTTTTCAGGCTCCCCTTCAAAAAGACCGTTACGCATATATCGCTTAACAAGCCTGTCCTCAAGAGAATGATATGAGATTAAACTCAACCTGCCCCCGGGTTTCAAAAGCTGCTCCGTTTGTTGCAAAAACTCTTTCAACACCGCCAATTCCTGATTAACTTCTATGCGAATAGCCTGATACACTTGAGCTAAAACTTTATTCTCCCTGTTCTTTGGCAAAAAAGGACTCAAAATCTCCTTAAGCTCATCTGTTGTTTTTACAGCATTATCCTTTCGCTTAGAAACTATTGTTCTCGCAATTTTAGGAGCACTTCGCAGTTCGCCATATTGCAAAAGAACACTTGCCAGATCACCTTCAGCATATTCATTTACCACATGATAAGCAGACAGCTTGCTATTTTGATCCATCCGCATATCGAGAGAAGCTTCAAAACGTGTTGAAAAACCACGCTCTGCAACGTCAAACTGATGTGAAGACACACCAAAATCACCTAAAATTCCATCTACATGAGAAAGACCGTAAAAGCGCAAAAAGCGCTTTATATGCCTAAAATTCTCATTAATAAGCGTAAACCGCTCATCATCTATTTTATTTAAAAGAGCGTCTTGATCCTGATCAAAAGCATACAACTTCCCATTCTCTCCTAACCTGCTTAAAATCTCTCGAGAATGACCACCACCACCAAATGTGACATCAACATATACGCCGTCTGGCTTAATATTGAGTCCATCAACAGTTTCTTTTAGTAAAACCGGGTTATGATAATCCATCAGGTATTTCTATTTGATCTCCCATCACATCTTCTGCAAGCGATGCAAAATCATCTGCATCAACATCTATAGCCTGCTCATATTTGTCCTTATCCCAGATCTCTATAATATTAACCTGAGACGCTAAAACAATCTCTTTATCTATAGCCGCAAAACCCACAAGATCTTTTGGGATTAACAAACGACCAGACGAATCTGCCTCAACAATTTTAACGCCCGCGGTAAACTTGCGGATGAAATCGTTATTCTTTTTTACAAAGCGATTGAGTTTATTGATTTTTTGCATCAATATTTCCCACTCTGTCATAGGATACAACTCTAAACAATTCTGAAACAATGACCGCTTTAGCACAAAACCATTCTGTAGAACCGGAGCCAACTGCTTCTTTAAAGCAGTGGGAACCATGAGCCTACCTTTGGCATCTACTTTACATTCATATGTCCCGGTAAAATTGAGCAAGGAAGAATTGAGATTTTAGCATTTACAAATTCAAATATAGAGAATTTATTACCACATTTTACCACTTTCTACCACTTTGTTGATAAATCACCCCACTTGTTGATTAAAGCTGTAGTTATCAACAATTAGGTTTTGAGGTCAATGATTGATTATAAGTTTACTAGTACTTCTTGAACCTGATTCCCGTTATTAAGTGATTCAATTAGGTGTAAATGTCTATATTTGTCACCAAGCCTGTTGCTGACCAACTATGAAGCACGAATTAAAAACCGAAGGTAAATTTACCTATCTAGAAGCCGGTGAGGGAACCCCAATCGTTATCCTTCACGGCCTAATGGGCGGGCTAAGTAATTTTGATGGTGTTACAGATTATTTCTCACAAGTGGGATACAAGATCGTCATCCCTGAGCTGCCTATTTACTCTACTCCACTTATAAAAACCGGAGTTAAAACCTTTGCAAAATACCTCAATGACTTTTTAAAATTTAAAGGTTATAAGGAAGTTATTTTACTGGGTAATTCTCTGGGAGGGCACATTGCCCTTTACCACACAAAACTTTATCCTAAAGTGATGAAGGCTCTTGTAATTACCGGAAGTTCTGGTCTTTATGAAAGCGCTATGGGAGAAAGCTATCCTAAACGTGGTGATTATGAATATATCCGCAAAAAGGCAGAAGATGTATTTTACGATCCTAAGATAGCAACAAAAGAAATTGTAGATGATGTTTACAACACCGTTAATGATCGCAATAAACTTTTAAAAACTTTGGCTATAGCCAAAAGTGCCATTCGTCATAACATGGCTCAGGATCTTCCCCACATGCCTACTCCTACATGCATAATCTGGGGTAAAAATGATAACGTTACTCCTCCAGAAGTTGCAGAAGATTTTAATAAGCTTTTACCTGATTCTGACCTGTTCTGGATAGATGAATGCGGCCACGCCGCGATGATGGAAAAACCGGAGGAATTCAATCAAATTTTCCATAATTGGCTTAAAAAACGAAATTTTTAAGCGAAAGCTATGCAAATTAAATCGGCAGAATTTTTAGTAAGCAATTCAAGTGTGGCAAAGTGCCCGCAAGACAGGCTGCCAGAATATGCTTTTATAGGACGATCTAATGTAGGTAAATCATCACTTATCAACATGATAACAGATCGTAAAAATCTAGCAAAAACCTCCTCCAGACCAGGAAAAACGCAATTAATCAACCATTTTTTGATCAATAAGAACTGGTATCTGGTAGATTTACCCGGTTATGGTTACGCAAGAGTCTCTAAAAAAGCTAAGAAGGAATTTCAAAAATTTATCACTAATTATTTTGAAGAGCGAGAGCAACTTGTTTCTGCTTTTGTTCTAATAGACTGCAGGCATGAGCCTCAACCTATAGATCGGGAGTTCATCCAATATCTGGGAGAAAGTCAAATACCTTTTTCTATTATTTTTACTAAAGCTGACAAACTGAAGCCCAAAGCACTTGAAAAGAATATTGAAGCCTATAAACAATCTTTACTTGAAGGAGCCTGGGAAGAAATGCCGAATTATTTTGTAAGCAGCGCAGCTCACGGTTCTGGCAAGGATGAAATTCTCAATTACATAGGCGACATCAATGAGCAGCTTAAAGAAGCTTAAGCAAGTCTTTCTTTAATCCTAGTGATCAACTGTCGAGAATTCATAAGTGTATCTAATTCATGAGGATGAATTAAGACTTCTATTGCATCATTCATAACCACAAGAACTACAGGAAATTGATAGTGTGGCAGAAATTTAGAAGCAAACGCTTTCTGAAACTCCTGCTTATGATAAAACTCCATCGTGTAACCAGATTTCTTTCTAAAATCCTTCCAGAGTTTCTTTTCACCTAAAAAGCCATGCGTTATTTTGCAAAGAGAGCAGGCGTATGTTTCTGGTTTGAGCAGCTTATGTAAAGTATCTGCCAGCCCATTTGCAACGCCCGCTTCTGCATTATATACAAAGAGAAGTTTTTCTCTCTGCATTAATTTTTCTTGATCTCCAGCTTTTCTGCAAAATACTCACAGAAATCGTGCATTGTAGCGGTCATTTTCTCATCACCTGTAGCGCGGTTAAAGGTTTCTGCCATACCTACTAAAGTTTGATGAAAGAAAACCTTCATCTCATCTACCGGCATATCTTTCGTCCACAGGTCAATTCTTGCAGCTTCTTGCTTTTTGTGATCCCAGAGTGAAAGCATAATCGCCTTTGCAGGTTCATTGTGCACACCACCATCAGGAGCATTCCAGCTTATATTTTCCGGAACTCGATTTTCATCAAGTTCTACATTAAGTTGAATCTGTGTTTTTATAGTATCTGCCATTATTTACTTGGTTTATATTTTGCGTTTTCAAAAATTTCATCTGTCGTTTTGCCCGAAAGCATTTGCAGAGGTACATTATTTTTTTTCATGTAAGAGCTCACGATTTGCCATCCTATATATCTTCCTAACCGCGGTGGGGAATCATTATCAAACTCCAGATAGAATTTAGAAAATGGTGCCGGGTTTATAAAGCGCTCCAGCAATTTACTGTCTGTTTCAAAAAGTAACTGGCGCTCTACAAAGTATGTCCATATATTAACCTCATTTTCTTCTGCCCATTCTAACTGATCTGGCGTGTATGAGATTATTTCATTATTCGCTTTAAGCGAAAGCAACTCCTGCATAATATAAAGTCGTTTTCCCTGGTATATTATTTCGTCTAAAAACCGACGTTTTGCAGGACGCTTTATTAATTTTTTCGCGAAAGCTGAGGCTACATCTACCGGTATCTGCTCTTTATTAAAGTTTTGCGAGTAGAATTGTTGTATACCTTTATAAAACCTGTGATCACTGCCCAGATATGTATCAAGGGCTACTATTAAAAGTGAATCTGCCAGAATAACCTTATTGTGATAATCTACGTCTGACGTAATGGTAACAACGGTAGGCAGGGTCGTTTTAGGGAAATAGTATTTTATGTGTTTATATAAGAGATCAAGCTCTTCCATTTCCTCATTAAAGTCAGGAAACTTTTGCTCAACCTCATTATTAAGTTCATTTTGCAGCGTGTCATTTAATTTCTTCTCCCAAAATGAAGTATCATAGCGCTCTGGGAACAAATAAGGGTACTTCTTTATCAACTGCGGCAGACCTGTTGTGTCTGCACTTGCAAACTCACGATCAAATCGTTCCAGCTGTAGATTTACATGAATTTTTGCAATTTCTTCAGGAACTTGTTTATCTTCATTGCAGGATACAAAAGCGATCAAAAAAATCAGGCAAAACACACAAAAAAATCGCGTAAAGTGGCACGCTTTCAAGCCAAAATTTTTAAAATTTAGTATTTTCACCATCCATAAGAAAATTGCGCCGCAAAGGTAGTATTTACAATTCATTAAAATAAGACTCTATGCAAACAGAAAAAGTTATAGACCATATCGTAAACTGGCTGAAAGACTATGCAATTAACGCTAACATAAGCGGCTTTGTTGTAGGAGTTAGCGGCGGTATTGACAGCGCGGTAACCTCAAGCCTTTGTGCCAAAACAGGACTACGCACTCTTTGTGTTGAGATGCCTATACACCAGCCACCCTCACACGTAACGCGAGCTCAAGAGCATATTGCACAGTTAAAAATGAGATTTGCTAATGTAAGCGATGTACGCGTTAATCTTACAGATACTTTTGAGTCACTTAAAAGCGCATTACCAGCTGCAGCAGATAGTGGTGAATTAAACCTTACACTCGCAAATACCAGGGCGCGATTAAGAATGAGCACGCTTTATTATTTTGCCGGTTTGCATAATTATCTTGTTGCCGGGACAGGAAATAAAGTAGAAGATTTTGGCGTAGGTTTTTATACTAAATATGGAGATGGCGGAGTAGATCTAAGCCCAATAGCAGATCTTATGAAATCTGAAGTTTATGAAATTGCTAAAGTGCTTGAAGTACCTAACAGCATTCATATCGCAAAACCTTCTGACGGGTTATGGGCAGATGACAGAAGTGATGAAGACCAAATAGGTGCAAGTTATGACGAGCTAGAATGGGCTATGACAATGGATCAATCTGGCAAAAAAGCATCAGACTTTTATGGTCGTGAGAGACAGGTTTTGGAAATCTTCAAGGTATTCAATACGTCAAATAAGCATAAAATGCTGCCAATACCAGTGTGCGAGATTCCATCTAATCTTAAATAACTATGCTTTTGTCCTTTATATTTACATAAACTAACCAAACATATCTTAAAAATTTGGTCGATTCTCAATAAACCAAATATATTTACACGAAAGTAGTAACACTAACCAATGACCAACCTTGCAATTGCAGATCATCATCCTATTATAAAAGAAGGGCTTCAGCACATTCTTAACAGGGAAGACTATACCATTGTTAACTTAATTGTTGACGGTGAAAATCTTATTGAACAATTAGCAAGCGAGGTGCCAGATCTTTTAATTCTAGAGATTGATCTTCCTAATTTATTAGGCTTATCTGCAATTAAAAAAATAAGACGTGAATTTCCCGGTATTAAAATTTTAATATTCAGCACCCATCCTGAAGAAATGTACGCGCTTAGCGCTATAAAATCAGGAGCTATGGGTTACGTAGGCAAATCATCAGATATTGAGGTCATCGTAAAAGCTATAGAGCAGGTTTGTAAAGGCGGTATTTACATCAATAATGACCTAACGCAAATGCTCTCTAATACGCATACGTCTACGTCAAATCTAGCTTACAAGTACAAAAAACTGTCGAGCAGAGAGATCGAGGTTCTCAATTTACTTTCTTCAGGTAAACGAAATAAAGACATTGCTGAAACTTTGAAGATAAACGAGAAAACGGTGAGTACTTATAAAACCAGACTGCTTAAGAAACTTGATGCAAGCAGCCTTGCAGAATTGATACAGCAAGCGAGACTTTTACAGACATCTGACCTATAAATAAGGCATAATTACCAGATTTCTCTTTTTAGCAATAAGAACTTCTAATTCCTTATAATCTCTTATTTCTTCAAGAACTTCTCTAGCAGAACCTGCTTGATTCTCTTTAATAGACTGCATTAACTCATGCATTTTGCCCTGTATTAAATAATGCCGCAGATTTAAAAGCGTTTGTATGGTCTCTATATCTGCATTGTCTTTAAGACTTTTTACATAGATCTCCTGCGTATCCCACCTGTGAAGCGTATGCTTTTCAACCTCTAGAATAATAGAAGATATTTGCTCGGTTTCTTTAAGCATTCCCTCCCCTTTCCATTGATCTACGCGTATATCGCCCTCACCGCGGTTTAAAAGATCTATCAATATGTAATATATTTTCTGAAATTCAGGATTTGCAAATTCTACTTCATCTTCCTGTAGATCGAGATATATCTTTTCATAAATAAGCAATTCTCTCTTTACATCCTGCTCTACTAACTTCCCATCCTTATCAGTTTCAATGGCTATGTCATCAAAAATGATGGGGTCTTTAGCAT
Organism: Leeuwenhoekiella sp. A16; assembly: GCF_047946675.1. Lineage (GTDB taxonomy): Bacteria > Bacteroidota > Bacteroidia > Flavobacteriales > Flavobacteriaceae > Leeuwenhoekiella. The sequence continues at coordinate 792,588 of NZ_CP172313.1, forward strand.
AAAGCGTAAGCAATTTTATGATATTCTGCTCTAGCTCAAACTGTCTCTGAAATTTCTCTGCCGGGGCTTTCTCAACCACTTTCATGGCCGGCTTAGCTTTTTCAGATTTTGGTGGTACGCCTTTTTTATCCTTGTTGCGTATTTGTGCTAACGTATCAAATAGTACAGCCTCCTTTATATCCATAATGCGGGCGCACTCCTGTACATACACCTCACGCTTGATCACATCTGGGATTTTTGAGATACTCTCTACCATATCTCTAATAAGACCGGCTTTTTTTACAGGATCACCTTTTGCTTCTTCTACAAGCAACGAGGCTTTGTACTGTATAAAATCTTTAGCATTCTCTTCAAGGTATTCTTTAACTTCGGGCAGTGTATGCTTTCGCGAAAAGCTATCAGGATCTTCCCCTTGAGGAAAAGAACAAACCTTTACGTTCATCCCTTCTTCCAGAATGAGGTCAATACCTCGTAATGATGCTCGCTGTCCCGCTGCATCCCCATCAAATAAAACAGTGATATTTGGCGTAAGCCGGTTGATTAAACGTATCTGGTCTGGCGTTAGAGCCGTTCCGGAAGATGCTACAACGTTCTCTACACCTAATTGATGCATTTGTATTACATCTGTATAACCTTCTACCAGGAAACAGTTATCTTCTTTTGCGATTGATTGTTTTGCATGGTAAATACCGTACAGTACTTTGCTTTTATGGTAAATATCACTTTCCGGACTATTGAGATATTTTGCTGCTTTCTTGTCGCTTGTTAAAATACGCCCACCGAAGCCTAAAATCCGCCCAGATAGTGACTGAATCGGGAACATAACTCGACCTTTAAAACGATCAAACTGCTTTTCTTCTTTTACAATTGTAAGTCCGGTTTTTTCAAGAAATTCTAATTTGTATCCTTTTCGTATCGCTTCGCTCGTAAAAGCATCCCACGTATCTGGGGAATAACCAAGTTGGAATTTTTCTATAGTTTCGCTCGTAAAACCTCTTTCTTTAAAGTAGCTCAGGCCAATTGCCTTGCCGGCTTCTGTGTTTAAAAGAGTTTTATGAAAATAATCTTTTGCAAACTCGCTCACCACATATAAACTCTCGCGTGCATCTGCTAATTCTTTCTGCTCATCTGTTTGCTCTGTTTCTTCTATCTCAATATTGTACTTTCTAGCAAGATATTTTATGGCTTCAGGATACGTAAAATGCTCATGCTCCATTAAAAAAGCAACAGCATTACCTCCTTTTCCACTTGAGAAATCCTTCCAGATCTGTTTTACAGGAGACACCATAAAACTAGGTGTGCGCTCATCACTAAACGGACTCAAACCTTTAAAGTTACTTCCTGACTTTTTAAGCTGAACAAAATCACCTATCACCTCCTCAACACGAGCGGCGTCAAATACATTATCTATAGTGGTTTTTGAGATCAAAAAATCTGCTATTTAAGGAATTTTGAAATGTAGTAGTTTCTGCAAAAATAACATTAACGCGTGACATTAAATAGAAAATTTGAAATAGAAGAGACCTATAAGTAAATCAGGGATTAGAGAAGTTAGTATTTAAAAAAACCTACAAGGTTTTTAAAACCTTGCAGGTTCTATATATTGAAGTTCAATCACTATTCTACAACTATCCTATTAAAAGAATTAATTTCATAAATATTTGACATGGAGTATATGTCACTAATTTTAGCTTTTAAACCGGAGGAGATCTTCATGCAACAGTCTTACTAATACCCATAAAAAACCTACAAGGTTTCTAAACCTTGCAGGTTTGTATAATTCCCCCTTTGGGGGCCAGGGGGCTAATCTACATCAAATCTCACACCTAGAGAGACATTATGCTGCTCTGTAGGATTATCTTTAAAAATAGTATTAAGATCGTATTTCGCATAAAGTGCAATCTCGCCCCAGGCCACATAACCACTAAGACCATAAATAAGATTATTAGTGTTGTAATTGCGTTTTAGCTTGTCTTTTTGATTATTTCCGTTTTCCTCGTATTTCAGTTTTTGAATGGTCAACAGGTTTAAACCTGCATAACCACCAAGCCCAATTTTAAACTTGTCCTGCGTAGAATACCTAAAATAATCGTCATGTTCTATTTTTTTAGAAGGCCCAAACTCAAAGTGAACAGGAAAAACCAGATTATCCATTCTCAACTTAGCCTTATCAAGATTATACGGAAATGTCTCCAGCACCGTTTGATCACCCTGCTCTACCAGATATTGATTGTCATCTATTTTTAACCCATTAAACTGAAACGAAAAACCATATTTAAAACGCAACCAGTTTGAATTGTCGAAAACACGAGTTTTCCAGGCCCAGCCTAATTCAAAAAAGCGGCTTCCTCCTATTTTGTATGGAGAATCATCAAGCGATTGCCCTTTAATGATCGCGTTATTAAAACCTACCCCCATCACAAGCGTAGAATATGTACGGCGGTCGTACACCCTTTTTATTTTGACCTCGTTACCATCGTTGTCTTTAAATTCAAAAAAGTGATCTTTCCCAAAGATGCGTAGCGTAAAACTGCTATTTTTATTTTCGTCCAGATCTGCATTGCGCTTGTACAGATCAATTTGCTTGTCAAGAATAGTTAATTGATCTTCTATATTTCTAGCGTGTCTTTCTGCGGCTTCTTTTTTAAGATCTCTCGCCTCTGCGAAACCTATCTCTCCTTCATCCAGCCTTTTGTTTATAGCTTCTACTTCGCTTTTTAACTGCTCACGCTCGCTGTCACGTATTTCTTGTTTTTTCGCTTCAAGCTGTTCTATTTTTTCCTTTACAGGAACTTCCTGCGCATTTAAATTTTGGCCAATGAGTGACATGGTCGCCATAATGGCGAGAATAATAATGTTCTTCATAATGATTGTTTTTTGCTTCCTGATCGAGAAGATCTGGAAATGATTGATTGATGAATGAATCTCCTTTTTACAATTGATTCTACTAATTATTACGATCTGCAACGGCCTCGCGTGCTTTATAGAATCCGTCTTTTAGCGCTTCAAAGACTTTATCTCTAAATGAGCGGTCGAGTTCCTGCTCTACATCCATAAGGAGTGCGTTTGCATCGACCTTGCGGGTTTGTTCGTCATAAATACGTTCTTTATAAATTTCTTCTTCGGCCTGTTTTAACAAAGCGTCTATTTCTGCATCTGTCACGGCGGTATTCTGCTCTTCTAAGGCATTATACTTTTGTAGAAGTTCATTAACCTTAGTATTGATCGCCGGTTGTACTTCATTAATCACTTCTTCTTTGGGCGAATTACTATTCTCTGCTATTTCTGATTTTTGCTCAGTTTTAACCGGTTTTTGCTCTTTAAAAGCGATTTTTTCCGGAGTAACCGGTAATTGTCTGGAATCTACAGGTTTATTTATTTCTTCTTTTTTTACTTCTACAACTTGTTCTTTTGATTTACTTTCTTCAACTAATTCTGTCTTATCGTTTTCTATAGATTCTGCCTCAATCGGAGTTTCTACAAGCACTGGCGTGTCAATCGCATTATCTTCTTTTAAAAGAAATAAAACGCCTGCGCCAATAATCCCAATAAAGCAAGCCGCAGCTAATATTCGGCCATAATTAACCGATTTTTGCTCTTTTTTAGCGGTTTTTAAACCACTTTCTATAGCATCCCAGCTTTTAGCACTGGGTTTTATAGTGCGCCCATCTAACTTCTCTTTTATATTTTCTTCAAACTTCATCGGTGCCATAGTAATAGCTGTTAGATTCTTTTAACCTCAATATTTTTAACTTATTCATTCACCTCTTTTGCTCGCACATCAAAAACCTTGATTTTTTGCTGAAGCATTTTCCGCGCTTTAAACAGTTGAGATTTTGAAGTATTTTCTGAGATATTTAAAATTTCTGCGATCTCAGTGTGTTTATATCCTTCTACCGCAAACATTACAAAAACCGCCCGGTAGCCTTCTGGCAAACTATCAATCAGCTGTTGTATGTGCTCAACTTCAAGTGTGCTGTCTACATTATTGTAAACGGCTCCTGTTTTCTCAACTTCGTAATCGCTGAACTTGATCTTGTTCTGCTGCCGTAAATAAGAAATTGACTCTCTTACCATGATCTTGCGCACCCAACCTTCAAAACTGCCTTCATGCTTGTAACTTTCTAAGTGCTTAAACACTTTTAAAAATCCGTTGCACATAGCCTCTTCTGCTTGTTGCAAGTCTGCAATATATTGCCTGCAAACGCTGAGCATTCTCCCGGCATGCTTCTCATATAATTTACGTTGCGCTTCTCTATCCTCACGAATAGCTTTACGTATGAGCTGTTTTTCATTATGAATGATAGAGATAACTTTCACGCGAGATGGTTTTTAAAAAACGCTTTCAATTATATAGACGCACCATTTTTAAAAAAGGTTGCCTGAGGTGGTAATTTTTTTTGAAAGTACTAAAAATATTTTGGGCTTATGATTCTCCTTTTGCAGCGAAAAGAGAAATAGGTAAAGCGTGCCTCTAATTATAAAAGACGGAATCAGGAATTTTCTTGCCTTACTCCACCCAGTTATTCAATTCATATTTTCTTCTCCATTTACTATCAACTCGTTCTAGAATAAGAGTTTTGCCTTCGCTGCCTTGAGCTAGCATTATATAAGCCAGATTTTTTTCTTTGTTGAAGATCGGAATGCTGAATTTGACAACACTATAGTTTGCTGTTTCTGCATTTAAGCTATCTACCATTTTCAAAATTAAATTATCGGGAACTCCCTTTTGAACCAGTCCTTTTAGATCAAATATTCTAAATCCAAAATCAGCTAGTCTATCCAAATCCAATTTTGCGTTATTAATCCTTTGTTGGTTGACAAAAGTAGTATCCATTATGTGCAGCGTATCAGCTATAAATTTAGTTAGGCTAATAGTTTTTTCTGAATTTTTAGGATCTCTTGGTAAAATAGGCGGCATCATATAGCCGCTACCAAAATTTGAAATTAGTTGTTTTCTGGACATTAAAATTTTCAGATCGGTTGTATCAGACAGGATTTCATTTAAAAATTCAAGTTTGAATTCATCTGATATTTCAGGAAGTGCTTTCTCCTTCTCACAAGAATAAAAGATTAAAACTGCAATTATTAAAATTACTTTTCTCAAAGGAGTACAATTATATTTTATTTCGCTTAAAGCGAAAAGCTATCCCAGTGATTCTTATTTCTTACGGTCTATGACATAATTGACCATAAGCTCAAGCGAGTCGCGATAAACTGAAGGTGGATATTTAGCGAGCATAAGAAGTGCTTCCTGCTGAAGTTCTTTCATCTTGGTAACTGCATAATCAAGACCGCCCTTATCTTTTACAAAAGCGATAACCTCATTGACACGCTTTTTATCTTTATTGTGATTCTTCACAGAATTGATAAGCCAGGATTTCTCTTTAGGAGTGCTATTATTAATCGCATAAATGAGCGGAAGCGTCATTTTTTGCTCCTTAATATCGATGCCTGTGGGTTTACCTATTTTCTCCTGACCGTAATCAAAAAGATCATCTTTTATCTGAAAGGCAAGGCCTATGAGTTCACCAAACTTGCGCATGTGCTTTATATCTCCTTTACCGCTATGTATAGCGGCGGCGCCCATAGCACAACAAGCAGCAATAAGTGTTGCAGTTTTCTGGCGTATGATCTCAAAGTAGATTTCTTCTGTAATATCGAGGCGGCGTGCTTTTTCTATTTGCAGCAGTTCGCCTTCACTCATTTCGCGTACAGCGACAGAAATTATGGCAAGCAGATCAAAATCTTCATTATCGATGGAAAGTAAAAGCCCCTTAGAAAGTAGAAAATCACCCACCAGAACTGCGATTTTGTTCTTCCAAAGTGCATTTAGTGAAAAGAAACCTCTGCGTCTATAGCTCTCATCAACCACATCATCGTGCACCAAAGTGGCGGTGTGAATAAGCTCTATCACAGATGCGCCCCGATACGTGCGATCATTGATCACTTCGCCGCCCAGCATTTTAGCAACGAGAAACACAAACATGGGTCGCATTTGCTTCCCTTTTCTGTTTACAATATAATGTGTGATGCGGTTAAGCAGCGGCACTTTAGACTTCATAGCAAGGGAGAACTTTTGTTCAAAAAGTTCCATCTCATGCGCTATGGGCTGCTTAATCTGTTCTACTACTTTCATACAGGCCGTAAATATAGCCTAAATAGCGGAAATGTTAAATGATGTATTATGCGCCTTTGTTTGCAAGCTGGCCACAAGCGGCATCTATATCTTTACCACGAGAGCGGCGCACGGTGGCAGTTATTCCTTTTTCTTCAAGTCTGGAAACATACCTGTCTATTGCAGAAGCGTCTGCCTGCTGAAACATACCATCATCTATAGGGTTGTATTCTATAAGATTCACCTTACTTGGCACCGCGAGACAGAAATCTATTAAAGCCTCAATATCCTGATAACGGTCATTTATACCGTCCCAAATCACATATTCATAGGTGATCTTTTTACCGGTTTTTGCATACCAGTAAATAAGAGCTTCTTTTAGATCTTTTAAAGGCATTTGCTCATTAAAAGGCATGATCTCTGTACGCACCTCATCAAGGGCTGAGTGCAAAGAAACAGCAAGGTTAAATTTTACCTCGTCATCTGCCATTTTTTTAATGATCTTAGGCACCCCTGAAGTTGAAACGGTTATACGCTTAGGAGACATACCCAGCCCACCATCTGCAGAAGTGATCTTATCTATTGCCGCCACAACATTTTTGTAGTTCATCAGGGGCTCTCCCATGCCCATAAAAACAATATTAGACAACGGGCGGTCATGGTATAAACGGCTTTGTCTGTCTATTGCAACCACCTGATCAAAAATCTCATCAGGATTTAAGTTACGCATGCGTTTAAGTCGTGCTGTAGCGCAGAATTTACAATTTAAGCTGCAACCCACTTGCGAAGAAACACAGGCTGTCGTACGGGATTTTGTAGGGATAAGTACAGATTCTACAATAAGATTATCGTGCAGCTTTACGGCATTTTTAATTGTACCGTCATTGCTGCGCTGCATGTGATCTACTTTTATATGATTGATCACAAAATGCTCATCAAGAAAAGCGCGTGTTTCTTTTGAGAGATTGGTCATATCATCAAAGCTGTGCGCTCCTTTATTCCATAACCACTCGTATACCTGATTACCTCTAAAGGCTTTTTCTCCTTTACTTGTAAAGTATTCTCTTAGCTGTTCTCTTGTAAGTGAACGTATGTCTTTTTTTGTCTGTACCACGCGGCAAAGTTACCAATTTATTCTCAGCGGTTTATTATTCTAATTATTGAGTGCTGAGACCGATTTTTGATGATTTTAGTCCGATTTTTAGTTATTCCTGACAGATTTTTTTTTCGTGTAAACGAAATATCAAAAATGTACTGAAATGTGAATAGAAATAAAAAATCCCCAATTAGTACTAACCGGGGATTTTAATATTATTTGAAATGCTATTAAAGAATAAGCATCGCGTCACCGTACGTGTAGAATTTATAACCTTCTTTTACAGCTTCGTCATATGCTCTCTTCATGAAATCATGACCTGCAAATGCAGAAACCATCATCAACAATGTTGATTTAGGTGTGTGGAAGTTTGTTACCATACAGTTTGCAATACTAAAGTCATATGGAGGGAATATGAACTTATTAGTCCACCCGCCAAATTCATTTAAAGTATGATTAGAGCTTACCGCACTTTCTAAAACACGCATTACAGTTGTACCAACTGCACAAATTCTGCGTCTTTCACCTATCGCTTTATTGATAACTGCAGTTGCATCTTTTTTAATATAAGCCTCTTCGCTATCCATTTTGTGCTTAGACAGATCTTCTACCTCAACAGGGCTAAAAGTTCCTAAACCTACGTGAAGAGTAACTTCGGCAAAATCTACACCTTTAATTTCTAAACGCTTTAATAAGTGCTTAGAGAAGTGTAAACCGGCAGTAGGAGCCGCTACAGCGCCTTCTTCTTTAGCATAAATAGTTTGATAACGCTCTGCATCATCTGGTTCTACTTCACGCTTAATGTATTTAGGTAATGGTGTCTCACCAAGTTCTGTGAGCTTATTTCTAAACTCTTCATAAGAACCATCATATAGAAAACGCAATGTTCTACCTCTTGATGTTGTATTATCTATAACCTCAGCTACCAGACTCTCATCATCGCCAAAGTAAAGCTTGTTACCTATTCTTATTTTACGTGCAGGGTCTACAAGAACGTCCCAAAGTCTGGTTTCAGAGTTAAGTTCGCGAAGAAGGAACACTTCAATACGCGCACCTGTTTTTTCTTTGTTACCGTATAAACGTGCAGGAAAAACCTTAGTATTATTAAGCACCATCACATCATTGGGCTCAAAATAATCTATAAGATCTTTAAAATGTTTGTGCTCAATGGTTTGAGTCTTGCGATTAAGAACCATCAATCTGGCTTCATCCCTGTTTTCAGCAGGGTACTCGGCCAATAATTCTTTCGGCAAGTCAAAATTAAAATGTGAAAGTTTCATTCCCATGGAATTCAGTTTTATGTATTTAAAAAAGAGTGCAAATATACAATCTCAAGGTAGGCCTTGTCAAGTAAATAACGGTTTAATTTATAAAGCCTCTAAACTGTGGTGATCTCAAAGCCTAAAGAAGTAAAATCATTCCAGAAATCAGGGTATGATTTATTTACAACCTCAGCATCTTCAAAAAGTATAGGCATCTTAAGCGCAAGAGGCGCAAAGGCCATTGCCATACGATGATCCTGATACGTTTTTATCGTTATATCTGGATTGTAGACTTTTGCCGGCTCAAGGTGCAATGAATCTTTTGTTACACCCAATTGTGCTCCCAATTTAGAAAGTTCTGTATGCAGAGCTAAAAGCCTGTCTGTTTCTTTTATTTTTAAAGTATGTAAACCGGTAAGATTACAACCTACACCCAGCCCATAACAAGTTACAGCGATTGTTTGAGCAATATCCGGACTGTTAGAAAGATCAAAACTAACGGCCTGTAATGGGGCGTTTTCTACCTTTTCTAAGGTGATTTTATGGTCACTAAAGGTGGTTTTTACCCCCAACTTTTCATAAAAGTGCGCCAGGCTGGCATCACCCTGAAGACTATTTTCTTTGTAGCTGGATAAGGTAATTTTCGCTTTTCGCGAAAGCGCCACCAGACTATAATAATAAGAAGCACTACTCCAGTCTGACTCGACGACCAGCGTTTGCTTATCTACAGTATCCTGATGAAATATCTCAATAACATCTCCCTGAAAGCTGCTTTTTACACCTATTTGCGTAAGCAAAGCACGCGTCATCTCTATATACGGCACAGAAGTGGTTTTGCCCAGCAGTTCTATTTTTAAACCATTAGGAAGTTTAGCGCCCACCATCATAAGTGCAGAAATGTACTGGCTGCTTACATGCGCCTCCAGTTTCACCTCGCTTTTTTCAAGGCGTTTTCCTTTTATAAGCAATGGCGCATAACCTTCTTTGTTTTGATAGCTAATATCTGCCCCTAATCTGCGTAATGCGTCTACCAGAATACCTATAGGTCGCTCCTGCATACGTGAGCTTCCTGTAAGAATTGTTTCTCTACCCTCATAAGCAGCAAAGTATGCAGTTAAGAAACGCATGGCGGTCCCGGCGTGATGCACATCTACAATCTTATCATGAGAAGCCAATGCTTTTTGCATAACCTGGCTGTCATCACTATTTGATAAGTTCTTTATTTTAATATTACCAAACAACGCCTGAAGAATAAGCAGGCGGTTTGATTCACTTTTTGACCCTGTAACGGTGATATTACCATCAATCTGGGGGTTTTCTTTAAATACTTTGAGCTTCATGTCTGGTAGGAATACGGTGCGAAATTACTTTAATTTTTCGTTACCGTGATGTCTATCGTGGTCCCGCTTTGTCTTTAAATCAAGTTTTTTATCGAAAGCTTCCTGCAGATCAATTCCGGTCTGGTTTGCAAGACAAAGCACAACAAACATGACATCTGCCAGTTCTTCACCTAAATCTTTGTTTTTATCGCTTTCTTTTTCGCTTTGCTCACCATAACGTCTGGCGATAATACGGGCTACTTCCCCCACTTCTTCTGTAAGTTGCGCCATATTAGTAAGTTCGTTAAAGTAGCGAACGCCGTGCTCTTTTATCCAGTTATCTACAGCCAGCTGGGCATCATTTATTCTCATGGTGTGATTTTTACCAAAACTACTTTTTCATTTTCTTTTTCTACTAATTGACGGTAAAATTCTTTTAAACTTAAGAATACTGAAGAAATTTTAACCCAATTGCTTTTTGCCAAAAGAATATCACTCTGCTTAAACCTTTGTAAGAACTATTTTTTCCTGCTCTTTTTTAACCCTTTGGTTGTAAAACTCTTTTAATGAAGCATAATCTGCAGGTTCTATAAGGACTTTGTTGATTACAAACCGAGCAATAACATTCACGTAGCCATTTTGATTTGTTATGTTATATAAAAAAGTACCCAGACCATTTGGCAAAGCTACGTTTAGCGGCTCAGGGATAGATTCAACCTTATAATTGTCTGGGTATTTTAGATTGACAATCTTGCTCAAACTAAACGGATGCACAAAGTCAACAGGATATTGACGCTCTTCTAATGTGAAAGGACTTGCGTTAAGGGCCGTGTACAATAATGGAGTAAAATATAGTTTGTCACCTATAATATCTGCTCCATGCCCTATTTCAAAATTATACGTTTCGATCACAGGAGAATCTAATTCATCTATATTCTCAATTGAGAGGTCATAAACTTCTGCGAGATTATTCTCATCTGCCTTTTGGGTTGCGAGAGTTTCAGGTTCTTTATTAGCATTTTCTCTTCTGTAATTTAACGCGTCTAAAGCCATAAAACGGGTACTACTTTTCCCGATAATTGCCCCATTTTGGTCGATTTCTGCACTAATAAGTGTGTTTTTATGTGCCGGAACATCAGAATACAGCTCTACTTCTTCAGATGCTCCGTTTTTATTAATTAATCTCCCCTTCCAGTTATAAACCCTGGCGGGTAAAAGATTAGGAACGCTAAATTTTTCTGTAGCGTCAAGCAAAATCAATTCCCCATTTAACCGTACCGAAGCGATTACATAATTATATCCCTCACGTGTGGGAAACATTGGGAAACCGTTATCTCTTGTACTTATTAAAACCGGATTTGCATCTAGCCCAACTTCTCTAAGTAAAGCTGTCAACATTAAATTAATTTCAGCAGAATTCCCTGAGCCTTTGTCATAGGCCTTAGACAGATCCTCTTCTACATATTTACGCTTATCGCCATTCCAGGTCATATGCTCTTTGATAAAATCAAAGGCAATTTGCAGCCGTTCTGTGAGTTTTACTGATTGATTATTAATGCGGTCATAATCATTTTTTAAAAAGCGTGGTTTTACAAGCTGCTCACCAAAATTTTCTGACTCAAAAATAGATTTCGCAACATCTTCCCAGGTACTGGCATATTTCTTTTCTTTACCGCTGGCGTTCTTAACAGACTGGAGTTCATAAACAATTTTAAACTGATAGTTTTCAATATTGTTCACATAGGGCTCTTCATGCAAAGCAGGAATATGCTGCATCTCAAAGTCACTTATTAATTCTGAAAAGTTCATCACCCCACTATTTGTGCGCATTGTAGAACCACCATAAGCACCCTCCTGCGCCCAGCTTACAGACATAGAGCGCTTTTTCAAATGGTCTTTAGGCTCAATTTCAAAATAACCTTTTCTTAATCGGTTAAATGTAAAAAAAGGCGGAATTCGAACTTTAAAAGTCACGTTGTCTACAGGTATCTTCTCCTGAAAAATGAGATCATCTATTTTAAAAAAGGGTGAAATTAACTTGTACTTATATTCTATTACAGAGCCTACTTTAACGTTAGGCAAAGCTAGTGAAATGGTTGTCCAGTGCTCATTATTCTCTTCTTCAAAAATACCCTCTTCATCGAGGTCTGTTTTAACAATCCTTTCATCTTCAAGGTTAAAAGTAAGAGCCTCTATTTTGCGCACTTCTTCTTCAGCACTACCGTCGTTATAAAAACTAATCTTTTGAGTAGCGTAGTCTAGCCCTTCTTTGTTCAAAATTTTAATACGTTCCTGTACTTCACTAACAATGATCCACCCATCTGAAGAATCATATTCAAAATAGGTTTCTCTACCGCGATGAAGAATTACTGCAGAAGCTGTAGAATCATCAGGATAGGTTGCTAATCTTAATTCTTCTTTTGAGACTTTACCATAATTATAATTTTGAGCTTGTCCCCAATTGTAAAAAAGAATTACTGCTATTAGTAATATTAGTTTCATACTGCTTTTTTAAGTTTTAACCAGAACAACTTTCTCATTTTCTTTAATCAGCCGTTGATTGTAAAAATCTTTTATAACGGCATAATCTTCGGCAGGAAACTGAGGCTTATTTAAGGTAAATCTCACCATAACATTAAGTAAATTTCCAGAAGATGTTGTGGTAAAGAAATAGGTTCCCAAACCATTAGGCAAAGCCATCTTAACTGCTTCAGGAGCTGTTTCTACCGTATAACCTTCTGGTAGTTTTAAGTTAACTGATATAGCATGCACAAAAGTTTCCTGATCTACAGGATATGAACGCGTCTCACGGTTATACGGGTTTTCACCTAATTTAAGAAAAAGTAAAGGTGCCATGTACATTTTATCGCCCACCACACTTACAGCCTGAGGTATCTCAAAATCATACGTTTCTAGTAAAAATTCTTCTGAATCTTCTTTATTCTCTATTTTAAAATTATGTGTATAGTCAAGTAGTTCTTGAGGTACAATTGCGTTTGTATAGTTTTCTAATGATTGTCCTTCTATTGATTTACGTGCTTCTAAAGCTTCAAGCCCCGTATATTTATGTGATATACTTCCGGTTAAAACACCATCAGCAGTAAGCTCACCGCGCAATAAATAGTTTTGACCAGAGTGATTGTTATATAGATTTATTTCTGTAGAAGTACCATCAGGCTTTATCATCCTTCCTTGCCCGCTATAAGCTCTGGCAGGCAATACATTTAATGCAGACATAGGCTCTGTAGCATCAAGCAGGAACGTTTTACCATTTAGTTTTACTAAAGCTATTACATAATCATAAGCGCGAAGAGAAGGAAAATTAGTTATACCGTGCTGTCTGGTGCTTAGTAAAACCGGGTGTGCATCAAAACCACAAGCATTTAAAAAGGCAATAAGATTAAGGTTTACACCTGCTACATTTCCTGTACGCGAAGTATAACTTTCTTCCAGATCTTTTTTTGCCCAATAACTTCTCTTACCATTCCAAGTTATACGATGTTTTACAAATTCAAAGGCTTTTTTTAAGCGATTTAAGGTATCTCCCTCCTGAGATATAAGTTGTTTTGCATCATTCTCTAAATACCGAACAGATTGCAGTTGCTTCCCAAATTCTTCATCTTCAAAAATCATTTTGGTTACATCCTGCCATGTTTTAGAATAGACAGTTTCTTTTCCTTTTAAACTGGTACTGCTTTCAAGTTCATACAAAACCTGCAGCTTATAATCATCTATATTATTAACATACTTCTCGTGTGTAAGAGCAGGTACATTATTAGCCTCAAACTGCGAGATTAGTTCTTTAAAATATAAAGTCCCCAGATTTTCTGATTGCTTTTTGTGCTTAAAATCCAGATTAATTGCGTCATTGATTTTTAAACTTCTTTCCCCTATGTGTTCTTTAAAATCTATATCGTATAACCCCCTTTTAACTATTTTATACAAGAAAAACTGAGGTGTGCTTATCGTAGCGTAATAATGTTTTAAGGGAATGTCCTGCTGTAATTTGAGCGGAACTAAACTCGATATAAAGGGCGCATAAATAGTATACTTCCACTCTATTATATCACCTACTTTCACGTTAGGCATCGTCCAGGTATAAAAATCGTAATCATCAGATTCTGAATACTCAAAAACACCTTCATCCTGCAGCGGGTATTTTTTTACCTCTCCATTTTCAAGTGTGTAGGTGAATCCTTCCAGTTCGTTAATTTTTATTCTGTCTTTATGATTTTTGTATGCTTTTAATCTATTAGTAGCATAATCAAGACCTTCTTTAGAAAGTATTTTAATGCGCTCATGCATATCTGTAATTACAACCCATCCCTGCGAAGCGCTGTAATCAAAATATGTGTTTCGGCTCCTGTCTAAAATTACCGCTGAAGCGGAAGAATCTGCCCTATAAGTTGCTAATTCTAATTCTTCTTTAGACCCTTTCTCTAATTCATAATCCTGCGCAAAAGAATGAAAACAGCATAGGAAGGTAATAGCTACAATTAGCTGCATCAGGGTATATTCATAATGAGAAATTAATTAGGAAAACTAGACTTTGGTCAAAACCACCTTTTCATTTTCTTTAGCTATCACTATATCATAGAATTTCTTAATATCCTGGTAATAATCAGGGCCAATAAGTGGCGTATTGATGGCTAATTCTATAGACAGCTGTATTTTTGAAGCCACTTGAGAAATACGGTATACAAAGCTTCCCATATCGTCTGATAAGCTTACCGCCGCACTCTCTGGCAAACTCTCTATTTGATATCCTTCTGGAATATCGATGCTTATAATGTATTTGTTTTTTCTGGTGTAAACATAGTCAATAGGATATGTTCTTTCTTCTGCCGTAAACGGATTCTCCAGCGTCGCCAAATAAAACATGGGAGAGAAATACACTTTACCTCCTATTTGCTCCAGACTTTCGGTCTCAAAATCATAGTTTAACATCACCGGCTTGTACAATGTCTCCAGATTATCTGCCTCAACATCATGTAATTCTACACCTGTATAGTTCTCTTCTAGTTTCAGCCTCATCTCATCTTCATCTGCAGTAGCAAATCGTATTCTTTGAGCCAGAGCAAAATGACCTTCATACTTGTTATTTGCTTTACCCATTGCATTTAGCTGATCATCTATATTAACAGAGAGCAGGGTGCTTTGCATGGCCGGTTTGCTAGGGTAGAGATTTACCCATTTTGATGTACCGTCTTCTCGTATAAGACGACCATTCCAGTTAAGAAGCTCTTCTTCCATAAGGTTAACTTCTCCTCTTTTGTTTGTGGCATCCATAAGAGTAAGTATACCATTTACTTCCGCGCCAGCGATAACGTAATTAAAGCCTTCACGAGTAGGAAAAATAGGTATGCCGTGATTTTTTGTGCTTAGTATTACCGGGTTTGCATCAATACCAGCATAGCGCAGCATCGCAACAAGCATAAGATTAATGTCTGCACTGTTACCAGATCCTTTTTTATAAGCGCTTCTTACGCCTTCATCTGTATACATACCAAAATATGAGTTCCACGCCATTTTGTTTTTTACAAACTCAAATACTTTGATCATCTTCTCATTTATACTCGAAGTATTTGCAAGTAAAGCATCTATATCGTCTTCAAAAAAGCTCTTGATTTTTAACTCATCACCAAAATTGGGTGATTCATAAATACTTTTAGAAACCGCTTCCCAAGTGGTACTTTTATAATCTACAGACTGTCTGGGATATTTGGTGTAAGCCAATTCAAACTTTAAAGCAGACATATAATTTTCTACATTACCACAGTATACTTCTTCTTTTAATGCAGGAACGTCTTCAACTTCTATAATATAAATTGTTTCTTTTAGATCCAGTTCTTCTGTAGAAGTATTACCTATTGCACTTCTTGTGTCCAGAAAATCTCGTGTATATCTAAAAGAAAGTTTTCTGTTATTGATCTCTTCATCAATTTTAATTGGCAACCATCCTTTTTGATGCATTTTATAGCCTAAATATTCTATCGTTGCAAATCGTATGGAAGATTTATTAATTGGTATTTTCTCCTGTAATCTCAACTCATTTATATTACCTATAAAGGGTGTCTTGAGTGTATATTTAAATTCAAAAACAGAGCCGTCCTGCACATCTGGCATTGTAAACTTCTTAACCTCTACATTCTTGCTGCGTTCTTCATCAAAAATACCATCATTTCGCAGTTTTGATTCTTTTATTTTACCATCTACCAGATTGTATGTAACCCCCTTTAAACCTCTTACTTCTTCCTTAGCTCCACCAGAGCCTTGATATTGACCTAAAAAACGGGTCGCCCAGTCATAACCTTCTTTATTGTAGATTTTCACACGCTCATAAACATCTGACAAGAGAAAAAAGCCTAATTCCTGATCGTATTCAAACTTTGAGCGCTCTTCATGATATAAGATAGCCGCATTAGCGTCTGCATCTAAAGGGTGTTGTGTTTCTGCCAATTCTTCTTTAGAAACTTTGCCATACCTAAAGTCCTGGCTATAGCCTATTAGTAAATTAAAAAAGAATAGAATAATGAGTAGTTTTTTGTGCATACTAAGACTTTTTTCTAATTAATAATTTGAGGTTATCATAGCGTGCTATCTGCTTGCAATAGTCACGATATTTTTTATAGAGTTCTGGACCATACTCACCTTCATTAACTATCTCTTTACGGTAGTACACCAGCTTACCTGCATCATCAAGTTTTACTTCTGCATGATAACTGCCAAATTCATTTTCTTCATCAAGAGCTTCAGGGAGAGCTGCTGCAGTGTACCCTTCAGGCAGCTTATATTCAAATGTATCTTCACTAATACTGCCCCGCATTAAAATGAAATTTGTTAATCTGTCTCTATAGCGTGGCGGTATATTTTTGCTACTACCGCTAAAAGCATTAGCCTTTAGAAGAATCTCATCGTTAACAAGGTCTGCGTAATTTTTAATGGTAAAATTCATATCCTCTTCAAAGGCCACATTTTCCTTGTCATTATCAAGTTCTATTTCAGAAAGTTCGAGACTGCTTACCTGGCTCCATTGGTCTAAATAATTCTCTTTTATTTCCTTTTCGCTCTGTGACTTCATATACATTTTATCACCATAAAAGATACCATGAGAAGTCATACTCAGCTGGCCTGTAACATTGCCATCATTTGCCAGATCAAGTGAAACGTGAGTAATGTGATTGTTAGAAACCCCGTCATATTTTGTCGTTTTTGCCATCACGCCACCTTCATCTGTCATCATTAAAACTTCACGATCATCAGTAAAATCACCTAAATAACCAAATGGCGTAACCTGACTTGTACATTCCAGCCAAACCAAATCTTCTTTCTCTGCCAGGTCTACAGCAAGAATTGCATGATTACCTTGTACAGCCACAAGATCTGGATCTAAAGATCGCTTTTCTTCTCCTGCATAGAGCACCGTGTAATAAGAAGGGATATCAACTGCCTGAAGCAGGTTTTTAGTATAATTAGTCAATGCTTTACAATCACCATAACCAAGCCTGTCAACTTCTGATGCTTTCATAGGCTTCCAGCCACCTATGCCTACCTGCACGCTTATATAACGCACTTTATCCTGCACAAACTGATAGATTTTTTTGGCTTTAGCCAAATCTGTGGTTTCATTTGCCACCATCGCTCGTACTGCGGTAACCGTTTCTTGTGGAAGGTCATTACATTCCTGCAACAGATTATTTGTCATCCAGGAACCAAAGCTTTGCCAACTATCTGCTACACCCGGCACACCTTCAAGATAAAAGTTGTTTAAAGCACATTTTACGTAAGGCATATGATCTGTAAATGCAGGTGAAAGATATTCTCGCTTTACAGCAGGAATATTTTGAGCGGTCCACGCTATATGTCCTGGCTTTTCGGTCTTTTCTATCTTATAATCGCCAAAATTGACCTCCTTTACAGCTAGCTTATCTGCGGGGTCATAAATTATCTCATACTTAGAATATTGCGTGCTGCTGCCATAATCACCTATTGGCAACCAGCCAGGTATAAAAGCTGTTGTTTCAGACTTAACTTCAGACTCAAAAACTATCGTATAAGGATATGAGGTAGGCGTGTAATCAAGATGCAATACGCGAGAATCTGCAAATAGAGTTCCGCCAGATACAGCACTAACATCTTTAAAATCTCGTTTTTTGAATTTTTCCTGTTCCTGACCCAATAGGTCATAAACAGTAGCGCTTATGTCGCGTACGTTTGTATTGTCATCGTAGTAAACATAGGCATCTACATCAGAATTTCCTTTTTTATTGAGCACGGTTATGACTCGATAATTCTTCCAGATTAAATATCTGGGATCAGAAACATCTAGTGTAATTAACTCATTGCGCAAAACGCTGTCTGCGTTTTCTTTTAATTGCTTTGGCACTGTGAGAGGAGAAAAATCAGCGTCCTGGGCAATACAAACAAATCCTACCAAAAAGAGGATTTGGGATAGAATATATTTCATAAAAAAATGTGAACAGGGCTAATATAAGAATAAATTATAAAAAACGAATTTACTCTCTGTTTTTACTATCAATAATTATAGTTACGGGACCGTTATTAACAAGTGAAACTTGCATATCTGCCCCGAAAATCCCCGTTTTTACCCGATTTTTCACCGCTATAGAAAGGTTTTCAACAAATTTCTCATAAAGAGGAATTGCAACATCTGGTCTAGCTGCATTTATAAATGAAGGCCGATTACCTTTCTTTGTACTGGCATGAAGTGTGAATTGACTTATTAAAAGAATCTCTCCATTTACATCAAGAATAGATTTATTCATCAAGCCCTGCTCATCGCTAAAAACCCGCAGACCGGTAATTTTGCGCACGAGCCAGTCAATATCATCAGTTGTATCTTTAGTTTCAATACCTAAAAGAATTAAAAATCCGGTTTTAATTGCCCCGTTAACTTTACCTTCTATTGTGACTGACGCTTCACTAACTCGTTGTACTACTACACGCATAATTATTGACCCGTATCGTAAATATCGCGGCGGTAATTCTCTTCCTCACCTTCTAATATTTGCACATAGCTTTTGTAGCGCGACCAGAATAATTGGTCATTTTCCAGAGCATCTTTTACGGCACAATGTGGTTCTTCAAGATGCAGGCAATTGTTGAATTTGCAGTTTTCTTTAAGCGCAAAAAATTCTGGGAAGTAATCGCCTAATTCCTCTTTTGCAATATCAACTACGCCAAAACCTTTAATTCCCGGCGTGTCTATGATTCTGGCGTCAAAACTAAGATCAAACATCTCGGCAAAAGTAGTAGTATGTTGACCCTGCATATGCTGATCGCTTATTTCTTTAGTCTTTAGATCTAGAGCCGGCTCAATAGCATTCACCAGAGTAGATTTACCTACACCACTATGACCAGAAAACATGCTGGTCTTACCCTGCATCATCTCGCGCACCTGATCTACATTTTTACCCGTGGTAGCAGATATCCCCACACATGTATAACCTATCTCGCGATACATCTCTGCAAGAAATTTAACTTCAGCTTTTTCTTCAAGTGTATAGGTGTCTATTTTGTTAAAAAGCAGGATCGCTTCAATGTGATACGCCTCTGCAGTTACCAGAAAACGATCAATAAACGTCGTGAAGGTAGGCGGGTTATTAAGCGTCACCAGCAGAAAAGCAATATCAACATTAGCTGCTATGATATGCGTTTGCTTAGAAAGGTTAACAGATTTACGTATCACATAATTCTCCCGTTCTCGTATATTTTTAATGACACCGGTGACGGCATCGCTGGTTTCTTCAAGCTCAAAATCAACCACATCGCCTACAGCCACAGGGTTTGTACTTTTTATTCCGCGCATGCGAAATTTACCTTTAATACGACAATCGTAAAAACGGCCGCTTTCATTCTTTACTGTGTACCAGCTTCCTGTTGATTTGTAGACGGTTCCCTTCAAATTTTAATGTAGCGCTAAAATTAAATTGTAAAACTACTTTATTTTCTGCTATTTGCAGCCTCACTTAAAAACTCAATAATGAAAAAAACTACATTGACCAGTATTGCTTTTTTGCTACTTTCTTTTATATCATTTGCACAAACCAGTCTTTATGAAAATCCTGATTTTGATCAGATTGCTACAGATCACAAGATTATAGCCATTTTACCTTTTAAGGCTACGGTAGAATTAAGACCCAAGCAAATGGAAAAAATGACCCCAGATCAATTTAAAGAATTAGAACTTAGTGAAGGTGAAAGCATTCAAAATGCGATGCATTCCTGGTTTTTAAAACGAAAAAAACGCGGGACGCTCTCTATTGATGTGATGGAACCAAAACGTGTTAACACCTTACTTCTTAAAGAAGGTATCACTGTTGATAACATAAATGGTTACACCACTGAAGATCTGGCGCAAATTCTGGGCGTAGATGCAATTATTTCTGGCACTTATGAAACTAACAAACCCATGTCTGATGGTGCTTCTATAGCTCTTGGTGTGCTTATTGGTTTCTGGGGAACGACAAATTCTGCCATTGTAAACATGAGCGTAAATAATGCAAAAGATGGTCAATTACTTTGGAACTACAATAAAAAAGTAAAAGGCAGTCTGGGTAGTAGCTCAGATGATCTTATAAACACGCTAATGCGAAAAGCCTCAAGAAGAATGGCTTACACAAAATAGTGAGACAGGGCACAAATTAAGGTACAGATATTGCTCTATATCGTTTAAAATTAAATCGATATGAAAAATATAAAACTGATTTTATTCTTTACCGTCCTCTTTACAGGTGTTTTAAGTGCCCAAAATAAGGACAGTAAATTTGAAAATCTGAAATCCTTAATTGAGTCTAAGAATTTTCGCTTTGAAGGTACCTGGGCATACCCTATGCGCGGCGGCAACATAAATCTTATAGGTAATCCTAATTCTCTTGATGTGAAAGGTGATTCTGTAAATGTTTACTTACCGTTTTTTGGTGTTTCTCAATTATCACATTATAATACAAATGGCGGATTTAAATATGAAGGCCTTGCTGAAAATTATAAAGTAACTTATGATGACGAGAAACAAAAGGCAACCATTACCTTTAATGTGCATCAGGAAGTTGAGCGACTGGATGTGACAATCACAGCTTCTTCAATTGATAACGCAAATGTAGATGTAATAAGCAGTCATCGCGATATTATGCGTTATAGAGGAGACTTAGAAAAACTGAAAGAAAAAGAGTAAAAATCGGGTTAAAAAGAATAAAAAAACCGCCCCAAAAAGGCGGTTTTTTTATTCTTTATTGAAATGTTTTCTATGCTTCAGAAAGGCGCTCAATCTTCTTTTGATGATTGATAGATTCCTGGTGAATAGCTTTAAACACACGTAAGATAAATTCTTCACTTAAGCTATGCTTTTCGCCTTCAAGGATCATAGCTCCTAAAATTTCGTTCCAACGTTTTGTTTGTAAGATAGCCACGTTGTTCTCAAGTTTCAATTCGCCAATTGAATCAGCGATTTTCATACGCTTACCTAAATTTTCAATCAACTGGTGATCTACAACATCTATCTGCGTACGTAGCGTATTCAACTTGTTTTTAAATTCTGCTGCGGTACCTTCTTCTTTACGTATTTTAAGATCATTCATGATCTCAACAAGTCTTGATGGTGTAATTTGCTGTGCAGCATCACTCCATGCATTGTCTGGATCAAAATGAGTCTCAACCATTATACCATCATAATTAAGATCTAAACCTGTCTGGCATAGGTCAAAAATGATATCACGACGTCCTGCAATATGTGAAGGATCTAAGATTAATGGCAGATCAGGAAATTTATTCTGAAGATCAATAGCTATTTGCCACTCAGGATTGTTTCTGTAACGTGTTTTCTCATAAGTAGAGAAACCGCGGTGTATAACACCTAGATTTTTAATGTCCTGTGTATAAAAACGCTCTACAGCACCTAACCATAATGCAAGATCAGGGTTAACCGGGTTCTTAATAAGCACAACTTTATCTGTACCTTTTAATGCGTCTGCAATATCCTGTACGATAAAAGGTGATACAGTTGTACGCGCACCTATCCACAGAATGTCGATATCATGTTTAAGCGCAAGCTCTACATGATGAGCATTAGCCACCTCTGTAGTGGTAAGCATTCCCGTTTCTTCTTTAGCTTTTTGCAACCATTTAAGACCCAACGCTCCTACGCCTTCAAACATTCCCGGGCGGGTACGTGGTTTCCAGATACCGGCACGCAATACGGTAGCATCTGTATCTTTTAATTGGTGTGCAATTTTGAGTACTTGATCTTCAGTCTCTGCACTACAAGGGCCGGCTATAACCAGGGGATGATCCAGATTAAAGGCGTCCAGCCAGTTTCTCAGTTCTTTTTTGTTTTCCATGACTCTGCAAAATTACGGCTTTATGCCATTATGATAATCCTTTTAATATAGTTTTTATGTGATTTGTGTTTTCCATTTCATTATAAACAGCCTCATAATCATCATTTTCCAGATAATACTTAAAATGATTAAGATTACTTATATACTCTGTAAGGGTCTCAAGAACATGCATTTTATTCTCCTTAAAGATAGGCGTCCATGTTGCGGGGTTACTTTTTGCCAGACGAACTGTAGAAGCAAAACCACTACCCGCCATATCAAAAATATCTTTTTCGTTCTTCTCCTTTTCAATCACAGTCTTCCCTAACATAAAACTGCTTATATGTGATAAATGCGAAACATACGCAATATGCTTGTCATGCGATTGTGGCTCCATGTAGCGCATGTGCATGCCTATTGCTTCAAAAAGCTGTAATGCTTTTTGCTGAAGCTTTTCATCTGTTTTTTCCAGCTCACAAACAATAAGTGTCTTACCGTCATATAGCTTTTCAATCGCTGCCGTAGGACCAGAAAATTCAGTACCTGCAATAGGGTGAGCCGCAAGAAAATTCTTCCTTTTTGCATGACCTGCAGCCGCATTACAAATGCCTGCTTTTGTACTGCCCATATCTATAACCAATGCATTTTCATTCACACGATCCAGAATTAACGGAAGTTGATCATTTGCCTGATCTACCGGAATAGAAAGAATGACCAGATCTGCTTTTTTTAAATCGTCATAAGTCGCAGATGCATCTATAACCCCCAGCTTTTTAGCTTCTTCAAGATTCTCCTTATTTGCATCGATGCCATAAATCGTACTTCCCGAAAGCGTTTTTTTAGCATCTCGCGCAAAAGAACCACCTATGAGCCCTACACCTACAATATATATATTCTTAAATTCTTCCATTAGTTGTTCAGTGATGACTGACTAAAATCTGCTTATTGCCTCTTTAATTTTTTCTTCGGTTACACAAAGTGAAAACCTGATATAACCTTCTCCCTGACTGCCAAAAATCGTCCCCGGAGTGATAAAAACGCTCTTTTTAAGCAAAATATCGTCTATAAAGGCCTCTGCATCTCCGGTTCCTTCTGGTAATTTTGCCCACACAAACATTCCCGCCGTGTCTTTATCAAAGGTGCAGCCTAACTTTTCAGCCAGTTGCCACACGAGTTCGCGGCGTTTTGCATAAACAGCATTGAGTTTATTAAACCACTTTTCTCCCTCTTTAAGTACAGCAACAGCTCCTTTTTGTATGCCATAAAACATACCGCTATCCATATTGCTTTTTACGGTAAGGATATCATCAATATATTTCTGATCTCCCAGAACCATACCTACTCGCCAGCCCGCCATATTAAATGATTTACTTAGCGAATTAAGCTCAAGCGCGACATCTTTTGCTCCTGGAACGCTTAAAATAGAAACCGGCTCCTCGTTTAATATAAAACTGTAAGGATTGTCATTAATAAGTAAAATGTCGTTTGCTTTCGCGAAAGCGATCAAATCTTCAAAATCCTGCTGCGACGCTTTTGCTCCCGTAGGCATATTGGGATAGTTGACCCACATCAATTTTACTTTACTCAAATCTTGTTGAGACAAAGCCTCAAGATCTGGCAACCAGTTTCCTTTTGCATTTAGTTCATAATAAACAGGTTCTGCCTCAAGCAAACGCGTCACAGAAGTATATGTAGGATAACCGGGATTGGGGATTAAAACCTCATCTCCCGCATTAAGAAAAGTCATGCTAATGTGCATAATTCCCTCTTTTGAGCCCATAAGTGGCAACACCTCTGTCTCGCTGTTAAGCTCAACACTATATTGCTTTTTATAGAAATCTACCATTGCATTGCGCAACTCTGGCAAACCTTTATAACTCTGATATTGATGTGCGGGACCGTCCTGTAATGCTTCTGTTAACGATTGTATCACTTGCGGCGGCGGTGCAAGATCTGGACTACCTATACCCATATTAATTATAGGCTTGCCAGCTTCGGCCAGGGCACGCACTTCCTTAAGCTTACGCGAAAAGTAATATTCTGTGGTTTGATTTAAACGGTTAGCCGTTGTGATCATATCTTTCTGTTTTTGTATTCGCCTAAAATCTCAAAGTTCTTGGCCATTATATTCAGCAATTTCTTAGCTTTTTCAAAATGTCTGTATTCTTTAAATGTCACATCAACAAAGAAAGAATATATCCACGGTGTCTCAATTACAGGCAACGATTGTATTTTAGTCAGGTTCAGTCTGCAATCGCTCATTACATTTAAAACGGCTGCCAGACTACCTCTTTTGTGGTCTGTTAAGAATTTTAAAGATGCTTTATCAGGAACTCCGTTCTCTGTACGCCCATTATTATTGAGGATAAAAAAGCGCGTAGAATTGTCTTTTATCGTTTGTATGTTCTCAGCGATTAATTCAAGACCATAGATTTCTGCCGCTGTGGTGCTTGCAATTGCTCCTATCCCTTTTGCCTGTTCTTCAAAAACACGTTTTGCCGCACCTGCAGTATCATCTTCTTCTACCATTTTTATAGCTCCCTGCCCTTTAAAGAAATCGCGACATTGCAATAGCGCCATTGGGTGCGACCAAACCTCTCTAATATCGCTCATTTTTTGACCGGGTAATGCCATTAAATTTTGATTGATAGGCAGGTAATATTCGCCTTCAATATTTAATTTATACTCGTCAATAAGAGCGTAGTTAGGAATAATACTACCGGCAATACTATTCTCAATTGCCATTACAGCATCTGTGCTTTCGCCATCGAGCAAGCTATTTACCACATCCTGAAAAGTGCGACATTCTGTTACAACAACATCCTGCGTAAAAAATTCTTGTGCCACTCTATGGTGAAAGGAACCTTTTATTCCCTGTATGGCTACTTTTCGATTTTTCATAGTTACATGAAGTCCGGCTTCAGTATTAATGTTAGCGACTGGTACTTTTACCTAAAACGCATATAAAGAACAAAATTCTGATATAAAAAAAGGTCCCGATTATTTACCGAGACCTTTATATACTATACGCTTACGTTTATCTATAGCGGTCCCGTTCCTTTTTGATAAAAAAAGAAGTAATAACGGTTCCAGAAATAACGCAAGTTGAACATTGTCTTATTATTAGCGGCTAAAGTACTTAAATAAGTGGAAATGGGTATAAAAAATAGTGATTTTTACAGATATTTTTATAAACCAGATAAAATGGGTTATTAAAATAAATAACATGCAACACAAATGCTATTTCATAAAGATATTTTCAAGGTTTGCAAAATCAGGGTTTCTTCTCTCATCTATAGATTTCTCCCATTGTATTAAAAACCACTCTTGAAAAAATTTCTCAGGCGAAACCTATAATTAGTATTTGTTTAATTCTTAAAAAGAAGCGTTTAAAGTATCTTTGAACAACTTGTTTACTGATAACATAATAGATATTAAGCTATTTTCACGTAAATCAATCTCTTGTCCCCGCATGTCTATAACCGTTTCTGAAATTACTAAACTTTACGGCGCACAAAAAGCGCTCGATTCTGTCTCATTTTCAATCAATAAAGGTGAGATAACAGGGTTCTTAGGACCTAACGGTGCAGGCAAAAGTACGATGATGAAAATTCTCACCACTTATCTTGAACCCACATCGGGAAGTGCACGTGTAAATGGTTTTTCTACCACACAAGAAAAGCTGGCTGTACAAAAGAGCATAGGCTATCTGCCTGAGAATAATCCACTTTATCCAGATATGTATGTGAGAGAATATCTCAATTTTAATGCAGATATTTATCAGGTTGATCGGGAGAAAGTAGAAGATGTTATAAATAGTACAGGCCTCACATCAGAATCTCATAAAAAGATAAAGCAACTTAGCAAGGGCTATAAACAACGGGTAGGACTTGCCAATGCCTTATTGCATGATCCTGAAATATTGATTCTTGATGAGCCTACCACAGGTTTAGATCCTAATCAACTAGTTGATATTAGAAAGCTTATCAGGTCTATAGGTCAGGAAAAAACCGTTCTTTTATCTACACATATTATGCAGGAAGTAGAAGCTATTTGCGACCGGGTCATTATTATAAACAAAGGGCAGGTTGTAGCAGATAAGAAGTTAGAAGAAATGCGAGAGAATGAAGAGCAAATAATTATAGTAGAATTTGATTATCGCGTAGAAGAGGTTGCCTTAAACAAATTACCCAAAGTAAGAAGTGTGCGCAACACAGGCGGCTTTAGGTATGAATTGATCTTTGATACTAAAAAAGATATGCGCCCTGCCTTGTTTGATTTTGCACATGACAATGGTTTAAAAACCCTTCAACTAAATAAGAAAAACACATCACTTGAAAGTTTATTTCAAAACCTGACGGCCAATTAACAAGCTTAACTATGATCTTTTTTACTTTCTGTGTACTTTTTATTCTTGTCGCTTATCTCCCCCTAACAAGAATTACACACTGGTCTGTACGCATTTGGGATTTTGTGCGTATACAGACAACAGGTATCCAGCTGCTCCTACTAATAGCTTTATTAACGTATTATGGGTTGCATACAATGACAGCCTGGGTTATTGGGTTTGCTTTGATTGCCACTATGGCTTTTCAACTCAAAAAAATTATCCCCTTTACTTCTTATTACCATGAGAAACCCAGAAAGCCAGATCAATTTGAAAACCTACAAAGCATAACACTTATTACTGCAAACGTTTTACAACCCAATGATAACACGGCAGCTTTTGCTTCCCTGATACGTGAACATAAACCTGACCTATTTCTTACCATGGAATCTAATGGGAAATGGGAAAAAGGTCTAAAACAATTTGAACAGGAATATCCATATAACGTAAAGGTGCCTCTAGAGAATTTATATGGCATGCATTTATATTCTAAATATGAACTAAGCCAGACGCAGGTAAATTATCTGGTAGAAGAAGATATACCTTCCATTTTTACAAAGGTACATTACCGTAAAGGAGCGCCGCTCAATTTAATCTGTGTTCATCCCGCACCTCCCAGCCCAACTGAAAATGAAACCTCACAGGAACGCGATGCAGAATTATTGATAGTAGGTAAGGCTGTACGCAAACTTCACAATCCTATAATTGTGTGCGGTGATCTAAATGATGTGGTTTGGTCTCGAGTGTCTACTTTGTTTAAGAAAATGACAGGTCTTCTTGACCCTCGCATAGGCCGCGGGTTATTTACAAGTTTTCATGCCAAGTATGCGCTTTTGCGTTTCCCCATAGATCAGCTTTTTTATTCTGATGACATGTATATTGAAACTATGGAAAGATTACCCTCTTTTGGATCTGACCATTTTGCAATGTTGTACAAGATCTGGATAGAAAAAGATGCACCAGATACTACAAATCCTACTCTCGACAAAGAAGTAAAAGAAGAGATCGATGAGAAAATTGAAGAAGGAATAACTAAATAATATCTGCCAAATATCTCCCGCGTTTTACACGAAAATTGGTGCTTTTTAGAGTCGTTATTTCCTTTACGGAAATATTAATATA
This sequence comes from Leeuwenhoekiella sp. A16, assembly GCF_047946675.1. Classification (GTDB taxonomy): domain Bacteria; phylum Bacteroidota; class Bacteroidia; order Flavobacteriales; family Flavobacteriaceae; genus Leeuwenhoekiella. The sequence goes on from NZ_CP172313.1 coordinate 820,227, forward strand.
GCCTTCACATAAACTAACACAGTATTAACTACGACTGTTCTCTTCTTAAATTACTTTTGATCTGAATTAAAAAACTAACATTATGAAGACGAATAAAATTTTATTAATACTTACTCTTTGCCTTAGCGTGCCTTTATTTGCACAAAGCCGAAAAGACAATCAGATAATTGAAGATGCACAAGCAGCTAAAGAAGCTTTTATAAATGAAGATAGTAGCCTAAGATCATTTTTTGATGATAGCGAAGCGTATGTAATATTTCCTAACGTAGGTAAGGGCGCATTTGTAGTAGGAGCCTCTGCCGGTCGTGGTGCTGTTTATCAAAATGGTGTACTTATTGGGATGGCTAAAATGAAAAAAGTAGATGTAGGTTTACAAGCGGGTGGTAAAGCTTTTAGCGAAGTAATTTTCTTTAACGATGAGACTGCATTTAACCGTTTTAAAGATGATGACTTTGAATTTACAGGAAACGTTTCTGCAGTAATGCTTAAAAGTGGTGCTGCTAAAGCTGCTCAATACAGAGATGGTGTAGCGGTGTTTGCAAAACCAAAAGCTGGTCTTATGGTCGATCTTTCTGTAGGTGGTCAAAAATTTGACTTTAGTCCTGTAGGAAAATAAAAAAATCGGGTAATTCGGGTAATATGGAGGTAAAACCTCCTTAAATATCCTGAAAAGTAGCCGTTTTTAGAATCGAATTTGAAAAAAAACTCGATTTTGAAAACGGTTTTTTATTTGGCAAAAAAATGCTCCCTTTCGGGAGCATGCGTTCTGTTCTTCGCCCCCTAATCGAAAAACAAAACCTATACTTTAAGTTAATAATAAATTATATAATATCATCAATATTTATCCTTAAATCACTAATTTTCAATTATTTGATTAAAATTTTAAGATTTTTATTAATCTGGATAATTAATTGCAAGAATATTTATCAATCTGGTTTCATTTCCCAGAGCCAAACTCACCGTTTCACCAGCCTTTTTACCAGTAACAGCTCTGGCAATAGGTGCTATAAATGCAATTTTTTGCTTCTTTACATCAGCTTCATCTACACCTACTATATGAAAATGTAATTTTTTATCGCTGTTGCCCATCGTATAAAATACTTCGGCGCCAAATCTTACCTCATCATGTGCCAGATCATCTGGGGTTAAAACTCGTGCAGATGCTATTCTTTCATTTAATAGATTTAAATTACCATCAATAAGCGCTGCAGCTCTTCTGTATTCCCTGTCATCATCATGCGCCAGCAAGGCACGTTCATTTTCCAGAGCTTCCCGTTCTTCTTTTAATTGCTTTAAACCTTCTTTAGTGACATAATTAGTCACGCCGTCTGGCAAGGCAGCTCTGGGTGGTATTATGGGTGCTTCTTCCTGATCATCTTCTTTTACAAATCCTCTGCTCATAATCTTGATTTTATTACCTATAATAAGCATAACACGTGCTTATACCAAACAGGTTAAGAATAGTTTATGACAAAAAAACTCCCGCAGTACGGGAGTTTTAATTCAAAAATCAAGAAAATCAGGCAATCTTCAAATTAATCTATCTTACATGTATTTGTGATCAAATGAATCACTTCATAATCATCTTCAATTACCACCGCGCTTCCGTCTACTGTGAGCGTAACGCTAAAGGGATATTGAAAATTAAAATGCTTTATATTCTTTAAATTTCCGGCGAAGTAACTTATTAATTCTTCTTCGCTATTAAGTGTAATTTCACTTTCATTAATTGTAAAGGACACAGGATAGTTTATGGTAAAACAACCGCTTAGAAAATTCAAAACATCTTTCGGCGAAAGCCCGTCGTAATTACAGTTTTGTATCAATGTTGAAAATTCTGCTTCATCATCAATAGTATAAATTGTATTGTCAAGGTGACATACTACTTCAAAAGGAAAACCTATACCAACTATGTGGTAAGAAACAGTTTCAGACAGAATAACACTTAGCAGTTCATCAAAACTATTTATTGTGATCTTAGTGCTGTCATTATACTGTAAAACAACCGGATAGATAAACTGAAAACACAGATCACTCATGCTATTAGACTTGCTCCCTGTGCTTGACTTGACAGTGGGAGCAGCAAACTTACGTAGATTCTCCAGTGTTGTACGCAGCGTACTACTTGCGGTTACCTCAACTGCCAGCGGTTGTTGCTCAAGCGTATCATCAGAACAGGACAGCATAGAAAGAACGGTGAACAACAAGAGCAATATTCTTTTCATTTATATAGGTTTATGATCTGGGGTTGAGCGTGCTAACTTAGAAAAAATTGCCGAACATCTGCAATAAATTTCCGATAAAGAGTAAATTTTATGATTTGAGTAATCTATTTCTTACAATTATTTGGTTCTGAATATATTCACCATTACTTTTAACGCCACTATAACTTCTCTTCTTCTTTTGCGTCTTAGCTTTGCAACCCAAAATAATTAATCATGATTAAGGCTTTTAGATACGTGTCTTTCTTCCTTATTATTTTCATCCAACTTTCTTTTCTTCTGGCCATATTTTATGAGGAAATAGATACGTTTTGGATAGGGCTGTTTATTGCTGTTATCTCAATATTAATATCAATAGGATATTATCATGCACCCAGAGCAGAAGAAAATCATTTTATTGAAGATTGTTTTCTAATTGTATTTGTGGTTGCAGGAGCTTTAAGCACCTATTTTTGCAGTACACAGTTGAATTTTGGTCCCGTAATTGCCGCTTCCGGCGTGGGGTTTTTTGCCTCTTTTTTGCCGATTTTTAATAGAAAATCACCAATTTTAAAAGAATTACCTGAAGCTGTTTATTGTGGGGCTTTTGTTGGTATGACAGCTCCCAAAGTAGCCGCTGGAATACCTTTTATACTTTTCGCCGGCTTTCTAACCGGTGTCATACTTCTTCTGTCTAAAAATGTATTTAACGGTTTTGGCGGTAAACTGGGAACAATCGCCTTTGGTGGTGTAGCACTAACCTCCTTACTTATCTTTTTAATTTTCTAAGTATGTATACCTTCACTCTTATCATTACGGGCATTTTAGGGGCAATAAGTACTTTTTATCTCAATAACATTCTAAAACTAGGCGCTGTACGATCGTCTGCTGGTTTATCGCTGGTAGTTGGGCTAATCTTTTATGTATTTCCCAATATCGCACCAGCTTTCTTGGCTAAAAATATTCCGATTGTTTTTATAGGAGCAACATTTATCGGTATGGTATCAAATGAGGTTATAGCTCATTATTTTCTGCTCGCTTTAGCCGGTGCTCTTTTTGCAATTATTTATGTGAACAGCAGCGCTTTTTTTAACGGTTACGGTGGTGCTTTAGGCACGACTGCCAGTATTACTGTTCTGGTAGCTGTGAGCCTGGCTGTAGTATCTCGCAACAAGCATATCGAGAAAATTAAGCGTAAAGTTAGGCGCCGTTAATGTGAAGCGCTGCTCTCAATCTCGCCTTCTTCTCGCGCTCCTAATCGCTCAACAAGTTTACCTACAGATAAGCCTTGTACAATTATAGAGAATATCACCACAACGTAAGTGATAACCAGAAAAAGATCCCGATGCATTTCTGTAGTGAGACTTAATGCAAGTGCAATAGAAATACCGCCTCGTAAACCTCCCCAGGTCATTATTAAATTTGTATTTGGTATGAAATTAAGTTTCTTTTTAAAGAAGTTTATAGGAAGCAAAAGCGAAATATACCTGCACAGTAAAACTAATGGTATTGCTAAAGCTCCTGCCAGAATATAATTAACGTCAAAAGAAAGCACAACCATCTCCATCCCTATCAATACAAAAAGAATGGTATTTAAGAGAATATCTAATAGTTCCCAAAACTTATCTACGTAGGTTTCTGTAATTTGAGACATTGTGGTAGCTCTTACCGTATCATTTCCTACCACGAGCCCCGCAGTAACCATAGCCAGCGGCGCAGACAAGTGCAGGTGATGCGCAATGACTGTCCCTCCCATTACTGCTGCCAGAGTAATAATAACTTCGGTATCATAATCATCTATAGATTTCATCATTCTATAAGTCACCCAACCTAAAAAAATACCCAAGGCAATACCGCCTATAACCTCAAGCCCAAAAAGCTCTAATATATCCAGCGGCTCTATATTACCAGTGCCAGAAGATGCGATCTTAAATATCGTAAGAAACACAACCACGCCCACACCATCATTAAATAAAGACTCGCCAACTATTTTTGTTTCGAGCTGTTTAGCTACGCGTGCCTTTTTTAGTATTCCTAAAACCGCAATAGGATCTGTAGGAGAAATAAGAGCACCAAAGAGAAGACAGTTTATATATTCTATATTCAGTCCCAGAAATTTAAGCGTAAAAAACATGGCTGTACCTACCAGAAATGTTGACACCAGCACACCTACCGTAGAGAATGCTAATACCGGCCAGCGTTGTACTTTTAACTGCTCAAAATTAGTATGTAACGCTCCTGCGAAAAGTAAAAAACTAAGCATAACGTCAAGCAGCACAGTTTCAAAATCTATCTGCCCAATAAGGTACTTTTCAGCATTTAGCAAGGTGTCATTAAAAAAACTTATACCCAGTACCACTAATGTAAAAAGCAAGGTTATGACCATTAGCCCTATGGCTGTAGGTAGTTTTAAAAAACGCACGTTGAGATAACCAAAACAGGCTGCCAGAAAAACCAGCACTGCTATTATAAAGAAATAATCCATCAGTAAACTTTGCTCCTAAAAATAGGATATAAAATTCACATCTGTATAGTAAAAAATAAAACCGCCCATCGATGTGGGCGGTTTCACTTATTAATGGCTAATTAATAGAAAAGAATTACATAAAAGTAATTGAGATAATTCTATAAGCAGACTCACAGGAGTAAATCAATATTGAATAGAATATTTGTTAAGGGGAGAGTTAATCTTTTTAAGGGGAGATGGTTATCTCTAATGAGCAACCTGTAATATGAAGTTAATTTCGCAAAATACAGGCAGATAACAAAATATTTAAGCTATTTTTTTATCTGCCTGATAAATATAGGTTTAACACTAGCTAGCGAGCTGACTTAAAATGTGCGTAAATAGCCATGGCGTGACCATGACCCAAATTATAACTGGTCTTTAACCACGTTGTTACTTCTGTAGCAGTTACACCTTCTTTCAACATTCCTTCTTTTGTAGCAACTTTAAAGGCTCAAAGCAATGGGTGAGAAAACCAAATTCTCAAACTGATGTATTAGCTGGCACCGTAATTATGTATGCCATCGCTCTTACCTCATCTGCGTTTATGCTATGGTTCTTTGGCAGATTTAACGGGCTGTCATTACATGGTATTATTGCAGAATCTATTGTACTGGGATTTCCTGCAGCTTTAGGAGCTTCCGCCGGAAGGCTACTTATTCAATCTTAAAACAAAAATGGCAAAAGAAAAAAAGAACTGGTTAGAATGGGTAGTCCTCTTTATCTCGGGCATACTCGTGGTTTTCACTTTAGGATATATAGTTTATGAAATAATCTTTGAAGAACAAACCTCACCAGATATTGTGGTCACATACGGAAAAGTAGAGCAGAAAACCGGCTACATTGCCCTCCCCATAACTGCCACAAATAAAGGTGCAGAAACCGCAGAAGATCTTCACATAGAAGTAACCACCGGCAACGGTGACAACAAAGAGCAAAGCAATTTATTATTTAACTATTTGCCCGGTAAATCTTCTGTTAAAGGCTGGGTTACCTTTAAAAATAATCCTGATCCTGCCCAATTTGAGATACATGTACTGGGTTATAGCATACCTTAAAAATCTGGCTATTTTGAGGAAAAATCGGTTTAATTCAACAAAAATCGACTTTTCACAACATTTAGCCACTCATATTAATTATCACATATTTTGTATATATTTAAAACAACTTACTATCAATCTTACACTTACATGACACGTTGTTTACTTTCTCTACTCCTTTGCAGCATTTTACTAATCTCCTGTAAAGAAGAAAAATCAACTAAAAAGGATGAAAAATCAAGCGAAATAGCCCAAAAATCAGAGACCCGTAAATGGGAAACTCTCTTTAACGGAACCGATTTAAATGGCTGGACCATGAAAATTGCGGGTTATGAGTTAGGTGAAAATTTTGGAAATACATTTAGAGTTTCAGACAGTATTCTTAGTATTCGCTATGGGGCTTATGGCAATAATTTTAATGAGCGTTTTGGTGCGCTTTATTACAAAGAAGCGTTTACTAATTATAGATTAAAAGTTGAATACAGATTTGTAGGTGAGACTGCTCCCGGTGGCCCGGAATGGGGCTATAGAGATAGCGGTGTGCAATATCAAAGTCAGCCACCGGCTACCATACAACTCGACCAGCAATTTCCCATTTGTTTAGAATATAACTTACTAGGAGGTAACGGTACAGATGAGCGACCTGTAGGCGACATTTGTGCAAACGGAATTCTTTTTCAAATTGACGGGCAGCAAAACACCACCTACTGCACCCCGCCCACTGTAGAAAGAACATTTCACGGTGATCAATGGGTAACGCTTGAAATTGATGTAAAAGACGGCGTTATTTCTCATTTTATAAATGGTGAAAAAATTCTCACTTATAACAATCCAGAATACGATCCTTCTAATGAGATCGCTAAAACACTGATCACAAACGGTGATCCGGCTGTAAAAAGCGGCTACATCTCACTACAATCTAACAGTCATCCTATTGATTTTAGAAAGATCGAGATCATGAGATATTAAAAAATTAACCAACTTAACTATACCACCACATGGAATCAAGACGCAATTTTCTAGAAAAGTTAACGGCTTCTGCCGTTGGTTTACCGCTTTTGTATAACTCGACCACGCTTTTTGCTGCAAACAATTTAAATACTCAGGGTCCCACTTTAAGAGTTGCAATTATGGGACTAGGAAGCTATGGCACCAGAGTGGCCGAAGCTATGCAGGATTGTACCAGAGCTAAACTTGTAGGAGTCATTAGCGGGACGCCATCTAAAATTAAAACATGGCAAACGAAATACGGCATTCCGGAAAAAAACTGCTACAACTATGAGAATTTTGATGCTATAAAAGACAATCCAGACATAGATGCTGTATATATTATAACGCCAAATGCTTTACATAAAGATGAAGCTATACGCGTAGCTAAAGCAGGAAAACATGTAATCTGCGAAAAGCCAATGGCCATAAATGCTGAAGAAGGTCAACAAATGGTAGATGCCTGTAAAGCCGCAAACGTAAAATTACTGGTAGGCTATCGTCTGCATTTTGAGCCGCGTACTCTTGAAGTAATTAAAATGAGAAAATCTGGGGAATTTGGCAAGATCATGTTCTTCCAGGGGCAAACCGGTTTTAAGATAGGTGATCCTACGCAATGGCGTCTTGATAAAGAACTTGCCGGCGGCGGTTCTATGATGGATATCGGCATATATTCTATTAATGGCGCAAGATATATGGTAGGTGAAGAACCTATTTGGGTAACTGCCCAAGAGACTAAAACAGATCCTGAAAAATTTAAAGAAGGCGTAGATGAGACGATTCAGTTTCAATTGGGTTTCCCAAGTGGCGCTGTCGCATCTTGCCTCTCTACCTATGCTTTTGGCAATCTGGACCGCTTTTATCTTGACGGTTTAGAAGGTTTCGCAGAAATGCAACCTTCAACAGGTTACGGCCCTATACAGGGACGCACGCACAAAGGTCCTTTAACAGCGCCCGTTGTTACTCACCAAACTATACAAATGGATGAAATGGCAGCGATTATTCTAGACGGAAAAGAACCTATGGTTCCTGTTGATGGTGAAGAAGGTGTACGTGATCTTAAAATCATAGACGCTATTTACAAAGCGACTCAAAATGGCTCAAAAATAGACTTAGAAGGGTAAAAATTAGGTAAAAACTCCCAATAATGGCTTCCAATTTAAAACTGATACTCAGTAGCTCAAAGAAGCTTGATTCACAAAAGCTAGAGTGAAAAAATATTTCATTACCTAACTTACCTACCTATAATTTTTTTGGTAACAAAATCATTAAAGAATGAATCCCTATACACATTACCAATAGGGATTTCATTTTCGCTTATAAAAACTGTATTGTTATCTACTGACGCTATATGCTTAACATTGATAATATATGATTTACTTACCCTGACAAATATATTTTTAGGCAACTGATCGTAGATTGTTTTAATGTTCATAGCTGTGATCACTTTTTGATCTTCAGTGTGTAATACCACGTAATCTTTTAACCCCGCTATAAAGTAAATATCATTAAAAAACATCTTGAATATTTTGCGATCAGCTCTTACAAAAAAGTAATCTTCGGTGATATTTTCTATATTATTACCCGTATTATCAGCCTGAAGCAATTGTAAATAACTGCTCGCCTTTATAACGCTCTTGTGAAAACGTTCTAGCTTTACAGGTTTGATCAGGTAATCTACCGCATCTACTTCATAACTGTCAATAGCAAATTCAGAAAATGCCGTTGTGAAAATTATAAGAGTATCTTTTGAGATAGTTTTTGCAAATTCGATTCCGTTTACACCGGGCATTTGCACATCGAGAAATATTAGATCTACTTCATTGTTTGCTATAAATTTAGTTGCAGAATCTGCACCACTAAAAGATCCCACTAATTTTAATTGAGTGGTTTGATCTATTAACATATGGATAGCTTCTCTTGCTAACGGTTCATCATCTACTATAATGCAGTTCATTATTTTTATAAATTAATGGTTAAGGTAACACAATATTTATCTTGCTCATCTTCAATCTTCAACACGTGCGCTGCAGGATAAAGTAATTCTAATCTTCTTTTAATATTAACCAGTCCCAGCCCACCTGTTGTATGTATCGCCTTAATCTCTGGTTTAGAATTAATACATTTAAAGAAAAGTTCATTATTGTGTACATTAAAAAAGAGATCTACATAAGACGCTTTAGAGGAATCATTGTTATGTTTTACCGCATTTTCTACAAACGAAATAAACAACAGAGGTGGCACCTGAACTCCGCTTAAATCTCCTTCTTTTGAGATCATAAAATCAAAGTTATCTCGTCTTACTTTTTCTAAATTTAGAAAATCTTCTAAAAAGTGTATGTCTGAAGTTAGCAACACCTTATCTCTAGAACTGTCATACAGCTGGTAGCGAAGCAAATCGCTTAATTTCATTAAAACCTGCGAAGCCTTTTCAGTATCTCTTTTAGTAAGAACATTTGCATTATTAAGCATATTGAAAAGAAAATGCGGATTGATCTGATTTTTTAATTGTTCAAGTTCTGCAGAAGTTTTTGAGCGCTCTAGTTCGCTTATTACTTGCGCATCTAACATCCATCGCTGAAATAATTTAATAGCTGCAGAGGCACAAATAATTACAATAATCACTAAAGAAAATGGCAAGAAACTTATATTACCTTTTTCAGGATTTAGCCTTACATCAGGCGTATAAATACTAAGTCCTATTTCATGAATTATAAGTGATATAACAATTATACCTAAAACAGATAATCCATATTTAAAATAGTGATTCTTGAGCAAAAATCTGGGAACCAAAAAATACATATTAGTATAAACTAATAGTAAAAACAGCATTAAAGCTATGATCTCGCTGTAGGTCTCAGTGGGTTCGGTATACTCAGGATCACTGTTGTAAATGGCCAGCCCGAAAAATACAATCATTACAAGGTGTCTGTACACCCTGTATTTTGAAGATGTTAAAAATTGAATTGCCCAATTTTCCTTTATAGATTCTTCTGTTAAAGTTTTATTCATTATTAAGATTGTGATCTAGCAAATGTAGAACTTAAAAGCAATCTCATTTTAGGTTTTATACAAACGTAGATCCCATTTATACAAAGACACCAGCGTTAACACCGGCCTCTTTCCCTATCAAATAAAGAACCTCTGGGCAACCCTAAGGTAAATTAAACGCTCTCGAAAAATTAAATACCGGTATGCTTTCTTGTCAAAATTTCCTTTGGTATAAAAATCATTCTGTTTGGTATAAATCAAAAAATCACAGTTAACCAAAGACATACATTGCGCAGAAATTGTAAAATTTAATAGATCGTATGAATTACAAAATCCTTTACCCCCTGCTGCTTTTAGCAATGTCATTTGCCGCTCATTCTCAGGAAAAAGTGACACTAAGCGGAACAATCACAGATGCTGAAAATAGCGAAACATTATTTGGAGTGAATATTTATATCCCAGAAATTAGTTCTGGCGTCACTACAAATGAATACGGTTTCTATTCAATTACTCTTCCTAAGGGAGACTACGATATCTCAGTAAGTTATTTGGGTTTTACTACTGTTGAAGAAACCATATCCCTCACAAAAAGTATACGTAAGGATTACATGCTCAACCCTGAAAGCAATAATCTTGATGAAGTCGTTATTACATCTAATAATCAAAAAGCTAATATTAGGAAACCAGAAATGAGTGTAAGCAACTTATCTATAAATACTATAAAAAAGATGCCTGCACTTATGGGTGAAGTAGATGTATTAAAATCTATTTTACAGGTTCCCGGAGTAACTAACGCACAAGAAGGTGCGTCAGGCTTTAATGTGCGAGGTGGCTCTGTAGATGGCAATCTCGTACTTTTAGATGAAGCCGTGGTTTATAATACCTCCCATCTATTTGGCTTTTTCTCAGTGTTCAATTCTGATGTCATTAAAAATTTGAAATTATATAAAGGAGGTATTCCGGCCAACTATGGCGGCAGAATATCATCTGTATTAGATATTTATCAAAAAGAGGGAAACAATAAAGAATTTCACGTAAACGGCGGTCTCGGTTTAATCTCCAGTCGATTGATGATCGAAGGCCCTATTGAAAAAGGTAAAAGTTCATTTGTAGTTGCCGGTAGAGGTTCATATGCTCATCTCTTTTTAAAATTAGCAGACGAGCCTAATTCAGTTTACTTCTATGATCTCAATGCTAAACTAAATTATAAAATAAATGAGAACAATAATATTTTCATTTCAGGTTATTTTGGCAGTGATTATATGAATTTTAATGATTTCCTTATAAACACGTATGGCAACAGCCTGCTTAATCTAAGGTGGAATCATATTTTTTCAGATAAACTTTTCTCTAATGCATCTGCCATATATAGTAATTACAATTATGGTTTGAAGATAAGACCAGCGGGAATCAATTGGGAATCAGACATTAAAAACTACAATTTTAAATATGATTTTAATCATTATGTCTCTAACAACTTCAAGCTAAAATATGGTCTCAACTCAATCTATTACCAGTTCAATCCGGGAACTTTAAAACCATTTGGTGAATCTTCAAGTATCAATCCTGATCAACTTGCTAAAAAATATGCCTTTGAAAATGCTCTTTACATTAGCGCAGAACATAAATTATCCAACAAATTAGCATTGAATTATGGTCTGCGATACAGCAATTTTTTACGATTAGGTGAAGAAGAGGTAAGCACTTATGCTAATAATGAAGCTGTTGTTTTTAATCAGGATTTACAGGTTTATGAAGAAGCTGCGCCTACAGGAACTGTAAGCTATGGTAAGAATAAAAAAATAGCAAGTTTTAGCAATCTGGAGCCCAGGCTTTCTCTGGCTTATTCTATAAATAATGATCAGTCTGTTAAACTGGGTTATAACAGAATGAGTCAATATGTTCAATTGATCTCTAATACTGCATCTGCAACCCCGTTAGATATATGGTCGCCCAGTGACCAGTACCTTAAGCCTCTTATTTCAGATCAGGTTGCTTTAGGATATTTTAGAAATTTTAGAGATGGTGATTATTCTCTTGAAACAGAAGCCTTCTATAAAACCACTAAAAACAAAGCCGATTATATTGACGGTGCAGATCTTGTTGCCAATGACAATATAGAACGCGTGCTTTTAACGGGAGAGGCACGTGCGTATGGTTTAGAAATAATGGCGAAAAAAAATACAGGCAAATTAACCGGATGGCTCTCCTACACACTTTCAAGAGCAGAACAACGAACTCCGGGCAGAAATGCATTTGAGCCGGGAATTAATAATGGCGAATGGTACAGAGCTAATTATGACAAGCTGCACAACTTATCAATCACAGGTGCTTATGAATTTAATAATAAATGGTCTTTTGGTGGAATTTTCACCTTTCAAAGCGGGAAAGCTGCCACATTTCCCATTGGCAAATATCAATACCAAGGCATGACAGTGGCTAATTACGGACCAAGAAATAAGAACTCATTATCCTCATATCATCACTTAGACCTATCTGCCACATACACGCCTAAACCAGAAAAAACAAAAGGATGGCAGAGTGAATGGGTATTCAGTATTTATAATATTTATGCCAGAAATAATGCGGCTTCTTACACATTTGGTCAAAATACAACCACGGGTTTAAGTGAAGCAAGAAGGTTATCAATCTTTGGTATCGTACCAAGTATAACTTTCAACTTTAAGTTTTAAGAGTATCTAAATCTAAAAAAATATATAATGAGAATAATTAGGAAAATTGCAGTGCTACTAATAGGACTATTGCTAACTGCCTGTGAAGATGTTATCGACGTTGATCTTGATACTGCTCCGCCCAGATTAGTTGTTGACGCATCTATTGATTGGCTAAAGAATACTTCGGGTAATGAACAGAAAATCATGTTATCTACCACTACGGCATATTACAGTACTGAATTCCCCAGTGTCTCAGGAGCAGATATTACAATAAATAATTCTAAAGGTTCTGTATTTGAGTTTATTGAAATTCCGGGTACGGGAGAATATGTCTGCACTAATTTTGAACCCGTTCTAGGTGAGGTGTACACTTTAACCATTCTTCAAAATGGAGAAAGGTACACCGCTTCAGAAGAACTAGTTGCCACATCACCCATTGAAGACACCATTGAGCAAAATAATACAGGAGGCTTTGGGGCTGATGAAATAGAGCTAACCTACTATTACAGAGATGACGGCACCAAAGTAAATTACTACTTATTTGGAATAAAAGATAGTCATATAATTTTTCCTCAATATTCAGTTGAAGATGATGAGAATAATCAAGGTAATCTTACTCCGGTCTATTACTCAAACAAAGATCTGGAGACAGGTGATCTCGTGAGTTTTAAATTATATGGAATCTCAAAAAGATATTACGAATATTTTAAAAAGGTATTAGTAGCATCAGGCAATGATGATGGTCCATTTCAAAGTACACCCACAGCCGTTAGGGGAAATATTATAAATGAATCGAATAGCGCTGATTACACCTTTGGCTACTTTAGATTGTCTGAAGTAGATAGCAAAGAATACAAAATACAAGACACAGATATATAATAATTTGATATTTAATTTTGATTTGGTTGATGAATGCTGGGTGTTGGTTCAAGCATCCTAGCATTTTCCAATTCAATCTGGCTAATTAATTTTATGAGTCAGTTATCTAATCTACTCCCATAAAACCTGTATTTCTCCTTATGTTTTTGCAAATAGAAACTTATCTGAAGATGAATGCACTATCAAATAATTTTAAGTTTAAAATCAAAATTGATTCAATTTACCAGAGGTTATGGATAAACTATGAGGTGCTACAATTATGTTCGGATTCTGAACTGAAGTTTGCCGAATCAAATGATGTTTTATCGATCACAAATTCCAATTTATCAAGTTTTGAAATTGAATCAATCCTAAAAGAGCATCTTATCGAGTTTGAAAAAATTTAAAATCCTTCTCAGATTAATGAAACAACAGGAAATTTATAAAATTGAAGTTTTCATAACTAATATTCAGAATGCATTAGAGAGCGCTAGTATTATTAAAGAACTACACGCAGAATATCCCGATCTAAGGGTAGATGTAGATCTGGAAGATGTAGATCGCGTATTACGTATTGAAGGTTATTTCGATTTAGATATAGTAATGAAGATTATAGCATCAAAAAAACATACTTGCGAGATAATGCTTTAACTAAACCGCTTAATTTTTAAAAAGATAAATAATACTAATTCTTTAAAATTAGCAAAATAAAAAAAGGCTCCACAGAAATGTGAAGCCTTTTACTTAGTAGCGGGAACTGGACTCGAACCAGTGACCTTCGGGTTATGAGCTTGAATCTTATGACACTCAAAACAACCCAAACTCCCTTATAATAAATTGTTTTAAAGATATTTAATGTTTTTTGAAACAGATTGAAATCATTCAAAATCAAATTATTCTGTACTTATTCTGTACTAGTTTTTACTATCTTTATAGTCTTCCAAAAAAATAGTTATGGCAAGTATCAAAATTGTATTGCGAAAAAATATGATAAAAAAGGATGGCACTATACCTTTGGCTATTAGAATAAGCGAGAATTACAAGACCAATTATAATTGGCTAGGCCAATATGTTTTTGAAAAAGATTGGGACAAAGTTGCCGGAAAAGCCAAGAGAACCCATCCGAATCATAAAAAGCTAAACAATTTTTTAATGAAGAAATTGACAGAAGCTAATGATCTATACTTTGATTCTAAAGATGAAAATATAACACCAAAACAAGCTAAACAAAAATTAAAAGGCCCTGGAGGCTCTAAATCATTTTTTTTAGTTGCTGCTGAACGCGTTAAAAGTAAATATGACCGGGGAACTTTCTCAGTAGCTAAATCTGAGCTTTCTATATTATATAATATTGAAGAGTTCTTAATGCTCAAATCCTCATCACCTAAAAAGACAGTGATTTCAAATATTAACCAAAGAAGAAAGGATAGAGTTAGCAAGTCTCGTAAGGGCGAATATTCTTTTGCGGAGGGCATTAGTCATTTCAAGAAAAATAAGACTTTAAAGTTTCGCGATATTGATCAGGCATTTTTAGAAAAATATAAAACTTTCTGTTCCGTTTATCTAAATCAGAAAACTCGCACTATTACAAATCAATTAATTTTTATAAGAACCCTTTTTAATATTGCTATTAAAGATGGAGTTGTTGCTCCCAAATTTTATCCATTTGCAGGAGAAAAAGAAAAAATACGGATTGGTTCTGGCAACAAAATCGGTCTTACGATTAAAGAAATTGAAAAAATAGAATCATTAGAATTTGAACCTCAATCATCAATCTGGCATACGCATAATGTATGGCTAATTGCTTTTTACTTTGCTGGCATACGCATCTCTGATGTGGTAAAATTAAAATGGTCTGATTTTAATGATAACAGGCTTTACTATGTTATGAATAAAAATGAAAAGCCTTTAAGTCTTAAGATTCCGGATAAAGCCATTACCATTTTAAATCATTACAGAAAGAACAAGGCAGAAAATAATGGTTATGTCTTTCCTTTTTTAAAAGATGCCAACTCTAGAGAAGATGAAGATATTTTTAGAAAAACGAGAAATGCCACAAAGTTGTTTAATAAATACTTGAAACGAATTGCCAGCCAATGTAGTATTGACAAGAATTTATCAAATCATATTGCCCGCCACAGTTTTGGAAATATTGCTGGAGATAAAATTCACCCTTTAATGTTGCAAAAACTGTATCGCCACAGCGATTTAAAGACTACTTTAAATTATCAAGCGAATTTTATCCATAAAGACGCTGATGATGCATTGGATAGTGTGATTAATTTTTAACTGTAATTGTGAATTATTAACTGATTTCCAATAATTCAAACATATTATAGTTTATAAAATATTTTGAAAATTACTGTACGTGGTTTAATAAACATGCGCTGGTCTTTCATCAGAAACTGTCTGAATGAATTGCTTGCTCTAAAGCGAATATCAAACAGGTTCTGTGCCTCAATTTTTAAACATCTAGAAGTTTTCTGATATATAGTTAACCGCTCAGGTGCCACTTTTCAAGTAAGGCGTACTTTTTTATCCGCATACTTGGATATATACGCTTATTGAAATTTGGTATTTAGCATTTTAAAAACTTATCTAGCTCTCAGGGGGTTGGCTTTTCCGTAATACTTTTTCCGTAACCAAAAGGAGACCCTTACTAATAAAATTAATGCCGGAACTTCAACTAGTGGACCAATTACTCCTGCAAAAGCCTGTCCCGAATTTAGTCCGAAAACTGCAATGGCAACTGCAATCGCCAATTCAAAATTATTGCCTGCTGCTGTAAATGCTACTGACGCTGTTTTATCATACTCAGCTCCTGTTGCTCTGGTAAAGAAAAAACCAATGATAAACATTAAGGTAAAATAAATCAATAAAGGCACTGCAATTATCAGAACGTCCATTGGGATTTCTACAATTAATTCTCCTTTAAGCGAAAACATAACCACGATTGTAAATAAAAGTGCAATTAACGTTATTGGCGAAATTGTTGTAATGAATGTATTGGTGTACCAATCTTCGCCTTTAAATTTTACTAAAATTAGTCTGCTTAAAATTCCCATCACAAAAGGAATACCTAAATAGATAGCCACACTCTCTGCAATGGTGCCGATTGAAATATCTACAATAGCACCTTCAAAACCAAAATAAGGTGGCAGAACAGTTATAAAAATCCAGGCATAAAAGCTGTAAGCAAAAACTTGAAAAATACTATTTAGCGCAACTAAACCTGCTCCATATTCGCTGCTTCCTTCTGCAAGGTCATTCCAAACCAAAACCATTGCGATACAACGCGCCAAACCAATCAGAATTAGCCCAACCATATATTCGGGATAATCCCGTAAAAAAGTAATAGCTAAAACAAACATTAAAACAGGGCCAATTATCCAATTTAGAATGAGTGAAATAGCAAGAATTTTTGTGTTTCTAAAAACCTTTGGTAATAATGAATAATTGACCTTTGCTAAAGGTGGATACATCATTAAAATCAAACCGATTGCAATTGGAATATTTGTTGTTCCGCTACTAAAGGCGTTAATAATATTTGGAAAAGTCGGTATAAAATACCCAAGACCAACGCCAAAAGCCATTGCAACAAAGATCCAAAGCGTTAGATTTCTATCAAGAAAGCTTAATTTTTTTGGTGCCATTTTTTAAGAATTGATTTGAGAGAAGACGTAAAATAGTTCGGTTGCAATCTGCAGACTTCTTTCCTTATATTTTTCGGCTTGTTGCGGGGTGTTGTCAAATGCTTTTGGATCTTCAAAGGTTATTGAGATTCGTTTTTCTGCACCTGCTATAAAAGGACAACCTCCATCAGCTTGTGAACAAGTCATAATTGCTGCAAATTCAGATTTTGGGTTAAAGTCATCATCTAACTTTTTTGAAAACCCAATTATGGGATGCTCGTTGTCAGCATATTTAATGCTGTAAACAGGATTTTCGTTTTTTGAAATCGCTTTTATTTGAAATCCTGAATTTTGTAATGTTTCAGCAACCATCGGGAAAAGTGCGGTTCTTTCTGTTCCTCCCGAATAGCAAAACACGTTTTTAATATGGAAGTAATTTGCCATTGTTTGAGCCCAAACTTGTGATAAATGACTTCTTCGTGAGTTATGCGTACAGATAAAGTTGATGCGAATTTCCCTATTTTGTGAGACTTTCGTCTGAATATAATCTGTTAGCGGTTGTAAAACAGCTTTCCGCTCGTCTGAAATAGTTTGAGGATTTAATCCTTTGATTACTTGTTCTATTTCTAAAAATAGGTCTGACTGTGTTGTCATAATTTTCTTGAATTTTTAAATTTGTTAGCAACAGTTTCCATCAGGTGAACAACAAGGTTGATCATTTAAGGTAGATAGTTTTACTTTTTGTTTTTCGACAGGAATACCACATTTGTCTTTAGCTAAACAATCAGTTTGTTTATTAGTCAATAAGAAGTGTTGCCCGTCAAAGTCAAGTCCGAATTTTCCAATGGTTTCGGCTTGATATTCTACTTCGATTTCTAAATCTGCTATTTTTAAAACAGTTTCAGAAAGTTCAATGATATTCAATAGTTTTTCGGGATGTAATCTGTGGTCGTAGTCCTTTGCTTCCCAAAGTTGAAAGTTTACAACATCCTCCTTTCTTTCAGTTCCGCCGCAATCGATAAAATGTTTTGTGATTTTACCTACTTCTGTAACGTGAAAGTGGCTGGGTATTAGTTCTCCGTTTGGTAATTGAAAACCTATGGTTTCTAATTTTTGTAATACTGACTTTGCCTGTGATAGTTTCATAATTCTATTTGTTTATTGCGATGATACGATTGATGCGTTCAAATTTTTTAACAGCAATCTTGCTTTTTGTTTAAGTCCTGATTAAGAAATTCAGTCATTACCGTTTTCATAACTGTCCAATTTTCTTTATGGATGCAGTAACAAACACTCGTACCTTCCACATTTCCTTTAATTAAACCTAAATGTTTCAGTTCTTTTAAATGTTGTGATATCGTTGGTTGAGCCAGTCCGATTTCGTTTACCAGGTCTCCGCAAACACAAGAGTCAATTTTAAACAAATGCTGTAAAATCGCTACTCTTGCAGGATGTCCGAATACTTTCGCAAAAAGAGAAATTTCATTTTGTTGGTCGGTAAACATTTCGGTTTTTGCTAATCCCATTATCTTACTATATTAATTCATTGCAATATTACGATTAATATTGGTATTTTATAAAAAAATTTGAATTTTAGTGTTTTGCGTAGATGAGACGGATCATGAGAACTACTAAAAACGGCAAAATTGAACCACCCTAAATTTCGTTGTCCTGGGTCGAAGGTCACTGTTTTTTTGGTTGTTTTGCTGAGATCATTTTTTCCGGCGAAGGTGGTATACAATGCCCGTTTCTTAAAACCAAACACCAATTTTAGAATTAGATAATTTATGAGTTAACTACTTTTAATTAAAAAAGTCCTCACATATAGATTACACTGATTCCAATATAATACAAACCAGTAAATCTGAAGATTCGAAAAAGTAATTACTACAAGATTCTACCTAATCTCTAACATTATATTTTGACCCTTTTCAAAGTTAATTCAATCAAATGTTGTCCGGATTGTTTACTTATTTAGATAGTCTTTAAAATTCGTCCCACATGTCCTTAAAAAATAAAATAAGAATGCATTAATTTAATCTGACTGTGAACTTATAAATGGTATTCTAGGAGCTAAATAATAGCCCGTTAAGCTTGCAAATAATATTGGGATTAGATGTCCAAAACCAGTTAAAGTAGCCAATAGAATTGTTGTACTCATTGGAGTCCTAGTAACGCAAGAATTGATTGCAGCCATGCAACTCACTATAGCTAGAGTTAAATTTATTGAGGGTATTAAATTATGTAAGATTAATCCTAAAGTTGTTCCTACAAAAAACAATGGAATTATGAATCCACCTCTCCATCCTGAAGTAACAGTTATTGAGATAGCTATAATTTTAAAAATTAACAATGAAATAAGCAACTTTAATGAAAAACCCCCTAATAAAAGCTCGTTGATTTCATGATGCCCAAAATAACGAGTTAGTGGAAAGTAGAATGCAATTATACCTAACAAAAAACCTCCAATTAAAGTTTTAAAATAAATAGGTATAGGTTTTTTATCAAAAACATATTTAAAAAATTTTGTACAAAAGATAAAAACCCATCCAAATAACGTTCCTATTAAAGCAAACAAAACTGCGTATGCGAAATCATATATTCCAGAATATTCATAAGCAGATAAATCCCATACTGGACCCAGTCCTAAATGAACAATTAGAGCAAATATTATATAACTAAAACAACTTGCTACTAATGCAGGCATTATAGCTTTGTAATATTCTACAGCATATTTATGATGAAGAATTTCCAAAGAGAATAAGCTTCCTCCCAAAGGTGCTCCAAAAAGCGCCGTAAAACCTGAGGCCATTCCAGCAATACTCATTGACCTTAATTCTTCCCCCTTGAGTCTAAAAATTTTACCAAATAAAGTTCCAGTAGAACCCGTTATTTGTACCAAAGGAGCTTCTGGACCTAAACTCCCTCCTGAAGCGACGCACAATAAAGACGAAAGAATCATAGAAGGATTGTTTTTTGAATCAAGCTTTCCTTTATTGAAACGAATATTATTTACTATTAAATGTATTTCTCCAGGATCTCCTATAAAATGAATTACTAAGCCAGCTAAAAAACCACAACAGGCCATTAATGGAATGACCTTCCAGTTATTGAAAAATGAAAGTTCATGGGTTAAAAACTCAAGAATAATCCAATAAACCCCAGCAATTATTCCTCCTATTATACCTAATAAGGCCCATAGTAAAAAAGTACGGCTAAAGACGAAAAGGTTAAATCGTATAGGCTGATCTAAAATACTTAAATAAGTAACTAGCCTTTTTCTTTTTTTGAATTTCACTCTATTTGGAATTTTATTTTAATTCTACCTATTAAATTTTAGTAGGTTTTTTAAAAAATTAGTTAACCTACTCTTTGACGGATACTTTCTATTATTTGTTAAATTATTGAAAAACAAAGCTGTAAAAAATAATACTAATGTACCTGTAAGAACAGGAGAGATTACATAGAAATAACCTAATGCTTTTATTTTTTCAGTTCCAATGATTGCAATTAAAGCCGTTGCCCCACCAGGAGGATGAAGTGTTTTAGTAGATTGCATTGCTATGATTGATAATGCGACTGCTAATGGGGCAGTAATCCAAACGATATCTGGTAAAATTTTAAAAATAGTTACCCCAATTATAGCGGAAACTAAATGCCCCCCTATTAAATTTCTAGGTTGAGCTAATGGACTTTGAATAGCTCCGTATACAAGTACACTTGAGGCACCAAAAGAACCAATCAAAAAAATATTTTCAAATTGACTAAAGAAATGAGATTGAAAAAATGCAATTATACCCATTCCAATAAAAGCGCCTATAAAAGACCAAAAATGTTCTTTGTAGTCTACTAATGTCTCTTTATAAATTACATATTTAGAAATTCTATAAGTTCTATTGATAAATTTTTTTTTAGGCATTTCAAAAAGTATTTATAGAATATTCAGTCCTTATATATTTATCTGATTAAATCAATCAGCAAATGTAAATAACATAGTTTTAATTTTAAGTGTATTTACTTTCTTAGATTTACTAAAACCTGATTAGACTTTTTTCTTGAATAAGTTTTTAGGTTAATACTAGAATCACTTTTAGCTATTTAGTTTTATTAAAATTCTCTGAGATTAGAAATAAACTTTTTTTAGAACTAAAGCTTTGAAGTTATTTTTTCTTTCGAAAAGGCCTTCACTACAGACAGGTTTTTTTGAAAGAAAAAATTTAGTTCTATTTTTAAATCAGCGCAGCAAAAGGTAAACTATAGCAAATGCTTGTGAAAGAAAAAGAATTAGGCTTAGAACTATCAGCCAATTCGGAATCGTCCGGGAATGCTTAATCATTCTCAATATTTCTTCTCGTTTTTCCTGTTGAGCAGTTTGATCAACTTCCAGTTTTCTAAGATGCTCCGCAATCAGCTTTTCTATCTGTGTGCTGTCGGCTTTGATAGCTGTACTCTTTAGATTTTTTTCAATCTTCTCTAAACGGTTGATTTCTTCCTTAAAGCTGTGTAATTCTTCAACGAGCAGTTCTGATAGGATTTCTAATTTGGTCATATTCCAATTCCTTTATTGATTACTAATTTCAGTACTTTTTTAGCAATTGCTTTAACCAGACTTGGTGCTATAGGAATAGTTCTTCCTCCAACTGCAACACTTTTTTGACGGGCTACTGATTTCAATAAATTACTGGCTGACATCGACCGGTGTACTTCGCTTCCTTTTAAACTTTGCCCTTTATATTCAAAACGGAAACCCTGAAGTTCTTTTGATTTATTGATGACCGGGATAACGGTGATTTTCTTTTCCTGCATTTGATTGATATACGTATCAATGTTTCTACTCTGTTTGTTACCTATTGTTTTCAAATGCGATTGGTGTATTTCATTCCGCATTTCTTTCAGATTATTAATTCGTATCTGTTGAATATCCTTTACCGTTTGAATTCCCAGTTCTTTTGCAGTTCGCTCAGCAGCCAACTGACTTTGTTTGCCTATAAAACTATCCTTATACGCTTTTCCATTTAGATCAATGCGATTTACGTAGAGATGCACGTGGGTATGCTCTTTATCCCGATGCACATACCCCACTGCCTGGCGCTCTTCTAATTTCATTTGCTGAATAAAGGTTTTGGTGAGTTCGCTCAGGTCTTTATTATTCATTTTGGCTCCGTCTTTAACTGTTGGGCTTAGAATAAAACTTAAGGTATTGCGCTCACAGTTTTGATTCAGGTGTTGTACCGCCTCAAACTCTCTGGTGATTTCTTCTGCAGTATCTCCAACAATTAGGTAACTGTATACCTGCTCAGCTTCTTTCTCCGAATTATTACCGTATCTCAAAGCTCCGAGTGTACTGGATATAGAACTTCCTTTGCCTATCATTGGATGATGTTTTTAAGGTGTTTCTTGATTTCTTCAGCCACCAGAACTACTTCCTGAGACAGTTTTGGATTCCCTTTTTTATACATATTTCCAATACGTTTAAAGTTATTGTGATACTTCACCAGCATTTTATAGGTGTTGATATGCTCTTCGCTCATCCGCGCAGTAATCTGTTGTTCCATAAGGCTATTTCGGCAAAAAGCACTCAGGCTTGAGCCTGCAGCTTTTGCTTTTACCTGCAACAGTTTTTTCTCATATACGCTGCATCTGAATTTGATAAGTGCTCGTTTCATCGTTTGTATTTTTTCTTTGCAACCACCGGGAGCAAAGCAAGATTGTGGCCACAGCCACACATCTTGCCCTGCTCTCCAGAAATCATTTTAAATCTTTTTCATCAGCCAGGAATTAAGGTCTTTTTCATCAGAATAGAACTCAGATTTATCAATGCATTTTGAAGTTGAATTCAAGAAGAAAGCTGTGGTTTTTCTTCCGGCCTCATCCCGATCCAAATAGAGCTCTATCGTTTCATAATTATCTAAAATGGGAAGTGCTTTATCTGCAAAAACAATGGAGTTTAAAATCAAAAAGTCAGCTTCTCGTTTTAAATTTGGATAGATTGTTATCAGTGATAATAGATCAAACATTCCTTCCAGAACCATCAAATTCTGGGATTCATTTTGGATCCAAGTCAGATCTTTAGGTGAGCTTGAAGACTTGAAATATTTGTTTCTAAGTTCCCATCCTTCAGAATTGTTTTTGAGTCCAATGGAAAAACAATATTTATTACCAATAGTATAATGAACCTCCCTGCAAAAGGTATTAACTATAGTCAGGCTGATTTTTCGTTTAGTCAAATACTGTAATAAAGCTGGATGTTGAATGAATTTTACATCTTTGATTTCAATTCCAGATTCCTTTAAATTAGAACGTTGCTGTTTTGAAAGATCGTAATTCACTGTTTTAAGTTGAGCTAAAATTTCTAGAGCCTGACTCACCGATACTTTTGAAAGCTCACAAATGAGATCTATGATGTTCCCGCCAATCCCCAATCCGTGATCGTACCAGCAGTTTAGTTTTTTGGAAACTTTAAAGGATGCTTGGGTTTCTGACCGGAGGGGACTTAGAAACCAAGCTTCCTTTTCCGAATTGCGAGTGGGAAGGTGTCCTAAAAATTCCAGCGCCTTTTCGATGGGAATTTTTCGGGCATTTTCACACGATAGTTTTTCTTTTTTCATCTGTAAATAGTTTAAAAATCCCAAAACATCCTACCATCTTACCCATCCCAGTAAACACGGGACTTAATGATCTGGGTAGGTTCTTTTTTCATCCTACCCATCCTACCACACATTTGGGGTAAGATGGGTAGGACTGTGGTAAGATGACTTCTTAAGATCCTACCACAAACGAGCCTACTGTTTATAGGGTCTTAGAAGATTTGTGGTAGAGTGGTAAGAGGATTTACTCTTTTTTCTTTCATCAGCCTAGTTCGTAAGGCGATTCTATAAATCTCCGCTTTGCTAAATACCCGTAAATCCTGCGTTTCGGGTGTTTGATCTTCTGAAAACCAAAGCCAGAAAGGGCACGTCCAAGATTGATCTGACTAATGCGTATGTTCAGACAACTAAGGCTGACCATAATATCTGTTGCCGTTACAAAATCTTTTTCGTGAGTAGACTTTTCATAGTACTTGGCTATGAGTTCCTGCTCGGTGGTCATTTTAGTATATCGCTGATTGCGCTCCTCATTTTCATTGACATCCTTAACTGTGAGCTCCGGATTGAAATGGGATCTTTATACGCTAAATAATAAGCCTGACTCCAGACGTCACGAATAGCTACTTCTTTCTTATAATCAAAATCGATTGGTCCCATCAGTTCAAAACATAACCAACGTACAGAACCTGTTTCATCATTTAAAAAGGAAGACATATTGGTCGAACCCATAAACGAACAAATTCTGGGTAGTATGGTATTCTTACGGTCATAGGGCAAACGCTCGTTGATAAAAGTCTTTGAGAAAAAAGCTTTAAGCGCGTTGACATCATTCTTTGAAAGTACAGCCAGCTCATCGAGATTATAGAGAAAGTTTCGGCATAATTGAATACGGGCATCTTTATCACTGTTGATGTCTTCGGCTATATATTCGGCTAACTCCGGTGGGCAGAGATACCGGCACCAGGTTGATTTACCTGAGCTTTGGCCGCTGTGGCTGATAATTAGAGCCTGCTTATTGAAATACGCAGGCTCCAAGGCACATTTGATAGCTCTAACCAGCCATTTCTTGAAATGATATACAAATACTTCGTGTTCATAAAGAGGCACAAATGAAGCTAGCTTCTCGATGTGATCGTTACCATCCCAAGCCTCCAGAGATTCAAAATATTCTCTGATTGGATTATAGGAATCAATCAGTTCCGATTTGATCAGAATCTCCAATTTAGAAGTACTGATATCTATCCCGGCTTTGGTTAGTTCAATGATCAGTGAATTAAGATTCAGATAGCTCCATTGCTTTTTCTGTTTCAATGAGATTTGAAAATCGTGCGAGATTTCATTATAAAGAATGTCGTACTTCTCAAACAGGTACTCAATGGC
Organism: Leeuwenhoekiella sp. A16; assembly: GCF_047946675.1. Lineage (GTDB taxonomy): Bacteria > Bacteroidota > Bacteroidia > Flavobacteriales > Flavobacteriaceae > Leeuwenhoekiella. The sequence continues at coordinate 845,084 of NZ_CP172313.1, forward strand.
ATAATCGTAAACAGTCTTTTTCTTAGGATCTGCTACTTGATAGAGTTTGTAATTTTTCATAGCTCTGGTTTATAGGGCTATGAAAATCTTTCCTCTTTTGATTTATGCGCAGCAGACTCCTTAAAATCTGAATCTGAGAACTTCTTGTTCTGCATTAACCAGTTTTCAAGCTCTTCCCGTTCAAAGTAAATAAGCTTTCCACTCGGTTTACTGTACGGAATCATTCCTGTTGAAGTTAATTTGTAAAGATAGCTACGGGATATACCTGTATAATCACAAGCCTCTTCAAGAGTTAGTACCTTCTTATTGGCTAATAAAAGCGATTCAATTCGCTCCAGCCTTTCGTCTAATTTAATCGTGTTCATCGTATTCGATTTTAAAATGAATAGTGAACAAAGCGCTTTGTTTGTTTTATTAGAATTCCTGAAATAAAAGTAGAAATAGGAGTAGAGGAAAAGAAGATTTTCAATAAATAGTTATTCACAAATAATTGAAAATCAATAAATTGAAATGAAATACGTTTAAATGGTTTCAGAATTTATTGACTTGAATTTGGGGATCATTCAAGTAACTCTAATTAACATCAGTTAAAATGGGTGAAATAGGTCAAAACTTGAGTTATTAACAACAGAAACTTGACAATCATTGAGATGTAATTCTGTAGAAAGCAGATAAACCTTAAAAAGTATTTAAAAATTCGCTTATATGAAGTTCTAAAAAAAAGAAAAAAGATATCGCAATAAGACTTTTATATAATTTGCTATTATTTACATTCAAATTATAACAATTAAAATTTCAGCCTAAAACAAACTTAGATTCTGTACTTATTCTGTACTATGTGATATAAAAAAAGGCTTCACATTTCTGTGAAGCCTTGTCCTTACTAGTAGCGGGAACTGGACTCGAACCAGTGACCTTCGGGTTATGAGCCCGACGAGCTACCTACTGCTCTATCCCGCGATATATGCGCTGTTTTTTACTTGGTTTGCACCTTTAGGTCATTACGCTAACAAAAAACAATTCCCTTTCCTTTGATTGGGATGGCAAATATACAACGCTTTTTACGACTACACAAAACACTTTCGTAAAAATTTTTAGCGGCCTTAAAATATTATATTTTCCATAACAGTAAAGCTTTGGCTTATAGGTATCTTTAAATCTATGAGAAAATTATTTATTACTATTTTAATCCTTATTTCGGTATTTGTAATAGGCACAATTGCCCTCAATTACTATTTCAAAAACAAAATAGAATCATTTTTGTCGTCTGGCCTGCCTGAAGACATGACATTAAATTACGACAACATCGATGTGCACTCCTGGGAAGGAACGGTAACAGTAGATAATATACAGTTAAACTTAAAAAATCCTGAAGATTCTATCTCTAAGGCACAAATCAAAACACAGGAGCTAAAATTAAAAGATCTTGACTATTGGGATTATTTTACAAAAGATAAAATTCATTTTGAGCTTATAGAATTAGGAGAATCTTCAGTTATTTATCACCAACAAAAAAAGAAAGATACCAACCAAGTATCTCAAAATAACAATGATAGCAAGTTCAAAAAGAGTATTCAAATAAATCGCCTAAAACTGGCAAAAACCTCCCTAAAAGTGCTCAAAAACGGCGCAGATTCGCTGTTAATCAACATGCCACAAACGGTAATTTCTATTGAAAATATAGAAACAAATAAAGAAAAACTCAAACAACAGATTCCATTTGATTACAGCAGTATTCACATAGAATCAGACTCTATTTTTTACAGGTTAAATGCCTATGACAATTTATACGTTGATAAGTTCAGCCTAGATGATTCTACATTGATCTTAAATAATACACAAATAAAAACACGCTACAGCCAGATAGAACTGTCTCAACAAATATCAAAAGAGCGCGACCATGTTGATCTTAATATTCCCAAAATAGCCTTTAAGAGTTTCAATATAAAAGCTGAAAACAGTACAGTTTCTGCACAGGCATCTCAAATGGATATTACACAACCGCAGTTTAAAATATTTCGCGATAAGCTTGTTGCAGATGATCCAACTTTTAAACCGCTTTACAGCAAATCATTAAGAGATTTACCGTTTGAGCTCATGATAGATAATGCCCAGATAAAGGGTGCATCTATAGAATATGAAGAAAAGGTAAAAGCTGATAATCAGGCAGGGAAGCTCTCATTTAAAAATTTACAAGCCACAATAAAAAATCTGGGGAATACTTACGCTCTGGGCGAAAAAATGACATCAATACAAGTAAATGCTTTATTTATGGAGAAAAGCCCAATAGAGGTAGATTGGTCTTTTGATGTTCAGAATAAAAATGACCAATTTAGATTTAAGGCAGATGTAGGTGAATTACCCGTAACAGCTTTAAACAGCTTTACAGAACCTAATCTTAATGTTAAACTTACAGGAGCTTTGCATAAAGCATATTTTGATATTTCTGGTGATAACACTTCTTCGCATATTAATATGAAAATGAATTATGACGACTTCAAAATAGCTGTTCTCAATGACAAAAAAGAGAAGAAAAAATGGCTTATTTCAACACTGGCAAATCTTTTTGTTTCTAAAGACAGTGAAGAAAAGGGCAGTGATTCTTTTAGATCCGGGGAGGGCACAGCAGAAAGAGACACCTCTAAGTCTATTTTTAATTACCTATGGTTAAATGTAAAACAAGGATTATTATCTGTACTAACCGGCGATGGAGAATCCTCCTAAACGTCGTTAGAAACCCAATTAAGAGCATCAAGCCTATCCTTATGCTTAAAAGATCTTACTTCTGCAGTCATAAACATTGATTTGACTTTTGAATAAAAGTACATTATAGATTTATCTGAAACCAAAGCAATTCTATTGAAGCGCTTTCTTTGATCAATTTCATAAGACAAATCGCTAAAAGCGGCGCCTATATCCAGAGGGTTTGGGGAATTATCTTCAAAATAAAGTGATATTTTTTTATGCTTGTCAAGAAGGGCGTCAACCTGATCTTTTACGTTTTCAACAAGTTCTACATCAATGTTAGAATCAACAATAAAACCAACTACGTGGTCTGCAAATTCAAATTTTCTCATAAAAAATTTGGTTTGATTTTTTATTAAATACTCGTATAAATTGCAGAAACCCAGTTAAGAGCTTCCATTCTGTTTTTAAGGGAAAAGTGTCGCATCTCTGCTTTCATGAACAAAGCTTTAAATCGTGTATAGAACGATAGTATGCTTTTATCTGAGACTATAGCTATTCTGCTATAGCGGCTATTATTTTGAATTCTATATGTAAAATCCTTCCTTATTGCATTAAAATCTACCGCTCCCGTAGTGGTATCTTCTACATATAAACTTATGCTTTCATATTTTAAAAGCGCCTCATTTATAGTCATATGAATACTATGCACTGTTTTACTATCTATCTTTTCAGAAATAATAAATCCTAGTACTTGTTCTGCAAACTCAAACTTCTCGAGGGCCATTTACACTATAAATAAAGTTGGCGAATATACGGAATAACTGCTAATATCAATAGACTTAAAACTACTGCTCAATATTAGACACTTGGAATTCAGTTAATTCACCATCCTCAAAAGACACTGCGACCTCAATAGGGTTGCAACAAACCTCACAGTCTTCTATATATGTGGTAGAAATTGAGGGATCGAGAAGCATAGAGATGTCTTCCCAACAATATGGGCATTGAAAGAAATGTTCTAACATTTAAAAATCAACATTGAGTAATTGACCAATTAATTGTAACAATTGCAATTCTGCATACTTAGCCTCGTACTTTGCAAGGTTCTTATTCGTTTCTGCGTTAAGCAGGTTTATTTGTGCCTGCCTAAACTCAATAGATGTTATAAGACCAATATTAAAGCGCTCGCGTGACCGTTCAAAATTATTTTGATTTGTAATTACGTTTTGTTCCTGAATCTCATAAACCTGTAACAAATTTTCATAATCTCCTCTTGCATTTTCAATGTCACGCTCAACTTCCAGTTTTATTTGTTCTTTAAGTAATTCCTGATTATCTCGAGCAATCTTAGCATTGCGATACCTCACTGTTGTAGCTCCCCCATTAAATAAGTTCCAGGTGAGATTTAAACCTGCTCCTAAAGCTGTGCCTTTTTGAGTGCTCCCTGTAAAAAATGCACTTGCCGGACTGTTATTTTTATTCCAACCATAGGAACCGGTAAGCCCCACAGTGGGAAGATAGTCTGCACGTGTGGTCTTAATATCGTACTCACTTAATTCAATATTTGATTCACTTTGCATAATTCTCACATTGTTGTCTAGCGCACTATCTGTGTATGTTTGTAGTTTTATACTTGGTGTAAAAGCAACAAGGGTATCTACCACAAAATCTGTCCCAAGATTACGCGCCATCACTACATTAAGATCACGTTTTGTATTGAGAAGCTGCTGCCTGTTATTCATCAGGTTGATACTATCATTAGTAACGTCTACCTCTGCATTTAAAACTTCTAGTTTTGTATTCTGGCCATAATCAAATTGATAATTAGCTCTTAAAACTCTGTCTTTAGAGATACGCAAAGTTTCCTCAAGAATTTCAACATTTTCAGTCAGTCTTGCCACTTCATAATACACAGAAAATAGCTGTAAAATTGTGTTTTCAATGGTTTGTCTTGCATCAAGTTGAGATAGATTTCTAGCTTCTTTAAGACGCTGGTAATTATAATATCTTCCCAAGCCATCAAATAGGATGTAATCAAGGTTTACAGAAGCATTGTAATTATCAGATTCTGCATTATTCAATTCAAACGAGTTACCATCATCACGATCTGTCTCAGAATCCTGTATTTGATAATTCATACCCGCAAGAGCGTAAACAGCTGGCAGATATCCTGAATTTAAAAGACTTGCATTGTTTTCTGCAATTGCCAGATTATTATTTGCGACTTCAATCCCGTAGTTGTTTTCTAAGGTTAACTGTATCGCTTCGGCTTTTGACAGTTGATCTTGCTGGTCTTGCGCCATTCCTGATGACGAAAGAAACAAAATAATTACAGTTAATATGTAGGGGTAAATTGTTTTAAGCGGCTTCATCATCCTCGTTTTCTTCCTTTTGTTCTTTAATCGCACGCTCAACTTCTTCTTTTGAAACTTCTTTACCTGTACGCAACCATTTAATACGTGTTTTTGCACTATTTGTTATTGATAGTAAAAGGGGTAGCATGAGCAGTGTAAGTAATGTTGCGATGGCAATGCCATATGATATAGAAATAGCCATTGGTTTTAAAATTGAGCCTGTCTGCTCTTTTCCATTAACAAAGGCGCTAAACCTGCAATCGTCGTCAAAGAGGTTAAAAATATGGCTCTAAACCTCGATTTTCCGGCCATATACAGAGCCTCATCAAATTTGACACCGTCTTTAAGATAACTATTAAACTTACCTATAAGTACCAGACCATCGTTAACCATTATTCCTATTAAGGCAATTATACCTAAAGCAGAAAGTACATTTATAGGAAACCCATGAATAAAGTGACCCCAGGCAACGCCTATTACACTAAAAGGAATCATCAACAACAATAAAAATGGCTGACTATAACTACGGAACGTAAATGCGATAGTCGCATAAATTAAAAAGAGAATAACCCAAATCACTTTGTTTGCAGAATCACTGAGTTTTTCGGCCTCACGATTTTGACCTTCATAAGAAACGGAAACCGTGGGATATTTTGAAAGAATAGACGGCATCACATTTGCCCGTACATCAGCAAGTATATCTGTAGCGCTTCCGTTAGGATCTTCCATATCTGCATTTACCTGAATTTCGCGCTGTCCTTCAAGATGACTTATAGACTCATCACCACGGGCAATATCATAACTTGCTATTTCGCCAAAGGGCACACGTTCACCGCTTGGTGTTAGTATGCGCATCTCATCAAGATCGTTTATAGAACTGCGATTATCCCTGTCATATCTCACCCAAACTCGTATCTCGTCCTGCCCTCTCTGAAAACGTTGGGCCTGAGTACCAAAAAATCCTGAGCGTACCTGCCGCATAACACTACTAAGATTTAATCCCAATGCATAAGCGCTTTCGTTAAGACGAATTTTAATTTCCTTGATTCCTTCTGGGTCTGTATCAACCACATCACGCAGCAAAGGATTTTCTTCTAGCACCGCTCGTAACTCTTGTTTTGCAGCTTCAAGCTCTTCTGTATTATTTCCTAAAAGAGAAATAGAAACTGGGCTTCCGCCAAAATTTCCTCCGGAGCCAAAAGTGAGTCTTTCCACACCAAAAACCTCACCTACTTCATCACGTATGGAGTTTGTAATATCTGGCGATGCAAAATCCCTAAGCTCTCCCGGAAGTAAATTTACCTGCAACGATGCTTTATTATTACCAGGCCCTACGCGCTTAATCACATTTTCTACCACTTGCATGTTATCTGTCTGTCTGTCTGTGTAATCATCATTTACACGCCATGCAGCCTCTTCTACCATGGTGATTATACTGTCTGTTATTTTAGGATTTGTTCCCTCTGGCATAAGCAGATCAATAGAAACTCTATCACTCGCTATACTAGGGAAAAGTGTGACCCGTACAATCCCCCCGGCTATAGCTCCTATTGTCACAATAAGTAATGCTGCGATAATGGCAAAAGACAAAAACCTTTGCTGAAGTACAAATTTTAAAGTAGGGGCGTAAAGCTTATCGCGTAAATATTGCATAAACTGATCTCCCTTTTCATTAAAAAAACGCAGTTTATAAAAGAATTTATCCAGTCCTTTTTTAGAAGCTTTTTGCTCATCTGTCTCCTTGATTAACGCTTTAGAATGGGCTATATGAGCAGGTAAAATTATTAAAGCCTCAACTAGTGAGACCACAAGGGTAAGAATAACAACCGTAGCCACCTCACTAAAGAACTCTCCTATTCTACTATCAAGAAAAAGAAATGTAGAAAAAGCCAGAACGGTTGTAATAATTGCAGAAACAATAGGTGGAAGCACTTCCATAGTACCATCTATAGCTGCTTTAATAGGAGTTTTACCCTCCTCATAATGTTGATATATGTTTTCTGAAATTACTATACCATCATCTACTAGAATACCTATAACTATGATCATTCCAAAGAGGGAAAGTACATTAATGGTAACATTAAATTGAGCCGCAAAAATGAACATTCCTAAGAAAGCCACGGGAATACCGCAGGCCACCCAAAATGCAAGTCGGGTATTTAGAAAAAATGACAGAAACAGAAGTACAAGGAGAATTCCTGCTGCTCCATTTTCTATTAATAATTGTGTGCGTTGATGAAGTCTTACAGATGAATCTGAAACCACGTCAAGATGAACAGCAGAGTATTTTGCGTTAAAGTCATCTATATAATTATTTACCTTTTCTGCAGTAGGTAATAAATCTTCATTATTTGTATTACTTATCTCAACATTAACAGCAAGGTTTCCATTAAAATAGGAAGCATTAGGCGTTTCTTCAAATCTATCGCGTATTACTGCAACATCTTTTAATCGCACTACTGTACCATCGCTATTGGCCCTTACCACAAGATTGGTAAGCTCATCACCATAGTAAGAGCGATTATTTGCACGTATAAGATAATCTTCTGCTTCTGTTTTTATATTTCCACCTGTAGTGAGAATATTGGCCTGAGATACTGCTTGCGCCACTTCCTCAAAAGAAAGTCCATATGCGAGCAGATCATTTTCGCGAACGGCAATTTCTATTTCCTCAGCAGGATATCCCGAGATCTCAATTTGTGAAATCCCATCCATCGCCCGTAGGTCATACTCAATACTTCGCGCTATTTGTTTAAGTGTTGCAAGGTCTATAGATTCACCACTTACCGCAAAACTTATCGTTTGTCTTATTGCCTCTTGTTTCGCTACAACTAATGGTTCCATCCCCGTAGGAAAACTGGGAACGCGGTCAACTGCATTTTTCACTTCGGCAAGAATGACATCAATATCCTCATCCTGATCGATCTCAATGGTTATGTTTCCACCATTTTCACGAGAAGTTGAGGTCACTCTGTCTATCCCAACTAATCCTTTGAGATTGTCCTCTATTTTGAGGACGACACCCTCTTCTATTTCCTGCGGCGCAGCACCGGGATAAGCGACATTTATTGTGATTATCTGAGAATCTACTAAAGGAAAAAATGAGGATTTCATTCTAAAAATCCCAACTACACCAAAAATTATAAATGCAAAGATCACGACATTTACCGCGACTTCATATTTAATAAAATAACTTATAATTTTTCGCATAGCTTAATCTACTGCTTGTGAAGAACCTGCTGCCGAATTTGATGAGCTCTCTTCCCTATAAACTTTAACCTGCATACCAGCATAAGCACCAGGAACATTGCGGGAAAGTATACGCGTACCATCAGGTATACCTTTTAAAACGACATCCTTATCTGAAAAATAAACGGGATCTACATCTACCAGATCTAAAATACTATCTCTTACAATGAAAATTTGAGAATTGTCTACTAGAAGTTTACGAGGTATTTTTATTGCATCACTTTCTTCTTTCGCTTCAAGCTGTGCTTCAAGATACATACCTTCTTTTAGGTTATCCCCGGTAACTTCTACAAACACCTTGATAGTTTGGGTTGCCTGATTTACTCTTCCGTTAATTCTACTTACCGTTCCTGTATAAGAATGGGTGCCGTTAAGATCTGCAAGCTCCACTTTTTCACCTATTTCAAGTAAATCACTAAAAGTTTTACTCACCGCCACCTCTAGTTCATAAACTGACGGATCTATAAATTCTCCTAATTTTTGACCTGGACGTACCAGAGTTCCTTTTGTAACTAATGATTCTGTAAGTATTCCTGTAAAAGGTGCATAAATTCTATACTTCCCCAAGCGTTGTTCAAGGTTTTTGACATTGTAGTAGGACGAGAAAACACCACGCCCTGTAATAAAATATCCTTCCTGTTCATTATCAATTTTTGGAAGTTCAGGGGTTCCCTTGTTAATATCAAAATTTGAAAGATATTTTTGCCACTTAGGATAAATATCAGGATAATCAAGCCTGAGATCGGGCATTATAGAAGTTACCAGATTATATAACTCACTTTTTGCCGCCTGTACAGAAGAGTAATACTCAGATGAATCAATATTTAAAAGAGTTTCTCCTCTTCTATATGTTTGACCCGGTTTAAAATCATGAGCGCTACTGCGAAAAACACCTTGCACTTCTGCAAACAACTCTAATCTGTTCTTTGCAGCCAGACTTCCGTTTGCGGGTATAACAATAGGTATTGTACTATTTTGTATTGTATCTACAAAGACAGTCTTTACTACTTTCTCAATTCGGGCTTCAGGTTCTGCTTTATTATCTTTAAGATATATAGCCAGAAATATAGCTCCAGCCAAAATTAAAACGCCAAGCCCTGAAAGTATAATTTTACGCATAGGTATATTTTTGCTCCAGGTGGGGATTGATGAGACACAAAAATATCAATGCCTTATGTGGGCTGATGTTAAAGAAATACTAAAATAAAAGCGGAATTAATTGTTATTAAGCGTATTGATCGATTTCCTCTGAAACTTTGCCCCAACTTGTCATTTTCTCTTCAAGCTTTTTCTTTTTATTTTGATAAACTTCAAAGAAATTAGGCTTGGCTATCGCTTTGTTATAATTCTCTGCCAGCTCTTTGTCAATCTGTTTAATTTCGCGTTCCAGTTTATTAATTTCAGATTCTAAATTACTGAGTTTATTGGTAAGAGCTTTAAGTTTCTTTTGATCTTTGTAAGAAGCTTTTGTTTCTGGGGCAGCACTTACTTTTTGGGCTTTTACATCATCTCGCTTCTCTACTTCTCTAAGACTCGTAACTTCTCTTTGCTCAAGATAAAAATCTATATCACCTAAATATTCTTTAAGCTTGTGATCTTTAAACTCGTAAACCTTATTTGTTAATCCCTGTAGAAAATCCCTGTCGTGAGAAACTAGTATCAAAGTTCCTTCAAAACGTTTTAAAGCGTCTTTAAGCACATTTTTAGACTTAATATCCAGGTGGTTTGTAGGCTCATCCATCACCAGAACATTAAAAGGCTGCAACATCAGTTTTGCTAAAGCAAGCCTGTTACGCTCACCTCCAGAAAGCACACGCACATATTTATCTGCTTCTTCACCTCTAAAAAGAAATGCACCCAGAATATCACGAACTTTGCTTCGGTTTTTTTCATTTGCGGCATCTATCATTGTATCAAGAACGGTTTTACTACCATCTAAATGATCTGCCTGATTCTGGGCAAAATATCCTATTTGTACGTTATGCCCTAGTTTTAAATGTCCTGAATGATCTATCTCATCTACAATAATCTTAGCAAGTGTAGATTTTCCCTGCCCATTCTGTCCTACAAATGCGATCTTACTTGAGCGCTCAACATGCAGGCTTATATTCTTGAGAACATTTTTCTCTTCATAACTCTTTGAAATATGCTCTGCTTCTACAACCACTTTCCCGGGAACTACTGAAACCGGAAAATTAAGCGTCATAACACTGTTATCATCTTCATCGACCTCGATACGGTCCATGCGATTTAATTTCTTGATCAGTGATTGAGCCATAGTGGCTTTAGATGCTTTAGCTCTAAACTTTTCAATCAGCTTTTCTGTATGCTCGATCTCCTTCTGTTGATTTTTCTGCGTGGCAAGCTGCTGCTCTCGCAATTCCTCTCTTAGAATAAGATACTGAGAATAAGGTTTTGGGTAGTCATAGATTCTTCCCAGAGAAATCTCTATAGTCCTGTTTGTTACATTATCGAGAAACATTTTATCGTGAGAAACAATAACCACAGCTCCTAAATAGGCTTTTAAGAAATTTTCAAGCCAGATTATAGATTCTATATCAAGGTGGTTTGTAGGCTCATCGAGAAGCAGAACATCATTATTCTGAAGTAACAATTTTGCCAATTCTATACGCATTCTCCACCCACCGGAAAAAGTATCTGTTAATCGGTCAAAATCTTCCCTGCTAAAACCAAGCCCCATCAAGATACGCTCAGTCTCACCTTTATAATTATAACCACCATGTATCTCATACTGATGCTGTACATCATTAAGCTCTACCATGAGATCATGATAGCCTTCACTTTCATAATCTGTACGCGTCACTAGTTGATGATTGATCTCATCAAGCCTGCTCTCCAGCTTTTTAATTGTTTCAAAGGCCTGAAAAGATTCTTCCAGAACTGTGCGACCGGGTATAAAGTCAATATCCTGTTTAAGAAAGCCTATTTGCACTTCCTTATCCATAGCTATCTGTCCTGTATCGTATTCCTGCTCACCAGAGATTATACGCAGCATGGTAGATTTACCGGCTCCGTTCTTCCCAACTAGTCCCACTCTATCTCCTTCGCCTAAGCGAAAAGTAACTTCGTTAAACAGGTACTCACCCTGGAAGGAAACAGATAGATTATGAATATTTAACATGTATTCTTTTTAATATTAGTAGTTAAATGCGGCACCTAGAAATAACTGCCTGTGGCTAACCAAATTTTCTGCAAAGATGCCTAAATTTGTTCAGTAATTCAACGCTATGCTCAAAGTCTTAAAAGGAAACAAATTATACAGCATTTTAACCGGTAAATGTCCCGTTTGCCATGAAGGCGAAATGTACATTGACTCTAATCCTTACCACCTGAGCAAAGTACAGGACATGCACGAGCGTTGTTCTTTTTGCGGCACAAAATTTAAAATAGAACCTTCCTTTTTTTACGGCGCCATGTATGTGAGTTATGGCTTAGGTATCGCTTTTGCTGTTGCCGCATTTGTAATAGCCCACTTCTTTCTCAACGGCGGATTATTGACCTCTTTTTTTGCGATAACTGGCACTTTAGTCCTGTTTTTTCCTGTAATCCTGAGGCTTTCCAGAAACATCTGGATCAATTTCTTTATGAGTTACGATAAAGAAAAGGCTAAGAAAGCCTAAAGCAATTTCTTTTTAAAGCGATTTATATTTACATCCTCAAATAGATCTTTGCCCTCCTCGAGATGCTCATAAAGCATTTTAGCCAGAAAAGGAGACATCATAATTCCGCGCGTTCCTAAACCATTTAAAATAACGAGTCTGTCATATTTAGGGTGAACTCCCAATAAAGGTCTGCGATCGCCTGTGGTAGGTCGTATACCCGCCTCCTGATCTACAATCTCAAAATCACAGTTGATCACTTTTTTTAATTTTTCTACGATTTCGCCTTGAGCGGAAACTGAAGGTTGCGTGTCTTTATCTTTCCAGTTAAAGGTAGCACCCACTTTATACAGATCATCACCCAGCGGAATTATAAAAAACGACGACTTTAAAGCCGATTTCAACCCCAATTTGGGCGATTTTATAGTAATATATTCACCTTTATTGCCTACCAGCGGCAACGCTTTGAAAAATGGATTTTTACATACTCCGTAACCTTCAGCAAAGACAATAAATCTCGCTTCTATATCACTATATTGAATGCAATTTGTTTGAAACTGAATTTTTTCGTAATCAAATTCTTCTTCCTTTAAAGCAGATTTACTTTTAAGATATTCAGAATAAGAATTTAAGAGTCGCTTAATATCTATTTTTCCTGTTTCATTTACCTCGCCCAGGTTAAAAGGAGCATTAATGGCGTTATTATCATTACGTGTAACATTTGGCCGAATAAACCGATCTAAACCCGGCTTATCTGAAGCTTCAAACCAATTATTTTGATCTTCTGCAGAAGAGAATATTTTCTTTACAGGCATAGACTGCACTGCTTCTACTCCCAATTTTTTACAAAGCTCTTTAAAATAAGGAATAGCCAGATCAAACTGCTCAACTCCTTGCCAAGGCAAAGAATAACGTTTAAGAATCACAGGATTATACAAACCACCTGCAACCCTGCTGGCACCTTTTTCATTATTATGAAAAACTACAAAGGTTTTATTGTGAGCCTCTAACTGCTCACAAAATGCCATGCCTGCGAGACCCAGACCAACGATTATGTAATCAACTTTTTTCATCGCTCAAAAATAAGGTATAAAAAAACGCCTCTCATAAAGAAAGGCGTTTTAGCAATAAGTTTTGTGAAAATTAGTAATTCCACATATCAGATTCAAAGTTTCGTATTTGTTCTTTTATGCGCTCAGACTCCAGCAGCTGCATAAGTGCATTGTCTGCCACATACTCTTTAACTTCACGATCACCCTGAATGTTATCTACTCTGTAAATTACACCGTTAAACCTTCGCGAATTAAGCAAATGATCAAATGATAATGGCTGAGCTGAGTTTTGTGGATTAAATACTTGTGCTTCATGCAATACCTCACGTGCGCCTGGAAACCAAACCCAAAACAGAGGGACAAGCACTGGCTCATCATCATCTATAAAGTTAACATCTGGAGCAACTGGAGCAAGACCTATAAGTCTATACTTCAATTCACCCTGACGTTTGTCAAAGTACCAATAACCGCGTATCCAGTATTGCTCAATATCTGCAGCAGTAATATCACGTCTGTTTATAAACTGTTGATCAATTTGCTCACCGGCGTTGTACTGCTCATATCCTAGATCTGTAGTATCTACCTTAGACATTGCCGCAGAAATGTCTCCTAACTGAATCTTATCATTAAAGTACGAGTCTGAATAAATATCTATTTTACCCTTCTTAACATTAGTCACAAGAACATCATAAAGAGACCTTCTGTCTGAACCAATATTATTTGAATCTGTTGGGTAATATAGCGGGAAATTAACGCGCTCATCAAGATCAACGACCTCCCATACATTTTTTCCCCAGAGAACATCGCGACTGTCAACATAACCATATTCTAACGGCTTGTCATTGTCGAGCTCTATTTGTTCATCTGTCTTGATAAACATCTCATCTGGGTCTGTCGCATTCAGAATATTGTTCTGCCCATAAGATGATGCAACCAATATCGTCATGCAAACCACTAAAAATGAATTTTTCAAACTCATGTCAGTTATACTTTAATTTGTAAGTTCTATTAAAACAGGAGATACTTTTTTCAATTTATAAGAACTATTTCCTGCAATTTGAGCATTTATATCAAATATCTGCACCGTTTCACCACGTTGGGCTCTTTTTAATACTGCCTTAGCGCGCGCATCTAGTCTGTCTCCATTTACCTGAACAGTTGGCTGCCCCGGTACATTAAATTTAAATCCTGTAACCTTTAAATTAAGGTCAAAATCAAAATCTGGCAAAGAAGCACCTACAGATGATATCTCTAACGCATTTCTTTGCATTTTTATTATATCAGATTCACCACGTACAGTTCCTGTAGGTCTTGGTATATCTTTTATTCTAAACTGCTTAGAATCACTTACCTTAGAACCATCTGCCAGAGTACCATTTACATTTATGGTAACTTCACGCCCATTACCTGGGGTCATCACATAGCTACTACCACTTGCTTTATTAAGACCCGGTGCGCTTGCAGATACATTATTATCTGCCACACCAGCGAAGCTAATGGTCATTGGGTTTGCAACACCGCGATAAACCACGTTCATTTTATCTGCTGAAATAGTAGCAGAATTAGGGCGGTTTATTACAGCATATGAATCATTAATAGGTATCGTTACAATAGAATCTCCTTCTTTAAACTGAAGTTCACCTTTAATGCTCTGCTCTCCTACATTACCGGCGGGAAAATCGAGTAAAACCTGCCCGGCAGAAGTCTGCTTAAGCTGTTTACCATTTATCACCACCTTGTCAAAGTTTAAAGTATTATCATAACGACCAAGAATTACCTTACCTTTAAATGATTCTCCAGAGAAAAATGCACTCTTATCTGGCACAACAATAGCCTGGTAATTGCTCATAGATAATTGTTGAGCTTGCTCACCAGCTAACATAGCAGAAAGAAGCTCACTTTGCGTAGTCTTTATATCTGCCTGCATCTGCGTCAACTTTGTAGTTGATGCTATCATTGGGAACCCTTCAAAATTGTAGCTTAACCACTCTATTTTCTTACCATCGCGATTTTCTACAGGCGAAGTATCAAACTTCTGCTTTATATCTGACGCGATATTAGGATAGCTGTCACCAATTAAAGCTACTACTTCATCTCTAAAGTTCTCAACTTTTGATTTAAACAACTTTCCATCTTTAGATAAGTTATCACCGCTAAAGAATGTTTGATCAAGAAAATCAGGCTTATCCTGAGCCTCATAATCTTTAGGATCTTCAACTTTGGCTGTCATTGCAGATTTTAACGAGTCTATATAACCCGATAAATCTGTAGCCATCACATTTATTTTCTTCGCTTTTTCTTTAATCACCGCATATTTTGCCGGTTGTTCTGACGCTTTAGCATCAAGTCCTGCTAAAAATGCAGTATTACGCTGGTCTGATGCGCTATTTGCTTGTGTTATTTTTTCGTTTAAAAGACCAAAAGCTGATAATACCTCTTTAGACATATTTAATGCAAGCATTGCAATAAATACGAGATACATCAGGTTGATCATTTTCTGTCTAGGTCCTAGTTTTCCACCTGCCATCTTCTATTTTTTATAGATTTATATCAAGTTGAAAAATTATTTCCTGTTCATTGCAGAAAGCATACCACCATATACACCATTAAGAGAAGAAAGGTTAGTCGCTAGACTTTCCATTTGTTCTTTCAATTTACCAGCGTTAGTTGCTACTTCATTGTTTATTTCAGCCTGACGACCTGCGGTCTCAACCTGAACTTTATAAAGACTGTTTAAAGACTCCATTTGAGCTGCTGCTAAAGCCATCTCTTCACTATATCTTTGTGTAGAGGTCATTGCTTCTGCAGTTGGTGAAATCGCTTTTGCTGCTCCTTCAAAATTTCTAATGCTTAAGCCAAGGCTGTTCATTAATTCTGCATCAATTTGAGCTTCCTTTAAAAGGTTATCAAGCTTTTGCGAAAGCATACCTTCAGATTGTGTCTCTTCAATAACTGCATTCTTTCTTACTGCAGGTTCTGCACCTGCTAATTCTGGATATACTAAAGACCAGTCTAATTCATCATCAACAGGTTCAAAAGCAGAAATAGCAAAAATAAGTGCTTCGGTAATTAGACCAATAGCCAGTAAAACACCGCCATTTAAAGGGCCTAATTCCCAGTGTAGGATCTTAAATAAAGCTCCAATAATAACAACAGACGCACCTAGGCCGTACGCCATGTTAAAAAGTTTCTTTGTAGATTTCGATTGTGCCATTTTAAAAATTAAGTTAAGTAATTAGGGTTAAGTAAAATATTTGGGTAAATATTATTTTGAATCAATACTATCTTCTGGTATTCACGTCTCCGCCCACACCAAGGTAATCCTGTACAGTTCTAAAGCCTATATAGCTTCTTGCAGAATCTGCATACTCATAATCACGTGTACTTACTTGTAGGAAATAAGCAACGTCTTTCCACGACCCACCACGCACAACTTTACGCTGATTTTGTGTGTCGTTAACATTAGGGTTCATTGTAGAAACGTATTCATAGGCATTAGGGTCATAAGATGATGCAACCCATTCTGAAACGTTTCCAGACATGTTGTACAGATCATAATCATTAGGTTCATATGAATCTGCCTCTACTGTATAAAGTGCCTGATCTGCCGCATAATCCCCCCGCAGAGGTTTAAAATTGGCTAGAAAGCATCCTCTGTCATTCTTCGCATAAGGTCCACCCCAAGGGTAAGTAGCTCCTTCCAGACCGCCACGTGCTGCGTATTCCCATTCAGCCTCGCTGGGTAATCTAAATCTATTAACCAATTGTTGACCTCTTTCTTTTTTATAGGCATTTCTATAAAGCGTACGCCACTCACAGAATGCTTTTGCCTGCTCCCAGGTCACCCCAACTACAGGATAATCATCATAAGCACTATGCCAGAAATAATCATTATGCATAGGCTCGTTGTATGAATAGGCAAAATCTTTGATCCAAACTGTAGTATCAGGATATATCTTTACATTTTCAGTGATTAGATAGTCACTTCTCTTGCCTTTTTTCGCTTTCGCGGCAGCTTCTATATCAAGATATGTGTATTTAAACTCAAGTTTATCTACATCAATAGTGCGCTGCCCGTTGTACGATTCTTCAAGAGGAAGGTACATAGAATCCATCACCTCTACATAATATTCATCAGGATAATCCTGAGGATCATCTAATAGGTCGATACGCTTATTTAACTTTCTGCCTTCGTAAGTATCTGAAAAACTGTAGTAATTATCATACATATATTTCTCATACGGAGTCATATCTTCAGGATCGTTATCTAGAAAAGCATACTCTCCTATACCACCATCACCCGGCGTCTGCCCCATCTCATCAGCAAAAATTGCTAAACGGGTGCGTACAATAGAATCTTTTACCCAATCTACAAATTGACGATATTCTGAATTGGTGATTTCCGTCTCATCCATATAGAACGAGCGTACAGTAACAGTTTTAGTTGGGGCGTTTTTAACCGATGCGATATCATCGTCGCTTTTACCCATAATAAAAGAGCCACCTGAAACAAGCGTCATCCCGTATGGTTTTTCAGGATTCCATTTCTTTCCTTTGGCCCCCACAAGCTCACCGTGGTCATTGCGACCACAACTAAATAACAAGCTTATCATCGCAATAAATGCAACAAACTTCTTCATAGGTATTTTAGGTTAAATTGAGATTTGAGAGCGTAAACCTATTTATAAAAATTTTAATAACCAATTTTTAGTTTAAAAAAACCGCTCAATCCCAGTTAGTTCTATTTATTATACTTCATTCTTCCTTCTCGCCTTATACCAGCGTTCAGGTATTTCCTGATTGCACGCGTTAAGATAATCCTGGTATGTGCATGGTAATAACGTGTGCCTTTTTAATTTATTATTAAGACCTTGTAAAAACGGAATTTCTATCCACCAGCGCTCTGTCTTGTTACTCTTGTAAAAACTAAGCACCTCATCCTCAACCGGGACTGCATAATGCAAAAACTCTTTGCGTCTATCTCCTATCTCCTCATTAGCCCTGTAATTCACTCCTTCTATAAAGTACCAGATGATCTCTGCTATAAGCGCTGCCCCTGCTTCGGTCTGTTTTGTCAATGCATATTCAAAAATTCCAAATACACTTACTCGATCACTTATCCCCGCATAACGTGAAATAGCACAGGCTTCTCTACCGTTAAAACCATTAGGCTTAGAATGATGCATAAAACCAAGCGATGATGATTGCACGGCGCCAAGATCAAAAGAAACAATATCTGCATCGCGCATGACCGGCTCTACAATACTAATATCATTTGTCACAGCGCCCAGACGATAAGCATCAAAAAATAATTTATCCATCAGGTCTATTTCTTCCTGACTATTAAAATAAGTCTGGTATCCCAGATTAGAAAAATTGAATAAATTATAAGGCTGGTCTACGATCACTTTACCTACATAAGACTTATTTGTCATAGGCTGCGAACTGTCACCCAGATCAAAACGGCTATCTACACTTACCAGATTAACCATTTGATCAAGATTATCAAAAGCTCTGTAAATAGCATGTGTTAAATCTTGAGTACCTCCTAAAAAAACAGGAATAATGTCTTTTTTGATCAGATTTTCGGCTATTTGCCTTACGGCGAAAAACGTATCTGTTATACTTTCTCCTGCATCAATATCGCCAAGATCTGCAATTACAGTGTGCCAATTACCCGGAAATAACTGGTAAAAAGCCCTTCTAATTGCCGAAAAATCGAGATGCTCTTCTAAGAGATCAATATCTCCCCTATTCTCTCGCACACCAATGATCGCCAGATTCACTCCTTCCAGATCAGGAATACCTTCTTTAGATGAATGAACTTTAATTGCGCTTCCCAGGCTCTGGCTGTGAAATAGTTGCGCATGAGCTACAACAGCATCAGAAACCGGCAACAGGTTTTCTAAGGGCATAGATTATTTCTTTTTAGCAATAGGTTTTTTACGCGTAGCGGTCTTTTTTGCCGCCGGCTTCTTTTTTGCCGCTGTTTTTTTCTTTGGCCCTTGCTTCTCAAGAATATCTTTCACTTCTTCCAGCGTAAGCTTTTGAGCATCTACGGTCTTAGGCAATTCTATTTTAGTACGCCCTTTAATAAT
This sequence comes from Leeuwenhoekiella sp. A16, assembly GCF_047946675.1. Lineage (GTDB taxonomy): Bacteria > Bacteroidota > Bacteroidia > Flavobacteriales > Flavobacteriaceae > Leeuwenhoekiella. The sequence goes on from NZ_CP172313.1 coordinate 864,145, forward strand.
ATTAGAACGCCCCCAGCGTGCTTTCTCTACACGTATGCCTTCATCTTTAAAATCATGAATGACTTTATCTTTTTCCTTTTGCTTTTTATCTTCTATAAGCTCTACTATATCAGCATCGCTCAGGTTATCAAAATCGTATTTTTTATTTACATTGATAAAAATACTATTCCATTTTATAAAAGGTCCAAAACGGCCAACTCCTTTCTGAACCGGAAATCCTTCATACTCATAAATAGGAGCGTCTGCCTTTTGCTTCTCTTTTATATATTCTACTGCCTCATCATATTCTACCTGCAGTGGGTCTTTACCTTTTGGCAATGACACATATGTCTTACCAAACTTTACATAGGGTCCAAAACGGCCATTATTTACCTCAACTTCTTCACCTTCAAATTCACCTAAAGATCTGGGCAGTTTAAAAAGATCCATCGCCTCTTCATAAGTAATAGTCTCTAGCTGTTGATCTGGAGAAAGTCCTGCAAACTGTGGCTTTTCTTCATCTTCTACAGAACCTATTTGTACCATGGGTCCATATTTACCCAACCTCACACTTACCGGCTTACCCGTCTTAGGATCTGTACCTAAGATACGCTCACCTACCTCACGGTCTGCATTTTCTGCAACATCTTTTACCTGAGGGTGAAAGTCTTTATAGAAGTCTTTCATCATCTTCGTCCACTCCTCATTACCTTCTGCAATCTCATCAAAGTCCTGCTCTACTTTTGCAGTAAAATTGTAATCGAGAATATTTTCAAAATGGTTTACCAGAAAGTCATTTACTACCATACCTACATCTGTAGGAACCAATTTTCCCTTGTCTGAGCCTACTTTTTCGGTCATTTTAGCCGATTTTATCGAGCCTTTTTTAAGGGTGATTAAGTCATATTCACGCTCTGTACCGTCTATATTTCCTTTCTCTATGTATTTTCTATTCTGTATCGTAGTAATTGTAGGTGCATAAGTAGATGGTCTACCTATACCTAACTCTTCCAGCTTTTTCACCAGTGAAGCTTCAGTATAACGATAAGGTGCTCTGGTAAAACGTTCTGTAGCCGTTATCCAGTTGTTATTTAGAGTTTCACCCTGCTTTAACGGAGGCAGGATTCCGCTTTCTTCCATATCTTCATCATCGGTTCCTTCTAAATAAACTTTTAGAAAACCATCAAATATCAAAACCTCACCATTTGCAGTAAAATTACTTGGGTGATTAGAAGATGCTATCTGCACATTTGTACGTTCAAGTTGTGCCTCGCTCATTTGGGAAGCAATCGCACGCTTCCAGATCAATTCATACAGGCGAGCCTGATCGCGATCAATATTTACTGAGTGCTTACTAAAATCTGTAGGTCGTATCGCTTCGTGAGCTTCCTGGGCTCCTTTGCTTTTACCTTTATAATTACGCTCCTTATGATATTTAGAACCGTAAGCAGAAACTATCTCATTAGAAGCAGCTTCTTTTGCATCCTGAGAAAGATTTACACTGTCTGTTCTCATGTATGTTATAAGCCCGGCTTCATATAAACGCTGAGCCAATGTCATGGTCTTACTAACTGAAAAATATAGTTTTCTTGACGCTTCCTGTTGCAGTGTGGAAGTTGTAAAAGGAGGTGCAGGAGATTTTTTTGCCGGTTTTGTTGTTAAAGCATCTACTTTAAAAGTAGCGTTAGCATTGGCCTGCAAAAACTCTTCAGCTTCTTTTTTAGTATCCAGGTTTTTAGGAAGTTTCGCTTTAAGCGTTTTCCCGTCTTCATTTGCAAATTCTGCGTCTACACGAAAATAATCCTGTGAAGTAAAACCTTGTATCTCACGCTCGCGCTCTACGATAAGTCTCACAGAAACAGATTGCACACGGCCTGCTGAAAGGCCGCCTTTAACCTTGCGCCATAACACAGGTGATATTTCATAACCCACAAGACGATCAAGTACACGTCTAGCTTGTTGCGCATTTACTAAGTTGTAATCTATACTTCTGGGATTCTCAATTGCACGCAGAATGGCTTTCTTAGTAATCTCAGAAAAAACGATACGTTTTGTCTTAGCCTTATCAAGATGTAACTCTTCTGCAAGGTGCCACGCAATGGCCTCACCCTCACGATCCTCATCACTTGCGAGCCAGACCATTTCAGCTTTCTTTGCAAGATCCTTCAGTTTTTTGACTACGCTTTTTTTATCTTTTGAGACGATATATTTGGGTGTAAAGTCTCCATCTACATCTACCCCTAATTCTTTAGTAGGTAAATCTGCAATATGCCCAAAACTACTTTCAACCTTAAAATCTTTTCCGAGAAACTTCTCTATGGTTTTGGCCTTTGCAGGAGACTCAACAATAACTAAATTTTTTGCCATTTTATGTCTTTTGATTCGTCACCACAGCCTCAATTTGATAATAAACCTGCAGTATTTAGAAATGCAAAAGTATATCAAAAAATATTATTGTTTTGAGCAGACCGCTATACCAAATTAAAAAAGCCACTTTGAGAGCGACTTTTTGTGGTATAAAATAAGCTAATCTCTACATTAATGTAAAGGCGCTTATTAAGCTTAGGTCATCTTCACCATAACTGTATTGATACAAAACCCCACCACCAATCATCAATAAATTATCTTGTAAAGGAATGACGTCATAAATGTTGACCGACTCATCTACACTCAGCATTTCAAGACTTAAAGGATTAGTCTTATCAAATATTTTTAAACCCTGAGCACCGTCACTTACATACAATCTGTTATTATGTACGCCCAACCCATAAGGCTCCTGCATATCATAATCACCTACGACTTGAGGATTAGTTTTATCTGAAACATCTATAACTTCAAGCAAACTCATATCCTGACCACAAGCGTTCCCGCCTCTCAAAGTAAGATAGGCATAATCGCCATCTACCACTACAGGATCGCAACCCGTTATATGAGATATTTCTGAAACATACTCCGGGTTTTGAGGTTCTGAAATATTATAAATGAGCATACCGCGTGTTCCTCCTATATATAAGTAATCACCCTGACTGAATATCGTTTCTATACTCCAGTCTGCATAAACCTCATTTAGTTTTTCAAGATCTGCATTCTGTAGACTAAAAATATTTATTGAGCCTGCATCTAAAACATACAGATAATCACCTATTATTTTAAAACGCGCAAAAGAACCGCCTACGCCATCTGCATTACTAAAGCTTTCACTACTGCTCGCAACATCCTCATAATATAACACAGGTGAAATTTTACGACGCACAGTGGTATACTCCCAGTCTACAATCACATCCTCCTGATAATTAAAGTTAGAAAGATCAAAATCTGCCACAGGCTCACTTACTTCGGGATATGGGTAGTAACTGCCTTGTAATGCATTTTCAAGAACCCCGTTGTATTTAATATCATCCATATTAGAAATATCAAAAGTCACCAAATCACTATAAGAATCGGCATAAAGTATATCATTTTTAGCCTCAATATCGATATTGCCCGGTATATCTAAAAATGCAACTTTAGCAGGAGATGCAGGATTGCTGTTGTCTATTACATGTATACCTTTATGTAGATCATTAACAAATATGTAATCGTTGTAGAAATAAAATTTACCGGTGCTTGCCAGAGGCATTGGCTCTTCAACAGATTTTATCATCTGCGCATGCAGATCTGCTTTAGACATTATCACCGGCACAGCAATCCTTACGGTTTCATAACCGCTCTCGTCATCAGATTGACAATTTATAAGGGTTAGCGATATTAAAAGAAGTAGTACTTTTTTCATAATAAAAATGGTTAGTTTTCTAGATAGATGAAAAATCACTTAAATGGTTGCGTAATATGCATCATATTAACAAGTTTATAAAAATTTGCCACAGCAATTAATTACACATTTGTTTTTAATGACAGTTTGTCACAAGCTTCATTCGTTGTATCTTTGCACACTTATTTAGGAAGCAGGAATTCTTATGGAGAAGATAATAGATGAAAATATACAAGGACAAGCATTAGTGCTTGATGGCCCTACAACAAATTCTAAAAAACTATTTATAGAGAGTTACGGCTGCCAGATGAACTTTAGCGATAGTGAGATCGTTGCCTCAATTCTCGCTAAAGAAGGATATAATACCACCCGTAATTTAGAAGATGCAGATCTTGTTCTGGTCAATACATGTTCTATTAGAGAAAAGGCAGAACAAACTGTGCGTAAGCGCCTTGAGAAATATAATGCAGTTAAAAAGATAAATCCGGGAATGAAAGTAGGCGTGCTGGGCTGTATGGCAGAGCGTCTTAAAAGTCAATTTCTGGAAGAAGAAAAAATTGTTGACCTGGTCGTAGGTCCAGATGCATACAAAGATTTACCTAATCTTATCAGCGAGGTTGAAGAAGGTCGCAATGCTGTAAATGTTATTTTATCTAAAGAAGAGACTTACGGTGACGTTTCTCCCGTACGTTTACAAAGCAACGGTGTAACTGCTTTTGTAAGTATTACACGCGGTTGCGATAATATGTGCACTTTCTGTGTAGTGCCATTTACCAGAGGCCGTGAACGTAGCCGCGACCCACAGAGCATTATAGAAGAAGTTAATGATCTGGCGGCAAAAGGCTTTAAAGAAGTCACGTTACTTGGTCAAAATGTAGATAGTTACTTGTGGTACGGTGGCGGACTTAAAAAAGATTTTGAAAAAGCCGGCGAAATGCAAAAAGCCACAGCAGTTAGTTTCTCAAACCTGCTAGAACTGGTTGCACAGGCCCAGCCTAAAATGCGTGTACGTTTCTCAACTTCAAATCCGCAGGATATGACGCTTGACGTGATACACACCATGGCAAAATATCCTAATATCTGTAAATACATTCATCTTCCCGTACAAAGCGGAAGCGATCGTATTTTAAAAGCCATGAACCGTTTACATACGCGAGAAGAATATTTTCAACTTATTGATAACATTCGCGAGATCATGCCAGACTGTGCCATATCTCAGGATATGATCACTGGTTTCCCTACAGAGACAGAAGAAGATCATCAGGATACAATAAGCCTGATGGAATATGTAAAATATGATTTTGGTTTTATGTTCGCTTATAGCGAAAGACCGGGAACACTGGCAGCGCGTAAACTTGAAGATGACGTACCAGAACCGGTTAAAAAACGTCGCCTGGCCGAAATAATCGAGATACAACAAAAATATTCTCATTACAACACAGCAAAACAAGTAGGTAAAACGATAGAGATATTAATCGAAAAATCATCTAAGAAAAGTGATGCCCACTGGAGCGGAAGAAATTCTCAAAACACAGTGGCTGTTTTTCCTAAAGAGAATTACAAAGTAGGTGATTTTGTAATGGTTAAAATAAACGACTGCACTACCACTACTCTTATTGGGGAAGCAGTAGACTATTCTGAAAACAACTAACCGTATAAGTATGGAATCAGTACACGCGACTAAACAACGTTTCGGAATAATAGGAGATGATCCTAAACTTAACAGGTCTGTAGAGAAGGCAATACAGGTAGCGCCTACAGATATCTCTGTGCTTGTTACCGGAGAAAGCGGTGTGGGTAAAGAAAGTATCCCTCGCATCATACACTCACTTTCGCATAGAAAACATAACAAGTACATCGCTGTAAACTGCGGTGCAATACCAGAAGGAACCATAGATAGTGAACTTTTTGGCCATGAGAAAGGCGCCTTTACAGGAGCAACCTCAACACGTAGCGGATATTTTGAAGAAGCAGATGGCGGGACTATTTTTCTGGATGAAGTAGGCGAACTTCCTCTCCCCACGCAGGTAAGATTATTGCGCGTTCTTGAAAATGGCGAATTTTTAAAAGTAGGTTCATCTAAGACGCAAAAAACAGATGTACGCATCGTAGCAGCTACAAACGTAAATATGTTTGAAGCTATTAAAAATGAAAAATTTAGAGAAGATCTTTATTACAGATTAAGTACTGTAGAGATTAATTTACCACCCTTGCGTGAGCGTAAAAATGACATTCACCTGCTCTTTAGAAAATTTGCATCAGACTTTGCAAATAAGTACAAAATGCCCACAATCAGGCTGGAAGAAGACGCGATACAGCTACTTTTAAAATATCGCTGGAGCGGAAACATAAGACAGTTGCGCAATATTGCAGAGCAAATTTCAGTTTTAGAACAAAACAGAAGCATAACTCTTGAGAAGCTTAGAGCATATCTTCCAGACATGGGTAGCAATCTTCCCGCTGTGGTTAAGCAGAAAAATGCAGACAGTGACTTTAGCAGTGAGCGAGAAATACTTTACAAAGTGCTTTTTGATATGAAAAGCGACCTGAACGACCTAAAAAAGCTCACTCTCGAGCTGATGGAAAAAGGTAACAATGCGACAGTACAGGAAGAGAATAAATCTTTGATCAAAAAGATCTACAGCGACGATCAGGAGACAGATGCTTATGAAAGCGCAGAAGATATTACAGAAGTATTGCAGATACCACAAGAAGCAAACGGTTTTGATAATCCATCAGACAAGTATAGTTTCGCAGAAGATGTAGAAGAAGAAGAAACGCTTTCTATACAGGAAAAGGAGCTTGAACTCATCAAAAAATCACTAGAACGCCACAGTGGCAAACGTAAAGTAGCAGCACAGGAGCTAGGTATAAGTGAGCGTACACTTTACAGAAAGATCAAACAATACGATCTTTAATAATCTACTCTTTTCAGCAAAACGCATTAAAAAATATATGCAGAAGAAATTTAAAATTACCGGTCTACTTCTTATCACTCTTGTTTTTAACAGCTGTGGTTTTTATTCATTTAGTGGTGTATCAATAGAACCGGGAACAGAAACTTTTCAGGTTAATTTCTTTCAGAATAATGCGGCTTTGGTAGAACCGGGATTAGACCGTAAATTCACATTTGCTTTACAGGATCTTATTCAGAACCAGACAAGTTTAAGCCTTACCCCTAATGGCGGTGATCTAATTTACGAAGGCGAGATCGTAGATTATTACATCGCGCCACAAACAGCTACTTCAGACAATATTGCAGCACAAAACCGCTTAACAATTACTGTTAATGTGCGCTATATAAATACAAAAAAAGAAGATGGCACAGATGACTTTGAGCAGCGTTTTTCTTTTTACGTTGACCGTCCCGGCACACAACAATTAATAGGAAGCGCTCTAGACAGTGCTGTTGATGAGATCTTTGAACGCATCACCCAGGATATCTTTAATGAATCGCTGGCTAACTGGTAATTATGAATACTTCAGCTTTACTTGCAATCTTAGAAAATCCTGAGCAACTTACAGTTGCCCAGACAAGTGAGCTGGCTGAAATTGTGGCTGAATTTCCGTTTTTTCAGCCTGCAAGAGCGGTTTTTTTAAAAGGTCTTAAAAATCAGGAAAGTTTTAATTATAACAAAGAACTAAAACGCACAGCTGCTTTAACTACAGATCGCAGTATTCTTTTTGACTTTATTACTTCTCCCGTTTTTACACAAAATGCGATAAGCAAAACCATTAAAGAGCAAGAAGAAAGTCTTTATAATATAGTGGTTAATGAAGCTAAAGATGTGTCTGAACAGGTAGAAACCGAAGAATTAGGCAAAGCAAATCAGGTTCTCGACCCCGATTTTTTCATCCCTAAGGCCGATAATCAACCTGAAAAGAGCGATTTTTTAGAACCTGAAAAATTATTAGAAATCGGCGTGCCTTTAGACTTTGGTCAAAAAGAAACGCATTCTTTCGCCGAATGGCTTCAGATAACTACGCATAAACCCATAGACCGTTCTCAAGAAACTGAAGATACTGCTGAAACAATAGAAAATGAAGAGGAAACCGAGGAAGATCTTGAGCGCAAACGCAAACTCAGGATAATAGATCGTTTTATAGCAAACAACCCAAAAATTAAGGTTAAACCTGTTGATGAAACGGTAAAAAGAAACGTTATTGAAGAGGTAAATGTGCCAGACGAAGCACTTATGACAGAGACGTTAGCCCGCGTGTATGTTGAGCAGAAGAACTTCAATAAAGCCAAGCAAGCTTATAGAATTTTAAGTTTGAAATATCCGGAAAAAAGTGGTTTCTTTGCAGACCGAATTCGGGCAATAGAAAAATTGCAGGACAATAAAAATACATAATTATGTTTTTAGTATTCTTAGGACTTATCATCATCGTAGCATTTTTGCTGGTAGTAGTGATCATGGTTCAAAACCCAAAAGGTGGCGGTTTATCTTCTTCTTTTGGTGGTGGTGGCACTCAACAAGTAGGTGGTGTAAAAAAGACAACAGACTTTTTAGATAAAAGTACCTGGGCTCTGGCTACTATACTTCTAGTGCTTATTCTAATCTCAAATGTGACTATCTTTGGTGGTGGCGCATCTGCAGAGTCTAAAGTAATTAATGGTGAGGATGTAGAGAACATTGTTCCTGTACAAAACACGCCGGCGGCTACTACTCCTGCAACTGTACCAGACAGCACAGAGAACTAAAATGACAGTTTATAAAAGATAAATTAAGAAGACCGCAAATTTGCGGTCTTTTTTTTGCCTTTTTGTCAGCCATAAGTCAGTGGCACAATTTCTGCCTATTTGCATCATACATTATAGAAATTTGTTCAACAAAAAAATCATATTACAATGGGAGTAAACATTAAACCTCTTTCAGATCGTGTTTTAGTAGAGCCAATGGCCGCTGAAACTAAAACAGCTTCAGGTATCTATATTCCTGATACTGCTAAAGAAAAACCTCAAAAAGGTAAAGTAGTTGCTGTAGGAAGTGGGAAAAAAGATTATGAAATGACCGTAAAAGTGGGCGACACTGTTTTATATGGTAAATATTCTGGAACAGAGTTAAAACTAGACGGTTCTGATTACCTAATGATGCGTGAAGACGATATTCTGGCTATCATCTAAGCCCAGAACACGCTTTATTACTTCTAGATTAAATTAATCCAATCAAATTAATTGTAAACAAAACTCTTTTCTTCATTAGGAGAAAAGACTAAAACTTTGAAAAATGGCAAAAAATATAAAATTTGACATTGAAGCTCGCGACGGTATTAAGCGCGGTGTAGATGCTCTTGCAAATGCAGTAAAAGTAACATTAGGTCCTAAAGGTCGTAACGTTATTATTAGCAAATCATTTGGCGCACCACAGGTAACTAAAGATGGTGTTACAGTAGCAAAAGAAATAGAACTTGAGGATCCTTTAGAAAACATGGGAGCTCAAATGGTAAAAGAAGTTGCTTCTAAAACCAATGATCTTGCCGGTGACGGTACTACAACTGCAACTGTTCTTGCTCAGGCTATCGTAAAAGAAGGTCTTAAGAATGTGGCTGCAGGCGCAAACCCAATGGATCTTAAAAGAGGTATTGATAAAGCTGTAGAAGCTATTACCAAAGATCTTCAGGAACAAACTCAGGAAGTAGGAAACTCTTCTGAAAAAATTAAGCAAGTAGCTTCTATATCTGCTAACAATGATGATGTAATAGGTGAACTTATCGCTGAAGCATTTGGTAAAGTAGGTAAAGAAGGTGTTATCACTGTAGAAGAAGCAAAAGGTACAGAGACTTATGTTGATGTAGTAGAAGGTATGCAGTTTGACCGCGGTTACCTTTCTCCTTACTTTGTTACAGACAGTGAGAAAATGCAATCTGAATTAGAGAGCCCTTACATCTTGTTATATGATAAAAAGATCTCTTCTATGAAAGATTTGCTACCTGTACTTGAGCCGGTTGCTCAATCTGGTAAGCCTTTATTGATCATCGCAGAAGACGTAGATGGCGAGGCTCTTGCAACTCTTGTTGTAAATAAATTAAGAGGTGCTCTTAAGATCGCAGCTGTAAAAGCTCCAGGTTTTGGTGATCGTCGTAAAGCAATGCTTGAGGATATCGCTATTTTAACTGGTGGTACAGTAATAAGTGAAGAGCGTGGCTTTACACTTGAGAACGCAACAGTTGATATGTTAGGTACAGCAGAAACTGTAACTATTGATAAAGACAACACAACTATTGTAAACGGTGCTGGTGAAAAAGAAAACATCAAAGCTCGTGTAGGTCAAATTAAAGCTCAGATCGAAAGCACAACAAGTGACTACGATCGTGAAAAACTTCAGGAACGTCTTGCTAAATTAGCAGGTGGTGTAGCTGTACTTTATGTAGGTGCTGCTTCTGAAGTTGAGATGAAAGAGAAAAAAGACCGTGTAGATGATGCACTTCATGCAACTCGTGCAGCTGTAGAAGAAGGTATTGTTGCCGGTGGTGGTGTAGCTTTAGTTCGCGCTAAAAAAGTACTAGAAAATCTTTCTACAGACAGTGCAGATGAGAGTACAGGTGTACAAATAGTAAATAAAGCTATTGAAGCTCCATTACGTACTATTGTAGCAAACGCAGGTGGTGAAGGTTCTGTTGTGATCGCAAAAGTGATCGACGGTAACAAAAACTACGGTTATGATGCTAAAACAGATACGTATGTAGATATGCTAGAAGCTGGTATTATTGACCCTAAGAAAGTTACTCGTATCGCTCTTGAAAATGCAGCTTCTGTTTCTGGTATGATCCTTACAACAGAGTGTTCATTAACAGACATACCTGAAGACAATGCAGGTGGCGGTCATTCTCATGGCGGAATGGGCGGCGGTATGCCAGGCATGATGTAATATCACTTTCGCTTAAAGCGAAATAGTATAAAAGCAAAAACCGCTTCAATTAAACTGAAGCGGTTTTTTTTTGACTTAATTTAATTACCGTCTTAGTTTATCTCTGCATCAACAGTACCGCAATTAAGCATCTTATCACCAAAGTATGGATTGTATATTTTCTTGTCATTAGAGATCCAGTAAGCACCTTTGCCGTTAAATGCCATAGGGCAGTACTCATAATATAAAGTACCTTGCTCTATCTTACCTTCTACTAATGCTTTAATGCCTGCGGTTACCTGAGAAAACAATTCACGTTGTTGCTCAATATCGCCTGTATTGCTCAAGGTGCTCACCTGCTCCTTTAGCGCATCATTACCATCTATCTCCTCAAGGGCTGTTTTTAAATTTGCAGCTGTTGATTTTGCCGCTCCGGCATCTGTATTTACCAGTGCCGTTTTAAGTTCGTTATAATTATCATAAACGTCTGCCACGAGTGAATCATTAAAAGTGGCAGTACGTGCGGCAGAAAAGTGTTCTTCTTTTGCTCCTTCTGTGCGAGCCTCAGTGTCTATCGTTACAACCTCTTCATTGTCTGTATTTGATTTTTTTTCGCCGCAGGCTAAAACCAATACAGACAATCCTATAAATGCTATTTTTTTCATAGTGTAATATTTATTTGTTTAATGTACAAATGTCTAATTCTTCCGTGTTTTTTGATAATAAAATGCCGGTAAAATAATTATAATAAATAAAGGCTGTATGAGAAACCGGCGCACATAGAACAGCAACTGGTAGTGCTCTGGCTCATAATTTTTAAGTAGCATATAAAAGATGACCAGCAAAAGCACAAAGGCAATTAAGTAGAGTAATGCAGCAAATTTCACATAGCCTTTTTCGTTAAAAGCGATCCACAGTACTAGCAAAGACAGGATAGAATTTAAAAAATATCGCTCTGTGAGCGCAAAAATCAGCTTTGCAGTACGAAAATCTGGCAGGTGTTCTTTTTCTAAAAAATCTGATCTGAAGAAATCTAAAAGCGGATCGTAAAAAAGAGCTTCCTGAAAATACCTAACCAGCACCAGCAGACCAAAAATACCCACAATTAAACCGATTTTTAATGCTTTAAGCATGGTTTTTTCGCTTTAAATGTTTCACCCAGAAAATCCACAATAAAAAGATAAAACCATAAATGATCGCAGGAAAAGCAATGGCATGTAAAAATTCTGCCCAGCCCGGGAATTTGTAAACCGCGATTGCAATTAGGGCAATTCTCAATACATTAATGATATAGATCGCAATACTCCCAACTACGAGAAAAACCAAAGTACTTTTTAATTTATCTGCAAAAGCCAGCACAAAGGCAACAAATAATATTACGACGCTCGCACCATTACAGCCTTCTACCACACGCACTAAAAATTGATCTTCTACAAATAATTTTACTGATGCTTCTGCCGCATGAGGTTCAATTTTAGAAGTGAAACCCAATACCTGTATTACCCACTTGCTATGCAGAGCAACCTTTTGAGTAAGATAATCAGGATAATGCTCTGGCCCAAAATCTCTTTTTAAATACCAAAGGTAGCCCAGCGTAAGCAAAAGATAGGTTCCTAAAAAAGTAAGGATAAATCGAAGTACCGACTTATATTTGTGGACATATTGTAGCACCAAAGAAAAGGTCGTTTTGACCCCTAAAATACAAGAAAAATGAAATTTGAAACCTTAAAGCCGGAAATATCGGCAATATTAAATAGCGATTCTTCAAATACTACCCATAAACTAGAGCAGATTTGTGCTTTATTAAAAGAGAATATTGAACATTATAACTGGGTAGGTTTTTACTTTAAAAATGGCGATAAAGAAGAATTAAAGCTGGAGGCATTTGCCGGTGAACCTACAGATCACACCATAATCCCTTTTGGAAAAGGTATCTGTGGCCAGGTTGCTGTTTCAAACCAAAACTTTGTTGTGCCAGATGTGGCTGCACAGGATAATTATATTGCATGCAGCATCACTGTAAAATCTGAAATTGTGATTCCGTTATTTGTAAATGGTGAAAACATAGGGCAGATAGATATTGATTCTCACACACCAGACCCGTTCACAGAAGAAGATGAGCGTTTTCTAGAATGGATAAACGCCGAAGTCGCTAAGCTTTTAGCTTAGAAAACCAGCTTAAAACGCACAAAAACCCCTGATTTTCATGTAAAAATCGGGGGTTTTTGTTTTGATTTTTTATAAAACCGATGTTTACATACCGGTTCTTATCGCTTCTACAGGATCTAATCGTGAAGCCATAAATGCAGGTACAATACCAGCGATCATGCCTATTGCAACAGAAGAAAACATACCCCAGAAAACATTAGCGGCAGATAGTATAAATTGAAAATCACCGGTAAACTGCGAAGCGATCAATGTGATGATCCATACCAGAAATAATCCTATTAGTCCGCCAAAAGTTGCCAGTATCACAGCTTCAAATAAAAACTGAAGCAGGATAAATCTATTTTTGGCTCCTAATGCTTTTTGAATCCCAATAAGGTTGGTACGTTCTTTAACGCTTACAAACATGATATTTGCAATACCAAAACCACCTACAAGAAGAGAAAACAGACCAATAAAACCACCTATGGTAGACATCGTGCCTGTGATATTATCTATCATATCTGCAAACCCCTGTAGCTTATTGATAAAAAAGTTGTCTATATCATTTGGCTTTAAGCCTCTTATTTGTCGTAATCGCTGACCCAGAACAGCATTAAATTCGGCTAGGTCGATTCCCTCTTTTGGTTTTATAACAATACCGGGAAATGCACCTTTATTGTTGCTACCATAAATACGGCGCACAATATTTACCGGCACCATTACCATTTCATCTTTAGAAGGGCCAAACATGCTGCTTCCCTCCTTCTCAAGAACACCTATAACTGTAAAACGCTGCCCGTATAAGCGCAGTTCTTTACCAATGGGATCACTAGCATCAAAAAGAGCATTTGCAATTTCATCACCCAAAACAATTACCGGCGAACCGCTATTAGATTCAGATTCATTAAAAAATCGCCCTTCCTGTATTTGAAGCGCCTCTACATTATAATAACCATCTGTAACCGGAGCAATATTAACATCGGTAACCAGCTTATCTTTATATTTTATCGTTTCTGCACCTACATTTAAGTTGTAAGAGATCGCGTCAACATTAGGCACATTATTTTTTATGTATTGATATTCTTCATAAGTTACATCAGGAAACTGCTCTCTTTTCCACTGCGGTATGTCGCTGGGGCCAAAGGAAAAACGCATTACAAAAACAGTACTGTTATCTAGAGAAGATAAACTTCCTTTTATTTCCTGCTTTAAAGAATCTACCGCGGCTAAAACTCCTATTATAGAAAATATACCTATAGTAACTCCCAGTAAAGACAAAAATGTACGCAACTTGTTGTTGCGCAGCGCATTAATCGCAAACGCAAGACTTTCTTTAAGAACCCTTAGATATATAAGCATACACACTTTTTTACAGTAGTGCTCATAAGACGCATTACTATGTATAACGTTACAATAATTTACAGAGAAAATACAGAATTACCTCCTACTTTTTAGGGTGTAATTCATACTTTTGCAGCTTATATAAAATCATCTGCATGAGCACTGCAATTAAGGCGAAAACCGCATTAGTATCTGTATTTAATAAAGAAGGCCTGCAACCACTTATTGAGAAATTTCACGAGTTAGGCATTACGCTATATTCTACGGGAGGGACAGAAAAGTTTATCAAAGACCTCAACATCCCTGTAACACCGGTAGAAGATGTTACTTCTTACCCTTCTATATTAGGTGGTCGCGTTAAAACATTGCACCCTAAAATCTTTGGCGGAATTTTAAATCGTCAGGATCATGAAGGTGATGTTGCAGAAATGGCCGAGTATGAGATCCCTCAGCTAGACATTGTGATCGTAGATCTTTATCCTTTTGAAAAGACGGTAGCTTCTGGCGCTGCAGAACAAGATATCGTAGAAAAGATCGACATAGGTGGCATTTCACTAATACGCGCTGCCGCTAAAAATTTTAAAGACACGCTTTGTGTTTCATCTGTAGATGATTATGATGAAGTTTTAAAGCTTATAAGCGAAAACGAAGGAAGCACCACAATTGAGGATCGCAAGCGTTTTGCGGCTAAAGCCTTTAACGTTTCTTCGCATTACGACACCGCTATCTTCAATTATTTTAATGAAGAAGAAGTAGTTTATAAAACCAGCCTACAGAACGGAAAATCGCTTAGATACGGTGAAAATCCACATCAAAACGGTCAGTTCTACGGTGATTTTGATGCCATGTTTGATAAGCTTCATGGTAAAGAATTATCATATAACAATCTTCTAGATGTTGACGCAGCGGTAAGCTTAATGGCAGAATTTAGTAATGAAAAGCCAACATTTGCCATATTAAAACATAACAATGCCTGTGGTCTCGCTCAACGCGAAAGTTTACATCAGGCATATGTAGACGCTCTTGCCGGCGACCCGGTCTCAGCCTTTGGTGGTATATTAATCGCTAATCAGGAAATAGATAAATCTACTGCAGAAGAGATTCACAGCTTGTTTTGTGAAGTGGTGATCGCACCTTCTTTTTCAGCCGAAGCTTTAGAAATTTTAAAGGGTAAGAAAAATCGGGTTCTTTTGGTTCAAAAACCGGTAGAATTGCCAGAAAAGCTCGTACGCAGCTGCTTAAACGGAATATTAGTTCAGGATAAAGATTTTAAAACAGACCAACCTGAAGATCTTTCGCCTGCGACAAACAATAAACCCTCAGAAGAAGAGTTAAGTGACCTGATATTTGCCTCAAAGATCTGTAAGCATACAAAGTCTAATACAATTGTTTTTGCAAAAAACAAACAACTTTGCGCCAGCGGAACCGGGCAAACATCTCGTGTAGATGCGCTAAGACAAGCAATTGACAAGGCTGTATCTTTTGGTTTTAATCTTAAAGGCGCCGTGATGGCCAGTGATGCATTTTTCCCGTTTCCAGATTGTGTTGAGATAGCAGGAAATGCTGGTATAACTGCCGTAATACAACCAGGCGGATCTATTAAAGACCAACTGAGTATAGATTACTGTAACGACCATGATATTGCTATGGTTATGACAGGAACAAGACACTTTAAACATTAAGATTAAGTACTTTTTTTTAGTTACATTTAAAATCTTTAACAGAATATAGAATCATCCTCAATTTTCACTACTGCTTATGGGCTTTTTTGACTTCCTCACCGAAGAAATAGCAATAGATCTTGGTACCGCAAATACATTAATAATACACAACGATAAGGTGGTTGTAGACAGCCCTTCTATTGTAGCAAGAGATCGTACCACAAATAAGATAATTGCCGCAGGAAAAGAAGCTGCCATGATGCAGGGTAAAACGCATGAGAACATAAAAACCATAAGACCTCTTAAAGATGGTGTTATTGCAGATTTTGATGCAAGTGAGCAGATGATCAGCATGTTCATTAAAGAGATACCTGCACTTAAAAAAAGAATGTTTGCTCCGGCTTTGCGTATGGTTATTTGCATACCTTCTGGTATTACAGAAGTTGAGATGCGCGCAGTAAAGGAAAGTGCAGAACGTGTAAATGGTAAGGAGGTTTATCTTATTCACGAGCCTATGGCAGCAGCTATAGGTATAGGTGTAGATATCATGCAACCTAAAGGAAATATGATTGTTGATATAGGTGGGGGAACTACTGAGATCGCAGTTATTGCTTTAGGAGGTATTGTTTGTGATAAATCTATTAAAATAGCAGGTGATGTTTTTACAAATGATATCATCTATTACATGCGTACTCAGCATAACCTCTATGTAGGTGAACGCAGCGCAGAAAAAATTAAAATACAAATAGGTGCGGCTACAGAAGATCTTGAAGTGCCGCCAGACGATATGAGCGTGCAGGGGCGTGACCTTTTAACAGGTAAACCAAAACAAGTACAGATATCGTATCGTGAGATTGCTAAGGCTCTTGACAAATCTATTTTGCGTATTGAAGATGCTGTTATGGAAACCTTGTCTCAAACACCTCCTGAACTAGCGGCAGATATTTATAACACGGGTATCTATCTTGCTGGTGGAGGAAGTATGCTGCGTGGACTAGATAAGAGATTATCTCAAAAAACAGATCTTCCTGTTTATATAGCAGAAGACCCATTACGTGCTGTGGTGCGTGGCACCGGTATAACGCTGAAAAATTTAGCGAAATATAAAAGCGTACTAATCAAATAAGGTTGAGCTTGATTCATGCAGCAAATTTTAAATTTTTTAATCAGGTTTAGAAACTTCCTGCTTTTTATTGTCCTGCTGCTTTTATCGGTTTTTTTTACAATTCAATCGCATTCTTATCACAGAAGTAAGTTTATAAATTCGGCCAACTTTTTATCGGGCGGGTTTTACAACAAACTTGATGATCTGGATAGTTATTTAAATCTAAAAGTTCACAACAAAGAACTGGTTGAAGAAAACAAAAGGCTGCGGGAGATCGTATTCAATTCTAGTGATTCTGTAACTACGTCTACAGACACTACTCATTTTGATGGCACATATCGTTTTGCAACTGCACGTGTCATCAATAACAATTACAGTTTAAAAGATAACTTTCTCACCCTGCGCGGCGGAAGAAATGATAGCATTAAACCAGATCTGGGAGTAATTACCAGTAAAGGTATTGTAGGCATCATAGACAAGGTTTCTTCTCGCTTCTCTACCGTTGTTAGTATTCTTAACAGAAACTCACAGATCAACGCAAAACTTAAGAAAAGCGGGCATTTTGGTATTCTTATTTGGGACGGTAAAGATCCTAATTTAGTTAAGCTTGTTGATGTACAGCAAAAAGCTCCTGTGGCTAAAGGTGATACGATTGTAACAGGTGGGAAATCAACTATTTTCCCTGAAGGAATTGGCATAGGCACCATAAAAGATTTTAAGCTTGATGCGAGTGAGAATTATTACACCATCACCATCTCTCTCTTCAACGACATGACAAATCTGGGTTATGTCTATGTTATAGAAAATCTTGACAAAAACGAAATAAAAACCTTAGAACAGGCTACGATAGATGAACAATAGCATTGCCAGAAACGTTTTTCGGTTTATACTTCTTGTTGTGTTGCAGGTAGCGATATTTAATCATATCAACTTCCTGGGTTTTATTAATCCGTATCCTTACGTATTATTCATTCTTCTATTCCCAATAGGAGATAATAAAGCAGCTCTTATAAGTTTTAGTTTTTTAATTGGCATAACTTTAGATATGTTTAGCAATAGCGGGGGTATGCATGCAGCTGCATCTTTAGTAATGGCATACAGCAGACCATGGATATTAGGTTCTGTATTTGGTGTAGCTTACGAGTACAATTCTGTCAAGGTAATAAATACATCTTTCGTAGAGCGGTTTACGTATTTTGCCATTTTGATCGTGATTCATCATTTTGTATTATTTCTGCTTGAATCTTTTAACTTTTCAGATATAATTTATATACTGAAGAAAACGTTACTCAGTGGAATATTCACTCTTATTCTCAGCCTAATTTTTGTAACACTATTCAGCGTTAAGCGCAAATGAGAAAACTTTTACTAATTACCGTCGTTTTAATCTCAGGACTTGCATTTACAGGAAGATTATTCTATTTGCAGGTACTTGATAATTCTTCTATACGCCTTTCTGAAAATAACGCCATAAAGCGTATTTACGATTACCCACAAAGAGGGCATATCTATGACAGGGAAGGAAAATTACTCGTAAGTAATCAACCTTCATACGATGTGATGGTAATACCTCGTGAGGTAAAAGCTTTTGACACGATCGAACTTTGTGAATTGCTCAAAATGACAAAAGAGCGCCTCAATGAGCGACTTAATAAGGCGAGAGTATATTCACCCAGACTGCCATCTGTTGTTATACCTCAACTCACCAAATCTGAATATGCCTACTTACAGGAAAAAATGCGCAAATATGAAGGCTTCTATATTCAGAAAAGATCATTGCGGGATTACCAAATTGATTATGGTGCAAACTTCTTAGGCTATATCGCAGAGGTAAATAACAGAGATATCAAGCAAAACGCTTATTATGAGTCTGGTGATCTTATTGGTCGCCAAGGTGTAGAGCAACAATATGAAGAAGTATTACGCGGTGTAAAAGGCGTAAAATATGTACAGAAAGACCGTTTTAACCGTGACATAGGTGCGTATAAAAACGGTACACTCGACACATTACCACAACCGGGTAAAGACATTAAACTTACAGTAGACTCTGAGCTGCAAAAGTATGGCGAAGAATTAATGGTCAACAAAAGGGGTGGTGTCGTTGCAATTGATCCTTCTACCGGTGAAATTTTGGCTTTGATTGCCGCTCCTAATTATGACCCTGCTCTACTAGTAGGGCGTGAACGCTCTAAGAATTTTACAGATCTATATTTAGATAGTATTTCTAAACCCTTATTTGACCGTGTTCTACAAGGTGAATATCCCCCGGGATCACCATTTAAAACATTAAACGCATTAATTGCTTTACAAGAGGGAGTAGTAGATGTTAATGAGAGTTTTGCTTGCCATGGCGGATATTATTACGGCTCCAGAGGCCGAAAATTAGGCTGTCACCACCATGCTAGTCCACTAAGTATGATTCCTGGTATCGCCAACTCATGCAATGCTTACTTTGCTAATGTTTACCGTCGTACAATAGAAAAATATCCAACACCACAAGAAGGCATTGAAGTCTGGAACAAGCATCTTGCAAGCTTTGGGCTGGGTCAATATTTGGGCTATGATCTCCCAAGTGGAAGACCGGGTTACATTCCAGATAGTACTTACTACAATAAAGCCTATCAATACCCAACCTATAAATGGTACAGTACTGCAACCTTATCTAACTCAATAGGCCAGGGCGAGGTTATTACAACCCCTATGCAACTTGCAAATGTTACGGCAGCAATAGCTAACCGCGGTTGGTTTTATACTCCGCACATTTTAAAAGATATTGAAGGTAAAGACACTATTCCTGAACAATACAGAACAAAACACCATACCACTATAGAACCTAAATATTTTGACCCTGTAGTGCAAGGTATGTTTGATGTGTATAACTATGGTACGGCTTCCACTCTACAGATTCCCGGTATCGAAATTTGTGGTAAAACCGGAACTGCAGAAAACTTTACTAAAATAGACGGTAAACGCGTACAGCTCACAGACCACTCTATTTTTGTTGCTTTTGCACCTAAAGACAACCCAAAGATTGCTCTAGCCGTTTTTGTTGAGAATGGATATTGGGGTTCACGTTATGCCGGCAAAATTGCCAGTTTAATGATCGAGAAATACCTTAAAAAAGAAATTACACGTAAAGATCTTGAAGACTGGGTGCTAACCCATAGTTTAGAAGATGAATATGAAAAACCATTAAGCGGAGAACCATTTAAGATTAATTATTAATGAATAGCTTTTCAAGATCAGTTAGTAATTTTGACTGGCTTATCATTCTACTTTATCTGGCACTTGTTTCCATTGGCTTGATAAATATTTATTCCGCATCTATAGAGCCTGATGTAGTTACAGGCTCATTTGACCTTTCAAATCTTTACACAAAACAATTAATCTGGATAATTCTAAGTCTGGTAATTGTTGTGTTTATTCTTTCGCTTGAAGCGAAATTCTTTGAACGTTTTGCCAGTGTTATCTACATCACTTCCCTCCTGTCGTTATTGGGGTTGTACGTTTTCGGTAAAAATATTTCAGGAGCCACAAGCTGGTATGCCTTTGGGAGTTTTAGCTTACAGCCCAGCGAGTTTGCCAAGGCGGCAACTGCTCTTGCACTGGCCAAGTATCTAAGCGATATACAAACAAATGTAAAGACGCTCCAGCATCAACTAAAGGCATTTTTAATAATTGCCTTACCGGCTATTTTTATCATACCGCAGCCAGACCCGGGAAGCGCGTTAGTTTATGCTGCATTTTTCTTCCCACTTTACAGAGAAGGCTTATCAGGAATTTATCTAATTGTAGGATTAACTTCTGTCGTTCTTTTTGTACTAACACTAGCGGTAGGCCCAATGTATGTCATTGCCGCAATTCTGCTGGTTGCAGTAATTCTATTGATTAGGAAAAGAAAAAAAAGAACAGGTAAAAGTCTGCTTTATATATTGCCTATTGTATGTATAGGATTTGTTTTCTCTGTAAATTACATTTTTCAAAATGTATTTGAACAACGCCATCGCGATCGCTTTAATGTGGTTCTGGGTAAAGACGTTGACACGAAAAGTATAGGTTACAACACTTATCAATCTGAAATTGCCATAGGAAATGGTGGCTGGCTGGGTCGCGGCTTCCTAAAGGGAACGCAAACAAAAGGAAATTTTGTACCAGAACAGCATACAGATTATATTTTCAGTACCGTAGGTGAAGAATGGGGTTTTGCAGGTAGTACGCTTGTTATATTCCTGTTTGTAGGTTTAATGATGCGCATTATTTACCTCGCCGAAAAACAAAAGAATCAATTTAGTAGAATTTATGGGTATAGTGTCGCCGGCATTCTCTTTATACACTTTCTGGTAAATATTGGTATGGTTACGGGTATCTTTCCTACTGTAGGAATACCGCTGCCATTCTTTAGTTACGGTGGCTCCGGACTTTGGGGCTTTACAATACTCCTTTTTATATTCGTAAAACTCGATGGAAACCGTGCAAATGAATGGTGATTTTTGACCGTAAAAGTGAGGTTTTAGGCCTTTTTGACTGATTTTTATTTCAACCAGCTTGATAAGCTTCTAAAAATCCCAATTGCTATACGATTTAGAAGCTTCTAATTTTGTCTCAAGCTCATCATCCAGTTTTGGGAAAAAGTCAATCCCGGTTAATTCTTCAATATTATCTACCGTTGTCACAAAACTGTTCAACGCTTCAGCTGATTTTTTATGCGGCATTAAAAAAGCCAGAACTTTGTAATTATTACCCTGCCTGTCTAATATGATTTTAAAAAATTGTGCAGGAACCGTAACATCCTCATCACCTATACTTCCCAATGCATTATTTAAAATACCGCCGGTAACTACGTAAACACCATCGTATTCTTTAGCCCATCTTCTAACTTGCTGTTCTAACCTATTCCACACACCGCTATTAAAATCGTGTAATTGAGGCGTGATATTGCTGGTGAGAAATGTCTCTAAATAGGCCTGTTTATCAAAACGCCTGTCACCCGCGGGGCATAAATGGCCACGATCATATCCTGAATTTTTATAATTACGCCAGTTAGCAGCTTTTGTAGGCACTGCATTGTCTATTTCAAAATACGGTCTGTCAAAATTATTATCGCTTAATTCATCTTGCTTCAATTCATAAGCAACCCATTCTGCCTGCTCATCTTTTTCGCTATACGACAAGATGTAATAATTATGATAAACAATTTCGCCAGTAGTTGAAGTAGGAAGAAAGAAGTTATTTGCTGTAGGTTTAGCAATTTTACCGCTTTCAATATCAGGCTGACGCACCTGCTCATTCACAAAATCATCTGCGAAATAAATGATAACAGTAGCAGCTACAAAAAGTAAGGGGTAAATATATTTTCGGTTCATGAGGTCATTTAATGTAAAGTCTGCAAACTTAAGCTTTATTCTCAAGTCACTTTATCGATCAAGAACCACCTTTTACATCGAGAGCATCTCTCAAAGCATTTCCTACAAGCATAAATGCCATAACGAGAAACATAATTGCAAGTCCCGGGATAATTGCTAAATAAGCCTTTCCTAAAATAATATACGAGTAATGATCTTTTATCATCGCCCCCCAACTAGGTGTAGGTGGTTGCGCTCCTATTCCAAGAAAGCTCAATCCGCTTTCTATCAATATCGCTCCTGCGAAATTAGCCGCCGAAATAACGATCACAGGAGCCATAATATTGGGTAAAATATGCCAAATAATGATTCGGCTATTTCTATACCCTAACGCCCTTGCAGCGGTCACATATTGCATTTGCTTGACGCTAATTACCTGGCCTCTTACCACTCTGGCCACTTCTACCCACATGGTTAAACCTACTGCTATAAAAACCTGCCAGAAGCCTTTACCCAGAGCTAAAGTGATAGCAATGACAAGAAGTAAGGTAGGTATTGACCACGTTACATTGATAATCCACATTATTGCAGCATCTACTTTGCCACCATAAAATCCGGCTAAACTACCTAAAAAGATGCCTATAATAAGAGAAATCAACACTGCTACAAAACCTATACTAAACGATATGCGAGCACCTATTAGCATTCTGCTTAAAAGGTCTCTTCCGTATTTATCTGTCCCTAAGAGAAAAGTGCGCTCAGTTATATAGGCTTTCGCGAAAGCGGACTGATCCCAATCAATTTTAGAATTTTTAAAGTTATTTCTCTCTATTGATTTTATGAGGTTCATCTCATCATCCTCATTATAGGGAACATATTCTATCTCATCATTTTTAAGTTCGAAAGATGAAATTGGTATTTCTGTATCTGCGCTTTTTTTGCCCATGAAAAAACGCTCAAATCTACTTTGCTCACCTCCTACTTCACCTGGCACAGTTAACATTTTTACCGTAAACCCCGGCTTTTGTGAGTGAATAGACAAATGCATCTGATTTGCATTTTGAGAATCATCTGGAGCCAGTTGGTAAGCACATAGTGCAACTAACCCACAGAGAATAATATATATTAAACTGAAAACGCCCCAGAAATTTCTTTTGAATTTCTGGAGCGCCAGTTGAGTTAATGAATTTGCTTGTTTAGCCATAAGGTTTTAGTCCCTAACGTCTGCAAATTTACCATGTTTAATATTATTGACTTTTAAATCTTCTAATACATTTATAGCCTCTTCCATATAAACATCTTTTGCCAGACTGCTGTGCCATCTGTCACGTTTATCTTGTAGAATTGTATCTTTTGTAAACATTTCCTTTTCATAAGGAAGAGATTCGTAAGTAAGCGGTGTTTTATAATTTTCTAACTCATCAAATCGTTCTGCCTCTTTCTCATTCTCTGCCATTCTGTTCTTATAATCGGTAAAATTCAATGGCCATACTGTTTCACCTTGTTTGCTTTTTATCCACTTTGCATTCTCGTCGATAAGTTGAAGCTGTTTGTTTTTAGCCATTCTTTCTTTACTGCTCCTTATGGTCTGATCATAATCTATGTAACCATCCCAAATTTTATAATCTGCAGGTTCTATCTTATCCCATGGTAAAGGGTTCTCAAGATCTTTTTCACCTATATCAATATAACTGTATCTATCTGGTACAACAACATCACTTTTTACACCTTCAAGTTGTGTAGAACCACCATTTATACGGTAGAACTTTTGCGTTGTTATTTTTAAGGCTCCCATATCGCCCATATCGTTTTGACGTAACCACCTGTTAAGGTCATACACATTTTGTACGGTACCTTTACCATAAGTTTGCTTGCTACCTATAATAACAGCACGTTTGTAATCTTGCATTGCAGCAGCCAGAATCTCACTGGCAGAAGCAGAAATCTCATTAACTAAAATTACTAAGGGACCATCCCAAACGATCGCTTCATCTTTATCTGATAAAATCTCGCTGTCCTGACCATTAGATTTCACCTGTACAACAGGACCATCTTTTATAAATAAGCCCGCAATATCAACAACAGTAGATAAAGAACCACCGCCATTATTTCTAAGATCGATTACTAAACCCTGTACATCCTGATCTTTTAAACGTATGATCTCTTTTTTCACATCTGTAGCCGCGTTGCGCTCTTGTGAATTCTGCATATCAAAATAGAACTTAGGCAAATTAATAACGCCGTATTTTCTATTGTCCTTTTCTACAACAGATGATTTTGCATAAGTCTCTTCAAGCTCTACAACATCTCTGGTAATTGTGATGTTTTTTATACCACCATCAATTTTCTTCTTCACATTTAAAGTAACCTGAGTTCCTTTAGGGCCTTTTATAAGTTCTACAGCATCATCAAGTCGCATACCTACAATACTTGTGGCTGCTTCATCATCCTGTTGTTTAACTTTTAAAATAACGTCACCCTCTTCCAGTTCCTCACCTCTCCAGGCAGGACCTCCAGAAATTATTTCGGTAACGCGTACTTCATTATTTTTCTTTTGTAAACGAGCGCCTATTCCCTGAAACTGACCGCTCATTTGCATATCAAAACGATCTTTATCTACTGGTGCGAAGTAATACGTATGCGGGTCAAACTCTTCTACAATCGAGTTAATATAGACAGAGAAGTAATCTTCACGCTCAAGTTCATCTGCAAAATCAAAGTATTCTTTTAAAGAGCCTAAAGTTGTTTCTCTTGATTCTTTTTCTAATTCTTCATCGGTTTTTTGAGTGTATGAAGCATCGTCTTTAGCTTTTTTCTGCTCTTCTTCCATATTGTCATAGAAGGTGCCAATCGCATTAAATTTTAATTGCTTTCTCCAGATTTCCTTAAGTTCTTTCTCATTTTTAGCATAACTCAGCTTATCGTAATCTGTATCTATAGTTTCCTGTTCAGAATAATCAAAAGGTTCTTGTAAGACTTCAGAATAAATACCTTTAGCTTCTTCCATTCTTTGACGTAAACGATTATAGGTAAGATCAAAGAAAGTAATATCCTCATCTCTTATCTCATCATCTATCTTATCTCTGTAAGCATCAAATTCTTTAATATCGCTGGCAAGAAAATATCTTTTTAAAGGGTCTAAAGCGTCTATGTAATCTTTATAAACTGCTTCAGAGAACTCATCATTAAATTCTTTAGCATCATAATGTCCTCTTTCAAGAACGTAAGATATAAGACTTATAAGTAATTTATCTTTTCCGGGGTCTGTGTCGCTGGTTGTAAAACTACATGAGGCTGCTGCCAAAAGAAAGGCAAGAACCAGGACCTTAAAATTTTTTATCATAACACTTCGCATTTTCATTCTTTCTAGCAATCTACATTAAAAATCGTGCCACAGGGCACAACGGCTAATAATTATTTGTTAAACCAAAGGGTGCCGTATGGCTTGGTAATTTAGTATTTTAGCACAGATAAACCAAACACTTTATGGCTCACAAAAAGCCCTTGATCTTAGTAACAAATGATGATGGCATAACTGCTCCCGGCATACGCGCTCTCATAAAAATAATGAAAACCATTGGCGATGTAATTGTAGTCGCTCCTGATAGTCCGCAGAGCGGTATGGGCCATGCTATAACTGTAAATGACACAATTTATTGCGACCCCATAAAACAGGATGAGAATGTAAAGCACAAAGAATACAGCTGCTCTGGTACGCCTGCAGATTGTGTTAAGATCGCAACTCAGGAAATTATGGATTGTAAACCAGACCTGTGCGTAAGCGGCATTAATCACGGCTCAAACTCTTCTATTAATGTGATCTACTCTGGTACTATGAGCGCCGCAGTAGAAGCCGGCGTAGAAGGTATACCTGCAATTGGCTTTTCTTTACTTGATTATTCACTCGAGGCCAATTTTGAGCATTGTGAGTCTTTTGTAAAGACCATCACAAAAAGTGTTTTAAAAAATGGTCTTGCAAAAGGAATTGTACTTAATGTGAATATCCCAAAATTGTCTGCAGAAAAAATTAAGGGTATTAAAGTATGCAGACAGGCAAATGCACAATGGGTAGAAGATTTTGACAAGCGCACAAACCCCCAGGGCAGAGATTATTACTGGTTAAGCGGGGAGTTTGTAAATGAAGACAAAGGTGAAGATACAGATGAGTGGGCGCTTGCAAATGGATATGTTTCTGTAGTGCCGGTACAGTTTGATCTTACGGCACACCATTTTATTAAAGAATTAAACAGCTGGGATTTTAAATAGTCCGCTTTCGCGAAAGCAAAACAAATGAAATACTATATCATAGCCGGAGAAGCAAGTGGTGATCTGCACGCCTCTAATCTAATGAAAGCCCTGCGTAAAGAAGATAAGCAGGCAGAGTTTAGGTTTTGGGGTGGTGACTTAATGGCTGCCGTGGGTGGCGAGCCTGTAAAACATTACCGGGACCTGGCATTTATGGGCTTTCTGGAAGTGGTGATGAATTTGAGGACGATAACTAAAAATCTGGCGTTTTGTAAAAAAGATATTCTCAACTACCAGCCAGATGTGATTATCTACATAGATTATCCCGGTTTTAACCTGCGCATTGCAGAGTGGGCTAAGAAAAAAGGATTTGCAAATCATTTTTATATTTCACCACAAATCTGGGCCTGGAAGGAAAACCGCATAAAAGCGATAAAACGAGACATTGATGAGATGTACGTTATTTTGCCATTTGAGAAGGATTTTTATGAGAAAAAGCACGATTTTAAGGTACATTTTGTAGGTCACCCTTTAATCGATGCCATTAGTGATCGCAAGCAGGTTCTTCCTGATGCTTTTAGAAGAACACATAATCTCGATGAACGTGAGATAATCGCGCTTCTTCCCGGAAGCCGAAAGCAGGAAATACAAAAAATGCTTGAGGTCATGCTCAGCATTATCGACGACTTTCCTCAATATCAATTTATAATCGCCGGTGCACCCAGTCAGGATGAATCATTTTATGCGCCTTACCTGCACAAAAAGCAAGTACATCTGGTGATGAATAAAACGTACGACATTCTAAGTCTCGCATCTGCAGCGTTAGTAACTTCAGGTACAGCCACTCTTGAAACAGCGCTTTTTAAAGTCCCCGAAGTTGTATGTTATAAAGGAGGCCGCATCTCTTACGAGATCGCTAAGCGTGTAATAAAATTAGATTATATTTCGTTGGTTAACCTGATCATGAACAAAGAGGTCGTAAAAGAGTTAATCCAGAATGATTTTAATACCTCAAGTGTAAAAAAAGAACTCGGTCGTGTCTTAGATGATTATGAAAGAGCTCGTTTATTTATTGATTATTGGGATCTCGAGAAAAAATTAGGTGGTCGTGGCGCAAGTAAGAAAACAGCACAATTAATTGTAAAGTCATTGAAAAAGGAAAAAGAATGAAGAAGGCAGCAATCCTGTTTATGATTTTTTGTTTCGTATTAACTTCATGCGGCAGTTCTAAAAAAGTACCCGCAGCAGTAAAAAGAACGCGAACCGAAAACTCATTACCTAAAGATCAACTACTGATCAATGTTGTGAACAACGCCAGAAAATTTGAAGGCACCCGGTATAAATTTGGCGGTACAACATCAAAAGGTATGGATTGCAGCGGACTAGTCTATGTTGCTTACCAGCAGGAAAATATTGCCCTCCCTCGAGTAAGCCGTGATATGGCCAGCGTAGGAAAAGAAATAAAAACAGATGCGGTGCATGTGGGTGATCTCTTATTTTTTAAAACTAACAGAAGTAGCCGTATAAACCATGTGGGTATGGTTGTAGATATTCTACCCGGGCAGATTTTATTTATCCATTCTACAACTTCGCAAGGCGTAATAATCTCATCGCTTAATGAAGGCTACTGGAACAATGCCTACACAGAAGCTCGCAGAATCATCTAAAAGATTGATTTTTTGGTTATTATTGTAAAGTTCCGCAGTGAGTTTTACAATGAAAGGTTTTAACTACACCATACTTTTTATCACAATGGCCCTTTTGCTGGGCATCCTCCTCTCACCCTATATTAACCTTTCGGCATTAGAGATAGGGGTTATATGTCTCATTTCTTTTTTAGTCCTTTTTAGCACCCATCTCTATACTTTTTATAAGCGAATCAACTCGTGGTCATTTGCTGTACTTACGGTAGTAACTTTTATTTCTCTGGGAATATTAACCTCAAAGCTACAGGACCCTTTAAACACTGTCTCTCATTACGAAAACATACATTTCTCAGCACAATCAGGGGCAATAGTCACAATTAAAGAAGTTCTAAAACCCGGTATATATGCTAAAAGATTTTATGCCGAATTAAATGAACTAGCCGGAAAGAAAACTTCCGGTAAAGTTCTGGTCTACCTTTATAAAGACAGCCTAGACAGATCTGAAGAATTAAAAGTTGACGGCACCTATTTTCTGGCAGCAGAAATTGCAAAAGTACCTGCACCCAAAAATCCCTACCAATTTAATTATAAGAATTACCTCAACAAACAAGGAGTTTATAAGCAGATTTCTATCAATACAAATCAGTTATATGTGCTAAATACTCAAGTAAAAACCCTTAAAGGTTACGCAGCAGTATTTAGAGAAAACCTCCAAAAAAGTATTGAAAATCGGCTGATTAATGCTAAAAATCGGGTAGTAATTGAGGCTTTATTACTCGGTCAAAGACAAGAATTATCAACAGATCTTACCGAAGATTACGCTGCCGCCGGAATGATACATATCCTGGCAGTTTCAGGGTTGCATGTGGGTATTTTTATGCTGCTGCTACAATTCTTGCTGAATCCTCTGGGCAATACTCCCATAATTAAACTTAGTCGCACGGTTTTTATAATTACTGTGATCTGGATGTTTGCGTTTATAACAGGCTTCTCTCCTTCTGTTCTTAGAGCGGCGACCATGTTTAGCTTTATTCAAATTGGCATTTACTTTAATCGAAAAAATGCTGGTTTAAACGCTCTGGTTTTTTCGGCTTTTGTACTGCTGCTTTTTGATTCTTCACTTATTTATGAAGTAGGATTTCAACTCAGTTATCTCGCTGTATTCTTTATAATATGGGTACAACCACTTTTTATCAAATTATGGAATCCACAATTTTTCTTAACCAAGCTTTTCTGGGGTATATTTAGTGTGAGTATTGCTGCTCAAATAGGAGTTTTACCGCTAAGCATCTATTATTTTCATCAATTTCCGGGGCTGTTTTTAGTATCAAATTTGGTGATTTTACCTGTTCTAGGGCTGATTTTAAGCTGCGGTGTTTTGGTTTTATTTCTCGGTTTATTTCATATTTTGCCCGACTTTGTTTTGCAGGTTTTCAATTTTATGATCACCTGTCTCAATGATTTTATAAGTTTGATTGCGAGTTTTGAGAACTTGGTATTTCAACACATCACCTTTTCTGCATTAATGCTTTCAGTAAGCTATCTCCTAATAATTCCTTTTATATTTCTATTAAAAAAGTACAGTTATAAAAGATTTATAACAACACTTACCGCCTTTTTGATCCTGATAATCGCACTTATCTTCAAAAAATCGCAGACCAGATCAGAACTGTATGTCTTACACAAAAATCGACAGTCGCTTTTAATAGAAGAGGCTGGGCAGAAGTTGGCTGTTTATCATCGTGATTCGATTCCGCTAGAAAATTTTGAAAATCAGATCAATGCCTTTCTCGAGAACACTCAGGCCAAAACTATTGAAGAGAAAAGAATACAGAATTACTTTCGCTTTAAGCGAAATGAAATATTGCTTATAGACAGCACAGAGGTTTATAATGTGCCCCATTTAAAGCCAGATTTTGTAGTTCTGACTGAAAGCCCACAGATAAATCTTGACCGACTTATAAAACTTTATCCCCACGTGAAGGTCATTGCAGATGGCAGCAACTACCGCAGTTATGTAACCCGATGGAAAGCTACATGTATTAAAAAAGATATCCCTTTTCACAGCACGTATGAAAAGGGATATTATGAGTTTTAAAGTTATTTAGTCGTCAGCCTGTTCTAAAGCCATGTTTTTACACAAACTCTACTCGACCAAAAAGCTTAGCTTTTAAAGGTTCCGGTAAAATTAGATTGATATTTCTCCCATTCTTCTGCAGTAGTTATCTTCTTAAAATCATCTGAAGCTATTATCTTAAGGTAGATCTCCAGCTGCTCTGGTGTTAAATAACCCGGTAACGGCTGTATAAAATTCCCTTTTTCATCAAAGAAAACCATGCTTGGGTAAGCGTTAATGCCCATTGCCTGCGCAAAATTATGCTGGCTGTTACGCCCCTTGCGGTTAGGATCGTGATTGGGATTGCCATAAGCTTCATCCTGATATTTTATCTTCTCTGTCCCTTCTGCGTTAAATTTTACAGCATAGAAATTAGCATTCACATATTTTACTACGTCTGCATTATGAAAGGTATTCTTATCAAGCATTTTGCAGGGTCCACACCAATCTGTAAAAACATCCATAAAAATCTTACGAGGTTCTTTCTTCTGGGCAGCCAGAGCGTCGTTCATACTCATCCATTTTATCTCTTGGGCTTTCGTCCAGAAAGAAGCTAAAATCAGAAATAAGAGTAAAACATTTTTTTTCATAATATCTTATTTATGCTCAACATTAAAGCAAAAGGTATTCCATAAAATATTAACGAATACCGTGCATCATCTTGACGAGCAACTTGCTTCCTAAAAGCATCAATATTCCGGCACCTATTGGGATTAAAGTAAAGATTAAAAAGAAAGTTGTCATACCATAATCTTCTACAATAGGATCAAGATAACTTCCTGTAAGACCTGCTAAAAAGTTAGCAATAAAGTTGGCTACAAACCAAACACCAAACATAAGACCCACCAGTTTTACCGGAGCAAGTTTACTTACATAAGAAAGACCTACCGGTGATACACATAGCTCACCCAAAGTATGAAAGAGATAGGCGAGAATTAAAAATATCATGCTTACAGAAGCCGTTTTTGCTCCCTGTGGTATACCCATAGAACCAAATGCAAGAATAGCAAATCCCAGCCCTACCAGTATAAGACCAATTGCAAATTTAACCGGCCCTGATGGATTTAGTTTACTCTGCCATATCTTAGAAAAAAGCGGTGCAAATGTGATAATGAAAAATGAGTTGAGAATTCCGAACCATGATGCAGGTACTTCTGGTGCTTCATCTGCAAATTGTCTGCCTAGCATCCATATTACAATTGCCCAGATAATAACAAAACTGGTTCCCAATAAAATATTTGCTAAAGCATATTTTGAGAATGTTTGTCTAAATAGTCGTATTAAAACCCAACTAATTATACCCACAGGAATTACAGTGAGTAACGTATTAGCTATTTTAAATATTAATGCACCATTACCTTCAAGAACACGATCTGTATAATCTGCGGCAAATAATGTCATAGAACCACCTGCCTGCTCAAATGCCCACCAGAAGAAAATAGTAAAAAATGCAAATACACCTATAACAATAAGGCGATCGCGTCTTACTGTGGCATGGTTTGCATCTTCTTGTACTTCTTTAAGTTCTTCTTCCTGCTCTGCGGGATTTTCTTCACTAGCCTCAAAATCATTATAAGCCGATGGAGACAAACCTATTTTTCCGAATATTTTCTGGGCGTAATAAAACTGCAGCATACCAAAAAACATAAATACACCTGCAAGACCAAAACCATAATGCCAGCCTAATTGCTCTCCTATATAACCACAAAGCAAAATACCTAAAAAGGCACCTGCATTTATACCCATATAGAAAATGGTATAACCGGCATCTTTCTCCTTACCCTGACTTTTATAAAGCTGACCAACGATTGAAGAAATATTGGGTTTAAATAATCCATTACCTACTATAAGAAGACCAAGACCTATAAAGAAAAAAGGATCTGAAAATATCTCGAGAGCCATAGAAGCATGACCTAAAGTCATCAAAAATGCACCTAAAATAATTGCATTTCTATAACCCATTAGCTTATCTGCAATCAAACCACCAATTATAGGCGTCAAGTAAACTAAACCAGTATACCACCCGTATAACATTAGCGCATCTGCACGCTCCCAGCCCCAGCCTTCATCTATAATAGAAGTAACCAGAAAAAGCACTAACAAAGCACGCATACCGTAGTAAGAAAACCGCTCCCACATCTCTGTAAAAAAGAGAACAAAAAGACCCGACGGATGTCCTAAAACTGTTTTTTGATTTGTGGCAGAACCGCCATATTTAAATTCCATATTTTCCTAATTAGTATATTATAAATTCTCTTTAATGAAATTGGTCATCTTGGTATAAAGATGCAATCTTGTATTCCCCCCATAGATCCCGTGATTTTTATCAGGATATATTGCCCAGTCAAATTGCTTATTAGCTTGCACCAAAGCTTCAATTAATCGCATGGTATTTTGCACATGTACATTATCATCTGCACTCCCGTGAACCAATAAATACTTTCCTTTAAGTGTCCCCACGTGGCTCAACGGCGAATTATCATCATAACCGGAAGCATTTTCCTGAGGGGTAGACATATAACGCTCTGTATAAATACTGTCATAAAATCTCCAACTTGTAACCGGCGCTACAGAAATTGCCATTTCAAACGTATCTGGCCCCTGAAAGAGACAATTAGAAGACATAAAACCGCCATAACTCCAGCCCCAAATTCCTGTTCTGTCTGCATCAATATAATCACGCTCGCTTAATAATTTCGCAGCAGCGATCTGATCTTCAACTTCATATTTACCCAATTCATTTTGAGTCATTTTCTTAAAATCACGCCCTTTTAAACCCGTTCCACGTGGGTCTACACAAGCAATAATGTAACCATCTTGCGCAAGCATCTGGTACCAGTAATCATTTGATCCGCTCCAGCTGTTTGCAACACTTTGTGAACCGGGACCCGAATATTGAGTCATAAAAAGTGGATACTCCTTATTAGGATCAAAGTTTTTAGGTTTTATCATCCAGGCGTTGAGATCTTCCCCGTTTATGGGCAGTGTAAAAAATTCCTTTTGTGAAATCTCATACTCACCCAGTTGATTCTGTAAATTAGTATTGTCTTTTATCTTTCTTATCAACTTACCGTCTTTAGCCCTGTTGAGTGTGAACACATATGGTGTTTCGGCATCAGAAAAAGTATTGATGTAATAGGTGAAATCTGTACTAAAATCGGCATTATTAGTACCTTTTTCGGCAGAAAGTGCCTGTTTTTTAGACCCATTCAGCCTAACAGCATAAACTCCGCGGTTTATTGATCCATTCTCTGAGCTTTGGTAGAAAACACGATTTGTTTTAGGATCATAGCCGTAATAAGAAGTTACCTCCCAGTTTCCTTTTGTGATCTGGTTTTTAAGCTTTCCTGCTTTATCATACAGATAAATATGATTCCAGCCATCCTTCTCGCTTGTCCAGATAAAGTTATTGTCATCTAGAAAAGTAAGATTATCTGTAACATCAACGTAAGCAGCATCTGTATCTTCAAGTATACGAGAAGCTTTGTTTTGTGAAGCATCAACAAAAATAAGATCAAGCTTATTCTGTTTTCTGTTTAAGGTTTGCACTGCAAGAATATCATCTTCATTTGTAAACTGAAGTCGTGGGATGTAGTAATTCTCATATTGAGATAGATCTACATCTGCTATCACCTTTGTCTCCAGGTCGTAAATGTGAAGACTTACTGTAGAGTTAGGCTCACCTGCTTTAGGATATTTAAAGACATCCTGTTTTTGATAAAGATCAGTCCCATAAACATCCATAGAAAATTCTGGTACCGCCTCTTCATCAAACTTTATAAACGCAAGTTTATCTCCTGTAAGATTCCAGTCGAAAGCTCTTACAATAGAAAATTCTTCTTCATAAACCCAATCGCTAATACCATTGATTATCTTATTCTTCTCGCCATCTTTTGTTAATTGTAGCGTCTCACCAGAGACAAGATTCTTAATAAAAAGGTTATTGTCTACACCGTAGGCAACTTTAGACGCATCAGGTGAAAATGTGGGTTCTTGTATAGGTTGATCTGCAACTTTAGTAAGCTTTTTAGAGGCTGTATCGTAGACGTAGTAGTCACCTATTGAGGATCTGCGAAAAATAGATCTCACATTAGTACCCAGTAATATCTTGCTCTCATCTTTGCTAAAATCATAGCTTACAAAATTCTCTATTGGCAAATCTGCAGCGCTAACGATGGTGCGCAGTTTTTCACCTGTTTCATAACTATAGAGATCTATGGTGCGGTTACCTTGTGACCGGTCATAATTTAAAAGAGAGTATTCTTTACCGTTCTGCATGGAGTGCAAACGATCCATATACTCCATTCTAAAAGTACCATTCCAAATTTCTTCTAGGGTTATAGATTTTTTTTGGGCGGTTGCCCCAAAGGTCATCAGGAAGAAAACGATGACGCATTGCAGATTCAACTTCATATTATGTGAACTTCTTAAAAATAGATCGCCAAGTTTACTAAAAAATAAGCAAAGAAAGGGCGATTATGCTGTTAAAAGCCTAAGAGATATAAAGCGTAAGACGCTTTCATTTAAGAATTCTCAGTGATATTTTGCTTTAACACTGCATTTTAAACTATGAATAAGTAACAATTCATCCTGTAAACCCAGGTTGTACGAGATTCTAAAAATCTGCCTGTAGCATAGTAAAAATGGTATATTTGTGCATAAAATCTCCTTTTTGTCTGCTATGACCAAAACAATTCAAGGCTTTTCTAAACTTTCTAAGACCGAAAAAATAAATTGGTTAACCCAAACTTATCTCAGCGATAATCCTTCCGCTCAAGGCATTCTCACACAGTATTGGAATACCAATGAGAAATTGCAACAGCTGCATGATGAATTTATAGAAAACACCATTTCTAATTACTATTTACCGCTGGGTATTGCGCCTAATTTTATGATCAACGATCAGGCGTATGCTATCCCCATGGCAATAGAAGAAAGCTCTGTGATCGCGGCGGCAAGTAAAGCAGCAAAATTCTGGATGAATCGCGGTGGTTTTAAGGCCGAAATTCTGGGCACAACTAAAATAGGTCATGTGCATTTTACCTTTACAGGGAAATCAACAGACTTGCAAGAGTTTTTTAATACGATCAAACCAAAACTAATAGCCGAAACAAAACCACTTACCACCAGCATGGAAAAAAGAGGTGGTGGCCTGCTAGACATAGAACTTAGAAACAAAACAGAAGAACTCAATAATTATTACCAGCTTCATTGCACCTTTGAAACTAAAGATGCGATGGGCGCTAATTTTATCAATACCTGCCTTGAGCAACTTGCTGCAACGCTTACACGAGAATACGACGTTTATAAGCAAAAAGAGCAATTGAAGAACGAATTGATAATTGTGATGAGTATTTTGTCTAATTACGTTCCAGACTGCCTTGTACGCGCTAGCGTGAGCTGCCCTGTTGAAGATCTGGCTGAAAATGATATAGACCCCCAAATTTTTGCTACTAAGTTTATTCAGGCGGTTAAAATTGCAGAAGTAGAACCTTATCGCGCCGTCACACATAATAAAGGTATCATGAACGGTATTGACGCCGTTGTGCTCGCTACCGGAAACGATTTTAGAGCTGTAGAAGCAGGAGTTCACGCCTATGCGGCTAAAGATGGCATGTATAGCAGCTTAACTCATGCTAAAATAGAAAACGGCATTTTCACATTCTGGATGGAAATTCCGCTTGCATTAGGAACTGTGGGCGGACTCACAAAACTGCACCCACTGGTAAAATTAAATCTTGAACTTCTGGGAAATCCATCGGCCAAAGAATTAATGATGATTACTGCCGTTGCAGGACTTGCTCAAAACTTTGGCGCTGTAAAATCTCTTATAACTACAGGAATTCAAAAAGGGCATATGAAAATGCATTTGATGAATATCTTAAATCAATTGGAAGCTACAAACTCTGAAAAGGAACGCGCCATAGAGCATTTTAAAACTGCACAGGTTTCTCACAACGCTGTTATAGAACTGGTAGAAGCTTATAGACAATGAGCAAAACATTTTACAGCAATGGCAAATTACTCTTAACCGGTGAATATGTTGTTCTTGATGGCGCTCAGGCTCTGGCGATACCTACGAGATATGGCCAATCACTTACAGTTGATAAAGGAAGTAAAAACGGCATTAGCTGGCGAAGTCTGGATCACAAGAATAACACCTGGCTTGAAACGTTCATTTCCGCCGAACAAATAATTGCTTACAACAAAGACTCAAAGCCGGCTTCTGTTGAAGAGCGTCTACTTCAGATTTTAGCAGAAGCTAAGCGTCTAAACACTAATTTCCTCAAAGATGATTTTCAGTATCAAGTTACAACGCACTTAGATTTCCCCACAAACTGGGGTCTTGGTACATCTTCTACTTTGATAAATAGTATTGCTGAATGGGCAGAAATTAATGCTTACGAATTATTAAACAGCACATTTGGAGGCAGCGGCTATGATATCGCCTGCGCGAAAAATAACACTCCCATTCTATACCAGATAAAACACGATAAGCCGGAAGTTAAGGCTGTAAAATTTCAACCTGATTTTGCAGACCGCATATTCTTTATTTATCTCAACCAGAAGCGCAATAGTCGTGATGCTATAGCATCTTATAAAAATCAGCCTAAAACGGCATTAAATCGGGTAAAAACGGCAATTACTGACCTTACTTACGAGATTTTAGAATGTGATAATCTATCTGGTTTTGAAAACCTGCTTAAAACACATGAAAACCTCCTTTCTGAGCTTATAAATTCGCCAACTGTACAGTCAGTTTTATTTTCAGATTATAATAGCGGAATAGTAAAAAGTCTAGGTGGCTGGGGTGGTGATTTTGTAATGGCCACCGGAAGTGAAGAAGACATGACCTATTTTAAAAAGAAAGGTTATGAAACGATCATTCCCTTTTCTCAAATGATCTTAAAATAAAAACCA
Source organism: Leeuwenhoekiella sp. A16 (assembly GCF_047946675.1). Classification (GTDB taxonomy): domain Bacteria; phylum Bacteroidota; class Bacteroidia; order Flavobacteriales; family Flavobacteriaceae; genus Leeuwenhoekiella. The sequence goes on from NZ_CP172313.1 coordinate 901,251, forward strand.
CCCTTAAGAATAATCTCTAAGAGTGGTTTTCTTACAATAATAAAAGGTGTCTTAATTAATAAAAGTTAGATCTTCTATCATCTATATCTGCTTCATCTTTTAGCGCCTGTACTACATTATTACTTACTGCTGCACGATTTGCACTTGTTTGCTGCATTGCAAAACTTGTATAATTATCCATAGCTGCAGCCGGGTTCACTTTAGTAACTTTTGCAACGTATACACCTCTGTTTCCTACAATAGGAGCAGAAACCTGTCCCTCTTTTAAAGAGAAAACAGCGCCTACAACTTTAGGCTCAGTACCAGCTCCTGCAATAGTAGGGTTTTTAAGATTCAATGCTGATGCTGTTTGAACAGTTACATTTTGATTTTTGGCAATAGCCTGAAGATCGGTTCCAGAAATCTTATTTTTTATAAGTTCTGCTTTCTTCTCATTACGCACAAGAGGAGTTACACGAGCAGATGCATCTTCTACGCTCATTAATCCCTTTTCTCCTTTTTTAGTAAGTTGTACTACCAAGTAACCATCTTCTACCTGAAAACGCTTAATATCTCCTGTATTAGTTTCATCTTCAAAAGCCCATCTTACGATCTCACGCTGACTTCCCTCACCAGGAATATTCTCATCTAATATTTTAACGCCGTTTACCGGGCGCACAACATAATTGCTGTCTTTAGCGATCTCACTAAACTTTTGTTTATCTGCATTAGTGCTCATCTCAAACTTAGTGGTTGTTGTGAAGACATCGTTAATCGTCTTTTGAGATGGCTCTATAGCTTTTGCTACAGTAGCAACTTTTATAGCGCGTTGCTTGTTCTTTTGATCTTCTATGTGAATAATGTGGTATCCAAAATTTGACTCTACTACGCCAATATCACCTTTTTCACCCTCAAAAATGAAATCATTAAAAGGCTGCACGTACATATTCTTTGGCGCATAATCTAGCTCACCACCTTTATCCCGACTACCACCATCTGCAGAATATTCAGGAGCAAGTTCTGCCAGCTTAGAAGGATTACTTTTTATAACAGCAGCAAGACTATCTGCAAGCGTTTTAGCCTGAGCTTTAGTTCTTGTTTCTGCACCTGCATTTTGCAAACCTGCATAGGTTAATAAAATATGTGATGCTTTAACTGAATCTGGTAATTGCTTTACAGCAACAACTCTGGAAACCTTATAAAAACCATTGTCTTTATATGGCCCGTAAACATCTCCTACATTTAGATCGAAGATGCTGTCTTTGATAGCTGCAGGTAATTCATCCTTGAAGAAGAATCTATCATCAAAACGAAGATCTGAATATTCATTCACAAATTCTTCCGGGGTAGCGGTTTTTGCAAAACCGGTTACGGTATCGTTTATTTTCGCAGCAGCGTTATAAGCAACTTTACTGTTTAAAAAAGCAGCAACTTCATCTTTTACCTGATTCTCATCTCCTAATGTTGCTTTCTCCTGAAATTTCACAAAACGAAGATTTCTTGTAGCTTCAGTTTGATAATCCTCTTTATGAGCATTGATATATTTCTGCACATCATCTTTAGTCACTTCAATATCTTCATCTGGAATTGAAGAATAAGGAATCTGTACATATTCTATATCACGCGTATTATTTTCCATTTCATAGGCAAGCTTTCCTTCTTTTAAGGTTGCGCCTACACCTGCTTTCACAAGGTTGAAATAAATGCGCTCTTTCTCTCCTTTTGCCAGTTGGTTCTCATATTCTACCCACTGGTTATACATATCCTGATTTGTAGACTTTAATGTAGCTACAAATTCTCTCATTTTGCTTTCGCTGAAAGTACCATCTTCGTTTTGAAAACGAGGATCTTCCTGCAACGCATCTTTTAAGATATTGTTTAACCTGTCCTGCTCTATGGTAATACCAAGTTCTTGAAGTTGATCATCAAGAAGTAAACTTCTCAATTCTTGATCCCATACTGCATTCATTGCACGAGTAGTAGTCATTGCAGAACCATATCTGCTCGTTTGCACCTCTACTTTACGCGCAAAATCCTGTTGATCTATCTCCTGACCATTTACTACAGCCAGAACGCGTTGTGATTTTTGTGATGAGAATCCACCGCTCTTAAGAACATCTGCAAGCACAAAAGAAAACAATGCAAGTGCAATGATGATGATTAAGAATACTGAACGCTGTCTAATCTTGTTTAAAACTGCCATTTTTATAAGTATGTTATCTAAGAACCTTGTTGATTCTCAATAGTGCTGATTTGGTTCACGCGACATCAGTCAAAAAAACCCGCTTTTATCAGTTAACTATTTTTTATTAATTAGGGGGCGAAAATACCATTTTAAATGAAAAAATAAAACCGAAAGCAATCAAAATAAAATTTGTTGTGAATAAGTCTAATCTTCTTCTAATACCTTGACTTCTACAAGCTCGATTTTAGTATTAGATGTGGCAAGAATATGAAATTGATATCCGTCTATATCTACAATATCATTTTCTTCAGGTATACCTTCAGTATGATTTACGATTAAACCGCCTAAAGTACCATAGTTTTCACTTTCAGGAAGATCGAGTTTGTAGTTCTCATTTATATAATCTACCTCAAGACGAGCAGAGAACCTATAGTTATTTTCGCCTAAGCGCTCTTCTATAAGCACGACGCTATCATGCTCATCTTCTATCTCGCCAAAGAGTTCTTCAACAATATCCTCAACAGTCATCATACCGCTGGTACCACCATATTCATCTATCACTACTGCGATGCTCTTTCGCTTTTTAATAAGAATATTCAGAATATCTTTTATAAGCATCGTTTCCGGCACAAAAATAACAGGCATTAAAACCTGAGTGATATATTCTGGCTTTTTAAATAGTTCAAAAGAATGTACATAGCCTATAATATCATCTACAGATTCTTTGTAGATCAATATTTTAGAAAGACCTGTCTCTGTAAATAAAGCATTGAGAGCGGCCGGTGTCTCACTTTTCTCTACGGCTATCATCTCTGTACGCGGTATCATTACTTCGCGGGCTTTAACTTCAGAAAATTCAAGGGCATTTTGAAAGATCTGTATTTCAGAATCCAACTCCTCGTGGGTTTCTACAGATTCCATCTGCTCTGTTATATAGTTTCCTAATTCTACCTTTGTAAATGCCAACTGCACTTCATCACCTTCAGTTCTAAAAAATCGTTTTAAAACTTTGTCTGAGATCCAAATGATAAACGACGATATAAAACTGAAAAGCAGATAAAACAAATAGGCTGGCACTGCAAAAATCTTAAGCAGCGAATTCGCATAAATCTGAAAGAAGACCTTTGGCAAAAATTCTGCTGTAAACAAAATTACCAGAGTAGAAATGATGGTTTGTGTAAGTAAACTAAATTCTTTCAAGAAGGTGTTTAACCACTCAAAGTCAAAGTTCACTCCTTCTATCCAGTTTTGCAAAATGGCGCCCATAAAATAGCCATAGATCACTAAAGCCAGATTATTACCCACGAGCATAGTCGCGATAAACTTTGAAGGTTTTTCAGTGAGACGGGTTAATACTTTAGCTATAAGATCGTTTTGCTTTTTCTCGATCTCTATATGTATCTTATTAGATGATACGTAAGCGATCTCCATCCCAGAGAAAAAGGCTGAAAGTATTAGCGAAATTATGATAATCAAGACTTCTGTCTCCATCAATACAATTAATCCTGTTTATTTTTCTCGTATTTCTTCCTGAAGTGCTTTTTAAAGAAAAACATACCTAACGCTACTACTGTAAAGAAAATAAAAAGATAGGCTCTGTTGCGTTCTGTTGGCCAGATACGTATTGTTTCATAAATGAATAGTCCCGCAAAAATCAGGTAGGCGTATTCAAAAAATTTAAAAAATCTTGTCATTGCAAACTGTCTTGTCCTGAGCCTAATTGTGCATCTTTTAAATACATTTTGCTCTGATTATCTAAAGATATAAAAATTTTAAAGTCCTCACTGCTGTCAAACATATTACCATTGTTTAAGGAGCCGTCAGGAAAACGTATAGTATAAGGCTTATCTGTAAAAACCCATTTATTCTTTTGATCCCAAAATAGCTGAGATGCATTTAAAATTGTGCTGTCACTAGTAATTAAAACCACATTACGCCTAAGATCTATAAGATCATTGCTTTTGTAACGTATGGCATAATCTGATGTTATAAAATTCTCTTTTTTATTATCATCAACAAAAGTCACCTCTACACCTCTGGGAAATTCCTGATAAGGAAAATCTGACATACTATAATCAAGCATATAAGGCGTGCGCAGAGTAGCCACTACCTTTCCTGAGTCTGTGTATTTAAGAACAATACCTTCACCTTCTGCAGAAGGACCGTCTGCCTTTTGCCTAAAGCGCTGTATCTCTCCAGATTTATTAGCACAGCTAAAAAACAAAGTCACAGCAAAAGCTGTGACCAGTTTTAATAATATGTATTGAGATTTTATCTTCACCTAAAGACTAGGTACAGTAACGCTCTCTCCTATCCAGCAGTTAAAATTAATTTTCTGCCCTTGGTTACCAGCATTAAAAATCATCGTTTTATCTGGAGCTTTAGCTCTATAGCTGGCAGCAGTTGCATTTGCATGGCTTGCTAAAGCAGGATCTATTCTTCCAGCTCTTGCAGCATAATCTGCAGCTAACCAGTATACGGCTCTTTTATCAAAAACTGAGTTACCACAGTTATTTGCACTAGCAGCGTACATTTGAGCAATTTTCAGGTAGTAAATACCTGCTGAAGGCTTAGCCTGTAATGCTTTTCTGTAATAAGACCTTGCACTACTGTAGCTATTCTTGCTCATCATTTTATCACCTATACGGCCTAATACTCTGGCCTTATCATCATTATTAGTCTCACGATTTGCAGACTCTTCATAATATTCTAAGGCTTTTGCATTATCTCCACTTTTCTCAGCAAGCTGGCCTAAGTAATAAGCAGTCTTAGCAGAAGGCTCTAATTTATCTAATTGCTCAACAAGCTTTATAAATAAAGGATCTTCTGTACATTCTTTACCAGACATTCTACCTGCCGCACGCTTGATCCAGTCAATATCATCTTTCTTAGCTTCAAAATCTTTTTGATAAAGAGGAATTAAATTATCACAATCTGCAAGCTTACCTAATTTACCATCTATTGCACCGGCAACCTTAGAGTAGTTCTCAAGATTTCCTTCAGCAATCTTTTTAGAACGTAATTCTTTAGAAGTCAATTTTGTTCCAGCTTCTTCTTTCTCCATTAGAGGCTGCATGTTTTCTGCATAATTGTTTTGCTCTTCAGTTATTTTACCCTGAATATCATCATACAAGTTAAATATATCCTGAAGTTCAAGTTCTCCAGATTCCTGAAGCTCTACCGCAAGTGTAAAATACACATAAAGTGATTTTGCATTTGTGAACGATTTTTTATCTGTATCCCAAGCTTCCTGAAATTTTTTGTATTGTTCCATTTTAGTACCAATACCATTATCATACATCACTTGTGCGATATCTGAAATATTTGAACCTTGCTCTGTTTTATCAGGAAAGTTTGCATATTTCTCCTCATACATTGCGATAAGATCTTTCGCGAAAGCTGTTTTCTCTGCACCAGTTGCTTTGTCTATCTTGTCATTTAAAAGACGCTCTCCATATTGATATAGAGCAAAAGAGGTTTTAGGACAATCTTTACGCAGCTTCATAAAAGGCTCGTAAGCAGCGTCATAATTCTTCACTTTAGCGTGTTCTGAAAATATAGACATTGTCGTTATACACTCTTCGGTAGCTTGCGCCATAACTGCACTAGTACCTGCAACAAAGGCTATAAAAAGTAGTGTTAATTTTGTTTTCATCGTTGTTTTAGGATTTGTAAGCAATATTAATGATTTTAATTAAATTTATTAGGCACAAACCACTTACTATTAAGTGAAAGGCTTAGACCAAATTTAAAAAAGTCTTCTTTAACCAAACCTGAGCTTGTTGTTCCGCGTTGACCGTATTCAAAACTAAGGTTTGCATTACTGAAGGCACGCCCGATTGGTAACCCAACTCCAAAAGATATGCCAAACTCATTTATATCCTCATTATTGATCATGAGCCCCGTCTCTTCAAATCTCGCTCCAGCTCTGTAAGTCACACGATCCCAGTAACTTGTTATAGAATTAAATTTAGGCACAAAATAACCACCTATTCTATATTTTGAAGCATTATTAAATTGAGCATTTGATATTTCAAATGTACGATTTGTAAAATCACTGCTTTGCTGTGAAGAAAATTCACCCCCAGCAAACCATTTATTGCGCTCTCCTACACCAAAACCTAAAGTAACCTCAGATGGCAATACAAGATCGTTATTATCTACAGCTACGCTTTGTTGATCAACAACGGAAAGAACTGCATTCTCTGAGCGCGAAATTAACACAGTCTCCAGATTACGTGTATTCTCTGAAGTGAGTGTACTTTCTGGAATATAATTTAATGAACTATAAAGCGTAAGTCCGCTCTCTAAAGCTTTCTCATACTGCAAACCAATATTGAAAGAAAAACCACTTAAGTCTGAATTATTAACTTCTCGCACACCGTAAGATACACCATCTTCATCATACACAGCCTCATTTCTTATACTACCAAAGTTATAATTACCGGTAACACCTACACGGAAACCCTTGAAAGGCTCGTAACCAAAACTTAAAAATGCTTTATTAAGGCCTCCTCTACCGTAGTAATAGCGATAAGCATCATCACTTTCGTTAGTTATCTTATAATCAACTGAGGTGTATGGCAATAGACCAAAACCAGCTCCTAAATTATCTGATAATGGAAAACCAAGGGCCAAATAGTTCAAACTTGTTGATCTATTTGATGCAGAACCTTCATCACTTTTTAAATTGATCTCACTATGCTCACCACCTAATGTGTAATTTGTGAGCTTAAGAGCACCGTAACCTGCGGGGTTTAATAGGTTAAGATGAACACTATCTCCTAAAATACTCAACCCTCCCATGGCTTGATTTTCTACCGTTCCTCTAAAATTTAAAGACCCGATACCGTAATATGAATAGGGTGACGAGGTTCCCTCTTGTGCGAAAATAGGTGCAGCCAAGATAAACACTACTACCACTAAAAGCCTTTTTATCATTGATTTTTGTTGAATAATATTAAGTAATTCAATCCTTCCAGGAGAAAATTTGAGTTGGCAAAGATGCCATTTTTTAAGGTTTTAGACAAAAATAGCATATCCCCTCCTGTTAAAATAATTGTTAAATCGTTGTATTTATTTTTATACCAATCTATTACACCATTTATTTCAGCAGTAATACCCCAAATAACACCAGATTGTATGGCCTCTTTTGTATCTGCACCTATGCGTACTACATCATCACCAGACTCAATAAGTGGCAGACCTGCCGTAAATGTATTAAGTGCCTTAAACCTCATTTGCAACCCAGGCGAAATACTTCCCCCTAAGTATTCCTCACGTTTATTTTTAAAATCATAAGTGACGCAGGTACCGGCATCAATAACTAAAACATCTTCTTCAGGATAACTTTTCACAGCAGCTGAAACCAGAGCAACTCTATCTAAACCCAATGTTTGTGGGGTTTTATAAAGATTTTTGAATGGTAACACAGTTTTATGATCTAATATTTTGACTAAAAGACCCGATTTTTGAAGCAAAGTGACAACTTTTTGAGAATTTCCGCTGGCGGCCACGATAGCAGTAGTTAATTCATGTTGTTTTAAAATTGCATTTAAAGCGTTTTCAAAATCAGATTCAGCAGTTTCGGTTTTAAACACTAAATTATCATTTGCAAAAACACCTATTTTGATGCGTGTGTTGCCAATATCTACAGCTAGATTCATAAATGTTGAAATATTGGGCAAAAATACAAATTGATATTCCGCATGCTATGAAGTAATTAGAAAATACATTTAAATTTATAACGTATTTTTAGGCAGAAGTGTTGTACAGTTTAAAATATGATTTTATATTTGCAGCCGCTTTAGCGAGGTACCTTAGCTCAGTTGGTAGAGCAACGGACTGAAAATCCGTGTGTCCCTGGTTCGATTCCTGGAGGTACCACATTAAAACCCTGAAACTTTTAGTTTCGGGGTTTTTTGTTTTTATTAATCTTCCTCTTTTTCAACGGAAGTTCAGGTGAACGAAGGGTTAAACCTTTTTTACTTTAAAACCCTCAACTCATATCTTATTTTTAACCAAACCTTTACAACACAATGAATATTCTTTACCTCCACGGACTTGAAAGTAAACTAAGTGAAAGAAAACGCGATGTTTTAGCTAAATACGGAACAGTAACCGCTCCTGATCTTGATTATCACAACGATCCTGATGCTGTGCTTAATTTGATTGCGAACTATAAAAATTCAAAGTTTGATGTGGTTATGGGAAGCAGTATGGGTGGCTTTGCTGGTTATCATATAGCAAATGCTTTTTCGCTACCAGCATTACTCTTTAATCCTGCATTGGTAAAAAGATCTGTACCACAGAATATTCCGGAAACTGAAATCTCTGACTCAGGTTTTAGGCAAATAGTTCTAGGTGGAAAAGATACGGTTGTAAATCCGGCGGACACATTAAATTATATTGGAAAAGATTTTGGCGGCGGACTCGATTATCATTTGCATTTAAAACATGAAATGGCCCACCGAGTGCCTATGGAAGTTTTTGAAGAAGAAGTGGAAAGCTTTTTTAAACGCATTAACAGCAAATAATAAGGTTAGATCGTGGGAATGGTCAATCTGAACTTGTTAGTTTCTCTTCACTCTATTTTCAAATAACAAATATGACCCTGAAATAAATTAAAGATGACTATAATTCATGATTTCAGCTTTTCATTAAAAAAATCAATTGTGCGCGTCCAGGCAAGTTTAGCGGCTTCAGGATCATATCTAGGCGTTGTGTTATTGTGAAATCCATGATTTACATCTGGATATAAATAAGCCGTATATTCTATATCATTTTCTTTTAGGGCCTTTTCATAATCAGGCCATCCCGCATTCACTCGTTCGTCAAGTCCGGCGTATTGTAGTAACAGTGGGGCATTGATTTGAGCCGTTTCATCTGCAGAAGGTTGCCCGCCATAAAAAGGAACCGCCGCTTGTAATGTTGGGATTTTTACGGCCATCATATTTGAGATCCATCCGCCAAAACAAAAGCCAACTACGCCTATTTGCCCGTTACATTGTTCATGATTTTTAAGATAATCATAAGCTGCGATAAAATCTTCAAGCATCTCATCCCGGTCGCGTTTCTTTTGCATTTCCCGGCCGTCATCATCATTTCCGGGATAACCGCCCAGCGGCCACAAAGCATCTGGCGCCAGCGTAATAAAACCTTCTACAGACGCTCTTCTGCCCACATCTTCTATGTATGGATTGAGGCCTCTGTTCTCATGCACAACCACAATACCCGGTAATTTTTGCTGAGCCTCTGCCGGCATTGATAAAAGTCCTCTTATTTCACCACCACCTTTTTCTGAATTATAAATTATATAGTCTGATTTTAAGCGAGGATCATCTGGTTTTATAGTAACGGAATCAACATAATTTGGCATTAAAAAACTAAGCAATGTAGGCACAGTTAAACCACCTATCGCATAAAGCGAAAGCTTATCAATAAATTGCTTTCTGTTGAGTTTATTATGCGCATAATCGTCATATAAATCAAAAACTTCCTGTTTGATGTCTTCTTTCTTTAGCTTTTCCATATCGCTGAATTTAAGTGGTTCTTTAAAAATAGCACTCAAATGCGGAATAATCGGGTTTTTTGGCTAAAAAATGGGAGTTTGAAGAACAAACTCAATGTTGCCTAATCTCGCATTGTGAGCATTACATCTATCTGAATCCATTCAGAAACTGGAAGTCCATCTTTTACTTCCTGGATTTTGCAATCAAAGTCACCATAAGAATAATTGAATGCGACGATTCCATTTACTTTAAGTACTCCGGTTTGTTTTGTGCTTCTCAGTTTAAAGCGCCAATTACGTTTTCGGCTTGGGGAATGAAAAAGCAAATATTCAGGATAAACGCCGGTTCTTTCAAATTTAAATCTGCCGCCTTGTTGGTGGGTTACTATCAACATTCATTGCTTTCTTCCAATTTTTTCTTAATATGGGTTTGATAAATGAAGTTTGCCCATTAGATGGTTCTCCTGTAAAATGACAGAATTTTTCGGAATATTCTTCATCCCCATATTTAGACCATTGCTTGAAAGCTTTATTGGAAAGAGGTTTATCTGGATTAAATGGTATTTCTTCTCCTGTTCTAATACAGTAACCTGTAGAAAGTGTTTTTACTATTATGTCTGAATTACTTTCTTTTTTATTAGAAAATAATATCTCAGATAATTTATCCAAAGTCGTTTCAGAACCTACAAACTTCTTTTTTAAACCACCAAAGGTCATTTCATATTGCGGTTTTCTTTCGAAAAGTAATTTGCTATCCTTGATGACTTGTTCAAAATAGTTTAAAGATTCTATATCTAGTGATTCTCCCATTAATGAACTTGTTACACTACCAACAACTGAGGAGTTAGTCAATATTCCAAATTCAATATTATGGTTTTGAGAATATTCATAAAGATTCATTGAGCTTAAAACTGCATTTGCATCATTAGAATAATATTTTGCATGTAAATGCTCATTATAACTGATTGCAATATTTGGAAACTCTTTAAGAAATTTAAAATCCTTTTCATTGAAACTTTTAGAAATATCTTTTTCATTCTTTCCAAAAAGTATTCTAATATGAAGTTTATCTACATCCTTTTTAGCCTTTAATGAATTAATAAATCTAGTGTGGAGCTTAATAAATGGAGATACTATTATTAATTGTTTTTCGCATTTATCAAAGATGTTCTCAATTTCGGCATTCAATAAATTGCCTTTTAAAAATTTTGCCATTATAATTATAATTTGGGGTTATCATTAATATTCAAATATAAGGCAAAACAATATTCATTTTACAGCTCTAGGTATAGAGAACTACACTTTTCAAACCCTACTTCACACTTACCTTCAGCACCACACTGGTGTGATAAGCGCTTACATTAGGATTAATGCCTATTTTCATTAAGAAATCACCTGAATATTCGGCGGATTTTACAGCGGGATTTGCGCCAGGATAAATATTTGTCTCTTCTACTTTGTAAGCTTTGGCAGGATCTAATCCTTTTAAAAGAATCGGAGTCTTCGTACCAGAACCGTATCGCTTATTTACTAAATAAGTAAACACCACCGCTTCACTTTTATCTTCATTTACATACATCACAGAAGCCGCATCATTATCCCACGGACTCTGTAAACGATACTGATCACCGTGCCAGATCGTATTTTTCAGCGCATCGTATTCGGTTAAAGCTTCTTCGCAAAATTTAAGATCATCTTGAGCCAACTCGTCCACAACAATATCAAAACCCAGTTTTCCCATCATGGCGACATCAACTTTATATTTTATGGGATCTTTACTCCATGCTGTAACATGAGCAGCCATTGCCAATGCCGGGTAGAAATAAGAATATTCCCATTGCATGTAAACCCGCTCCAGCGGATCTGTATTATCACTAGGCCAAAATTCTGTGAAATATTTTAAAGCTGCATAATCTACTCTTCCACCACCACCAGAACATAACATCATAGGCACAGTTGGGTATTTTTCGCGTACGCGTTCAAGCACTTTGTAAAGTCCTTTTACGTAATCTACATATAATTTAGATTGATCTTTTTTTAGCGACTTAGAATAGGCATTGTAAATTACCGCGTTACAATCCCACTTTATATAGGCTAAATCGCGGTTTTCAGTAAATAAATCGTCTACCACACCGTACACAAAATCCTGAACTTCGGGATTTGTCAGGTCTAAAACCAGCTGATTTCTAAAATAATGTTCTGGTCGTTCCGGCTGTTTGATCACCCAATCAGGATGCTCGTTATACAAATCACTTTTAGGATTTACCATTTCCGGCTCTATCCAGATTCCAAATTTTACATTATTTTCTTTTGCGGCTTCAACAAGCGTACCGATGCCGTTAGGCAATTTCTTTTCATTCACTTCCCAATCGCCCAAACCTGCATTATCGCCGTTTCTGGGATAGGTATTTCCAAACCAGCCATCATCAAGTAAAAACAAGTCTACACCTAATTTTTTACTGTCTTCTATTATATTTTTTAGCTTGGGTTCATCAAAATCAAAATAGGTCGCTTCCCAATTATTAAGCAAAGTTAAACGTGATCCATTTCCGTCTAAAATCTTATGGTTTCTGGCCCATTTTTGTATGTTTCGGCTGGCTTTTCCTTTTCCTTCATGTGAAAGTGTATACCAAAATTTAGGCGTGGTAAAACTTTCGCCTTTGGCTAAACGATATGCCGAAGAAAAATCATTGATTCCTGAAATTATTCTAAGATTTTCTAAAGGATCAATCTCAAGATCTGTTCTAAAATTTCCAGACCATTCTAAACCGCCCAACAAGACATCTCCTTCATCTTCTGTTGAAGGTTTACCCAGTGAAATCATAAATACTGAAGGCTGAAAGATATTTGCGCGTGTTCCTAATTTTGAGTCTAGAACCTTGATGCCGTGTGATAATTTTGTCTCTTCAGGGCGCATTTCTTTGGCCCATTCACCATGATAATGATGCAACCAGAAATCATTATTGCCATGCAGATATAAGTTGGCTGATGCATATTTATTAAGTGTTACGTCTCCTTTTTCTTTATTTGTAATACGCGTCCACTGCTCAATAATATCCTGCTCGTAAAACGCTTTTACAAAGACCGTAACTTCAAAATCATAAACAGGATCTTTAAGCAGAATTTCAGTCTGCGTGATTCCTTCAGCTATAGTACTTGTATTATGGCTTACATAATCCAGACTTAGCGACGCGTTTCCATCTGCATGCGTGACATTTATTGCCGGTTCCAGCAAATTTTTTGAACCTGAAGGCGTGTAAAACGAATTATAAATACCGGTATAGTCATCACCTTGCCGATATTGACCTGATATTTGCCGATATTCGGCTTCTGTAGCCAATTTTTGGCCTAAATAGAGCGTTTTTACTTCCTTTTCAGCGTTTATTTCAAGCACTAAAGCGTTGCTTTTGGTATTTATTGTAATGATCTCCTGTGATTTTGCTTGTACCGCTAAAAGCGAAATAAAAATGAAAACTACAAGTCGCAATGTGTTCTTTTCGCTTAAAGCGAAAAATGAAAAAGTTGGCATTTACAAAGTATTTGGTTGGTTGATTTTCTAAAATTAAAATGAGTTTATAAAAATTCTAAGCTAAGTCTTGAGCAAGATTAGAGCGTTAGAATCTGAAAATTTATTTTCTGTTGAGGGAAACAAATGCAAAATCATTATCTTCAAGTTCTTAGTTAATAAGATCATTTTTTTTAAGCCAAAGTGCGAGTGCGTCAGGCCAGCTATTTGAAGTTTCTTCTGTACCAAGTCCAAAACCATGGCCGCCCGTCTCATAAATATGCATTTCGGTTTTTACATGGTTAGCATTTAGTGCGGTAAAGTAGTTTATACTATTAGCCACAGGTACGACATTATCATCTGCTGCGTGTATTAAAAAGGTGATGGGAGTTGCACTATTCACTTGCTTTTCATTAGAATAAAAATCGACTAAAGTATCCTCAGGATTTTTACCCAGCAAATTTTCTCGAGACCCCCTGTGCGTAATTTCTTCTTGCATGCTTATTACAGGATATAGCAAAATAGAGAAGTCTGGTTTTGCACTTATACCGGGTTCTGAATCATATACAGAATCGTTATAATGCGTAGATAAAGTAGATGCCAGATGACCGCCGGCTGAGAATCCCATTATGCCTACTTTACTCGTATCAATATTATACTTCGTTGCATTTTGCCTTACTATGCGCATGGCACGTTGAGCATCCTGCAAAGGCCCTATAGTCTTATCTTGCATTATCACATCGCTGGGTAAGCGATACTTGAGCACAAAAGCGGTTACCCCATGTTTTGCAAACCAATCTCCTATTTTGAATCCTTCTTTGTCAATTGCAAGATGAAGATAGCCACCGCCCGGGCAAATAACTACTGCTGTACCGTTAGCTTTTTGCGGAGTAAAAACAGTCATTTCTGGTGTTGTTACCTGGCTTAGGCTGTTTATTTTATCATTTTTATAATCTACCTGCTCCTTGTAAACGTCTGATGATTTGCTTCCGGGAATTCCATTTTCCCAGAGCGTAATTGTTTCCTGTTGTGCTTGTGCAGAAAAAGTGAAACTTAAATTTATAAGCAAAACGAAAATCACCTTTCGGGATAAATCTAAAATATTGGTATTCATATAACAGTAAATTGTTTGACTGTATGAAGTTAGTGTAATACAAAATAAAAGTGCAGATTTTGCACAAAAAAACCGAACATCTTTTTAAAGGAGTTCGGTTTTTTTACAATTGTTTTACGGGATCTTACTTCACCGAAAATTTAAAAGTCGTAGTCGTATTATAAGTTTCGCCGGGATTTAATACCGTCGTAGGAAATTCTTCCTGATTAGGTGAATCTGGATAATGCTGCGTTTCTAAGCAAAAACCGGTACGTTTTGCATAGGTATTGTTTGACCCTCTCTGGGGTAATGAGCCATCTAAAAAGTTGCCGGTATAAAACTGAATTCCTGGTTCATCTGTATAGACTTCAAGAAACCTTCCGCTTTTAGGGTCATAAGCCGATGCAGCAAGACGCTCTTTACCCTGCCCATTTAAAACCCAGCAATGATCATAACCACCACCTTTTTTAATCTGATCATTATCTGCATTAATCTCGTCTCCTATTGTTTTCGCTTCGCGGAAATCAAAAGGAGTTCCTGCTACATCTCTCAACTCTCCCGTGGGAATCAATGTTTCATTTACCGGAACAAATTTATCAGCATTGATCATCACTTTATGATCTAAGATTGGCTCATTAAAATCCCCCGAAAGATTGAAATAAGAATGTTGCGTCAGGTTAACAACCGTCTTTTTATCTGTTGTAGCCTGGTAGTTCACCTTTAAAGCGTTATCATCTGTAAGCGTATACGTAACCGTAGTCTCCAGATTACCGGGATAACCTTCTTCCATATCCTTACTTGTATAGGTAAGTTTTAAAGAAGCTGAATTATCTTCTGCCGGCATTTCTTCTGCAGTCCAAATCACTTTATCAAAACCTTTTGTTCCGCCATGCAAACTATTGGGGCCATCGTTCTTGAGTAATTCATATGTCTCGCCGTCAAGAGTAAATTCGCCATTTGCAATGCGGTTTCCGTACCGACCTATGAGCGCCCCAAAGTACGGGTTGCTCTTTGTGTACTGCGAAAGGGAATCAAAACCAATTACTACATTTTCAAGGTTCCCATCTTTATCAGGAGCTTTCAATGTGGTTATTCGCCCGCCGTAGGTAATGATCGATATTTCCATTCCCTGGGCGTTTTTTAGGGTAAATTGGTCGATTTCTGTACCATCTTCCAGTTTACCAAAAGATGATTTTTCTATAGAAACTGAAGCTTTTTCTTCTGCCGGAGCCTCTTCAGAAACTTCGGTTTTCTTATCACTTTTACACTGTATTGCGCTTGCTCCTATTACCAGCAAAGCTAAAATTGAAAGGTATTTATGCGATATTTTCATGTTTATGGTTGGTTTTTAGATTTACATTCTATGCTGAAACATATGATAGTAAGCTTCATTAGCATTGATGTTATCTTTAAAATCACGCACTCGCGTGCGCTCATCAATAACTAATAGCTCTATCCCTGCAATATCGGCAAAATCTTCCATAAACTCTGTAGTAATTGCCTGGCTATATACGGTATGGTGTGCGCCACCGGCAAGAATCCAACTAGTAGCGGCCACATCAAGGTCAGGTTTACAATCCCAAAGTACGCGGGCTACCGGTAAATTAGGCAGATCTGCTTCCGGTTTTACGGCTTCTACTTCATTTACGATTAATCTAAAACGGTTGCCCATATCTATTAAAGAGGCGTTGATTGCTGGCCCGGCCGGTGAATTAAAAACCAGTCGTACAGGATCTTCTTTTCCGCCTATTCCCAACGGGTGAACTTCACAACTTGGTTTTGCATCTGCAATTGACGGGCAGATCTCAAGCATGTGCGATCCCAAAACATATGATTTTTGAGGTGTGAAATGATAGGTGTAATCTTCCATAAACGACGTTCCTCCATCAAGACCGTAGCTCATCACTTTCATGGCGCGCGTAAGTGCTGCAACCTTCCAGTCACCTTCACCGCCAAAACCATAACCGTCTGCCATTAAACGCTGGGTCGCAATTCCCGGAAGTTGTTTGAGTTCGCCAAGATTTTCAAAGGTATCTGTAAACGCTCCAAAACCACCCTCTTCTAAAAAAGCTCTTAACCCTAATTCAATTTTAGCTGCATCTATTAAAGATTGTCGTTTTTCACCACCTTCTTTGAGTTTGTCGGCAAGGTTATATTCAGATTCATACGTGGCTAAAAGTGCATCAAGATCACTTTGTGAGACTTCGTTTATTTTTTGCACCACATCTGAAGAATCATATCCATTTACGGTAAAGCCAAAACGCATCTGCGCTTCAACTTTATCGCCTTCAGTAACCGCAACTTCCCGCATATTATCGCCTATACGTGCGACTTTCAAATTCTGAAATTCATTCCATCCTAAAGCGACACGTGTGAAAATCCCCAGTTTAGATTGTACTCTATCATCCTGCCAGTGCCCTACCACCACCTTTCGCTTTAAGCGCATTCTGGTCATCATAAACCCGAATTCACGATCACCATGAGCAGACTGATTCAGATTCATAAAATCCATATCTATCTTTTCAAAAGGAATTTCGGCATTGAACTGCGTATGCAAATGACAGATTGGTTTTTTAAGCAGACTGAGCCCTTTTATCCACATTTTTGCGGGTGAAAAAGTATGCATCCACAGGATCACGCCTATACAATTCTTACTGTTTGTTGCTGCAAGACACATATCTGTAATTTCTGCAGGAGTAGTGACCAGTTCTTTATATACAATTTTTACGGGAATATGCTTAGATTCTGCAAGTCCCGCTGCGATTTGTTGAGAATGAGAAGCCACTTCTTTAAGTGCCTCTGCCCCGTATAGATGTTGACTTCCGGTTATAAACCAGACTTCGTATTGATCAATATTATAGTTCATGTATTCTATTATCTTTTGGTTGAAAATTTTATGAGAAATAAATGTAAATTCCTATTACGGCGACGCAAATTGAAATGCCTACCGGTTTTAGGTATTTCCACGGAGTTATATCTACTTGATTTGTATATATCTCTATATAATCTGTGGTTCTTGGCTTAAAATTGCTCACTATGAACAATATGGCTACCACGAGAACGAATATGATACCCATTAGATGTAAGAAGTGAGGAAATGCGCCTGCCTGAATATCTGCTAATTGCAACGCATCTGTTACACCGTTTATCCTTGCGTTCTCTAAAGCCGAAGAAACCATAATCGGTTTTATCACATAAAGTGAAACTAAATAAACGACTACCCCAAAGACGATAGCAATATTTGCTGCGAAACCAGAAACACGCTTAGAGAAATAACCTACCAGTATTATTGCCAATATGGGCACACTGTAAGAGCCATTTAGTTCTTGCAGGTAATTAAAAATACCACCTTCTACACCGTAAAGTAAGGGTGCGATACCCATTGAGAAAAGTGCCAGAAAAATACCGAAGGTCTTTCCCGCTCTTACCACCTGCTTTTCTGAAGCCTCCTTATTTATATATTGCTTATAAAAATCTAAACCGAAAAGAGTTACTGAGCTATTAAGCGCACTATTAAACGAACTTAATATTGCCCCAAAAAGAACAGCTGCAAAAAAACCGATCAACCCTACAGGAAGAACCTTTTTTACTAACATGGGGTAGGCTTCATCTGCATTTGAAAGATCCCCATTAAAAATCTGGAAAGCTATTATACCGGGAAGTACTACAATTAAAGGTCCTAAAATCTTAATGAATGCTGCAAGACAAAGACCTTTTTGTCCTTCTACAAGATTTTTTGCACCCAGAGCCCGCTGTATAATAGCCTGATTTGTTCCCCAATAGTAAAAATTTACGATGAGCATACCGGTAAATAAAGTGCCCCACGGAACTGATGAATCACGACCTCCCAATATTTCAAACTTCTCGGGTAGATTAGTTGTTAAAATATTCATTCCTTCAAAAATATTCCCGTCACCTACATATAGTAAGCCAAACACAGGAATCATGAGTCCGCCCACAATAAGCCCAATAGCATTAATAGAATCTGAAACGGCAACCGCCCTTAAACCACCAAAAATCGCGTAAATACTACCTATAATCCCAATACCCCAAACCGTAACCCATAAAGCGCTTTCTGGCTCCATGCCCATTCTTTCAGGCAGGTTAAACATGGTATTTATAGCTAATGCGCCAGAGTAAAGAACAGTAGGCAGCATAGAGATCGCGTATCCTAATAAAAAGAGGATAGAAACGATGGTTTTAGTAAGTGATCCATATCGTTTTTCTAAAAACTGTGGTATTGTGGCGATCCCGCCTTTTAAATATTTAGGCAGCAAAACAAATGCGGTAAAAACCATTGCTACTGCTGCAAGAACTTCATATGCCATTATCAAAATCCCCTCACTAAAAGCAATACCGTTCATCCCTACGATCTGCTCTGTAGACAGATTAGTAAGTAAAAGTGATCCTGCGATTACGGGTCCCGTAAGGCTACGTCCTCCTAAAAAATAACCATCTGAAGTGGTTTCGTCTGTTTTTAAAGTGGAATAGTAAGCGATAATGGCAACTAAAATTGTGAAGCCTGCAAAAGTTAATAGTCCCATAGGATCTTGTAGAGATTAAAATGATTTTAAAATTATTGGTCAATAAATTGTCAAAGTTCTGCGAAGTATATCTCACTTCGTAAAAACAAAACATCTATAAGGTTAGCAACCCTGCCCGTAATAAGCATCTTTGCCATGTTTACGCTCGTAATGTTTTTTTATCAAAGAATCCTTGAGCCGTGGAGCTTCCGTATTAATCTGTAGTGTTAGTTGCGCCATTCTCGCAATCTCTTCAAGCACTTTACTATTGTAGACCGCTTTCGCCGCATTCTCTCCCCATGTAAAAGGACCGTGATTTCCTAAAAGAACCATTTGCACTTCTTCATAAGAAAGACCTTTTTCTTTAAAACAATCTAAAATCTGAATACCCGTATTGTGTTCATAATTTCCTGCTATCAGTTCGTCATGCATAGGCGGCGCACAAGGTATATCTGCGGTTAAATGATCTGCATGCGTTGTTCCAAAAACCGGAATATCGCGCTGTGCTTGAGCCCAGGCAACAGAATAAGTAGCATGGGTATGAGCGATTCCGCCAATTTCCAGCCAATTTTTATACAGATACGCATGAGTTTTTGTGTCTGATGAAGGACGCATTTCCCCCTCAATAATATTGTTTTCAAAATCAAGGATTACAATATCTTCAGGTTTTAAAATTTCGTAAGGCACACCGCTGGGTTTTATGGCAAAAACTCCGTTTTTTCGGTCAACTGCGCTTACGTTTCCAAAAGTGTAGATCACCAAATTGAGCGCGTCAAGCTGCATATTGGCTTCGTAGCATTCTTGTTTTAAATCGTTATAGTTGGAATTCATTGATCGTTGTTTGTTTGTTCAAATTCGTTTCCACGAAAGCAGACAGATCTTCGTAGGATTTCATCAGTTCGTTGTACGCTTCTACCGTTTCGGGCTGTGGATGGTATTCTGCTTCAAAATCACTGCCCATATTTGCACTGGCTTCAATAACCGAAGGATAAATCCCCGCAGCCACCGCAGCATAAATTGCTGCTCCCAAAGCAGGAGCCTGATCTGAAGCTGCCACTTTTATGGGCATATTAAGCACATTTGCGAGCGTTTGCATAATAAAAGGAGACTTTCGGGCAACGCCACCAATTCCTATCACCGTATGAATTGCAATTCCTTCTTCCTCAAAACGGTCAACTATTTTTTTAGAACCAAAACAAATGGCATTAACAAGTGCTTTAAATAAATGCGGAGCACGAGTTCCTAAATTTAAACCGCTCATCGCACTTTTTAATTCCTGATTTGCATCTGGTGTGCGACGACCGTTAATCCAGTCTAAAGCTGTGGGGATACTTTCTGAAAGCGGTATTTTCTCTGCATCTGCAGTTAGTTTTTTGATGAAATTATCATCTATTTCTTCTTGTAAATCTGTTTTTTGCTGCTGCGAAAGTATATCAGACTGCATGACCAAATTATCAATTGGCCAACTCAACATATCCTTAAACCATGCGAGCAAATCCCCAAAAGCTGACTGACCCGCTTCTAGCCCAATCATTCCCGGAATCACAGAGCCATCAACCTGACCACAAATTCCTTTTACGGTTTTGGTATTAACCACATTTTTATCTGAAACAATAATATCACAAGTTGAAGTTCCCATCACGCGTACCAGCGCATGTTCTTCAATTTTTGCTCCCACGGCTCCAGAATGCGCATCAAAAGTTCCTACCGCGATAATTGTATCTGTAGTAAGACCCAGTTTTTCTGCCCATGCTGCGGTTAAAGTTCCCGCGATTTCATCAGAAGTATAAGTTTCAGTGTATAAGTTGGCGCGTAAATGTGCCAAATAAGGATCAAGTTTTCCTAAAAACTCTTCAGCTGGTAGTCCGCCCCAGTCTTCATGCCACATCGCTTTATGACCGGCGGCACAGCGACTGCGCTTAAATTCTTCAAGTGATTTATCAACCAATAAAAAAGTCATTAAATCACAATGTTCCATCCAGGTAAAAGCGGCTTCTTTTACGGCTTCATCTTCGCGAGCAACATGCAGAATTTTCGCCCAAAACCATTCAGAAGAATAAATTCCGCCTTCGTATTTGGTGAAATTCTCACCACCCCAGTTGGCAGCCAATTCGTTTATTTCATTGGCCTCTTCAATGGAAGTATGATCTTTCCACAAGACCATCATCGCATTTGGGTTTTCTTCAAAACCTTCAACTAAAGCAAGCGGTTGACCTTCTTTGGTGACAGGAACCGGCGAAGACCCGGTCGTATCGATACAGATACTTTTTATCGTTTTTGAGTCAATTTTAGCCGATTTTACAATCGTTTTGATCGTTTTTTCAAGTCCCTCTATATGATCTAATGGGTGCTGGCGAAACCTGTTTGCTTTTGCATCACAGTATTTACGCTCTTTCCACCGCTGATAATAATGCACATCTGCCGCGATCTCTTCCCCATTTTCTGTATTGATCAAAACCGCACGTACAGAATCTGTCCCGTAATCTAGCCCTATAACATATCCCTTCATCGAAGTAGTATTCTTTTGATAAAAATATAAAAATAAATGTATTAACTACACTTGTTTTAAAGTTTGATTTTATTTCATTGAAATCTTCACCACATTAAGCGAATACGCAGGTAAAGTGATGCTACTTTTACTGCCTTTTACCCGGATTTCTTCGGTTTTTGGGGAGATATTTTGTGGCGCTTCAAATGAATTTTCGGCCGTTAAGTCTCCTTTCATCAAGGTTACAATCTCACCTTTACCAGAAATCTTGCTTCCTTTAAAATTAAGATTTATTTCCTGAGCTTCTCCAGATGTATTTACAAGCTTCACAATTACTTCTTTCGTTTTTGCATCAGTAACCGCTGTAGCATACAATTCATGCTGCCCGGTAAGCGCTTCTCCATTCTCTTTTACCGAAAATAAATCTGTACCGCTATTTGTAGCAAACAGTTTTTGCACATAATAATTTGGCGTTCCGTAAGCTGTAAGATTGTTGAACCAAATAAGATCTGGCGTCCATTGCCAACCTTCAGAATGAGCCATTAGCGGCGCGTAAGACGTTAAATGAACAACCTCAGCATTGCGCTCAAGACCCGTCATAAATGCCGCTTCAGAAAGCGCGCATTCCCAGTTGTTTTTATTTTCAGGACTTGCGATTGCTACACTTTGCGCGGCATATTCACCTGCGAAAATCTTAGGGCCGTTGCGGTCATAACTATCGTAACGAGTCGCGTTTTCACGAAACCAGGCCGGAGGCTTGTAATAATGCTCGTCAATTATCTCGGCTCCTATTTTTTGCAATTCCTTCATCCCGTAATCAAAATAATCTCCTTCGGGAAATGGGCCGCTTCCTGAAACTATAATCATATCAGGATATTTCTCTTTGATCGCGGCGTTAAAAACCTTGTAGCGCTCAATATATTCTGGTCCCCATTGCTCGTTACCTACGCCTATATATTTCATATTAAAAGGTTCAGGATGACCCATATCTGCACGAACTTTTCCCCATGCAGTTTCTGTAGAACCATTTGCAAACTCGATCAGATCAAGCGCATCCTGCACATAAGGATCAAGATCTTCCATTGGCACAAGTTCGCCGGTGTTAAACTGGCAAGCGATACCGCAACTTAAAATAGGCAGCGGCTCTGCTCCCATATCTTCGGCGAGTTGAAAATATTCAAAAAAACCAAGACCGAAAGACTGAAAATAATCCGGCGCAAGACGATGTGCAAACTCAGTATTCCATCTGTTTATAAGCGAAGGACGATCTTCAACAGGACCAACAGTTTTTTTCCACTGATAACGTTTTGCCAGCGTTCTTCCTTCAACTATACAACCCCCGGGAAAACGTAAAAACCCTGGATTTAAATCGTCCAATAACTGCACTAAATCCTTACGTAAACCGTTTTTTCTACCTTTCCAGGTATCTTGTGGGAAAAGCGAAATCATATCAAGATCGATCTCTCCCGTTCCTTCAAAAGTGATTTTTAATTGTGCTTTTTCTACAGTGGAATTGGCCACCAGTGTGCCTTCATAAGTTTTCCATTCTGAAGATTCAGGAACAACCGAAGTCTCGCCTATAACTTTTCCATTATCATCTATTAACTGAACGATAATTTTTGTTATGTCTCCGGTAAATTTTTTCGCTTCAAGCGAAAGATTATACGTATCGCCTTCTTTGATTCCCATCCCACGGAAACCCTGATTAATCAGCTCATAACCCGAGGCATTTTTTACAGTAACTCTGCAAAAATTCTCATTGCCAGAATCATACATATATTTAACCGGCGCGGCAATCCCTGAATTATTATTAAAGGAATGTCTGTCGCTGTTAGGCTCCAGCCAGCCCATCATGGGAAGTTCAAACTCAAAAGAACGGTTTTTTACAAGTTCTGCGTATAAACCGCCATCTGCAGCGAAGTTGATATCTTCAAAGAAAATACCGTACATCGTGGGAGCAATTTTTGTGATGCTCTTTGACAGATCTACGTCAAGATTTGCCTGACTAAAACCCATTGTCGCCTGAAGTCCCAGAGCAATTAAGGCAACTTTCTGTATAATTTTATTTTTCATTAGTGTGCTTTTCTTGTGTGATTTATTGTTGATAATCCAGCCAAACTTTCATTTTTCCTATTCCGCGATTTGACCAGGCGTAATAGGGAATGGCTTTAAAATTGTTTGAATTTATAGTGTTAACGCCTTTCAGAAGGTCATTTTCTTTGGTTACTGTAAAATCTTCTGTGGCAGATATTTTAATCGCATCAAAGTCTTTTTTGTTATCAATTTCTTCAACGGCGTAAACGATAGGCCCATATTCAACAGAAACTTTCCCTTCATCTTCTTTCACTTTGTCAGAAGCTTTTACCTCGCGAACTTCCATAGGGAAATTGATCTCGATTTCGTCTGACGTATTCCACTTTCGCGAAAGCGTTATGTAGCCATTTTCTATTGTAAAATCCTGATTTTGCCCATTTATCCCCAGATTTATCTTGTCCTGAGACTGATTTACATAAGCATACAAATCGCCCGGTAAAACCTCATTTCTAGCCCAACCCGGAACTCTCAATTTTAAGGCAAAATCACCCGATTTTTCAGGGTTTATGGTCATTTTTATCTTTCCATCCCACGGGTAATTAGTCTCCTGAGTGATTTTTATTTTATTTTCATTTAAGTCTACTGTGGCTTCATTTGAGGCGTAAAGATTTACAAAAATAGCGTCGTTACTTTTTGAATAAATCAACCCCGGAATGGCAGGAATAAACCGAACCAGATTTGTAGGGCAGCAGGAACAATCAAACCAGTCTTTACGCGTACAAGCACCCTGATTAAATTGATAAACTCCGTCAGATTCCAACGCATTAGGATAGAAAAACTTAGTTCCATCAAGAGAAAGACCAGAGATCAAACCGTTGTACAATGTTCGTTCTATAACATCAAAATATTTTACGTCGCCTGTGAGATCATGTAAACGATGATTCCAATATACATCGCCTATCGCGGCACAAGTCTCATTGTAAGCGGTAAGGTTAGGCAGCTCATAGTTTTCACCAAAAGCTTCGCCTTCATGCTTCGCTCCTATCCCGCCGGTGATGTACATTTTTTTATCAACCATATTATTCCATAGATCAAAAACGGCATCTTCATAACTTTTATCATTTTGCAAGGCCGCAACATCTGTCATCGCGGCGTACACATAAACTGCACGAACGGCATGCCCCACAACCTCATCCTGATCTACTAGCGGGATATGATCCTGGGAATAAGCGCCATACAATTCGTGATTTTCAGGATTGCCCCGGTTGTCTAAAAAGTACCGCGCCATGTCAAGATATTTCTCCTCATTAGTGATTTTATAAAGCTGAATTAAACCAGTCTCTATAATTTCATGACCGGGGACAGCTTTTATTTCACCTTCAGCATCACCGAAGGTTTTGCAGATTAAATCGGCATTTTTAAGTGCGATATCGAGAAAGTTGCGTTTTCCGGTTGCTTTATAATGCACCGCTGCGGCTTCATATAAATGACCGGCATTGTACAATTCATGGCTCATATTGAGATATTCCCAACGCTTGCCTTCGGTGACTTTAACCCAGGGCGCGGGTGGTTTTGCAGGATCTATTGTGCGCCATGTAGTGAGGTAGCCATCTTTCTCCTGCCCCACTTTTATTATAGCGATTAAAGAATCAAGCAAAACATCCAGCTTTTCATTGGGAGCACTAATCAGCGAATTAGAAGCGCCCTCAATAATTTTATACAAATCTGAATCATCAAAAGGCATTGCACCTTTTACAGAACCTTGCATTTTACCCCCAGCGATTAGAAAGTTGTCCATTCGGCCTTCTTCTTCACATTTATCAATTGCATACTGAATGGTTTTTTCCTGTACACGTTTTATAATAGGAAGCCAGAAATCATCAGTTAGTTTTACATGCTGAATGTTGACAGGTTCTATTTTATAGCCAGATTCTTCTTTAGCTTCAGAAGAATTTACCGCGAGTTCTTGCGGTTTTTCTTTACAGGAAATTATTCCCAGAAAAACGAATAAAACGCAAGCTTTTGCTATGTGTGAGATCTGTTTTTTCATTTAATCAAGAACATTAGTTTTTAGTTTAGGCCAGCCATCATTCCATTCCAGCTCAGAAATTTTAAGTTTTGGAGCGCCGTTATCCTTTGCATCATAAGCGTGAAAGATGATATAATCTTTCCCATCAAATGTATAGGTGCTGTTATGACCTGCGCCATACCAGTTATTATTTCCCTCTACCAATAAAGTGCCTCCACCATCATTTAACTCTTTTCCAGATTTATCTAAATAAGGCCCTGTAACATTTTTAGATCTGCCCACAACAACTTTATAAGTGCTGTTCTCACCACGACAACAGAGATCCCAAGAAAGAAATAAATAGTAATAGTCGTTTTTCTTAAAAATAAAAGGAGCTTCCAGAGCTGCATTGCCAGGATCTGAATCTGCCAATTCAAAATTACGTTCTCTGCGAGCGATAGTATGCCATTCCTGGGGCTGCGCGATTTCAGTTAGGTTTTTATTCAGTTTTACCAATTTTAAACCATCCCAAAAAGAACCAAAAGCCAGCCAAGGCGTGTCGTTTTCATCGATAATAAGATTAGGATCGATAGCATTCCACAGATCACGATTAGGAATCGATTCAATCACAATTCCCTGATCTTCCCAGTTATAATTTTCATCTTTAGGATCAAGAACAGTATTTGTAGCTACGCCAATTGCAGAGGTGTTTTTACCAAAAGCCGAAACGGAATAATACAGATAATAAACGCCGTTATGATGCGAAATATCGGGCGCCCAGATATGATTTTTAAAATCATCTACTACCGAATCTGCCCAAACCGGTTTTTGCTCAAAAACTTGCGGACCTTGTTCCCAATTCTTTAAATCTGGCGAACTAAAAGTACTTATACCGCGACCTGTGCAATAAATATAATAGGTATTGCCTTCTTTTATCGCCACCGGATCGTGAACACGTATCTGCTGAGCGTAGCCAAAATTGGTCAAAAACAGCCCAAAAATGGCTAAAAATCGGTAAAAAATGGTTGATTTCTTCATCTTTATAAAAAATTCACAAACCATTGATATCCTTTTATTTATAATGATTGATAATGGTCTTTATTTGTTAAATGCCCATTATGGGCTTTCATGATTTAAGTTATTCCTGAATACCTTCAGAAGTCATTTGTATGCGTTTTATAGTTCCGTCTTCATTATAAAAAAGGCGGTCAACACAAACTGATCTGTGAAAACTGCTTCCGTGGGTAGGAATGCTGCCGTTATGATAAATGAAATACGATTTTCCTTTAAAATCTATGATTGCCTGATGATTTGTATTGCTATTCCCGGCAACTTCGTTTAAAATTCCTTTGTATTCCCAAGGTCCTGTAATAGACTTGCTCATCGCATAGGCTGTTTTCTCCGGAAAATCGTAGGCATAGGACAGATAATACCAATCACCTCGTTTATGAATCCATGGTGCTTCAGTGAATTTTGGAAGGTCAACAGTCTGAATTTCACCATCCATTTCTACCATATTTTCCTTAAGCTTTACATATTTACAAACCCGGTTTCCCCAATACAAATAAGCCTGCCCATCATCATCTATGTAGATAGTTGGATCAATATCATCCCAGCCAATATCTGTTTGGGTGGTCATATCATTTGTAATAAGCGCTTTCCCAATTGCATCTTTAAAAGGCCCGGTAGGACTGTCTGAAACCGCAACACCAATAGCTTTACCGGGATGTGTCGAATCATGTTCTACAGTAACGTACCAATAAAACTTTCCGTCACGCTCAATTACCTGAGCCGCCCAAGCATCACCCTTTGCCCATTTAAAATCTGATGGTTTTAAAGGCACAGGATGTTCTTTCCAGTTTACCACATCATTAGAAGAATAGACTAACCATTCATTCATAATATACCGCTCTTCATTGTCTGCTGCCTGATCGTGACCGGCGTATAAATAAACGGTATCATCGTAAACCAAAGCCGCCGCATCTGCGGTGTATTTATCTTTTATAATGGGATTGTTGAAAGAAGCTTCCTGCGTTTTAAACAATTCCATTCCTCTTTGAACATCTGTTTGAGCAACGGTTGTTTTACACGAAATTAGAAGTGCTCCTACTGCTAATAAACTATATAATTTTATCTTCATTTTAATTTATTTTTTTGCCCCAAATTGCTGTTCCGGCATTATTTAATCCCGATAATACAATTGTAGAAGCTACTTTGTTTTCCCAATCTCTACCTCGCTCTACATACAATTTATCTGTAAAGCCATTGCTAAAACTCATTGTTAACCACGGTGCTTCAAAAGACCATTGATTGTTTGCGTCGCCATTTATAGAACCATCTGCAGCAAGTTGTAAATCGACCGCATATTGAAAATCCGGTAGTGTTTGCGTTTCGGCATAACCGGGTACAACCTGATAACCGAGAATTATTTGTTCGTAGTTACCCGCAAGATCTGCAGTGGTGATCTCGTCTTGTGCTACACCTGCAAAACGCTCTGGCGAAACAATAGGCCAGCCATCTTCTGTCCAATACATTTTACGAATGTGCAATACCATAAAATAGCTGTTCTCTCCCGGTCTTCCCTGATGCGCCATATAATATTGACCATCATCACCTTTAAAAACTCCCGGATGAGAAACTCCCTGCCAGCCGGAATGCCCCTTAAACTGATACGGAGCGAGAATCATAGGTGTATTATCTACTTCAGTATTAATGTCTAATCCATTAAAATCGTAGAATGGTCCGTCTGGATTATCGCTTCGACCTACGCGTACATTATATTTGGTTTGTAGCCAGTCGTAAGCGATGAACATATAATATTTATCCTGTTCTTCATTGTAAATAACTTCGGGACCTTCTATATTTCCATTAATTGAATTTCCTGTAAAACCACGTTGAGCGATGCGTTTTCCTTTATCTCCGGAAGAATCTGCCAGACCTGTGGCAGCATTTAGTTTTAAATAATAAATACCATCCCATGCCGAACCGTAATACAACCAGTGCTGTCCGGTTTTATCAATTACAACTGTAGGATCAATAGCATTAGTTTGCACTGAATTATCATCAACCGAGGTTACAACCAGATCTTTTTCTGTCCAAGGACCGAGTGGCGAATTTGAAGTAGCCAGACCAATAACACTGAGACGTGGAGTATTTGAAGATAACGAGTAATACAATCTGTATTCACTACCAACTTTCATAACAAAAGGCGCCCATAATGCGTTGAAGGGATCGTCACCTTTGCTTTTTATAAACTGACTCCCTTTCGCCGGAAGGCCATCAAAAACCCACCCTACAAATTCCCAGTCAATAAGATCTTTTGAACGACGAATCTGAATTCCCGGTCTTATTTCTGAACCAAAAGAAACATCTGTATTGTAGCAATAATAGGTATCGCCAACTTTTATTATAGAAGGATCATGCACATTATAAGGCCCCCAGTTATACACATTCTCAGCACCAGCGACGTCATAATACGTGTCAGTAATATTATCTACAGTATAGGTTGATTCGGGCTCTTCCTGAGGAACTTCAGGAGTCTGAGGTTCCTCTTCAGGGTTTTCTGTAGAACTGGTATCTTCTCCAGAATCCTTAGAACAGCCCGTCGCAACCAAACATGCACACAAAAAAAAGCGATAAATATCTTTACGGAAAAACCAGGTTTTTTTCATTAGAAATCGGTTATTTTCCCTCTAAAACCACCACTGAAAATGGAGGAATTGTTAATTCAACAGTTCCTTTTTTCAGTTTGAAATCTTTAAAAGTTTTGGGTGTTA
The DNA here is from genome assembly GCF_047946675.1 of Leeuwenhoekiella sp. A16. Classification (GTDB taxonomy): domain Bacteria; phylum Bacteroidota; class Bacteroidia; order Flavobacteriales; family Flavobacteriaceae; genus Leeuwenhoekiella. The sequence continues at coordinate 930,352 of NZ_CP172313.1, forward strand.
TTTCTTCAGGATTATCAAAAGTATTATGATCCTGAAGTGTACCTGAAGTCAAAATCTGCCCTGTGAATGATTTAATCCCCATTTCGTTTAAATCAATAGAAACTGTATTGCTTTTAGAAGCATCTATATTTACCAGCGAAATATGAACGAGACCTGCTTTATCTTTAGAAGCTGAAGCGTTTATTGCTGGTAATTTCTCACCATTGAACACATAATCAGGAGAATCTAATTCTAACGGAATCAACTTTGCATCCTGATGTACATTATACATTTTCATCACATGATACGTAGGCGTTAAAATCATTTTTTCGCCCTCTGTTAAAATCACAGCTTGCAATACATTAACTACCTGAGCAAGATTTGCCATTTTCACACGTTTTGCATGATTGTTGAAAATGTTTAGGTTCATACCCGCGATCATCGCGTCACGCATTGTGTTTTGCTGATAAAGAAATCCGGGATTTGTACCTTCTTCAACATCGTACCAGCCGCCCCATTCATCAACTACAAGCGCAACTTTATTTTCAGGATCGTATTTCTGCATTACTTCGCTATGCTTTGTAACGAGTTCTTCCATCAACCAGGATTGCTTCATGATATTGAAGTACTGCTCTTCAGAAAATTTAACCGAAGGACCTTTTGCAGACCAGCTTAAAACCGAATAATGATGCAATGCTACACCTTGCAATAAATTATGTGGAATATCTCTCATCAAAACTTCCGTCCAGTGATAATCTGCATCACTTGCGCCAGAAGCGATTCTGAATAATCCACCATCTAAACCTGCGCCAGACATAAACGTGGCGTATTTTCTGTAGATATCTGCATAGTATTCTACACGCATATTACCGCCGCAGCCCCATGCTTCATTACCTACACCCCAATATTTAACTCCCCAGGGTTTATCTCTTCCGTTTTCCTTTCTCCAGTCTGACATTGGGCTAATGCCATCAAAATTTACATATTGTACCCAGTCTGCCAATTCTTGGACTTCACCGCTACCTACATTTCCTGCTAAGTAAGGTTCTGCTCCTAATTCTTCACATAAGTTTAGAAAGTTATGTGTACCAAAACTATTATCTTCGGTAACATTTCCCCACCAGGTATTCACGATCGTAGGACGTTCGCTTTGAGGACCAACTCCGTCTTTCCAATGATAGGTATCTGCAAAACAACCACCAGGCCAGCGCAGATTAGGAATTTTAAGTTCTTTAAGTGCATTAATGATATCATTACGCACTCCTGCTGTATTAGGAATGTTACTTTTTTCACCTACGTAAAGTCCGTCATAAATACAGCGCCCTAAATGTTCGGCAAAATGACCGTAGATGTTTTTATTGATTGTAGGGGCATCTGCATTTGCTTCTAGTTTTACCGTTGCCTGAGCAAAAGATAAACTTCCCGTGAGTACCAGACACGAGAGGCTTAATTTGATCTTGTTTTTGAGTTTCATAAAGTGATTTTTGTGTGTTTATACCGGATTAGTTAGCCGAATTTGGTTCAAGATTAGGATTTACATCTAACTCAGTTTGTGGGATAGGTAAATATTCTTTCCCTGGCGTCCACGAATTAAAATCATTATCATGAGCCTTTAATTCTGCTAATTTAGCGCTATCGTATAACCAACCCCATCTTACAATATCGTGAATACGTATACCTTCTATAGAGAATTCAAGAGCCCGTTCATGAGCAATCTGATCTCTCATTTGTGACTGAGTCATATTTGGTTTTACGACCTTTAAATCTGGTAAATTTGCGCGATCTCTCACCTGTTGTATAAAGCCGTAAGCCTGATCTGTCTGTCCCATTTCATTTAGGGCTTCGGCATTCATCAATAAAATATCGGCATATCTTAAAAGGCGATAGTTAATATCAGATAATTCTACACTTCCCTGACTTTCTGTAGTAAAGCCAAAACCGTCGTGCGTATATTTTCTAGGATAAATTGCATCTTCTGCATGTGGCCAGGGTCTGCCACCATAAACAGTTGTAGAATTTGCTTCGGGTTCAAAAGATGCTATTGCACTTAAAAGTCTTGGATCTACACCTCCATCTTTTGTTTTTTCCACCTTATATTCATCGTAAATCCATCTGGTAGGTAAGAAATCTGAATATCCATACCCATCCATGGCATATGTATGACCCACAGATGAAACCTGCATCCATGCAGAACTGGGTTCTCCTCCATAATTCTTGACAGTTCCTCCCACCTGATCTGGAGTTGCAAATTGAACTTCAAATAAAGACTCACTATTATTTTCGGTAAACGGGCTAAAATTATCTTTGTAGTTGCTTACCAGACTATATGTATTTGCCTGAGCTCCTGAGATTAGTTTTTGAAATTCTGTAGATGCATTCCCCCACTGTTGCGTATACAAATAAGCCTTACCCAGAAATCCTGTAGCGGCACCTTTTGTTGCTCTGCCTATTTGCCCCTGATCCTCACCAGAAACATTATTGAAATTTACAGGAAGCATATTTTGAGCCGCTGTAAAATCTGCGATAATTTGATTCCAAATTTCCTCTTCGCTCGCTGTAGGAGGATAGTATTCATCTGCACTTTGAGCAACTGTAAGTATTAAAGGTACTTTTTGAAAATTGGTTACTAAATTGAAGTATGCCAGACCGCGTAAAAAATATGCCTGACCTAAACAACGATTTTTCAAAGCCTCGTCCATTTCTATATCAGGAACGCGGGTTAAAACCTGGTTAGCTCTTAATACTTGTTGGTAATATGCAGCCCACGTCCATTGTACAGGTCCTGAAGTTGGTAAAATTGTAAAATTTGCAACCTGTATTAAATCTAACCATGGGCTATCTCCTGTGAAATCATCACCACGACCGTCTGTAAGTGCAGGAGTCATACGCATATAATAACCATCTATTAAAAGGCTGTTGTACATGGCATTTGTTCCTTCTACCGCCTGATCTGCATCTACCCAAAATTCTTCTGCAGTTTGGCTATTTGGGTTATTCAATTCTAACTCATCATCGCAACTAGTGAGAGCGATAAGAGAAAGTGACATCAATAAATATTTATATGTTTTCATAATACTAAATTGTAAAATCTATTAAAAGGTTAGTTCTACACCTAACATATAGGTTCTGGGTCTGGGATATGTACCATTATCATATCCCGGGTTAAATACTCCGGAAGTAAAATCTGGATTATAGCCTTTATATTTCTGAAATGTATGTATGTTTTGCAGCGTTGTATATACTCTAACATCCTGTAAAACATTATTAAAAACTGTATCAGGAAGCGTATATCCTATTGAGATCGTGTTAAGGCGTAGATAATCCCCTTTTTGTAACCAACCCGGCCTGTTTGAATCACGAGCATTACCATTAGGATCATTTGCTACGACTCTTGGTATATTAGTATTGGTATTTTCAGGTGTCCATCTATTAAGAATATCCTCATGAGAGTTTAAATAATCTGTAGACCACATTAATGTTCTATAGAGTCTATTATTTATATAATATCCTGCTGCACCCGAAGCAAATAAAGTAAAATCAAAATTCTTATATCTTCCTGTGAAATTGAGACCGTAATTTACACTTGGTATTGCACTTCCTAAAAAAGTACGGTCATCTGCATTAATGACTCCATCATCATTTAAATCTCTAAAAATCACATCACCAGGAGCGGTTAAAGCACTCTGGAATGCATGAGCATCAACCTCTGCCTGAGTTTGAAATATGCCTCCATATTCATATCCAAAATGTTGTCCTACTTCTGCACCTACTTGTGTTTTTGACCCTACACCATAAATGGGCTCATTATTACCCCCTAATGCAAGCACTTCATTATTCAGCGTACTGGCATTGGCAGAAATATCAAAACTAAAGTCCTGACCTTTATTGTAATGGTAGGTCAATTCCATATCAAGCCCTGTATTTCTTAGACTACCAGCATTTACTACGGGAGCTGTATTTATTGAACCGGTAGATGAAGGAATGGGCACACCTACTAATACATCTGTTGTCTTTTTATTGTAATATTCTACAACAAGATCGAGTGAGTTATTAAAAAAACTTGCATCAAGCCCTACGTTTACAGAAGTTGTTGTTTCCCATTTTATATCTTCAGAAATTATGCTTGTCTGTAGTCCACCGGTAGCAACGCTTCCATTAAAATTATAAAGTATATTCCTGTTAATTACTGGTTGATACAGGTAATCTGCTATATTTTGATTTCCCAGTTCACCATAACTTCCTCTTAATTTTAATTCACTAACAATCTCCTTTGGCACATTGAAGAAATTCTCGTTTGAAACTCTCCAACCTACAGCGATTGATGGAAATGTTCCGAATCGATTTGCAGGTGCAAATCGAGAAGAACCATCACGTCTTACGGTACCCGTTATTAAATATCTGTCATCATAATTATAATTAATTCGACCAAAGTAAGATGCCAGCGAACTGTAGTACTCGTTACCCGTAGCGGTTTGATTCTCACCATTTGATAAAACCGGATAATAAGGTTTAGGTAGATTTTCAGAATGTCCCGTGCGTACAACTGTAGAATTCTTTTGATATGTCTGCCCCAAAAGAACATCTAGAGTATGTTTACCTAAAGTCGCGTTATAATTAAGCGTATTCTCTACAAGACTTACAGTATAAATTCTGGAATTATCATCAAGCAGAGATTTCCCAGAATTGAAAAAGTAACCCATTTCAAAAGCAGGAACAAATGAGAAATCGCGTGCTACGGTTTTATCATAGCTTAAATTAAGTTTATAAGTCAATTTATGCTTGTCTGAATTTATAAGCTTAATCTCAGGATTTATAACAGCAAAAGTGCGGTCTACTTCTACAGAATTTGTGAACAAACTATTTATACCGGGAACATTTAAAGCAATAGTCTGGTGTATTTCTGAACTAGTACCTGCATAACCGCCTTCATTATTTTCATCAGAAAGAGCTAAAGTAGGTATGGTTATGACCAGATCGTTTATTAATGGTGGTCTGCCTCCCGTAAGTACATCACTTCTAAAAGTCAATGAATTTTCAAAGGAATGCGTATAATACAGAGATGGTGATATTTTGAAAATACCTTTTTCCATAACTGTATTAATTCTTCCGGAATAGCGCTCATAAGTAGGCCCATTCCCTACAAAGACTCCTTCATTTGCAAAATAATCAGCAGATGCATTGTACGTAATGTTTTCGCCCCCACCAGAAAAATTAAAATTGTGATTACGTCTGTTTCCACTTTTAAGACCAATTGACTGCCAGTCATTATCAATGTCGCTTACAAAAAGGTCTGAGTCAGGATCGTTACCTGCAATCAACGGTAAATTAGCATTGATACGTTTTTCATTTACAATCATTTGATAATCTACTCTTCCCAACACTGGCATTTTTTGAGTAACCTCATCAATCCCATAATAACCACTGTATTCAATTTTTAAGGGGGAATTCTTACTACCCGTTTTAGTAGTGATAATGACAACACCGTTAGCCGCTCTAGAACCATAAATAGCTCCGGCAGAGGCGTCCTTCAATATTTGAATGGTTTTAATGTCATTGGGGTTAAAATCCCGTATTGATGTACCAACAGGCACTCCGTCAACAATGTATAGTGGTTGATTATCACCAAAGGTAGCCACACCACGTATTCTTACATTAGGAGCCGCACCTGGTTGACCGTCACTGGTAACTGAAACTCCGGCAGAGCGACCCTGTAGTAATTGTGAAATATCACTATTTGAGACTTTTTGCGCTTCTTCAGCATTAATTACTGCTATTGACCCTGTTAGATCAGATTTTCTCTGGGTGCCATATCCCACAACGACCACTTCATCCAGAGCAGAAAGTCCTTCTTCTAAAGCAACATTGATAGAAGTTTTATTTCCTACCTCAATTTCTGTAGACTGAAAACCTACATAGGAGAAAACTAATACATCGTTTGCGCTGGCAGTAATTGAAAAATTACCATCAAAGTCTGTAACAGATCCTGTATTTGTCCCTTTAACTAAAACGTTTGCGCCCGGTATGGGAGAATTATTGGTCGCAGAAGTTACCGTACCTGTAACGGTAATGCTTTGTTGCGCCGTCATGCTTAAAAATGGCAGAAGAATAAGCAATGTGCTTAAAAGCCACTTTTGTTGAAGCCATCTTAATCGGCACCCTCCATTAGTGAATGTTGTCTGTATCATTTGCTGGATTTAAGTAATTATTTTTTATAAGTGTGAAATTTACATTTCCAAAATAATTAATAATTTCTTAATAAAACAAATTTATTTTAAGAATACTTTAGAAATACCCTTAAAGGCATATTAACATGACAATCGATTGCAAGCCAGCAAACGCATGATTTTTTTAAGGCTTTTAATGTGCCTTTAATCTGCAGTAACTTTTTAACTTAGCAAACTTATTTAAGACGTATGCTCAATAATTATAGTTCTGAAGACAAAGTTTTACTAGCTGTTGACTGTATAATTTTTGGATTTGATCAGGAAGAACTGAAAATATTGCTCATTAAGAGAGATTTTGAACCCGAGAAGGGAAAGTGGTCATTGATGGGTGGTTTCTTAAAGCGAACAGAGAATTTAGATGAAGCTGCAAATCGTATTCTATCTCATCTTACCGGTATACAAGATATCTACATGGAGCAGCTTTACAACTTTAGTAAGGTAGATCGAGATCCCGCAGAGCGTACCCTTTCTGTAGCTTATTTTGCACTTATTAATATCGCTGAGCACAACCAGGAATTGATCGAGCAATATTCGGCAAAATGGTTCTCAATTTCAGAAGCTCCAGATCTTATTTTTGACCATAATGCCATGGTAAGAAGAGCCATTAACAGGTTGCGACACAGGGCTATTACAAAACCAATTGGTTTTGAACTACTACCTGAAAAATTTACCATGAGACAACTACAAAAGCTGTATGAAGCAATCCTAAATGAGCAGCAGGATAAGCGCAATTTCATCAATAAAATAAACGCTCTCGATGTGTTGGTAAAACTCGATGAAAAAGATATGAATTCGTCTCGGAAGGGATCTTATCTATATCAGTTTGATAAAGAAAAGTACGATGAAAAAGTGCTGGATGGGTTTACTTTTAAAATTTAGCTTTTTGACTAAAATCGTTTGAAAAAAGCAAAAAATCACTTAAAATGATAAAAAATCGGTTGAAATCATACAAAAATCACCCAACTTAAAACACACAATACTAAAACAGTCAACCCCTGAATTCCCGTCATTAAACTAAAGGAGCGATTAGTATCTTTCGCACTCATGCCACTAAATTGAGAAACCACCCAAAAGTAACTATCATTAAAATGGGAAACCGTCATCGCCCCTCCTCCTATTGCCATAACCGCTAATGCAAATTGTAAAGGTTGATCCCAGCCCAAAGTGGGAATTATAGAAGCCAGCAATGATGAGGTAATTACCATTGCGCTGGTAGAAGAACCTTGAGCTGTTTTAAGAACTGCCGCAATAAGGAAAATACTGGCTAAAATCAGCAAGTCGCCAGAATTCCCGCCACTCATCCATTGTGCGATAAAATCTTTAAGCGGCGTCGCTTTTAAAACTCCGCCAAAAGCACCGCCGGCTCCCGTAATAATTAAAATAGGACCACTGACTTTTATCGCTTCAACAAACCATTTTGAACTTTGGCTTCCTGTTTTCGGCTTTAATAATAGCATCGCAGTTATCGCTCCCAGAAAAATCGCCACTAGTGGATTACTTATAAAGTCTAAAATCTCATTTTCAATTCCTGCGAAATTTAAAATAGTGCCAATTGCAATTAAAATAATGGGCAAAACCACAGGAAAAATAGCTTTAGTAAATGAAGGCAAAACCTGATTTTCAGGTTCTGCAGGTTCATCGGGAATAACTTCTTCTGCAGTAATATTCTTTCCTAATCTCTTCGAAAAAAACCAGGTTATGATTAGAATAGGAATAGCAAAACATAAACCCGTGATTATGATCGTTCCTAAATAGCCTGAAGCTCCTATGTTTCCCGCAGCCGCGATAGGTCCCGGCGTTGGCGGAATCAACGTATGTGTTGTATACAAACCTGTCGCCAATGCCAGACTTAAACTGGCTTTATTCGCTTTTCCCAGTTGGCTGAGTTTATCTGCAAGGCCGGAAAGCAAAATAAAACCGCTGTCGCAAAAAACGGGAACACTTACCACAGCACCAATTAGTGAAATTGCCGGAATGATTTTTCCTTCCCCCGTAAGGGCAATTATTTTATGAGCGATACGCATAGCACCGCCCGATTTTTCAAGAAAAACACCGATTACACTACCAAAAATGACAATTATGCCAATGTATCGCATGAGTCCGCCAAAGCCATCCTCAATAGCAGTTACCAAAGTTCCCAATGGCATTCCGGTAGCAAAACCTACAAAAAAACAAGCCACAATAAGTGCCAGAAAAGGATGCAGTTTCCACTTTGATGTGAGCAAAATAATAAGTACGATTGAAAGCGCAATGACGAGAAGCAATGGATAACCGGTGAGCATTACAGAGAATTTATTGTAATTTATGAAATATTAATATGTTTCGATGAAAATCCTCATAGCTCCAGATAAATTTAAGGGTTCGCTAAACGCGAAAGATCTTTGTAACGCTATTGCAGAAGGTATTCTTGTTAATTATCCAGATGCTGAAATAGTTAAATTCCCACTGGCTGATGGCGGTGAAGGTTCAGTTGATATTATTGAGCAGCACCTCAACCTGAACACAATTTCGCTAGAAGTTTGCGACCCCTTATTTAGAAAAATAACGGCTTCTTATAAAATCAACGAAACAACGGCATATATAGAAATGGCAGCTGCTTCTGGTTTTGATCTTCTTACTGAAGAAGAACGCAATCCCATGCTTACCACAACTTACGGAACGGGCGAAATGATACAGGACGCGCTAGATCGCGGAGTCAAAAAAGTGTATTTATTTATTGGTGGTTCTGCAACCTGCGATGCCGGGATGGGGATGGCACAAGCGATGGATTATCAATTTCTGGATAAAAACGGTGAAAATCTATCAGGAATTGGGAAAAATATGGCAAAAATCGCCACAATTATAACACCTAAAAATAGTAAGTACAGAAATCTTAAATGCGTTACTCTGTGCGATGTGAAGAATCCGCTTGCTGGTGAAAATGGTGCTGCGTATGTTTTTGGTCCACAAAAAGGAGCTTCGCCTGACCAAGTAAAATTACTGGATACAGGTTTGAAAAATTTCGCTGCAAAAGTGAAAGAATACCTCAATAAAGAAATTTCAGAAATTCCCGGAAGCGGTGCTGCCGGAGGTTTGGGTGGCGGCAGTATCGCTTTTTTAAATGCCAAACTAAAATCAGGCATCGACTCCATTTTTGAGATCGTTCAGTTTGAAAAGCAATTAAAAAATGTAGACCTCATCATCACCGGAGAAGGAAAACTGGATAAGCAAACTCTGGAAGGTAAGGTAGTTTCTGGAGTTTCCGCTTTCGCGAAAAAAAATAATATTCCACTTTATGTGATTTGTGGCGATGTTGATCTTAATGAAAGCGACCTCAAGAAATTGGGCGTTGAAAAACTTTCTTCTGTCATGCAAATCGCAAAAAACAAACAGGATGCTTTTGACAACACAGCTACACTGGTTAAAAAAATAGCCGAAAATATGCTTCAAAAGGGTGATTTTTAGTGCTTTTTGAACGATTTTCCCGCTTAAACATTACAACTTAACGCAACTTTTCATATTTAAACGTACTAGAATTATTCTCAGTAGTCTATAACAAATTGAAAATTTGCCTAACTGCTACAAGTCTAAAATTCTAATAACTTTTAATTGTTTAGTCCTTCGCATCAATATTTTTCCAAGTTCCAGAACTTGCTGAAGCTAATACAGCTTCGCATACCTTTTGCGTTTCAAGTGCATCTCTAAAGGTAGGATCACATTGTTCTCCTGTCTCCAGACTTTTTAAAAAGTTAGCCACATGGTGTACAAAAGTGTGTTCATAGCCTATAATTAGTCCTGGTACCCACCATTTATCCATATAGGGCTGATCACTATCTGTTACAAGTATAGAGCGCCATCCCCGAACAATAGAATCATCACTATAATCGTAGTACTCTAAACGGTTCATGTCTTGTAGATCCCAACGAATGGAAGCATTTTCTCCATTAATTTCTAAGGTATAGAGAGCTTTATGGCCTCTGGCATATCGTGTAGATTCAAAAAGACCTAAGGAACCATTTGTGAAGTGACAGTGAAAAATGCAGGCATCATCAATATTGACTTTCTGCACCTCTCCACTAGCTTGATGTACTCGTTCCTTTATGAAGGTTTCTGTCATCGCTGATACATCCTTGATTCCCCCATTTAGCCAAAGGGCGGTATCTATGCAATGAGCAAGAAGATCACCTGTGACGCCAGATCCTGCAGCATCAGCATCTAAGCGCCATAAGGCTTCTCCTCCCTGCGGCAAATCTGGACTTATTGTCCAATCCTGCAAAAAATTAGCTCTATAGTGAAAAATCTTACCCAGTTTGCCCTCATTAATAAGCTGTTTAGCTAAGGTCACTGCGGGCGCCCGCCGATAATTGTACCAAACTGTGTTTTTAACTCCTGCAGATTCTATAGCGGCAACCATTCTCTCTCCTTCTTCTAAAGTGCGGGACAACGGTTTTTCACAAAGAATCATCTTCCCCGCTTTAGCCGCTGCAATAGCTATTTCAGCATGCATGTTATTAGGCGTACAAATATCTACTGCATCAATATCTTCTCGTGCAATAATAGCTGTCCAATCAGTCTCTGTAGATTCATAACCCCACTGTTCTGCAAACGCATTTACTTTTTCTTTATTTCTGGAGCAAACTGCTTTAAGAACTGGTTTATATTCCAATTCAGGAAAAAAGTTAGCTACTCTATTATATCCATTAGAATGGGTTCTACCCATAAAACCACATCCTATTAATCCTATTCTTAACTCTTTTTTATTTCCCATAATTCTAATTTTCTATTAAGTTTTCCACCCATGTTGCTCGCGCACTTTTATTAGGGTAGCTAAAATATCATTCCATGTCTGTTGATTTGTCATTACCGAATTATCAAACATACACCCATCCCAGCATATGTGTTTAAATGCCTTGGTAAGTTCACCTTTTTCATCCCTCAACCAATATCCTGCATCATTGACGACGTCTAATTTTCCGTTGGGATCTGTGGCCAGACAATGACGTCCTGTTTTATCATGTGATCCGGTGCCATGCACCGTACCGTCATTTTGAGCTACATGAAAATCAATGGTCCAGGGACGCAAGGCATCGGTTACTTTTTTCAACGCTTTCGTTAGTGTTTCCCTATCATTCCAGTCAAAATCTTCTGGCAGAATGCGATCTTCAGGACGATTAGTTCCTAACAGATACAAAAGCGTATGTGACATATCTGCCTGAAAGCCGATGTTAGGCCTGTCTACCGCTTCTAAAGTTTCTACCATTGTTTTCCAACTATGCATACCGCCCCAACAGATTTCTCCTTCTGCAGCTAATTTTTCATCATAATCAGCCGCTATATCGCAAGCCTCAATAAAAGTCTTTGCAATAAGTGCAGTATTTTTTGCAGGATCTTTAGCCCAATCCTGAGGACTGGAAGCCGAATCTATACGTATAACCCCGTAAGAACGAATCCCGTGTTCTTTTAAGATTTTTCCGAAATGACAGGATTTTTTTACCATTTCAAGAAAAGCACTCCTATCGTCATCACTCCCTAAAACCGGGCCTCCCCATATAGGCGCTACCAGACTTCCTACTTTTAAATCATAGCTGGCTATTTTATCTCCTATCCTTTTAATCTCATCATCAGTGCTGTTTATATTAACATGTGGATCCAGCAATCCCAGATCGACACCGTCAAACTTAACTCCATCAACTTCTGCTGCAGCTGTCATTTCTAACATTTTATTAAAAGGAATTACGGGTTCAGAATCCGGCCCTTTTCCTACAATACCCGGCCAGGTGGCATTATGGAGTTTAGGGAAATTGTTGTTTTGCATAATCTTATATTTAAAATTAAACTAGAGTTCTTCTTATTAGAGCTTTTCAACTCTCAAGCCTAAAGCTTTAGATCTGGATTTTCAGGACCAAAATGTTTGAGCATTACTAATGGATCTGTGGAAGAGTTATTTACAATAGTAACTCCATCGTTTGCGGTATTCTCTGTAATAAAGAACTCATCATAAGTTAACTGCCCATATCTTATCAAAGCCGGAGTCTCAACATCCCAATCGCCCATTTTGCCATGGCCCTGCATCATAATCATTCCGTAAGCGGCACTATCTTTAATCGTTACTGTTCTGCCTGGCATAACAGTAAGTTCTTTAGCACTAAAAGCATCAGAACGATAGCATATCCAATTTTCTACATAACCATCCTGTTTCATTTCCTGAATGGGTCTAACAGGAATAGGACTCATAAAGCGGGTTTCAAGTAGATTTGGGTTTGTATTTAGTTCCCAGTCGATAACTTCCATCAATTGGTCAACATCACCAATTCTATCTTTAGGAGTACCATTCCACAGTAATTCCTCCGGTATTATTGCTTCATTTACGAGAGATTGATACATGGCAAATACATCTGAAGCCTTCTGGGGTTCATATGTACATAAACTTCCTGGTGCATGAAGCATCCCCGGTGGTACATCCCAGCCTGTCCCCGGTTCTAACCTAAATGCTGAAGAGTAATTAGTAATTTTATTATCGCCTTTGGTAAAATTGACCAGGCATTCCCGGATTTGCTCTTTCGTAGTGCCGGGAGTTATTCCAAAAAAAGTATAAGGAAAATCACCGCCATGATTATTTAACTGCGGGGGAAAATAATAGGCTTCCGGTTTTCCTTTTTGTCCTATTTTAGCAGCATGCTCATCATTATGATGAATATGATGTGGTAAAGGCCCCATGTTATCAAAAAATTTAGAATACATAGGCCAACTTTCATACTTATCCCATAAGCGATCTCCTATAATGGTTCCCTTTAAATCATCAATTGCATCTTTTAAAAGAATTTGTACTTCTTTATCTCCATCTTTTAAAACTATATGACTTAAGCCTTCATTTTCTCCTGTCAGAGGACCATTCTTTGCTGGTGTAGTAGATGAAAACCAACGTTCATCAATCCCTCCTCTTGCACCTCCTAAAATGTAGTAGTCATCAGGATGAAGCTTAATTCTTCTTCCTGGAACACAAAACGATCTTGGTACCCAAGTAGGAGTTAAGCGCAGAATTCCTTTTCCTTGCTCTAATGCGATTTCTGCTAAACTAGTTGCCATAGTATATTTCTTTTAATATTCAACTTATACTTATTTTCTATTTTTCAACGATTTGTAGTTCACAGTCGTAAGACCTGCTTTCTCCGGGTTTCAATAGGAGCAATTCACCCCTTTCTCTAGCTTTTATTTGGCCAATAGGTGGGTTTGTTCCTGGTTCAAAACCTAATACATATTCTCCTTTTCCAAAATGTTGCCAATTAGTCAACCATGGTAATTGCTTTTTCTGAAATCGAAGATTTAATTCCAGATCAATTTTTGGGTTATAAATCCCACATTCAGAAAAGCCCTCATGATCTGCTTCTATATCGATGTAAGCAGCCTCTTCCCCTCCTCCACAATGGCTATCTAAAGGTGGTTTACATGTATAGAAATCATTCTTATCTGTAAATAATACTGTATTATCTCCTTCTCTGGGTTTCCATTTACCTTTCCAAGAAATTTTAGATCCCTCATCTACTAAGGGCCAACCTAAATTAAAGTGGTATAAGAGCATATGTGGACTTACTGTATTGCCGCAATTAACTATTTCATCATGAATTACTATTTTTGCTTCTCCAAATATCCCTGAAATTGTACGTCTTAATTCAAGTACAGGACCAAAAATTTGAGCTTGCCTTATTATTCCTGTAATACTCATCTCCATTCTACCTTCTAGAGGATTAGGTTGTATTATGGAAACGATCTCAGCGGGAATATTGCTTACCAGACCGTGTAAACCACGCGCACCATTTTCATCCTCTTCAGGTCCTCCTACATGTGAAAGACCACATGTTGTTAATAACCCTCCACCAAAATTACGTAGCCAGTCGACCCCTTTATTTGCAAACCTTGCTGGAGGTAGTACTCCATTATGTCCTATCCAAGCTAGGCTATATTGATTGTAGAAGGCATCTGCTATATCCATAGCTCGATCTATAACTACCTTATATCGTAGACCAGACCCTGTGTTTATCCAGGCTATTCGTGTTCCTCTTCCTAAACCGTTATCTAAAACAGAGGTTTCTATGCCTCCCAATTGAGAAACATTTGATATTTTATTTTTCCAGCCTATATTATCTAATCCTTTAATCACGGGTTACTTACTTAATTCATACAAACTTCAAACACTATAGGTTAAAGCTTTTTTAATCTAATATTTCTGTACTCTACCTTCATAGGGGGACCAACATGCACTTGCACTCCTATTAATCCTGAAGATTTTCTATTAATACTATCATTATCTATAACATCACTCATTAAAATACCATTGATATAATGTTGAAGCTTGTTCCCGTTAATGACTAAATGGCATTCATTCCAGCCCTCCTCATTAATTTTAGTTTTAAGAGAATCAGAATTTCCTAAAGATGCTATCACTTCTCTGTTTTGCCAGGCGTTATTTTTCACATTAGCGCTTAAGGATCCTTTTAATTGGGGATTTTCTTGCGACGTTATAATCGCTTTCTCTCCTCTATAAGCCAGAGTGGTTCGTTTTCTCTCCTCGTAATTCTGACCTGTATATCTGTTTTGACCATCAATATCTGCTTGATATCCTCTGAGCGCATAGGGAACACTATCTAAAAGCTCGCTTCTGTAATTAATCCCGCTATTACCGTTCTTGGTAATTTTAAATTCTGCTTTTAACTCAAAATTTTCAAGTTCGCCACCTTCCCATATAATAAATGTGTTTTTTTTGAGCAAAGTTGTGGGGGTTACTTCTCCCACTAACTTTCCATCCTTCACACTCCAATAGGTTGTATTCCCTTTCCAACCGTCTAAAGACTTACCGTCGAAAATCTCAACAAACCCATTTTCTTTATCGTCTATTTGACCGGCATCATCAACCTGAGCTATTTCCCTTTTTTCTTTGCACGATTGAAAACTCATCAAACTACATATTAGTAGTACAAGAAAGGGCCTTAAAGAAAATCTTATATTCATGATTATTTGTTTTTATTCAATTGTTATAATAAACATACAGTCCATCCTTACCGGCTACAATAATATCTTTTCTCTTATTTCTGTCAAGATCTTCAATGCTAAAATATACACCGGTTCCTTTACCTTTCCCGTAAGGACCAAAGTCTATAATTTGCTTAGTAAAGCTTTCCCCATTCCACTTAAAATAATACAGGCCAATATCATCATTCCCCCCAGGATCATGACCATTGTGGGCATGATATCGCTTACCGGCTATAAGTTCATTTGAGCCATCACCATTAAGATCATCCCATTGCATAGAATGGTATTGAGAATTGAAAGGATCAATAGGATGCTTTACCCAGTGTTTTATTTGGGTTTTGGCATTCCTTCTTTGTTCATACCAATCTAGTCCATACGCATGTGCCTGACCTACTATGAGGTCATTCATTCCATCTTCATTTACATCTGCTACAATTATTGGAATACTTGCCGTGCCTAAATCAAATTCCTGATGCAATTTCCAAGTTTGATTGAAAGGATGCTCCGGAGCTTCTAACCAACCATTAGAGAGGATTAAATCTCCTCGTCCATCCCCATTTATGTCTCCAAAACCAAGTCCATGTCCATGTTTACCCATCAGCCCGTAAGATATAAATCCTCCTTTTCCATGCCCTAATTCATCTAATTCCAGTCTATAAATTTTTAGAGAATCATTAGGCGTATTAGGTATTATTTCGAGAATACCATCGCCATCTATATCCCATGCTCTAGTTGTTTCAATATTTCCGGTATTTGCAATTAGATGCTGCTTCCATTCGTTTTCATTGCCCGGATTCTCTTTCCAAATCAATTGCTTGCCAAACCAGCCTCCAGTTATAAAATCAAGTTTCCCATCTCCATTTACATCCTGAGAAATAGTGGAAAAATCATCCCAATAGTCTCCATAGCGTTTTGCAGCACCAATAGTATGCTTCTCTAAATAATCAGGTCCTTCATACCAAAATCCTCCGGAAATCAAATCCACTTTGTTATCTCCATTTACATCAAACACACCCACAGATTCATAGCTTTCTGATGCGATCTTAATTTTTAAAAACTTTAATGGCCGCCTTGATTGTTGAGCAGTTGCATTTTTAGACTGAGAAAATCCAGAAATACTGATTAATATCATTACTAATAAAATACCTCGCTCTTTTCTGAACATCAATACATGATTTTAGGAAAACCAGCTGCCATGCTTAATTACTATCAGATGAAGAATAAATCTCATTCTCTGGGTTACCTCCAGATACCAAATACGCCAGTAAGTCTTTAAGTTCTTCAGCATTGAGCCCATTTATAGTTCCCGGTGGCATTAAAGACAATGTTGAGAGTTTAGTATTTAGCACCTCATCTTTGGGTATATCTCGCGTGATATCTGGAGCGTACGGATTTTGAGCAATGATATATTTCTCATCATCTTCATTTACTAATCTACCTACTACAGATTGACCATCCTTTAACACAAAAGTTGTTGAATTATATTGATCTGAAATGACGTCGCTTGGATTAATAATAGCTTTTAATATATCTTCTGGTGTAAATCTTGTTCCCAACTGAGTAAGATCTGGACCAATATTTTCTCCTTCCCCTCTCATTGTATGACAGTTTACGCATGTGGTAGCTATAAACATGTTCTTACCTTGTGTGAAATTTCGATCTCCCAGACCATTTTCAAGTAATGGATCAATATCTTCTTCCTGCCAATTTTTACCAGGACCCTTAGGTTGAACCCCAATAGCAAGATCATTTCCCGAACTTGTCAAAAGAGAATCACCAGACATTTGATTGTAGTATTCAAATTTGCTTTTGGGCACATGAGACAAAGCCATTTCTCTTGCTTTATCAATATAGCCTATGTAGCTTCTTCCTGCTTTGAAAGAAAAAGCTTTATAAAACCATTTAAAATATTTCTCCCTTAATTGTGGCGTCCAGCCTTCTGTAACGTTGCTTAAAACTATACCGTAATAGGTATGTTGTGCGGGTGGCATATTTTTAAGAGTTTGGGCAATATCCATCCCATACTGTGGGTTGCGCAGAATTAAATCTGAAGAATTGGTAGCAGTATTAGCCATGACATCAGCATTTTCTCCGGTCTGAGACTCTAACAAATCTAAAGTCTTTGTTACCACCTGTGGATCGTTAAGATAAGCAAGAGTTTTACTTAATAACTGATTTGAAACATCTGTTTTTGAAGGATAATGCGCAGTTAAATAAGCTATTACTTTACGTTTTAAATCTACATTAGGAATACCGAATCGTGACAGTGTAAGTTCAAAGGCTCGTAATATATTTACCTGTTCTATTGCTGTTAATCCTGTATAATCTAACTGTGTTAGAGTCTTGAGCATGCGATCTCTTTGAGATTGATTTGCATGTCTAGCTAATGCGATGATCCCCTGTATTTGAGAGACCGGATCTTTTTCGGCATAAACCTGTGTCTGCCACTCGTCAACAGGCTGATGTTCAATAGCAATTCTTGCAGCATACTGAACGAATCGATCTGGGCTTTTTAAATACGGCCAGGCATAGGCAACAGCTCCATCTTTGGGTGCTGTATGATATGCTTCTAACTGTTTTCTAATTTTATGCTCTTTAGTTTCTGGCTCAGCTCTCTCTGAATCTGCAGAAGCATTTTGCTCATCTGCATTGTCATAAAATACCCGGTATAGATCTGATTCTAATCTACGACCACCCGTCATAAAATATAAAGCGCCATCAGGCCCAATTACCCCATCAGTGAGAGGAAGAGGAATCCCTGAAAGAAATTCTTCTTTTTCTCCTGTGTATGTAGACCCTTCAGGTTTCAATTCTATACTATAGATAATCCCAAAGCTCCAATCAAATGTAAACAGACTATGCTTATATTTTTCAGGAAAATTAGCTTTGCTTCCATAAATTACATTAGTGGGAGAACCTTGACCTATGTTGAGAATCGGAGGTAAATTATCTGGATAAGCAGGAGACCATTTTCCGTTTCCTGTACGCCACCCAAACTCACTACCACTTGTTACATGACATATTCTGGTAGGTCTATACCAAGGCATTCCTAAATCCCATTCCATATCAGAGTCATATGTAAACATATCCCCTACCTCATTAAAAGCCAGATCAAAGGGATTACGAAATCCTGCACTTACTAATTCCCATTTTTTGCCCTCAGGATCTATATTAGCAATCCATCCCCCCGGCGCTCCTCTATTATTAGCGTGACCTCTGGGATCTTTAATTTGAGGAAAAAGATTGTCATCTGCCCATACTTTAGGTAAACGATAAGAATCCATTTCTGGAAGATCTGTGTGATTTCCTGCGATTACATATAGTGACTTTTTATCTGGACTTAACACGATACTATGGGGACCGTGTTCTCCTGGCTCTCCACTAAGTGATTTTAAAAGAGAGATTTTATCATATTGATCATCATTATCTGTATCCTGAAGACGATACAAGCCTGTCCCTCTCTCAAATTTATTATCACTGGTATGATTTACCATTACATACAAACTGTTAAAGGCATATAGTAATCCCTGAGCATATCCCATCTGAATTATGGAATCTGCAACTTGTTCTCTGGTATGAATCCTAAGCTTTTCTATTTTAGGAGTAAGCTCTTTAGAACCTATTGGGGATAATTCTAACCGATACAATGCTCCATATTGATCTGCAGTAATTAAACGTCCCTTATTGTCAAAAGTCATGGCTACCCATGACCCCTCATCTCGATCGCCTGGGCTATATAAATGTTCTGCCTTAAAACCTGGTGACAGTTTAAGTTTTTCAATTTTAGGATTTTTATTTTCAGAAGATACCGTGTCTTTAGACTGTTCACATGAACTTATCATAAAAACGAGCATCAGAGCTATAAGGAGAGACTTCATGGTAGAGCTTTTTACTAGGGTCATAATATAATTATATATTTTATTCTTAAAAATTTGGACTTAGATCTGCCTCTGCAGCAGGAAGCGCATATAATAAAGATATATTAGAAAAAGCATTCCCTCTAGGTTCCGCCCCTTCCTGATAATAATAATCTATAGGATTAGCTTTAATTCTGTCACCATAGGCAGTTATAACATCTACTGCACGACCAGTTCTTACCAGATCAAACCAACGCTTATTTTCAAAGGCCAATTCTACTCTGCGTTCTCTATAAATAGCATCCTTTAAATTACCAATAGGATCTCCCAGTCCAGCTCGTGAACGTACTTCATTTAAATATGGGAGAGCCTCTCCTGATTTGCCCTGCTCATTTAAAGCTTCTGCTAAAAACAGCAGCACTTCTGAATATCTATATACAGGCCAGTCCATACCATGATTACCATCAAGTGAATGAGTTTTAGCATATTTTTTTATATAGGGATAAACACCATCTTTCCAACCACTCTGACTTATTTGAATAGAATCAATAGAAGCATTTTTACGCAAGTCGCCATCTTCATAAGCAGCAATAATGTCTGGAGTAGGAATATTATTTCCTTCTCCACTACGAGGCTGGGGATTTGATGTCCCAGTAATGGTCACTAATTCTTCTGCAGTTATAGGGAGAGGTAAAAATTGATACAAAAAATTTCCGTTTAACCCTTCTGCTCCCTCCTTAAACTGAACTTCGAATACTGATTCTATATTATTTTTATTACTGTCGTTATTAGAAAAAGCATCTGCATAATTTGCCATAAGTGCATATTCATTGCTATTAATAACTTCCTTTAATAGTGTTTCTGCTTCTGCCCATCTTTTTTGTACAATATAAACATTTGCTAAAAGGGTTTTTGCTGCACCAGAAGTTATTCTTCCTGGTTCTTGTTGAGATTTTTTGGGCAACAATCGTGTAGCTTCTTCTACGTCATTTATAATTTGAGCATAAATATCTTCTGCTGGAGATAAAGGTAAAGCAGCTTCCTGACGATTTGTTACAGGCTCTAAATGCAAAGGCACACTTCCAAAATAACGTACGAGTTCGAAATAAGCATATCCCCGTAAAAATAAAGCCTGCCCTTTTAGATTATTTTTAGCGCTTGTATCAAAGTCTGCTTCATCTATAGTAGTAGTAATTTGATTGACACGCGCGATAATTTGATAATCCAGTATGTACTGGTTAGTCACATGTGTATTAGTAGTGACGCCATTATCACTAGGTATAGCAAAGTCTGCAATATCTTCTTGTTGTTCTGTTGCTCCAAAGAGCACATTTCTTGCGTAATATGTATTGTCTGAGTGCATTTCTCCCAAAAGCCAAGCTCTGTCATTAACAATACTTCTCAAAGGCACATAAGCTCCATTTACAGCTTGTTCAAAATCTGCTTCAGTCTTAAAAAACGTTTCAGAACTTAAAGAGGTTTCAGGATATATAGTTAGCTCATCATCACAACTTATGAAGATAGAACTAATTAGAGCAAAGAGTAGAATTACTTTTTTCATTTTAATATTTTTAATTTTAGCACTCATGTTAGGTTAACACTTAAAATTAGAAGTTCAGGTTTAAACCAAAACTGAATATTCGTGGTACCGGATATCCAGAATAATCGACACCTTGGCTTAGGTTTCCACCATCTCCATTTCCATCAGGTTGTGCGCTTATTTCGGGATTAGGACCACCCCAGTATTTTGTGAATATATACACGTTTTGAACTGAAGCATACACTCTGGCAGATTTGAAATATTTTTCCATTCCTGGAAGAGTATATCCCAGTGTAATATTTCTAATATTAAAATAAGAGGCATCTGCCACGAATCTACTATTTACCCAGTCTCTCTCAATACCAGTAACATTCCCACCACCCACAGTGGTACCATAAAAACCTCGACCTGGATTATCTACTGATCTAAAACGATACTTCACATCTTTTAAGAGATTAAAAACACCATCAAGATTAGCAGTACTATAAATATGCCTTACTAATAATTCATTACCCTGTGAGCCAGTTCCTAAAATAGAGAAATCAAAATTCCCAAATTCTACCGTATTTGTAATTCCATAAGTAAAATCGGGAAATGGGCTCCCCATAATAGCTCGATCGTCATCATCGCCGCCATTGGTGATAACCCCATCTCCATTTACATCAACTAATTTTATACTACCTACAGTAGACCTTCCAGGAACTTGGGGTGAACTGTCTAAGTCAGCCTGGTTTAAATAAACACCATCTGCAATATGACCATAAAACTGACCAAACGGCTTACCTACTTCGGTTATATGAAAAGCTCCATATACTCTGTCAATACCATCTGCAAGAGATTTTACAATATTTCTATTAAATGAAATATTAGCACTGGTTTTCCATTTAATCTTACCTGTAGTATTTATAGAATTAATCCCAAACTCGTGCCCCCAGAAATGTATTTCACCAATGTTATCACTAAAATTAGTAAACCCTGATTCTTGCGGAACCTGAACGTTATATAACAAATTAGTGGTGTTCTTACTGTAATAATCATATACAAATGAAACTCTGTTATCAAATAAACTCAGGTCTAAACCCACATCAAATTGTTTTGTTGTTTCCCAACCTAAATTTGGGTTAGATAGTGAAGTAACAGCGGAGCCCGGAGCGGTATTCCCATTAAAAACTGCGTTTACTGTATTGTTGATAAGAGCATATTGAGTATAATTACCAATATTATTATTGCCAGTAACTCCATAACTAGCTCGTACTTTTAATAGAGACAAGGATGAAACATTTTGCATAAATTCTTCATCAGAAGCAATCCAACCAACAGATACAGAAGGAAAGGTACCCCATCTATTTTCAGCTCCAAATCGAGAGGAACCGTCGCTACGTACAGAAGCGGTTAGTAAATATTTCCCTTTATAGTTGTATGTAAGTCTGGATAAAAAAGAAACTAAACTATATTCCTGAACTCCGCTATTTGTTCCTCCCCTATCAATGTTAAGCGCTCCCTGAACGACAGGCAGTCTGTCATCTGAAAATGTATCTGCCTGAAGTCTGTTTCTATCTCGACGAAACTTTTGAAAAGTAAACCCACCCAACACTTCAAAACTATGATCTCCCAAACTTTTAGAATAGGTAGCTGTATTTTCATTTAACCATGAAAAATCTTCAACTGTTTCTCTTACAGATCGAGATGTTGTAGGCAAGGTTACATTAATACCGCTGGTAGCAGTAGAAGGACTAAAATAAGAATACTTAGAATTATAAAATTCTGCATTCATAGTGGTTTTTAATATCAAACCGTCTATAGGTTTATATTCCAAATATGCATTAGATAATAAATTTAAATTCTTGGTTTCATTTTTTATTTCCTGTGCAGATCTTACCCAGTTGGCATAGTTAAAAATATTACCAGTGCTTCCCGGTAAATTATTTTGAATTGTCAACTCCCCACTTTCGTCATAGATAGGCATTATAGGCCAGGTATGTAGGGCATTAAATAGAATACCTGTTCCACGATCCCCGTCTGTGGGTGGTATATTATCAATCATATAAGCTGGAGCAACATTAAATCCTACTCTAACATTATCTGATAAGTCATAATCAAGGTTCATACGAATAGAATATCTTCTATAATCTGAATTAAGGACAACCCCTTCCTGATTAAAGAATCCTGCAACTACTGCCGTTCTAATTCTATCTTTATTAGAAGTAACGGTAAGATTATAACTCTGCATAGGTGCAGTACGCAGCAAAGCATCATACCAATCATTATTTTTACCTGCATATTGTGAGGGATTTTGAAAAATTTCTGGTACGGGATCACCTTGATCTTGGTAATATTCTTTTTTAAATTGAGCAAATTCTACGGCGTTCATCATTTCAACTCTGCCACGTTGAGGCACGGTCTGCATTCCTGTTGATGTGCTAAAAGAAATGTCTGTTTTGCCAAGGCGCCCTTTTTTTGTAGTCACCAGAACAACACCGTTGGCAGCTCTTGATCCATATAACGATGTAGAAGCCGCATCTTTTAAAACAGAAATATCTTCTATTTCATCAGGATTTATATCACTAATATCTCCTGAAATAGGAAAACCATCTACCACGTATAAAGGACTACTTCCCCCAGAAACTGATAATTGACCACGTATTCTTACAGACATGCCGCCGCCAGGCTTTCCTGTGGTTTGATTTATTTGCACCCCAGAAAGTCTCCCTTGTAATTTTTGGGTTACCTGAGATACCGGAATATCAGTCAACTCTTCGGCTTTTACTGTTTGAACAGATCCTGTTATTTCCCTTTTCAATTGGCTACCATACCCTACTAATACTACTTCACTTAGGCTATTAGTATCCTGCATTAAACTAATATCAACTTGTGTTTTACCATCTAGAGGAACTGTTTGTGTAGCAAAACCCACATATGAGAATACTAAAGTCGCATTTTCTGTGGTGAGATTTAGACTATAATTCCCATCAAAATCTGTAACCACCCCATTGCTAGTACCTTTTTCAAATACGTTAACTCCCGGCAGAGGCATTGAATCTTCCGTTGAAACTACCTGGCCGGTAACTGTAGTTCCATTTTGCGCATTCATATTAAAAGTAATAAAAATCAAAAGCACTAAAAATAGAGCCCTTGGAAAACGATTAAGAAAATTTCCCATAATTGAAAGGTTAGTCATTTCTAATTTTGATATTGATGTAATTGTTAATATAGTCTTAACAATATTACAACCTCGAAAACGGGAATGCATCCTGTACTGTGCCGCACTATCCTGTACTGTGCTGCTATCATTGATGCCCTGACTTATTTAAAATCAACTAACCAATAGGAAATAGAGTTTTACTCAACTAGAAGACAACGCCCTATTTGTTATAGAATACTTAATTATTGAAGGCGTGCCTGAATGCCAAACGTAAGCGACATAAAAGTCTATACCAACTTTTAAAACCTCCCTTTTCAAGCCTAAAATCACTAAAAATCACGTTAAAATCGGAAGAAGAAAGTTAGTAGCAACAAAACCATTCATTGATCAAAAAAAACGGCTTAAAACGTTCAAAAACCAGTTTTGTGAACCTGAAAATTGTTCTGCTACGAGAATATTTGGACCATATTAGCCCACTTTAATTAACAGAAGATCGCAATTCCGGTTTTGATTAATTAAAAGAAAGCTAAAAATTATGGCAAAGGTGAAAAGCCGAAGTGTCTTCAGCTTTTTAAAAAAAAAAGTTATTTAATGTGTAGGAAGATAAAATACAGCTTCTAGACATCTACTATAAGGACTCTCTGTCAATAAAATTGAAAGGGTTTTTTATTTTACCCTTTTCTTTATTCAAAATCATTCTCGCTGCTGTTTCCCCCATCAGCTTAAAATCAGTTGAAATAACTGTTATACCTAATAATTCTTTTAACGGCGTATCATTATATGAAATAACCCCAATCTCTTTTCCTATACAATATTCCTTATCCCTTATCTGCTTGACCAAATTCACAAGATCAGATTCTTCTATTGTTATAAACAAATCTCCCTTTTTAAGTACCATATCATCATAGATCTCGTCCAGAATTTCAAAATCTCGGGAATTTTGAACGCAAAATTTCCTGAAACCATGTAAAATTCTTTTAGGATAGGGATAAACAGATTTTTCAGGATAAATTAAAAACAGCTTTTTATAATTTAATATCTTATTTAACCCTTCACTTAAGGCTTGGTATATATCATTTTCAAAATCTTGATAAATCTCTATCACGCTACCATTGATTTCAAGTTTATTGTTGTCCATTAAAATCAACTTATTTCTAGGAATAGCCTCTATTGCCTGCACTACCTCATCTGTCATACTAATGTGGCGTAAATCTTCAGTTTTAAAATGAGGCATAATTACATAGTAGTCGTAAGCAGATTTATTTTTATCTAACAGGTTTAAAAAAAGAGTTTTATCGCAATGATAAATATGTAAATCTGTGTGTGAGTTCCCCCCTAAACTGTTTATAAAAGAATTATAAACTCTCATTTTATAAGAACTTAATTTATTAATAAGAAACAAGATGTTTACTTTAGAAATAAGTTTAGTGCGAGTAATATAATAACCCTTTCCTCTTATAGAAGTTATAATCCTTCTTTCTTTTAAAATATTATATGCTTTTTCAACAGTATCACGTGACAAATAAAACTCCTCACTAAACTGGTTAATTGAGGGGATTTTTTGATCCATTTTTAAATTACCAGAAGAAATATTTTGAATAATAGAATCTACTATTTGGCTATATTTAGGGATACGAGAATTCTCATCAATACTAATGTATTTAAACATATTCATTTAATAATTTGTTAAGGCCTAAAAAGCATAGTTGTGTTAATGGTTAAAATTAGAAGGATTAAATTGGTTTACAAAAATTAAATTTTGTGCTTTTTGAACAGTATCCTTATTTACTTTGGGTAGCCAAAACGTATTTACTCAAATTTGGCTTTATTAAGATAATTGTTCTATTAGAGAAAATCCATTTCAACTTACATCACCCCACCTAATCCTTTGATGTTTTACATATAATTTCGTTAGTACAGAGATGTTAGGAAAACACAGATTTTACTTTCTAAACAGTACAGTACAGGATAGAAAGGCAATTGGGTTCATTTATATTCGCTTTAAATAGTACTAGAAACTAATAAAAAAGCTGTGAAAAACTTTAAATACGTAGATTATCTCTGGGATGAAAAAGAGGCAGCAAAACTAGGCGATGATCAAATCGCACTTTTTCTTTACCGCTCTAATCTTTTAGGATCAGATTTAAGAATAACAAATTATGGTGGTGGTAATACCAGCTGTAAAACCATAGAAGAAGATCCATTAACAAATGAAGAGGTTGAAGTAATGTGGGTAAAAGGATCTGGAGGAGATATAGGAACTTTGACTAGGCAAGGCATCGCAGGACTCTACACCAATCGTCTAAGAAATTTAAAAAATGTCTATAAAGGTTTAGCAGATGAAGACCGAATGGTAGGTTTATTCAACCATTGCATTTACGACCTCAACAGCAAAGCACCTTCTATTGACACTCCTTTACATGGGTTGTTACCTTTTAAACACATAGACCATTTACATCCGGACGCTTTAATTGCTATAGCAGCCGCAGAAAACAGCGAGAACGTTACGAAGGAAATTTGGGGAGACACGATGGGTTGGGTCGCTTGGCAACGTCCAGGTTTCGACCTTGGTCTCCAATTAGAAAAATGTTTAAAGAACAATCCCGGTATACGTGGTATTGTATTAGGCAGCCATGGATTATTCACTTGGGGAGACACTTCCTATGAGTGCTACATTAATAGTCTTGAGGTTATTGAAAAAGCCTCAGAGTACATAGAAAAGAAAATTAAAGAAAACGGTAGCGTTTTTGGAGGTCAAAAATTAAAAAGCTTGCCAGCTGAACAAAGGGCTCAACAAGCAGCATCTTTAATGCCCATGCTTAGGGGTTTGGCTTCTTCTCAAAATCGCATGATTGGTCATTTTACAGATAGCAGTACTGTTCTAGAGTTTATAAATAGTTACGACCTTTATAAACTTGCTCCTATGGGCACTTCGTGTCCTGATCACTTTTTAAGAACGAAGATCAAGCCACTAATATTAGACCTTAATCCACATGAGGACTTAAGTAATACTGAAACAATTTTATCAAAATTAGAGCCTTTATTTAAGGCATATCGGCAGGAATATGGAGAATACTATGACAGCTGTAAACATCCTAATAGCCCCGCTATGCGGGATCCTAATCCTGTCATTATTATATATCCCGGAGTGGGAATGTTCAGCTTTGCAAAAAATAAGCAAACCACACGTGTGGCAAGCGAATTTTATATAAATGCCATTAATGTTATGCGCGGTTCTGAAGCTATAACCAATTATACTTCTTTACCGCGGCAAGAAGCCTTTGATATTGAATACTGGCTGCTTGAAGAAGCAAAACTACAGCGTATGCCTAAAGAGCAGCCGCTTTCGCGAAAAGTAGCAATTGTAACGGGAGCTGCAGGCGGCATTGGTAAAGCAATAGCAGATAAACTCGTGGCCGAAGGTGCCAACGTTATTCTAACTGATGTAAGCGAAGATGCATTAAATGAAGCAGTTAAAACCTATAAGAAAGATCAGGTTACTGGTGTCATTTGTGATGTTACAGTTGAAGATTCTATATCAAAAGCATATAAACAAGCGTGCTTAGCTTTTGGTGGAGTTGATATTATAATTCATTCTGCCGGTCTTGCCATCTCAAAACCTCTGGCAGAGACTACGATCAAAGATTGGGATTTACTTCAAAATGTGTTGGTAAAAGGTCAGTTTTTAATGGCTCAGGAAGGTGTTGCTATTATGCGTAAACAGGGTTTTGGTGGCGATATTATAAATATAGCAAGTAAAAATGGATTAGTTTCTGGCCCTAATAATGTGGGATATGGAACTGCTAAGGCTGCTCAACAACATATGACTCGCTTACTGGCTGCAGAACTGGGTCCAGATAAGATAAGAGTTAACACAGTAAACCCTGATGGAGTAATAGTAGGTAGTAAAATCTGGGAAGGATCATGGGCAGAAGGGCGTGCAAAAGCTTATGGTATAGATGTGAAAGATCTCCCTGCTCATTATGCTAAACGCAACTTGCTTAATGAGATAATTCTGCCGCAGGATATTGCCCAAGGTGTATTTGCTTTCGTAGGCATATTAGATAAAAGTACCGGGAATACTATAAATGTAGATGGTGGTATGGCCAATGCTTTTGTAAGATAAGAGGTATACCTCATTAATAAAACCTAGGTGCTTTGTAATAGACTCTGTCTCTTTCATGCCTTAGTATTATACCATTTATGAGAATTCAAGAACAACATCTTAACGATTTAAATAAAAGCGAACTATCCCGTCATAAAAATCAATATGATTTTTTATCTCAGGATTTGACAAATCAGGGTGTTTCAGTAGCAGAAGTCATAAATAAACTATCAAATTTTCAAGTTGCTATACCCAGTTGGGCCTTAGGTGCAGGCGGCACGCGCTTTGGTCGTTTTTCATTTGCGGGTGAACCTGCGACTTTAGAGCATAAAATAGAAGATGTAGGCATAATTCATAGTCTTACTCAGACGGCCGGAGCTGTTTCATTACACATTCCTTGGGATGTTCCACAAGATTACAAAGCGGTAAAAGAACTCGCTACTGAGCATAAAATAAAGTTTGATGCCGTAAATAGTAATACTTTTCAGGATCAAAAAGAGGTTAAGGAAAGTTATAAATATGGTTCACTAAGCAATACCAATTCATCGGTTCGAGATCAAGCAATAGCTCACAATAAAGAAGTAATAGAAATAGGAAAGAAATTAGGAGCTAACAAACTCACAGTCTGGTTAGCAGATGGCTCTTCATTTCCGGGACAAAACAATTTTCAGACTGCCTTTGCACATACCCAGAATAGCCTTATTTCTATTTATGAAGATATGCCGGCCCACTGGAAGCTTTTTATTGAATACAAGCCCTACGAGCCTAATTTTTACAGTACCGTAATTCAGGATTGGGGTACTTCTTTTATGCTTGCAAATGGTTGTGGTGAGAGAGCTTATACCTTAGTAGATTTAGGTCATCATTTGCCAAATACTAATATTGAGCAAATAGTGTCTGTTTTAATGCTTAAAGGTAAACTTGGTGGTTTTCATTTTAATGATAGTAAATATGGTGATGACGATATTACTGTGGGAAGTATAAAGCCATATGCGTTATTCTTGATTTTTAACGAACTTGTTTATGGCATGAAGAACAATACTAACAATCCGGAACTTTCCTGGATGATTGATGCAAGCCATAATATAAAAGATCCTTTAGAAGATTTAATTCAATCCTTAGAAGCTATTCAGGAAGCCTATGCAAAAGCTCTTATAATCGATCAAATTAGCCTAAAAACAGCGCAGGATGAAAACGATGTCGTTACCTGTCAGGAAATTTTACAAGCTGCATATCGCACAGATGTAAGACCTCTTATACGTGAAGCACGTTTACAAAGCGGTGGAGTCTTAAACCCTATTCAGGCTTATCGTAAATTAAGCGTTCGCAAAAATCTTATTACTGAACGGGGGATGCACACAATAGCTACAGGATTATAAATTTCAATTTTAATGAAGAAAACTGTTACAGCCATTTTTGATATAGGTAAAACCAATAAGAAATTTTTCCTTTTTGACACCAATTTTCAGGAGGTTTATCGAGAGTATATTAAGATAGATGAAATAGTTGATGAAGACGGGCATCCTACCGAAAACCTTCCTGCACTGCGGCATTGGGTAAAGAAAGTTTTTGACAGAATATTGAATACGGAGAAATATAACATTAAAGCTATTAATTTTTCATCGTATGGAGCCAGCCTTGTACATCTCGATAAAAATAGAGAAGTAATTTTGCCGATGTATAATTACACAAAACAGATGCCTGCTTCGATTACGCAATCGTTTTATGAAAAATATGGCCCTGAGTTAGAGTTTCATCAATGTACCGGTTCATCTAATCTGGGTATGCTTAATGTTGGGATGCATTTATACTGGTTAAAATATGCCAAACCTGATATTTTTAAACAGATTAAGTATTCTCTGCACTTACCTCAATATCTAAGCTTTGTATTTACCGGAATTCCTTTAAGTGAATACACAAGCATTGGTTGTCATACTGCTTTATGGGATTATAATAAAAAGGATTATCACAGTTGGGTCTATTCTGAACAATTAAATGAGATTTTGCCCCCTATTGTTTCTACTGAAACGAGTATAAATATGGCTTACAAAGGGAAATGTATAAAAATAGGCGTGGGTATTCACGATAGTTCAGCTGCATTGCTTCCTTATTTACGCAGCGTTAAAACACCTTTTATTTTGGTTTCTACAGGCACATGGAGTATTTCTCTTAATCCATTTATAGATAAAATTTTAAGCAAAAAAGATGCTGAAAGTGGTTGTGTTAATTATATGCTTATAAATGGTAAACCAGTTAAATCATCCAGAGTCTTTCTGGGTAATGAATATAAAATACAGATAGAGAAACTAACAACGCATTATGGGGTTCATAAAGACTATCATAAGACTGTCAACTTTGCTTATGACATCTATCATAAAATAATGAAAGAATTTGACAATATTTTTCATTGGGAATCTATAGAAACTGCTGATATGCCATCAGAAACTATTTTACCATATACATCTTTTGAATATGCTTATCATCATTTAATGATTGAGTTGATAAATCTGGAAGTTCATTCCATAAATAAAGCAAAGGGAGAGATGAAAATTGACCATCTTTTTGTTGATGGTGGTTTTAGTGATAACGCTATCTACATTCAGTTGCTTTCCCGGCATTTTAAAAATATAGAACTGTATACGGCAGATTCGTCATTGGGATCTGCTTTAGGTGCGGCAATTTGCATATCAGATTCACCACTTAATTCAAAATTTCTAAAGAAAAATTATTCGTTGAAAAAACATATCCCATTTATCACTAAATAAAAAATATGTCTACCACTTTTGACCCTGCTTACCCATCTGTTGAAGATTTACGATCAAAAGCAAAAAAACGTATGCCAAGATTTGCTTTTGAATATTTAGACGGAGGTTGCAATGAAGATGTAAGCATAAAACGCAATACTTCAGAAGTACGTGATATACAGTTACAACCACGTTATCTAAATAATTATGGTTCTACCTCAATAAAAACGAGGGTTTTAGGGATGGAATTTGACGCTCCTTTTGGTATTGCTCCTGTGGGTCTTCAAGGCTTAATGTGGCCCAATTCTCCTGAAATTTTAGCTAGAGCTGCTTTTAAACATAATATTCCATTTATTCTCAGCACTGTTACCACAATGAATATTGAGCGCGCCAGCGAACTTACACAGGGTAATGCATGGTTTCAGCTTTATAATCCTATAGATGACGCAATACGTAATGATTTATTAGATCGCGCAGAAGCTGCCGGTTGCCCCGTTCTCGTTTTATTATGCGATGTACCTACTTTTGGTTATCGCCCAAGAGATTTTCGCAATGGCCTTGCACTCCCGCCTAAAATGTCTGTAAAAAATATACTTCAAATATTAGGAAAACCTACCTGGGCCTATAATACTTTAAAATATGGCCAGCCCACTTTTGAAAACTTAAAACCTTATACGCCTGAAGGTTTAAATCTAAAACAACTGGGAGCTTTTATGGATAAAACTTTCTCGGGAAAATTAAATGAAGAAAAAATTAAACCTATACGAGATAAGTGGAAGGGAAAGCTCGTCTTAAAAGGAGTAGCTTCTCCACAGGATACAGAAGCTGCAATACGTATGGGATTTGATGGGATCATAGTTTCAAACCATGGCGGCCGTCAACTTGATGCAGCCCAGTCTACTATACATTCTTTAAGAGAAATTACAGCAAAATATAGCGATCAGATCGAAATAATGATGGATAGTGGTTTGCGATCAGGACCTGATATTGCACGCGCAATGGCGTGCGGAGCCAAGTTTACATTTATGGGCAGATCTTTTATGTACGGGGCAGGTGCTCTGGGCGATAAAGGAGGTAATCACACTATAGACATGCTAAAGGTTCAGAGTAATCAGGTTATGGATCAGTTGGTTTGCAAAAAGGTCGAAGATTTACCTATGCATTTAATATAAAAAGGCCTAAATGTCTATTTACACCCAGGAAGAAGAAACTATTGAAGAAATCGCTGGGGGTGAATATGAGCGTGAGCGTGTACCTCAATCCAGGCTGCAAGGCTGGAAATCCTTTTTAGGGATGTACGCAGGTGAACATGCGGCAGGTACAGAATTTGTAATTGGACCTTTGTTCTTAACTACCGGCGTAAGTGCTTTTGATCTTATTGTGGGACTTCTCCTGGGAAATTTAATGGCCGTGTTAAGTTGGAGATTCCTTACTGCAGAGATTGGTACAAAATTCAGATACACACTTTACTTTCATTTAGAAAAAATTTGTGGTATACGCCTGGTAACGGCCTATAATCTTACAAACGGATTGCTATTTTGTTTTCTCGCAGGAGCGATGATTACAGTCTCAGCAACGGCAGTGGGAATTCCTTTTGATATGGAAATGCCTAAATTAACTGACACTACTCCCAACGGAATAACTTGGGTCATTATAGTTTTAGCATTAGGAGCTGTTATCTCATTAATCGCAGCAAAAGGTTATAATACAGTCGCCAAAGCCGCAAATTATATGTCGCCTGTAATTGTTCTGGCCTTTATTGCCTGCGGTATTGTTGCATTAATACAATTAGATATTAAAAGTTTCTCAGATTTCTGGAATATCTGGGGAGAAGGAAGTGACCCACTTCCCGGCCAGATAAAATATACGTTCTGGCATGTATTGCTGTGGTCATGGTTTGCAAATGCCGCTATGCATATAGGGATGTCAGATCTTTCTGTTTTTCGGTTTGCTAAAAAAGCAAGCGCAGGTTGGACCACAGCTGGCGGCATTTATATTGGGCATTACATTGCCTGGATAGCTGCCGCCCTACTTTATGCCGTTTATATAAAATCACCTGAAGCTCAAATAATGTTAGCTAATGGTGAAGCTCCCACCGTTGCCCCTGGACCACTAGCTTATAATGCCATAGGGGTTTTTGGTATTATAGCAGTTATTCTTGCTGGCTGGACAACTGCTAACCCTACAATCTATCGAGCAGGTCTCGCTTTTCAGGCAATAATGCCTAAAACATCAACCTTTTGGGTAACAATTCTTGCCGGGGGTGTAGCTACAATTGCAGGATTATTTCCTGCTTTTGCAATGCAATTATTGGGTTTTGTAGCACTTTATGGCTTTATATTAGCACCTATAGGAGCGATTATAGTCTTTGAATATTTCTTCGGTATAAAAGCAGGTATTGAACCCTTTTATGCAGAAAAAAGTGGAATAAAATTTAATTGGGCGGTTTTTGGAGCTTGGGCTATAAGCTTCGGGATATTTTACTTCGTATCTATACAGTTTGATGTTTTTCTATCATTTTTAATTATCCCGGCTTGGATAAGTTGTGGAGTACTATACGTGATTTTAAGCAGATGGTATCAAAAACCACATCTGAAAAATAAAGAACAACCACTCTTGTAACAATAACTTTTTTGGCGAAGCGACCTCAAGAAATTGGGCGTTGAAAATCTTTCTTCTGTCGTACAAATCGCAAAAAACAAACAGGACGCTTTTGAAAACACAGCTACACTGGTTAAAAAAATAGCCGAAAATATGCTTCAAAAGGGTGATTTTTAACCATAAATACTCGGTTTTTATTATTCAAACCTGGGTTTTAATGCACTCTCTTCACCCAAAATTCCACTTAAAATAAGCTTGTTAGCAATATTTCGAAATTTTGGTATAGCCCAATTAAAAGTTAAATATTCATTTTACTTTCCAAATTAATAGTATTACTATTATAATTGCACAAAATACACCCAGATGGATGAATTATTAAAGAATTTGCGGGTTTCAGTCAACGAGAATCTTTATCTCAAAGACCCGGAATCTAGTGAATTAGGTAAAAAAATTATACGAAATGGTATCATACTTATTGATGAAATAGGGTTTGAAGACTTTACCTTTAGAAAACTGGGTGGAGTCATTAAATCAAATGAGAGTTCGATATATCGTTATTTTGAAAACAAACATAATTTTCTGGTTTACATCACTTCCTGGTTTTGGGGATGGAAAGAATTTCAGCTTTTGCTGGCAACTAATAGTATAAAAGACGGAAGAAATAAACTCAACAAAGCCATAGAAGTACTTGCTCTCCCGGTAAAAGAAGACATACGTTTTAAACATATTGATGAGGTGGCCTTAAACAATATTATTATCAATGAGTCGTCAAAATCTTACTTAACAAAAAAGGTAGATGAAGATAATGATCAGGGCTATTTTATGGCTTTTAAAAGACTTGCAGAAAGGGTAAGCGAGATGATAAAAGCAGTTGACAGCGCTTATAAATTTCCATACAGTCTGGCTACCACGATTATTAACGGCTCATTAAACCAGCATTTTGTGAGTAAACACTTCCCCACGATTACTGATTGTAAGGACGGCATCGCACCTACTGTTTTTTATAAAAATATGATTGCAAATCTATTAAAAGCTGATCATGAATAATAAAACCCCAATTAATCCTGTACAAAGATTTATAGGTTTATTAAAGCTGGAGCGAAAAGATTTCCTGCAAATTCTGTACTATGCCATTTTTGGCGGACTCGTTAGCTTGTCTGTACCGCTAGGGATTCAGGCTATTGTAAATTTAATGCAGGGAGCCAGAATATCTACTTCGTGGTTTGTACTTGTAATCCTGGTAACTATGGGAGTTGCCTTTGTAGGGATTCTTCAATATATGCAAATACGCATTCTTGAGAACGTACAGCAAAAGCTCTTTACCTTATCATCTTTTGAGTTTATTTATCGCTTCCCCAAGATTAAAATGGACCAGCTGCGCAATTATTATCCACCAGAACTTGCTAATCGCTTTTTTGATGTTCTCTCTCTGCAGAAGGGTTTATCTAAAGTAGTTATCGATTTTCCGGCAGCACTGGTACAAGTGATTTTTGGACTTATTCTCCTTTCATTGTATCATCCGTTTTTTATCATATATGGCATTTTACTGGTGGTGCTTATTTACATTGGCTTTAAAATAACCGGTAAACGCGGGCTTGATTCTAGCATTAAAGAGTCTAAACATAAATACCGTGTTGCACACTGGATACAAGAAGTGGCAAGATCACTTATGAGTTTTAAAATGTCTGGATATACAAGTATAGCGATTGATAAGAATGATGCTATACTTAGTGATTATCTAGATGCACGTGAAAGCCACTTCCAGGTATTAAAATTTCAGTTTATTCAACTTGTGATTTTTAAGGTTTTAGTTACTGCCGGCCTGCTTGCCATTGGCGGTATATTGGTGCTCAATCAGCAGATGAACATAGGTCAGTTTGTGGCTGCAGAGATCATCATTCTTTTGATAATTGGCTCTTTTGAAAAAATTATTTCGGGCATAGAATCTTTTTACGACATCCTCACTTCTCTTGACAAAATGGGACAAGTGGTAGACAAAGAACTTGAAAGTCAAACAGGAGAAGAACCTTTTAAAGTAGGTGAACCTTTAATTATTGAGCTTGATGATATCAGATTTAAAGGTTATGAAGATAAACGCATATTAAAGAATATAACCTTTACCATAAATCCCGGCGATAAAATACTGCTTAAAGGGCCTAACGGTGCGGGTAAATCTACTTTATTAAAGATTATAGCAGGACTTTTAGAGCCTAGCCTGGGAGAAATTTACGTAAATGACATTTCGCTGAAAAGCTTAAAATTGAACCATTATCGTTCTTTATTTGGTCAATCTACGACAGAAGAATCTCCTTTTGAAGGAACCATTTTAGATAATATTACCATGGGCGATATAAATGTGCCTAAGCAGAATATTCACTGGGCGCTAGAGAAAACAGGCCTGTTATCTTTTGTAAAACAACAGCCTAAAGGGCTTAATACAATGATTTATCCTGAAGGTATACAAATGCCTTATTCTATTTCTAAAAAGATCATACTTGCACGAGCTGTAGTAAGAAAACCTAACCTGCTTATTCTTAACGATCCGCTTGATCAGCTTGATCCTGTTGAAGAAGACCGCATCATGAATTTCCTCTTTAGCAAAGAAAATACCTGGTCAATCATTGTCACCAGCAGAGGTAAGCGATGGGAAAACTATTGCGATAAGATAATCAACCTCAATAACGGAAAAATCATACCTAACTCATAAGCCATGCTGAATATCACTAAAAACAGGATAAAAGAGCGTGTAGACCTGATGCACTACAAGTCTGGTAAAAAGGTATTTGCTGAGCGTAACCAGAAATATTTTAATAGGTTTCTCGTTGCTTTTGGGATCATATTAATTATTATTCTTTTCCTGCCATGGACGCAAACGGTTGCAGGACAGGGCTATGTCACCACGCTCACACCAGATCAAAGACCGCAGACGATACAATCGCCTATACCCGGCCGTATTGAGCAGTGGTATATAAGCGAAGGAGATTTTGTAAAAAAAGGAGACACTATTCTGCACATTTCTGAAATAAAGAATGAATATTTTGATCCTCAACTGGTAGATCGCACCGGTGACCAGATACGCGTAAAAGAAAGTTCGCAGCAATCTTATGAGCAAAAAATACAATTTTTAGGAAATCAGATAGGCTCCTTACAGCAGGAGAAACGGCTTAAAATAGACCAGGCACAGAATAAGCTGCAACAAAGCAGACTTAAATTTAAAAGTGACAGTATAGACCTGCAAGCCGCAAAGACAAATCTGGAGATAGCAGAAATACAGTTCAATAGAAACAAGACCTTAAATGATGAAGGTCTAAAATCAATGACAGACCTTGAGAATTATCGCTTAAAGCTACAGGAAGCCCAGGCAAAAAAGATCGCTCAGGAAAATAAACTGCTTGCTGCCAGAAATGAGATTATCAATGCAGAGATCGAGCTTAACAGATTAGACGCTGAATATGGTGAAAAAATATCAAAAGCCCAGAGCGATAGATCTACTGCTGAAACTTCTTTTTATCAAACCCAGGCAGATATTAGCAAACTGGAAACAGCTTATACAAACTATGATATGCGTCGTGGCATGTATTACATACGCGCACCGCAATCTGGTTATATTAATAAAGCAATTAAAGGCGGAGTGGGCGAAAGTTTTAAAGAAGGTGAGCCACTTGTGGGTATTATGCCATCAGAGTATGATATAGCAGTAGAAACCTATGTCGACCCTATTGATATGCCTTTGTTACACAGAGGTGAAAAAGTACGCGTGCGTTTTGAAGGCTGGCCGGCTATTGTTTTTAGTGGGTGGCCCAATAGCTCTTTTGGAACGTATGGCGCCAGAATCGTCGCGATTGAAAATTTTATCAGTACAAATGGCAAGTATCGTGTCTTGCTAGCTCCCGATGAAGAAGAATATCCCTGGCCACAAGAAATTAAGATTGGGTCTGGCGCCACTACCCTGGCACTGCTTGAAGATGTGCCTATCTGGTATGAACTTTGGCGACAGCTTAATGGGTTTCCGCCCAATTATTACACACCTCAAAATGCACAAAACACTAAAGCAGCAGGTAAATGAGAAGAATAATTCTATTTACGGCGCTACTTCTGGTGCAATTAGTAGTAGCTCAAAAAACAGACACTCTTCAGCTCGATTTTAAAGAGTACCTGTCTATTGTTAAAAAATACCACCCGCTGGTTAAACAGGCAGAATTAGTTGTTGATGAAGGTAGTTTTAAACTTATGAAAGCCCGTGGAAGCTTTGACCCAAAAGTAGAAGCAAATCTTTCAGAGAAAAACTATAAATCAACAGAATATTACAACCTGTTTGGTGCTGCATTTAAGATTCCCACGTATTACGGTCTTGAGCTTAACGCGAAATATGAAAAGAATTCAGGATATTATCTAAACCCTGAAAATATAGTGCCTGAGAACGGTCTCTACTCTGCCGGTGTGACTCTTGATGTTACTAACGGCATCTTTATGAGTGAGCGCATGGCAACCCTGAGACAAGCAAAAATCTATAGAGAACAAACACAGTTAAAGCGTGATTTACAAGCAGCAGAAGTGCTTTACAACGCTTCAGCCACTTATTTTGAGTGGTTTGCCGCCTATCAGGAACTGCAATTATATCAAAATTTTGTGGCTAATTCAGAATTCACGCTACGCTCAGTTAAAAGTCAATTTAAGGCTGGCGATAAACCTGCGGTAGATACGCTTGAAGCCGGTATAAATAAACAAAATCGCACTTTGCAATTAGAGCAGGCACGTCTTGATTATCTTAAAGCCTCTCTTAAACTCTCTAATTATCTATGGGCAGAAGACAATATCCCTTTAGAGATTACGCAACAAGTACGCCCTAACGAAGATCTTCCCGATGAAGTTGACGATCTTTGGTTTGATGATCAATTTCTTGCAGAACAGTTAATCACAGAAAATCCCAAAATACGTTCTTTACAATATGATGTCGAGATAATGCAAGTAGAGAAACGCCTGCGCGCAAATAAACTGCTTCCCGATCTCAATTTAAGCTATAACTTTCTTACAGAACAGCCGGAAGAATTTAACAGCTTAAACACAGATAATTACAAATTTGGCTTTAATGTGAATGTGCCTTTGTTTTTACGCAAAGAACGCGGCGATCTGCAACTCGCAAAAGTGAAACTGAAAAATTACCAACTTGAACTTATCAATGCTCACCAGGAAATACAGAATAAGTTAACAAGTCTTGAAAATGAGATTGTTTCTTATCGCGCTCAAAGCGAAAAAATGAATATCCTGGTAAATGATTATTCTTCACTTGTAGATGCAGAACGCCGTAAATTTGAGCTGGGCGACAGTTCGCTGTTTTTAGTCAATAGCAGGGAAAATTATTTAATCACAGCACGGCTAAAAGAAATAAGCCTCCAGGGAAAATATATAAAAAGTCTGGCCCAGTTCTTAAAATTAACTACCAGATTTTAGCTAAAAAAGAGGGCTAAAAAGCCGATTTTTAAAGGTTTTATACCGATTTTTTGCTATAAAACTATATTTAAACGCAACTTTTGCAGGGATTTTACATCTATTAATAAATCAACCTGACCATGAGAAGCTTTATATTAGTCTTACTTTCCACACTTTCCCTATATTCCTGCTCTGTTAAAGATGACACAGATGCAGATTTTAGAGCAGGGACTACACAAAAGTGGGAGCTTATATCAATGTCAGGCTCTGTTGCTAATGTGCCTCCTGCTACAGGTGATGATATGTTTTGGCAGGAATACTACCTTTTTTATACTAATGGCACTTTTCTTAAATCAAGAGAACAAAATGGTAGCATTAAAGAAGCTACCGGAACTTATAAAACCCAAACCTTATCTGATGGTAATTACTTAATCCTTTCTTATAAAACCGGATATGAGCTAATAGGGAGTTGTTCTTCCCAAGAGAATAAGGAATACCTTCATTTTTCTAACCCTCAAATGTCTAATACCTGGAATGCCTGCGACGGCCCCGGCCTTACATATGAGCGTGTAGAATAGTTGTATAACAAGATTTGTGCTGTCATTCTACTATTACTTCAAAAATGAAGTACCTTTAATATAGTTTTCTATAAAAGGTAGCATGACAGTTGAAAATACATATTTGATTTTTAAAGAAGATTTTAAACACCGTAACTGGGTAGACTGGATTATGTCTCATATTATGCTTGGGCCGCCACCATTTAGATACAAAGGCGCACTTACATTCACCCCCAGCGGTTTCAGGTTTAAAGGTTATGATATGTTTACCAAAGATCACAGTGAGTTTGAGATCAATAAACGAGACATCACTCAGCTTTATCACGGTTACGACAATACCTTTAGCAGATTACAAGTAAAAGGCAACTTATCATTTGCTCCCATCCGCGTTAGGCTTAATACAGAAAATGAAGAGACAGATTTATATGTAGTTTCAGAATTTAACGGGATGACTTCCGCAAACACAGAGCTTTTTGAAGAGATGAAGATCTGGTTGTCTTAAATGTAGAGATTTACTTCTAGCAATTATTATTTCCTCCTGCTCACCTAATTTTTCGATTAAACCTTTTTGAAATTCTAGCTATTATCCTCTACTCTTCGTTAATAAATATTTAAACCAAAAGGCCATACAAGCTCATCGCAAAATGAATGCTTATCTTTCATAAAAGCTTTGTTATGCGTAAAATAATAGTCAATAAAGAATATGATCTAATCTGCGTGGGCGCCGGGATCATGAGTGCAACACTTGCTTTACTTGCTAAAATATTAAAGCCTGATCTTAACATTCTAATTCTTGAACGTCTGGAAGAAGTAGCTCAGGAAAGTTCTGCCGCGTGGAATAATGCAGGAACCGGACATTCTGCTTTATGCGAACTCAACTACACTCCGGAAGAGGAAGACGGAAGTATCAATATAAAAAAGGCGATAGAAATCTGTACGCAGTTTGAGATTTCTAAGCAGTTTTGGTCATTTTTAGTACAAAAAAACCTGATTTCAGATCCACATTCTTTTATAACTTCCATCCCACATCACAGCTGGGTGACCGGTGAAGATAATGCCGAATATCTTGAGAAACGATACCACACAATGAAAGAACATTTTATGTTTGATTCTATTGAGTTTACCCGGGATATTGAGATGATGAAAAAATGGTTTCCGCTTATGATGCATGAGCGCGAGGCAGACGAGATCATGGCAGCTTCTCGTATAGACCGCGGTACAGAAGTGAATTTTGGTAACCTGACGCGCGAACTTTTTAACATTCTAAAAACCGAATACAATACACCTGTTCATTGCAATGAAGAAGTGCTTGACATTGATCCTGATCCAGATATAGAATGGTGCGTAGAAGCAAAAAATACAAAGACAGGCGAGCATCAGCATTTTGATGCTCAACACGTTTTTATAGGCGCAGGCGGCGGTAGTTTGCTGTTGCTGCAAAAAGTAGAAATTGATGAAAAAGATGGTTACGGTGGTTTCCCGGTAAGTGGTGAATGGCTGGTTTGTAAAAATGAAGATATCATAAATGAGCATCATGCAAAAGTTTATAGCAAAGCCGGTCTGGGCGATCCGCCTATGTCGGTTCCTCATCTTGATACGCGCTATATAAATGGAAAGAGGGAATTACTTTTTGGCCCTTTCGCAGGTTTTAGTCCGAAGTTTTTAAAAGAAGGATCAAAACTCGATCTTTTCAAATCGATTAAATTTGATAATATTCCCTCGATGCTGGGCGCATTTTGGCATAATTTACCACTAACCAAATATTTAATTCAGCAAGTCGCGATGTCTTTTGAAGACAGAATGGAAGCACTACGCACTTTTGTGAAAGATGCTAAAAGTGAAGATTGGGAAATTCTGGTCGCGGGGCAACGCGTGCAAACCATAAAACGTGATGAATATGAAGGCGGAAAACTAGAATTTGGCACTCAGGTTGTAAGTAGTAAAGACGGAAGCATCACCTGTCTCATGGGCGCATCGCCCGGTGCTTCGACTGCAGTCAAAATAATGCTCGACGTATTAGAAAAAGCTTTCCCTGAAATTATCAATTCTGAAGAAGGAAAAAGTAAATTAAAAGAGATGATTCCCTTTTGGAAAACTGACCTAAATGAGCAATTATTTAAAGAAACATTGCACAAATCTGAAGAGGCTTTAGAACTATGAGACTAATCAGATTATAAATGCTAAATATTTCTTATTATTAGCTTTAACCAAAAATACCTGCATCTATAGAACGTTTAATTTAACATGAATAAAAACCTCCCACAAATACAAAAAATCGCTCCGGAAGACGAAATATTGATCAAAAAATCAAAACAAGATCTTGATCAGGTTTCCTTTCTTATGAAAGCGTTTAATACAATAGGTACTCCTATTGATGCCGGTATGATGCTTATCCCTGAAAAATATCAAGACAAAATACATTTGGGTATTCAGAAAGCATTGCAACTGGCTGTAAAAGCTAATCTGCAGACTATGAAATCGGGTAAAACAGGCACAAAATCGTCTAATATCACCTATAAAATGGTTACGGGAATATCTGGCGCTGCAGGTGGTTTTTTTGGCGCAGCAGGTTTTACAACAGATCTTATTCTTTCTACAAAATTTATGATGCGCTCTATTATGGATATCGCTCGCAGTCAGGGTGAAGATGTTCATGATATCGAGACACAGCTCTCGTGTTTACAGGTTTTCGCTCTGGGCGGAACTTCTAAAGATGACGACGAATTAGACACCAGCTATTATGCTACCCGAGCCGCTTTACAAACTGCAATGAACCAGGCAGGAACATACCTTGCAGAAAACGGAACCACAAAACTCATTGAAGCTTTGGCTTCCCAAACCGCAGCGCCTATTGCCAGATTGATCAATCAGGTAGCTGCCCGTTATACAGTGCAAGTAAGCGAAAAATTTGTAGCGCAGGCGGTACCAGTTATAGGTGCTGCGGCAGGTGCTTCTATAAATGTGATCTTCATTACACATTTTCAAAAAATGGCAACTGCTCATTTTACCCTCCGCCGACTTGAACGTAAATACAACCGAGAATTGATTCAGGATGTATATAATCAGGTATTGGTAGGATAGGATTTTTGTTTACAAATAATAAGAACAGAAGAAAAATTGTAAATTTAGGATATGGATATAAATCTGCAAGACAAAAAAATTGAATTAATACAATGGCTTTCTACTCTGAGTGATGAGTCCTTAATTGATCAATTAATGGAATTGAGACAGCAAGAAAAAAAGGATTGGTATAATGAAATTTCTACTTCTGAAAAAAATTCGATAGAAAAAGGAATTCAAGATGCCAATGATGGAAAACTGACTTCTCATTCTAATGCTAAGAAAATTTATGAAAAGTGGTTATAAAGTCTTGTGGACAAACCATGCACTTTCTGAATTAAAAGAAACTATTGAATATTTAGAACAAAACTGGACAGATCGAGAACTAAAAAATTTTGTAGTAAAATTGGATCACACGATCGAATTAATTTCTAGAAATCCTAATATCTTTCCTTCTTCCTTTGAAAAAAAAGAAATCCATAAAGCTGTTGTAGAAAAACACAATAATCTTTATTACAGAATAAACGAAAATACCATAGAGATTCTTTCCTTGTTTTCAAACCAAAAAGATCCTGATAGTAAAAAAATTTAATTCCTTTATTTTTATTTATTCTTAGCTGCTGCCACTTTATTTAAAAAGTCTTTCCTTAAAATTATTGAAAAGTTCAACTGCTTATATTTTTAACTTTTTAAAATCAATTGCTCATCTCTATAATTAGGAATATTTCCATAATTTTGTAATAATTCCAAATTATATGAATAGACATATTTTACATCTTGATCTTGATACTTTTTTTGTATCCTGCGAAAGAATAGCTGATAGTACCCTTAATAATAAACCGGTAATTGTGGGCGGTACGGGTGATCGCGGAGTGGTAAGCGCGGCTAGTTATGAGTGTAGAAAATTTGGTGTGCATTCAGGAATGCCTATGAAAATGGCACGTCAACTTTGTCCACAGGCAGTTTACATTCGCGGTAACGCAAGTACATATACCAAGTTTTCAAAAATGGTAACCGAAATCCTGCAGCAGGAAGTTCCTGTGCTTGAGAAATCAAGTGTAGATGAGTTTTATGCAGATCTAACCGGCATGGATCGCTTTTTTGGGTGCTATAAATTTGCTTCAGAATTACGCCGAAAGGTAATTAATCAAACCGGTTTGCCTATTTCTTTTGGACTTTCGATTAATAAAACCGTATCAAAAGTTGCTACAAACGAGGCCAAACCCAACAATCAATATAAAGTAGATGAAGGGTATGAAAAGGTATTTCTGGCTCCGCTTTCCATTAAAAAAATCCCCATGGTGGGCGAGAAAACCTTTCGCACATTTTGCAATCTGGGAGTAAAAAAAGTAAGCGTTGTACAGCAAATGCCAGTCGAGATGATGATGTCTGTTTTTGGCAAAAATGGCCGCGTTATCTGGGAGCGGGCGAACGGTATTGATCAATCGCCTATAATAGAATATCACGAGCGTAAATCTATCTCAAGCGAGCGTACATATGGACAGGATACAACAGATATTCAGAAATTAAAAACCACTATCAATGCGATGGCAGAAAACTTAGCTTTTCAACTGCGGCGGGGTAATAAACTTACTTCCTGCATTACGGTGAAAGTGCGCTATTCAGATTTTCAGACCTATTCTAAGCAATTAAAGATTCCGTATACTTCTGCAGATCATAACCTGATTCCTAAAGTGATGGAGCTTTTTGAAAAACTTTACAATCGTAGATTATTAATTCGTCTTGTGGGCGTGCGCTACAGCGGACTCACAGAAGGTCATTATCAAATTGATCTTTTTGAAAACACAAACCGCACGGTAAACCTGTACAAAGCGATGGACAATATACGCTGCCGCTACGGCGATCGCAGCATTATGCGAGCAGGCACAATGGGTGAAGGCGCACGCACAATTGGCGATCAGGGAAATCCATTTAACGGCCAGCCGCCTATAGTTTTAGCACACAGACATCAATAAAACTAATCCCCTCTCCCTCTGGGAGAGGGTAGGGATAGGGAAATGTATATCAATTGTCATTCATATTTCAGCTTACGCTACGGTACCCTTTCTGAAACGCAGCTGCTTGAGCTTGCTATAAAAAATGGTATTCAAAAACTAGCGCTTACAGATATTAATAATACTTCAGCCTGTCTCACTTTTGTGCGAAAAGCGAAAGAATTAGGCATAAATCCGGTTTTAGGAGTAG
The DNA here is from genome assembly GCF_047946675.1 of Leeuwenhoekiella sp. A16. Taxonomy (GTDB): domain Bacteria; phylum Bacteroidota; class Bacteroidia; order Flavobacteriales; family Flavobacteriaceae; genus Leeuwenhoekiella. Next base: position 974,802 of record NZ_CP172313.1, read on the forward strand.
ATTTTAGAAACGGAATACAGCAATGCTATGTCACGCTAGCGCGAAATAATGAGGGTTTTCTGGAAATCAATAATTTTCTCTCACAGCATTTACACAATAAAAAATCCTTTCCTGATCATGCTCCCGTTTTTAAAAATGCAGTAGTTATTTATTCTTTTGAAAAGGTTCTTGAACTTGATAAAACCAAATTTTCGGAAAACGAATTTATAGGTATCGGACTAAAAGATTTAAGAAAACTTCCTTTTTCGCGCTACAGCGGTTATCGTGACAAACTCGTGGTTTTACACACTGTGAGTTTCAACGGCAAAAGAGATCATAATATTCATAGGCTATTACGGGCTATTGATAATAATATGTTGCTTAGTAAATTGCCAAAAGAAGAGCAGGCAGGTTTTGAGGAGCAAATGCTTTCTATAACTCAATTAGAAGAAGCATTTTCTGAGTTTCCACATATTCTGGAAAACACCCTCAATTTACTCGATTTTTGTAGTATTTCGTTCGATTTTTCAAAAGACCGAAAGCCTCAAAATCTTAAAACCGTTTACGGCACAGAAGATCTGGATTATCAAAAGCTGGTTGATCTTTGTCAAAAAGGTCTTCCCGAACGCTACGACGAGATCACCTCACAAATTGAGCAACGTCTGGCTAAAGAACTTAAACTCATCAAGAGTCAGAATTTTGTTTCTTTCTTTATCATTAACTGGAAAATTATAGAATATGCCCGCAGTCAGGGCTACTTTTATGTAGGTCGCGGCAGTGGTGCAAACAGTATTGTAGCTTATTTGCTGCGCATTACAGATGTAGACCCTATAGAACTCGATCTCTATTTTGAGCGGTTTATGAACGAATTTAGGGCAAATCCACCAGATTTTGACATTGATTTTTCTACCTGGGATCGTGAAGATATTACCCGATTTATTTTTGAAACTTTTGGAAAAAACGGGCAAGCTGCCTTGTTGGGATCTTATGTGACGTTTAAACATAGCGGTGCGGTACGCGAACTGGCGAAGGTTTTTGGTCTTCCTAAACATGAGATAGACAAACTGAGCGAGGGTAAATATGTATTTTCAGAACTTGACAATCTTTCAAAACTTGTGCTTAAATATGCATTGCTTTTTAAAGACAGGCCTAATTATTTAAGCATTCACGCCGGCGGAATATTAATTTCAGATAGACCCATTCATTATTTTTCAGCTACACATTTACCGCCTAAAGATTTCCCCACCGTACAATTTGACATGCACATTGCAGAAGATGTAGGATTATTCAAATTTGATATTCTGGGCCAGCGCGGTTTAGGAAAAATAAAAGATGCGATCGCAATCATTAAAGAAAATAATCCAGAAGCTAAATTACTGGATATTCATAATGCAAAACCACTTTTTGAAAATCCCAAAATCAATGCGATGATCGCCCGCGCAGAATGCATCGGCTGTTTTTATGTAGAATCTCCCGCTATGCGTATGCTGTTGCGAAAGCTGGGCGTTAATGATTATCTCACTTTAGTTGCTGCCAGCTCCATTATACGCCCCGGAGTAGCAAAAAGCGGAATGATGAGAGAATATATTTTGCGTCATAAAAGTGTAGAGCGACGTAAAGAAGCGCATCCCATACTTTGGGATATTATGCCAGACACCTATGGCATTATGGTATATCAGGAAGATGTTATTAAAGTAGCCCATCATTTTGCAAATTTAGACCTGGGAGAAGCAGATGTGCTGCGCCGCGGTATGAGTGGTAAATTTAGATCACGTGAAGAATTTCAATTGGTTAAAGAAAAATTCAAAAATAACTGTCGTGCAAAAGGAGAGACTGAGGAAACGATTGAGGACGTGTGGCGGCAGATAGAAAGCTTTGCGGGTTACGCTTTCGCGAAAGGTCACTCCGCTTCATATGCGGTAGAGAGTTACCAGAGTTTATATCTTAAATGTTACTTTCCACTTGAGTATATGGTAGCCACTATCAATAACGGTGGTGGTTTTTACAATGTAGAAACTTATGTGCATGAAGCCAAAATGGAAGGCGCAACGATACAACCCCCATGTATAAATCAGAGCGATATACAAACTACAATACAAAGCAAAACGATCTATTTAGGCTTTCAACATCTGGAGGGCCTCGAAAAAAAATCTATAATTAAAATAATCAATGCTCGAGTTCACGGTTTTTTCCTTTCGTTAAATGATTTTATAGAACGAGTTCCGTTAAGTATTGAGCAACTTGATATATTAATTCGTATCAACGCTTTTAGAAGTTTAGGGAAAGACAAGCGCACTTTATTATGGGAAGCTTACTATAAGGAAAATACTATTCCTGAAAATGAAGCTCAGCAGTCATTTTTTAGGGTATTGATGAAAGATTTTACGCTACCTAAGTTTGAAATCACAAAGCTAGAAAATGCTTTTGACCAATTGGAACTTTTAGGCTTTCCACTTTACGATCCATTTATTTTATTAGAAAGTCTACCAGAAACGCAGTTAGTCAATAGTCAACTTTATCAATATTTAAATGAAATTGTGGTTATCTATGGTTATTTGGTAACCGCTAAAAATACACGTACATCAAAAGGTGATCGCATGTTCTTTGGTACGTTTCTGGACCAGGAAGGAAAATGGCTGGATACTGTACATTTTCCCCCTGTGGCAAAAAAATATCCATTTCAGGGAAAAGGAATTTATAGAATCACGGGAAGAGTAGTTGAAGAATTTGATTTTCTAACTGTAGAGGTGATAAAATTAGAGCGCATGCCTTATGTGGCAGACCCACGCTTTGATGCAACTTATAACCGAAAGGAAGAGAAAGAGCCAAATCCATTGATTTTATTACGCTGATTTTAGTCAATTCTGGTCGATTTCAGCTCGTTTTGGGCAGATTTTGAAGCATGGTGTTCTGTAATGTAGTTGGGTATAGCGCAAAAAAAAATCCCCATCAATTGAATGATGAGGATTTTAAAACAAGGCGGCGACCTACTCTCCCACGAGATGCAGTACCATCGGCGCAAACGGGCTTAACTACTCTGTTCGGAATGGTAAGAGGTGAGCCCCGTCGCTATAACCACCTTAAATCTTTCCCCTTTCTATCTTCTCTTTGAGAAGATAGCGCTACCTATTTTTAATCCCTCCCTTTTGGGGAGGACAGGTGGGGCTAATAAGTTAACATACTGGGCAATAATAAGGAATATCAAGAAGTGATAGTTCACTTTGAAAAGTAAAGAGTGTCACCCCCCACTTACAAGAAGTGGGGAGGACGATTGTACATAAGCTTACGGGTTATTAGTACTACTCGGCTATGACATTACTGCCTTTACACCTGTAGCCTATCAACGTGGTCGTCTCCCACGGCCCTTTAAAGAAATCTCATCTTGTGGTGGGTTTCGCGCTTATATGCTTTCAGCGCTTATCCCTTCCCGACATAGCTACCCAGCAGTGCTCCTGGCGGAACAACTGGTACACCAGCGGTCAGTTCAACCCGGTCCTCTCGTACTAGGGTCAAATCCACTCAAATTTCTAGCGCCCACTATAGATAGAGACCGAACTGTCTCACGACGTTCTGAACCCAGCTCGCGTGCCACTTTAATGGGCGAACAGCCCAACCCTTGGGACCTTCTCCAGCCCCAGGATGTGACGAGCCGACATCGAGGTGCCAAACCCCCCCGTCGATGTGAGCTCTTGGGGGAGATCAGCCTGTTATCCCCGGAGTACCTTTTATCCTTTGAGCGATGGCCCTTCCATGCGGAACCACCGGATCACTATGCTCTACTTTCGTACCTGATCGACCTGTATGTCTCTCAGTCAAGCTCCCTTATGCCATTGCACGCTACACACGATTGCCAACCGTGTTGAGGGAACCTTTAGAAGCCTCCGTTACTCTTTTGGAGGCGACCACCCCAGTCAAACTACCCACCAAGCACTGTCCTTCCAATGGAAGTTAGGCTTCAAACAAGTAAAGGGTGGTATTTCAACAATGACTCCACCACGCCTGGCGACGCAGCTTCAAAGTCTCCCACCTATCCTACACATCACTTGTCCAAAGTCAATACTAAGCTATAGTAAAGGTTCACGGGGTCTTTTCGTCCCATAGCGGGTAATCGGCATCTTCACCGATACTACAATTTCACCGAGCTCATGGCCGAGACAGTGTCCAGATCGTTGCACCATTCGTGCAGGTCGGAACTTACCCGACAAGGAATTTCGCTACCTTAGGACCGTTATAGTTACGGCCGCCGTTTACCGGGGCTTCAATTCAATGCTTTGCCGAAGCTAACATCTCCTCTTAACCTTCCGGCACCGGGCAGGTGTCAGGCCCTATACATCATCTTTCGATTTAGCAGAGCCCTGTGTTTTTGATAAACAGTCGCCTGGACCTCTTCACTGCGGCCCCACCGGAGTGGGGCGACCCTTCTCCCGAAGTTACGGGTCGATTTTGCCTAGTTCCTTAGCCATGAATCTCTCGAGCACCTTAGAATTCTCATCCCAACTACCTGTGTCGGTTTACGGTACGGGCTGCTTCACTCGCTTTTCTTGGAAGGTACTCCACTGGATTATCACCGTGGCCGTGGCCGTAGTGTACTATCCCTACCTTACGGTAGGTTCAACGTGCTATTCCGTCAGCACGCACCAGCTTTATACCTCCGTCACTTTTAACGTGAGCAGGTACAGAAATATTAATCTGTTGTCCATCCACTACCCCTTTCGGGTTCGCGTTAGGTCCCGACTGACCCCCAGCTGATTAGCATGGCTGGGGAAACCTTGGTCTTTCGGTGTGCGGGTTTCTCGCCCGCATTATCGTTACTTATGCCTACATTTTCTTTTGTAACCAATCCAGCATACCTCGCAGTACACCTTCAACTTTGTTACAATGCTCCCCTACCCATCTTTCGATGCCATAGCTTCGGTAGTATGTTTATGCCCGATTATTATCCATGCCGGACCGCTCGACTAGTGAGCTGTTACGCACTCTTTAAATGAATGGCTGCTTCCAAGCCAACATCCTAGCTGTCTGGGCAGTCCAACCGCGTTTTTTCAACTTAACATACATTTGGGGACCTTAGCTGATGGTCTGGGTTCTTTCCCTCTCGGACATGGACCTTAGCACCCATGCCCTCACTGCACATAAACATTTTATAGCATTCGGAGTTTGTCAGGAATTGGTAGGCGGTGAAGCCCCCGCATCCAATCAGTAGCTCTACCTCTATAAAACTATATGCACGCTGCACCTAAATGCATTTCGGGGAGTACGAGCTATTTCCGAGTTTGATTGGCCTTTCACCCCTACCCTCAGGTCATCCCAAGACTTTTCAACGTCAACGGGTTCGGTCCTCCACTATGTGTTACCACAGCTTCAACCTGCCCAAGGGTAGATCACACGGTTTCGCGTCTACTCAACCTAACTAAACGCCCTATTCAGACTCGCTTTCGCTACGGATCCGCACCTGAAGTGCTTAACCTTGCTAGATAAAGTAACTCGTAGGCTCATTATGCAAAAGGCACGCCGTCACAGAACAAGTCTGCTCCGACCGCTTGTAGGCGTATGGTTTCAGGATCTATTTCACTCCCTTGTTCAGGGTTCTTTTCACCTTTCCCTCACGGTACTGGTTCACTATCGGTCTCTCAGGAGTATTTAGCCTTGGCGGATGGTCCCGCCAGATTCATACAGGGTTTCACGTGCCCCGCACTACTCAGGATACCACTATCGATAACGTTCTTTACTTATACCGGACTATCACCGTCTATGGTTTGGCTTTCCAACCAATTCTAATTCATTGCGCATCAAATGTCGTGGTCCTACAACCCCGATACTGCCGTAACAGTATCGGTTTGGGCTAATCCGAGTTCGCTCGCCGCTACTATCGGAATCACTATTGTTTTCTCTTCCTCCGGGTACTTAGATGTTTCAGTTCCCCGGGTTCGCCTCCTTGCGGATAATACATCTTCAATGTACTGGGTTGCCCCATTCGGATATCTGCGGATCAATTTGTATGTGCCAATCCCCGCAGCTTTTCGCAGCTTATCACGTCCTTCATCGCCTCTGAGAGCCTAGGCATTCCCCATACGCCCTTATTTAGCTTATTGTACTTTTTGCTCTTTAATCTTATTCTAATGAGTTCTATCTATTTGGTGTATTTAAGTATTGCTACCTAAATACGCTCTTATATTCTCTCGTATTCTTATTATTTCCCAATATGTCAATGAACTTTTTTCAATAAGTCTCCTTATTAAAAGGCTTGTCTTTGCTAATATCCCATAAACCTTAAGTTTATCTATATCTCGACAAGCGTATGTGGAGAATATCGGAGTCGAACCGATGACCTCCTGCGTGCAAGGCAGGCGCTCTAGCCAGCTGAGCTAATCCCCCATTATAAATTCAGAATTTAGAATTCAGAATTTAGAATTTAGAATTCTCAACTTCTAAAATTTCCTTCAAATTTTCAATCAATGAACTTTAAGTCTCTAGTTTTTACCTTTAACTTATCTGCACCTCAGGCACAAAGTAGTCTCAGGCAGACTCGAACTGCCGACCTCTACATTATCAGTGTAGCGCTCTAACCAGCTGAGCTATGAGACTGTCCTTTATCAGAGAGTATGACCTTCTTCATTATAAAGAAGGCCGTATCTCTAACAAAATATCTTGAATTAACAGCTATAAAGACCAAAATGTCCTTTTAAACCCTATGTCTTTCCTTAAAGTCGCGTCTTTATCTCAATTACTTGAGAAAAGCTCTAGAAAGGAGGTGTTCCAGCCGCACCTTCCGGTACGGCTACCTTGTTACGACTTAGCCCCAGTTACCGGTCTTACCCTAGGCCGCTCCTTACGGTGACGGACTTCAGGTACCCCCAGCTTCCATGGCTTGACGGGCGGTGTGTACAAGGCCCGGGAACGTATTCACCGCATCATGGCTGATATGCGATTACTAGCGATTCCAGCTTCACGGGGTCGAGTTGCAGACCCCGATCCGAACTGTGACCGGTTTTATAGATTCGCTCCTCCTTACGAAGTGGCTGCTCTCTGTACCGGCCATTGTAGCACGTGTGTGGCCCAGGACGTAAGGGCCGTGATGATTTGACGTCATCCCCACCTTCCTCACAGTTTGCACTGGCAGTCTTGTTAGAGTTCCCGACATGACTCGCTGGCAACTAACAACAGGGGTTGCGCTCGTTATAGGACTTAACCTGACACCTCACGGCACGAGCTGACGACAACCATGCAGCACCTTGTAATCTGTCCGAAGAAAAATCTGTTTCCAAATCTGTCAGACTACATTTAAGCCCTGGTAAGGTTCCTCGCGTATCATCGAATTAAACCACATGCTCCACCGCTTGTGCGGGCCCCCGTCAATTCCTTTGAGTTTCATTCTTGCGAACGTACTCCCCAGGTGGGTTACTTATCACTTTCGCTTGGCCACTGAGCCCTTAATTAGGCCCAACAGCTAGTAACCATCGTTTACGGCGTGGACTACCAGGGTATCTAATCCTGTTCGCTCCCCACGCTTTCGTCCATCAGTGTCAATCAATTATTAGTAGCCTGCCTTCGCAATCGGTATTCTATGTAATATCTATGCATTTCACCGCTACACTACATATTCTAGCTACTTCATAACAATTCAAGGCCAACAGTATCAATGGCAGTTCTACAGTTGAGCTGCAGACTTTCACCACTGACTGATTGGCCCACCTACGGACCCTTTAAACCCAATGATTCCGGATAACGCTTGCACCCTCCGTATTACCGCGGCTGCTGGCACGGAGTTAGCCGGTGCTTATTCATACGGTACCGTCATCGGACTACACGTAGTCCTTATTCTTCCCGTATAAAAGCAGTTTACAACCCATAGGGCCGTCTTCCTGCACGCGGCATGGCTGGATCAGGCTTCCGCCCATTGTCCAATATTCCTCACTGCTGCCTCCCGTAGGAGTCTGGTCCGTGTCTCAGTACCAGTGTGGGGGATCTCCCTCTCAGGACCCCTACCTATCGTAGCCTAGGTGTGCCGTTACCACACCTACTAGCTAATAGGACGCATGCTCATCTTGTACCGTAACCTTTAATAAATAAGTGATGCCACTCATCTATACTATGGGGGATTAATCCAAGTTTCCCTGGGCTATACCCCAGTACAAGGCAGATTGCATACGCGTTACGCACCCGTGCGCCACTCGTCAGCTTCCCGAAGGAACTGTTACCGTTCGACTTGCATGTGTTAGGCCTGCCGCTAGCGTTCATCCTGAGCCAGGATCAAACTCTTCATCGTTGTTTCTTATATACTATTCAACGACTTCAAGGAAAATTTAGGTGTAACAAATAAATCTGTTACGAGCTCAAAATGGTCATTCTAGTCTTTAATTTCTAGTATTATTTACTTCTAAATAATACGCGCTGTCAATTCAATAAATCAATGAACTTCAAGTTGTTTAACCAACTCTATTCTTGCTAGATGTAAGGGAGTTGAACCCCTATTTTAAAAACAAATCCTAAACTCGTTTTTCTTAACCTCTCATCTTGTTTTAGAACTTCACTTACTCTCTCTGTAAGCGGCTGCAAATATACAACTCTTTTTCTTTAACCACCAAAACTTTTTTTAAGTTTTTTTTAGTGAATATTTTTGAAGATTTGTAAGAACTAAAATCGGTTTTTTTAGTGGCCGATTTGGGAGTGCAAATATAAAAGCTTTTTTTATAACTGCAACTCTTTTTTTTATCTTTTTTTCTGCAATGTTTTAAAGAACGTTTCGACCCTGTTTTTCACTGAATCGGAGCGCAAATATATAACTGTTTTGCTTCTGCGCAAGGGTTAATTTTGATTTTTTGAAAAATAAATTATCAGGTGTTGAATTACAGTGTCTTACTGTCTGAAAAAAAATTGACATCCCTATTTCACCTCCCATTTTTGAGCAATCAGAAGGCTTAACCCGGCTTTTAACTATACTCTAGGTTATGTATTTTAATTATATGTTATTCTGGTTTATTTCGCCGCAAGGCTTAAAAATCGACCCTATCTTGGCCAAAACCTTCTTCTAGGGGCTGAAAATCGGAATATTCTAAATAGCTTTTTTTAAAACTATTTTTAATGTTGACATATTATATCTACAGAAAGAAATTCCACACTAGACCAAACCTTAAATTAAAATCACGGTAAGGATAGCCTGGAGCGCTAAAAAAGTCGTTGCCTGTGAATGTAGAATTCACATGTTCTGCTATAAAGAAAATACGGGTTTGTCTTACTTTCATATTAAAGAACAGATCTATTAAGGGAAAGCCGCCCAGTTTTTGACCGTTCTGCACATAAAATTCTGCCAGAACTGGATCGTAACCATTCATATTATATTGAGTAAAATACTTAAAGCTGATTCCTGTTTGTATAAATAATGCTTTTTGAAACCAGCGGTCTGTATAATATAAGGAGTTGCGTGTAATAAATTCTGGAACGTTAAACACATTTTGACCATTACTCACATTTTGATATGCAATTGTGTTATCAAGACCAAACTTGCCAAACTTAAAATCTTTACCGGTCTTTATAGATAGATAATCTATACGCTCATTAGATTGAAAGGATTTTATAAGTGCTGTTTCTGCATCTGGAGCAAAGTATGCATAGTCCTGTATAGAAGTTAGCGCAACTTCTGCATTAAACCATTTTGCAGATTCCATTTTAAAATTGAGTCTCGTGGTTTTTACATTAGCATATTCTGGCTCATGATACCAGTTATAATTACTATAGCTGCTTTGATAAAGAAGGTGATTATAGTTTGCTGCCCTTGAATTGGTACTGAAGCTACCTAGAAATTTTGCTTTCTCTTTTATACTATATGATGCTGTAGCGTGTAAATCATAGCCGTCAAGATCTCCTACTATATTAGCCTGGGCATTTGCATTGAGCAGAAAACCTCCTAAGCTCTTCTTATAACCTGCCCCAACAGCTACAATATCGCCCTGTATTTTATTAGGAATACGACCGTCGTCTTGTATGAGTACTGAGTTATAGCCATAATTATAATTAGTATGGTTTGCCTGAAAGATGAGTTCGCCTAAAATATTATTACTGTATTTAACAAAGAGCTTATTGTTTAATTCTTCAAAATCTACTCTGTCTTTTATATTCGTGGTTACGAAAGATTCACCATACAGAGTGGTAGGCTGCGTTTGTCTAAATTCGAAAAACTTGTCTTTATATGTAAGAACATGCCCTACCTGAATTCTATTTTTAACCAAACTATCCTTTTGAGATAATAAATCGTAAAAATGATCTATATAAAAACGCTGCCCGTCTAGAACACTTTCGGCATTCTCATAATTTACAGCAAGACGTGAGCGATCATCAAATTCTGGGTCTTCTGAAGTAAAACTCTCAATTGCAGATGCTGTTAAACCACCATTTTCCTGATTCAATAAATCCTGAGCAACATAATGTGCTTTTATTTGATAGCGATCATTCTTGGTTCTATAGTTAAACGTAAATCTGAAATTCCCCGTGCTTGTTAAAATATGCTGATACTTGCCAAGACTGCGCAAACCTTTATAGGCTATTGAGAAATTAAATCGTCTTGATGTATTCATCGTAAAAAAAGCATCCAGATTTTGGCCTTGCTCAAATACGGTCTTATAATACAAATCTGTTAATGGCGTGGGGACTTCATAATAGAAAATATCATCAACCTCCATATAATTAAAATGTCTTGCCCGTGCTCCAAATAACGGTTTGGTACCGTCTTCATCAAAATTATAGAGAAGCGTATTATAAGTCTGGCCTGTGTTTGCAAATGGAAGTAAATTGAAATTATCCTTTCGCAAATAGTTATACTTATACATCTTTTGAATAGTAAGCGAAGTATCTACAACAGTTGTATCATTCTCAACTGAAATTATCTTGTAATCTGTGACTGGCGGGCGAGCGTTTTTAACCTTTTTAGATTTATCCCCCGGCTCACTGTTATTTGTATTACGTATTTCCTGTACATTACTACGCCCTGTTTGTCCATTAGCAGTCTGTGAGATAAGTGCTATTAAAAAAAATAAAGTCCCAAAAAATCTAAGTTTCATTTAAAGTATTTAAAAAGCAAAAATAGGTTTTTTAATTACGTCTAGAATGGCAGAATATTGGCTCAGGTTGAAAGAATATGTGAAATAAAAAAAGCCCACCAATTTGGCGGGCTTTACTATATTAAAATCGTATAGGCTAACTCAAACTTTACAAGCTAAATGTTACTGATTGAGAACTACCATAGTTTCCTGTAATAACCCCTATAACCTCTCCTCCATAACTTAATGTGAAAGAACCATCAGCAGGATAAGAAAGACCATCTCCATAAGAATCCATAGCGGTAAAGGTATAATCTCCAGAAGGAAGGCATAGACCTCTATAAGCAGAAACCTGTCCATCTGTATAATTACCACCACTATAAATAACAGTTCCTTCAGCATCTGCTAATTCCCATGAAGTCTCGCTTCCGTAACCATCAAAAAGGATGTCAATATCTAAAGTAGGAGTAGGACAAACCTGATATACACTAATAGAAAGGTTCTCCCCAATAAAAACCCCTTCCTCAGGCACAAAACCCAATTCTAAAGTCTTACCATTAGACCCAATGTTCAAGTCGCTTATTTCAACTGTAAATACACCTTCATTAGACCCAGCAGGAACAGTAACCGCACTAGGAATAGTAAGTGCTGCAGGATCTGCAGTAGTTCCGGCTTCTACAACAGTAATTGCATAAGTTCTATCTGTACCACTAATATCACTAGTATAAACCTTAATATCGTTAGAACTTGAAGAATTTATATCTACGCCAAATTGATATCCTGTGCTTTCGAAAGTCACATAATTACTTAAAGAAGCACCATCATCATCATTACACCCTACAAAAGTTATAGACAGAACTAAACTGAATAGTATTAATATTTTTTTCATAATTTCTCTATTAATTATAATCAATTTTGGTCGTTAACAAATGGGTTATTCTGAATTTCAGATTCTGGAATCTCAAAAGTCAAACGCTCATCATCATATTGTATGGTTTGACCCACAAATGATAAATGATTATCTCCTCGAGTTGTAGATCTTTTGTTTCTCTTAAGAGCAAGGTAAGTTTTACCCTCACCCCAAAGCTCAATACGAGATTGCAAATAGATCTCATCAAGCAATGCCTGACCACTTAAAGCATCAACATATGATGAATCATCAACACGCTGATCAAGCAATGTTTTGAGAACCTGTTTAGCTCTTGCCTCATCACCTGTTTTAGCCGAAGCCTCAGCATGTAAGATATACATTTCTGCAACTCTCATATACACATAATCTGTAGTAACAACAGACTGCCCACCAATAACACGATTTGGATCGTAGAATTTGTTAAGAGGTAATAAATCGTAGTAGCTTCCTGAAGGAGCCTCAAATTGATCTTTTCTAACATCATCTGCAGGAATTTCAGCATATAAATCTGCATCGATAGCTTTGGCGTCACCAGCCCATGCATAACTATAGGTAAATGCATCAATCTGTCCCCACCAGGAAACAAGGCCTAAACCAAAATCTGATGTAAGATCTATACCCCACATCCAACCTGGAGTATTTATATCATTAAACCCAGCTAGCACTTCAGCTGAATTCATAATACGGAACTCTCCAGAATTGATAATCTCACCTGTTATTCTCTTCACATCCGCATCTCTTCCCATAGCCCCATAGACATATGCTAAAATACCTTTAGCTACATTTTGGTTAATTTCGTTCTTAGATGCTCTGTTAAAACCGTCCATAAGTGATATAGCAGATAATAAATCAGTTTCTATTAAATCATAAATCACAGAAGCCGCCACCTTTGGACCATTTTGATCTAGTAAATCATCGTAAAGGGGAAGTATTTCCTGAGATGGATTATAAGAATTCTGAAAATATTGAGTCAGGTAAAAATAAGAATGAGCACGTATAGCCTTCGCTTGTCCTAATAAATATTTATTCTCTGCCAATTCAGGTACAATTTCATTACCTCCTAGAGCATCAATAACAGTATTTGCAGAACGTATAATACGGTAGTAGTATCTCCAAACTTGATAATTATCTTGATTCGTGAAATCTGTTGTACCCTGAAATTCTGTAATACTCGCTCTATACCAACCATAAGTACTTACAGAAAGTGCCATATCACCAGATAGAAAATCGCTAAAAATATCATATCCTTTATGGCCAAAATCATCATGCCCCGTGGTTCCTCCCGTTTCAGTTTGAACCATCAAAGAATAAATCCCAGTAATAGTACCTGCTATAACGTCAGGATTTTTCTCAGCAGCATCTGCAATCTGATCTGTAGTAAGAAACTCCGAGGGCTTCTCATCTAAATAGTCTTCACTACAACCTACCATAATTAGAGCGGTAAGCGATAGCAATTTGATTATACTTTTCATATTATGCTTTTTTATTTTTTAAAATTTAACTCTTACGCCCATAGTGATCGTAGTCAATGGAGCATATAACCTACGGCCAGAAGCACCGCTTTCGCTGGTAGTAGGGTTAAAACCATCTCTGGCAGTCTTTACATAAAGGTTATCTCCAGATACATAAAGATTTACTAAATCTACACCTGATCTTTCAGAAAAAGACTTGGGCAGTGTATAACCTATTCTAGCGTTATTAAGAGCCAGGTAATCTGTTTTGGTTAAAAACCTTGTAGACGTTGCTGTGCTATTTTGATCAATACCATCTGCAAGACGAGGCACACCTGTGATGTCACCCGGATTCTGCCATCTAGCAGCAATATCAGTGTGATAGTTGTTACCAACAGCTCCAAAACGATCACTCATTAATTCTGCATACTGGTTGTCAAGCGCATAACCACCTAATCCATAAGTCCATTGCATAGAGAAGTCAAAATTCTTGTAGCCAGCTGTTAATCTAAAAGCACCTCTAAGATCAGGAATACCAGATTTACCAACGTACTTATTAGTAGCATCTGCATAGGTTTTAGTTACTTGCTTAGCAACGGTTGCATCAGGATTGGCATCTATGTAAGTAGCCATGTCTGCAATACCATCTTCTCCTTCATCTAATACCCCGTTACCATTTACATCGTTAAAGTACTGAAACCACATAGGCGCACCGTCTGAAGGATCTACCCCAGCCCATTCACGCATATAAAACTCATATATAGAGCTTCCTTGAGAATAACCATATGGAGATGCAGATGTATCTAATATTCTAGGCTCTCCAGTTGAAGGCTCAATAGGCATTGTAACGATCTCATTTTTTATCATAGATCCATTTACAGATAAGTCTAATCTAAAATCATCTGTGTTCACTAAATGACCTGTTAAGTCAAATTCTAAACCTTGGTTTCGTAATTCTCCATCATTCACGGTAATAATAGCAATACCCTGAGAAGGACCTACTCTTCTATCAAAAATAAGATTATCAGTAAGTTTATTATATACATCAATGTTACCATCTAAGAAATTACCTAAAGTAAATTCAACCCCTGCCTGGAACATCTTAGATGTTTCCCAAGTTAATTCAGGATTTCCATTGGTATTAGCCGAAACAGCAATACCATTTACATTACTTACATTAAAGGTATCATATCCAGAATAATAATCTACACCAGCCTGATCACCTAAAATACCATATGAGGTTTTAAGCTTAAGGAAATTCACAAAATCACTTTTCATGAAGTCTTCACCAGAAAGTACCCATGCAGCACCTACAGAGCCAAAAGTTCCCCATTTATCATTTACAAATCTTGAAGAACCATCTCTACGCACAGATCCAGTTAAATAATATTTATCAGCATAGTCGTAATTAATCTGACCAAAGAAAGATTCTATTGTAGCTCCTTCAGAGTAACCCGTTGCTGGACTCAAATTAACTACAAAGTTATCTAATTCAAGAAGTTTTGGACTTACAGCTAAACCTTTATACTGAGTAGTTTCCGTGCGCTTAACATCATTACTTTCATGCGCTACAAGGGCTTCAAGAGAATGTTCCCCAAATTGATTCTTATAACGGAATAATTGTAAGAAGTTCTTAGTTAAGTATTCTATATCATCTGTGAAAATATCACCTCCATTAGAACGACCTCCACCATAAAATGGGTTTCTAAAATCCTTCTCACGCTCCATAAAATATTGTGCTCCAAAGCGAGATTCAAATGTTAAATGATCTGTAATATCAACATCAAAAGAAAAACTCCCGTTAAGTTCATGACGCTTAAACTGATCTGAATCATATAACGCCGAAGCAATAGGGTTCAGGTTGTTTGCGTTTGGACGGGCTCTATACCCAGAATCTGTTCCGTAATCATATTGATTACCACCAAAAATTGGATCTGGAACAAGATTATAATTATTATCTCTTAAGAAAACAGGAAATATAGGAGCCATCTTATCTGCAAATTCAAATAAGTTTTCAGAACCTACAGTTTGCCCATTGGCTATGGTCTCAGAATAGGCATAACCTATATTTGCACCTATGGTCAACCAATCCTTAACATCAGAAGTTAAGCTTAAACGAGTAGTATAACGATCATATCCCGTTTTTATGGCATAACCATCGTCATTTAAATACCCTACAGATACATAGTAGTTAGATTTTTCATTTCCACCACCCATTCTAAGGTTAGCCTCTTTACGGTAACCAGAATCAAAAGCTAAATCCTCATATCTTTGCGGCGTATATCTTCTTGTTACTCCCTGTCTTACCATATGTGTAGCGGGGTCGATCAGCTCACCCCCGTCAGCTACATTCCACATGTTGTAGCCAGGATCTACATAATTATTAGTGAATAAATTAGAGTTAGCATAACCTACGGGGTCTGCCTCTCCGTTTATAACACCTCTATTGTAAATACCTTCCCATACGTATCCTACATATTCTTCTGGGGATTTTATAACATCATAACGAGGGATTAATTGCGAATTGATACCTGTTTTAACCTCTACATCTATATAATCTTCACCAGATTTACCTTTTTTAGTAGTTATCAAAACAACACCGTTAGCACCTCTAGAACCATAAATTGCAGTTGCAGTAGCATCTTTTAATATAGTTGTAGTAGCTATATCTGCGGGGTTGATAGAGTTTAAGCCTCCCGTAAAAGGCACGCCATCTACGACATATAGGGGATCACGGTTACCATTCACAGAACCATAACCTCTAATACGCACAGTAGAAGTAGTACCTGGCTGTCCTGAAGTATTAATTACAGTTACACCGGCAACCTCACCCGCTAGGGCCTGTGTTACGTTAGAATATGATTTAGCCTCAAGCTGCTCAGCTTTTACAGTTGTTGCAGTACCAGCAAAAGATTGTCTTGTAGCAGTACCATACCCTACCACCACAACCTCGTCCAGAGTTTCCGAACCTGCTTCTAACTGTAAATCAATAGTGTCTGAAGCTCCTACTGTAATAGTTTGAGATGCAAAACCTATATAAGTAAATACAAGTCTCTCTCCTGCGGAAGCTGCTATTTGATAAACACCATCAAAATCAGTTTGAGCACCTGTATTTGTACCTTCTACCACGATATTCACACCTGGAAGAGGCATACCACTATCATCGGTAACAGTACCAGTGATTGTTTTTTGTTGAGCCATAGCAAGCTGTGTTAAGAACAGCAATCCCATGGCAAAACACATTGTAATTTTTGATTTCATGTAATTTAATTTATTTGAATTAGCCAACGGCAAACATCATAAACTTTTCCTACATACGCAAAAAAAAGATGTGCGGTTGTAAACTTTAACACAGTATATCTCTAAAAAATACAAGTCATTTACCCAAATGATTAACAAAGCTGCATCGTTTTCGCAATTTCATTCCATATCTTTCAAAATGTTAAATTTGTTTGTAGGAAATCTAAATGATCGTTAAACAAAACACCTTAAACATCTTGTTATCAATTATATATTTAAAAGCTTTATCAAATAACTAAACCTACCTAAAAAACTCCTTCTTAAAATTTAAATATGACTAAGCGGTTTAATAATTTTGTCGCAATATGTCTTTACAATTAAAATCTCAAAATTTACTTATTGAATGCGGAACTGACGAAGCTGGCAGAGGTTGTCTCGCAGGTCCGGTGACAGCTGCAGCAGCTATTTTGCCAGATGACTTTGAGAATAAACTGATTACAGATTCTAAACTGCTTTCTCATAAATCTCGCGAATTACTGAGACCTATAATAGAAGATGCCGCTATCGCCTTTGGCATAGCTCATGTCTATCCTGAAGAAATCGACAAAATAAATATCCTTAACGCTTCTATTAAAGCAATGCATCTGGCAATAGATAAGCTGAAAAAGAGGCCTGAACATATACTAGTAGATGGCAATAGATTTAAGATCTATATGGGTTGTAGTCACGCATGTATTATAAAAGGAGACAGCAAGTTCTTATCAATCGCATCTGCCTCTATTCTGGCCAAAACAGAAAGAGACAGGTATATGCAATTACTTAATGAAGAATATCCAATGTATAATTGGAAACAAAACAAAGGATATCCTACACAAGAACACAGAGAAGCAATTAAAGAATATGGCATAACTCCTTATCACCGCAAAAGCTTTAGATTGCTTCCTGAACAATTAGTTCTTAATCTTTAACCTCATTTATTAAGCGAGACCTTTTTTAAACTATGAAATATTACTTAGCACTTATTGTATTGCTTTTTCTATTGATCGGGTGTGATCAAAACCCAGTAAACCAATCATCTCTCATACCTTTTATACCACGTAATTCTTCAGTTATATTAAAGGTAAATAAATGGACAGATTTTCAAAATGCTTTAAATAATAACGCCTTACTTTCGAAGTTCGTTAAAAGTGAGCTTTATAATGTTATACAGGAGAAGAGTTCAAATTTCAATCTTATTAATCCAAAATCTGAAGTTTTGATCTCTTTCGTTTCTTTAGGAAAAAATGAATATGACATTTCGCTGGTAACAGAAAACAGTAGTTCACTTTTTAAACAAGATAGTGTTCTACAGAGTTCGATAAAACAGGTTGAATATAATGACAACACTATTTCGTCATATACTAAAGGAGAAAACACTTTATATTTTACTACAATAGAATCAACTTTCCTGGCAAGTACTTCAAGGCTCCTTATAGAGAATAAAATACGCGAAGAAAAAAGCGAAACAGTTTTTGATGCCGATTTTCAGAAATTATATAAAACAGGTATTAATTCGGCTACGGTAAATATGTATGTGCGCGGCAGCGATGCCCAACAATTATCCAGAAATATTCTGGGCTCTGCCAGTCCTAAGCTTATAGGTGCAGCATTTAAATGGGCCGCTTTAGATTTTGACATTGCAACTTCGTCAATAGAAATAAATGGAGTTATAACGTATGACGAAACTTTAAAAAACAGACTTGCGCTACTTAAAGACACAAAGCGCACCACGTCGCAAATTGCAAATGTAGTTCCCGCAGAAGCCACCGCCGCTACTTCATTCAGTTATAAAAACCTCGGTTCTTACATCAAAAATCTGGCAAAATTACGCCAAATTCAACCCAAGGATTTTGCTCTATATTTAAACGATCTCTATAGTAATTCTGACGAAATTGGTATTATTTCACTAAAAGCTGGAAACGCTCTGGCCATTCATACTACAGATATAGAACTCGCTAAAGAATCGTTACTTGCTGCCAGCAATGAAGCAGAAACATATCGCGACATTATTATAAACACCTTTAACGATTCTCTTGCCATACAGAAAGACTTCAAAGAATTGCTTGCCCCGCCTTCACTTCCCTTTTATAGCGCAATAAATGATTTTCTAATTTTTGCAGAAGATCAGGACATTCTAAAAACGGTTATTGCCAATATTCAGAATAAAACCACTTTAGACGAAAGAGAGAATTTTAGAACAATTATCGAGAAAGTGAGTAACGAGCAGTCCTTATTATTTTTTGCTAATAGCGAAAAATTAAAAGAAAAAATGACTGTAAAAGGCTCTACAGATTTAAAGAATGATCTTAAAGAAATTGATCTCTCCCTTTATCCCTTTGTCGTTGCCCAGCTTATAGAAGAGGACGATTTTTTACACTTTAATGCGCTTATCGAGCAAAATTCTGTAAAACCAGATGCCGGTGCCGTCTCCCAGATTGCGAGCGTAAAACTAGCCGCAGACCTTGCAATATCGCCCCAGCTGGTCAACAATCACCGCACAAAAGGTATGGATGTTGCCGTGCAGGATGTAAACCATGTGCTCTATCTTATAGATAATAACGGTAAAATATTATGGCAAAAACAGCTTGCCAGCAAAATACTTGGTAAAATAAGTCAGGTAGATTTGTACAAGAATGGCAGGTTGCAACTTGCTTTTACCACGAGCGACACCTTTTATATTTTAGACAGAAACGGCAATGAAGTAGCGCCTTTCCCTCTAAAATTTAATGACGATATAACGCAACCACTTTCGGTTTTTGATTATGATAATAACAGAAATTACAGATTTGTAGTAACGCAGGGCAAGAACCTGCTAATGTATGACAGCAGAGCTGCGATCGTTAACGGTTTTAAATTTACTTCCGCTAAAAGCGAAATCATACTACCGCCCAAACATATTCGTATAGGCACAAAAGATTACATCACCATTCAACAACAGAACGGAACCTTAAACATTCTCGATCGTACTGGTGATGAGAGAGTTCCTGTCGAGTTAAAATTCAACTTTAGCCAGTATCCTGTTGCAGAAGCTAATACCGGTTTTGAACTTGTAGATAAAGATGGTGTTCAGTTTCATATAGATCAAAAGGGAAAAGTCACTAAAAAAGACAAAAATCTTACCGATGGTTTTGCAGTAGCTCAATTAAACAATACACAGGCAATTATTGATAACAACCGGCTCATTGTAAATAATAAGGAGAACGAACTCGATTTTGGTCTTTACTCTGGTTTA
The DNA here is from genome assembly GCF_047946675.1 of Leeuwenhoekiella sp. A16. GTDB lineage: Bacteria > Bacteroidota > Bacteroidia > Flavobacteriales > Flavobacteriaceae > Leeuwenhoekiella. The sequence goes on from NZ_CP172313.1 coordinate 994,686, forward strand.
AGCATTCAGGAAGCAGGTAAATCAAAATATATTACACTGCTTGATGAAACGGCAAAACGCGTTTTTGTTTTTGACATAAAAGGAGGTCTGTTGCCCAATTTCCCGGTTTATGGTGATTCTGCACCAGATTTAGGTCACCTGAAGCGAAATGCCAACCTGGGATTTGTAGTAAAAGGCGAGAGCGACTCTGTCCTTATATATAGGATCAATTAAAAATCGGCCCTTTTAGGGTAAAAAAGGGTCAAAATACCCCATAAATCAGGGGATAAATCGCGATTTCATTTTAGTACTTTTAGATAGAACAACAATTTTTGAAGCGTTTAATCTATTAGAATTCAATAATGAAAGCAACCATTTTATTTCTATTTACTTTTATCGCAACGCAGTTTTTATACGCGCAAGACTCTTGCTCCCGGTCCCGGTATTATCCATTTACTGAGGGCGCAAAATTCCAGATAACTACTTATGACAAAAAAGACAAAGCCGCTGCAATAGCAGATTATCTCGTTGAGTCTATAGAATCTTCAGCTCAAGGCGAAAAAGCCACCATTGCAACAACCGTTAAAGATGACAAGGGAAAAGATCTTGTCGCAACCACTTTTGATGTGTTGTGTATAAATGGCGCTATATCTATAGATTTTAAATCATTGATGCCGCCGGGGATGCTAGATCAATATAAAAATCTGGATTATAAAATATCTGGAACAAATATGGAGATTCCCGCTAACCTGGAAGTGGGTAAAACTTTGCCAGATGCAAACATGACTATGGATATAAGTATGGCGCCCATGAAAATGCAGCTTCAAGTAAATATTACAAACCGACAAGTAGAAGGTAAAGAACAGGTTACAACCGCGGCGGGGACTTTTGATTGTTTTGTGATCACATATACAACCGAATTGAATATGGGCATGTCACGACAAAGCAGCTCAAAACAATGGATAGCAGAAGGTGTGGGTATGGTAAAGCAAGAAGATTATGACAATAAAGGCAGAGTAGCAAGCAGTAGTGTCCTAACCGCCTTTAGTAAATAACTCTCAGATTTCAGACTTTGGATGTTTTTCTGCGAAATAGATTTTTAATAATCGCTCCTGAGTCTGCACCTGTAAATAGTTGCTAAACAACCACTTTTTCAACAGATAGTTCTGCTTCAAAAAGTTGAGCAAAGTGCTGAAGAATCTTCTCTTTCACCTCTTCAATATCTACTTTTTCTTTTCCTAATTCTACATTAAGAGAGGTTACCGCTTTACCTCGTATTCCGCAGGGAATGATATTATCAAAATAACCCAGATCTGCATTAACGTTAAAAGCAAAACCATGCATAGTTACCCATCGTGAGGCACGCACTCCCATCGCGCAGATCTTTCGTGCAAACGGTGTCCCCACATCAAGCCAAACTCCTGTTTCGCCGGGAGAGCGCTCAGATTTTATACCATAATCTGCGAGTGTGAGTATTATAGTTTCTTCAAGCAAGCGCAGGTATTTGTGAATATCTGTAAAGAAATTCTCAAGATCAAGAATAGGATACCCTACGATCTGGCCAGGACCATGATACGTAATATCGCCGCCCCTGTTTATTTTATAAAAAGTAGCGCCTTTAGCAGCCAGTTGTTCTTCATTAACAAGCAGGTTACTTATATCACCACTTTTGCCCAGTGTATACACATGAGGGTGCTCAACAAATAAGAAGTGATTGGGAGTTATAAGATTAGTCTCCTCTCTCCTGTTGCGTATCTTGACATCAAGAGTTTCTTTAAAAAGCGACTCCTGAAAATCCCAGGTTTCCTTATAATCCTTACTCCCCAGATCTATAATACTTACTTTCTTATTCATACCCACAAAGATAATACATTCCTAAAACCTGATTTGTCGTTACCGGCTGTAGAAAATTATCTTTTTGGGTTATTTAATATAATGAGCGCAGCAATTACTCCTGGCACCCAGCCACATATCCACAACACAAAAACTATAATCATAGAGCCACAACCTTTACCTATCACAGATAATGGAGGGAAGAAAACTGCCAGGATCACACGCCAGATACTCATAATACTCGTAGTTTTTTTAGTCTAACTATACATATAAGACCACATTCATAACCTTTCGTTACATATATTGATTTCTAGTTTGTGAGTACTTATCTTTGCGGGCTAAATAGTAAAAGCTGTATGCAACTTTCAGAACAAGAAATCGTAAGACGAGAAAAACTAAGCGCTTTACGTAAAATGGGGATTGATCCCTATCCTGCAGAGACATTTAATATCACACACACGTCAAAAGATATTAAAGAAAAGTACAACGATGGTGAGCACGTGAAGATAGCGGGCCGTCTTATGACGCGTCGTATTCAGGGTAAGGCTTCATTTGCAGAACTTCAGGATGCAGAAGGCCGCATACAGGTTTATTTTAACCGCGATGAGATCTGTACCGGTGATGACAAAACCCTGTACAACAATGTTTATAAAAAACTGCTTGACATAGGTGATATTGTAGGTCTTGAAGGCGAAATGTTCACCACTCAGGTAGGCGAGAAAACCATAATGGTTAAATCGTTTAGCATACTAAGCAAGTCTTTAAAACCTTTACCACAACCTCGCACAGATACCGAAGGTAAAACGCACGACGCATTTACAGATCCCGAGTTGCGTTATCGCCGTCGTTATGTAGATCTTATCGTAAACAGAAATGTGCGTGATACTTTTATAAAACGTACCAAGATCACAAATACGATTCGCGAGTTTTTTAACGAGCGTGGTTATCTTGAGGTTGAGACTCCTATTCTTCAGCCTATACCGGGAGGTGCAGCTGCACGACCCTTTATGACACACCACAACGCGCTAGATATTCCGCTGTATTTACGTATTGCTAATGAACTTTATCTTAAACGACTAATTGTAGGTGGTTTTGACGGAGTTTATGAATTCTCTAAAGATTTTCGTAATGAAGGGATGGATCGCACTCATAATCCTGAGTTCACGGTTATGGAACTTTATGTAGCCTATAAAGACTACAACTGGATGATGGATACTACTGAAAAACTTCTTGAGAAAGTTGCTGTAAACGCTACCGGAAACAGCAAAATAAAAGTAGGCAAGAACGAGATCGAGTTTAAAGCGCCATACCCACGTGTACCTATTTTGCAGGCTATTCAAGAACACACTGGTTATGATGTTACCGGCAAATCTGAAAGTGAACTGGCAACCATAGCCAGAGATCTGGGCATTGAGGTAGACGACACCATGGGTGTAGGTAAACTTATTGATGAGATCTTTGGTGAGAAATGTGAGCATCATTACATACAGCCTACTTTCATCACAGATTACCCAAAAGAAATGAGCCCATTAACAAAGCAACATCGCGACAATCCTGATCTTACAGAGCGTTTTGAGCTTATGGTAAACGGGAAAGAAATCGCCAATTGCTATTCTGAGTTAAACGACCCTATTGAGCAACGCGCCCGTTTTGAAGACCAACTCGCTTTAAGCGAAAAAGGTGATGACGAAGCAATGTTTATTGATCAGGACTTTCTTAGAGCATTAGAATATGGTATGCCGCCTACAGCAGGTATTGGTATTGGTATCGACAGACTGGTGATGCTTATGACAAACAACTCATCTATACAAGAAGTTCTATTCTTCCCACAAATGAAACCAGAGAAGAAACCTCTTGATCTAAATGAAGCAGAAAAAGAAGTTCTGGCTGTAGTAAAAGAGCACAAAAAATTAGAATTAAGTGAACTTAAAGCCAAACTAAACCTGAGCAATAAAGCGATGGATAAGAGTTTTAAATCTCTTACCAAACTGGGTGTTATAGAAATTAAAAAAGAAGATGGCACTATGATCTGCGAATTGCAGGAATAGGCTTTCGCCAAAAATTATATTTTATTTAAAAGGCCATTCTTAATTAGAGTGGTCTTTTTTATTCATTCTAATGATCAAACGCCGCTCCTATAAAAGCAAGACCGCCAAAGAAGAATAAAATTACCATTACAAATAAAAACCCCAAAAAAGCAACAAGCAGTCTTCCTTTAGCCCATTCCTGTTTTTGACTATTTTCTGAACTACTAAATGCCCAGACGAGCAACAGTACAAAGCCTATTATAGGCAGAGAGGCTAAGAAAATATTTAAAGCCCACTCTTTAAAATCCATGGGGCGCTCTCTATAAATATTTACCATTTCCATAATGTCTATTTTAGTGAGTTGATTTTACTTTTAAAAGAAGTTTCAAAAGCGGCTTTTAAGACCTAAAAATCGGTCAGAATGTTAAAAAATCGGCCTTAAAATAAACCTTCTTGATAATTAGTAGTCAAAAACTAAAAATGTAACAATATATAATATGAAAAATGTATTAGCCGCAGTTTTCTTTATGGCAACTATAATTATGACAGGCCAGGAGAAAAGACCAGAACGAGGAAGAATGTTTGCAAATGTTACTCCGCAGGAAATGGCGCAATTACAAACAAAACGCCTTACGTTAGCTTTGGTATTAAATGACCAGCAACAAAAGCAGTTATATGATCTTAATCTTACCGCAGCAGAGAAAATGAAAGCTAAAATGGTAGAGAGACAAGCAGCAAAAAGCAGTGAAAAAGCAGACAAAACCGCTCATATAGATCATAAAATCGACATGCTTGATACTCAAATCGCTTATCAGCAAAAGATGAAAAGCATTTTAAATGAAAAACAATTTGAACAGTGGCGCAAAATGAAAGGCGCAAAACACAAAAAGAAAATGCACAAGATGCGTGAAAGACGCAATCACAAGAATTAATTGGTTAGTGTTTATTGAAAAAGGCTGTGTTTGATTGGCACAGCCTTTTTTTATTCCTTAAAATAGACACTTCAAGTTATAGGGTAGCAGCTACTTTTGCTATCACCTCAATGGTTTCATCAAGATCTTCATAAGTTAAAGCATCTGTAATAAACCAGGTTTCATAGGCGCTGGGCGCGATGTATATTCCGTTCTCCAGCAAACCATGGAAGAACTTTTTAAAAGTTTCATTATCTCCTTTAGCCGAAGATTTAAAATCTGTAACGGCGTCTGCACTAAAATGTACAGAGATCATAGAACCTACACGGTTAATTGTGTGTGAGATATTATGTTCTGCTAAAACCTTAGTCATCCCCTTCTGTAGATATTCTGTTTTTTCTGCCAGACGCGAGAAAATTTCAGGTTCGTTGCTCAGCGCTTTAAGCATCGCAAGACCGGCTGCCATCGCTAATGGATTTCCGCTAAGTGTTCCTGCCTGATAAACCGGACCTAAAGGTGCCAGATATTCCATTATTTCATTTCGCGCAGCAAAAGCACCTACAGGCAAACCACCACCTATCACTTTACCAAAGGTTACAATATCTGCATTCACGCCCATTAATTCCTGAACGCCACCGGCAGCAAGTCTAAAACCCGTCATAACCTCATCAAAGATCAATAAGCTGGCATGCTCGTCACAAAGAGCTCTCAAGTCTTGTAAAAATCCTTCGACCGGAGGAATACAACCCATATTACCCGCAACAGGTTCTATGATTATAGCAGCAATCTCACCGGGATTGGCCTTAAAAATTTCGGCAACCTGTTCCAGGTTATTGTATTCTGCAAGCAATGTATCTTTTGCAGTTCCAGAAGTAACCCCCGGACTATTAGGCGAACCAAAAGTAACCGCGCCACTCCCCGCCTGTATTAAAAATGAATCTGAATGACCGTGATAACAACCAGCAAATTTGATGATCTTATCCCTTCCGGTATAACCGCGAGCTAACCGCACAGCGCTCATACAAGCTTCAGTACCACTATTTACAAAACGTATTTTATCAATATTTGGCACCATAGCAACCGCAAGTTCTGCGATCTGTGTTTCAATTTCTGTAGGCATACCAAAAGAAGTTCCCTTTTGCGCCTTTTCTATTACAGCATCTACAACCGGCTTGTATGCATGTCCCAAAACCATGGGACCCCATGAGTTTATATAATCTATTAATCTATTGCCGTCTTCATCATATAAATAAGCGCCTTTTGCTTCTTTTACAAAAATAGGATCACCTCCTACTGCTTTAAATGCACGAACTGGTGAGTTTACTCCGCCAGGAATTACTTGTTGAGCTTGCGCGAAAAGTGCGCTACTTCTCTTATAAATCATACTTATTTTATCCTTTATTTATGGGTTTTACATACAATACCTGCCCTTCATAGATGGTATTATCTGTGAGCCCATTATATTTTTTCAAAGTCTCTACTGTTAAATTGTGCTTTCTGGCGATAGCATAAAGCGTCTCTCCTTTTTGTACAGTATACTTACTTATTTCTTCTTCTGCCGAAGTATTGTTGTTACTTCTCGCTGATCTGCCTGATGTACCCAACACTTCTTCATCAAAAGAATATAGTTTGTAGTTTTCTATGATGGCTATCAATTTTTCAGGATACTTTCTATCTGTTGCGTAACCCGCAGCTCTCAAACCTTTTGCCCAACCTTCATAGTCATCTTTTCGCAATTTAAAAAGATCATTGTAGCGTTGTCTGCCAGTAAGAAATAAGGAGTGATCTCTAAATGAAAATTTGGGATCTTTATATTTTCTAAAACATTCTCCTTTCTCGTCGTCGTCGTGATACACCACAGCGCCTTTCCAGTCATGGCACTTAATACCAAAGTGATTATTAGCCTTGCGTGTGAGTTCGCCACGACCGGCACCAGATTCTAAAACCGCTTGAGCGAGTGTAATACTTGCCGGTATGCCGTACTGCCGCATCTCTTCTTTAGCGATCTCTGCATATGCATTTATGTAACCTGCTACATTATCTACGGGAGCTGTTTCTACCGCTACTTTAGTTTCTGGTTGAGTCTCTGCAGGGGTTTCTGTAGGTTCTGCTTTTATAACGATCTCTGTAGATCTTACTTTAGCTTTTTTACGAGCGGCTTTTTTAGAACCGCCACAACTTGTTATAAATAGTGCTACAACTGCAACCAGTACTATCTTTTTCAGCATATTAAATTTTTATGATTTGAGCTCCTTTTTTATGCAAACGAGAATTAACTCCAGATATTCCCTGAAGTCCTCCCGTATGAACGGCTAAAATACGAGTATTTGAAGAGAATTTTCCCCTCTTTATCATATCAACTATCCCGTAAACCATCTTCCCTGTATAAATAGGATCTAAAGGAATATTATATTTTGATTTGAACTCATTAATAAATGAAACCAATTCATCTGTGACTTTGCCATAACCGCCAAAGTGATAATCCTGTATCAAACTCCAATTTGTGTTCTGGGTGTATTTTTTGACCTCATCGCTTAAAAAATCACCTTTTAATGCCGGAAAACCGACTATTTCCTGGCTATTTTTAGACGCTTCTATAATTCCGGAAATTGTGCCACCGGTTCCTACCGCGCAACAGATGTAATCAAAAGAAGCGTCGTTTTTACTTAAGATTTCTTTACACCCTTTTACTGCAAGATGATTTGTTCCACCTTCTGGCACTTCATAAAAATCACCAAATTGAGCAATCATTTCTTCTTTAAAATCTGCCGTTTCCTTTCTTCTGTAATCTTCCCGATTTATAAATTCTAATTGCATACCGCACTTTTTCGCAAAGCGCAATGTTGCATTTGTCTCTAAAGTCTGTGAGATATTTTTTGCTAATTCGTCACCTCTTATAATACCAATAGTTTTAAAACCTTCAAGTTGACCTGCTTTGGCAGTAGCTGCAATGTGGTTTGAAAAGGCGCCACCGTATGTGAGTAGTGTTTTGAAACCTTGGGCTTTCGCTACAGCGAAATTATATTTCAATTTTCTGAATTTATTTCCGGATACTTCGGGATGCAATAGATCTTCTCTTTTCATAAAAAGTTCTACTCCGCTTTTGTTGTCTTTATAGACAAAGGCGTTTTCACTTTGAAAATCTCCCTGAAAAATGCTCATAAATACCTGAAAAATGACCAGTTTTTCCTGATTTTTAAATAAGAAAGCGAGGTTTCTTTCGCGTAAGCTTCTCTCTCAAAAGAGACATTTAGATAAGCTAGATACGCATTTCTGTATTGAGCAAGTCTAATTAAAAACTCTGCAGCATACCAAATAAAAAAAGGAATCACAAGCAACTCTAATTGTTGCCTTAAATGAATACGCTCATGGTTCATAAACACAACATCGCTCTTAAGAGATTTACTCCTGAGAACCACTAATGGCCAAACTGCAAAACCAGCGTAACCTTTTGCGATTAAAGCTCTGTTAATAATGACCAACATGCATTTTAAAAATTGATGTTGCAAAGGTAAAGGATTTTGAAGAAGGCAGGATATGGAAGCATGACAAGCAGTCAATTTGCAATTTATCTATCAACGATAATTACAAAATGGGTAATAGTGATATGAAAATCGCAAAATACATGCAAAAAGCAATTATTGAAAATTAAATACGCGGTTGAAATTTAAATTTCAAAAAATACCCTATTATGCAAAATTATAACTTCGATAAAGAGTTTATATAATCGACATAATACACAGATTTACAAAACTTTAAGAGGAAAAAGCACGTATATAATTAGGTTAGACGCTCATAAAAAAATTAAATTCGTCCACCCTAATTTCCGTATACCGCATGAATAGAATAAATTACCCCCAAAATCGTATTGTTTTATTTACATTGTTTTTAATTATCACAACTGCTTGTTATGCACAAGTGGGGATAGGAAACATATCACCACATGAATCCTCTTTATTAGACATTCATAACTCCGCTGGAGATAAAGGAGTCTTGATACCTCGTGTTAATATACCTAATTTAAGCTCCCAGAATCCAATAGTTGGCACAGCAGCAGAGAGTCTTTTAGTATATAATACTAATACTACTACAGGTAAAGGCTTCTATTATTGGTCCGGTTCAAGCTGGATAAAGGTAAGTAGTGGTTCAGCAGATAATCTTTACACTGCAGACGGTACTTTAGCAGGAAACAGGACAATAAGCGCATCAAATAACTTTTTGCAGTTAGCCAGCAACCAAGGTAGAAACGCTTTTATACTTAAGCGTACTAATAACAATACAGAACAGGGAATAGCTTTCCAAAATTCTGACAATGCTTACGATGCCAATATCTATATGCAACCTGGCACTAATCAAGGTTTAGTTTTTGCTACGGGAGGTACTTCATCTACAATTACAAATCTTTCTTCCACACTCACGTTAAAAAATGATAACGGTCTTGTGCTAAATGGATACGGCACCGGTAGTAAGAGTGGTGCTCCATCTCATATTCTAGGGATAGATACTAACGGTAATGTATTAGAAATAGACCAGGGAGTAGCCTCTTCTCAAGCTAACAAAGACTGGTTTAAGGCCAGTACTACTTCGCCACCTACAGACATTGGCGATAATATTTACACAAACGGCAATGTTGGTATTAATATTCTAGACCCACAGGCTACTTTTCATGTTTACGAAGCAATGGGTACAGTAGCTGGTCCTAACACTGGGACAATATTATTAGAACATGGTAATACTGACGGTACTGGTGAATCTTCAATAGTCTTTAAAAGCGCAATTAACTCAGGAAGTGATTATGGCTATATTAAATATCAGGATGATGGCAGTGGTAACGGTTCTACAACTGAAAACAGTCTGCTTGAAATAGGTACGTCTAATGATGGGCCAGATACTCCTTGGCAGGATGATATCAATATAAATGCTTCTGGTTCATTAGGTATAAATACAAGTGCTCCAAGCCCCAGCGCTTCGCTGCATCTGGCAAGAAATAATCAAGGTATTCTTATTAACAGAGTAGCCCTTCAGAGCAGAACAGATACAAATACAATTGTAGGTGAAGAACCAGACGGACTCTTAGTATACAATACTGCTCCCGCAGGAACCGCCCCTAATAATGTTGTAGAAGGGTTCTATTATTGGGATAATGCTCAATGGAATAGTTTCAATAATACAGGAAACAGCCCGGCAGCAGGCGTACAATATTATTCGTATGATATAAGTAATCAAAATGCTCCTGATATAAGAATTTTAGAAACAAATACTATAGTAACTAAATCTGGTGGTTATGCCGGCAATCTTAATAATGATGCTATTGCAGCTATGAATCCAGCAGTAAGCGATTCTGATGGTTTTGCAATTAAAATAGTAGGTACATATACTGTAAAAACTGCTGGTAATTTCACTTTTAAGATGGGAACTGACGACGGTGGTCGTATCTATATAGATGACTCTCTCGTATTTAACGACTGGAGTGATAGTGGACTTGAAAACCCTTTACCTTCTTCTGCAGCCATACCGCTTGCAAAAGGTAAGCATCAATTTGTTTTTTGGTTTTACGAGAACGCTGGGGGACAAGAATTAAGATTAGAATGGGCAGCGAATCCCGATGGCCTTAGCGGAACTATGAAAGCTACAGACTTTACAATTGAATAGCATGTTAGATATAATATACTATTCAATTGTAAGCCGAAAAATTCAAGCTAAGGGATTTGTATTGATAATTAAACTATTAAAACGGTTAAGTTTCTTGGTTCTTCTACTCAATATAAATATCTATGCACAAATAGCTATAGGTAACATTAACCCTGATGAATCATCGCTTCTAGATATAGGAGGTGTTAATGCTACAGAGGGTTTGCTTTTACCTCAAGTAAATATTATAAATCTAAATAATCAATCACCTATAACCGGAGCTGCTGAAGAGGGATTAATTGTATATAATACAAATACCTCAACAGGAAAAGGCTTTTATTATTGGGATTCTGCCAAATGGCAGAAAATCAATACAGGCAATATAAATTTGTACACAGCAAATAGTGCTCTAAATTCAAATCGGATCATAAACGCAAGTACTCAAAGCCTCTCTCTTTCTGGCTCTACCAATAGAAATTCATACATTCTTAAACGTACAGATAATTCATTAGAAAACGGGTTCAGTTTTAGAAATTCTGGCAATTATTATGACAACGCCATATACGTAAAACCCAACACAGGAACAGATCTGGTTTTTGCAACGGGTTCTAACGTTTCTAATCCTAACAGCCTAACTCCTACATTAACTTTAAGAAATGATAACGGAATAACTCTCAATGCTTACGGTAAAGGAAATTTTTCAGGAACGCTTGCGTACTTTTTAAACGTAGATAATAACGGAAATTTAATTGAAGAGGCTACTCAAGACAGGTATAGAAAAACAAACAATGACTGGTATCTTGAAAAAAGCACGAATGCTCCTATTAGTATTGATGACAACATATATACCAATGGGCTCGTTGGTATAAACACGAACAATCCCAATAATACATTCACTATATATGAAACCTCCGGCTCTCCTGTTTCAGCAACAGAGGGCACCATAATAATAGAGCATGGAGATGATGGAGGAAAATCTTCTATCGTCTTTCCCAGTGGTTATAACTCGGGCAGTGATTATGCTTTTATACAATATCAGGATAATAAAGGAGGAAGTGCCTCTTCAGGACATGACGCGGTCCTTGAATTAGCTGTAATGAATAACGGAAACGGTATTTATGAAGATGATATAAATATAAATGCCGCCGGGTCACTGGGTATTAATAATGTATCTCCTGCCATAAGTGCTTCTATAGACATGGGCAGATCTAATCAAGGTTTGCTTATTAATAAAGTTCAATTAAAAAATATTACAGATAACGCAACCATTCAGGCTGCAGAACCTGATGGACTCTTAGTTTATAATACCACAGCAGCAGGAAGTTCACCCAATAATGTGGTAGAAGGTTTTTATTATTGGGATAACAATAGATGGAATCTCATAAAAGCGTATACCAGTACTATACATCCTGGTATGCAATTTTATTCTTATGACATAGCAGAAAATTCAGCACCTGATATTGATAATATTGAATATGAAACTCTTATAACTAAATCAGGGGCATATAATGGCATTCTCGATTCTAATGCGGCTATAGCAACTATGAACCCTACTACTGATGATACCGGATATGTTATAAAAATAACCGGAACTTATGAAGTTATGAATTCAGGAAATTTTAATTTCTCTGCTCATTCAGATGATGGAGTTAGGCTTTATATTGACGGCTCGATAGTATTAGATAGTTGGCTAAGTGCGCCTTCAGGTGGTTTAGATCAAACCGGATCTGCAAATTTGGGAAAAGGCAAACACAAGTTTGAGTTTTGGTACTTTCAATATACGGGCCCATTTGATTTTAAATTTTCCTGGGGCTCAAATACTGATGGAAAAACAGGAGTTATCAAGGCTTCCGATTTTACCGTTGAATAGCCTAAAATTGACATTAAAAGCCTAGTTTTTGTATCTTCAAATAAAAAGCTTTTCTAGTCTATATTTGCACGTGTCTTATTTCAAAAAACATATTCCGCTAGAAGAAGGAGATTATTACCTTACACCACAAGGTTATCGGTGCTTTACTGAGCAGTATCATTTAAAACGTGGTTACTGTTGTGACAGCAATTGCAGGCACTGCCCCTACAAAGAAAATTCTAAGAAATAGTTTTCTATTTTGAGCTTATCAAGCTCCTGTTCAATCAAGTCTCATAAATAAACGTGGTACAATACTTGATGAATATTCTTGTGAAAACTTTAGCTATTATTTCTAGGTTTCTTTGCTGAATTTTGCAAATGCTTTAGTAACTTAATAAGGCTCAAGTAACAGTACTAATCTCATAAAATTATAATGATGAAAGCGTTTAAACCCTTGTTATTAGTTTTGATCATTGCAGCCTTTTCTTCATGCAGCAGTGTAAAAGTAGCATCAGATTACGATCAAAGCACAAACTTTAACCAATATAAAACCTTTGCTTTTTTTAAGCCCGGGATTGACAAAGCAGAAATATCAGACCTTGATAAAAAACGTATAATGCGAGCTATTGAAGCTCAACTTACAGCAAAAGGTTTTACTAAATCTGATAATCCTGAAATGCTCGTAAGCATTTTTACCACTGCTCAACAAAGAGTAGATGTATACAATAACTATGGTTGGGGCTGGGGTCCTTGGGGACCTTATAATCCTTATTGGGGTGGTTACGGTTATGGTAACTCTATATCACGAAGTACAGAAGGTACGCTTTACATAGACCTAATTGATGCAGGTAAGAAAGAACTTGTGTGGCAAGGTCAGGGTACAGGTTATCTGGCAAAAGATGTAAGTAAAAAACAAGACAGAATAAATGAGATTGTTCAGGAAATTATGACTGAATATCCTCCTAAATTAGCCGATAATTAGGCTAAAACTGCCGATTTTCATATCAAAAAGGCCTGTTTTTCAGGCCTTTTTTTATTAATCATATCCTTGTAAGGTTTTCTTTGTAAATTCAGAAAGAACCAGAGATCCACTCATTTTAGCACGTTCCTGCAAAAGGGCCGGCCACGATTCTGTACCTTCCCAAAAAACCGTTTTGCTGGCTTTGAGAGCTTCCGGATTATAAGTGATCAAGTTATTTGTGAGTGTCTGTATCCCCATATCCATCTCTGCTATATTTTCATAGACCTCTGCATACAAACCGTTCTCTTTTGCCCATTGCGGGTCATAAAAGCCTTTAGCATTAATAGTCATTTGGGAGAAAGCTGAAACCCCAATTTTTCGCTCAAGCGCGGGGCCTATAACAAATGGGCCAATACCAATGCTTATTTCACTAAGCTTAATCGAGGCATATTTAGTTGCAAAACAATAATCTGTTGCCGCTGCCAGCCCTACTCCGCCCCCTACAGCTTTTCCCTGAACGCGACCTATTATTAACTTGGGGCAGGAACGCATTGCAAGAATAACATTTGCAAAGCCCATAAAAAACTTTTCCCCGTCTGCATCGTTTTCAATCGCAATGAGCTCTTTAAAACTAGCTCCAGCACAGAATGTGCGGTCACCTCCACTTTTTAAGACTATTACTTTTACCTCATCAAGCCCTCCCGCTTCTTCTATCTTATCTTTTAACTCATTTAAAATAGACAACGGTAGTGCATTGTGATCTGGAGTATAAAAAGTTATCGTAGCAATTCCTGATTGGTGCTCCAGTTCTACATATTGATCTTCCATAAAAATATCAGGAATTAGATTTTTGGTTATTAGAATGCTAAAAATAATGGTTAAATTCTAGCAATACAAAAAATCAAGATGCTGAAATTCGCATTGAGATTAGTAAATTTAAATGATGAACGTCAATTGCAATACAGATATAGAAATCAACCCACTCATAGACAGACTGCCTGCTCATTTGAGACAATTTATTATGCCTCAAAACTATGATAATTACACAGCGATAAATCAGGCTGTGTGGCGTTATGTAATGCGCAAAAATGTTGATTATCTTACTAAAATTGCACATAAATCGTATTTAGAAGGTTTAAAACTAACGGGCATTTCTATAGATCACATTCCTAATATGTACGGTATGAACCGTATTTTAAAAGACATTGGCTGGGCTGCGGTTGCTGTAGACGGCTTTATACCACCGGGTGCTTTTATGGAGTTTCAGGCATATAATGTTCTCGTTATTGCTTCAGATATACGCCAGCTTGAACATATAGAATACACGCCCGCCCCAGATATTATTCATGAAGGTGCCGGCCATGCACCTATAATAGCAAATCCTGAATATGCAGAATATTTAAGACGCTTTGGCGAAATAGGATGCAAAGCCATATCATCTGCAAAAGACTATGAGTTGTATGAAGCCGTGCGCAAGCTTTCGATTTTAAAAGAAGCTGAAAATTCTCACGCTGATGAAATAGAAGCTGCCGAAACAAAAGTTGACTATTTACAGCAAAATATGGGAACGCCTAGCGAGATGTCACGCATACGTAATTTACATTGGTGGACTGTAGAATACGGACTTATAGGCCCACTCAATAACCCAAAGATATACGGTGCAGGGTTGCTATCATCAATAGGTGAAAGCAAATGGTGCATGACTAATGATGTAAAAAAGTTGCCGTATAATATCGCTGCCGCGGAACAAGAATTTGATATTACTAAACCACAACCACAACTGTATGTGACTCCAGATTTTGCCTATTTAAGTCAGGTTTTAGAGGAGTTTGCAAATACAATGGCTTTACGCACCGGTGGTCCTGAAGGGTTAAAAAAATTAATAGATTCGCAGGCTTTAGGCACGGTTGAATTAAGCACGGGATTACAGATATCTGGCAGTTTTAAGGAAATGATTACCTCAGGCGATAAGGTCGCTTACATACAAACTCTGGGGGATACTGCTTTATCGTATAGAGATAAAGAATTAGTAGGTCATGGCACAGCAAGCCACCGCAATGGCTATGGTACGGCATTAGGCAAACTTAAAGGTATTAATCTTGCTATAGAAGATATGAGTCCGCGTGATTTACAGGCTTATAAAATTTTTGAAGGGCAACGAGTAGCATTAGAATTTGAAGCCGGTATTAAAGTGGAAGGCGAAATAATAACAGGAACCAGAAATCTGAAAGGAAAAATACTGCTTATAAGCTTTCGCGAATGTACGGTGACGCTAGGCGATCGTGTCCTCTTCAAACCAGAATGGGGTAAATATGACATGGCGGTAGGTAAAAAAATTGTTTCAGCGTATGCCGGTCCGGCTGATGACCAATCTTTTAACCGGATTACCCATAAATTATCTACAAGCGATAACAAGAATAGCAGATCGCAGAGCAATAGTGAATTAAATTCTTTATATCTGGCGGTGCGCAATTACAGAGAAGGAAAGAACACCCAGCACACTCCTGAAGCCGTTTTTAAAATTCTCAAGAAAGACTATCCTAATGATTGGCTACTTACTGTAGAATTGTATGAAATCGCTTTCAAACGTCAAAAAACGGCCTTTTTAGGTGAAATATTGGCTTATTTAGAAGAGCTTAAACAAAGAAAAAGGTCAATAGCACATCTTATAAATGATGGTGTTGACCTCATAAATGCTGATAAACTTATTGAAAAAGTATAATTTTTAAAGTGCAGATATCTTCTCCTTAATTCCCTCGAGATCTTTTACCGCGATAGGTTTAACAACATAGTTTGACACTATATTAAATTCTTTTGCACGCTCAAGATCTACTGTATCTATTGATGAAGTGACGATATAAATAACTATCTGCTTGGGTGAATCAACTTTAGTGAACTCTTCCAAGAATTCCCAGCCATCCATAACAGGCATGTTAAGATCTAGCAGAATTACCTCGGGTATGTTTTCGCCTTCAGCGATGATGCTGGTTAATTTATCAAGAGCTTCTTTACCATTACAACATATAAGAAAGTTATCACAAAACTCAGTTAGCTCCATCATTTTCTTAATCCCAAAAACAAAAATGGGATCATCGTCAATTATACAAGCCAATTTAACTTTTTTCATATAAGTATATTTTAAATGTTGTACCCTTATTTACTTCACTCTCTACTGTAATCTCACCGCCCATTACCTCAATTTGTCGTTTGGTCATATATAATCCTAACCCTCTGCTATCAGGATGATCATGAAAGGTCTTATACATACCAAATATTTTCTTCTTGTGCCGCACAAGATCTATACCTCTGCCATTATCTTCTACAGTTATAATGCTTTGCAATCCATTTTTGTGAGCAGAAAAACGCACCCATGAATCTCTGTCACGCGATCTGTATTTGATCGAATTAGTAAGCATATTTAAAATTACGCTCTCAAGATAAGCCGGCACCGCAGAAACCATAAAAGAAGGATCTATATCATTTATAACCTTAAAACCATTATTTAAGATATGACCTTGGATAGAAGAAATCATCTTCTCAAGATACTCATTCAAATTGAGATTAAGCTTATCCTGCTTATCAACATCGAGTGCGATTACCCCATTTAAATGATCTATTGTTTCAGAAAGCATTTTAGAAGCGCGTTTAAGCATATTAAACTGTTGCTCTTTCTCATCTGCTTCCTCTTCTTTTTCCATAAATTCAAGTAGCATTGCAATGTTACTTGTATGTGATCGCAAGTTATGAGAAACTATATGAGCAAAATCAAGAAGACGCCTGTTCTGCCTTGTCGTAACATCAATAAATTTATCTACTTCCTTACTTTTCTTTTTTAGTTCACTAATATCCTGTATCTGGGCAATTATAGTTGATGGCACACCATCTTCATCAAACGTTAGAGAAACAAAAACTCGTGCATCAATTACATTCCCATTCTTATGTATATATCTGGTTTCAAAATTGAGTTTTTCAATTTTACCATTTAAGAGTTGCTTTACTTTTGCTAAAGAAACCTGCGAATCATCAGGATGAGTGACATCTCTTATTCTAAGTTCTAAAAATTCTTTTCGGCTATAGCCAAAAATAGCTTTGGCTGCGATATTTATATCCTTAATTTTAAAAGTATGAGCATCAACGAGAATAAAGGCAATCAACGTATTTTTAAATGCCATTCTAAATCGCTCTTCGCTGGTTTGTATTTGCAGCTCTCTGCGCTTGGCAACACTTATATCCTGAAAAGTACCTAATAGCCTAACACACTTACCATCTTCAAACTGAGCTTCTCCCCGTGCATTAACCCAAACTTCTTTTCCCTTGTGCGAAATAAGCACCAGTTCTGCATTATATGAAGTCCCATTCTCAACAGCTTCTTGTACAAGTTTTTGAATTTTGTTGCGACTATGACCCTCTTTGTAAAATGAAAGCGCACCTTCTAATTTAGGTATATACTCTGCAGGAACTTCATGTATCTTTCTGGTAACATTACTCCAGTAAATAGAATCCTTGATAAGATCTACTTCCCAATAACCTATTTCTGCGACACGGTTTGCCTGCTCACGTAATTTCTGAATACGATTGCTACGTGCACTTTTTACAAATACACGTTGAATAAACAAAAAAGGTTCTCCGCTTTTATAGATCGGTTTTATATCCCAGCGATATACTTCATCATTTTTTTCATTCTCTTCCTGATAAAATTGATCAGTACCAGAAAGGGCTTTCTGTAATATTTTTATCCACAGGGTTTCATTTTTTACTGCTACAGGAAGTGAAAATATCGACTCATTCACTGCAACTGTGAATTTAGTTTTCCAGGTAGCAGTACAATCAACAATGATGAGATCTTCATTGAGCATGGCCATAACGCCAGGCAATATTTCAAAATTGAATGTTGACAAACGAGAATCCTGTATTGCAGATTTATTCATTCCTTCTTCTTTAATCAAGGTAAAAACTGATTGAGTTCACCCTCCTTTTCTATAATTCTATCTTCGTATTTCAGCGTCCAGCCCAGCGACCTGGTGAGAATATAAATATTAGATAATTCGCTAATTAACCTGTTTTTAGCATTTTGCTTTATATCTGATGCTTCTATCTTTTTCTCTATAAGTTGATCAATACGCTTTTTGATCTTGTTATAATCTTTAGCCTCAAATTGATTTAAGTAATCCTGACTCACATCATAATATTCTATATCAGGATTAATACTAATTTCTTCCTTAGGAATATTCTTAATAGTTATTACCTTATTTTCAGTATCTACCTTCGTTTGCAACTGCCTAAGATCATATGCAATCGATACTTTGGCATTAACAACGATAAGTGCTTTTTTTCTAGCCGAAAATATATCGAGGTAGAATTTCTTAGAATCTTCATAAGTGAAAACCTGAGAGAAATTACCTTCTGTAACTACTAATTTACCTACATTCTTAACTTGTTGCTCAATGAGCGCAGAAGCCTCTTCTAACCCATCGTCACGTTTATTATCGCAATAACGTAATGTAAAAACTACAAGCAGCGTGAGGATGACACCAAAAACAATTTTGCGCATCTAAAAATTTAAGAGTTTGCTTCCCTAAGATAAAAAATAAACGTGGTAAATGTTAGAAACACCTTCAAGCTCTAGCCAAAAACCAAGCTACAAGATGCTAAAATCGGATAAAAAACAAAAATATTCGCCTAAAAGCGTAATTAATTTGCAACCACGCAGTTTCTTAACAAGAATTATGATTATTTGAAATAAAAAAGCGGCGCAATGCCGCTTTTTTTTAACCGTATTGAAGTTATTATATCATTCTACTCCAATTGTAATTCTATCCTTACCTAAGCCTTCTGCAGTAACCATAATTTTTGCATTGCCCTTTTCAAAATCTGCTCCTACAATAATCATAGCTTTACCATAGAATAGATTTACATGATCTGCCTGAAAGGGTTCTAAAGATTGTGGATTACCATTACCCACTCCTGCTATATGTGCATTTCCTTCTATAGTGATATTGATCTTGTTATTAGCCAAAGGTGCAAGATTGCCCTCTTTATCATAAGCTTCAACTAATATATAAACCAGATCCTGCCCATCTGCTTTTATAGTTTTTCTGTCTGCAGTTAATTTAAGGTGATCTGCCTTTCCGGCGGTTTTCAGTACTTCTTCACCTATTTTTTGTCCGTTTTTATAAGCCACTGCTCTAAGTTCACCAGGCTCATACTTAACATCATTCCACATCAATCTAAAACGCTCTGTAGAATTGAATGATGTTAGTTTCTTACATTGTTTACCTTGTGACTTTCCGTTTACAAAAAGCTCTGCACAATCACCATTTGTATATACAAAAACAGGTGTTTTCTCACCTTCTCTTCCTTCCCAGTTCCAGTGTGGTAAAATATGAAGTGTATTTTCTTCAGGCCTCCAGTAGCTTTTATATAAATAGTATCTGTCTTTAGGAATCCCCACCAGATCTACAATCCCAAAATATGAGCTGCGAGCTGCAGCTTCATCGCCCAAGCCCATTTTTTTTACAGACATGTTATCGTAAGGTGTAGGCTCTCCCAGATAATCAAAACCTGTCCATACAAACTCACCGGCCAGATATGGTTCATCCTGCTGCCACATAAAATCATCATCACCTATCTCTGCCCACTCAGGTGCGTTAAGGTCATACGAACTTACTTGTAGTGACTTTGTAAAATCGGTTTTCTCCTCAGGTAAAGGGAATTCATAAAAACCGCGTGTACTTACCGTCGAGGCACTTTCACTAATTACCACAGCCTTATTAGGCTCTAGCGCATGTGCAAGACTGTAACGCCTGCCATAATTATAACTTAGCACATCGTAATAATCAAAATGGCGCATACGTGCCGCCTGCATATTATCATTAACTAAAGTTGTAGGTCTTGTAGGGTCATACTTATCTACATAATTAACCATCGTATGAAGCTTTTTAAAGCCATTATTTATATTCCACTGCACATCGCCTATCTCATTACCCACACTCCACATAAACACTGAAGGATGATTGCGATCACGCTTCACAAAATTGCTTACGTTTCTTTTCGCGAAAGCGTCAAAATCTGTTGTATCTACGATATCTGCTTTAGCATCATACTTATCAAAAATTTCATTAAATAATAAAAGTCCCATCTCATCGCATAATTCTGCAAGTTCTGGGGCTGCGACATTATGACTATTACGTATGGCATTCACGCCCATTCCTTTCATGATCTGCAACTGTCTCTCGAGTGCTCTTTTATGAAAAGCTGCCCCCAGAGGCCCCTGACCATGATGCAGATTCACGCCTTTTAATTGCACGCGGCGGTTATTTAAATGAAAACCGTCATTTGCTGTGAATTCTATAGTGCGTATACCAAAGGTGCTCTCGGTTCTGTCAGTTTCCTCGCTTCCGCGGAAGACATGTGTTATAACTTCATAAAGATCAGGATGGTCAACATCCCAAAATTGCGGTTCTGTCACCTGAATGGTTACTTCCAGATCTTTCTTCTTACCCGCAGGAATATATCTGGTTAAATTAGCATGACCCACTTCTTCCCCCTGCGGATTAAGAATAATCTGCTCTACTTTAATTGAATCTGAAACCTGAGACTGGTTAAAAATGGTGCTGCTTATACGCACATTAGCATATCTGTCATTTATAACGGGCGTGGTAATATAAGTTCCCCAGATATCTGTATGAACAGGGTTCATTACCAGCATCTGTACCTTACGATATATCCCGGCTCCAGGGTACCAGCGGCTATCGTGTTTTTGAGTGTTTGCATGTACAGCAAGCAGATTATCGCCATCCCAGTTTAAAAATGGAGTTATATCAAGATAAAAAGAATTATATCCATAATCCCACTTACCGGCTAACTCACCATTAATATAAACTTCAGGAAAAGCCATTACACCATCAAACATGAGGTAAACCTGTTTTCCCTTCATTGCGGGTTTTATATCCAGATTTTTTCTGTACCATCCTTCGCCTTTCCATGGGAGTTTTGCAGTGCTGCCGTTTCCTTTTTTATCAAAAGGTCCCGTTATCGCCCAGTCATGAGGCACTCTTACCGTTTCCCACTTTGAAGCATCAAGGTTAGGTTGTGCTGAATTCTCGGGATTTCCTTTTGTGAATTGCCAATCTTTTTGAAGCGTAAAAACCTCCCTTTGCTGGGCAAAAATCGGTGAAAATGTGCATAAAAACAGAATGGTAAATAGAGTCGTCTGCCTATTAATAATGGAATAATTCATTTAATTGAAAGCTTAATTAGTTAGGTTAGTCTTTAGAGGCATTATAAAACTTTAGGCCTGCTGTTGCCCTATAATCGTGGTCAAATAAGGTAGCATTATCCCAATTAGAACCTGTACCATAAAGTGTAGTACAGTTTGTAGAAACCCAGGCTGGCTCCCAATAAATAAGCCCTTCCCCGCCTGCATCTGCAATGACTTCTTTTAATTTATTTAAATAATCAAGTTGTCCCTGCTCGCTGGCTGGATATCCACTTATAAGTGCATCATTGCCCAAAATATTGTTTGCGCTATCAGCATTCTCCATAGTAAAAGGATAAGCGGTTTCAACTACCATTAGTTTTTTATTATAAGTGTCTATAAGATTTGACATTACTGAACCTACATTATCAAGATTATATTCTGACCAGATGGGATAGTAAGAAAGCCCAATCCAATCATAATCTGTTACACCTGCCTGGGTAGCTTGTTCAAACCACCAAATAGCATTTTCGGGTTCTGCAATATGGAGCATCACCCCTATTTCCTTATCCGTATCTTGAGAAATATCTCTAATGGCTCTTATACCCTCATTAATTAAAAAAGAATTACGATCCCAATCTATAGGCCATTGCAATTCCCCTTTCTGTAATATCATGGGGTTAATCTCATTACCTACCTGAACGATATCTGGTGAAAGGTTTGCCTGTTCTAATTGAGCAAGGGTATTATACGTATAATCATATAATAATTTACCTAGAGCTTCTGTATTATCTACTTCTTCAACCCACGCAGCGGGAATTTCCTGCTTCTCAGGATCTGCCCACGAATCTGAATAATGAAAATCCAGCAAAACCTGCATTCCTTCAGCTTTAGCTCTTGAAATGGTTTTTTTCACATCTTCATACGTAGAATAGTTAGTCCATGAAGGATTATTCCATAATCGCACTCTAATAATATTTGTACCGGCTTCACTAAAAATCTTAAATGCATCTTTAGCAACACCCTCACTATCTTTATAAACAGCCCCACAGTCTTCCATCTCATTTACATAAGACAGATCAGCGCCATAGTAGAACGAAGTCTTAGTATCTACCTCTCCTTCGCCTTCACCTGATGTAGGTGCTTCACCCTGCGGATTGTCATCACCGGGATTAATCATTGCCTCACCATCTGACGAAGAACAACTTAGAAAAATAAAAAAACTAAAAATTAATACTGAAAATCGCATAGATAGGGTAATAACAGTTATATTAAAATTAAAGGGAATAGCACTAATAGAAAACTACCATCCCCTTTAGATATCAGCAATTATATTATTTTATTGTGATAGTTTTCTCCAGTTCATTTATCACCAAAGTAAATGTTCCATTTGCGCCTGCAAACTTAAAATTGCTATCACCATCTTCTGCGTTAATTAGAAGGGGATCTATCGTATAACCCATTTCTTCATAAGTAGGATAGTTTATGCCACTATTCCAGTCATCACGTACAGTGAATATTCTAAACGCTCCGCTACTATCAAAGGCTAAAGTCGCTGTGCGTATATAAGCACTGGTTTCAACAACCTCTACAGGATTATCCCATCCCCAACCGCTTGGCACTCCATCACCTACAAGATAATAAGCGGTTGAAGGTTCAAGAGTAATTGTTTTAGCAGTGTGATCAATCGTTAATATATATATACCAGGAGTGCCCACAAAACTAAAATTATCATCACTATCACCTGCACTGGCAAAATTATCATCTATTGTATATCCCTGATCTACAAAATAATTATATCCTACACCAGAAGCCCAGTCATCAACAGTTTCAAAAAAGCGAAAGTTACCAGTCGTAAAATTCACATGAGCTTGTAAAACCTCACTATCACAAAAGATTTCTGCTCCGGGGAAGTTCCACCCAAAGTCTGCAACCGCCTCGCCTACTGCATAAAGAGATGGGCAACTTGTTGTATCTGTAGGAGCTTTTTCTATAACCCGTATAGTTAAAGGTTGTACATCTGAATATACATCTACGGTATTAGCATTACCCGTACCTGTGTATGCATGCAGTCTAAAATAAACTTGCCCTGTATTATTAGGAATTCCTTCAGTGTCTGTGGTGTCAGGATCATCATCCAGACCTAGAGCAGAAGCAAACACCATTAGCTGTTCTACTGTTACTGCCTGGTTGGTATCTGTTGTAGAGCCTAAAATATCTAATGTTGAGAAATCAGCATCTGTTGAAGCCTCGAGATCATAGGTGACATTTATTGGAGCATCAAAATCTGCAGCATTCCAAATAAATCGTTCGGCAATATTAGCTTCAGTCTCCGCAGAAAGTAAATACTCAGTAGCAAATGAATTTGAAAAACTTACTCCTTCCGCAGGTTCCTGAGCTACAAATTGCAGTGTATCATCTTCGGCACAACTATTTAATCCTAATAACGATATGAATGATAGTATTATAAATATTGATCTTTTCATGATATTGTTCCTGTTTAATTTTAGTATCCTGGGTTCTGTGTAAGATTTGGGTTTGCAGCTAAACTGGCACTTGGGATTGGGAAAAGCTTTCTAGTATCATCTATTGCGATACCATTTGCAGTACTTCCCTTCCATGACCAATTGTAAGACCCTCCTGTAAATTTATTGAAGCGAATAAGATCTTGTCTCCTGTGTGCTTCCCAGTATAATTCTACTGTACGCTCATTAAGAATAAGATCTAATGTCAAGCCCGAAGTTGAAATGCGCTCCGGATTATTTGCTCGTGCACGTAAAGCATTGACATACCCTACCGCAGAAGATAAAGTACCACCACCACCTCTTAAATGGGCTTCAGCATACATAAGATATACATCTGCAAGACGAAACATTGGGAAATCTGTATCTACAATCTCTAATGCAGAACCAGACTCACCTGTTGACGTTCTGTTAGACCATTTCGCAGTTATAAATCCCGTATCTCGCTTTGAAATATCAGGAATATTAATTGTTCTGTCTGCCATTATTAAAGTGTTACGTGCATCTTCTAAATAAGGACCTTCTAAAAAGGTTTCTGAAAATTGCTGGGTAACCCGTATTGCTCCGTTCCAACCCCCTGCATTTACACCAAATTGCTCTCCATTTTGCTCAATAGATCCTATCTGCCCATTTATCATAACAGTAGTAGGGCCGTAATTTTGAGTAACTATCCCGTCTGAGACAATAGGGAAAATAACCTCTTGTCTTGAAAGTCCCTGATCATTATCTGCCATAAAATCATTCAGATAATTAGGATTTAGTTGGTAGCCAGAATTTATAATTTGCTCACAGTAATTAAGACAATCACTGTAATGGTCTTCGCCTATATAAACCTCAGCGTTCAGATAGATCTTAGCAAGAAGCATCCACGCGGCAGCCTTATCAGCTCTAGCGTATTCATTCTGTAAAGGATCTACTAATTGAGGTAAAACTTCTGTCAATTCACTTTCTATAAAACTAAAAAGCTCTGTTCTGCTATATTGAGGTGCTTGATATGCTCCCACAGCATCATCTTCTGTTACAAACGGAGCTTTCCCAAACAAATCCATCATATGATAATAAGCTAAAGCTCTTAAAAATCGAACCTCGGCGCGATAAGTAGTTATCTCCTCCCTAAGACTACCGCTAACTCCTCTTGCATCAAGAAGATCATCTGTAGTTTGGCGCAAAAATTCATTTGCAAATGCCACAGATGTCATAGTACGACCAAACATACCACGTAGAACTACATTATCTGCCGTCCAGGTATCTCTGTTTAATTCACGTAAACCAGGATCATTTTCCCAGGTCCATAAAGCTTCATCTGTTGTAAGCTCCTGTAAATTCCATAAACCACGTCCATATTGACTTGTACCGGCATCCAGACCAGAAATATTAGAATTATCTGCACCATCTGTACCTGTAAGACTTAAGTTAGCATATACACCTGCTAATCCTTCTTTGTATGCAGAGGGATCTGCATAGAAGTCATCTGCCAGAAAAGCATTGGGATCACCCGGCTCAACATCCAGTTCGCTAGTACACCCTGCAAGAAGGACTAAACAACCCAGGATGTATAAATTTTTAAGTTTAAATAATTTTATCATAGTACTTTTTTTAAAGTCTTACATTCATACCCAACAAAAATGTTCTGGGCCGTGGGTAAAGTGTGTTATCAATTCCATTTTCAAACACTTCGGGGTCTAAACCACTATAGTCTGTTATGGTAAATACATTTTGCACTCCGGCAGATAATCTTATAGATGCTGTATCACTCCACAAATTAGGAATGGTGTAACCCAGAGTTAGGTTATCCATTTTTAAGAAAGAGGCATTTTCTATAAAATAATCTGATAAAATAACGTCTTCGGTGGTATTAAAACCTGTATTCAGAACGCTTACCGGAAGATTAGCAACGACTGAATTATTTTGAAGAAGATCATATTGAGCACGAGACGAATTCACATTATTATAAATATAATTACCAAGACTTGCTCTTAGATTAAAGGAAAGGTCAAAATTTCCATAGCTCATATTCGAAAGAAAACCCATTGTAACATCTGGAGTACCATTTTTATGAATGTATCTGTCGCTGCTGTTTATAATATTATCTCCATTAAGATCGGCATAACCTCCTTCTATTGGTCTTCCTTCGTTATTATAAATTTGCTTATACACATAAAAAGCATAAGGTGTATAGCCTACACGGTGTAATTGAATAGTATTACCGGTTCCTCCCGAAATACCACCAACTTCCTGATCCTGGCCTAAGGCAAGTGTCTTAATTTCAGTATCAATAAAAGTGGCATTGTAGTTTACATTCCAGCTAAAACCTTTATCAGCCGGACGAAAAAGGTCTGCGTTTATTGAAAATTCTATACCCTGAGAAACAAAGTCACCAATATTCTGAAAACCCGAATTACTAAAATTTGAACCGTCTGAAATAGCCGCATTCGCTAACAGATCTTTTGACTCCTTATAAAATCCTTCTAGAGAACCGGTGATGCGATCGTTTATAAAACCGTAATCAAAACCTACATTATAAGTTGAAGTCTCTTCCCATTTTAGATTCTCATTTCTAAATTGTGGTATGCCTATTTGCACCGTTTGATCCCCAAATTGATATTGAGAAGCTGGCAAGCCTCTTATATAACGCTGTAAAAACAGATCTCCATTATCCCTGCCAATGTCTTGTTGACCGGTTATACCATACCCCAGGCGCAGTTTAAGTGTAGAGAACGCTTCAGAATCTGGAAAGAAATCTTCTTTTATCTTCCATGCAAAAGCTGCTGCAGGAAAATTACCCCAACGGTTCTTCTTACTAAAACGTGAAGTACCATCTCTCCTGTAAGAAAGAGTTAGCAGATAATTATCGTTAAACGAAAAATTAGTTCTTGCAAAAAATCCTACTAATACAAGATCTGTATCTATATTAAGAACCGGCTCTGTATCTACCTGATCATTCAACAGTTCTCCAGACACATATTGCTTGCTCTCAAA
This sequence comes from Leeuwenhoekiella sp. A16, assembly GCF_047946675.1. GTDB lineage: Bacteria > Bacteroidota > Bacteroidia > Flavobacteriales > Flavobacteriaceae > Leeuwenhoekiella. Next base: position 1,021,575 of record NZ_CP172313.1, read on the forward strand.
TTTCTGAAATGAATATCCGGCGGTGGCGTCCACATTGAATTTACCTATATCTTTATTGTAGGTCAGATACCCGTCAAATAATTTATTTCGCTGAAAGTTATGGTAATTTGATTCTGAACCTACAAGACTACCATTAGGTTGACTAACCGGGTTTTGAGGCGAAATACTCACATACCCATCTGATGTTTCTTCATCGTAACCTATATTTACTGTCGCAGTAAGATCTGGAAAGAAGTGCAAATTATAATCTAGTTTTAGGTTTCCATAGAACCGTTTAACATTACTTATGCTTTCATTTTGAAGCAAATTGGCAACCGGGTTAAAAGGCGCATCAGAAACCAGATCATTAGCATCTAATACACCATCGTTATTTAAATTATAGTATTGAAAGTACCCGCCAAAAGGTGAATTAGCATCATACACCGGCTGAGTAGGATCAAAAGTTATAGCATTCCCTTCTTCTCCGGCCGCAAAACGATTCTTAGCAAAAGTGGTGTTAGCATTTAAATTTACTTTTAGATGATTGTCAAAAAAGTCAGGATTTAGGGCCAATGACCCGTTATTTCTTTCAAATTTTGAGGTTAATCTTAAGCCCTCCTGGTAAGTTCGGCCTATTGAAACACGTGTAGGTATTTTATCAAATAGCGATCCTGAAACAGAAAGATTTTGAGTAGAAGTTATACTGTTGCGATAAATCTCATCCTGCCAGTCTGTATTGGCATCTCCTAAAAGAGGTAATAATGCAGGTCGTTCTCTGCTAACAACTTCACGCAATTCATCTGCAGAAAAAACATCTACCTTATCTCTAAGTGTGTTAATCCCTACTTGAGCATCAAAATTTACCTGAAGCGATCTGCCCCCTTTTTTAGTTGTAATAATAATTACCCCGTTAGATGCTCGCGACCCATAAATAGCTGTGGCAGAAGCATCTTTTAAAACTGTAAAAGATTCTATTTCGTTCGGGTTAATGGTACTTAAAACAGAACGAGAGCCTCCTATTGTATTATTATCTATAGGCAGACCATTTATTACAATTAACGGATCATTAGAGGCTCCCAGTGAAGCTCCCCCACGTATGCGTATTGTAGAACCAGATCCCGGTTCCCCTCCAGTATTAATAGTAAGACCAGAAACCCGCCCACTTAAAAGATTCTCTGGTGTCACAATGTTACCACGGTTAAAATCTTCAGAAGTTACTGAGGTTAAAGAACCGGTAGCATCTTTTATGGTAGTGGTACCATAACCTATAACAACAACCTGATCAAGCACATTTTCATCCTGCTCTAGCATAACATCAAGAGTTGAACCGCTTACTGCAATTTCAGATGTTTTAAAACCAACGTAGGAAAACTGAAGAATGGCTCCGCTATTAACCTGTATCTCATACTTCCCGTCAAAATCTGTGGTGGTACCAGTTGTAGTTCCTTTAAGTATAACATTTACTCCCGGTAATGGCGTGCCTGCCGTAGCATCTGCCACAGTTCCGGTTACTGTAATACCTTGACCATAAAAAAGCAATGGTAAAGTAAAAGCAATGACTGAAAAAAGCCATTTCTGAGGAATTGCTAAATCTCGTTTTGGGTGTCTAATTCTCATGAATTTTAATTAAAAAATAATATTATTAATAAGCTTATTAAACAGTCATTTCACTAAGAATAATGAAAAATTTAAATACCTGTTTTTAATAATTGATAATTTTCATGCAATTAAAACGTTTGCGTAAAAATACAGGGGTGAATTATTGATTATATGGGGGTGAATTATTCGTTATACTACCACGAACCTAGTATTTGCAGTATGCGGCCTATTTTTATTAGATTATGCCGGTTTTGATTTAAAGCAATCCTCGTGATATTGCTTTTCTATTTCTTTAGAGAAAAATAAGATGGATTTTCTCCAAATTTTTGCTTGAATAAGCGACTGAAGTATTTGCGGTCTGCATAACCTACCTTATAACTAGCTTCTGCAACAGAAAAGCCTTGTTCTGATATAAGGTTTTTTGCGATTTGAAGTTTATAATCACGCACAAACTCTACAAACGTCATCCCCGTAAGCGCTTTTATTTTTTTATAAACCACAGAATGGCTCATGCCCAACTCCTTTGAGAGAAATTCTGCATTGAGATTTTCACTGTCAATATTGTCCTGTATAGTTTCTACAAGCTTCTTGAGAAATTTCTGATTTGTTTTATTCAGAGTTCTGTCTTCTGTATTTAGAAAAGCTTCCGCCCCAAATTTTTCACGTAAGTGTCTTCTATTCTCAATTAAGTTTATGATACGGCTAAGCAATAATTTCTCATGAAAAGGTTTAGTTATATAATCGTCTGCTCCGGTATCAAAACCTTCTATTTTGTTGCTAAAAGTGGCTCTGGCGGTGAGTAAAATAACCGGAATATGACTTGTTCTCATATCTGTTTTTAATTGCGATGTAAACCTGATACCATCTAAAACCGGCATCATTATATCACTTAAAACCAGGTCTGGCTGCTCATCTACGGTAAGCTTAAAAGCTTCCTCACCGTTTACTGCTTCAATAACATTACAATAACTACTAAGAATATCTACCAGATATGATCTTATATCACCGTTATCTTCAGCTATAAGTATGGTATGACCCTGCAGGATTTTGTGATAATTGCTCTCATCTTCATCAATACTGCTCATGGTAGATAAAGTAGAAAACTCGTTCTTAAAAGGAGATAAAGATTGTATTTCTTCACTTTTAAATACTTCTTTATCTTTAGGTAGCCGTACTATAAAAACACTCCCCGTATTGCGTTCACTACTTGCGGTTATATCGCCATGATGCAGATTGACTATTTCTTTTGAAATGGAAAGACCCAGACCAAAACCTGCTTCGTTGATCTTATTTGCCGACTTAGATTGATAGAATCTCTCAAATATTCTATTAAGTTGCTTTTTAGCAATGCCTATGCCACTGTCTACCACTTTTAATTCAACATACTCGTCTACATCATTTACTTCAACTTTAATTCTTCCGCCCTTTGGGGTAAATTTAAAAGCGTTAGAAAGCAGGTTATAAAGCACCTTTTCCATTTGATTTTTATCAAACCAAATATTGATTTGTTCACTTTCTGCCGTAAACTTAAATTCAATCTCTTTTTTAGCTGCGCTGTCACCAAATGAAAGAAAGATCTCCTCGCAAAAATTGACAAAATCCCCTTCACTTACCTGCAGTTTTATTTTATTCTCCAGATTTTTAATATCGAGTAACTCATTAACCAGGTTAAGTAAATGATTACCGTGTTTTCTTACCATGACAAAAGCAGCTTCTCTTTTTTTGTCAGACGTATTTTTTTCACTAAGCCTGTTTATTGCACTTAGAATAAGAGTAATGGGCGTACGTATTTCATGTGAAATATTAGTAAAAAATTGCTGCTTCAGACTATACAGCTCTGTATCTTTTTCATGAGTAAGTTTTTCAAGGCGCAGGTTAGCTTTCATCTGTTCCCAGGCGACAATATATTTTTGAAATAAATAGAAAAGGAGGATAATAAAGAGGGCGTATATAACAAATGCCCACCATTCTAGCCAGAAAGGTTTTAATATTAAAACATCTACAGATGCATAATCTCTTCCCCAATCGCTGCCAGCTTCTCTGCTTTTCACTTTAAAGGTATAGTCGCCAGGCGATAGATTTGTAAAGGTAGCTGTGCGATCGCTACCTATATTACGCCAATTCTCATCAAAATTCTCCATCTTGATTGCATATTCACAGTCATTTGAAAAAGGAAATTGCAGAGCTGCAAACTCAAAAGTAATTACATCATCATCATACGCTAGGGTAATCTCTTTAGTAAAGCCAATACTTTGAGGTAGTATCGCATTTTTACCTATTGGGAGTTCTTTATTAAATAATTTAAAATTGGTAAGTTTTACAGCAGGTTGTGCCTGATGAGGTTTTACTTCTTCAGGATTAAAGCGCAAAACACCATTTATTCCGCCAAAGTATAACCAGCCCTTCTCATCTTTTAAAGCAGCATTTATATGAAATTCGCCAGCTAGATGAGGAAATGCAGTGAACTTATCAGCGTTATAATCATAATTAAAAATTCCCTGTTTTGTACTAAACCAGATACGACCGCTATCATCTTCGATAATGGCAGTTATAGTAGCATATCTAATATTTTTTTCGTCTGTAAATCGCTCGATCTGGTTAGTAGCAATATGTAGTCTGTTTATACCTTCTCCAGAAGTGCCTATCCATAAATTACCCCGAGAATCTTTTAATAACGAGAAAAGATTATTGCTACTTATGGAATTTGTATTGGTATCCTCGTACCTGTGATGGGTCAACTTTTGACTGCGGGTATTAAAAAGTTCGAGGCCGCCGCCAAAAGTTGCTAACCACAACTTATCAGCATCCTTTTGCATAGCAATCACGTTATCACTGCTTAAGCTTGTAGAGTCTGCCTCGCTTTCGCGAAAGCTTAAAAATGCGTGCTCCTTTGCATTAAAGTAATTGAGACCACCACCCCATGTTGCTACCCATAAATCGCCATTATCTTCTGGTATTACATAACGCACATCATTATAACTAAGAGAAGACGCATCACCGGGAATATGTTTGTACTGCGTAAAATCGGTCGTTTTTAGGTTAAAATCGGTTAAACCGTTAGCAAAACTACCCAACCAGTATCTGTTATTTGTTCCTTTTGTGATATACTGAATGTAATTCCCATTTATATAATCATCATTTTTATTAAAATACTGAGTAGAGGCATCAGTATAGTTGTAAACGGTTAACCCGTTTCCATCCAGACCCATAAACAACAAATTTTCATCTTTGTAAAGCGACAAAACGGGGTATGGATTTTGCCCTTTTATATCACTGTACAAAAATTGAGAATCACTTTTCTCACTGAGAATATTGATTCCATTCCAGGCGGTCCCTATCCAGATATTAGCCTGTGCATCTTCCATAATCTCATAAATAGCATTTCCGGAAAGAGATGATTTTAGCTGCGAGTTATATCTATAGTTGTCGATCGCTGGGTTTAATGAGTTGGGTTTTTCTATTTTTAATAGACCATTACCATCTGTACCTACCCAAATAGAACCATCTCTGTCTGTCATGATAGAGCGTACAATATTTACAGACCGGCTTTGTTTTAAATAATCTTTGAAGAAATCTGAGAATTTAAGCGTTTTAGTATCGAGCATGAGCAAGCCACCACCACCCGTACCTACAAGAATTTTGCCGGCGCTCAGTTTAGAAATATCATAAATGTAGGCAGTGAAGTAACCGTCGCCAGGAGAAATATATTTAAATTCTTCTTTTTTAATATCAAAGCGTAGCAAGCCACTGCCAAAAGTGCCAACCCATAAATATCCTTGCTCATCTTCATAAATGCTATTTACCGCATTATGATTAGGTCCTATTCCAGAAATCTGAGGTATGTATCTTGTAAAATTATTTTCTTTTTCATTGAATTTACAAATACCGCTTTCCGTTCCCAGCCAGAGATTGCCTTGCCTATCTTCTGTAATAGTATTCACCTGATTAGAAGCAATGGTTCTTATATCACTCAATGAACTTTTATACGCAAGAAAATTGTCATTTTTGCTATCATACAAATTAAGACCGCCACCCAGCGTACTAATCCATAACCGCCCTTTTTGATCTAATAAAAGGTCTGAAATATCATTTGCACTTATTGAACTATTCTGTTTGTTATAGACCTTGATCTCCTTACCATCATATCTATTTAGTCCATTTTTTGTTGCTATCCAGACAAAACCTTTATCTTCTTTAACAATACTGGTAACACGTGAATTAGACAAACCCTGTTCCTGACCCAATTTATTAAATAAAGGCTGCGTCTGAGTATAGCCTGTAATAGTCACAGCGTGGAGCAACACAAATAATAATATATTCCTGAAAACAGAATTCACGTGAGAAAATTAAGTTTTAAATGTAATTTTTACGCTTATAAAATTATGAAAATAAATCCTTTAGATAGAAGCTAACTTCTAAGTAGACAACTAATTTCTAAATTCGGAAGTTAATTTTTCACCAAAAAAAAATACATTCTATATTTCAAAATTGTAGCCAGATTGAAGTAGTTTTTTATAATTATCGGCCTCAAACATATAAAGATACGCACCACGTTTAGAACTGGTTTTATCCTTTTCATCTAATTTTCTGAGGACCTTTAAGGATAATACCTTCTTCCTGAAATTTCTAGGATCTAATTCCCGTTGATATATTGCTTCATAAAGACTTTGAAGCTGAGGTATGGTAAATTTTTCCGGCAAAAGCTCAAAACCAATGGGTTGATACTGTGCCTTTCTCCTAAGCTTTTCTAACGCATCTTTTACCATGGTATCATGGTCAAGTACCAGTTTAGGTAAATCTTTAAGTGTATACCAGAAGGCACCATGCTTTTCTACAAGTTCTCTGTCGTAATCATCAACGCGTATTAAAGCATATTGCGCAACAGAGATACATCTAAAACCATAGTCTCTTCCTGATTTTCCATAGGTTTTAGATTGTTCAAAAAAAACTTTATCAAGCCCTGTAATTTCTTTTAAGACCCGTCTTGCTGCTTCATCTACATCTTCTTCTAATTCAACAAAACTACCTATTAATGACCAGGCACCACGATCAGGATCAACTCTTCTTTTAAAAATTAAAAGTTTAAGATCCCCTTTATCAAAACCAAATACAATGCAGTCTGTTGCCACATACATTTTTGCTTGATGCGCATAATAATCAATTGCTTGTTCCTTCATGTAAAAGTTAAATATCTATTGGGCGTGGCGAAATTGACAAAACATTAAGCGTACAATTTACATTTATTTTATATTTGCCGCAACACCGTATTTAATTATGTCAAAATACAACTAATTTTAAACTCATGGCAAAGCAGCACTTATACAAAGCCCTTAATAGAAAAATAAATTTTCTTCTAAGCTTTACTTTACTCTTATTATTTAGCGCACACTTATCCGCTCAACAGGCTGATAAGGGAGATGTTTTTGTAGATAATAATGGCGTTATGCGCTGGGGCGAAAACAAAGAAGAAGTACATGGTTTTGGTGTGAATTATACCGTTCCGTTTGCTCACGCTTATCGCCAGGCAAAACAAATGGGTATTGATCCCAAAAAAGCGATTGATGACGATATTTACCATTTCTCACGCTTAGGCTTTGACTTGTACCGTATTCACGTTTGGGATACCGAAATAAGCGATACGCTGGGAAATTTAATAGAAAACGAACATCTTGACACTTTTGACTATCTGCTTAACGAACTAAAGAAAAAAGAAATCAATTATGTCATCACACCTATCGCTTTCTGGGGAAATGGCTGGCCGGAACCCGATGAAGATACACCCGGCTTTTCTCATAAATACGGCAAAGGCAAAAGTCTCACAGATCCCGGCGCGATTAAAGCTGCACAGAATTATCTGGAGCAATTCCTAAATCATGTTAATCCGTATACAAACGTTGCTTATAAAGATGAACCCAACATAATAGCGTTTGAAGTTAGCAACGAGCCGCATCACAGTGGTGAAGCTAAAAAAGTGACTCAGTATATCAAAAAAATGGTCAAAGCGATGCGAAAATCGGGAACTAAAAAGCCCATTTTCTATAACATTAGTCATGGTGTGCATTTTGTTGATGCTTATTTTGACGCAGGAATTCAAGGCGGAACATTTCAATGGTATCCTACAGGTTTAGGTTATCAACAGGAACTCCCGGGAAATTATCTGCCCAACGTAAATGACTATAATATTCCGTTCGAAGCAGACATAAAAAAACATCACGGTGCAAAACTGGTCTACGAATTTGACGCAGCAGATGTAGGCAGATCTTATATTTATCCTGCCATAGCTCGTAGTTTCCGTAAAGCTGGAATTCAAATAGCGACCCAGTTTGCCTACGACCCTACTTTCCTCGCTCCTTACAATACAGAATATAACACGCATTACATGAATCTGGCTTATGCTCCACAAAAAGCATTGAGCTTGATGATCACCTCTAAAGTTTTTCATGAAATCCCGATGTATACAGATTTTGGAAGCTATCCTGAAAACACAACTTTTGATAACTTTACGGTAGATTATAACAAAGACCTGGCTACTTACAATACCGAAGACACTTTCATATATACAAACACCACCTCAAAAGCACCAAAAAACGCCTCAAAACTGGCAAAAATCGCAGGATATGGTAACTCTCCCATAGTCGATTATGATGGCGCTGGAGCCTATTTTCTGAATAAAATAAGTGATAACACTTGGCGCCTTGAAGTTATGCCCGACGCGATCTGGGTAGATAATCCATTTGGAAAAAACAGTCTGAAAAAGACAGTAGCTGTTATCAAATGGGCAGAACACAATATGAGTTTGAAACTTGACGAACTTGGTTCATATTTAACTGTTGAAGCTATAAATGACAACAATTCCTATTCTCCTTCAGTTGATGGGAATTCCTTTAAAATTAAGCCCGGAACGTATATCATCAGTAAAACCGGAAACGCTAAAAATTGGTCTCCAGAAGATACTTTTGGCCCCAATAAACTGAAAGACTTTGTCGCTCCTAAAGATTCTGTAGATAAGCCTTGGCTTAAACATGAAGCTGTCGCTGAAACCTCAGCAGATTCACCTTTAAAAATCAATGTGCAATTTGTCTCGCCAGAAAAACCTCAGCAGATTCAATTGATCGCTCAAAATGGCATGAATTGGACTAATCTTGATCTTGAAGAAGTAGCACCATACCAATATGAAACCACTATTCCTGCAGAAAAACTGGAGACTGGTTATTTAAATTACCGCATCATTGTAAAACTGGCAGATGATAAGTTTATCTCCTATCCGTCCGGTGAAAACGGCCGACCTTCAGATTGGGATTTTTACGATCAGGATTCTTATAAAGTAACGGTAGTTCCAAAAGATAATCCTGTTTATCTCTTTGATGCCGCCGAAGATAGTGGCAAGTTAGTGAGTGAGTGGCGTCGCGGTTTTAAACTCGTTCCTACTGAAAATAAAGACGAAGCGGAATATGATATGAATATCGAAAAGCTTTTTGTTCCTGACAATGAAAACTTAAATGCTAAGCCGCGGTATGATTACAGCTTTAAGCACTTTATCCTAGATGTGATAAAAGGCCGAAAAGCTGATTTAACTTCAAAAGATTCCCTGGTTTTTAAAGGGCGTTCTTTAAATAATAAACCTGAAAAAATACAGGTTGCTTTTGTACTTGATGATGGGTCTGCTTATGGAAATATGATCACGCTACAACCAGAAGTTGCTGATTATAAAATCGCTCTAAAAGACCTAAAACCGGTCAAAACAGTGACATTACCTCGCCCTTATCCCAGTTTTCTTCCATATTATCTGGAACACGATATAACTGAAGATTTCGATATTAATCGGGTAGAAAGTTTACAATTTTCTATTGGTCCCGGCTTATCTCAAGATGCTCAAAAAGCAGCGCATGGTATCGGGATTATTGAAGTAAGTCTCGAGTAAAGTTTTGCTTTCGCGAAAGCAAAACTAAAATTAGAAAGGCGTCAATTTCAACTGAAATTGACGCCTTTTTTTTATTCAGATAATTCATCTAAATCTTACTTAACCGGAACTATCAAAAAACTATAATTATAATCTTTCGGCTTAAGTTGGTATTTGTCGTAGGTGCGCGCACCCCAACTGTTATCACCGCCTAATCCCGTTTGTTTATAATCTATGTCTACACTAATAAGATCTCGTGGTTTAATATCTGTTGTGTGTCTTTGTTGCTTTTCAACACCGGGATCAAAATCTGAAATCAAATTGTTATGTGCGCTAAATGAAAGCAATGGCATCCCAATAAATTTTAGCCCTTTTCCTTGTTTATTTGTAAATTCTATCCACCTGTTATCTGTTCTGTAGCCATTCTCCTGCGGCCGGATATACGGAAAATAAAGATCTTTTACTGAAGATTCATAAATCCCCACAAAAGCAGCTTCTTTACGATCCTGATAATTTTCCTGCAGTCCTCTTCCGTACCAGGTTACATTCTCATAAGAAGTTGGCAAAATCATATTCATACCAAATCTGGGCATTTCTGCAATTGTATCATCGCCATCATAATTAAAGTGATTGCTTACTAAAATTTCGCCATTTGTATGAATTGTATAAACCGAAGTATATGTTGAATTCACAGAATCCATTGAATAATGCATTTCAATTGAAACCCTGTCCTTGCTCTCTTTTTTCACATCGATAGCAGATAATTTATAGTTGTCGGTAGCTTCTTTCCATACACCTGCTCTCTTTTGTAAGCCGTTACCAAAGTCATTATCTGTAGGTGCGCGCCAGAAATTAATTTTTGGTCCGCGTCTTATTAACGTATCTCCACTAAAAACATAATAATTAAGCAAACCTTCTTTTTTGTCAAATGACAATTGAATATTATCATTAGCGATTACTATTTCCGCCGTATCCTGTGTTACTTTAAGCTTTTTCGCTTTAGCTGAAAAGTCTTCAGTTTTTTTCTTTGCTGAACTTAATTGAAACTGCGCTTTTGCTATCTCAAAATCTTTAGGCAGAAGGTCTTTTTCAGTTTTGGTTTTCACATAAAAATTAATAAAATACTCTTTATCAGCATTTAGCTTTCCTTTTAAAGCATCTACACTAATTGTTTGAGATTGCTGTGGCTCAATATTTAAATCGGCTAGTTTACCTTTTTCAACAGACTTTCCGTCTTCAATTAGTTCGTAGTTAAATTCAAATTGGTCGAGATTAGTAAAGAAAAAACGGTTATCAATTTTAAACTGAAATTTCAAACTATCTGTCATTTCAAAACCTACATTTTGGTAAACATATTTCACCTCACTTAATCCGGGATGCGGAGTTCTGTCAGGATTTACTAATCCGTTAAGTACGAAATTGCCATCATTATGATATCTTTTGGGTTCAAAGTCGCCGCCATAAGCCCAATATTTATTTCCTAAACTATCTGTTTGAGCCAGTCCCTGATCAACCCAATCCCAAATAAAACCGCCCTGATGTTGCTTATGCGTATACACATAATCCCAAAGATCAATTAAATTCCCGCTGCTGTTTCCCATTGCATGCGCATATTCTACCCAGATAAATGGTCGCTCTGGGTAACTGCCCATATAATATTTATCAATTTCGGGAAGACCAGCATACATCCAGCCGATTACGTCTGTGTGTGGTTCTTTAAAATGCTCACCTCTTTCTGCTCTTTCATATTGCACAGGACGCGTTTTATCCCGGTTTTTAATCCAATGATAATTATCTACAAAAGCAGGTCCATCACCGGCTTCATTACCCATAGACCAAATAATCACAGAAGGATGATTTTTATCACGCTCTACCATACGCTCTACACGATCATGATGCATTTTAGCAAATTCAGGTTTATTGGCAGGGGTTTTATCTTCGTCATAGCCAAAACCGTGACTTTCTATATTTGCCTCATCAACAACATACAGTCCATATTTATCACATAACTCATACCAGTAGGTATCATTAGGATAATGAGAAGTACGAACAGAATTGATATTGTTTTCCTTCATCAAAGTAATATCCTTCAGCATCAATTCTTTTGAAATCACATGCCCGGTGTTCTCATCATGCTCGTGCTTATTTACGCCTTTAATTATAATGGGTTTACCATTTACTAATAAGTTCCCTCCTTTAATTTCCACAGATCTAAAGCCTATTTTCACGGCAGTACTCATAAGCGTTTTTTGGTCTTCCATCAGGCTTATGGTAGCGGTATATAAGTTAGGATGCTCTGCACTCCATGCTTTGATATTTTTTATAGTTGAAGAAAATGAAACCGAATCCAGCAATGCATTTTTAAAACTTAAATTTTTATCGCTTTCATAAATCGCTTTGTTACCATCCCAAACTTTAAAGTTGATCACATAATCACCTTTTTTACCGCTTTTGTTTTCTAAAACTACATTGGCATCGAGTTCGCCATTTTTATAGTTTTCGTCTAAAGAAGCATTGATGAAAAAATCCTGAATACTTGTTTCAGGTTTGGCATATAAATAGACGTCACGCTCAATCCCACTCAATCTCCAGAAATCCTGATCCTGCAAATAGCTCGCGTCGCTCCATCTGTAAACCTCAACGGCCAGTTCATTTTCTCCTTCCTTTAAATATTGGGAAATATCAAATTCTGCAGGAGTTTTTGCTCCTTCTTTGTAACCCACTTTTTCACCGTTAATCCAAACATAAAAAGCACTATTTACCCCTCCAAAATGCAGAAAAACCTCCTTTTTTTGCCAATTTTTCGGAACCGTAAAAGTTCTTTTATAAGAACCTACAGGATTGTAACTATTATCAACAAAAGGCGGATTTATAGGAAATGGATATTCAATATTTGTATACAGCGGAAAATCGTATCCTTCCATCTGCCAGTCGGCAGGAACAGCAATTGAATCCCATTCTGAAGTATTAAAGTCGATTTTATAAAAATCTGCAGGTCGCGTATCAGGCGTTTCAGAAAAATGAAATTTCCAGGTTCCGTTTAATGATTTATAGTTTCCCGAATTGCCAAAATCGCCCTTTTTTGCCTCATTTTCGGTATTAAACACATGAAAAGTAGCATGAGGTTTTTCGGTATTGACGGATACAATATCAAGATTTTCCCATTCCGGGTTTTCTTGGCTATAGCCCTTTATAGAAAGTAAAAAAATCGCAGTAAAGATTAAAAAACCATATTTATGCATCATTGACATAGTTTTTGAATTTTCAAACCTAATTGACTGGCTGAAAAACCCGGAATTAAATATTTATTAAATGTAACAAATACGTTTAAATAAATAATACTTTACTATGATACTCTTTGATAATGATTAAACAGGTAAAGTTTTTGAGGCTAAAATCTTATGTGCTTTATTTTTTCGTGAAGTTGTTGCATTTTAATTTCAAGCTTGGCCAGAAATTTCTGATGCGCTTCAGAATTGGGATTGAAGGGGCGATGAGCTGAACCACGCTGAATTTCTTCTACTTCTGTCATTACAGATTGCGCTTCCGCGGAAATATGTGACGTCGCAAAAAGATTCCAGATATAATCTACAGCAAGCTGATTAGGATGCAGCATGTCACGATCGTAAAAACGGTAATCACGTAATTCATCCATCATGATCTCGTATGAGGGAAAGTAAGAAGTGCTATTTGTTTGTGCTAAAAATCGGTGTAAAGCGGTCAATAAATGGGCTTTACTCAGCTGATTTTCAACAAATCCATCTTTTATATGACGCACGGGAGAAACAGTGAAAATCACCGAAATATCGGGATTAATCGACCTAAAATCGGTTAAAATCTGGTGTAAATTGGCTTGAATTTCTTCAACCGAAGCCAGTTCTTTAGAAAACTGTTTCTGCGGAATTTTATGACAATTGGCTACCCAATTTCCGCTTTCGCGAAATTTATAACCCCAGGAAGTTCCCAGAGTGACAATGGCATGCGTAGTTATTTTTAGAAATTCGCGGGAGTCTGAAATTGCGGTGTTCAGGTTATTTAAAACTTCTTTTTTCGCGGAAGCGCTTAACGCAGAATGCGCATCCAGTGAAAGCCAACGCTCATTGTGATTAATTAAATCTGCTTCAGTAAATATTTTTTCAGCGACTACATAATTGAGAAATTTTGCAATTGCCGCCGGATGAAACAAAATCCCAAACGGATTTATAAGCTGCTGAAATTTATAATAATCCAGCTTCGCACCTATGTTTTCTACGAAACAAGAACCAACGAGCAAAATACGTGAATTATAATCTATAGGAACTTGAGACGGCTCAATAGGTATGCGTGTCTGAAGTTCCATGTTTTAAATATTCGCTATTTGAATTAATAATATTCCGTTCATCCTCGTCATGCTGAACTTGTTTCAGCATCAAATCAAACTAAGAAAATGAAGTTTGCAATTATACATGCAACCCTGAAATAAATTTAGGGTGACGATTAAATTTAGCTGATTACAACATTTAAATTTAAAAAATTCTAACTTAGATAAGCTTTTGCTTTTGAAAGCGCTTCTGCGATACCTTCTGGATTTTTACCGCCGGCTGTTGCAAAAAATGGCTGGCCGCCGCCGCCGCCCTGAATGTATTTTCCGAGTTCGCGTACGATTTTCCCGGCATTAAGATCTTTCGCCTGAGCGGTTTCTTTAGAAATATAGCAACTTAACAAAGCTTTTCCGCCCTCTCGGGAAGCCAACAATAAAAACAGATTATCAACCTCTCCTCCTATCTGGAAAGCCAGATCTTTCATTCCACCGGCATCAAGATCGATCTCACGCGCAAGAAATTTAACGCCGTTAACTTCTTTTATTTCGGTTATGAGTTCACTTTTAAGATTTTTAGATTTTTCCTGTAAAAGTGTTTCCAGTTGCTTTTTAAGCGCATTGTTCTCTTCCTGGAGATTTTCGATTGCTTTTACCGGTTCCTGAGCATTATTAAGCAGGTTTTTGATTGCATGTATTTGATCGTCCTGCTCTTCAAAATAATCCATCACAGCATCGCCGGTTATGGCTTCAATACGACGAATTCCGGAAGCAACCGCTCCTTCTGATCGTATTTTAAAATACCAGATCTCGCTGGTATTTTTTACATGCGTACCACCACATAATTCCATTGATTTACCAAAACGGATTGTGCGCACAGCGTCTCCATATTTCTCACCAAAAAGTGCAATTGCACCCTCGCCTATCGCCTGCTCATACGGAATACCGCGTTGTTCTTCCAGATCTAATTGTTCCTGAATACGAGCATTTACAAAGTTTTCTACTTCCTGCAATTCATCCTGTGACACTTTCGCAAAATGTGAAAAATCAAAACGTAAATAACCGCTGTGCACCATAGAACCTTTTTGCTCTACATGATTACCCAAAATCTTACGTAATGCCTGGTGTAACAAGTGAGTTGCAGAATGATTAGCAGCACTTCGAGCACGCTGTTTTTCATCTACGACTGCAGTAAACGTATCTTCAGGATTAGCCGGAAGATTTTTTGTCAGGTGAATTATTAGGCTATTTTCCTTTTTAGTATCGATGATGTAAATCACATCACCATTTGGCATTTCCAGATATCCTTTGTCACCGGTTTGACCGCCACCTTCAGGATAGAAGGGAGTAAGATTAAAAACCAACTGATACAAATCTCCGTCTTTTTTACTGGTCACTTTGCGGTAACGCGTAATCTGCACCGGAGTTGTCAAGGTGTCATAACCTACAAATTCTTCTTCAGCATCTGCATTGAGAATTGTCCAATCGCCTGCTTCTACTTTAGTAGCAGCGCGTGATCTTTCTTTTTGTTTTTGCAATTCTGTCTGGAAACCCTTTTCGTCTAGTGTATATCCTTTTTCACTTAAAATTAAAGCGGTAAGATCTATAGGGAACCCGTACGTATCATATAATTCAAAAGCCTTATTGCCTTCTACATGTTTGTTTTTCGCCTCAGCGATAATATTATCAAGCAAAATTAAACCCTGATCTAACGTGCGCAGGAAGCTCATCTCCTCTTCCTTAATCACATTGTAAATCAGATTTTGCTGTTTTTTAAGTTCAGGGAAAGCTTTACCCATTTCCTCGCTAAGCACATTAACGAGCTTGTAGATAAAAGGATCTTTGGTATTCAGAAAAGTAAAACCGTATCGTATAGCACGACGCAAAATTCTGCGTATCACATAACCGGCACCCGTGTTGCTGGGTAATTGACCATCTGCAATAGAAAATGCAACTGCACGAACGTGATCTGCAATTACACGTATGGCAATATCCTTTTCTGTACTAATGCCATATTTTGAACTGGTAATGGTTTCTATCTCACGAATGAGCGGAGTGAAAACATCAGTATCATAATTTGAAGTTGTTCCTTGAAGCACCATACAAAGGCGCTCAAAACCCATTCCCGTATCAACATGCTTCTGTGGCAAAGGTTCTAATGAGCCATCTGCTTTTCTGTTGTATTGTACAAAAACCAGATTCCAGATTTCAACAACCTGCGGGTGGTCTGCATTTACTAATGCTGCTCCCGGAATTTTTGCTTTTTCTTCTGCAGAGCGCAGATCGACATGAATTTCAGAACAAGGTCCGCATGGTCCCTGATCGCCCATTTCCCAGAAATTGTCTTTCTTGTTTCCGTTAAGGATTCTGTCTTCAGAAATAAATTGTTTCCAGAAATCAAAAGCTTCAGAATCTCTGTCCAGATTTTCGCTGGAGTCACCTTCAAAAACAGTCACGTAAAGTTTGTCTTTACCTACACCGTAAACTTCGGTAAGTAATTCCCAAGCCCATTTAATGGCTTCTTCTTTAAAGTAATCACCAAAACTCCAGTTGCCAAGCATCTCAAACATGGTGTGGTGATATGTATCTTTGCCTACCTCTTCAAGATCATTGTGCTTACCACTTACGCGCAGACATTTCTGCGTATCTGTCACCCGCTGGTTCTTTGGAATGCTGTTACCCAGAAAAAATTCCTTAAATTGGTTCATTCCCGCATTGGTAAACATCAACGTGGGATCGTTCTTAATCACCATGGGTGCAGAGGGAACGATTGTGTGGGATTTGCTTTTAAAAAATTCGAGAAATTTATCGCGTATTTCCTGAGACTTCATGCGTAGATTTTGGTATGGATTTTGCCTAAAATGTTAAAGTGGCAAACTATTTTTTATATTTGTTCGTTTTCCCATTTTAATTGCGGCTTAGGGCCGAAAACGATAACGCAAAAATAGCATATTTTAACTTATGTCTAAGGTTAAATATTATTACGATAGCGATACCCTTTCTTATCAAAAGATAGAGAAACGCAAAGGGCGGAAGATGGGTATTGTATTGGTTTCAATTCTGGGGTCTTTCCTGGCAGGTTTTATTCTTCTGCTTATCTATCTCAACATTCCCAATCTTGAAACTCCGCGGGAAAAGGCTTTGCAACGCGAATTGCAAAATATGACCCTGCAATACGATGTGCTCAATAAAAAAATGGATCAGATAGAAACTGTTCTTTCTGAAGTTGAAGAACGCGACAACAGCATTTACAGACTCTATTTTGAAGCAAACCCAATTCCTGAAGAACAGCGCAAGGCTGGTTTTGGTGGTATAAATCGCTATAAGGATCTTGAGGGTTATGATAATTCTAAAATGATCATCGAGACTAATCGTCGTCTTGATATTCTTACCAAGCAGCTTGTTGTACAAAGTAAATCTCTTGATGAGATCGCCGTACTGGCAGAAGAAAAAGAAAAATTACTTGCTGCAATACCGGCCATTCAGCCTGTGGCAAATAAAGATCTAACACGCATTGCTTCCGGTTATGGTTTGCGCAGTGACCCGTTTACTAAAGAGCGAAAAATGCACTGGGGGATGGATTTTACTGCTCCGCGTGGAACCCCCGTTTACGCCACCGGTGATGGTAAAGTTATACGAGCAGACAACCAGTCAACAGGTTACGGCAACCACATACGCATAGATCATGGGTATGGCTATGTGAGTCTTTATGCGCATCTTTACAAATACAACGTGCGCCCCGGCCAGAAGGTAGAACGAGGCGATCTTATAGGTTTTGTAGGTAGTACAGGACGGTCTGAAGGACCTCATGTGCACTACGAGATCTTTAAAGATGATGAGCGTATAAACCCAATCAATTTTTATTACGGAAACCTTTCTCCTGCAGAGTTTGATATTATTCTCAAAAAAGCTCAGATGGAAAATCAATCTCTGGATTAATGCACGTAGATCTTCCTGAAAAATTATATTACAGCATAGGCGAAGTTGCCAGAGCTTTTGATGTAAACACGTCTCTTATTAGATTTTGGGAAAAAGAATTTGATGCCTTAAAGCCAAAGAAAAACGCTAAAGGAAACCGAAAATTCACTCCTGAGGATATTAAAAATCTGGAGCTTATTTTTCACCTCGTTAAAGAGCGGGGTTTCACGCTTGAAGGCGCAAAAACACATTTAAAGGAAAATAAACGTAACACTTTAGATAAATTTCAACTAATACGTAAACTGGAAACTATAAAAGCCCAGCTTAATGATTTAAAAGATCAACTTTAATTACAACTAACGACAATGAAAAAATTTATAATCCCCATTATTATAATCGTTGCCCTGATATTTATAATAGGCAGCTGGTTTGCCGGTTTAAACAATACCATGGTTACGCTTGACGAAAAAGCCACTGCACAGTGGGGTAACGTAGAAAGCGCGTACCAAAGACGATCTGACCTTATTCCTAATATTGTGAATACGGCAAAAGGATATGCAGAATTTGAACAGGAAACTTTGACTCAGGTTATTGAAGCTCGCGCGCAAGCAACTTCTGTAAATGTAGATCCTCAAAATATCACGCCGGAACAATTGGCACAATTTCAACAGGCACAAAGCGGAGTTTCTTCGGCTTTATCCCGATTATTGGTCACTGTGGAGCGTTATCCCGAACTTCAGGCAAATGAGAACTTCAAAGAGTTGATCAATGAGCTTGAGCGTACAGAAAACCGCATCAACGTAGAGCGTAACCGCTTTAATGGTGAAGTACAGGAATACAATACATACATCAAGAAATTCCCAAACAATATGGTGGCCGGTTTCTTAGATTTTGATGAAAAAGGATATTTCAAAGCAGACGAGGGAGCACAAAATGCACCTGATGTAAACTTTGATTTTGGAAACAAAGAAGGATAATGGGCGCAGTTGTAGAGGATTTTTTAACCGCTGATGAAGAAAAAGAGATCGTAGAGGCCATCCGCCAGGCTGAGCTAAGAACTTCTGGTGAAATACGTGTGCATCTGGAACGCAGCAGTAAAATAGATCCTTTTAAACGTGCTACCCAGCTTTTTCACGAACTCAAAATGGATAACACTAAGGCCGAAAACGGGGTGTTATTCTATGTAGCCGTTGATGATAAAAAACTTGCGATTTGCGGTGATCGTGGTATTAATGCCGTGGTTCCACCTAATTTCTGGGAATCTACTCGAGATCTTATCATCTCACATTTTAAAAACCGAAACTTTAAACAGGGACTCGTAGAAGGTATTCATTCTGCAGGTGAGCAACTGCACAAGTTCTTCCCATGGGATGAAGATGACCGCAACGAACTCTCTGATGAAATCTCTGTATCTTGATCAAAAACCTCCCTTTTAAGGCCAAATATCTCCTTTTTACAGCTCTTTTCTTTTGCCTTGCGGCGAAAGGGTGGGCACAATATGATATTCCTGAAAAACCCAGCCTCCAAACCAGTGTCTATGACTATGCTAATTTATTAGACCCTTCTCAAAAAGCAGCGCTTGAAAACAAGTTAGTACGCTACAGCGACACAACCTCAACGCAGATTGTAGTCGTTGTAATAGAATCTACTCAGGGTGAAGATATAAGTTTTCTGGGATCAAAATGGGGCCAAAAATGGGGAATAGGGCAGGAAAAAGAAGATAATGGTATTCTCATCATGCTCGCAACAAAAGACAGGCGTGTAGATATAAATACCGGTTACGGCATCGAGACAATTATTACAGACCGCGATGCAGAGCAAGTTATAAACCGCATAATGATCCCAGAATTTAAGCAAGGGAATTTTTATGGCGGACTTAATCAAGGCGCTGATGCTATTTTCCAGATGCTGCAGGGAGAATACAAAGGTGAACGACAGAATAATACCGGGCCATCTATTAAGAACTTTTTGCCCTTTATTATATTCTTTATCATTCTCATTATCATACTTAGCCGTAACAGGAACAATGGCGGTCGCGGTGGTGGCGGTCGCAGAAATGCAAGCAGTACTTTGCTAGATGCTATTATTTTAAGCAGTCTGGGACGTGGCAGCTTTGGAGGAGGTTCTTCAGGAGGTGGCTTTGGCGGCGGCGGATTCGGTGGCGGCGGCGGCTTTGGTGGTGGTTTCGGTGGCGGCGGCTTTGGCGGCGGCGGAGCTTCAGGTGGCTGGTAGCTTTCGCGAAAGTTAAAACTGCTTTCGATTTAGATTACGCCTGTCAAAAATGATTTAACTGGAAAAGTAATATTGACCTATTTATTTTGTTGAAGAAGCCATAAGCTTTTTAAGCGCCATTATCGCAGTGCGGGCAAATACACCTATTACTAATACAGATAATATTGTTTTAAACACAGCAGAAACACCATAGCCGGGATTAGCAATAATCACATAAACACCTAAAGCTATGAAGCTTAAAGAAATTATTAATTGCAGAAAAAAGATGAATTTAGATTTCATCTTGTAGAGGACCATATGTTTTCTATTGAGCGAACCCGTAATTGCCAGAATTATACCGATGGTACTTACAATACCAGAAAGAAAACTCCCAAAATCATTTTTAACTGAATAGGCTATAGATATACCTCCTATAAAGAGCAGGATTCCTAATATTCTATTTTTTATCATGATTGCTATTTTAAGAACTCTGTATAAGCTTACTGCTCATAGCTTGTCCTATTTTATTGAGTTCGGTGATTTCTTCTTCTGTAAAATCATAAGGAACAGGTTTAGCTATACCAAAAACTCCGTAGAGCTTTCCTTCTAACATCATGGGCACTGCGATCGAGCCTTCCACTTTTGTTTCTTTTGCTGCGGGACGCGCTACACCAGAATCGTCAGTTTGTAAATTACACATTTCTACAGGCTCGCGACGTTCTGCAGCAATACCGGCCATCCCCTTGCCTATGGGAATCGTGCTCAATTTAGGAATTAAGAAATCGGGAATTCCTTTATGAGCCTGAACTTGTAAAAGATTTGTTTCTTTATTTAAAAAATGTAGCGTACCGGTACTGCAATCAAATGCAGTAATAATTTCTTCCAGAAGAGATTGCCAGTTTACTTCAGCTTGGTCTAGTAGGGAATAAACAGGCTTTAATTGTGAAGTTGGGGCTTTATTCATGATTTATTTTTTTAGTAGATAGTATTAAAAGTAATCTATAGAATTAGTCGCCCATATTAATCCAGACATATAATCCTTCATTCCTTTCCATCAAAAGTGTTTATCTATTATGTAAGTTATTGTACTGAATTCACAATATAACCCACTTACAAACCTAACAGCATTTATCGGCAAAATAACAATTATTTACGATTAAATGCAAAAAATTATTAACCTCTTGACTTGCACAGAGGGGAAACTTAAGGTAGGGCTATGATTAATTATTTAAAATTCTGCCTTCCTAATCAAACCAATTATTCTCTCGCACTTCGCCCTTTTTACCAAGTGTATTAAACTTATAACTAAAGTTAAGCATAAAGTATTGTTGTAGCACGGTGCTTTGTACATCCTGTATGTAATCCTGTGTTGCGGTACGGCGCGCGTTTGTATTTTGATTTAAGAGATCATAAACCTTAAATGTTATCAAACCTTTGTCTTGCATAACAGAATAAGCGATCGAACTATTCCAGAAAACAGAGCTTTTTTGAAATGCACCCGCCAGACTAGGGTTATAGTAATAGCGTATGTCATTATTCCACTCCAGTTCTTTAGGCCAGAATGTTGTGGTTCTTAAACGCACCTCGTGACGCAGAAATTCTCTGTTATCAAAAAGATCGAGATTATAACTATTACGTGTAATTTCTACAGTATATTCTGGCCTTATATCAAATAGTTTCTTCCACGTAAAACGCAGTCCAAGACCCGGGCTATAGGCTATCGTTTTACTGGCATATTGCACATCATTATTAAAATTCACATCACGATTTGCATTTACATTCATTGAGAATTCATACTTCAATGTGCGTAAAGTATCAATCTCAATATTCTTGCTAAATGAAGCTCTTGAATAAATGTTATAATTGCCATTTACATTTGCATAAGTAGTAGTGCGCACAAAATTCTCATCAACTGTAGTACGAGAAATCACCCTGTCATTAGTGATATTTGCATTGAAATAAGAATTAAAACCTGTTCTTGATTGAAAATCATAGTTATTAACTCCCATATAAATTGAGTGCCTATTCTCCGGACTTAAATCAGGATTACCCTGAATTGTATTTAACGGGTCTGAAACATCAACATAGGGCGAAAGCTGGCGCACACCGGGGGCATCATTATTAAGATTGTAACCAGACCACATACTCCACTTTTGATTGAATTTATGCCGTAAATTAGCCCGTAGCTCGATCGCGTCAAAATCACTGTCAAAATTGATATCACGTAGGGCATCATCACTTTTTAAAGTACGCATAACATAACCCACATCAAAACTTGCATTGGTATTTTCACTTCTATAGTTCATCCCAATTTCTGGCCTCGAGCTGCGATTATTATTAGTAAAATCAGTGCTTTGTGTTAGATTAAAATTTGTATAATCAAGACTGTTCTCATCAAAATCATAAGTGCTTTGTCTGTCTTTTCTGCGCTCATTATTTAAGCTATACTGTAGATTAACAAACAACTTTTTCGCTACTAGCGGAATTCTCCATTCTCCCCGAATATCATAACTGGTTATCGCCTGTTTACCATCTGTAAACTGATCGCGCTCTATTATTTGAGGATCATCTCCATAGATCTGCGTGGTAGAATTTAAATAAGAATCTGTATTATTATCATTAATCTCACCATTCAACCTAAGCCTTACAAAGGCGCCATTTGCTCCGTACTTTCGTGTAAGCGACAGGTCATTTTCAAAATTTCTACCGCTACGTAAGCTATTGCTGGCGGTGGCAGATTTATTGCTTATCTCGCCGTCTGCATTGCGCGTTTCTTCTGTTCTTTCGCTTCTAAAATCACCTTCATTATAATTAAATTGAGGCCTGTACTCTATAAAAAAAGTAGAATCTATTTTTTTCTCAACCCTGCCATTCACAGCATGACTGTCATTATTATTTACTCTTGTAGAACTTGAATTAGAAAAATAGCGATTATCAGGAAGTATATTTTCACGACTACTCAATTCTTCCTCAAAAGAGTTTGACCCTGAATAAAAGTAATCTGCACTTGCTTCTGTATTTTCACTCCAGTTATCTGCATAATTAAAGCCGGCGTTACGCGAATTTGTAATACCCGAGTTTCCGCCAAAACTTCTACCGTTTATATTAAAAGAACCATTGTCACTTACACTTATGTAACGGGCATTACCAAACATTTTTTCAATTTCGCCAAAGCTGAAACCCGGTGAATTAATATTGTTACCGCTACCCAGTGCACTTATGCGCAGATCGTTATCAAAATAGTTTACCAGACCTGCATATTCAAACCGCTCGTCTGTACCGGCACCCGCAGCTACACGACCAAAGATCCCCTTGTTCTTCTCTTCATCTATTGTAATATTGATCGATTTGTTCTGGTCATCACCGGCTTCACCCGTGAAAGCTTCAGATTTTGTTTTAGTATCAGTTACCTGAATTTTATCAATAATATCTTTAGTCAGATTGCGGGTCGCGATTGTAGGATCATCTCCAAAAAACGGTTTCCCGTTTACCAGAATTTGATTTACAGGTTTCCCATTTACCGTTATGTTCCCTTGCTCATCAACCTCAACACCAGGTAATTCACGCAGAAGATCTTCTACAGTAGCATCTTTTTTAGTTTGAAAAGAAGAAACATTAAACTCAAGCGTATCTTTTTTAATAGACACAGGTGCGCTGCGCCCTTTTACTATAACATCTCCCAAAGTCTCTACCTGAAAATCAAGTGCTATGTTAGGTACTGTAATGTCTTTATTAGTAGAAATATCTATAATCTGCTCATAAGGTTGATAACCCACAAAGCTCACGTACAAGTTCACTTTATCTTGAGAAGTACGCCCCTTTAAAACAAAATCGCCGCTGCTATCGGTGATTGTGTAGGTTATTAAAGTGCTGTCTTTAAGAGTTTCTGCAAAAACAGTTGCAGCCTCCAGCGGTGTTTGCGTATTGCCGTCTACTAATTTTCCTGAGATGGTAAACTGCTGCGCATTTGCAAAAAAGGAGATTAGCCCGATGAACAGGAATAGGAGGTGGTTAAATTTCATAGTGGTTATTCGATTGACAAAAGCGAATAACCGAAATTTTTACCAACTAAAAAAATAGTTTATATCGAAATGATAAAATTTAACAAGTAAAAGCTATTTCTTTCTAAAATAGACAGAAATGGGAACTCCTTTAAAATCAAACTCTTCTCTCAATTTATTTTCGAGAAATCGCTTATAGGGATCTTTTACATACTGAGGCAGGTTACAGAAGAAAGCAAATTGCGGATGCGGCGTTGGTAACTGCATGCAATACTTAATCTTTACATATTTCCCCTTATATGCCGGTGGTGGGTAATTTTGAATTATAGGAAGAAAAAGATCGTTGAGTTCGCTGGTTTTTACCCTTCTGCTGCGATTTTCAAAAACCTGAACTGCAGTCTCTATCGCTTTAAAAACACGTTGCTTGGTCAATACCGAAATAAATACAATGGGCACATCTGTAAAAGGAGCGAGTTGCTCTTTAATATGCTTCTCATATTCTTTCATGGTCTTGTTTTCTTTCTCTACAAGATCCCATTTGTTTATAAGAACTACAATCCCTTTACGGTTGCGCTCTGCCAGCCAGAAAATATTCTGTACCTGCCCGTCAAAACCACGGGTTGCATCAACCACAAGTAGACAAACATCGCAGTGCTCAATCGCACGTACAGATCGCATAACTGAGTAAAATTCCAGATCTTCTTTTACCTTAGTTTTACGACGAATACCTGCCGTATCAACAAGATTAAATTCAAAACCAAAACGGTTATATTTTGTATCAATCGAGTCACGTGTAGTACCCGCGATATCTGTAACGATATAACGATCTTCACCAATCAGCGAATTTATAAAAGATGACTTCCCGGCATTGGGACGACCCACAACAGCAAAACGCGGAAGCTCAGTTTCTTCTTTATATTCCTTTTCAGGAAGAGCTTCTACAACAGCATCAAGAAGGTCACCGGTACCGCTACCGCTTGTGCTTGCAATCGTGAAATAATCACCTAAACCAAGGCTGTAAAACTCAACAGCGTTTTCTTCACGCTTTCCGTTATCTACTTTATTCACAACGAGAAAAACCGGTTTATTAATCCTGCGTAACAGTTTTGCCACATCTTCATCCATCCCTGTTACACCAGCCTCAACATCTACCATAAAAATAATGGCATCTGCTTCATCAATAGCAAGTTCTACCTGCTTATCAATTTCGGCTTCAAATATATCATCACTTCCCACCACATAGCCACCAGTATCTATCACTGTAAATTCTCTACCGTTCCAGTCTGTCTTACCGTAATGACGATCTCGTGTTACACCACTAACCGCGTCTACAATTGCCTCACGACGTTGAATTAGACGGTTAAAAAAAGTGGATTTACCCACATTAGGTCTCCCTACAATAGCTACTATACTGCTCATGATTATATATTTACGCTCTTTTAAGAGCGCTGCAAAATTACGATATTATTTTATTGAATGTAAAGTTTAAAGAAAGACTATAAAAAAGTATATTTCATAACAAAATAGCCGATTTTGATATGAATTTAGCCGATTTTTTAGCCTAAATGCACCACTATTTGTTATCTCTTAACAAAAAACAAATATGCTATGCGCCGTGACTTGTAATTGCGGTCTTTTTTTGAGGTAATATTACCGTCTATTTTGTATTGAAAATCGACCTGAAATGCCTTAAAATCGGATTTAAAAGCATCGATTTTATCTTCGTCTACCCATACGGCAAATTGACTTTCTACAGGAATCTGCAAACCTTCATCAGAGCGTATTAGGGGCAAACGTTGACCAAGATCCCAGATCAATTCTGGTGAACCGTTATCATACAAATATTGCGGTGTATTGCTTTTTTTAAGTTGCTCAACCTTTGGCGCAAGCAGCGCATAATCTTTATTAGTATATGACGCTTTTACCAGAGGAAAACCAAATACTACCACTGCACAGACAAAAGCAATGGTGAGGTAAAATACAGATGCTATAGTTTTTCGCTTTAAGCGAAATAGAATAGCAACACCTATTATAACTGTCGACAAACTCAGCAGCACAAACCAAAACCAAAGTCCGTTTAAAGAATCTCCCAGCACAACAAAACCGGCTACAGGAACCAGAATAGCAATCACAGTTATTAAACCGAAATTAAAATATACAGGCCAGATTTCCTTTTTGTCTTTAAGAACTGCAAAACTCCTAATTAAGTAATCGATATAAAAACTGGTGTTTAGTGCCAGCGGAATTAAAACCGGCAATAAATAACGCGATTTCTTCTCAGGAATAAGAGATAAAAGTACGACCGCTGCCAGCGTCCAGAGCAAAGTAAATTGATACGCTTTTAAGTTCTCAACTCTGCTTTTTAAATAAGGATAAAGCAACCCAATGAAAGCCGGGATCGTCCAGATACCGCTTTGGGTAAAAAAGCTCCAGTAATAATAAAAAGAACGCACATTTCGGTTTGCCCAGGCTGTCGCTTCTTTGTCTGCAATCGCTGTCGCAGAATTTGTATCCAGCGTATAAATGGCTATCGCCCACCACGAACTCAAAATCGCGATAACCACAATCATAACAACAAGCGGAAGAACTTTTGGCTTAAAGCCTTTAAATCTGTAAATGAATCCGTAAGCGATCAAAAAAGGAAGCAATAAAGCGAAATGGCTTACCGGGCCTTTGCTCATAAATGAAAGACCAATGAATACTCCACTTAAAACAGCATTTCTATAAATAGATTTTTCTTCAGCAAAAAACCGATAAAGAAAATAGATTCCACACACCATAAAGCTATGCGCAAAAATATCCCAGGTTCCGTTACGTCCTGAAAAGAGAATGTAAAAGGAGGTGGCAAGAATAAGTGCGCTATTAAAAGCCTGATTTTTATTAAAAAGAAAACGTCCAGCCAATTTGTATAAACCCACTGTCATCACCGTCGTAATAATTGCTGAAGGCAGCCGCAAAGCCCAGATCTTTTCTAAACCAAAAATCGCTCCTGAGATCGCCGTAAGCCACGTGGGTAAAGGTGGTTTTTCATAGCGCGCCTCGCCATTCATTGTTGTGAAGATCCAGTTATTATAATGCAGCATCTCACGAGCTGTATTAAAATTACGGGCTTCCATTATGTTTTCATAAAGTACCCCTAAATGCGGAAAAAACAGGCATAAGCACACTAAAATGAGCAGCGGAAGGTGATATTTTGTGGGAATGCTCATGGTTTTTCTATAGCAAAGGAAAGTTTCATATTCCTAAAATAGATAAAAACGCCCATAAGATGACCTACAAATAGCACAGGATCTCTGCGCAGAACTGCATAAGTAAGAATTAGTAAACCGCCAATTAAACTAAGCAGCCAAAAACCCAATGGCAGGGATGATTTTTTATGTTTTTCAGAATAGATCCACTGGTAAATAAATCGCAGCGTAAAAATAACCTGAGCAATACTTCCTAAAATTAAAAGCCATAACGGTATGCTTTCATTATTGAATAATTTATCTATATCATAAAGGTTATTATTATAACCATAAATCACGATGAGTACGGGAAAAATAATAAGTAACCAGCGTATATAAACGGGTGCTTTTGCCCATTGCCCCTGCAATTGTAAATTGCGTATATAGATAAAGTATGTGAGCGTCTGCCCCAGCATTATTGCAAAATCTTCGCGTAAATAACCGTAAACAAAAAGTAAAAATGAAGCAGCCAGACTCAGCCACCAGAAGGTTGAAGGTGTAAGAACTTTATTGTGTTTTTCAGAAAGAATCCATTGCAGAATTAGGCGGCCGGAGAACATGAGCTGCGCAAAAAAACCTACAATGTATATCCACCAGCTACTATCCATTAGAATGTTTGGCCACGGAATAATTAATGTATTTTTTCTTCATCCACAGGTAAGCAAAACAATCCATTAACGGGCCTGCAAGTCTATTCCAAACTCCGAAGTTGGCTTCACCCGCAATACGCGGAAAATGCTTTACCGGCACCTGAATTATCTTACCATGCTGCAAAAGTATCATTGCGGGCAAAAAGCGATGTAACCCTCTAAACATCGGGATACGCTTAGCATAGTCGGTTTTTATGATTTTTAATGGGCAGCCGGTATCGTCCATCCCATCGTTTGTAAAAGCACGGCGTATATTATTTGCAATGGTACTCGACATATTTTTCACAAAATCGTCTTTACGCTCTGCACGTACACCGGTAACCAGATCGTAGTCGCCTATATGTTGTAGTAGGAGATTAAAATCTTCTGGAGTGGTTTGCAGGTCGCTGTCTATATAACCTACAAGTTCAGTTTCGGTATAATCAAAGCCGGCTTTTATTGCAGCGCTCAATCCATAATTTTGATCGAAAGAAATAAAATCGAAATCAGGGTTAGTAAGGCAGATTTTCTCAATAATCTGCTGACTTTCATCTTTAGAACCATCATTCACAAAAAGAACTTTCGCTTTTACTGAAGCTATTTTAAAATAATCAAGAAACGCGGCCTCTACGCGAGGAAGATTTTCAGCTTCATTAAAAACAGGAACGACGATTGTCAGGCGGTATGGCATGTGGTTGTTTAAAACTGCGAAAATACGGAATACTTCTAATTCAATTCTAAAGATTGGCTTAATATGTAAAAACCGCTTTAAAGGTGGGAAGAAAAAAGCCTTTAAAAAATCGGCTTATTATGGGTGAAAATCGGTATTAATCAATTAAAAACTCGTTTATCAGAGAGAGAAAAATATCCTCTTCTGTTTTGAATTTTTCTTTTAGTGAGTTCCAGGTTTTATCGCCAAATACAAACTCGTTACCGCTAGAGTCAACATATTTCCATTTGCTATGGAAATCTTTTTGCAAGGTCGCAGTTTTATTATTCTCACTATAGTCAATCCCACCCTGAAAATTTCTTTTCATAGATTTCTCAATACCATTACTTTTTTCTGAATATGTTTGATTGCCAAAAATATCTTTTCCATATTCAACTTTGCCGTTTCTGTTATCTTGAATTACAACTTTATCAAGAATATCTACAGCATACGTTTGCTCGTATTTTTCATCATGTCTGTAATCATGAATTAAATTTCTAAAAAGATTTATTTTCTCTTCAGAATTTTCGAATATTCCCTGATATTCCAAATTCAGATACTTATTCTCAAGTGTTATTTTATTGTCTCTGCTATCTGAAAATATCAAATCATCAAAAATATTTTGCTTTAAAGAGGCTGTATACTGTTTATCTCTTGATTCAAATTTAAGATCGTCGAAAATATCAGTTTCAATCTTTTGAGAAAATCCCTGAATGTTAGATATTAAAAGAAAAAGGCTAAGTATATGTGTTCTCATGAAAGTTTTATTAAGATTGATTTGAATAAAAACAAAAAGCCTGTGGTGCCTTTCAATGCATCTCTATTTTTATGCCAAAAATTTTAAACTGCTTGACAAAATTAAAGTCATCATTAAATCGTCATAAAATAAAGTAAACTTCTTTGGTGATATTCTGAAACCTGCCTAAAGGAGGCAAAAATCAGGGTTAATGAGCTGAAAATTAGATTGTTTTTAAAGTTAGATTTCCGTGAATTTTGCGCTGCTAAATTGATTTACTATTTTCAAAAGAATATTCTTATTTTAGTGAAAACTAATAAATGAACCACAATCGATTTGCAATTGTAATACTGGCCTGCATTCAGCTCGCCTTATTTTCGTGCCAACAAGAAAAAGAACCTCGCGTACTTAACCTCCCAAAAACCAATCTATCACAAGCAGACCTCATCCCAAAACCGACAACAATGCAGGCTACAAACACTGCTTTTCCCTTAGATAAATTCACGGTTATTACAACTTTAAATGATTCTACCGGTTTTGCAGACGTAGGCACATTTTTGGCAAATAGCATAAAAGATATTGCCAGACTCGATCTACCAGTCAATAAGGATGCCTCAGATAAGGAAAGTGTTATCTATATTAAAAAATCAGACAGCCTTGCCCGGGGAAATAAAAAAGAGGCCTACCAACTAAATATAGGCGCCGATTCTATTATTCTCAGCGCGGCCAGTGCAGCGGGAGCTTTTAGAGGTGTACAAACCTTGCGCCAACTTATACCGCTGAAATCAAATGATACTATTACCGAAAATCCAGTTTGGCCTATCCCCACAGGCACGATTGATGATGCTCCACTTTTTGTCTATCGCGGTGCAATGCTTGATGTGGCACGGCACTTTTTTACTGTTGAAGAAGTGAAAAAATACATTGATTTACTGGCTTATTATAAATACAACACACTGCACCTCCATCTTACCGATGATCAGGGCTGGCGCATCGAGATCAAATCCTGGCCTAAACTTACCGAAATAGGCGGGAAAACAGAAGTGGGCGATGAACCCGGCGGTTTTTACACCCAGCAGGACTATAAAGATATAGTTTCTTATGCTGCAAAAAACTACATGACCATCGTGCCAGAGGTTGATATGCCGGGACATACCAATGCCGCTTCTGTAGCATATCCCTTTTTAAACGGTAATGGCAAGACGCCGGAGATTTATAAAGGCACGCATGTGGGCTTTAGTACTTTTGATACCCGAAAGGATTCGGTTTATACTTTTATAGATGATGTGGTGCGGGAAATCTCGGCGATCACGCCCGGACCTTATTTTCATATTGGCGGCGATGAAAGCCACGCTACTAAAAAGCCTGATTACATTTACTTTGTGAATAAGGTGGAAAAAATCGTACAGAAGTATGACAAAAAAATGATAGGTTGGGACGAAGTTGCCACCGCAGATGTAGATTCTACTTCAATTGCTCAGTTCTGGGCAAGTGCCGATAATGCGAGGAAGGCAGTGGAAAAAGACATGAAAATCATTATGTCACCTGCAAAAAAAGCTTATCTGGATATGAAGTATGACCTCCAGTCTGAATATGGTCTCAACTGGGCAGGTTATGTACCTGTTGACACAGCTTATACTTGGAAACCGGAAAATTATGAGAACATTCCTTTAAAAAATATTTTGGGTATAGAAGCACCATTATGGTCTGAGACCATAAGCAACAGCAGCGAACTAGAATACCTGGCCTTTCCCAGGGCAATAGGCTTTGCAGAACTGAACTGGTCAAAACCTGAAAATAGAGACTGGAAAAACTATAAAGTACGACTAGGAAATCAAGCACCTTTTTTAGAAAAAATGAACGTAAATTATTATCCCTCGCCGCTGATAGACTGGAAAACCGAAGAGGAGCAAATTGAAAAAATAAATAAAGATTAAGTTTGTACCGGTCCTATCATTTTGACATAAAAAAGACCTTACGTTTGAACAAACTGTAAGGTCTTTATTTTTATAAAACTATTCCCACTAAGGAGATTAGGTACTTTTACATATCAAGCAGATATGCAAAAATTAATGGCGCCACGATTGTAGCGTCACTTTCTATTATAAATTTTGGTGTATCAATATCAAGTTTTCCCCAGGTGATCTTTTCGTTAGGAACCGCTCCTGAATACGAGCCGTAACTGGTAGTAGAATCAGAGATCTGGCAGAAATAATTCCAGAAAGGTGTATCTGTGCGCTCAAGATCCTGATACAGCATAGGCACTACACATATTGGAAAATCTCCTGCAATACCTCCTCCTATCTGGAAGAAACCAATCCCATTATCAGAATTAGCAGTGTACCAATCGGCTAAAAATGCCATATACTCAATACCAGATTTCATGGTGCTGGCTTTCAGTTCGCCCTTTACTACATAAGAAGCAAAAATGTTCCCCATTGTACTGTCTTCCCAACCGGGAACAACAATAGGCAGGTTTTTTTCCGCAGCAGCGTACATCCAGGAATCTTTAAGATCAATCTCATAATATTCTTCAAGAACTCCGCTTAGCAGCATTTTATACATAAACTCATGTGGAAAATAGCGCTCGCCGGCATCTTCAGCATCTTTCCAGATTTTGTAGATGTGTTGTTGTAATCTTCTAAAAGCTTCTTCTTCAGGAATACAAGTATCTGTAACGCGATTTAGACCTTTCTCAAGTAATTCCCACTCCTCCTGCGGAGTAAGATCACGATAATTAGGCACACGCTTATAATGTGAATGCGCAACAAGATTCATTATATCTTCTTCCAGGTTTGCACCTGTACAAGAGATAATATGCACTTTATCCTGGCGTATAATCTCTGCGAAAATCTTACCAAGCTCTGCGGTGCTCATCGCACCGGCAAGAGAAACCAACATTTTAGACCCTTCTTCAAGCTTTTTCTCATAAGCTTTTGCGGCATCTACTACGCTGGCAGCATTAAAGTGTAAATAGTATTTTTCTATAAAATCGGATATAGCTCCTTTAGTCTTCGTCATCATTGTCAAATTTACCCATGTTACCTTTATTATTAGTTTTAGTAACATACGTGTTATCGTAATCGTCTTCTATTTCCTGCCCCTGAAATTTATAGCTCAACATTTTGTAGTAAAGCTTAGCAGCAAGAAAGTCTGAAGATTTATCATGCTCTTTTGGGCAAAGTTCTGCAATATCAAAACCTACCACATTCTTCTCTTCAAAAACGCGCTTTAAGAAATCAAGCGTCTCATACCAGAAAAGTCCGCCTGGCTCAGGTGTTCCTGTAGAGGGCATAATTGACGGATCAAGAACATCAAGATCAAAGGTGATAAAAACATCATCTGTACATTGATCTATAACATTATCTACCCAATACTCATCATTTGCCATCTCATGAGCGAAATAAGTTTTCTCTTCATCCATTATGGTTTTCTCAAGCGCATCCATACTGCGTATACCTACCTGAATAAGATTTGTAGTCTGGCTGGCTTCATAAGCTGCACAAGCATGGTTGTATTTACTCCCATCATACTCCTTACGCAAATCTGCATGTGCATCAATATGTAACACAGTAAGATTATCGTACAACTCATTAAAGGCTCGTATTGTACCTATTGATATTGAATGCTCACCTCCTACTATAGTTACAAACTTGTTGCGTTTGATATAGTCTTTAGTAACCTTGTGAACCTCATTTACAACAGCTTCTGGCGAACTATTCTCTGTAATTGCAGGAGCGATATAAATACCTTGTTGATACACTTCTGTATCTGTTTCTATATCATAAAGTTCCATATTTTCAGTTGCATGCAAAAGAGCTTCTGGTCCTTTATCTGCACCTTTTTGCCAGGTACTTGTACCATCGTAAGGCACCGGAATTAGGACAATCTTCGCATTGTCCAGTTTGGCATATTCATCTGCTATGCCTCCATAATTTTTAGTTGTACTCATAACCCAAGATTTTAAGCAAATCTTCTGCTTTCTGTTGTTCGTTAAATATTTGCGTTGTTATATTTCCTTCTTCATCTCTATCAATGAGAATGTGTTTAGGCTGTGGGATAAGGCAATGTTGTAAACCGCCATAACCGCCTATGCTTTCCTGATAAGCCCCTGTATTGAAAAAACCAATATACAAAGGTTTATCCTTTTTAAACCGGGGTAAATAAATCGCATTACTGTGCTGCTCACTGTTATAATAATCATCACTATCACAAGTTAAACCTCCTAACAATACACGCTCATACTCTTCTTCCCAACGGTTAAGCGGCAATAGAATAAAACGCTTGCTAATCGCCCATGTATCTGGTAAAGTAGTAATAAATGATGAATTTATCATATTCCACTTCTCACGGTCATTTTGTTGTTTTTGATAAAGCACTTCATAAACTGCACCACCACTTTCACCTACAGTAAAACTACCAAATTCTGTAAACAAATGAGGTACAGGCACATTTGCTTCAGCACATGTTATTTTAATTTGATTTATTATCTCATCTACCATATAAGCGTAGTCAAAATCAAAAGCCAGAGAGTTTTTAATTGGAAAACCACCACCTATATTCAAACTGTCAAGTGACGGGCAGATTTTTTTAAGGCGCGTATATACTTTAAGACATTTATTAAGCTCATTCCAGTAGTAAGCGTTATCACGAATACCTGTATTTATAAAGAAATGTAGCATTTTAAGTTCTACATTGTCGTTATTCTTGATCTGGTCTTCGTAAAAAGGAACAATATTTTTATAACCAATACCTAAACGTGAAGTATAAAATTCAAATTTTGGCTCTTCTTCTGAAGCAATACGAATCCCAACTTTAAAGTCTCCGTTGATCTTATTTGCGAGAAGATCTATCTCCTCGTAATTATCAATTATGGGTACACAGTTTTGATGTCCCGTATTGATAAGGTCTGAGATATTATCTATGTATTGATCGCGCTTAAAGCCGTTACAAATAACATATGTACTATCTGTTATCTTTCCCGTTTCTTTTAGCTTTTTTACAATATTGATATCAAAAGCAGATGATGTCTCAATATGAATATCGTTCTTCAAAGCCTCATCTAAAACATGCTTAAAGTGCGAACTCTTTGTACAATAGCAATAATTATAACCGCCCTTGTAATCATGTTTCTCTATTGCATCTGCAAACCACTTCTTTGCCCTGTTGATATTCTGTGAAATCTTTGGCAAATAACTAAACTTAAGCGGAGCACCGTATTTTTCTACGAGGCCCATTAAATCAATGTCGTGAAATTGTAAATGATTGTTTTCCAGCTTAAAATCCTCCTGAGGAAAATAGAAGGTTTGATCGATAAGATCTATGTACTTTGTGTTCATTAAGTTATTTAAAAGAGAAAATTAAAAAAAGTATTCGAGAATTAGCGTTTGCTTTTCTTAAGGTATTGTGAAGATTGGCCAGGGCACAAGAGAAAACCTGCCAAATAATACCGGTGCTATACAAATTTTGCCTTCTTACGTGGTATTTAAGGCAAGCAGAAATATCTATCAACTGCAGTATAGTGTTTGTTCTATATATATAATTTCTACCAACGACTGTGGATAAAAGCTCTTTTTTTACTGTATTAATATTAAGCAAAAGAAGTAAATAAAACTGAAAAAAAAAGGGTTCATCAAAATTAATTGAAAAACCCTTGTTCTATGCGTGATATAAAGGTTTATACCATCATAAGATTATTGATTTCCTGCTGACTTAAGTGTCTATACTTACCTCTGGGAAGGTCCTTTTTAGTTAATGTACCAATAGTGACACAATCTACCCGAACCACCTGATACCCTAAATGCTCAAACATTGTTCTAATAACACTGTTGCCGGTATGTTTAATTTTAAGACCTATTTCCTTTTTAGGCGCTCCATCTACAAAACTTATATCGTCTACTGTGATAGTTTTGCCTTCTACCGTAAGACCTTTTCTAATCTTATCTACATCATCACCCTTTAGATTTTTATCTAATTCTATGTGAAAAAGACGCGGCAGCCCACTTTTAGAATTAGTTAGCTTCTGTGTGATCTTATCATCATTTGTAAACAAAAGCAACCCTGTAGCATTGCGACCAAGACGGCCTATAGGTTTAACTCTGGCGCTTGTAGCACTGGCAACAAGATCCATTACCGTCATACCCTTAGAATTACTCGTGGTAACAGAAAAACCTTTTGGCTTATTTAAAAGCACGTATGCTTTAGGTTCAGGATTAATACGACGCCCGTCAAAGCGTACATCATCATCAATATTTACCTTGTAACCCATCTCATTAATAACCTCACCGTTAACAGTAACCTGCCCGGTAGAGATGTATAAATCTGCTTCGCGGCGTGAACAAACGCCGCTATTTGCAATATATTTATTCAAACGGATTCCCCCGCCACTTTCACTTTTAGTTTCAGACCTGCTACTATTGGCCTGATTTTTCTTAATGGGAGCATTTCCTCTTGAATTGCTATGACCCCGTTTTCCATTGCTACCGCGGCCTGAAGCTGTTCCTCCTTTATTACTCTCCTGATGTCTGCTCATTACTAATTATATTTTTGCAAAGGTACGCAATTTAAGAACCCCTTAATTATGAAAGTATAAACACCTTTTCCTGATTAAAAAAATCGGTAGAAAGGATGAAAAATCGGCTTTTTTATACTGTTTTTAGAGTCTAAAATATTCTATGAATAACAACTGCAGGATCTATAAGAAGAATACTAAAAACCCCGGCCACAATTATAAATTTTAAAATATTATGAAGTACTAGATAATGTAATCTGGCTCTTGATCTCCACAGCAGGGCAAGAAAAATGATAAGCAGTAAAAAACAAGCATAAAAAAAGTAATGCATGTACCCTACATCAAACTTGTTTATCAAAAGGTATATGGGTAAAATCGTAAAAAGCCCCAGTGCAGTTAAAATTAGTTTAGCATAGCGCTCTCCCAGAACAATGGGAATCGTCCTGTAATTCAAAGCGAGATCGCCTTTTAGATTTTCTAGATCTTTAACTAGTTCTCGCATTGTAATTATAAGAAACAAAAATGTTGCATGTACAAAAATGACAGTGTAGAAGTTTCCGTAATAGATAAATACTGCGAAAAAAGGTGTGATTGAAAGTATGGCAGAAGTAAGGTTTCCTACAAATGTTATTTTCTTCAGCTTATGCGAATACAACCAAATTCCGAAAATATATATCGAAAAGAATAAAACTGCTCTAAATGATACATA
Organism: Leeuwenhoekiella sp. A16; assembly: GCF_047946675.1. Classification (GTDB taxonomy): domain Bacteria; phylum Bacteroidota; class Bacteroidia; order Flavobacteriales; family Flavobacteriaceae; genus Leeuwenhoekiella. The sequence continues at coordinate 1,058,001 of NZ_CP172313.1, forward strand.
ACTTGCCACTACTACTGAAAGAAAATTGATCACAAAATAAAATGTGAGCATTTTGTTCTGACTAACCAGATGATCAAGTTTAGTCTTATGCGGCCTGTTTATAAGGTCTTTTTCAGTATCATAAAAACTATTGATTATGTAGCCACCCGCAATTACCATTGCAGATGAGAGTACAAGCAGAAAAAGATTAGTATCAAAAAGAACCTCGCGCAAAGGCAAGCCTGGTGCAAGTATGTAAATTGATGCCAGATATTGCGCTAAAACTATAATAAGGATATTATAAACGCGCGCAACCGAGAATAAACTGAAGAATTTGAGAAGTAAAAGTTTATTTCTTCGGTTTATTAAAGACATAAAAATGAATTTTACAGATTTCCCCGAAAAAAGAAAGCAGTTTAAAAACTATAGACAACCTCTACTTTATGACCTTTAAGTGATTTTCTGGCTTTATCAATATCTTCGGTAAAACCTAAAATATAACCACCACCACCAGAACCGCAAAGTTTGAGGTAATAGTCATTAGACTCAAGACCCTTTTGCCATAGTTCATGAAACTTTGCAGGGATCATAGGTTTAAAGTGATTAAGCACCGTTTTAGAAAGTTGCTTTACGTTACCAAAAAGAGATTTTACATCACCTTTCAGAAAATCTTCAACACAGGCATCTGTATGCTTAACAAATTGATCTTTAAGCATTTTTCTAAAACCTTCCTGCTTCATATTTTCCATAAAGATATTTACCATAGGAGCAGTTTCTCCTACAATACCACTATCTAATAAAAATACAGCTCCTTTACCATTAAGTGTTTGAGAAGGTATCCCGGCAGGTTCTATATCATCTTTACTATTTATTAAAATAGGAAGACTCAGGTAACTATTCAAAGGGTCAAGCCCGGAAGACTTACCGTGAAAGAAAGACTCCATTTCCCCAAATATTTTTTTCAGGGTTAGTAATTTATCTCTGGTAAGATTTTCAAGAATCGTTATTTTATCAAAGGCATACTTATCATAGATAGATGCTACAAGCGCCCCACTGCTGCCTACGCCATAACCCTGAGGTATTGTACTGTCAAAGTACATCCCAGAATCAACATCGGCTTTTAGGCGATCTATGTCAAAAGTAACAAGCTTTGGATTTTCGTTTTGCAGATTCTCAAGATAAACAGCAAACCTTTTAAGACTATCATTAGACTTTTGTGAAGCTTCTGATAAATTATCTTCAACCTTTAGTGCTCCTTTGTAGAAGTTATAGGGAATAGATAAACCCTTAGAATCCTTAATGATACCATATTCACCAAAGAGCAGGATTTTAGAATAAAATAAAGGTCCTTTCATAGATACCGATTAGTAAGCAACAAAATTACAACTTTCTCGCACCATTACCCACATTATCACAAATATACTGTCCGTTTTGGCAATATTTAACGAGTTCGTTTTTTATAAAATCGAGTACTTTTTCGGTTTCAGCTGCAGGGTAAAGCACGTGAACATTAGCCCCCGCATCAAGCGTGAAACTTACAGGAGTACCGGTTTCTCGTCTAAAATTCCAGATTTTCTCAATTACCTGAAGGGTATTTGGTTTCATTAAAATAAAGTACGGGCTGCTGGTCATCATCATCGCATGTAATGTCAACGCTTCTCTTTCTACAAGATGCATAAAAGCATCAAGATCACCACTTTTAAGTATAGGCACAATATCTGTCATATGCATATAAGCCTGATCAAATCGAGCAGGTGCAAAAGGGTGATTGTTCATTAAATTATGACCTACTGTACTGCTTACCTGCTTCTCACCTTTGTCAACCATAAGTATAGTATCCTGGTAATCTTCAAAAACAGGATGAAGCTCATGCGAAAATTTGACGCCATACAAATTACTGCTACCTCTAAATTCTTCATGCTCTCCCCACACAACAAGCGGCCCTGTTAAACTTCTGCACGCACTACCAGAACCTAAACGAGCCAGAAATGATGCTTTCTCATTAAAATGATCTACAGACATATTGGGCTGCAACTGCTTTTCCATCTCCATAAGGCAAAGTGCAAGAGCACTCATGCCGCTGGCAGATGATGCTATACCAGAACTATGCGGAAAACTATTTGATGTAGCTATCTTAAATTTATATTCACTTATAAAAGGAACATAATCTTCTATTCTATGAAAGAATTGCTCGATCTTAGGTTCAAAGCCCGGCTTAGGCTCTCCATCCAGATAAATCTCAAAATCAAATGATCCCTTCTTGCTTTTTTCCAGTTTTTGAAAAGAAACTCGCGTTTGTGTTTTACAGGTATTTAGTGTAAAACTAATTGATGGATTCTTAGGAAGCTGGTTACCGTATTTTCCCCAGTACTTGATCAATGCAATATTACTAGGCGATTCATAGCCTACAGATGAACCGGAAATAGCATGGGTATAAGCCTTTGGCAGAAATTTATTTTCAATCATGCTGCAAATATATAAGGTTATAAGAAAGCAGAAAACAAGTACTTAATTTATTAAACCCATATTTTAATGCCATTTATTTTTTACATTTAGCACTCAACCAACCTACTATGGATCTAAAACTCATAATTAGAGCCTCTATTGCTGTGACAGCATGTCTGCTTGTGGGCTTTTTTAGTTCTATCGCAATTGAGAGCAGTGTTAATAACTGGTTTTTGGCATTAAATAGGCCGATTTTTGACCCGCCTACGTGGGTTTTTGCTCCTGCCTGGATCTTTTTATACGTGGTTATGGGCATCGCCGCCGGCATCGTATGGAATAAAGGTTTTTATCATAAATGGGTTAAAACCGCGCTTTATCACTTTGGCTTTCAGCTTATTCTCACCGTTTCTTGGAGTGTTGTTTTTTTTGGCTTAAAAGCCTTATTACCTGCACTACTAATTGCTTTTACATTATTTATAGTACTTCTCTTTACCTACAAATGGTTTAGAATAGTAGATCCCCGAGCAGGTTATTTTCTTATACCATATATAATATGGACAGTCTATACGGTAGTATTCAATTTTGAGATCTGGCGATTAAACTAATCTGCAGATGCTGCAATTATACCTTTTGCTGCCAGAAAACCACTAGTCCAGGCGTTTTGAAAATTAAAGCCTCCGGTGATTGCATCAACATTAAGTACTTCACCGGCAAAAAATATCGCCGGAATTACTTTGCTTTCAAAAGTTTTAAAATTCACTTCCTTAAGATCTACACCGCCGGCAGTCACAAACTCTTCCTTAAAAGTGCTTTTTCCGTTTACACGAAAGATACCAGCGTGCAATTCATCACAAAGATTATTGAGTTGTTCTCTGTTTAAATCTGCCCAGCGGGCATTTGCATTAATTGCTGAAGCCTCAACCAGATTTTTCCAAAGACGTTTAGAAAGTTCAAACTGGCTATAAGTAGTTACTAACTGCCTGGCGTAATCTAATTTGAATTGTTGTAAATTTTCATAAATAACTTCGCGCTCTAGCTGCGGTAACCAGTTTACACGAATTTTGAATTTGTATTGATCTTGATGCAATGCGATTGCACCCCAGGCCGAAAGTTTAAGAATAGCAGGACCACTCATACCCCAATGCGTTATTAATAACGGCCCTGTAGAGCCACCTCTGTCTGCACGGCCGCCGTCTTTTAATTTGAGAATATTTTCCTTTTCATCTAAAAGTTCAACAAAAGCATTAGTCGCTACCCCGGGTAAATCTGTAATACGTTTATCTTTAATATTAAAAGTAAATAAAGAAGGTACAGGGGCAATAACTGCATGCCCAGAGTGCTCAAGTAATTTCCACATTTTAGGATTACTTCCAGTAGCCAGAACTAAATACTGACATATAAAAACCGAATTTTTGGTCTCTAAATGCCAATTTTTACCTGTTTTAGTGAGGTTTTTCACAGCCTCACCGGTGAGAATATCAATATTTAAGCGATTAGCTTCTTCAAGAAAACAATCTATTATGGTCTGTGAAGAATCAGTCACAGGAAAAACGCGACCATCTTCTTCTACCTTGAGTTCTACCCCGCGTTCTTCAAACCACGCCATAGTATCTCCTGTCATAAAATGATGAAAGGGACCCAGCAATTCTCTTTCACCTCTGGGATAATTTTGGGTTAACGGTTTAGGCATAAACTCGGCATGAGTAACATTACACCTGCCGCCACCAGAAATGCGCACTTTATTTAAAACTTCTTTACTTCTCTCAAGTATTGCTATTTTAAAATGCTGCGCTTCATTTGCAAGATTTATTGCGGTAAAAAAACCTGCAGCTCCTCCTCCTATTATAATTACATCATATTTCACAGGTGACAAAGATAACAGATAGCTGAAGATTCGCTTAAAGCGAAATTTTCTTTTTTATATATAAATAGACTAGTATTTATTCGTTGATACGCCTGATTTGCATTTTTGCAGGCTTTGGGATAGACCTGAAAATCATGCAATCGATTTCCAATTATGTATGAGACCGTTATAAGAAAATTTTTAATCAACATACAATCTCACTAAAACGTTGTAGTACAGGATTTATTTTAAAATAGTATCAAAAAATGACAAATTATGATACAAAACCGCCCGTTTTACGTAAAATATCAGCAATTTTGAGTATTATTGCCATATTAATAATTTAACTCAATAATATTATAGAATAACTGTAAATAGTACGTTTTAAACACTAAATCGTTTTCGCTACTCAAACGTTGTATTTTGAGATTTTAATATTTCTTTAAGAATATTTGACAGGCGTGAGCACCAATCAAACAATTCAATTTAAATTCTAACACATGAAGCAATTATTTATTAAAAGTATACTGCTTGTTTCTGGTTTTTTATTGATGGGAATGGCACAGGCGCAGACCGTGACCGGAACCGTATCAGAATCAAACGGACCTTTGCCTGGGGCGAATGTTCTTGTAAAAGGCACAACTAACGGTGCCACTACAGACTTCGATGGCAATTATACTTTAAACAATGTACCAAGTGACGCGATTCTTGTAATTAGTTACGTAGGTTTCACCACACTTGAAGTTGCAGTAAACGGAAGAAGTACCGTTGATGCAGTCTTGCAGGAAGACGCTAATGCCTTAGAAGAGGTTGTCGTAATAGGTTACGGCACACAGTCTGTTAAAGATGCTACGGGAGCAGTTTCTGTAGTCTCATCAGAGTCATTTAATAAAGGTGTTATTTCATCACCAGAACAATTGATTCAGGGTAAAACCGCCGGGGTACAGATAACCCAGTCAAGCGGTGAGCCAGGAGCCGGAGTGCAGGTGCGTATACGAGGTACTGCCTCTGTGCGTTCTAATAACAACCCGTTATTTGTAGTTGATGGTGTGCCATTAGCAGGAGATGATACTTCTGCAGGTGGTGAAGACATTGGGGCAGGATCTAGTTCTGCAAGAAACCCACTTAGTTTCTTAAACCCAAATGATATTGAGAGTATGAGTATCTTAAAAGATGCTTCTGCAACTGCAATCTATGGTTCTCGTGGAGCTAATGGTGTAGTAATTATAACAACTAAAAGTGGTAGAGCTGCAGGTGGCGGTTTGTTTGAATTCTCAACAAACACAAGTTACTCAACTCCGGCAGAACGCTATGACCTTTTAAACAAAGAGCAATACCTTAATGCTGTGACTCAATACGGTGGTGATGCTTCTGGTTTAGATTATGGTGGTGATACAAACTGGCAGGATGTTGTGTTGAGAAATACACTTTCTATCAATCATAACCTCGCTTATTCTAATAGCTACGATTCTGGTTATGTACGTGGATCTTTTGGTTACACACAACAAAATGGTGTGGTTGAAAATTCTGATCAGGAAAAACTTACCGGACGAATCAATGCATCACAGCGCTTTTTTAACGATAAGCTGAAAATTAATTTTGGCGGAACATACTCACGCGTAAATGATGTGGCTCCTCTTATTAGTAATAACGCTGGTTCTACCGGGGATCTATTAGGTGCTGCTTATTTTGCAAATCCTACATGGCCAGATGATCCAGACTTCTCTACTGGTGGTGGTGAACTAGTACCTTCTCAGCTTTTAGCTTATTATAAAGACGAGGCACACACTAACCGTGTTCTTGCAAATCTATCTGCAGAATATAATATTCTTGATAATTTAAAAGCAAGAGTTAGTGTAGGTTTTGACCAGTCTGACAGTGATAAGAACCAAACCCTTTCAAGTCAGGTTACAGGTTTTACAAACGGTACACCGGGTAATGGCCGCGGTGCTTTCTTAGAAGTATTTACAAAGTCTAAATTATTAGATTTTACACTTAACTATACCAAAGAATTTGAAAATTCAAATTTTGAAGCTCTTGTAGGTTTCTCTTATCAGGAGTTTTTGAGAAGTGGTAAAACAGTTCTTGGTTTTGGTTACAACACAACAGATTTAAATGGAATGGCTTCTCAACTTGAGAATTCAGCAAAAACTATAGAGCAATCAATTGCCGGTTCATATCAACAATATGGCTATGATGCTGATGGTTTATTTGTTAACCGTTTATTTCCTGAGATCGCTACTGAAACTGTAGATACACCAGGTGGCGTGCCATTAAAAGCCGTAAGTGGTAATTTATTCAATTATACTGACGAATTACAGTCATTCTTTGGTCGTCTTAACTACACGATAGCAGATAAATATCTTTTTACAGCTACTTTAAGAGTTGACGGTTCTTCACGTTTTGGTCCTAACAACAGTTACGGGTACTTCCCTTCTGGTGCTTTCGCCTGGAAGCTGAACAATGAAGATTTCATAGGTGAGCAATTCTCTACATTAAAATTAAGAGTAGGTTATGGTATCACAGGTAGCCAGGATGGTTTAGGTTATGGTAACTTTACTTATCGTGAGCGTTACGCTGGCATAAGCATAGATAACGGTGGTAACATTAATATACCAGGTACAGAAGTGGTTGCATTTCCTAATAAGGATCTTAAATGGGAACAAACATCTCAGGCCAACTTTGGTATCGACTTTGGTATTAACAATGACCGCTTTAATGGTTCTGTTGATGTGTACTATAAGAACACAACAGATTTACTGTTGAAAAAGGAGATCGCTCAACCTACTCCACAACCTTTCGCATTTGAAAATCTTGATGCTAAGGTCATAAACAAGGGTATTGAATTATCTCTTAACTATGACATTCTTCAAACTGAAGATTTAAACTGGAATGTAGGTCTTAACGTATCTTATAACAAAAACGAGGTACAGGATTTTGACGGCTTGATACAAACTGGTCAAATAAGTGGTAACGGTCTTACTAATGCATACGCTCAATTACTTGCAGGTGGTCAACCTTTATTTTCATTCTACCTGAGAGAATTTGGTGGCTTTGATGAAAATGGTATATCGGTTTACCCTGAAGGTGACGTTCAAAAATTTGTTGGCAAGAGTGCACTTCCAGATTACACAGGTGGTTTTAGCACCAGCTTAAGCTATAAGAACTTTGATGTAAATGCTTTCTTTGCAGGTCAATTTGGTCAATATGTTTATAATAACACTGCAAACGCTTACTTTACAGCAGGTATAATAGGTGTGGGTAAAAATGTTGTTACAGATGTTCTAACAAATGGTGAGTCTAAAGCAAATGCCGCTGATGTTTCTACCAGATTTTTAGAAAAAGGTGATTTTGTAAGACTTCAAAACCTTTCTTTAGGATATAGTTTAAACATGAAGAAAGATGGAATATTAAAGTCTATGCGCTTCTCTCTTACTGGACAAAACCTTTTTGTTATCACAGGATATTCAGGACTGGATCCAGAAGTAAACGTGCCTAAAGCTTTAAATGATATCCCATCATTAGGTATAGATTACACGACTTATCCCAGACCTAGAGTTTACACTTTTGGTTTAAGCGCAACGTTTTAAAAAAAAGAAATATGAAAACTATAAATCTTTACAAATTTTCAATAGGCTTTTTAATATTAGGGGCCGTGGGATGTACAGACTTAGAAATTGAAGAGACAGATTCTCGTTTTGGGAATCTATCTGGAGATTTCTCTGGAGTAGATGCTGATGCAAACCTGACTAACTTATATAACACACTTAGGGGTCAAATTTCTACACAAGAAAACCTGTATGCGCTTACAGAAGTAAGTTCAGACGAGCAGCTAGTTCCTACCCGCGGTACAGACTGGGGAGATAATGGGGTTTGGCGTAACCTTCATGCACACACATGGGATTCTAACCACAACTTCATTAAAGGAACATGGAACAATTTTAACCAGATGATCTTTAATGCGACTTCTATTATTGATAGCAGAAGTTCGCCTACAGAGCAACAAGCTGCAGAAGCAAAATTCATACGAGGATATTGTATGTTTCAGTTGCTAGATCTATTTGGTCAGGTTCCTTTTAGAACTCCAGATGAAGGGTCTGATGTGTATCCTTCTGTGATGTCGAGAGTAGAAGCTTTAGATTTCGTTTTAAACGATCTTAATGAAGCATTGCCAGTTTTACCAACTAGTGGCCCAAGTGCAGATTTAAATAAACCTACAAAAGCAGCAGTACGTTTCTTACTTGCTAAGATCTATTTAAATAAGCATATCTATTTAGGCACAGAAACTCCTGCATCTGCAGATATGACTGAGGTAGTAAATCTGGTGAATGCAATACAAGCAGACGGTTTTGCTTTACAGGAAGGATATTTTGATTTATTTACCGATGAGGTAAATACTGAAACTATCTATTTCACCACTTCTGATGTGGGTCCAAGAATCTGGAATACGTTGCATTACAAACAAAATTCACCAGATAACACCGGTGGAGGCTGGAATGGTTTTACAACTTTAGCCGAGTTCTATGACTTATTTGAAGGGGATCCTAACGTTAATGTACCAGGCTCAGGACAAGAAGAAAGAAGAGGTTTTGTGCCTACAGATGGTTCTCATTTAGGTATAGGTTACGGGTTTTTGATCAATCAACAATATGATGCAACCGGAGCTGCTATGACAGACCGTCCTGGTAATCCGCTGGCTTACACTAAAGATCTGCCGGGTCTTTTAGGTAACAACGAGATTACAGGGATACGCATTATTAAATACCACCCTGAAAATGGAGCGTTTGCTAATCATGAAGTTGTCTTCCGCTATGCAGATGTGCATCTTATGAAAGCCGAAGCAATTGCAAATGGCGGTACTTCAAGTGAAGACGCTCTTGTACTTGTAAATCAGTTAAGAACCTTAAGAGGAGCAACTCCTTTAGCATCACTATCTGATCAGGATATACTTGATGAAAGAGGTAGAGAATTATACGAAGAAATGTGGAGAAGAAATGATCTTATAAGATTCGGCCAATTCACGCAGCCTTGGGCATTTAAAGATAATACTGAAGACTTTAGAGTTTTATATCCTATTCCTGCAACTGCTATAATTACTAATCCTAATTTGGTCCAGAACCCGGGATATTAATTCATAAAATAAGGATACTGCAAAAGCCGTATCAAATAATTAAGTAGTGGGGTACAATCCTTCTTATGTTTAGCTGTATTATCGCTAACTAAGAAGGATTGTTTTTATATCCAGAACCTAATTTAAATAATAATTCTTCTACAGTTGTGATGATATAGTTGATGACACTACCATTTATCCTTAGAATAACAGTAATGTATACTTTTCAAAATTCTATAATATTTAGACTATTTAGTGCCAAAAAATAGTATTTCCAGTCATAGCTTCTTTACTTTTATAGAAAGTTAATTAATTCCTAAAATGAAGATTTCGTATTATAATAATATCCTCTTGTTATCTCTTTTTATTATTACAATTTCATGTAAAAATGAAGAGCAGCAACAATCTGATAATCCGGAAAAAGAAAAGCTTTTCTCCCTTTTATCTTCCGAGGAAACAGGTATTGATTTTTTGAATGAGGTAAAAAATCAGAAGGACTTTAATATTTTTAAATACCGAAATTTCTATAACGGGGGCGGCGTTGCCATAGGTGACATCAACAATGATGGCTTGCCTGATATTTACCTTACGGCGAATATGAAGCCTAATAAACTGTATTTGAATAAAGGAAATTTTCAGTTTGAAGATATTACAGAAAAAGCGGGCGTGGCAGGTAATAAACCCTGGTCTACAGGGGTAAATATGGTTGATATTAATCAGGATGGTTTGCTGGATCTCTATGTGAGTAATGCGGGAAATATGGAAGGTAATAATCACGATAATGATCTTTACATTAACAATGGTGATCTAACTTTTACAGAAAAAGCAGCCGAATATAACCTGGCTAAAACAGGTTTTAGTACCCATGCCACGTTTTTTGATTATGATAAAGATGGTGACCTTGATGCCTATATTTTAAATAACAGCAACATTCCTGTAAGCAGTTTGGGTTATGCAGAACAACGCGATGTACGAGCCCAGGATTGGGAAGGTGTTCCCGAAATATTTAGAGGTGTGGGTGACATGCTTTTGCGAAATGATAACGGGAAATTTGTAGACGTAAGCGAGGAAGCCCATATTTATGGAAGCTTAATAGGCTTTGGATTGGGCGTAGTAATTAGTGATTTTAATAATGATTTGTATCCTGACATATATGTCTCAAACGATTTCTATGAGCGTGATTACTTATATATCAATAATCAGGATGGCACGTTTACTGAAGATATAGAAAACTGGACCTCTCACCTATCGCTTTCGGCAATGGGTGTAGATGTGGCAGACATAAACAATGATGGTAACGCAGATATTTACATTACAGACATGCTTCCTGATGGCGATGAGCGCGTAAAGTCTGTAATGGAATTTGAAGGGTACAACGTCTTTAAACTGAAGCAAAAAAAGGATTTCTACCAGCAGTATATTCAAAATACGCTGCAACTAAATAATGGTAACCATACCTTTTCTGAAATTGCCAATTATAGCGGTGTAGAAAGTACTGACTGGAGTTGGGCCGGACTCATTTTTGATATGGACAATGACGGTTTTAGGGACATTTATGTAACTAACGGCATAAACCATGACTTAACAGATCTTGATTTTGTAGACTTTTTTGCTAACGACATTATTCAAAAAATGGCACTTACAGGCAAAAAGGAAGCTATAGATTCTATCATAAACAAAATGCCGGTTACTTTACTTGCTAACTATGCTTTTAAGAATAATAAAGACCTAAAATTTAAAAATGAAGCCGAAGAATGGGGCCTTAATATTCCCGGACTTTCTAACGGCTGCGCATACGGTGATCTTGATAATGATGGTGACCTTGATCTTATTGTTAATAACGTAAATATGGAAGCGTTTGTTTATCGTAACAATGCTGAAAAACTCACAAACAATAATTACTTAAAAATAAAACTGGTAGGCAAAGACGCTAATAAATTTGCGCTTGGCTCCTCTGTAAAACTATATTATAAAGATCAAATTGTTCTTCAGGAACTCTCCCCTTTTAGAGGCTTTCAATCATCAATGGATTATGTTATGGATATTGGCCTGGGAGATACAAAAATCATTGATTCCCTGCGTGTGATCTGGCCAGATGATTCTACTCAAAAGTTAGATTCTATCTCTGCAAATCAGTTACTTACCCTTAATCAATCTGATGCAAAATCGCATATTTTGGCACCAAAATCGGTTAAAAAGCAGCCATTATTGACCGAAATTCCAGAGAAAGAGCTGCAGATTCACAAAGAAAATAATTACACAGATTTTGATTATGAGGGTTTAATATCCCAAATGCTTTCACAAGAAGGTCCGGCGCTTGCTGTTGCAGATGTAAATAATGATGGCAACGAAGATACATTTATTGGTGGCGCAGAAATGCAGGCAGGCACGCTTTACCTTAACAAGGGTAACGGTAAATTAAAACCTACTAAGCAACCAGCATTAGCCGCAGACTCTAAGTATGAAGATACAGCTTCTGCCTTTTTTGATGCAGATGGAGATGGAGATATGGATCTTATTGTTGGCTCTGGTGGTAATGAGATAGGCAAGCAGAAAGAATATATTACACGCCTGTACCTCAACGATGGCAGAGGCAACTTTAGCAAATCTACAGCGCAGCTACCCACTAACGAAACAAATATTTCTATTATCGCTCCCTATGATTTTGATCAGGATGGCGATGTTGATGTTTTTGTAGGCTCACGTAGTGTTGTAGGCACATACGGCATCGATCCTAAACACCTTTTATTAGAAAATCAGGGCGATGGTACGTTTACAGATGCTACAGAAAAACTTGCCTACGATCTTAAAGATGCGGGTATGATCACCTATGCGATATGGGCAGATATTGATGGAGACAATAAAAAAGATCTGGTAACAGCTTCAGACTGGGGGTCACCAATGATCTTTAAGAATCTGGGCAAACGCCTTTCAAGACTCAAGACAGATCTTGACGATTACAAGGGCTGGTGGAATGTTGTTGAGGCAGCAGATCTTGATAATGATGGTGATATGGATCTGGTTGTAGGTAATAAAGGAAGTAACATCCCATATAAGACCTCAATGCAAAACCCAATGAAGATGTGGGTCAATGATTTTGACAACAACGGCACCATAGAGCAGCTTGTAACTCAGCATGCAAATGGTGGTGATTATCCGCTTCACATGAAGAAGGAGCTTACTACGCAACTTGTTTCGCTTAAAAAGAAAAATCTAAAAGCATCAGAGTATGCTAAAAAGACCATCCCTGAATTATTTTCTGACGAAACAATTAAAAATTCGCTGGTAAAAACAGCAACTATTTCTGAAACGATTGTTGCCGTAAATGATGGTAAAGGCAATTTTGAGGTGAAAATACTACCTGCCCGAGTTCAGTTTTCCTGTGTTTGTGGCATTTCATGTATTGACATTAATAAAGATGGAAATCTGGACCTCGTTTTAGGCGGAAATAACTACGAACTTAAACCGCAGTTCTCTCGCTTAGACGCCAGTTATGGCAGTGTTTTATTAGGAAATGGCAAAATGGATTTTAAGTGGGAAGATTATAATGACAGTGGTTTCTTCTTAAAAGACGAAGTAAAAAACCTGAAATTATTTAAAGATAAATCGGGTAAAACCTTCCTAATAGCGGCAATAAACAACCAAAAACCTAAGATTTTCGAAGTTAATGCGTTATAATTTAGTTCCTTATATATTAATTTTTTCTACCCTTTTTAGTTGCCAAAAAAAGAAAGGTGAGCTTTTTGAAAGTCCTGATGCTAAAACTACCGGCATCAATTTTATTAATCAACTTACCGAAACTAAAGATCAAAACATTCTCGATTATCTCTATTTCTACAATGGTGGCGGTGTAAGTATAGGCGATATCAACAACGATGGCCTGGCAGACATTTACTTTACAGGAAATCAGGTCGAGAACAAATTATACCTCAATAAAGGTAATTTCGTTTTTGAAGATATAACGGCAAAAGCCGGAGTTGCAGGCAGCAATTCATGGAGTACGGGTTCTACAATGGCAGATGTAAATGGTGATGGTAATCTCGATATTTATGTCTCGGCCGTTGTTGGGATCAATGGCTTTTTAGGCCACAACGAACTTTTTATTAATAATGGCGACCTCACCTTTACAGAAAGCGCTGAAAAATTTGGCTTAAATCTCGAAAATTACTCTTCTCAAGCCGCTTTTTTTGATGCAGATAATGACGGCGATCTTGATGTTTACATTCTAAATCACGCGATACACACCGTCGATTCATTTGGTCCCGCTTCCATAAGAAATAAACGTTCTGAAGAAAGTGGAGATAAATTAATGATCAATGAAAACGGAAAATTTGTAGATCACAGTGAGGAAGCAGGAATTTACGGTGGCGCAAATAGTTATGGCCTGGGCATCAGTACAGCCGATTTTAACAACGACGGTTTTACAGATATTTATATCAGTAACGATTTTCATGAAGATGATTATTATTACCTCAACAATGGTGACGGCACGTTTGCAGAAAGTCTGGGCAGTAATTTTGGACATACTTCCAGATTTTCTATGGGAAGTGATGTTGCAGATATAAATAACGATGGTTATTATGATTTGATGACGCTTGATATGTTGGCAGAAGATGAGAAGGTCTTAAAATCATCTGCCGGGGACGACAATGTAGATTTGCATAAAATGCGCATTGAGCGCTTGGGCTATCATCCTCAATATACGCGCAATATGCTTCAGCTTAATGAAAGCGGAAGTTACTTTGCAGAAACCGGATTGATGAGTGGTGTTGCAGCTTCAGACTGGAGTTGGGGAGCTCTTTTTGGCGATTACGATCGCGATGGGATTCAGGATATTTTCATAAGCAATGGTATTCCCAAGCGCCCTAATGATCTCGATTACATTAGATATACATCAAATGAGCAAATACGTCAAAAACTGGATCAAACACATTTAATAGATCAGGAAGCTTTAAAACAGATGCCTTCTGGTGCAGTGGTAAATTATACCTATAAAGGCAAGGCCGGCGGGATGTTTGAAAACCAGACCAAAAACTGGGCTGTACAGGATACTACTATTTCTACGGGAGCTGCTTACGGCGATCTTGACAATGACGGCGATCTTGATATTGTCACAAACAACATAAACTCTGCTCCTACCGTTTATAAAAATATTAGTGCTTCTGGTGGTTATCTCAATCTAAAGCTTAAAGCGAAAGGTGAAAATACGCAGGCACTTGGTGCGAAAGCAATTCTGTACACAGATAAAGGCAGACTGTACAGACAGCTTTACACAACTAAAGGATGGCAATCATCTTCACAAGCAATTATAAATTTTGGTTTTCCTTCGGAGACAAAAATTGACTCACTAATACTTATTTGGCCAGACCAAACTTTTGAAACACTAAAAAGTCCTGAAGCAAATCGCACCGTAGAAATAACACCTAAAACTAAAAGAGATACTATTGATTATCAGAAATTATTTCCTAACCGTTCAAAACACTGGTTTACTAAAGTAGAAGGCAATTTAGGAATCGATTTTGTGCATAAAGAAAACAATTTCACAGATTTTAATATGCAAAAGCTTATTCCGCATCAATTGTCAGACAACGATCCGGCAGTAAGTGTAGGAGATCTTAATGGCGATGGAACGGAAGACATATTCTTTGGTAGTTCGCGCTACCAGAAATCGAAGATTTACTATCAAACAAACGGAAGTTTTGAATCTGCTATTCCACAAAATATGGCTCAGGATTCTCTTGCTGAAGAAACATCCTCAACTATTGCCGATTTTAATAATGATGGTTTCAAGGATATTCTGGTAGCATCAGGCGGCGGGGAATCTGTTGGGAAAAGTGAACTACTTCTGGACCGTTTGTATTTAGGTGAGAAAGACGGCAGTTTTAAAAGAGATAGCCTATTTGTAGATACCCATGGTAACGCTTCTGTTATTCGTTCTGCTGACTACGATAATGATGGCGATTTAGACGTTTTTATAGGTGTAGACGCCGTTAATTACAATTATGGTGCGATGCCAGAATCATTTCTTCTTCAAAACAAAAATGGGAAATTCTCAAAAGTTCAGGAAGATCTCACTAGTAAATTAGGAATGATTACAGATGCTGTTTGGGATGATTATGACAACGATGGTGATCTTGACTTAGTGACTGTGGGTGAATGGACGGCACCTAAGTTTCTTCAAAACGATAACGGAAAATTTACCGATGTATCTGCCAATTTACTTTCTGAAAAACTAAACGGAATGTGGCAAACTATTTTACCGTTTGATATAGATGCAGACGGTGATACAGATTACATTCTGGGCAATTGGGGCTTAAACACAAAGCTAAACGCTTCCGCGGAAAATCCGTTAGTGATGTATTATGATGATTTTGATAATAATGGTATCACAGAGACCCTGATCGCTAAAGAGAAAAATGGGAAATATTACTTCTTGTATGGTCTTGATGAACTTGCCAGCCAACTTAACTTTTTAAAGAAAAAATTTACTACTTATAAAGATTTTGCCGGGAAAGATGTTGAGGAAGTTATGGGCCAAGAAATGCTTGATAAGGCTACAAAACTAGAAATTAACACATTAGCTTCCGGATATTTACAGAATGATAATGGTATTTTCCATTTTAAAAATTTCGATTCTCAATTACAATTATCTCCACTACGCAGCTTATTGGCTTTCGACTTTAATTATGATGGCAAAGAAGAAGTGCTTCTAGGTGGTAATTACTTTGGCATAACTCCATACCACGGTAAATTTGATTCATTTGCAGGAGCAATAATGACAAATTCTGGGGAAATTTTAGACGCCAACGCAATAGGTCTAAATTTCACCCAAAAAGCAGTAAAAAACCTCTCAATAATAAAAATTCTGCAGCAACCATATCTATTAGCGACATTCAATAATGATAGTGCAGAATTGTATAAACTTAATTTCTAATGAAAACCAGATTTCTCTTACCTCTCGTTTTTTCGGCATTGATTTTCTCGTGTAGTAAACAACCACAGCCTATCGCAATAACTGCAGAAGATTACCACAAAGCTATTGATAATGTGACTGCGATACAGGTGCATGATATTTTCTCGCCTCCTGTAGCAGCTCGTATATTTTCATACTCCAGCATTGCTGCCTATGAAGCAGTACAGGCAAGTAGTGACGATTATCAATCTCTTGGCGGCCAGCTTAGAGAACTTACACCTACGCCGCCGCCAGATGACACAACCGCATTAAATTACAGAGTTGCCGCGCTTGTTGCCTTTTATGACATTGCCAAACAACTTATTTTTTCTGAAGATCAAATAACCACTTACCGCGATAGTCTTTATACCGTCTGGGAAAAAGAGAATGAAACAAGTTATACCAATTCTAAAAATTACGGACTCAAAGTTGCCCAGCACATACGCTCCTGGATGGCGAAAGATATGTATGCCGAAACGCGCACAATGCCTAAATTCTCTGTGTATACAGAAGATGAGGGACGCTGGCAACCTACGCCGCCCGCATATATGGACGGTATTGAACCACACTGGAGTAAAATACGTCCCTTTCTATTAAAATCACCAGATCAATTTAAACCAATACCGCCACCAAAATTCTCAATGGAAGAAGGCACAAAATTTCATGATGAATTGATGGAAGTTTATAATACCAGAATGCATATTCAGGAAACCGGAGATAATGGGAAGGAAATTGGCATCGCTAAATTCTGGGATTGCAACCCATATGTTTCTACACAAAACGGGCACTTAATGTTTGCCACGAAGAAAATTACTCCCGGCGCACATTGGATTGGCATTACCAAAATAGCCTGTCGTAAAACCGATGCTGACTTTGAAAAAACCGTCGCTGCATACACAAAAACGGCGATTGCTATTTCAGATGGGTTCATTAGTTGTTGGGATGAGAAATACCGCAGTAACCTTATTCGCCCGGAAACTTTGATAAACAAATACATTGATGAAAGCTGGAAACCTGTCTTACAAACTCCGCCTTTCCCTGAGTACACAAGCGGGCATTCTGTAGTTTCCGGGGCTGCAGCCATAATTCTTACAGATATTTTTGGTGACAATTTCACTTTTGATGATGATACAGAAACTCCATACGGAATCCCCATACGCACTTTTAATTCTTTTAATGAAGCTTCTGCAGAAGCTGCTATTAGCAGAATGTATGGTGGCATTCATTATCGCGCAGCGATAGAACAAGGATTAAAACAAGGCAGATTATTAGGTAATTATGTAGTAGATAATCTGCATTTAACCACTAACAAACATAATCTTGCGATCAATTAATGGTTAAGCGTATAGTATTATCCTTGCTCATCCTTTTTGTATGCGTTGCCGGCTGGTATCTTTTTATTAAGGAATACGATTATCAGGTGAATTTTAAAGGTAATTATGGGCAGGCTTCTGTTTATTATGATCTCTTAGATGCTCAAAAAAGCAACGAGCAAAATCAAATATCAAAAAAGCCATTTAAGGAGATTTTAGAGAATAAACAATTAGGTGATACTCTTTTTACTTTTCAATGGCTACTTCAAACAGAGACAGATTCTACAACACACATAACTGTAAACATTAAAGATCGTACAAATCCTTTGGCAGCCAGAATAAGCGTACTAAACCCCTTTGATGACACCTATAGCTCGTATTTAAAAAAGTACTTTATTGAGCTAAAAAATGATCTTAAAGCAGCTCAATCTGCATATTCGGTAAACTTAAATAAGGAAAGAGAAGAATTTAAGGGGAGATATTGTGTGTGCGCTCAAGGCGAAAGCAAAACCGATCAAAAAGCTTCTGAAATGCTTGCACTAATGGGCGTGGTAGATCGTTTTTTTAATAAAAATCAGCTAAAACCCATTGATAATCCGCTTTTATGGATAGAAAATTGGAATAACTCTGAGAATAAGATTAATTTCCATTTCTGTTTCCCCATTAATAAATCAGACAGTCTGGTAGTTACGCCAGGCACTAGTCTTAAAATGCTACCTTCTTTTGAAGCTGAAACAGCAGAATTCACTGGAAACTACAAACTATCTCATCGCATTTGGGGTGACTTGCTTTTGAAATCTGATGCAGATGACATTCAGATTGATAAAAAAATCATTGAAGTTTATTACAATAATCCCATGACAGAAAGTAATTCTGAAACCTGGAAGTCAAAAATATACAGGCCTGTAAAATAAAAAATCCGGAATAAAATTCCGGATTTTCATATGATTTTGACCGATTTTTAAACGGTTACTGCTTCTTTTGAACTAACTGTCAATTCTTTTCCATTTACCAGAATATCGAGATCATCACCTTCATTAAGACTAAAACTGAACTTATCTTTAGTTATAGCTACTTTCAATATTTGATGTCTAAAGTTGATCTTAAAAGAAAAACCATCCCACGCCTCTGGCATTTTAGGTGAGAATGACAATTTATCATTTTCTATACGCATACCACCAAAACCTTCTACGACGCTCATCCACGTACCAGCCATACTGGTGATGTGCAAACCTTCGTGAACTTCCTTATTATAGTCATCAAGATCAAGACGTGATGTTCTTAAATAGAATGTGTAGGCTTGTTCCATCTTGTCAAGATCTGCCGCCAGAATAGAGTGTACACAAGGGCTTAGTGATGATTCATGAACTGTAAAAGGCTCATAAAAATCATAATGCTTAGATAGTTCATCTTTAGTAAAGCGATCACCAAAGAAATAAAAGCACTGTAATGTATCTGCCTGTTTAATATAAGGAGAACGTAAAATACGATCCCATGACCATTTTTGATTTATTGGTCTTTCTGTCTTGCTTAGATCTGCTACCGTAACAAGTTCTTTATCTAAAAAACCATCTTGTTGCAGGTAAATTCCTTTCTCTTCAGAATAAGGAAAATACATGTTTTCTGCTACTTCCTTCCAGTTAGCAATCTCGTCTCCCTGTAAATTGGTTTTTTCAGTAATGCGATTGTAATCTGAAGCACTTTCATCTGAAACCTTTGCAGCTTGTTCTGCGGCATACTCCAGACACCATTTGGCCAAATAATTTGTATAGAAATTATTATTTACGTTGTTTTCGTACTCATTAGGGCCGGTTACTCCCAGTATAACATATTTACCTTTTTGCGCAGAATAAGTAGCTCTTTGCTTCCAGAAACGAGCCACACCTATCATTACCTCAAGTCCTTTCTCAGGAATGTAGCTATAATCGCCTGTGTAGCGCACATAGTTGTAAATCGCAAAAATCATCGCGCCATTACGGTGTATCTCTTCAAAGGTGATTTCCCACTCGTTATGGCATTCTTCACCATTCATAGTCACCATTGGGTATAAAGCTGCTCCGTCTTTAAAACCTAATTTTTCGGCATTTTCTATTGCTTTATCAAGCTGATTATAGCGATAGGTCAACAAATTACGAGCAACTTGTTGATCTTTAGTAGCCATATAAAATGGTATACAATAGGCTTCTGTATCCCAATAAGTACTACCGCCATACTTCTCACCGGTAAATCCTTTTGGGCCAATATTCAGTCGGGCATCTTTACCCAGATATGTATTGTTAAGCTGCATGATATTAAACCTGATACCCTGCTGTGCTTTTATATCACCATCTATTGTAATATCTGCCATTGACCAGATATCTGCCCACGCTTTGATTTGATCTTTAAGCATAGTTTCATAACCGGCACTAACGGCTTGTTCTAAAACAGAATCTGCAGCGCTTAATAAATTGTCTTTGTCATGGTTAAAAGAAGTAACGTAACCGGCAAACTTATGAATCCCAAAAGTCTCTCCTTCTTTAATATCTGTCTCGTAGATATGACCTATATAGGTATCTGACTGATTCGTTTTTCGCGCAAGCGAAATTGGTCTGTCATTTACAGTAAGTTTATTGACCATCGCAGTGCACACATAGAAAAAGGTCTTCATGGTATGTGCCATGATATACGCTTTTTCTTTATCTTCTGTTACAGAAAGTGTGTTCCAGAATTGATCGTCCCAGTTTGTATCTTCATTAGTAATCCCACTGTCAAGGTAAGGCTCATAGCTTATGGTAACATCTTCATTAAGTGGCGTAATCTCATATTTTATTGCGCCCAGTTCATCCAGATCAAGACTTAAAAAGCGTTTTGCTTCTACCTTTACAGTTACGCCATTTGTGAGTGTGGCCTGAAAGCTACGCCCCAGCCAGCCCTCTTTCATATTTAATTCTCTGCGAAAGTTCTTAACTTCTGTGCAGGTATTTAAATCAAGCGACTCGCCATTTATTATTACTTTAATACCTATCCAGCTGGGTGCATTAAGCACTTTAGCAAAATATTCCGGGTAACCGTTTTTCCACCAGCCTACGCGCGTTTTATCTGGATAATAAACGCCGCCTATATAACTTCCCTGAAATGTTTTACCGCTGTAATCTTCTTCAAAATTAGCTCGTTGTCCCATCGCCCCATTACCAATACTAAAGAGACTTTCTGAAGATTTAACCCGGTCTTTCTCAAAACCTTCTTCTATGATTGACCACGGTGAGGGAACTATATAATCTTGATTCATGACTTAAGCGTTCAGTAATTTGTCTATAAAATCTGTATCTATTTCTGTAAAATCCTTGAAGATGTAATGTGCTTCATGCAGAATATCTTTTTCACCAATACCCACACTGATCATACCAGCGATATTAGCTGCTTGTATTCCTGCAATAGAATCTTCAAATACAATGGCATTGGAGGGTGCTATATTTAGCTTTTCTGCTCCTATAAGAAAAACTTCAGGATCAGGTTTTGCTTTTTTAACGGCATTGCCATCTACTATAACGTTAAAGATATCAAATAAATTGACCCTTTTCAATATAGGTGTTGCATTTTTACTTGCAGAACCTAAAGCCATTGGCACATTTTTTTGCTGTAAATATTCAAGAATGGGTTTCACCCCGGGAAGAATATCATCTGCGGTCATATTATCAATATAACTCAGATACTCTTCATTTTTCTTTTTGAGCCAAACCTCTTTTTCAGCATCTGTCGCTGTCATGCCCCCTATCTCAAGAAGCAATTCTAGCGAGCGTACTCTGCTTACTCCTTTAAAAGCCTCGTTTTGAGCTTCGGTAAAATCAAAACCCAGATCTTTGGCAAGATTGTGCCATGCCAGGTAGTGAAAGCCTGCTGTATCTACAATAACGCCGTCAAGGTCAAAAATAAATCCCTTTTTGCTTGTAATCATATGTATGGTGTTATTTATAAACTACGTGTAGACTCACGTTGTACGAGACTCGTCTCTATGTATGTTGTGTGGTATTCTTCTTCTTCATCTTCTGGTCTTTCGAGCTTATTGATAAGAATTTCTGCGGCTTTACGCCCCATTTCCTCACCGTGCTGACTTACCGTTGTAAGACTTGGTATAAAGTTTTCTGAAAGCAGACCATCTGTAAAGCAAACCAGAGAAACATCTTCCGGTATACGTTTACCTTCTCGATGTACGAATTTTGCGGCGTTTACTGCAAAAAGTTCATTTACGGTAAATATGCCATCAAGGTCATTTTTCGATATAAAATCGGCGATTTTCTTCTGTGAAGCTTCACCGCACTCATCAATATTATCTAATTTAAGAATAAGCTTCTTATCAACTTTTACACCGTATGACTCAAGAGCTTCCATGTAACCTTCGGTACGCAAACGACCCACACTTACATAATCCTTAGTAGTAAGAATACCTATTTTTCTGCAGCCTGTCTTTAACATGTGTGCCACACCATTGCGTGCACCCTCTTTATCATCTATAAGAACACGGTCGCATGAAATACCTTCTACCACCCTGTCAAACATAACAACTGGCATACCCTGATCTATCACCTCATTAAGATGATGATAATCTTCTTTAAGCATCGTTTCTTTTGCTACTGAAAGTATAAAACCATCTGTACTCCCGTTTGCTAAAAGCTCCATATTGAGAACTTCCTTATCAAAATCATTATTTGATAAACAAATTATAACATTGTAATTGTGCTCTCTCGCAGTCATCTCTATACCACGTATAACCGTGGTAAAAAAGTGATGAACGATCTGTGGGATTATTACCCCTATGGTGTTTGTTTTTCGGTTTTTAAGGCTTAGCGCTATATTATTAGGCTTGTAGTTATATAAATTAGCAAATGCCTTTATCTTCTCGCGTGTTTCCTCGCTTATTTCGGGGCTGTCACGCAAGGCTTTCGAAACTGTCGATATAGAAACATTAAGTTCTTTAGCGATCAGTTTTAATGTTAGTTTTCTTCTCATAATTTTCAATAGCCGTAAAGATAATGATTCTTATAAAACATAAATTCGTTTTACACACGCATAACCGCTAAAAAGGCAAAACTACGCAACGAAAACGTTTTTTTATGGATAAAAAGTTTTATTTTCCTAGCCGCAACCAGCAAAAAGCTCAAATACCAGTTTTCGCATGAAAAAACCGATTTTTATACTCTTTACATTGATTTTTCTTCAAAGCTGTAAAACGGAAACAAAAGAGCCTGTTGCTTCTCAAGAAATTACTGCAGATTCTTACACCGAAGAATACAGACCGCAGTATCACTTCTCCCCGCCAGCGCACTGGATGAACGATCCTAACGGACTCGTTTTTTACAAAGACACCTATCATCTTTTTTATCAATATTACCCTGAAGACACAAAGTGGGGACCCATGCATTGGGGCCACGCTACAAGTAAGGACCTTAAAAGCTGGAAAAATGAAAAAGTAGCTATTTATCCTGATTCTTTAGGATACATATTTTCAGGGAGCGCTGTGGTAGATCTTAAAAATACGTCTGGTTTTGGCTCTAGTGACAATCCGCCCATGGTAGCTATGTTCACCTATCACAATGCAGAAAAAGAAAAAGCAGGTGATACAAACTATCAAACCCAGGGTATTGCATACAGCCTTGATAATGGCGAGTCATGGACGAAGTATGCAGGTAATCCCGTAGTAAAAAATGACAAGGATCAAAAAGACTTTAGAGATCCCAAAATATTTTGGCATGAAGAATCTCAAAAATGGATTCTTGTTCTCGTTGCCGGTGATCACGCAGAAATATATAATTCTACAGATCTTAAAAGCTGGCAATATTTAAGTGATTTTGGTAAAAATCTGGGCGCACATGGTGGTGTATGGGAGTGTCCCGACTTTTTCCCGCTTAAGACGCCAAGTGGTGATACAAAATGGGTTCTATTCATAAGCATTAATCCCGGCGCTGCTAATGGTGGTTCTGGCACACAATATTTTATCGGTGATTTTGACGGAAAATCGTTTAAAACAGACCAAAAACAGGAAAAATGGCTTGATTACGGGCGCGATAATTATGCCGGCATAACCTATAATAATCTGCCTGAAGATGAGCGCACGTTTATTGGCTGGATGAGCAACTGGTTCTATGCAGAACAAACACCCACAACAAAGTGGCGTAGTGCTATGACGCTTCCGCGAAAGCTTGAACTATACAAAGACTCTACTTTGTATGTGAGCAATTATCCCGTCGCTGCTGTAATTAAAGACCTCAATTATTTTTCGCCACAAAAAGAAAAAGAGCAAAATCAACAATATACTGACTCCCTTTTACAACAGTCTAATCTCAAATTTGAACTCCCTCGCCCGCTCAGTGATTTTGAAATTATCTATAGCAATACGCAAGGCGACAGTTTAAAAATGGGTTACATTAAAAACGAAAATCAATTTTATGTAGATCGTACTCTGGCGGGACAAAGCGACTTTTCTAATAGGTTTGCAGAACCAGTTATGAAAGCCCCCGCTCATTTTAAAACGGATAATACAATTGAAGTTTCTGTCTTTACAGATCAGTCTTCAATAGAATTTTTTGCAGATAAAGGTGCAACAGTATTGACTGCACAGGTTTTTCCACACGTGCCCTACACCACTTTTAGCATTAAAACGCAGGACGAGGTTAAAAACCTTAAACTTGCACACATACCTTCAACCTGGAATTCTCCTAACCAAAAAAATAATTAATGAAAGCAGTTCAAAAATGGTCTGTCACGGTAGCGTTGGCTGGCTTTTTATTCGGTTTTGACACAGTAGTTATCTCTGGTGCCAACCTACCCATTAAAGAATTATGGAATACTTCGCCTCTTTTTCATGGTACATTTATCATGTCTATGGCACTCTGGGGAACAGTTTTGGGCTCCCTTTTTGGTGGCATACCCTGTGATAAGCTGGGCCGAAAGAAAACTTTAGTCTGGATAGGTCTTCTATTTCTTGTTTCTGCTTTAGGTTCTGCCTTTGCTCCAGACCCCTATACTTTTTCATTTTTTAGATTTGTAGGCGGTGTGGGCGTAGGTGCTTCTTCTGTTGCCGCGCCTACTTATATTTCAGAAATATCATCAGCAAAAAGTCGCGGCAGATTAGTGGCTTTATATCAGTTTTTTCTGGTTTTTGGTATCCTTATAGCCTTTTTGTCTAACTATATGTTACAAGGCTTTCAGGGTGATAATGACTGGCGCTGGATGCTTGGTGTAGAAGCAATACCTGCAATTCTTTATTGTTTGCTGGTACTACAGGTACCTAAAAGTCCGCGATGGTTATTGTATAAAAAACAGGCAAAACAGCAGGCGCTTGAGGTTTTACAAATGATCTATTCTCCCGCAGAAGCAGAAGTACAACTGCAGGAAATACAAAACGATCTTGAAGAGAATAAAGCAGACGTAAAACTTTTTTCAAAACGCTTTAAAAAACCGCTCATTTTCGCCTTTTTAATCGCTTTTTTCAATCAATTATCGGGTATCAATTTTATTCTTTATTATGCTCCTGAGATTCTTGAAAAGGCCGGTCTCGCAGAACAGGATTCACTGTTTAATTCTATATCTATAGGTGTTGTGAACATCATCTTTACCCTGCTAGGTATGCAACTAATAGATAAATTAGGGCGTCGCTCGCTTATAATCATCGGCTCTTTTGGTTACATAATTAGTCTGGCTACAGTTGCCTGGTGCTTTTACACTGGTGGCAGTTCTACCTTATTGCTCACATTCATTCTCGTTTTTATTGCGAGTCACGCTGTAGGACAGGGTGCCGTGATTTGGGTTTTTATTTCTGAGATATTCCCTAACAAAGTACGTGCTTACGGGCAATCCTGGGGTACGGGAACGCATTGGGTATTTGCCGCCTTGATCACACTTTTAACTCCGGTTTTCTTAGATTCAGAATCTGGGATATTTAAAGATAATCCCTGGCCCATTTTTGCCTTTTTTGCCGGCATGATGGTTCTGCAATTAATTTTCGCATCCTTCTATATGCCAGAAACTAAAGGTATATCACTAGAAGAACTAGAAAAGAAAATTCTCGATTAACATGAGTAAATCTCTTAACGTTGTTTGTTTTGGCGAAATACTATGGGATCTTTTTCCTGACGGTAAAGCATTGGGGGGCGCACCGCTTAATGTTTGTTTAAGGTTGCTTTCGCTTAAAGCGAAAGTAAAAATGGTAAGCAGATTAGGTACAGACGCACTCGCCGAAGAAACACTCGCTGTTCTCGATAAATATGACTTGCCACAAGAGTTTATTCAGGAAGATGATGATCTGGAAACAGGACAGGTAGAGGTGACTTTAGATAAAACGGGAAGCGCCACTTATGTTATAAAAGAACCCGTAGCGTGGGATAATATCGCGCTTACAGAGGCAAATCAAAAATGTGTCGCAGAAGCAGATATTTTTATTTTTGGCTCTCTGGCTGCAAGAAGTGAATCATCAAGAAACACTTTAAAAGAACTTCTTGATGTTGCTAAAAACGCTGTTTTTGATGTGAACTTTAGAGCGCCACATTATGATCTTAATGAAGTTGTTAACCTGATGCAACTGGCTCAGTTTGTAAAAATGAATGAGGAAGAACTCAAGGAAGTTAAAAGCTTTCTACGCATCAACTCTGCTACTATGGAAGATAGCCTAAAAGCAATTGGTGCACGCACAAATACCTCTTCTATATGTGTAACATGTGGAAGCGCGGGAGCCGTGCTTTGGCACAATGATCATTTATATACACATCCCGGTTTTAGCACCACAGTTGTTGATACTGTAGGTGCCGGTGATTCATTTCTTGCGGGATTGCTATACAGTCTTGACAAAGATAATGATCCTGCACAAGCGTTGGCTTTTGGGTGTGCTTTAGGCGCTCTTGTGGCTGGCCAAAAAGGAGCGAATCCTGAAATTTCTCTTGAATTAATTCATCAAAAAATGACTGAATAAGATGAAAAATCGGGCTTAAGGGATTGAAAATCTACTTTCCTTTTTAGATTATCTCTCAAAAACCGTATAAAATATCTTTTCAAATTTTTTTGAATAATGAATAATCATACTTCTTAATTTCTTATTTTTAGAAAACAAAACCCTACCCTAACTTTCTATTTATCAGAAAGTAGCAATCATTACCTCTTACTATTCTGCGTTTCATAAATTTTGTTTTTATAAACTCAAACTGTATAGTTATGTCTAAAATTATCACAACGCTACTTCTGCTTTTATGCATGTCTGCTTTTGCTCAGGAAACCCTCACTAATGAATCTATTGTACAAATGATAGATCTGGGTTTTACAGATGATCTTATCGTAAATAAAATAAATACTTCTAATTACAAGTTTGAGACTTCTATAGAAGAGCTTACCAAGCTAAAAGAAGCCGGAGTTTCAGGAAATATCATTGCTTTGATGATGGATAAATCGAGGCATAATACCGTGTCTAAAACCGGGATTTATTATAAGAATGCTAATGATGAATTAGAACTTATCCAGCCCAGTGTTTTTTCTGGCACTAGTACAAATGCTGCTGCGCAAAGACTTGTATCAGGTTTTATAAATTCGAAAAATAAATCTACACTGCCTAAAGCTACTTCTAACAATGTGCTAAATACAAACACTCCTGAGTTTACATTTTTATTTGATGTTTCTACAGCAGATGTTGATAATATGCAGGTGCAAGGTGGTACAGATTATTACAATAACTGGTGGTTTAAAACAGCCTCTTCTCCTAATGAATTTGTACTCTTAAAACTAAGGGTAAAAGAGCGTCAAAACCTTCGGGAAGTAATTACGGGTAAAAGTAATGCCTTAGGAAGCAGCAGCGGTGTTGATCCCAAGGAGGCATTGCCGTTTAGTATCGCGCAGGTAGAAGGTAATAAATTTACGGTCACTCCTGATTCACTTGAGCCCGGCGAATATGCTTTCTTCTATCAGGGACAAGTGCCGGGAGGTCGTTCTAACCAGTCTGTTTTTGATTTTTCGGTACAATAAATAGCCGTTTTTAGACCATTTTAAGCCGATTTTTACAGGGTTTCGCCTATTTCTTCACAAAGATCAAGTGTGTCCTGAACGTCTTGCAAAGTAGTACGCGGATTTATTAAACACATTCTCAATACCACCATTCCGTTTAAATAGGTTGTCACCAGCATAGCCTCACGAGATTCTACAACCTGTTGTGAGATCTTGCGGTTTAATTCGTCAAGTTCATTTTCAGACAGATTTCTCGATATAGGATTGTATCTAAAGTTGATAACAGCCAGCGTGGCGGGAGAAACGATTTCCCAGAGAGCACTTGTGCGTAAATTACTTTCTACCTTTTCTGCAAGGTCTATGTTATATTGTACTGCTTCGCGAAAAGCTTTTAAGCCAAAAATCTTAATACTCATATAAAACTTAAGTGCTCTAAACCTACGCGTTAGCTGAATACCATGATCGTAGAAATTTATTTCTGAAGAGTTGCCCTCAACATCTTTAAGATATTCTGGCTTTTCTGTAAAAGTACCGCTTAACCATTTGTGATTTCGCACCAGCAAACAACCCATTTCATAAGGTTGATAAAACCATTTGTGAGGATCTACCGTTAGAGAATCGGCTTTTTCTACACCTTTTAGCAGACTTTTTCCATCTTTTGCTAGAATTGCAGCGCCGCCGTATGCACCGTCAATGTGAAACCAAAGATCTTCTTTTTTACAAATTTTAGCCAGTTCTTCAAGTGGATCTACAGTTCCTGTATTCGTCGTTCCTGCAGAAGCAATGAAACAGAATGGCTGCCAACCTTCTAGTCGGTCACGATTTATAGCGTTTTTGAGCTTATTTATAGAGACTTTAAACTCCATATCTGTGGGGATGATACGTATTTGTTCTTTACGAAAACCCATCACCCGTATAGCCTTAATATTTGAAGAATGCGCCTGATCTGAGAGGTAGATTACTGCTTTAGAAAAATCATCACCACATTTAATATTACGTGCGGTTACAAGCGCCGTAAGATTTGCCATAGAACCACCGCTGGTAAAAATACCGCCACCTCTTTTTTCGGGTAAACCAAAAATTTTTAAGAGCCAGCCTATTGTCACGATCTCAAGCTCTGCAGCAGCGGGAGCCGCCGCCCAACCGCCAGAAAATATATTAAAACCCGTCGCTAGCGCATCTGCCATCGCGCTTACATAATTGCTGGGCCCGGGAACAAAAGAGAAAAACTTGGGATGACTCATGATATTGCTATAAGGAATCACCTGTTGCATTACAAAATCGAGAACTTCTTCTGCAGAAGATGAAGCCTCGGGAGCAACCTCTTTAAAAACTGTATCCATCTCGCTGCGGGTTGCAAGTGCAACAGGTTTCTTGGTATTTTGAGTAAGTTGATGGTCTATTATTGCATCAACAATCTTATATCCATAAGCGCGCATCTCATCTTCCGGCAGTTCGAGTTTTGCTTTTGTGGTTGGCTTCATCTTCTGTTTTTTGCAAACTTAAGATTTTGTAATGCTCTTGCGAAAGAATACTGAGTGTAGCTGTAAAAGAAAGTTGCCAGAACTTCATTATCTTTATTATAGAATAAAAATTAAAGATCCATTCATTTTTCTCAAACCGCCGGCTGTGAATGAAAATACTAAAATACTTGATCAGGTTCTTCTTTACTTAGCAGCTAATAATTTGGATTTTAACCCCGTTTTTGACCACTTTTTACGCGATAATTTTAAAGCTCAACTTCCGGTGTTTCTGGATCAACTTGTAAAAGATGGTTTCGCTATAGCGAAAGAGATCCCGCATCCTGAAATTAACTCCAGCTATGGCAAAACAATTGAAGTGTATAAGATCACAAACAGCGGACTAGCATTTCAAAAGAATTCTTCTTACGTCAAAAAAGAAAGAACAGCAAAACGCCAGCAATTCTGGACTAAAGGTAAAAAAGTAGCGATTGCAATTAATGGCATACTGCTGCTGATTATTGCGCTTTGGAATTTTCAGATCAAAATGAAAGCCGATAATAATCAAACAGAAATGACCAAAGAAATTGACAGCTTAAAAGCGGTTATAAAAAAGATTGAAACAGAAAGACGTGCTTTGGTAAATACTTCTAAAAACACAGCAGACAGTTTAAAATGATACAATTTATACGTACAAACTCACAAAACAAAGGTTTTATAACACTGGTTAAAAAATTAGATGCCGGTCTGGCGATCACAGATGGTGACGAGCATGCTTTTTATGATCAATTCAATAAGATTGACACAATTAAGTATGTAATTATTGGCTTTGAAAACAATGAAGCAGTAGGTTGTGGAGCGATAAAAGAATATGACAACAAAACAATGGAGATTAAAAGGATGTATGTTGATCCTGACTTTCGTGGAAACGGAATAGCATCAAAAATTCTTAAAGAACTTGAGCAATGGGCGCTAGAACTGGGCTATAAAAAATGCATTCTGGAAACCGGAACCAGACAAGTAGAGGCAATCGCTTTATATACCAGAAATAATTATGCAAAAATGAGTAATTATGGGCAATATGCCGGGGTAGAAAATAGTCTCTGTTTTGAGAAAGAGCTTCAATAATCTGGAATGTTCTTAGCTTTACGCATATGAGAACATTAATCGTTTTAATTCTTGTAATACTTTTTACAACCCATTTTGCAGCCGCGCAAACACCTGAAGTAGTGGTCCAAAAACCATTTGAATTGGGTAAAACAGTCGAGATAAAATCGGTTATTTTAGGCGAAAATCGGGTAATTAACCTCTATTTTCCGCCAGATTATTCAGAAAGCAAAGAGAATTCATATCCCGTTATTTACCTGCTAGACGGCTCTGCAGATGAAGATTTTATACACATAGCCGGGCTTGTGCAATTTGCATCGTTTTCATGGATAAATATTATACCCGAAAGCATTGTGGTAGGGATTGCAAATATTGACAGAAAGCGCGATTTCACCTTTCCCACTTCAAATAAGAAAGACAAAACAGAATTTCCCACAACCGGAGGTTCAGAAAAGTTCATTGCTTTTTTAGAAAAAGAGTTGCAACCGTTCATCACTTCAAATTATAGAACGACGACTACAAAGACGTTAATAGGTCAATCTTTGGGCGGACTTTTAGCCACAGAAATACTTTTTAAAAAACCAGACCTTTTTGACAATTACATTATCGTGAGCCCAAGTTTATGGTGGAGTGATGAAGCGCTTCTACAATTTAAACCCATAGACTACAAGCAGCCTAAAGCTATTTATATCGCCGTAGGTAAAGAAGGTGATGTGATGGAAAATGATGCCAAAAGTCTCTTTGAAAAATTAACCAGATCTAAAAAGGAAAAAACAACCATTTACTTTAATTTTTTAGAAAACCAGAATCATGGCGACGCTTTGCACCTCGCTGTTTACGATGCTTTTGAAAAAATTTTTAAATCTGCCGAATAAAAAAAAATTGAAATCATGGAAAAATATGTCGCAATTTTAAGAGGAATAAACGTAGGCGGAAAACGCAAAATTCTCATGCAGGATCTCAAAGAGCTTTTTCTTAGTCTTGGGTTTGAGGACGTATCTACCTATATACAAAGCGGCAATGTTATTTTTAAAGCTGAAACTGAAGATTTTTTCGCTTTAAGCGAAAAAATTGAACGTGCTATTCTTGATAAATACGGGTTTGAGGTTCCGGTAATTGTAAGAAGCAGTTCAGAATTAAATGAACTTGTAACTTCTAATCCTTTTGCTAATGATCCTGAAACAGACACCAAACTACTTCACCTTACTTTTCTAAAAAACACGCCAGCTCCCGGTATCGATGAATCTATAAATGCTTTTGGTTTTGTGCCTGATAAATTTGAGATTATAAATGACAACGTATTCATTAAATGCGCAGGTAAATACAGCGACTCTAAACTCACTAATATGTTTTTTGAACGAAAATTGAAAGTTCAGGCTACCACACGCAATTGGAATACGGTTCTCAAATTAGCCAACATGTAGTTTATCTAACGCAAATGGCTCTACATTAAAAAACCTATGCGCCATATATTGACACATAGGTTTTAAGGACAAATGAATAATTTTATTACTACTTTTTAATGAATTTTAGATTAGCTCTCATATCTTCATTACTAAGTTGTAAAAAATATAAACCCTGGCTCAAATCATCTATTTTAATAGAATTTTGAGTTTTACCAGATTGTTGCAATTTACCGGTTATGTCAATAATTTTATAGTCTACATCTCTTTGTATACCTTGAACGACCAACTGGTTATTTGAAGGATTAGGATAAAGAGTGACAGAACTTCTATCTAAAGCAGCTCCTACAGACAGGACAGAACTACTTAATTGTATTGTGCCAAAAACAGAAGTATTTTGATAGGCAGAGTCATTTGTAGAATTCCATGATAATTTCCCTTCTCGATCGCCACCGTCATCATCATCGTTTATCATAAAATCAAACCCGACCTCTTTACCATCTTCAGGGACAACGTCTATATTAGCCATAGGGATTTTAGCTTCCAGAATATATCCATCATCAGTTCCTAGCATGACATATTCTATTCCATCTGTAGAAATGCCATTATTTGTACCTACAAAACTTCCATCGTCCCATCTAAACGTATATTGCACATCGTTTCCAGCTTCATATGAATTGGTTTTTCCATTATTGCCATCAAAATAAACCTCAACATTGTCATCTTGATAAATTGCAAAGGGACTGTCATTTATTTTAACATCATCTTCTACATGAGCTATAAAATAAAAAAATGTGTCATCCCACATAAGTCGTGACCATCCACTTAAATCAGTCGCATCAAAAGGACCTCCAAGTAAATCCTTTTCAGCTTTAAAATCATTCATGCCGGCAACCTTCCATATTTCATCAATAGTCCCATCTATTATGGGTGCGGTACTTACTTTATATACTGTCGTAGGTGGTGTAGTAACTACAACTTTTACAACGTTTGAAAAACCCTTTAAACCTTCTGCATCAGTCGCCTCAGCAGAAATAAGATACGTTCCGCCTTCAGCGTTTTCCCAGGTAAACGAATAAGGTGCTGTAGTATCTTCACCCATAAGATCAGTTCCATTATAAAATTCCACTTTTTCTACATCATCATTTAGGTCTGTGACAGAAGCTGTAAAATTAATCGTTGCTGGTGCCTCATAAGTAGAATTGTTTATGGGACTGTCTAGAATAATATTCGGTTTATTGGGATTGGTATCTACCCAACCCTCTATCCAGCTCATATAATCAACAGTATTGCCATAAGGGTTAACATGTACATCTGTATCTGCTGCCATATCTTCATAAAGAAATTTATCGACGAATGATTGTATTGCCGGGCTTTGACTATCTGGTACCGCACAATGACCATGACCTCCATCAATATAAAAGCCAAATCGATCTTCTATGCCAAATGCTTTATAAACCTCTTCCGTCGCTCTTGCCGAAACATACGCAGAAGGGTTTGCTAACCATTCAAAATCTGTATTGCCTGTGATTAGCAAAGCTCTGGGAGCAACCATTGCCATCAATTCGTGATGATCATGCGGTAAAATACCCGCTCTGCCACTAAAAGTACTTCCCATGTCTGGTAAAAACCAAGAATAATTGGTATTGTCAATTTTTTCCACGTTTCCTATAGTTTCAGAAACACGCCAGGATGGCGCACCTCCACCGCCAGATTCCTGAGCAATTGTTAAAGCTATACGTTCATCAAAGGCTCCTGCAAAAAGTGCCATTTTTCCCGCATAAGAACATCCGGTTACAGCTATATGGTCAACATCAGCATTTAATTGCTTCTGCACTAACTCTATCCCGTCTATTAATCTGCTTACACCCCACGACCACGCGCTATAATTACCCATAGTGTAAGTATCTGCATCGGGATGAAACTCCGGGTAAAGTTTAAAATAAGGGTCGTCAGGATTACGGGAACCCTGAGAATAACTCACTACTTGATTGTGCATAAAAGGTATTTTAATAGCACCATCAAAAATAGATGAAGGTATACTTCCTGTAGCGCTGTTCATACCTATTACAACAGGAAAAGGTCCATCGCCATCAGGAATAGTAACTTCAGAAGTTAGGGTGAGAGTCTCTCCGTTTTCTGTGATTAAAACGGTTAATACTCCATCAGCGTACGTTGCTGTTATATCAGCAGGTCGTGGCGGTTTTAAACCAATCTCATATTCCTGAATTTCAGCTTTTATTTCATTTCTTCGGCACTCCCAATCGCTAAAATCTGTAGAGCGGCCGCTACCATCAGACCACGCAAAAGGATCTGGTAACATGGGATAGTTCACAAGATCACCGGGATCTGGTAAGGGCGGCGCATCACAGGAAGATCCGGTATTTTCACTTTGATACACTAAAGGGTGTTGGGCATAATTGTTTAAGACAGCACACATGGTTAGCGTGAGTGTCAACAGGCTTGATCTAAATTTCATCTCAAAAGGAATTTTGTTTAATTTATAGTTGGGTTTTAGAATTGATTAATTTTTGTGATCCGCATTTATTATGTTAAATACTTAAGATTAAAAATGTTATTATCATTAATTTCTAATACTAAAGACTAACATTTTGAATGATATTTATTAAAATTATAGATAATAATCTTGAATTTACGCAATCGATTGAAATTTTTTCAAGTTTTAACTTTTGCATGTTAAAAATCTGGTTTCAAGAGAATTAAAAAAATGAATTTTCAGTCATACGAATTTCAGTAGGAATTCTGAAGATAGCTACGAAAATCGGTCAAAAGCTGGGTAAAATCGGGAATATTTAATAAAAACCAGCTGCGTTATTGCATGGTATGGGCAGGACCTATAGAATAAAGAAGTAAGTTTAAGATAGAGTTTTAGTAAATGGGTTGCAGGTGGCAGCAACCAAGAAGAAAAGCGGGTTAATTTTTTAAAGAAATTATTTCCTTTGCTAATACAGACTTCTTAATAAAAGTCGCAAGACCAGAATGTTGCCGATTGATTTCCTGTAAAGCCAGACTTGCGACAAGAGTTGCTCCTAATTGAGACAAATGAGTATCGTCTTCTCTCCCCTGTGGTTCGTATGCATTTTCACCAGGTTTTAGGTGTAAATGAAGCGATTTTGAGGCTTCTGGGCCGTATTTTATTTCAAGACGTTCTGTTAGCCATTGTAAATCTACAAAAGGAACATCTAAATCTTTAGCTACCAGCCATACAACTACAGGATAGTCGCCATGGGTATCTACTAAAACTCCATATTCATTAAAATTACGGCGCACGATTGAACTTAGTAAAACAGGTGTCGCTCCTTTACTTCGGGTTTCATTTACAAAGCGCTCCAGGTTATAACGATACTGCGTAAACGGATTTGTAAACCGCGTGCTATCCTGTATTTTTTCGTCATTATGACCAAATTGAATAAAAACATAATCTCCTTTCTTCAATTTACTTAAAACCGCTTC
The DNA here is from genome assembly GCF_047946675.1 of Leeuwenhoekiella sp. A16. Classification (GTDB taxonomy): domain Bacteria; phylum Bacteroidota; class Bacteroidia; order Flavobacteriales; family Flavobacteriaceae; genus Leeuwenhoekiella. Next base: position 1,093,047 of record NZ_CP172313.1, read on the forward strand.
CCACTTTCCTTCTGTAATAAAACTTTTGCTGCTGCGTCCGTTTACCGCGTGATTTTCTACGCGTATTTCATCAGTGAGCAATTGTGGAAGCATTTGGCCCCAGCCATGTTCAGGATTTTGATCAGGGTCTTTTTTATCTGCCATTGTAGAATCACCTATCAGATAAAGCGTAGGTTTTTCCTGCGCTAAAAGCGAAAGGCTAAAAATCAAAAAAATGATTATAAGGAAAAATTTCATCTGGTTTCTGGCCTTTTGTTAATCTTCAAATTCAAAAGCACCCAGATCAGGCGCACTCCCGTTAAACGGAAGCCCTACATCTACACCTTTATCTATTAAATTACTGCCGGCGGTAAGGTGCATAAAATCTATATCTGGAAGACTTCCATCTTCTTTACGGGCAGCGAGCAATTGAGCGGTTTCTATACTTAAAAAATCGGTTTCTTTAGCAGTTAAGCCGTTCATCCAGCTATTACTTGAAGTATCCTTTTCAGTTGCATTTGTACTTCCCATATTGCCCAGAGAGACACAATTTTTTATAATGAGTCCTGCCAGAATATTCGTGCTGCTAAAGTTGTAGTTTTTGCCGTTATCATAGGCAGAACAGTTGTAGATCGTCACCATACCGCGATTGCTGTTATGATCAAAACCATCGGCTATATTTCCTACAGCGAGGCAATTGGTGTAAGTAGCATTATGTTTAAGTGTTTTATCATCACTGCCTCCCGTTTTAAAACCATTGCCGTCACCACCGCTCACGCTTTTATCTTTTAAGTAACCGTTATTAATAGCCCAGCAATTCTCATAATAGGTATGAATATCATCACTTCCGCGCAAATAACCATCCCAGCCATCATCGAGGTTTTGCCATGCCCTGCAGCCTATAAATTTATTATTACTTCCCGCGGTGAGTTTACACGCAAAACCATCTGCGTTTTCTACACTTGAGTCAGCATTGAAAAAAGAGTCGCAATTGAGGATGGTATTATTTGAAGCGCCGCTGTCTAATTGCAAACCTGTATCTGAACATTCTGAAAAAGTACAGAACTCGATCAGGTTGTTATTGCCCTGAATTTTCATTCCGTTATCTCCGGCATTGTAAAAATCTATTCCTTTTATATGCCAGAAGTCGGCGTCTAAGATCATACCCTGATTTGAAGCATTTTCGCTCATAGCGGAATAATCAAATACAGGTCGTTCTTCATCAGGCGCAGCCATAAGTATGATCATTTGCAATTCTGTACCAGAACTTTCAACATCAATTCTGGAAGTAAGAGCATAGGTTCCGCCATGCACCACAATAGAATCTCCAGCCTTTGCTGTAGCTATTGCAGCCAGTAATTCGCCGCCCGTTGTAACATGAATGGACTCATCTTCTGCAGGTTCTTCAATAGGTGTATTGTCGTTTTCCGGTTGTTCTACCTCAACTTCTCCTTGTTGTTCTGCACTCTCTTCTTTAGAACAGGAAGAATACCCTGAAAGCAGTACCGCTGCTAACATGAAGTAGAGTTTTACAAATTTCATAGCATTAGTTTTTGATAGGATTCCAGCCATCACTTCCTGCCAGAATTTTCTTTATGGTATATTCTTTAGCCTCTTGCGGACTTAATTGTTTTGACCACCTCATTCTATTTTCAGCAGAACTGCCGGGGCCGGAATTTTGGTATTCAGCATAAAAAGTGGTTTTCTCCTTTTCAGGAAACATCGCATCTCCTTTCCAGGCATCCCAGCCTTCAGCAACGATGTGATCACCCAATTCACAGTTTAGAAAAACTGTTTTGGCATAAGGGCGCCAGGGCCTGCCCAGATAGACTTTTTTAATTTCCGCGGAAGCGATTAATTTACAGTTTATAAAAACGAAACCGTATTGCTGATCTTTGGGTGTAGCCGCTGCTGTTACAAAGGAATTAGCCTTACTTTTCACCGTACAATTTTTGAAAACCGCCGTAGCTTCACCAAAAATAAAGTCGGTTGTTCCTTCTATTTCGCAGTTATCATAAAATTGCCTGCTGTTTTCAGTTGCCGCATAAACCGTATCCTGGCATCCTATTATCGCTGAATTCTTAATTACAAAACGGTCACCTTCTACATGCAGCGCCACGGCCTGCCCCCGATTACAGGAAGCATTTTCTATGGTAATATTTTCTATTTTGATATCATTTCCCTGTACCAGAACTGTATGTGAAGTAAAAGTGTTCAGTTTTTGTTGTGTGAGGGAGTCGATTTTTCCTGAAAAATCCGCGTGAGTTATACGCGTATTTTCTTTGCCCGACCCGCGCAATGTCAACTGATGTTTCCACGATGGAATGACTAATTTCTCTTTGTAAACTCCCGGTTTAACTGAGATGAGTACTTCACCCGGACCCAGATCACGTGTAGAATTTACAGCTTCCTGAATGGTGGTAAAATCCCCGCTTCCGTCCTGAGCAACAGTAATATTGCCATAAGGTTTATTCTGTGAGAACGCGGTAGTAATAAGTAAAATGAAAATTATAGATAGCCAGCCTTTACTTTTCATTCTTTTAATTTTTAAAGTTTTTATCTAAAAAACGCACTGTATATTCCAGTGTTTTCTCAAACCACGGATGCATCAACCAGAAAGAATGTGGGGAATCAGGAATCGTATGCGTTTCATTATAAATCCCGTAACTATCTAAAATTTTGATCATGTCATCCCTGCCGGCATGAAAACGTGGCTGGGCGCTGTTGATAAACAATGTAGGCGGAGTTTCAGCGCTTGCATATTCAAGAGGAGAAGCTTCTTTCCATTTTTCTAAATTAACGCCTTTTAGTCCGCCCAGCCATTTCCCGGCAACTGTGCCTTCTTGAGCTTCGGGGTGAATAAAGGAAACTATTCCGTCTATGTTTACAATCGCCTGAACCGCATCTGAGCAACTTGAATCGCCCTCTTTATAAAGCTGATTCCCAATAGTAACGCCAATTAAAGTTGCCAACTGTGCTCCCGCAGAAGCTCCCAGAACAGCGATTTTTTCTGCATCAATCTGGTATTTATCAGCGTTTTTTCGCATCCAGCATATGGCGGCTTTCAGATCTAAAACCGCAGCGGGATAGGTTGCTACAGGACTTAGCCGGTAAGCGGCTGTAACGGCGACATAGCCGTTGGCAGCTAAATGTTGTGCCATCACACGTTCATTTTCTTTACTTCCCGTGATCCATCCCCCGCCATGAATTAATAGAACTGCAGGATATTTTACTGAAGAATTTCCCGCAGGTTTATAAATATCAGCTTTTAAAGTAATGTTATCAATCTCACGATATACCACATTTTCTTTCGATTCAATTTTATATGAAGTTAATGGCTCTATGGGAACAATAAACGGGTAATCTTTTTGCAGTTTTTCATAAGTGGTTTGTATGGTGTAGGGCTTCACCTCATTTTGAGCAGTTATGCTTCCAAAAAAAAGCAATAAAATAATAATATTGAAGTTGGCACTTTTACTTCTCACTACACTATCACATTATTCATTCTATATTTCAGCACAAAGCCTCTAGTTATAAGCTTCACCATTTATAGTGGTATTCTCAAACTGTATAGGTTCTGCAAATTTTACTGAAAGCGGAGTCTTTGTCTTTTTGATTGTCACATTCTTAAGCACCACATTTTTAACAGGAGATTGCTCTCTTCCGGTTATGAGTACTCCATATTTTCCGCCATTCTCTACGGTTACATTTTCTAAAAAAATATTCTTGATACTTGGCATAAAATCGCCCTCCTGATTATCATAAATACCATAATGTGTATTTATTTTAAGCACAGCTTCTTTTACCTGGCCCACCTGTACATCTTTAACATAAACATCTTCTACAAAACCACCTCTTAACGTGTTGGTCTTAATACGAATTGCACGATCAAGATTAGGACTATCCATCACACAATTGCGAACAAAAACATTGCGCACTCCGGCAGAAATCTCACTACCCATAACAACACCGCCATGCCCATCTTTCATCTCACATTTTTCAACAACAATATTTTCACTGGGAATAGCGACCCTGCGACCATCATTATTTCTACCCGATTTTATAGCGATACAATCATCACCTGTATTGAATTTACAATTAGTAATATGTACATACTTGCTATACTCAGGATCGCAACCATCGTTATTGGGGCCATGACTGTTAATCGTTACGCCATCTATGGTAATATAATTAGATTTCATAGGATGCAAAACCCAAAAAGGAGCATTTGTAAATGTGACACCCTGCACCAGAATATTTTCACATTCAAAAGGTTCAAAAAAGGAAGGTCGCAGCTGGTAACCATCACCAAAAACTCGATCTGAAACCGAAACCCCGTCTGCTACCATTTGGCGTAAGCGTGGCAGATTTTTATCATCTCCCTGCTTTTCACCACCTTCATTATAACCGTATTCATCTTTCCCACACCAGGGCCACCAGTTTTCATTATCGGCCTGGCCATTGAAGGTTCCTGAGCCGGTGATTGCAATATTCTTCTGTTGATATGCATAAATAAGCGGAGAATAATTCATCACTTCCATCCCTTCATAAGCAGTATGAACGACCGGTAAGTAAGCCGATTTTTCTTTGGTGAACAGGATTTCTGCGCCTTCTTCCAAATGCAGATCTACATTGCTTTTTAAGTGAATGGGGCCGGTAAGGTATTTTCCGGCAGGAATCAATACTCTTCCTCCACCCGCATTTGTACAGGCTTCTATCGCTTTCGCGAAAGCATTTGAGTTTAAAGTCTTCCCGTCTGCTGCAGCACCATAATCCATCACATTGTAAGTCGCGTCAGGAAAAGAAGGTTTGCCTATTTTTTCTATTATAGCATCGGCCTGTGACCAGGGATCTTGATTTGCATTAACCGACTGACCCGACTGATCGGCCTGAGATTTACATGAAAAAAAAGCCAGTAAAACTGTGATGACGAGAATTGGTTTTATTGTCATAATTCCTCCCGATATAGATGGATTTCTCATTTTTTAATTTGTTTTAGGTTGCCAGTTATCCTCCCCTTTTAATATGAGATTAGCCTCGTAGGCAGCGGCACTTTTTGCGGTAAGTTGGTGAGACCATGCCACCCTATTTTCAGCATCAGCGCCCGGTCCCTGAGAATTATATTCGGCATAAAAAGCTGTTTTTTCAGCCTGAGGTTTTTTCCAGTTATGCCAGCCTTCCGGTTTTATGTTCTTATCTAGCGTACAGTTTATAAAAACGGTCTTTGCATGATCACGCCACGGCCTGCCCAGATAAAAAGTATCTGAACTCTCGTCACCCTGAATATCACAATTGAGGAAAACAAAGCCGTGAGGAGTATCTGCAGTCGTAGAAGCTGCTGTTATATATCCTTTCTCCTTACATACTATGGTGCAGTTCTCAAAAACAGCTGTAGACCAGCCAAAAATGAAATCTACTGTACCGCTTATGAGGCAATTTGTAAAGTATTGCCTGGCACCCTTCCCATGCAGGTACAACGTATCCTGATTGCCGAGGAAATTACAATTTTTAAATATTGCCCGATCTGAATCTACCCTTACAGCTACCGCCTGCCCTACTTTGCCAGCACTGTTTTGAAAAGTAATATTACTAGCCTTGAAATCATTACCAAAAACGAAAAAAGATGAAGAACCGGTAGTGCCCATTTCCTCACCAAATTCATTCAATTTTTGAGAATAATCATCATACACCAAAATTGTTTTGTCTCTATTTTCACCTATCAATTCTACATTGATTTTTGACTCCGGAAGAATCAATTTTTCATAATAAATGCCCGATTTTATGCCTATTTTAGTCGTTTTTTGTCGAAAATCAGGCACCGCATCAATAGCATCTTGTACTGTGCAAAAATCACCGCTACCATCTTTAGCAACAGAAAAATGAAATTCACCTGGGCTTACCTGTGCTGTTTTGGTTGCATCTCCTGCCAGTTCATTTAGGTAGACTTCAATATTTGTATAATTTTTATCAAGATCAAACCCGGCAGAATCGTCGATTTTAGGGTCTAAATTGTGGTTTTTTTCCCATTTATCGGGCATACCATCATGATCTGAATCCTCAGGTGCAGGTTTTGATTTTAATTCAGGCCATCCGCCTATATTATCCTGAGAATCTATTATTCCGTTTTGATAATGCGGTTTTCCGGTAGCCGTACTCTGCACTACTTTAATATCAACCGCATCCCGGCTCAAACTAGCTCCTGCATCTTTCAAAACACTAAAATAAGCAGCCTCTGCTGTTTGAGTTTTGATATTATTATCTATATCGACAGGATCATCAAGACGCAGACTTTCAGGATCTTCACACTGTACACCACCATCCCAATTATCTGAGGTAACTTTGGGCGAACCTTCCATAAAATTACCTGCTACATAGAATTTCCCATAAGGTTCATAAGGGTCTAAAATGCGCTCCCGCTTAGAATCTTCAGTTGCTTCGCCGGGTTTAAAATAATTATTGATCACATTGTAGGTGCCATTTTCGCCACCATAAATACTATTGATCTGCCAGTTATAGATAACATTATTTCTAAAATCAACAAACTCATTTTCTGAATTAAGCGTGGTTGATGAACCGCTAAAACGCGGATTACGGCTATGGTTGCTCGCAATAAGATTGTGATGAAAAGAAGCGTTTACTCCGCCCCAGATTCCGCCATAACCATGATCTCCTTTATGGTGTACAGAACTATTTAGCGATTCTGAAACTATGCACCATTGCATGGTGAAATCTTTATTTCTATAAAAAGAAGAATTCTCATCTGTGGCCCAACTCATAGAGCAATGATCTAAGATCACATTTGTAGCATCTTTCCCTTTAAGGGCATCATCTTCAACTTTATTTACATCCCCTAACCGGAAGCGCAGATAACGAATTATCACATTATCTGCTTTAACTGAAACGGTGTAACCTTTAACGCATATCCCATCACCGGGAGCCGTTTGTCCTGCTATCGTTATACTGTCATTATTTATGTCTAAAGGAGATTGCAAGCTAATAGTACCCGAAACAGCGAAAGTAATTATGCGAGGACCATGCTTTACTATTCCCTTACGCAGGCTACCCTCACCGTCATCGTTAAGGTTTGTTACTGTATATACTTCGCCGCCACGACCGCCGCTGGCATATCTTCCAAAACCTTCGGCTGAAGGAAAGGCCAGTTGTTGTGCACAGCCTGAGAATCCCATTAGAAGAACAATTAAACTAAAATAAACTGCCAGATATTTAAATTTCATAAACCAATTTTTATTCAAAAAAAGTAGTTCCGGTTATAAACCAGAACTACTTAGAGGGTTAAGACTAATTAGACAACCAGCGAGGGTCTCCTATATTTTTGTCTTTTATAGTTTGATTTGAAACAGTAAAATCACCTGACGCGGGATCTGCAAAGCCCGGATCTAAAGCTGAATAATTGCTGTCATCAAAAATATATTGTGACGTATCATAGAATCCCGGTGCATTGAAGTAATTATTATTACTAAATGTTGGGCTTTCATCAATACCAGATCTATCAGCATATCCTTCAGATTCTGTGCTGGCAATTAAGGTATTTCTTACTATTACATCATTGCTAACAAATCGCACATATAGTATTCTTTTACTGTCTGAATTAGAACATGCATATAACGTACAGCTGTCTATAAGTATATTTGCAGTTACACCACTCTCATTAGAAGTTCCACTTGCGTCCATCCTGATGAAGTCTCTGTCTGGGGCACAATTGTAAAAAGTACTCGTTTGTAGGTTAATATTTAGAACATCAGAATTCCTAAAGTCTATAAAATCACCTCCGTTAGTAAAAATATCATAGACAATGGAATTTTCTACCGTTAAAGTTTGCAGGATCGCATCAGTCTCGTTACCCGCTACAAAAGATTTTGCATAACTATGAATAACGCAACCGCTTATAAGTAACGAATTGTAATTTCCTGCAGCTGTATATCTTATAACATCCGGAAGATCTGATGATCCTTCACCTTCTCCCATTAAATCAAGATCAATTAATTCTACATCTTCTGCGCCTGTAACAATCTCAAAGCTAAGTTTTAGCAAGGGCTTATTATAACTTCTAAGTCCTCTTATTGTAAGAGACTTGTCAAGAGTTACAGTTCCCGTCTGTGCTGTATAATCACCGCTTTCAAGAACCAATATGGTTCCTGCTTCAGCGTCGGCTATCATTTGCAATAGATCATCTTCGGCAGTTACTAAAATGCCAGTACCTATGTCAATTCCTGTCGTAAAAGTTGTCACGCCTCTGGTTTTGCTGCCATTAAATAGTATAGCGGTATATTCTGTCTCTTGGGTGAGACCGGTCACTGTAGCCACTCCATTAGCTTTTTCTTCAGCAGTTATGGTATGCGTAATATCTCCCGGACTCAACTTTAACTCAGTTACATTACTATTAGGCACCCAGCGCAAAGTGGCTTCCAGTGCCTTAATATCACTAGGTTCACCTGTAACAAAAAGCTGCTCTGTTAAAGTTTGGGCCAAAGTAGTAGCCCAGCTAGAATCGTCAAGTCCGCGGGCACTAACCGCCTTTACCCTTATAGAATATACGGTCTCGCCTTCTAAGGGTACAAACACAGGCAAATCAGCAGCATTAACCTCAACAGTATTAACTATATTATTAAACTCAGGGTCATCAGCACTAAACTCGACTATATAGCTCTCCACATTCTCATCTGCTGTCCAGTTTAGCTCTACATTTACCTGATTTCTAACGAAGGCTGTCAGATTTACCGGCGCAAATTCTCGGCTTACCGGCAGCTCTTCTATAATATCTTTATCATAATCACAACTTGTAACTGTAGCTGCAAGTAGAATAGCTATAAGTAAACCTTTAAAGATGTATCTTACTTTCATAATTCAATAAATTAAAACTGTTTTTTGAGGTTCTAGTAACCGTAGTCGTTTACTAATTGACCATTACTGGCATCAATAAATACTTGCCAAATAGGCCAGAATTGCCTGTCATCTACATTAACTCCAGGTTTAGAAATCGTGTTCATCATTTCATCAAGAGGTTGATCCCACGAGAATTCAGAATAGTCAGGGCCGGGATTTTCAGTTTCCCCTCTGTTAAGCCCATAAATATCTAAAGTATACCCGTCTTCTTGATATTTATAATAAAGCGTTGTAGGAACATTTGTATATTCTCCTGTTCTGCTTTCAAGACTGGCAAGTTTACTTTTTTCCTCATCTAGTTTGGCTTTAAGAAGATTCCAACGAATAAGATCTTGTTTACGATCCATCTCTCCCGTATACTCTAGCTTATGCTCATTTACTAAAGCGTTAAACATAGCTTCTTTAGTAGTAAGTGCATCTACGTATGCTTCTACTTGTTCTGCTTGTTGCTCTGCAGGAAATGCTCTACTACGTATCTGCTTAAGATAGGTTGCTGCAGCTGCAGGCCCTTCTAATTCATTAGCTGCTTCTGCAGCTGTAAGAAGTATTTCTGCATACCGCATATATATCAGGTTAACGCCATCATCATTTGTAGATGTAACATTCCTAGCCATCCATTCATACCTATATTTTCCAAAGAACCAGGAATTAATAGCTGAAAGTTCCTGCATAGCTATGCCGTCTACCGCAGTACCCCATTCATAAGGTACACATGTAACATCTCTGCGTGTATCATTCTCATTATAGTCATAAAAAACCGTTGGTGTAGGCCCGGCATTACCACCTCTGGCCTGACCAGTAAACTGATCTACACTATTATGAGGAACAGCAAATGAAAAAAGCACCCTTCCGCGACCATCTGCAAAGGGAATTTCCCATAGAGATTCGCCGCCCGCACTTATGTCTTCTTCATTATATTTTACCCAAAAATCTCTAAAAGAAGGCTCCAGTGAAGCTTTACCACTATTAATGACATCTCTACATTCATCTAGCGCTAACTGATACATATTCTCAACTGAAAGTTCAGGATCGTTGCTTCTTCTAACACCATCAGGATATTGTTGATACCCGCTTGCAATCATGGCAAGCCTGGCTCTAAAGCCTTTTACAAAGGCTTTATTAACACGCTCAACAGTAGAAGTTGCTGTGGTTTCATTAGGCCACGCTACCAATTCTGAAGCTTCACCTAAATCAGCAATAAGACGTTTGTAAATTGTATCTCTGCTTGTCTTTGGCAGATATAATGTTTCTGTGTTAATAGGTTCAAAACGGGCAGGTACATCACCCCAGGCTTTCATAAGATCTGCATAATAAACAGCCCGATATGTAAGTGCAGCTCCTAAAAGTTGGCCAAATTCAGTATCAGGTTCAGGATTACCATAATTTCTAATACCTCTTATTACAATGTTTGCCCGCTCTATTCCCTGATACATCATAGCCCATGCATTATTATCAGTATTCATTCTTGAATTATTGGGTTTTGCATCGTAATAAACGAGATCAGCATCAGAGCCTTCATCGTCAGCGCTATAATTATATTCTACATCAGTATTGAAACCGTAATACGGTATAAAACGGCCCCGATATGAATTTGTCTGTCCTATGGGTTCTAAAATACCATCAACAGCTCCCTTTGCAAGATCTACTGTAGAAAAAATAGTAGACTCATCCAGAGTTGATTTAGCAGGAGCATCAAGAAATTCATTATCCTCATCGCAGGACACCACTATACCTGTGATAATAAATACCAATAAGATTTTTATTAAGTTTTTCATTTTCATGTAATTTTTTAGAAATTAAGATTTAGACCAAATACCAGCTGTCTACTTCTGGGAAACGGCGAATAATCAACTCCCGGAGTAAGTGGATTATTTCTCCTGGTAGAAGTTTCGGGGTCAAGACCTGAATATTTTGTTAAGACAAAAACATTATTTGCTGTGGCATAAAATCTCAGTTTAGTAATACCCGCTCGCGACACTAATTCATTTGGAAGTGTATAACCCAGTGTGAGAGTATTTAACCTGAGAAAAGAACCGTCTTCAACTGCCCAATCACTGAATACGAAACTACGCATATAAGGAGACCACATTGTGGTATTTGCATTAGCAGCTGCAAGAGCGTCAGGATCTGTAATTAATTGACCGGTTTCCGGATTAAGATTCGTCCATCTTGTACCGTCTGCCATTTCAGAAGTTAAATTTCTATATTGGCTGTTTTCATTTGCAGTAGTAAACTGTACCTTATTTGCATTGTACTCATCGTTACCATAGCTCCAGTTAAATGCCGCAGAAAGATCAAACCCGTAAGCGTAACCATTAATTACCATACCACCCGTATGCTTTGGGTTTGCATTACCTATAATCGTGTTATCATTTACGTCTACTACACCATCACCATTCATATCTTTTAATTTTAACATTCCTGGTTGCAACGCACCTACTATATCACTATTATCTACCACACCAGATTTCAGGGTATATGAGTTACTGGCAGGATCAAAATCAAAATCTGAAACTTCATAACGACCATCACTTCTATAACCATACATCGCACCCACCGGTTGATCTACCCAAACAGCATAATCACTGCCTATTTGAGATGAAGCCCATCCTGAATATTCCTGATAATTTTCTAATGACCCTAATGAATTAATTCTATTCTTGTTTGCAGATATATTGAAAGAAATGCTAAGACCATAATCCTGCTGGTTGATTGCATCAAAATTTACAGACGCCTCTATACCGGTATTTTGTATTTCACCCAGGTTTCTATATTGGTACTCATAACCAGATCCCGGTGTACGAAAAGCAAGCAATAGATCTGTAGTAAGATTTCTATACGCTTCTATTGCCCCCGAAATGCGATTATTGAGAATTCCAAAATCGAGACCTAGATTTTGCGTAACTGTCGTTTCCCATTTTAAATCAGGATTTGCTAAAACATTAGAAGCAGCCCAGTAACTGGAAACTTCGTTTATGTATGAAGTATTTCGTGATTCAAAACTTTGCACAGTTTGACCGGTAGGAATGTTATTATTCCCAGCCTTACCATAGCTCAATCTCAATTTAAGAGCATTTAGCCAATCTGCACTTCCCATGAAATCTTCTTCGTTTATTTTCCAGGCAACTGCTGCTGATGGAAAATATCCCCAGCGATTGTTTCCCAAAAATTTGCTGGAGCCATCTGCACGATAAGTAGCTGTAAATAAATACCTGTTCTTATACTCATAATTAACACGGCCAAAAAAGGAAAGTAATTTATCATCAGGACTGTAAAAATTATCTACTGAGAAGGCTGTATTTGCCTGCGTGGTAAGCTTTCTGGCAGTATAAAAATCAAAATCCCCAGGAAAACCCTGTAATTCTGTAGTTTCTCTGTTATCCTGAGTTACAATCATTTCTTCACCTAAAAGTAATTTTAAGCTGTGATCTTCATTAAAATATTTATTAAAGTCAAAATTTAAGATGTTTGCATTTCTAAAGCTTTCCCTCTTTCTATCTCTGTAAAGTAAAGCTGGCAGACCCTGGTCATCTGCTAATGGTTTATTATTTGCATAATAAGTAGATCTTCCATAAAAGCGATAGTCAAGATCATTTCTATTATCAAGTCCTAACTCTGATCTCACACTAAGATTGTCTAGTATGGCCCATTCAAAACTACCCACCATATTAATATTCTTTCTTAGTTGCTGTCTTTGGTTATCATCTATAGCTACAAAAGGATTTACCAGATAACCCGTTAATGCTTCATCTGTATTAGTAGTAGTGAGACCTGAAATAGGAATAGGTGAATATTGCACACTATACTTTAATCGAGAATCTGCAGATGAAACTTCATTTTGCTCATTAGCACCTCCTCCGTTAATTTCTGTCTCAGAATATCTAACGGTAAATGCTAAATCTACTTTTTCACCAGCCTTGCTTTTAAGCGCTAAAGAAAAATTATCACGCTTAAAATCAGAATCCCTCATAATAGTATTGACATCATAATGGGCATAATTAAAATTGTAATTAGCTTTTTCAGTACCTCCTCTTATAGCAAGATCATGGCTTTGCACTTCACCCATGTTACCATAAATCTGCTTTTGCCAGTTATTTCCTGTTTTGCCGGTATATTGATCATAATCCTGCCAAAGACCGAAATATCTTTCGTAAGAATCTATATTATCAGGATCGCTAAGCAAAGCATATTCATATTGCCATTTTGTAAAATCTTCGGGGGAAAGGACATCAAGGGTTTTTGCGATTTTCTGAAAACCATAGAATGTATTAAAATTAACAGATATCTTGCCGCTTTTACCATTCTTAGTAGTAATGATAATTACACCATTAGCTCCTCGTGAACCATAAATAGCAGTAGAAGAAGCATCTTTTAATACTGAGATATTTTCTATGTTTGCCGGGCTTATATCACTCATGCTGTTAACAGGGAAACCATCAACAATAATTAAGGGTGAACTATCTTGGGTTAGGGAACCATTACCACGCACTCTTATATTAATTTCGGCATCAGGAGATCCTTCAGTTGAAGCAACCTGAACACCGGCAAGCCTTCCGGTTAAGGTTTCGGCGATACTCGATTTAGCCTGCTCTTTTAAGTCATTCCCAGAAATGGAAACAACAGAACCAGTCAAATCTGATTTTTTTGTAGTACCATATCCTACTACAACCACCTCATCTAACGAATTTGAATCTACCTCAAGCGTTACATCGAGGGCTTCTCTGCCGTTTACATTTACTTCAAGCGTTTTAAAACCTACATAACTAATAAGGAGTACTGCATTCGCCCTCGATACCCGAAGAGAATATACCCCATCAAAGTCTGTGACGGTGCCATTAGAAGTTCCTTTTTCTACTACATTAACCCCGGGCAGCGCACTGCCATCATCACCATTTATAATCGTACCCGTTACCGTGATAGGATCTTGTGCCCATATTTTATCTGAGCTCATGAAACTTAGCAGTAACAGCAGCATGAGGGATATTGATTTTTTTCTTATAATTTTTTTATCATTCATGGTTGAATTAAATGTTTGTTAGAAATCATGTTGTAATAAAATTTGTCCCGACTCTGCTTCTCATAACTATCTATTTGATGAGAAAATATTAAGTCCCTATTTAGGTTGTTTAAAGTCACTTTTTTTCGCAATCGATGTAGTTAAGTTTTAAAATAAAAAGACTACACATTAATGAGTCTTACCAGTAAAAAAAATCCATTTATAATTCGAATTAAGCCTTGAAAAAATAAAATAAGCTTGTTTGTAATTCGAAAATGTAATCGATTACACTAAAGTAAATATTTATTATCATAATCCAAATAAAAAGTTAACCAATTTACTAAAAATCTAAAATTTAACAGTTATATTTTATTTTCCGACAAAAGAAACAACCATTTACATCCTTAAATAGAAATTATAGAAGTCTGATTTTGCAAAATAGTAATATATTGTAATCGATTAAACAAATAAGCAGGAAGATGCGCCAAAAGGGTAATGTAACTATATATGATATTTCAAAACAGCTAAAAATTAGTACCGCTACTGTCTCTCGGGCTCTTAACAACAGCGACAGAGTTAGTCAAAAAACTCGCGATTTAGTGCTAAAAACGGCTAAAGAGCTCAATTATCAGCAAAATTCCCTTGCCCTGGCTTTAAAAAGTGGAAAGACAAATAACATAGGTGTTGTTGTTCCTTATATTAATCATAGTTTCTTTGCTTCTGTTATTAGAGGCATAGAAGAAGAACTTACTCCTGTAGGTTATCACGTAATAATATGTCAAACGCATGAAAATGTTGAGAATGAAGCCAAACAAATACAAACTCTGCTCAACACACATATAGATGGCATATTTATGTCTGTATCAAAAACCACACAGGATATTGACCACATTACAAATATTCTTAACAACAACGTACCGCTTATATTCTTTGACCGTAAGAAGGAAATTACCGGAGTAAGCTCTGTCACAATTGATGATTTTCAGGGAGGTTTTATGGCTACAGAACATCTCATAAAACAAGGCTGTAAACGTATTGCCCATTTATCAGGAGATTTAAATCTTGATATATATCTTAAAAGATATGAAGGTTATCTTGATGCTCTAAAGGCCTATAATATCCCAATTGATAGAGACTTGATTATTGAAGTTAACAGTAAACTGGAATCTGGCGCGGTCGCTGTTCAACAACTTTACAATCTCCCAAAGAAAATTGACGCTATCTTTTCTTCAAGTGATTATGCAGCCCTGGGTGCAATACAAGAACTTAGAGCGCGCGAGGTTAAAATTCCTGATGAAGTGTGTGTGGTAGGATTTAGTAATGAGCCATTTACACAGTACATGGAAATGCCTATAACTTCTGTAAATCAAACTCCGGTGCTTATGGGAAAAATAGCTGCGCAGGTTTTCTTAGAACAAATCAATGAAAAGAAAAGAATGACAGTAGAAAAGAAGGTTGTACTGGCTCCCGAATTGTGTATACGCAATTCTTCAAATAAAAGTAAAATTGAAACGAAAAAGGGAAAGGTTAGAATTTAATCCCGTCACAAAATCAATGTTCAAGTTCAATAGTAACTTCTTCTCCTTTTCGCTCTGCTGAAAGATAAGCTGTATAAATAGTCACAATCACATCTGCTGCCAGCCGACTATTGCTTTCTGCCTCTTCTCTTGAAAGGTGACTTTTATAAAAAGCATCTAACTCATGTTGATAACCATTAAACCAGCTTTCATCAGGCGACATGTTTGACCATCCTTGTTTAGTGCCAATTTTTTCAGAGACATAAATATCTGCAAAATTAGCATCTGCAGGATTATACGTCTGCATGGCATTATTGGGCGTGAGATTACAAATGGTTCTGTGATTATTAGCATGCACTTCCAGATAATTCTTCACTCCACCATGTACCAACTCGTTTGCAACAATATCTGCAATAGTACCATCTTCAAAAACAAGATGTACAGAGGCATGATCTTCTACATCTGTATAAGAATCTCTCAGGTGACCCTGATTTTTAAAACCAGAAAGCCGAGTAATTGCATGTGTTTTACACGAAACTGATTTGGGCCTGATGGGTTTCCCATTTAAAACCATTCCTTCTACAGCTTTTAAATAAATAACGGCAGAAAGCGGGTGGCATCCTTTACCCATTAAAGAGCCGCCTCCGGAAAATTTCCACTTCCCGTAATCTAAAGAATGAGAACCCGAATGCGACTGCTGCGCCTGAATCCACAATATCTGGGCTTTAGTTTTTTCAATAACTTCCTTTTCCTTCTGAATAGCGGGAGCATAGATCCAATTTTCAGCATACATAATCATGCCCTTACTGGCTTTTTCTGCTTCCAGCATACGCTTCACACTGGCAGCGGCTTGCTCAAGGCCCACTTTTCTGGAGAAAGTATCCCCGTTAAAATTTTCGCCAGAACCAAAATATCCCGTCAAGGGTTTTTCTATAATAACATCTTTATCTCGTTTAAGAACCTGTATAGCAATTTCCTCATGTGAGACAGGAGACGTGCAAACATGAAGAACGTCACTGGCATTGATAAGTTCCGCTAAAGAAGTAAAAGAGGAAAGTCCGTTTTTGGAAGCAAATTTTTCAGCGTTCTGTGGGTTACGGGAATAAACACCAGTCACATCTACTGCTGCAACATTTATTTTTTGCAATGCATCTAAGTGAAATTGTGCAGCGTATCCTGATCCTATAATTCCTGTGCGTACGTTCTTTTTCATCATTTCGTGGTTATTATAGCGACACCCCGCGTTTCCAGGGAATGAAATCATCCTGGCCTAAAATATCAGCTTTGGTTGCTACTTCCCCACTAGCTACCTGAATTACATATTCAAGTATTTTCTCTCCCATTTCTTCAATAGTCATTTCTCCTCTTACTACCGCACCGCTGTCTAAATCAATTATATCCGGCATCCGCCTAGCCAAAGTAGAATTTGAAGCGACTTTTAACACGGGCGCAATCGGGTTTCCTGTAGGTGTGCCTAAACCGGTGGTAAATACTACAACATTAGCTCCGGAACCTACCATGGCGGTGGTACTTTCTACATCATTTCCCGGGGTACATAAAAGATTCAGGCCGGGTTTTGTGACATATTCTCCATAATCCAGAACTGCCTGAATGGTTGAAGTACCACCTTTTTTTGCTGCTCCGGCCGATTTCATCGCGTCTGTTATCAACCCATCTTTTATATTTCCGGGAGAAGGATTCATATCAAAACCCGATCCTGAAGCTACGGCTGCCTTTTCATAGGCTTTCATCAGATTCATAAACTTTAAGGCAGTTTCTTCATCTGCACACCTGTTAACCAGTTCCTGCTCTACCCCGCATAATTCGGGAAATTCTGCCAATATTGGCGAACCTCCCAGCGCTGCCAGTAAATCTGAAGCATAACCTAAAGCTGGATTTGCCGAAATTCCTGAAAAACCGTCTGAACCACCACATTCCAAACCCATTTTTAGTTTAGACAAGGGAGCGGGTTTTCTTTTTATTTGATTTGCTTTTTTTATTTCTTCAAAAGATTCTTTGATAATTCTTGAGAGCATGTCATTAACCGTCCCTTCCTTTTGCTGCTCGTAAATGAGAATAGGTTTTTTAATATCCTGATTAATGGCGTGCAATGCATTCTTGAAAATATCTATCTGCAGGTTCTGGCAGCCCAGACTTAAAACCGTTGCACCGGCCACATTAGGATTATTTACATAACCTGCCAAAAGTCTTGACAGAGAAACCGAATCCTGCCGTATACCCCCACATCCACCATGATGCGTAATAAACTTAACCTGAACATTATCAAATATTGCATCCTCATCCTGGGCTTCAGCGATCAATGTATCTTCAGGGACACCGTTGATCAAATTACGCAACAGCTGTCTTTCCCGGCTTGCCTTGTGAAATGACAGTTCCTGTTCAAATACGTCTTTAAGTAATTCTATATTCCTGTTTTCACAAAATACCAGCGGAAAAAATAACCAAATATTAGCAGTTCCTACTTGGCCATCTTCTCTGTGATACCCCATAAAGGTGCGTTCTTTCCACTTAGAAATATTCGGGGCTTGCCAGGATATAGATTGCGTTCTCTGTGAAACACTATTAGCCTCGTGCTTTACATTTTCAGTTGTTAGTAAGCCGCCATAAGGAATGGCACTAAGCGCTTTGCCCACTAAAACGCCATACATATAAATAGGATCGTTGGGCATAAAATCTGTCAGCGCAATCTTATGCTTCGCTTTGCTGTCTGATTGAATTATGACCTTTTTTCCTTCAAAATCAACTGTATCCCCCACAAAAAGGTCTGCCAGCACCACTGCTACATTATCATCCGGATGTACCTTTATCAGCTTTTTCATTATCCTTAAATTTAGACTTGCTCAAACTGAGCGGCAAATTTTTTATATCCCATCTCCACACCTTCTTCTTCTATTAGCTCTAAGGCATTTGCTATATTAGCCTGAAAATCGGGTATTTTAGCCAGATTTTCACCCCAAAACTCCCGATTTTTCAGGATATTTTCAGCTATTGTTGCTGTATTTTCTGTACTCCACGCCTCTTCAAAAATTGCTATTACCGCTGGGTCATCATCTACAGGAAGGTCTTCCTCGCGCCAACTACCTTTATAAAAGCGAATTAAGCACGCTAAGGCAAAGGTAAGATTAATTGGCAATCGATTGTATTTTTGATGAAAAGCTAGTAAACTAGGCAGAACACGAACTTTAAATTTTGAAACGGTGTTCAATGCTATACTAGAAAGCTGATGTTTTATAAAAGGGTTTCTAAATCGGTCAAAAACAGCTTCCGCGAAAGCGTTTGATTCTTCCTTAGACATATCTAGGGTGGGAATGATCTCATTAAAAACCGCCTCTTTTATAAATTTTCCCGTAAATGCGTTATCAACACTTTCTTTTACTGTCGTATTCCCATACAGAAGAGAAAAAGGAACCATAGTCGTGTGAGCACCGTTTAAAATACGCACTTTAAGTGTACGATACGGCTGCAAATCTTTGACTATAAGTATGTTTTCATCAATCTTCTCAAGCGGAATTTTAGCTTTTAATTTTTCATCGCCTTCTATAACCCAAAGCAGATAAACTTCGGCAGAAACAAGGATATTATCTTTAAAATCCAGCTGTTTTTGATAGGCTTCTATGTCGTCTTTAGGATATCCCGGCACGATACGATCTACGAGCGTATTATGAAAACTATTATGCTGCTCAACCCAGGTTGTAAATTCAGCTCCTAACTCCCATTGCGCTGCATACTGTAAAATTATTTTCTTTAAAGTATCTGCATTTTGGTTTATAAGTTCGCATGGGATAATAGTCAGCCCTTTATCTGTAGCGCCTTTAAAATATTGAAAACGTCTATACAGCAAGGCCGCTACTTTCGCAGGAAAACTGGTATGCGGCGCATCTTCCAGCCTCGCATCTTCAGGATTGTAAGCGATACCGGCTTCGGTCGTGTTACTGATCACAAACTGCAGGGATTCTTCTTCTGCCAAAGCCTGATGTGCCTCATAATTTACATAGGGGTCAATCCCTTTTTGAATGCAGGAAATGGTGTGTATTTCTTCGGTTTCCTTTCCGTTTTTAATTCCTTTTAAAAAAAGATTATACAGGCAATCCTGGTTTACCAGTCGTTGCACTTTACCTCCCGCACGCGGCTGAATAACCGCCACACCCGCATTAAAATCGGCTTCTTTGTTTAATTTATCGATGATATAATCAGCAAAACCGCGCAGAAAATTTCCCTCGCCATATTGAATAACCTTTATGGGTAATTTTTTAGTAATACCTGCATTCTTTCTGTTAAGTACTTGCATAGTCTCCATTCTTAAATAATCTACATTTTTATTCAAATAATTGTGGTAACCACAGGCTAATAGCAGGAATAAAAGTCACCAGTAATAATATAATCGCCATAACGACATACAGCGGTATAAGCGGTTTCATAATCTTTTGTATGGTAGTTTTTGCAACTCCCACTCCTATAAAAAGCACTGCACCTACCGGTGGTGTGCACAATCCTACACAGAGATTCATCACCATCATAATACCAAATTGTACGGGGTCTACTCCCAGATTGATCACTACCGGTAAAAAGATAGGCGTAAAGATGAGTACTGCCGGTGTCATATCCATAAAGGTGCCTACAAAAAGCAGTAACACATTGATGATGATGAGTATCACTATTTTATTATCGCTTAACCCTAAAAGCGCCTCACTCACTGTTTGCGGAATATTCTCAAAAGACATTACCCACGACATACTCATAGATGTCGCGATAAGAAGCATTACAATTGCAGTTGTGCCTACAGAGCTTAAAAAGATACTGTATAGTTTTGATACGTGAAGTTCTCTATAAGCAAATGACAATACAAGCGTATATAGCACGGCAATACCTGAAGCTTCTGTTGCTGTAAAAATACCGGTCACTATACCGCCTATTACCACCACAAGCAGTAACAAACTGGGGAAAGCATCTAAAAAAGTTCTTCCTATTTTGTTAAGAGAACTCGATGGTCCCGGTGGATATTTTTTCTTTTTGATCCAGAAAGAAGCTGTTAGCATCAAAGCAAGCCCCATTAAAATCCCCGGAATATATCCTGCTAAAAATAAAGAGGCTATAGAAACTCCGCCGCTTGCCAGAGAATACACAATGAGTACGTTAGAAGGCGGAATAATCAATCCTGTAGTGGATGATGTGATATTAATAGCTGCACCAAATTCTTTTGAGTAATTCTCTTTTTCCATAAACGGTCCTAAAATACCTCCTATAGCAGAAGTTGCAGCTACTGCAGACCCGGAAATAGCACCAAATAACATTGCAGCAATCACATTTACATAAATGAGCCCGCCCGGTAGTGAACCTATCAAAGCCTTGGCAAAATTAATGAGCCGGAGGGCGATCCCTCCCTGGTTCATGATCTGCCCGGCGAGGACAAAAAGCGGTATCGCGAGCAGCGAAAAACTGTCAAGTCCCGTAGCCATACGCTGCGCTATCGTTGTAAATGAAGCTAAAGAGTCTATAGAAACCATGATGGTTACCAAACAGGAAATACCAATAGACCAGGCAACCGGAACACCAATACTTAGCAGCAGAAAGAATACTACAACAAGTATTAAAATCTCTATCATCATACCAAATACTTTTTAGGGTTAGCCAACTCGATAACTTTATAAAAGACGATCAATACACCGCTTATGGGCAACACCATATAGACAAATCCTAATGGTAATCCCAAAGCTGCTGAGTATTGCCCCAGTTCATAATTAACATACACCAGGTTTCCTCCTCCTATTATTAAAGCCAGTATGCTGAATAATATGATGAGAATATTAATACCAATGCGAAGTTTTATGCGGTTAGCAGGAGATAATTTAGGCGGAAGAATATTAATCGCCAGATGATCCTGCTGTCCCGAAGCGTATGCCGCTCCCAAAATACCAATCCAGATAAGCAAATAGCGAGCAACTTCTTCTGTAAATGAACTGGCAGCCTGTAACACATATCTTGAAAATACCTGCCACAAAACAGCCAGTACGATCATTGCCATTAAAAAGACTAAAAATCCGCCCAGTATTTTATCTAGTTTTACTTTCATTCCATGTTATTTTACTGCCTGTATTTCTTCTATAAGCTCTTTCATAGCAGGGTCTAGCTCAAACTCATCATACATGGGTTTAACTCGCTCTCTAAAAGCATTCTTTTCAGGAGTTATTACCTCGACACCTGCTTTTTTTATTTCCGCCAGCGCTTCCATTTCTGCCTCATGCCAGATCACTTTTTCATATTCCGCTGATTCTACAGCTGCTTCTTTTACCCATTGCTGTTCCTGAGGTGTCAGTTTGTTCCAGATCACTGTGCTTATCAATAATTCGTCAGGCAGTGCGGTGTGCTCATCAAGCACATAATATTTACATACTTCATAATGCCTGGAGAGGTAAAAACTGGGTAGATTATTCTCTGCACCATCTACAACTCCCTGTTGTAATGCGGTATATAACTCACCCCAGGCAATAGGCGTGGGTGATCCTCCCAGATTTTTAACCATGTTCATTGCTGTCTGGCTTTCCATAACCCGCAACTTTAATCCTTTAAGATCACCGGGAGAATTTATAGGCACTTTACTATAAAAACTGCGGCTGCCGGCGTCATAGAAGGTCAATCCTTTCAGTCGTTTTGATATACTGGCGTCCAGCAATTTTTCACCTATATCTCCTTCCAGAACATTAAATCGATGCTCGCTGTCGCGAAATAAAAAGGGTAAACCAAAAACTTTTAAGCTCGGGGCGAAATTCTCTAAAACCCCGGTCGATACCTTAGTCATGCCTAAGCTTCCTATCTGAAGCAACTCCAGACACTCACGCTCAGAGCCCAACTGCTGACTGGGATAAATATCTAAAGACAAGGTGCCACCCGATTTTTCTTTGAGACGCTCACCCATAAAAACCATTGCCTTATGTACCGGATGTGTTACGTCTAAACCGTGAGCCAGCTTTATGACTTTACCTTTAGCTTGCTCTTCACAACCAACAAGAACACCTATAAGTAAAATCAAGGTTACAGCTCTTAAAAAATATGATGTTCTAATCTTCATGAATGTATTTTTTCTCTGTCAAACGCAAAAGATTTCCTGTGCCTGATATACATTACCGGTAATTCAGGCAGTATTTACTTTGTATGCTATTAATTCTAATATACTGTAACTACTAAAAGTTGAAGTACTCTTTTGCGTTGTTATAGCTTATATCTGCGATCGTTTTACCTACTAATTCCATATCATCAGGCAACTCGCCACTTTCCATTTCCTGACCGAACAAATTACACAGCACACGTCTGAAATATTCATGTCTTGGAAAAGATAAAAAGCTGCGGCTATCTGTCAACATACCCACAAAACAGCTAACCAATCCCATATTAGACAAGGCGTTAAGTTGATCAATGATACCGTCCTTCTGATCTAGGAACCACCATCCCGAACCAAACTGTACTTTACCTTTTACGCTGCCGTCATTAAAATTGCCAATCATCGTAGCAAAAATGGCATTGTCTGCAGGGTTGAGATTGTAGAGTATGGTTTTAGTAAGTTTATCTTTACTATCCAGTTCATTTAAAAATGCAGAAAGTGATTCGGCCTGCTTGTAATCTGCAATAGAATCCCAACCTGTATCCGGCCCTAAACTAACCAGCATGCGCTTATTATTATTTCGCAAAGCACCTAAATGAAATTGTTGTACCCAGCCAAATTCATGGTAGTTTTCACTAAGAAATAGCAAAATTGCTGTCTTAAACTGTTCTGCTTCCTTAGCGGTAATTGATTCTCCTTTAAGTTTTTTACTGAAAATATGTTGAACTTCAGCATCTGTAAACTTTTCGTAAGAAACATAGTTAAGTCCGTGATCACACAGTTTACAGCCATTATCGTTAAAGTAAACAATGCGCTTGCGTAAAGCCTCCTGCAGATCTGTATAAGATTCTATGTTTATATCTGCAGATCTACCTAATTCTTTGAGATAATCTGTGTAGCCTTCAGCCTCAATGATAATCGCTTTATCAGGGCGAAATGCCGTGCTCGTTTTGACCTGAAAATCTGATTTTGAAAGTTCCTGATGAAATTCTAAAGTATCTATAGGATCTTCTGTAGTGCAAACGGTTTCCACATTCATTTGAGTAAGCAAACCGCGGCAACTATTTTCTGGCTGCTGAAGCTGCTCGTTTACCGATTTATAAATTGCCGGTCCTGTTTTTTCATTAAGCAGTTCATCAATACCAAAATAGCGTTTTAACTCCAGATGCGTCCAGTGATACAAAGGATTACGCAACGTGTGTGGAACCGTTTTAGCCCAGGCGAGAAATTTCTCTTCATCAGAGGCATCTCCCGTTATAAATCTTTCGTCAACGCCCATCGTGCGCATCGCGCGCCATTTATAATGATCTCCCGCGATCCATACCTGTGAAATATTATCATAAATCCTATCCTGTGCTATCTCTTTTGGCGAAAGATGACAGTGATAATCAATTATAGGTTGTGGTGCCGCATACTTAAAATACAACTCCTCTGCATATTTATTCTGAAGTAAAAAATTGTCTTTGATAAACGTTTTTTTTACGCTTTCTAATGTCTCTGCTGTGTTCATTTTTCTATACTTTTTTGCCGTTTTTCAGGGGATTAAGGGAGGTTTTTACCTGCCCATCCACCCACCATCTACGGTCATTACATGACCGCTCATATAATCGCTTGCTGCAGAAGCCAGAAACACGATCGGTCCTTTAAAATCTTGTGGTTCGCCCCACCTTCCGGCAGGAATTCTTCCTAAAATAGAAGCGCTTCTATCCGGATCATCGCGCAATGCTTCAGTATTATCTGTCGCAATATAGCCCGGTGCAATAGCATTTACCTGCACACCTTTTCCAGCCCACTCGTTAGACAAAGCCATGGTAAGCTGACCAATAGCGCCTTTTGAAGCCGCATAACCGGGAACGGTTATACCACCCTGAAAGGTGAGTAAAGAAGCCGTGAAAATAATTTTCCCCTTTCCTCTTTTGATCATTTCTTTACCAATCTCCCGACTTAAAATAAACTGCGCATTCTGATTGACTTCTATCACTTTATCCCAATATTCATCAGAATGTTCTGCTGCCGGAGCTCTTAAAATAGTCCCCGCATTATTGACCAGAATGTCTATCTGCGTATGCTCTGACTTCACCTTTTCAATAAACGCATACAAAGATTTTCTGTCTGAAAAATCACATTGATAACCGGTAAATTTCTGTCCGGTTGCCTCTATCGCTTTTTCAATTTGTGATCCCTTCGTCTCTAAACTTGCCGAAACACCTAAAATATCTGCTCCTGCTTCAGCTAAAGCTTCCGCCATAGCGAAGCCAATCCCTCTTTTACATCCTGTGACTAAAGCTGTTTTTCCTTGTAAGCTGAATAAATCCATCATCGCTTATTTAAGAGCGTCAACCGCTACTTTATCCATATCGCCATAATCAAGATTTTCTCCTGCCATACCCCAGATAAATGTGTAACTTGTTGTTCCCGCTCCTGCGTGAATAGACCACTCCGGTGAAAGCACCGCCTGATGATTTTGAAGAAAAATGTGGCGTGTCTCATCCGGCTGACCCATAAAATGGCTCACGCTTTGGCCTTCTTCCAGATCAAAATAGAAATAAGCCTCCATCCTTCTCTCGTGCGTATGCGGGGGCATGGTGTTCCAGACGTTGCCTTCTACAAGCTCTGTCATACCCATTTGCAACTGGCAGGTCTCGACAATACTGTTTACAATAAGTTTATTTAAAATACGCTTGTTTGCATATTTTGCATCTCCCAGCTCAATAACTTCAGCATCTTCTTTACCCACTTTTTTGGTAGGAAAAGCGTGATGCGCAGGTGCCGAATTGAGGTAAAAAACCGGTTGTTCTGAACCTGATTTTTCAAAGATCACTTCTTTTTTTCCCTGCCCTACATAGAGCGCTTCTTTGTTTGCTAATGTATATTTCTCACCATCTACGGTCACGGTTCCTGTTCCGCCAACGTTTATAATTCCCAACTCGCGACGATCCAGAAAATTTTCGGCTTTAAGCTCCTCAATTGTTTCTAGTTTAATGGGTTTACTTACCGGAAATGCTCCTCCCACAATAAAGCGATCGTACATTGAATAGGTCAGGTTAATCTCGTCGTCTTTAAATAATTCGGGAATTAAAAAGTGCTCCCGCAATTCCTGAGTGGTATATTTTTTTACATCGTTGGGGTGATGTGCGTATCTGAATTCTGAATTTGTCATTGTTTTATATATTTTTTTAAAATTAACCACCCGCAACTAAGTTCACGATCTATTTACAGGTAAACTTTAATTTTAGAACTATACTTCGGGTTAAATCTGATTTTTACTCAAAATTGACCGATTTTAGCGCATTTTAGGCGTTTTTTAAGTTTGTTCTTGCTACTCCAGCATTCCTTTATTATCCAGATCTTTTAATTTTTTATCCAGATCTGTTTTAAAGCCTTCTTCATCTGGAATTCCCTCTTTTTGACCATTCCATGACCCGGAAATATAATAGGTGATCTTTTCAGTTGTAGGTTTGAAAATCAAAAAGTGATCATGAGGTCCGTCTGTTATTTCCTGCAGCTGAGAGGTTTTATAAAAAATCACCATGCCCAGTAAATCTTCATCACTCACCAGAGTTTGTGCACCATAGGTAGCGATATATGCCCAATCTCCGGAAGCACTGGTTTCCTGCATAAGGGGAATATCTTTAAATTTTACGATGCCGGTTGCTAGTCCGTCAATTTCTGAACCCGGAGTTAATTCAATTTTAGTAAAAGTGCCTTCCGGAAATATGCTTAAAACGGTCTGTAAATCGGTAGTTACACTTCCCGTCTTCCAACCTGTATAATCTATAGTCACAGTTGATTTTGCATCAGCATTGGCCACTTTAACCTTAGTTTGATCTACCGTATTAAAATGCGCTATAGTATCTCCTGTATATCTCCCGTAACCACCAATTCCCAGAGATTTTCCGGCTTTAAGAATATCCTGTCCCCAGGGAGCCGCTTCATGATAAGAATCAAAATTATCCTGGCCTACGTAAGGCAGGACAAGTGTGTCTGCTTTTTTTCCAAAAATGTCAATGGCATTTCTCCAGTCAAGATATAAACGATAGGCTATGTTCTTATTTTCCCACCCGGGACCTTCATATCTGATGTACCAGGAGTGATCTGTATGAAGTGCGGGTAAGTCTAAAGAGTCTACATTTTTAAATGTACCATCCTGATAGGTGCGTTCCTGCTCGTTCCAGCTTCCACCTTCTTTAATAGAAATCTCTGCATAAGTTGCAGGCTCATTAGCAGTCTCTTCTACTTGAGCCGAATCTTGTGCTTGGGTTTCTTTTTCCTTACAAGCAATAAGAGAACTCAATGTGAATGCCGCGATAAGTAAATTGGTTTTCATTTATTATTGTTTTATCTATTAAGTTGAAGTGCAGCCAAAATAAAAGGACCGGTTGCTTTAGGGTCATTATCCTGCTTTCTTTCGTTTACATAATACTCGTATGAACCGTCGCGATAAGGATCGCCTCCTAAACCTGCTACAGCGCAAGCTTGGGTGATAGTTATAGTGCCGTCATCATTTACGACGATAAGTTTTTCAACTAAACCGTCAAAGGCTTTATTAGCTACATTTAAGTAATGATCAGGTAAATACCCGTTATTAGCCCCTTTAGCCAAAGCGTACGCCAGCATGGCGCTTCCGGAAGCTTCCAGATAATTACCTTCTCGCTCACCCATATTAGGCACCTGATACCAAAGGCCAGATTCATCCTGAACTTTCTCAACAGCCACTGCCAGTTGATTTAAATAATCAACTAATTCCGGATGTTTAGGGTGATCTTCCGGGAAATATTCAAGCACATCAACTAATGCCATAGCATACCATCCCAAAGAGCGGGACCAAAAATTAGGCGAAGTGCCAGTTTGTGAATCTGCCCATTTTTGTTCTTTACTTTCGTCCCAGCCATGATACAGCAAACCGGTCTCTGCATCTTTTGCATGCTCCTGAATTAACTCAAACTGCTTTGCAACATCGTCCAGGTTTTTACCATTTTCAAACTTAGAGGTGTACTGCGCATAAAAAGGCGCGCCCATATACAAGCCATCAAGCCACATTTGATCAGGATATCTTTTTTTATGCCAAAAGCCACCTTCAGAAGTACGCGGAGCTTCTTTTAACTGCTTACGCAACAATTGCATGGCCTTTACATATTTTGCATCTTCAGTTTTGTCATAGATCTCAAACAGCAATTTACCTGCATTGATCATATCTATGTTGTAATCCTCAAATTTGTATCGTGTTATAGAACCATCATTTTGAACAAGTGTATCAACATAAGTTTTTCCATAATCATAATATTTCTCATCTCCGGTTTTATCTGAAAGCTGTTGAAACGCTAAAAGAACAAGTCCGTGAACATAATCCCATTTAGGCTCTTCTTTTTGATCAATTTGAAAAGCTTTTGAATTGCGAGCCATAATAGAATTGGCCATTCGTACAGACCATTGCTCCTCTTTTGTAGAAATAGAATTGTCTGCGATCTTTTTTTCGTTCTTATCCCCATTTTGACCGCATGAGCTAAGAGCAACCATAAAAATGATAAGAAAGCATTTTAAAAATCGAAAACTGCCCATTACTTATAATATTGATTACGAAATCGATTTCTTTAAAAATGTAATCGATTACACAAACATACAGTAGATATTAGAAAATTCAAATTATAATGATTAAATATTTGAATAATTCTTGTATTAAACTATTTACAAACGAAAACAGAAAAGCTAAAAACGAGGATATGGGGCAGGGACCCTTCATGAAATATAAAAGCTCATGAGCTACCCCTTAGGCAGGAAAGAATAAAGATCTACAGACCTATATCCAACGGATAAAGGAAAAGCAGATTAGCATAATCCCGGTGATCAATAAACAGGAACTTTAGGGCCTTAGACTATACAAAAGACAGCGTTTAAAGGCATTGTAGTACACCCGATGCCTGCCAGTAACAGAAACTAAAATTAGTTTTCTAAATATTGTTTATCTGACACTCCCTTAAACCATTGGGTGGGACCATTCTCTCTTCCCGTTATAGCTATTTGAACAAACTCCTTATCTAAACTTGCACCGTGCCAATGAGCTAAATTAGGCGGGCATTTAATTACATCTCCCTTTTGAAGTGTTTTTTTGCTCCCTCCTTCTTCCTGGTAATAACCTTCACCAGATAGTACTAGAATAATTTGACCCGCAGGGTGTTGGTGCCAGAAGGTTCTGGCTCCAGGTTCAAAAGTCACAACACCGGCAGCAATTGTATTTACATCATCTGCTTCTACCAGCGATGTTAACCAAGCAGTGCCTGTAAAGACAGGAGTGTTTATTTTCTCACCTTTTGGAAAGATCTTATCATTATTATCATTTTTCGTTTTAATCGATGAATTCAACGCTTTATTCAAAGTTATCTCAGACAGTAAAACTTTTCCTTTATTTGCCCTTTCTAAATCAATCTCTTTTGCAATCATATTTAAAATGTCTGAAATTTGAGATTCACTTATGCCCAAACGCATACTTATACTCATATGTCCGCGAGCCATTGGCTCTAGATTTCCCAGACTAATTAGAGCTGATACCGTGATAATCTCCCGTTCTCTGTACGTTAAAACACCTCGTTTAAAAATATCAGCAAAAAGATGTTCTTTCAGAAATACTTCGATGATCGGCACCGCTTCTGCATAACCAGTTTTCGGTCTGTCTTTAACTCCGGTTAAATCTGCTAAAACATCCTTACCTAATTGGTATTTATCCTCTACTTCTACTGCTGTGGGCTCTTCACCAACCTTGTCCTCTA
The DNA here is from genome assembly GCF_047946675.1 of Leeuwenhoekiella sp. A16. Taxonomy (GTDB): domain Bacteria; phylum Bacteroidota; class Bacteroidia; order Flavobacteriales; family Flavobacteriaceae; genus Leeuwenhoekiella. Next base: position 1,122,324 of record NZ_CP172313.1, read on the forward strand.
TCCCATCTTTCTTTCTTTTTTCAAGAACAGGGATTAACGTATTTATAGCCATAAGACTGCGCGGAAAACCAGAATATGCATAAAGATGCACAAGCTCCTCTTTAATTTGATTTATCGTGAGACCATTATCTAAGCCTTTATTCAAGGCAACATCCAAATTATCAAGATCGCCAATAGCCGTTAAAGCAGAAATTTTAGCCATGCTTAATTCCGCGTCACTTAAACCTGATTTTGTCTGGCTATGACCCGAGAAAATTAAAGTTTGTATAAAAATGAAACTCAAAAATATTGGACTGGTTTTCATCTTAAAAATATATTTGTTAAGTAATGGCCATTTGCGCATTAGAACTTCAAATTTGGCTATATAAAAACAGTTCTACTACTGCATTTTACGGTTTTACTTACCAATTTTACTGATTTTCAACACATTTAATATGATCAATTTAAAATACTTACATATTTTCTTAACTTGTAGAGTCACTCTGGAGATTTAAATTATTCGGGTAAATTTTAAGCTATGACGCAAATAAAAACTTCACAAAACAGGAGATCATTTTTGAAGACCTCTGCCCTAGCAGGTGGCGGAATGATGATTGGGTTTAACTGGCTTCTTTATTCAAAATCAAATGAATCTGCTTCTACACAAATTCCTGATGAATGGTATAATCTCAATGCTTATCTAAAAATAGCTAAAGACGGAACCGTGACCATTATGGCTCCCAACCCTGAATTTGGCCAGAATGTTAAGACGTCATTGCCAATGATCGTAGCAGAAGAACTTGATGTAGATTGGGACGATGTTGTGGTAGAGCAAGCGCCATTCAACACAGATTTGTACACCCGTCAATTCGCAGGAGGTAGCCAGTCTGTGCGACAAGGCTGGAATGCGCTAAGAACTGCCGGCGCGACAGCGCGACTACTTTTAATAAATGCAGCTGCACAACAATGGAATGTGCCGGATTCTGAAATTACCACGGCAAAAGGCGTGATTACACATTCCAGCGGAAAAACCATCAAATATGGTGAAGTGGCGCAACTAGCATCGAAATTAGAAGTACCGGAAACAATAGAACTAAAAAAAGCTGAAAATTTTACCATAATTAGTTCTTCCAAGAAAAATGTAGAACTCCCCGGAATTGTGAGTGGCAAGCCCCTGTTTGGACTGGACTATAAGGTGGAGGGTATGAAATATGCAACCATAGCTCATCCTCCTGCTTTTGGGATGAAATTGAAATCTATTGATGGTTCTGAAGCAAAAAATATGCCCGGCATTACAGATGTTTTTACCATTGATGTTTATAAAGATGATTATGAGCAAAACATTTTTGATACGGTTACTTTTAATAAACTTGCTGTAGTCGTGGGCGACAGTACCTGGCAGGTGATGCAGGCAAAAAAAGCTTTGAAGTTAGAATGGGAACTATTTGATGAATACACTCAAAAAATGAGTGTTTTTGGCAATAAATCTGAAAAGATCGTCCCGGCAGGATTAGAGAGCACCGAAAAACATATGGAACAAATGCAGGCCAAATCTAATGAACCTGCAAAAGAACTGCGAAAAGATGGTAATCCCGAAGAAGCTTTTAAGAATGCAGCAAAAATTATTGAAAGCACCTATACCGCTCCCTTTCTTGCTCATAATGCTATGGAGCCCATCAATTTCTTTGCAAATGTAACATCAGACAAAGCAATAGTTGCGGGCCCCTTACAGGCACCTCAGTTAATTGAAGATACGGTGGCAACCAGACTGGGGATGAATAAAGAAAATATAGAAATCATTATGACCCGCATGGGAGGTGGTTTTGGGAGAAGAGCTTACTCTCATGAACTGGTAGAAGCCGCAGTGATATCTCAAAAAATTAAAAGTCCCGTAAAACTTTTTTATACACGGGAGGAAGATATGACCTATGGCATTTATCGCCCGGCATATCACATAAAATTTAGAGCGGCTCTTGATGAGAACAATAATCTTACAGCTTATCATATTAATGGCGGGGGAATTCCTGAAAGTCCCATTCACGAAAATAGATTTCCTGCCGGGGCTGTAGACAATTATGTGGCAGAATCCTGGGAAATCAATTCTAACATAACTATAGGAGCTTTTCGCGCACCAAGGTCAAATTTTATGGGTGCATCAGAACAGGCTTTTTTAGATGAAGTAGCGATTGCTGCAGGCAAAGACCCAATAGACTTCAGAATTGAATTATTTAATAAGGCAAAAAGCACTCCTGTAGGGAAAGATAATGATTATGATGCCGAAAGATATATGGAGGTATTAAAGCTGGTAAGGGAAAAATCAAATTGGGATTCTCCAAAAACAGGTGTTTATCGGGGCGTTGCAGCGTATTATTGTCATAACTCCTATGTTGCGCATGTAGTAGACCTGAAATTAGAAAATGATAAGCTGGTCTTTGATAAAATTTACAGTGCAGTTGATTGCGGTATTGTAGTCAACAAAGATGCTGCTAAAAATATGGTTGAAGGCGCCGTAACAGATGGTTTAGGAAACGCAATGTTTGGGAAGATGACCTTTAAGGATGGTGTCCCGCAAAAAAGCAATTTTTATAATTATAAAATGATCAGGATAAATGAAGCTCCTAAAGACATTGAAGTTCATTTTGTAAATAACGGTCAGGATCCTACGGGATTAGGGGAACCTCCTTTTCCACCTATATTTGCGGCATATACCAATGCACTTTCAAGAGCCAAAAACAGGAGATTTTATAATCATCCTTTTATGGAAGAAGTTTCCTAATAGTAGTATGGTGAGAGAAATAAAGGGACTGAAAATAAGTCCCTTTATAATTTCTATAGGTTTAGTTATTTAGAATCATCCGGAGCATAGGCTCCATTTTCCAGCCAGGTAATCCAGGCATCTTTAAATTCCTTATGACTAAGAGGTGGAAGTGATAAACCTTCCGCTGGTTTCCAACCTGCTTTCACCAGCGTATCATCTGCGTGTTCTATAAGATCTTCAATAGTTTTATTTCCGTTCTTAGATTTATCTACCAATTGTCTAGCGAGTTCAGAAACTGATCTTCCCTGAAATACCATTTTCATATCTGCCGGGGGCAAATGCCATTCAGGATTTCCAGGTGGTGCATGTAAACCGGGAGAATTCATATTTTGATGGCAATTAGTGCACCTCATGGCATACATTCCTTTACCATCTTTTCCCCTGTGGGGAGACATACCATGTAAGTGACTATCATCTCCCTGCAAAGGCACATCACCAGAGGGATGGCAATTTAGACACCTGGGATGCATAAGTACTGTATACACTTTTTTAAATGCTTCTTTAGAAGCAACGCTATCCTGTTGCTCTTGGCGAAGCATTACATATTCTGAATCTTTATGGATAAAACCGGTACGGCTCATACTTACCGAAATCCCGGCGATCAATAGGATGATAAGAATTCCCAGGAATTTTTGACTTTTAAAAAAAGAGGGGTGGGTTGTAGTGTTGCTCATGACTTCTTAAGTATAATATGACTGGATAGCTCGAAAAATCAGGTGGTGCTGCTGTTAATCTCTGCAGCACGGTGAATGGCTTTTCGTATACGTGAGTAGGTGCCGCAACGACAGATATTTCCAGACATTGAAATATCTATATCCTCATCAGTGGGATTGGGATTTTCCCGCAATAATACTGCGGCTGACATAATCTGGCCGCTATGACAGTACCCGCATTGCGGTACATCAACTTCGGCCCATGCTTGTTGCACGGGATGATCATGGTTTTCTGCCAATCCCTCAATAGTAACTACTTTCTTGTTCTCTGCGCGTTTTACCTTTGTTACGCAAGAGCGTGCCGCCTCTCCATCCAGATGCACAACACAAGCACCACATTGTGCCACACCGCAGCCATACTTTGTTCCCATAAGGTTAAGATGGTCCCGCAAAACCCATAATAATGGAGTCTCTGGGTCAACATCTACCTGTACAGCCTTATTATTTACATTTAATGAAATCATGATATAAAGTATTAGTCAATGTTATTAAATATAGCCAAATTCAGTCAAACTTCTGTTGGGGCACTACAAAAGCTTTAGATCAACATTTAAAAAATATACAATGAGCGATCTGCAAACCGCTCTACACGCTCTGCGTCCCGATGGTCAAAGAATTTAGTTTTATGGGTATTTAGTATTTCATATTAATTCTTATTTTTCAGAATATCTATTTTCTCTAACCATAGGCTCACCTGCGCATCTACCTCTTCTGCCCTGTCTCCTTCCATCACAAAAAGGATCCCATCCCTTTCAATACCTCCTTCTACTGAAAATGCTTCGAGTATTTCTGAATCTGGACACAAAGATTTTATCGTTCTAATGCTGCTTCCCAGACCGTAACCGGCATTGGTATTAAAGGGAATAACGGTTTTCCCAGAAAGGTCATTTTCAGTTAAAAAACTTTTTATAGGTGATGGCAGCTGCATCCCCCATGTAGGAAAACCGATGAAGACCGTGTCATAATAACCTAGGTTGTCAATCTTGGTTTTTAGCGGTGGTAAAAAGCCGGTCTCGTTTTCCTCAGCCACCCGGGCTACGATTTCCTGATAATTTTCAGGATAAGGATCCTGCAATTCTAATGCTACCAAGTCACCTCCTGCTCTTGCCTGAATCATTTTGGCTACAGCCTTAGTATTATTTGTTCGCGATAAATACACAATCAATATTTTTTCATAATCAGAAATAACAGGTATTTCCGCCTTGGGGGATTTGGCTGAAATCAAATCATCATCTCCTGTTTGCTGCGTCTGCATCGTCATACCTACGCATAGGGTTAGTGCGAAAAAAAATATTGTTTTCATATCTAAAGTATAAGAAACTGAGTATGCCTAATGCTCTCCCGGCGGACCCATAAGTTGATTCACAAACGAAAGGTTTGCCAGTTTCCAGCTCGTATTCTCTTTCACATAAACCTCTGTAACTATAAACCGGTGAGAAACTTCATTGCCGCCCACAACAGCCAGCAGCGTGATGTTGCTCAATACAATGGCTGTATTTTCGATAATATCTACCGAAACCTTATGAATATCGGCGTTTTTGTACCAAATACCACCACTTTTTATGATCTCAACTTCCTGTTCTTTACCCCAGCTGCCACCCATATGTACAAACTGCGCTTTATCATGAAATAATTCGGCAAGTTTATCAGCCTCCTTATCGGCCATCCATTGCCATTTCTTAGCAGAAAGTTCCTTAATTTCGGTTTCTGTTGCGGTATCCTGAGCAGTTATCTGAGTACTGATCATGATCATAAAAACAGCGCACAAACCTCTGGTTATCGTTGCATATCTCATGTCTATATTTTTTAGTGTACAATTTCATGCGTGTCCCTGACACTGCTGAAGGTAAGATCTAAAAGCTTCCAGGAATCCTTTTGATTTTGATAGATTTCAGTCACCGTAAATTCGGTTGTAACATCACTTCCCCTAACAAAAGCAGTAAGCGTAATGCGGTTCCAAAGGATCGCAGTGTTACCAAAGGTCTTTACCACCACATCATGCACATCGGCTTTTTTATACCAGATACTACCAGACTTTATAATTTCCAATTCGCGCTCCTTGTCCCAGGTACCGCTCATGTGCACAAACCGCGAATCATCATCAAACAGTTCATCAAGTTTATCAACATCTTTATCTGCCATCCACTGCCATTTTGATTTAGAAAGTTCTTTTACTTTCTTTTCTGTAATGGTGTCCTGAGCAAAACTAAATTGGCTAACCAGGATTAAAAAGATTCCTGTAATTCTTGTTTTTACATTCATTTAATCTGTTTTAAACTTTAAATTAATTATTGATCATTTTCTGCATTTGCTCTGGGTAGCGTGCTCCCTGCACATCGATTTGCTCTAAAGCCTGCTCAATTTTCTTTAAATCCTCTGCGCTCAGTATAATATCAGCGCTTCCTATATTCTCGTTTAAGCGATGCAGTTTCGTAGTTCCAGGAATAGGGACGATAAATGGCTTTTGATGAAGCAACCAGGCCAGAGCGATCTGCGCCGAAGTGGCATCTTTTTCTTCGGCGATTTTACCCAGTAGTTTAACCAGCGCTTGATTGGCCTTTCTGTTTTCCTCGTTAAATCGCGGTACGATATTCCTAAAATCATCTTTAGCAAACTCGGTTTTCTCATCAATCTTGCCTGTTAAAAAACCTTTCCCCAGCGGACTAAATGGCACAAAGCCAATGCCCAATTCTTCTAGAGTAGGAATGATTTCTTTTTCGGGCTCTCGCCACCACAGGGAATATTCACTCTGCAGCGCTGTTACCGGTTGAACCGCGTGTGCCTTACTGATAGACTCTACTCCGGCTTCAGACAGCCCGAAATGTTTTACTTTTCCTTCCTGAATCAAATCTTTCACCGTTCCGGCCACTTCTTCTATGGGCACATCAGGGTCAACGCGGTGTTGATAGAATAGATCAATCACATCGGTATTTAGTCTTTTTAAGGATTCTTCGGCAACCTTTCTTATTCTATCGGGATGACTATTTAATCCCTTACCGGGTTCACCTTCTTTAAAGCCGAATTTGGTCGCAATTACCACGTCTTTTCTAAACGGTGCCAGCGCTTCGCCCAGTAGCTTTTCATTTTCAAAAGGACCATAGGCTTCAGCGGTATCGAAAAAATTAATTCTCTGATCATATGCTTCCCGAATAAGTTTTATGGCCTCGTTCTTTTCTGTAGCTGGGCCATAGCCAAAACTTAATCCCATACATCCCAATCCCAGAGTTGAGACTTCGAGTCCGTTTCCTAATATTCTCTTTTTCATAATTCAAATTTTTACACCAACAAATATCCTCAATCAACAGATTTATAAGGGTATACAAATTACGGTGTTGCTTACCATTTTTACTGATTGGGTCTTTTTGGCTAATTTTCTATATATGTGAATGGTATATTTGTTTCAGGAATTAAGATGTACGCACTCATGAAAGATATTCTTAAAGTAGAAACTATATCACAATACAATGCCTTAAAAGAAGTCAAAACCAGACATCCCCTAATTACCGCTTTTGATAGTGCGACAGCTAAACCATTAGCTAACGGTAAATTTAGTTTTGCTTTTTATGCCGTTTTTCTAAAAGGTGTGAATTGCGGAGAATTAAAATATGGGAGAAACACGTACGATTATGACGAAGGAACAATGGTTTTTATGGGACCGGGACAGGTCGTGGGAATAAAAAGTCAGCAGGATTATAATCCAAAAGGAAATGCTTTGCTTTTTGACCCAGAGTTTATCAAAGGAACCCCTCTGGCTGCAAAAATTCATCAATATTCTTTCTTTTCCTATGAACTGAACGAAGCTCTGCATATTTCAGAAAAGGAACAACAAATCATTCAAGACCTTTTTTCCAAAATAGATTATGAACTGGACCAAGCAATAGACAAACACAGCAAGACAATCATTACTAATAACATAGAATTACTGCTTAATTACTGTGAACGCTTTTATGACAGGCAGTTTATTACTCGTGAGAATCTGAATCAGGGAGTATTGTCAAATTTTGAAAAATTACTCAATGCCTACTTTCACACAGAAAATCCTCAAAAATTGGGGCTTCCTTCGGTTGCTTATTTTGCAGAAAAATTAAATTTATCTGCTAATTATTTAGGAGATCTCATCAAAAAAGAAACTGGTAAATCTGCAATAGACCACATCCAGCTCAAACTTATAGAAATCGCTAAAGACCGTATTTTTGACTCAGAAAAATCAATCAGCCAGGTTGCCTATGAATTAGGTTTTAAGTATCCACAGCATTTCAACCGAATGTTTAAAAAAAATACCGGATTTACCCCAACTGATTATCGAAACTTAAATTGATGCTATTAAAGGTGTAAAATAAACTGTTAAGAATATAAATTGCTAATAGGAGCAAGCAGAATTATTTTACCCAAACGATATCAAATAAAATAATTTAAAGAAAAAACACACATTTGTGTTAACCATAAACAAAAAAGCCGACTCGTTAAAGTCGGCTTTTTATTGAAGTACGGGCGGGGAGACTCGAACTCCCACACCGTGAGGCACTAGATCCTAAGTCTAGCGTACATTTGCCCAAACAGCACCAAAGCCACTCATTTTCAATTGATTATATAATATGTCATTTTCTTTGATATCATCTAATATCAATTGATTTCAACATTTGTTGTACCTATGTTGTACCCAGAGAAACTAATAAATTTGTATCTTTAGGGAAACTTCTTGGTAAACTAAACATTCAAAATTGAATGTTGTACCTATGTTGTACCTGATTTGGCTTTCGTACGCAAAACTAGGTCAATTATGTCATCAAACGCTAAAATAGTTCTTCGCAAAAAGCCTAATAAAGAAGGCTTGTATCCTCTTGCCATACGTATTACAAAAAATCGTCGCTCAACATACCAATATATAGGTCACTACATTGAATTGGAAGATTGGGATGAAAAGAATATTCGGGTTAAGAAATCACACATAAATTTCAAAACCTTGAACAATTTGTTATCCTTGAAACTTTCTGAATTAAACAATGCTCTTATTACGCTTCAATCCGAACAAAAAGATGCTTCTGCCAATCAAATTAAGAAGGAAATATATTCCTCCGGTATCAATGCTTCATTCTTTGAATTAGCACAAGAACATCTTGACGATTTAGAAAGTACAGAAAAGCTAAATCGTTTATCTACTGATAAAGCGTGGTTGAGCTTTATTATAAAATATCACAATTCGAAACAATTGTCTTTTCAAGAAATTGATGAACGTTTTCTTAAAAAACTGATGTTAACTTTAAAAGTTAAGTACTCCCTGTCTGAAACCTCAATAATGAACATTTTGGTATTTGTAAGGCTATTATTTAACAGAGCAATTAAATACAAAATTGTAAGCAGAGAATTATATCCCTTCGGTGGCGATAAAATAAAAATCAAATTTCCTGAAACTACCAAAGTCGGACTAAATATTTTAGAGATTCAACAAATTGAAAATTTGATAAATCTCAAACCTTCTGAAATACATACTAGAAATGTTTGGCTTTTTAGTTTCAATTTTGCTGGTATGAGGGTTTCTGATGTTCTACGAACCAAATGGTCAGATATTTATGATAACAGGCTGCATTATAGAATGCATAAAAACGCAAAACTTCTATCATTAAAAATTCCTGAAAAAGTACTAAAGATTTTAGACCAATATAAAGATGATAAAAGAAGTGATGATGATTTTGTTTTCCCTGAATTGAAAAAGGCAGACCCTGAAAATGCGAAAGATTTATATAACAAGAGAAAAACTGCTACAAAGAGGTTTAATGACAATCTAAAATCAATCTCTAAAAAGGCTAAAATAAATAAGAAAATAACGATGCACATAGCACGGCATAGTTTTGGAAATATTGCTGGGGATGCCATTCATCCGTTGATGCTACAGAAATTATATCGCCATAGTGATTTGAAAACCACCTTGAACTATCAAGCCAATTTCATCCATAAAGAGGCAGATGATGCATTGGATAGTGTTATAAACTTTTGAGGAAATAAATAATTGAAGAGCGGATATTTTATTGCTATAAGTAGTTTAGCATATTCAAAATATCCGCTCTTTACGATTTTCAATTACAGATTTAATCTCTCCTAAATAGAAACTAATTTTTAATTGGATTTGCTAATTTTTGATTGAAGCATTTAACTAACATTTTATAAAGTTCTGGATGTTTCTTTTTGAGCAAATCTGGGCGCTCGAAGAAATATTCTGAAGCTACTGCAAAGAATTCTGCTTGGTTTGTACCACCATATTTTCTGATATCAGAATGGTTGTCGTTTATGGCTTCTATTTCCTTATGAATTAAATTCAGCCAAGGTATTGCATATTGATGTTCTAATAATCGCTCTGGAACGCCATCTGTTCTATCATCCAGCTTATCAATAAGGTGTACAAATTCGTGTATGCCTGTATTGCTTTTATCTGTTGTGTTTCTAAAACCGTGATACAATGCTTTTTTAGATAAAATCATTTGTTTCTCAAAACGTCCGTTCCCGACTATCCCACCAATATTGCGCGAGTTATCCTTACTGCTAAATTGCATATCTTCATTAAAATTATCTGGGTATAAGAGGATTCCACTTAAATTAGTGTAATGCCATTCTTTAAAGCCGAAAACAGGAATTACCGCACTTGCTGCAATTAAAATTTTGTCTAATTCTTCCAATTCAAACTGCACGCCATCTATATAAACCTCACTTAAAAACTGCATCATTTTTTGTTGAAAAACAAGTTGCCTGCCTTTTGAAAGATTTTTATAATAAAGAACATTCTCCATTAATAATTTGTGCCAATGCTCTGGAAATGGCTTTACGCTATGCCGTTTCTCTTTTCGATAAAAATGAATAGCAAACAGAAGAATCACAACCAAAATTAAAATATAAACCATATTATAGCGAGGTATTAATCTACAGGTTCCGCTTTAAAGCCTACCTTTTGCAAGGTAGCCTTTACATCTTCTTCTGAAGCACCATCGCTTTCTATGGTTAAAATTTTATCAGGATTAGCGGTATCCACTTCCCAACTTTCGACACCTTCTTGCTTGTTTAAAAAAGGGGTCACTTTTGATACACAACCACCACAATTGATATTTGTTTTAAATTTTAAAGTTTTCATTGTATTTGAATTTATAATTAATATTAAAGTTTTACTCCTTTAAGCCTTAAACTATTTAGAACTACAGATACGCTACTGAAAGCCATTGCCATTCCCGCAATCATTGGGTCCAATAAAAATCCATTTACGGGATACAAAACGCCTGCTGCAATTGGAATACCAATAAGATTATAAATGAATGCCCAAAATAGATTCTGACGTATGCCCAACACGGTTCTTTTCGATAGTTCCAAAGCTTTGGGAATAGATTGCAAATCTGACGTTATCAATGTCATTTTCGCGACGTCCATTGCTATATCAGACCCTTTACCCATTGCTATACTTACATTGGCCTGTGCCAAAGCGTGCGAATCGTTGATACCATCGCCCACCATTGCGACTATCTTTCCATCAGCTTGCAATTTTTCAACAAAAGCTGCTTTCTGTGAAGGCATCACTTCTCCTTGGTAATTTGTTATTCCTACTTGTTTTGCGACAGCAGATGCGGTTTTATTGTTATCTCCAGTAAGCATATAGACTTCGATGCCTCTGTCTTGAAGTGTTTCTATAGCTTTTTTTGAAGTTTCTTTAATCTTGTCAGCAATGGCGAGTATCGCCAGCACTTGTTTTTCATTGCCAAAGAAAATGACCGTTTTAGCCTGCTCTTCGAGACTTTCTGCCGTTTGCATTAAGGAAGCGTCGATTTGAATATTCTTTTCAACCATTAGCTTATGGTTTCCAACATAGTATTTTGAACCATTTTCTGTTTGAGCTTTTACCCCCTTTCCTGTGATACTTTCGAAGGAAGCCATTTCAGTTTGTTCAACATTTTCATCTTTTAAGTGGTTGACTACAGCCCCTGCCAAGGGATGTTCTGACTGTGCTTCGATAGCCAAAAGAATTTCCTTGTAATCGTTCTGATTTTCAAGCTTGTCCTTCCAAAGTATGTCGGTTACCAAAGGTTTTCCTTCAGTAATCGTACCCGTTTTATCAAGGATTACTGCATTCACTTTATGGCCAAGCTCTAAACTTTCGGCATCCTTTATCAAAATATTATTTTCAGCGCCTTTACCGATACCCACCATAATGGCAGTAGGTGTGGCCAATCCCAATGCGCAAGGACAAGCGATAACCAACACGGCTACAGAAGTTAATAAGGCTTGTGAAAAACCATTATCGCCTCCAATTGATATCCATACAATAAAGGTAATAATGGAAATAGCCAACACAACGGGAACAAATATTCCAGCAATTTTATCGACCAGTTTCTGAACAGGCGCCTTGCTTCCTTGAGCTTCCTGAACCATTTTAATGATTTGTGATAGTAAGGTTTCTCCACCTACTTTTTCGGCAGTAAATTGAAAGCTCCCTTTTTGATTTACCGTGCCTGCAAATACTTTTTCATCAGTTGATTTTTCTACTGGAACAGGTTCTCCCGTAATCATACTTTCATCTACATACGAGCTTCCCTTGGAAACTTCTCCATCCACAGGAATCTTTTCTCCGGGACGCACCAAAATGGTCTGGCCAACTTGCACGGATGAAATAGGAATTTCCTTTTCTTCTCCATTCTCAATGATTTTAAGGGTTTTAGGCTGAAGACCCATTAATTTTTTGATGGCTGAAGACGTATTGGATTTTGCCTTTTCTTCCAATAGTTTCCCCAAGGAAATAAAGGTTATAATTACCGTAGCCGCTTCATAATAAACGTGAGGTTCAATACCACGACTCAACCAAGATTCTGGAAAAAAGGTATTGAATACACTAAAGATAAAAGCGATTCCTGTGCTCAAAGCTACCAAGGTATCCATATTTGCTTTACCGTGTTTGGCTTGCTTGAAAGCATTGATGAAAAAGCTACGACCGAACCAAAAAAGAATTGGAAAAGTTAACACCAAAGAAATCCACTTACCTGGTTCCCATTGCATAAAAAACATTCCTAATACAAAAATGGGTAGCGTAAGTATAGCCGACCAGATAGTACGGCTTTTTATGTCCTGATAATGTTTTTGCTGAAGTTCTTGTTGTACTTCCGAAGGATTTTCTGTATCTATAATAATATCATAGCCTACCTCGCGAAGTGCATTTTGAAGTTGATTAGGACTCAACGCTTTGTCGTATTCCACAAGAACAGAACTATTAGCGAAATTGACGCTGGCATCAAACACTCCTTCTGTGTGTTTTAAAACAGATTCAACGCTCGCTGCACACGATGCGCAGGTCATTCCCGTAACAGGAAATGATTCTTTTATTCCCTGTTTTTGCTTCTTTTCTTTGGTTTCAAATATGTTGATTGTCTCCATAATCGTATTCATCTTAATACATCACAAATTTTAGGATTTAAAGTTTTTAATATATTACGTTATATGCTGAATGAATTGTAGAATTTGCTTGTTAAGGGTCACCAATATGTAATTTTCCCAAGTTTCCGATACAAACAAGATAACTTATACCCGATTTTTTATAAAACAAAAGACTACAATGTGAGTTGTAGCCTTTCGGAATTTGAGGTTGTTGCACCTCACTATAATGAATTGAGATAAGTTGTATTATTTTAAATATTCGTTACAAGCTTCCTCACATTTTCTACAGGCATCTGCACATTCTTGACAGTGTTTGTGGTCGTGCTTGGCACATACATCAGCGCATTTTTTACAGATATCACGGCATTGTTCTACCATACCTCTAACATCTTTATAATTTGACGCAAGCAAATTTGCTGTTGCACTACAGATTGCAGCACAAGCCCTATCAGTTCTTATACAATCTACCATCATCTTGACGTTTTCTTCGCCAAGACAAGCATCTGCACAGTAATTACAATGTGCTACACAATTGTTTAAAGCTTCGATTAATTTTGAATTTTTCATAAATATATTAGAATTTAAATTGTTAAAAATAGTCCACTACTATAGCGGATATTACTAAAGACAATTTAATGTATGTAATATCGTTTTTTGTTATAAAATATGCCGAATGATTTGTAAAATTTTCGGATTAACAGAATTTAACATCATATTTTATCCAAATATTTACGATTCTGATTTGTGCTTTTTTTAAACTGTGTAGGTGTCATTCCTGTAACCTTTTTAAATTGATTGCTTAAGTATGCAACACTACTATAATGAAGTTTAAATGCTATTTCACTCAAGGTTAATTCATCGTAAACTATAAGTTCTTTAACACGTTCAATTTTCTGGTTTATGATGTACTGCTCGAACGTAATATTTTCTACCGACGAAAAAAGTGAACTTAAATATTTGTAGTCCAAGTGAAGTTCGCCTGTAACAATATCTGCCCATTTGAAATCGAGCTCCTCGGAAGAATGATGGATTTTATCTACAACCAATGTTTTCATTTGTTCAATAAGTTGACTTTTACGGTCGTCAATCAAACTAAAACCTGAATTTTGAAGCGCTTTGGAAAGACTATTTTTTGTGTTGGGACTTAACGATGAAACTAATTTAACCTCCCCCAATTTTATAGAAACATACAGTATTTTAAGTTGTTCCAAAATATTGGAAACTGCTGAGATACATCTTGGGCAGACCATATTTTTAATATGGATAGTCTCATTCATATAGTACTTGTTTCAAAATAATTTTAATCCAGATTTGTATAGAGAATAATAAACGGCAGCTGTTGCAGCAACTACAAAAATCAATACTATCACAACTAAAGCTATAATTTTATCTTTTTTTGGAATATCACTTTTAGGCTGATGTTTCTTTCTGTCATTTTTTCTTCTATTTCTTCTACTCTCACTCATCCTCGTTCTCCTTCAAAAAATCAAGATGACTAATTTAAACTACCCAATTAAGTATAGTTTTAAACTATTGTACGGTTTCTGTTACTTCACCACAGTTTAGCATTGCTTGTCCGTAGTAGGGATTTTGTATTTCTTTTTCCGTGCTCAACCAATATGCGCCTTCATTATTATTTGCCATTGGACAAAAATCTATGTAAATTTCTTGGTTGATGCCAAACGCTTTCATTGCATTTATGAGGTGTGCTGAAAGACTGATAAAATGATTTCTCTGGGTTTTAATATCGGATGTCTGGGCAATTTCATTTGAGGAAGCCTTCAATTCTTTTTCAAGTTGCGCCCAGTGGTTATTCGCATTTTTATCCTTTAGCAAAGCAAGGTCAACTTGTGTTAAACTTTTCTGTAAGGTCTGTGCGGCCGTTTTTGCTTTTTCACTTTGGTCGTTTGTCAATGCTGTTTTAAGCATAATATAATCATCAAAAACTGTTTTGAGCTGCTCTTGGAATTTGGAAGCTACATCCATACGCTTGGCGGCATCAACTGTGTTGTTTAAATTTTCCATTCCCAAATGCCCTTCGTGACCTGTCATTGTTTTACCACCTGATGCATTCATCATAGATTTTTTTCCTTGTAACTGTGCAGCGGCATCTACGGTAAATGTTCCGTTGGTTACCACTTCATCGCCGTTAGAAAGCCCTTCGATAATGGTATAGTTCTCACCATTTTTCGTTCCCAAAGTCACTTCTTGCATTTCAAAAACGGGTTCATTGGGATTGGTCTTTACGTACACCAATGAGCGCTCGCCTGTCCACATTACTGCCGTTGCAGGTATGCTTATCGCAATTTCCATAGTATTGCCTTTTGTCATTGCCACTTTTGCGGTTACGAACATTCCTGGTTTTAATAGATTTTCCTTATTGTTCAATGTGGCGCGCACTGAAACAGTTCTGGACTTTGTATTCAAAGTAGGGTCGATAAATGAAACTGATGCTTCAAATTCTTTATTGGGATAAGCGTTACTAGTGATTGTTACCTTTTGACCTTCCTTTAGTTGCGAGATTTGTCTTTCGTAGGCGTCAAACATTGCCCAAACAGTACCCAAATCACTTACTTTAACAATGGGCTGGCCTTGTTTTACATAGTCGCCTTCTTCTGCCATTTTTTGGGAAACGGTGCCTGAAACAGTTGCATAAATCGGAAAATTTTCCCGCACCTTGCCAGAACTTTCTATTTGGTCTATTTGGCTTTCAGAAAGTTTCCACAATTTTAATTTGTTTCGAACTGCTTTGTATAAACCTGGTTGTGATTCTTTCAGGTCAGAAGCAGTTAAAAGTTCTTGTTGGGCAGCAACGAGCGTTGGTGCATAAATCGTTGCCAACAACTGTCCTTTTCGTACTTCTTCGCCCGTGAAATTGACATTCAACTTTTCAATACGTCCTTCAAAATAGCTTGCCTGTACCGCATTGGCTTCTTCGTTGGCCATTATTTTTCCGGAAAGTGTTATTTTGTTATCGTCGGTTCCTGAAATATTTCCTACAATTGTAGTTTGGATATTCGCCAGTGCCATTGCATTGTCGCTCATTTTTATTTCGTTCATTGCAAGCCCTTCCGCACCAGTTTCGGCGGGAATTAAATCCATACCGCATATTGGGCAGTCGCCAGGTTCTGGTTGCATAATCTGTGGGTGCATTGAACAGGTCCACATTTGATGTTCTTCGGAGTGGTTAACGTCTTCGCTCAAATCTGTTACTTTCTTGCTGTTTACGGAACCTTCCGCAGAAGGGCCAAAAAAGACATAGCCCAAGACCAATCCTATGGCTAAAATTGCGGTATAAATGATGTATTTTTTCATAGTATATTTTTTTATTTCTTTATAAAACCCAACAGATTTTAAGACCAGTTAGGTTTTGGTAATTATTATTATTCTGCTTGCAAACGCTTTATCATTGCTTTCATTTCTCCAATTTCTTTACGTTGTGCTTTGATAATATCATCAGCCAGTTTGCGCACTTCAGGGTCTTTGATATCGGCTCTTTCACTTGTTAAAATTGCAATTGAGTGATGGGGAATCATTGCTTTCATCCACAGAATATCGCCAATGATTGGGCTTTGTGCCCTAACCAAACCAAGTGCGCCTAAAAATAGCACCAAGCTACCTAATAAAATAGCGATGTTCTTTTTCTTGTTTTGATACATTTTCCGCATAAAAAACCACATTATTACTGCCATTGCTGCAATACCCAAACAACTCATATAGAATCTGGTTAAACTAAAATATACGTGGTCTAACGCATAACTATTTAGATACATCGTGATGTACATTGCAATAAAAGATGCGACAAGCATCAAAATAAATTTTGTGTAATTGCCTTTGTTTGTGTGTTGATTTGAATTTTTCATTGTTTTAGAGTTTTTGGTTATGATTTAATTATTTTCTTTTTTAATTTTCTAATGGTTGGCGAGGAGGTGTACCACAGCAGGAATCCGCTTAACACCGTAATCAATCCCAAGAGCGAAAACGCCCTTAATACAATGGTATTGAAATTGTCGCGCGTGTCATAATCCATTGTGTGGGTCATCCATAAAAAGTCGAACCAACGCCACGCTCGATGCCTTACAGTCTGGAATTTTCCGTCTGTTACCGAAACATAAGCATTAAGAGCTTCATCGGTATCATATGAAATAACATAGGCTGGCAATAGCTTTTCCCGATATTCGTGATAGTCGTCCACTTCGGTTATTTTTTCGATGTTGGCGACTTTCAAACCATCTTTCATATAGTTTTTGGCAACAGACAAGGCCTCTTCTTCCGTAATATTTTTTTTTGCTTTCCCAGTTTTTGCACTGTACAATTTTTGATTGTTTATCCAGTAATAAGGCTCGTTGTTGATGTCCCTAATTTCGATACTTCCAATGCCTTCAGGATTGTTTATTTGTGAAGGACTTATTAAATCATCAAAGGCTTTGGGCACGTAATCTAAATTACAGAATTGGTCACCGTGAATGTCGTCTATGTTTGTCCAACTGAAATACATTCCGCTAATGGTCCAAAACAGGAACTGTACCCCCAAAAAGAGCCCCAAATATCTGTGGGTCTTTCGTATTTTTAGTGCGGTTTTCCTTTTCACCATCTTTAAAGTTTTAACGAACGTAACCGCAAAGCGTTCATAATAACGGAAACTGAACTAAAGCTCATTGCCAAAGCCGCTATCATTGGTGATAATAACAACCCGAAAATAGGGAACAAAACACCTGCTGCGATTGGGATTCCTAAAATGTTATATCCTAAAGCCCAAAATAGGTTTTGCTTGATGTTACGCATTACACCGTCGCTCAATTCCCGTGCCTTGACAATACCGTGCAAATCGCCTTTTACCAAGGTTATCATTGCACTTTCAATGGCAACATCTGTTCCTGTTCCCATTGCGATACCAACATCACTTTTTGCCAAGGCTGGCGCATCATTGATGCCGTCGCCTGCCATTGCTACAACTTTTCCGCTGTTCTGTAATTTTTCTACTTCCTGAAGTTTGTTTTCGGGCAACATTCCTGCTTTAAAATCAGCAAGATTTAATTCTTTTGCGACCGCTTGGGCAGTATCGTGATTGTCGCCAGTAAGCATTATTACTGCGATACCTTTGTCTTGAAGTGCTTTGATCGCTTTGGCGCTGGTCGCCTTTATTTTGTCGCCAATGACAACATATCCCACAACTTTTGAATCGATGGATAGGTATGAAACTGTTTTTCCTTGCTTTTGAAAACTTTGTGCTTCGGTTTCCATTTCCGAAGTTAATTCAGCCTTGGCGTATGCCATCATTTTGGAATTCCCTAAATCCACTTTTTTCCCGTTGATGTTTCCTTCAACACCTTTTCCGGTAACTGCGCTAAACTTTTCAGCGCTCAAAAACTCAACATTCTTTTCTTTACCATATTTTACAGTTGCTTCGGCAAGCGGATGCTCGCTTTTGCTGTTTAGGGAAACGATGTATTGAAGCACTTCTTTTTCTGAAAAATTAGTTCCGAAGGCTCCGACTTTTTCAACCGTTGGTTTGCCTTCTGTTATGGTTCCTGTTTTATCGATAATAAGTGTATCCACCTTGTCCATTTTTTCCAAAGCTTCGGCATTTTTTATGAGCACACCATTTTGTGCGCCCTTACCAACACCGACCATAATGGACATTGGTGTTGCCAAGCCCAAGGCACAGGGACAGGCGATAATCAATACTGCAATTGCATTTACAAAGGCATAAACATAGACGGGTTCCGGACCAAAAATAGCCCAAACCACAAATGTGATAATGGAAATAAGGACAACTATGGGTACAAAATATCCCGAGACGGTATCCGCCAATTTTTGGATTGGTGCACGACTGCGACTGGCATTATTGACCATTTGGATAATTTGGGACAGTAGGGTATCTGCACCCACCTTTTCGGCTTTCATCAAAAAAGATTGGTTGCCGTTGATGGTGCCACTGGTAACTTTGTCATTTGCCGCTTTGTTTACGGGAATAGGTTCGCCTGTAATCATAGATTCATCGACCGTTGTACTACCTTCGGAAATCACGCCATCAACTGGAATTTTTTCGCCTGGTTTCACCCGTAGGATATCGCCCAATTTAATGCTATCAATCGTAACCTCTTCTTCCTTGCCATCTTTGACTAGTATGGCCTTGTTTGGCGCGAGCTTTAGCAATTCCTTTATTGCTGAATTGGTTTTGCCGTGGGCACGTGCTTCCAAAACCTGACCCAAGAGCACCAAGGTCAAAATAATAGTGGATACTTCATAATATACGTGAACGGCACCAGATTCTGTTTTGAACTGTGCCGGGAAAAAATCGGGAAAAAGCATACCGAATACGCTGAATAACCACGCTGCGCCAGCACCAATGCCGATTAGGGTAAACATATTGAGGTTCCAGGTTTTGATGCTTTTATAGGCACGTTCAAAGAACATCCACGTAGCATAAAACACCACAGGAATTGAAAGTGCAAGCTGAATCCAGTTCCAGTTTTTTTGCTTCATTACCGTATATAACGGATTATTCGGAATCATATCGCTCATTGCGATTAAGAAAATAGGTAAGGTAAAGGCGACTGCAATCCAGAATTTCTTGAGTAATTTGTTATAGGTCTTTTCTTCGGCTGAACTATCTGCTTCCATTGGGACTAAGTCCATCCCACAGATTGGGCAGGCTCCAGGTTCATCTTTTACAATTTCCGGGTGCATTGGGCAAGTCCATTGTTCAGAAGTTTTTGCAGATAAATTTTGCTCTTCAACTAAATCCATTCCGCAGACAGGACAGTCTCCAGTTTTTTCATATGTTTTGTCTCCCTCACAATGCATCGGACAGTAAAAAGTGCCAGTTCCTTTACCTTTAGGTTTTTCATTTTTTGCTTTCGTACTTCGACTACGCTCAGCATCAACTCCGGCGGTATCGTTTTGATGATGTCGCTCTCCAGATTTGTGGATAGAATAAGTACCACCTTCTTTTTTAAGGGCATCTTGGAATTTCTCAATAGGAATATGTGATTCCATTTCAATGGTAGCTTCAGCTTTTGCTAAATTCACAGTAGCCTTTGAGACACCTTTCACTTTGGAAAGTGTTCCTTCTACGTGATTTCGACAACCATTGCAGGTCATTCCGTGTATTTTATAGGTGTGTTTCATAGTATCTGTTATTTTTACATTTTCATTTGTTCTTTTTCACTGTTTTCCATTCCCATATTCATATTTCCGTCTTTATCTGTATGCGATTTCATAAAAATAAATTGAGAAAGAAAAATGAGGGCAATACCAATTGCAGCAACTATTAGTACAAATGGGTCGTTTACATATTTTAAATAGATAAATGCTGCCAAAATAACAACATCCAACAGTATGGCAATTATTGGAATAATCGGGTTGAATTTTACTTCCTTTTTCAAATATTTAAAAAGTCCCCAATGAATAGCAATGTCCATTATCAAATAGAAAATAGCACCAATGGAAGCTATGCGAGTTAAATCGAACAAAACAGTCAAAAGTATCGCTAAAGAAACAGTAAAAATCAGCGAAGGATTTTTAAGTTGCTTCATTCTGTTCATATCAGGAACTTGTTTCATATTGCTTAACATACCCAACATTCGCGAGGCAGAATATACGCTGGCAATTACACCGGAAACTGTTGCAACAATGGCTAGTAAAATAGTTAGCGTTGAACCCCATTCGCCAAATAGAGGTTTTGCTGCTGCTGCGAGAGCATAATCTTTTGCTATTATAATTTCTTCAATACTCAATCCGCCAGCAACCGATAATGCCAAAACAACATAGATAACCGTACAAACGATTATTGATATAATTATGGAACGCCCTACATTTTTATGAGGATTTTTTATATCGCCACCTTGATTGGTAATGGTCGTAAATCCTTTGTATGCAAGGATAGACAAGGCCAATGCGGCAATAAATCCAAAACCTTCAGGCAGGGATTGGCCATTGGCAGCACTATAAGTACCTGTGATTGTGGGTAAACCAGAAATAACCAATCCTGATATAGCAAGAACTGCAATACCCACTACTTTAATAATTGCAGTAATGGTAGCGGTAGTCTCAATAATCTTGTTACCCGAAATATTGATGATATATGCAGCAACAATAAGCAATACACCCAATGCAGATGCATAACCTTCATATCCTTGCGGAAACAGTCGTAACGCATACGCCCCAAAAGTACCTGCCACTAAACTTTCTGAGACAACCATTGATACATACATCAGCAAAGAAAATGAACCAGCAAGTGTACCTGGTAAATAGGCCTTTGTCAAAAATTTAGCAACACCTCCAGAAGAAGGATAGGCGTTTGAAAATTTAACATACGAATAGGAGCTAAAGCCTACTACAACTGCGCCTGCGATAAAAGCAATAGGAAATAAATCGCCGACTAATTCGGCTATCTGCCCCATTAAAACAAAAATACCTGCACCAATCATTACGCCTGTACCTAAAGATACAGAGCCTAATAATGAGAGCTTTTGGGTATTTATTTTTAATGGTTTCATCTCGAAATTTCTATTTAATCTGATTACAATATTGGTTGCGGGTCACTTTTTATATGTTATATATATGTTTCAAATTACCTTAATTTTTTTCGGATTGCCTCAGAAATATTTTCAGAGTAAACCCCATAAGCATCCACCAATAAGCCTTTTATTCCATTTTTGGAAGAAATGGCATATAGTACACTATTGTCATCTGTGCTACTCATTCCTTCAAAACGATGCATCTCGTCCACCTCAAAATCTTCTGGATGGAATTTCAACTTTAGAGCATTACATTCCAGATGTTTCTCTTTCAAATTGAAATCAACAGTGTAGCCTTTAGCCTGTAAATGAGCCATAGTTTCAGAAAGTGTATCGTAGCTTTTCATATTATAATAGTGCCCGACTTGGGAAGGAGTTTTAACTAATCAACAATGAAAAATTTTCCATTCCCTTCCCACATCAGGACTTATTTTATGTTCTCTTGGCCTGTTTTAAATATCATAAATACTCTTATCATTCTTTTTGAATATAGAAAACACATAGTTATTCCAATTTCAGCACCAATTGTGCAAATTGCACATTTATTGTTTTATCCAAACCTTGCATTAAAGAATCTAACCCCGTATCTGAAACCAAAACCTGTCCCGTTGCACTTATCAGACAAGACATATTTATGCCCTGTTCTATATGGGTAATGGTTGCTTTAAACTGTGATTTATAGGTTTCCCCTTGATATAAAACATCAACCAGCCAATTAAAATTGATAGGGTCGTGCCGTTTTGATAAAAAATCAACGGATGGAATAGTACCTGTAAACCGAAGAATTGCAGGTGCTTCCCCTTCTTGTATAATGGCATTTAATTCAGGAAGGTCTGTTACTAAAGTTTTAAGGTCTAGAACACCATTTACTACTTTAGAATTGTAATCAAGATATAGTGCCAGACTATGGCTTTCTGCCTTGATAGTCTTACCGTCCACCAAAGTCATCATCTCAATATGGCCATCATCGGTTCTATATATTTTTTGAGCCGAAACCTCGAAATATGTTATTAAAAGAACTGCGAACATCAATAGTTTAGTTTTCATAATGTTTATTGTTGCTAATTGTTTTCTATATAAAGTAAGTATAACCATAATCCGCAATTGCCAATTTCAAATCAAACTGATTTTGCTATTTTTTCCATAATTGTAAGGTCTGTACCAAATTTGCAAATCGCATCGCAATGCATCCTCAATTCAGAAAACAAAATATACTTTATATGCATCTTGGAATTTTTGATTACAGGTCGATTCAATTGATGTATGACGTCTTTTTCACGATGGTTTGGAATGATGATATAAAAAACCTCATCGCCATCGGAAATGCTGAAATATAAATCGGACAGTCTTAAAATTCCTGAATAGATACTGGTGCTTTTTTCAACCTCAAAAGCGGCTACTATATTATTGGTTCCCTTTTCAAACCAAAGCACATCAATGAGTTTAATGGTGGTTTGGGTTTCCTTATCGCAAGGAAGCGCTGGAAATGTTTTCATTGAAATGAACGAAAAACTTTGACCGCCAAAAGATTTACTTTTATCGTTGCTGGCAGGTGTAACGTCAAAACCAAGTGAAATGCCGATTTTCAATAAATGGTATTGCATTTCGTCGTGAAGTTTCTCTTCCTGCTTTTCTTCCTGAATTTCCCTTTGCCGTTTTACGATGTTTTTTTCAAATTTGACCCGTTCGGCCTCACTTAAATATTCGTCGTTACCTATGAGCATTTTTTGGGTGCCAATCTCGAAACACAATCCTGCAATTGCGCCTAAATCGTTTGACAGTTCCGTTTTGTTTTTAGTATTGGTTTCTATCAAGATTTCCCTGATTTTCAGATACTCCGTCCAACTTCCCAATTTCTTTTTATCCTTGAACAGAAAATTAAACCCATTTAGTATGGCCGTATTAAATGGTGGAAACCAAGTGGGATGCAAAAAATATAAAATACTTGCTACCGCTGGGCCGAGGCCTTTTACTTTGAGTGCATCCAACTTTACGATTTCCCTTACGACCTGTTCTTCCGTTTTGGCATTAATACAGTTTTCCAAAAATTGACCAAAAGCTATTTTATTGTCCTGATTTTCATAGATATCAGGAATGCGCAGTTTCGGCTTCCAATAAAAAGGATGCGCCACACCCGCAAAAACTTGCTTTTGCTCTGCAATGCTGCCCAACACAAATTCCAGACTGCTTTCCTTAAAATCGTTTGGGAAGGTTTTGTTTTTAATGTCCTCAATCACCTGCAAAACGCCTCTACGGATGGTTCTAAACGCCTTCAATCTCTGGTCATTGTCAACAAACCAAGTATTGTAAACACTTTCCGAGTCGGTTTTATATTGATGGATTATTTGAGGAAAATTGCTCATTGTTGCTGTTATTTCGTGTTTCTTGAAGAGGTATGTGTTTTGATGATTTTCCATTCGCCACCCATCTTTTTTAGGATAGACGTTGCCACGCCTTTTTTGCGAATCGTTCGTGTTTCACCTTTTTCATTTGGGTTAAGCACTATGGTATAAATGTAGGTTTCAGTAGTAAAAGCATAGGGCGCATCTACTTTGGCATCGATTTCATAATCAGAAAAGGTAAAACTTTTAAATTCGCCTAATTCTGGTCCAAGATGATGCTCAATGTAATGTGCATACGTGCCTTCGACTCCACCGGATTCAAATACTTCAGAATCTTCTGCAAATAAATTGAACGTGCCTTCAGTTGTCAAATTTTGAATGGCATCCTTGTAGGTTTTCATCACAGCAATAACCGCTTCCGTATCCGTCTTTGCTTTTGTTTCCTGTGCGTTGGATAAGCTGAAAGTAGCAATGAGAATTGTTACGAGTGCAATTGTTTTAATTGTTTTCATAATTTTAGTTTTTAAAGGTTATTTATTATCAACGTGTATTCTATTAATATTTGCAATGCCAAAGACAAGTACCAAAAAGCTCAAGAAAATTTCCATCATTACCAGCGTTTTTCCCGCAATTGAAATTGGTACAATATCGCCATATCCAACCGAGGAAAAAGTTATCAAGCTGAAATAGATAAATTCAAAAAATTGCAAGAAGAATGAACCATTGAGCGAAGTACTCTCTTTGAAATTTTCAGAATTCAAAATATATAACGCGTGATAATCAGTCGTGAATGAAAAAACAATCAAAACAATCAACACCGCAAATAAAGTTAGGACGTGCGCAAGCTGATGGCTTTCGCCTATTATTTTAGCCAATTGTATGAACGTAAGCCGAACGATAAAAATGGTCTTGATTAGAGCCAAAGCCACAATTAAAATAGGTCGCCATAGGCCATTATCATCTGCTTGTGCCCAAAATATATAACTCAGTGATATAGCGATAACCGCCGTTGCGGTAAGCAATACTTTTTTAAAGAGCTGTCCATAAAACCCATTGCCGTTTGATATATCATTTATAGTTTCTTTCACTATTGATTTTTTTAATACATTAATATTAGTTATATCATTGCAACACCAATAAATAAGTATTGATGCCTTGAAAGGATAGATGAAACTCTAGTGGCCACTCCATAAAAATATACATCCTGAAAATCCAGTATTTACAATAAGATTTTCTTTCACAAAATTTCTAGTGCCTAACAAGGGGGGACTAAAACCAACCATCAACATTGACCCTTCCCTAATTAGGGCTTTTTTTCTTGATATCTTTTTATATCATTTTAAGCTCAGTTTTTTACAGTATTCCCATATTGATATTTTGCAAATATTTTTGCCACCGCCTCCTTAATTTCCTTTTGCTTGTCGGTGGTATTTGCGTGCAGCACATCTGGCGCAAATCCTTGCCAGACTAATTGACGGCGTTTCATATCTATAAGTTCTATGACAACGCCACCTTCTTTGTGTTCTTGAGATGATTGGTAACCGCCATAATATCCATAACCGTAAGACCCGAAATGACCATAACCGTGACCATAAGAAGGAAAATAAGGGTAGCCACCACCTGTGTTTATATCTCTTGTCTGTACAACGATACGGGAATCTACCAATAAATCAGGATTGCTCTTATTCAAGACGTAGCCTTTATTTTCCATTTGTTCCTGAATGGCGCCTTTTAACCGTTTCTTTATCAATGTGTTGAAAAATAACGGTTCGTTTTCCTTGTCGCTGTCCATTTGAAAATCATCGGACCAGTAAAAGGTTTTGTAGGTTCCAAACTGTGCTTCTTGGTCATAATCGGTAACGATGGCCGAAGAAGTGACCGAACAACTTACTGCGGTAATGCTTATTAAAAGGCAGACTGCCAATTTTATTAATGTTCTCATAATCCATTTATTTAATTCAACAATCTATTTTATTTCTTCGTAAGTATTGCATCCACACTCAAGTCGTGCTTGTCATTAACTTTTATAAATACCAAACTTGGGCGTTCCAAATTATAATCGGTAATCAATAAAGACCAAGAAGCTGTTAATTGAATTGTATCTTCTGAAACAAGTTTCAACTCAATAGGAATGGTTATTTCCCGAGTAACTCCGGCAAGGGTGAAATCTCCCTTTGCGTTGAGCGTTTGTGTCGCTTTTTCTTCAAAATTAAAATCGTCCATAAATTTTCCTTCAAAAACAACATTGGGTTTTTTTTCCGCTTTTACCAGATCATACATATGTCCATCCCGTTTTTCATTATCTGTCTTTATGGATTTTACAGGAACCGAAAAGGTCAACGTGCCGTCCTTAAAACCTATGGTGCCCTGTAAATCATCAGATTTGCCGATATAGGAATTAAGTGGCATTTTTGCCTTAAAGGATGCGGTTCCTTCCTTTACTATATAATTTTGGGCCTTTATAGATACATTGCTTGAAAACAACAGTATTATTAACAAATAAATTAAGTTTTTACCCATTACTTTTTATTTTTCGACCATTCAATCCATTTGAGTATAACTCTTGATATGTCTTGGTCTCATTCTCATTGATTCGGCGGACAATATACTTTTTGTCGATACCCTTTCTATTTTCAATACCCATTGATTTTAGCAGTTCCTTAAAACCTTCGATGGTATTTTTATGATAGTTGGCAACTTTGGTTTTTTTATCTTTTACAACAATGGATGCAACTCGGGAAGGCACCATTGTGGTAATTCCCGTAGGGCAGGTATCCAAATTGCATTTTAGCGATTGCACACAGCCCAAGGCAAACATCATCCCTCTTGCGCTATAACAGGCATCTGCGCCGAGCGCCATCATTCTATAGATATCAAAAGCGGATATAATTTTACCAGCTGCCATTACTTTAATTTCATCTCGCAACCCATACTTTTTAAGAATGCCGTTTGCGAAATGGATGGCTTCAATTATTGGCATACCGGCCCAATGTAAGGATTCCATATGGGCAGCACCAGAGCCACCTTCGGCACCGTCAATGGCTATAAAGTCTGGGCAATTTTGCTTTTCGGCAAAGGTTTGAACCATTCTTTCAAACTCATCTTGTTGACCAATGCACAGCTTTATTCCCACAGGTTTTCCTTTAGAGAGTTTTCTCAATTTTCTAATGAAGCGTAGCATTTCAACGTCATTGTCGAATGCCGAATGAAAGGCTGGGGAATGAATTTCCGTTCCCTGCTCCACATCCCTGAATTTGGCAATTTCCTTTGTGTTCTTCTTTGCCGGCAAAATTGCCCCAAAGCCAGGTTTGGCACCTTGCGATATTTTTATTTCAATCATTTTCACTACATCGTTGGTTGCGATATCGGCGAATTTTTTGGCGTCAAAATTTCCTTCTGCATCACGACATCCAAAATAGCCTGTTCCAAACTGAAAGATAATATCTGCACCGTATTCTTGATGATAGGGTGTAAAGCCACCTTCGCCGGTGTTTTGAGCAAAACCTGCTATTTTCGCACCACCGTTAAAAGCAAGGGTAGCATTTTTGCTTATGGAACCAAAACTCATTCCCGCAAGGTTGAGAATGCTGGCAGAGTAAGGTTTTAAGCAGTGGGAACTTCCTATAAGAACTCTAAAGTCGTCATTGATTTGTTTTGCAGGATATGTGGAATGGGTAAACCACTCGCGCCCCACTTTGTCATACGGAATCTGTGTTCCAAAAGGTTGATTTATAAGCGCATCGGCAGCTCTTTTATAGACAATTTCCTTTTGAATTAAAGTAAAGGGTTGCCCTTCGGTACGGTTGAGCAATAATGTTTCCTGAATAACGTGGCGTTGCTCCTCAAGAAGATTTGTGATTCTACCAAGCAAAGGGTAGGTTCTCCTAATATTATTTGATTCTTGAAAATAGTCCACAAGACCGAGAACGAGTAAAGGAAGGATAATCAATCCAATCCACCACAAATGGGGATGCCAAAATACCATAACGATATATGCAGCAACTAAAAATATAGCGGTTATAATAAATCCTTTTCTCATTTTTCAGTATTAATGTGAATGTTCATCACTTTCTCCGTGACCTTCTTCGTTTTCGTTACCAAGATATTTCCCCTGTGGGCCAACTCCTTCAATATGCACGAGCTGTGAACCATAGTGTCCTGCCTGTGCTACTGAATATCCTGCAAAAGCCATAACTACAAATACCCCAATTTCAAAACCTCGCTTTAATTTGTACCAGAAGAGGCTTACTATTTTTAATAGGGCTGCCAAAGCACTTGCCCATAAAGTCCAATCTGCATATTTGTCGTGCAGTTCCAAGACCTTTTTTGCGGTTTCTGTAAGTCCTTCGGTATGTGGGTGCACCAGTGTACCTGCTACGTAAGCTCCGATAAATCCGAATCCTACTGTTAGTAAAATGACCCAATCCAGTGTGCGATTTAAAACGAACAGCTGGATGAGCTGTAACAAAACTGCCAATAAAAGCAGTACAATCGGGAAGTGTACAACTAATGGATGCAGATTAGGGAAATCGTCCAAACCGGCTTCAGTATGGTCTTGTGAGACAGAAATTGGACTGCTTGTTTCAAAAATAGAAAGTGATTTCTCATCCTTGATGTCGGTTTTAGTTTCAGAAACAATAAAATTACTATCAGCAAATACCGTCGAAAAACCTCCAAACAAGGCTAACATCAATACGGTGAAAATTATTTTTTTAGATTTCATTTTATATAGTTTTAAATTAATCACCTGTTAATTGCAAGATCAATACACCTATCACAATAATGGCTATAATGGCATAAATGGTATAATTGAACCATTTTTTGAAGCCACTTCTCTTTTGTTTGGTTTCGCTACCGGTTTTACAACAATCTTTCATCTGTTGATATTTATTTATTTTTAATTATCAGATGTAATTGGCCAATCAACATTTCGCTTGTTATCAACTTTTTTGTATGGCTCATTTCATACTATTTTATTTGTGCCTAATTAAGAGAAAGGGCTTCACTAACCAACCAAAAGTATGTGCCCTCTCTCTTATTAGGACTTAAATTTTTGCCTGACCTGGGAAGGAATTAACACTAACCATCAACATTGTTTTCCTTCCCACGACAGGACTTAATGACTACCCAAGATATCCCAGACATCTTATTTACTTCTGTTAACTAATAAACCAGAGCAACAAAAGATGCTTAGGGAAGGGATTACCTATTGAATAGTCTTTTGTATTTTGCCATATTTAAACTTCCTACTACCATATTATCGGTTTCTTACTTTGTTTATTTACACTCAATTATTTCCTTTTGCAATTAGGCTGTCCAATTCCATATACTTTTCTTTCATTAGGCTTAACGCAAAAGCTCCAGCAGAAGCTGTAAAGACTGAAAAGTCTAATGCTCCTTTTATTCCAGTGGAAAATGTCATTGAAAGCGCAAATAGTAGCAGTAAAAATCCACTCCATTTTGCGAACAATTCTGTTTTAAATCCAATTATCAAGAAGAATGCAAAAATAATTTCAGCTGCGGTTGCAATAATTCCGATTGTTGAAATTAATGAGTCCGGAATCCAAGGATTTATCTGTTGTGTGTAGTTAAGAAAATTATCCCAATTCCCCCACACAGAAACATCTTTGTTCCACAATCCAAATCTATCAGCTACTGCCGATAAAAATCCGATTGATATTGCAAGTCGCAAAAAGAGTTTGATTATTTTAGTCCTCATCTTTGATTATTGTTGGTTGCTTAATTCTCTTGATTTTGGTCAAAAGGATTACAACTTTACTGAATTGTCTTTTGAACTTTCCCACATTTAAGCATTTTGCTGCCATAGTAGGGGTTTTTTACTTCATTACTTGTACTTAACCAAGCACTTCCTTTATCGTACATTGGGCAAAATTGTTCATATAACGTGCTTTTTGTACCCGTAATAGCTACCATATCAGTAATATCCTTACTTAACGTTTTAAAGTGCTCGCGTTGGTGGTCTATCGCACTTTCAGAAATATGTTCTGCGTGCTCGGTAGCATCTTCTATGATATCGGCCAGCTCTTTTTGTTGTTCTTTTGAGTAACTACTCTTATCGAATTTTTTAAGAGAGGCTACCAATTTAGAACCTGATTGTGCCGCTTTCTTGGTGTCATCGCCTACCAAAGCATCTTTCAACATAAAATAATCGGCAAGAACCGTTTCTGCCGCTGGATTCATTTTGTCCATTTTCATTTTACTATGATCCATTTCCATTTCACCGTGCTTGTGGTTCATTTTTTCTTTTTCCTGGGCGTTGGTAAAAGAAACTGCTAACAATAGCATTACTGCTATACTCATTTTTAAATTTTTCATTTTTATTATTTTTAAATTATTGTTTATAAACTATCTTTTAATTGTGTGATAAAATTGATTAATTCTTCTGCCTCCGCTTCAGAAAACTTAGCATCTTTATGTATCAAAGTGTAAGAATCCAAAGGCATTTCTCCGCTTTCTATCTGTTTGATAATTGATCGAAGTTTACTTGATTTTCTTCGGCTTGAAAGCGAATCCCATTCGTTAAAATTAAGTTCGGCCTTGCCTTCTTTAATGTGGTCTTCCAAAAACCAAGCAGCGGGTTGAATCTTATTATACCAAGGATATTGCGTATTGTTACTGTGACAATCATAGCAGGATACCTGTAATTTTTTCTGAATAGTTTCAGGAACATTATGTACCAACATAAAATCAGTTTCGGGAACCGTATAACTTTGATTGCGTTCCGTGGGAATAAATTGAATCCCCACAAACCCTACCAGTGCTATTATTGCTATGATTTTTAAAATTTTCATTTAATTGATTTCCTTTTGCATTTCACCACAGGTCAACATTTTACTTCCATAATAAGGATTCTTAACGTCCTTGCTCATACTTAACCAATTACTACCTCCATCATACATTGGGCAGAATAGTTGATACAAGGTGTTTTCTGTACCGGTTATAGCAACCATATCTGTTACATCCTTACTTATGATTTTAAAATGTTCTCGCTGGTGTGCTATATCACTTTCTGAAATATGTTCTGCGTGTTCTGTGGCATCTTCCATAATATCCTTGAGTTCCTGTTGCTCACTATCTGAATAGCTGGATGCATCAAAATTTCCAAAAGTACTTGCAAGCGTTGCTCCCAATTCTTTTGCCTTATCATTGTCATCGCCTACAAGTGCATCTTTCAAGTTGAAATAATCTTTCAGGATTGCTTCTGCTTTTGCGTCTTGGTTGTCACTCATTGCCATATCATCTTTGTCATCCATAGACTCTTGGTACATCTCATTGCTCATAGGTGCAGCTGGTTCATCTTTTTTTCCGTCCTTACAGGATATAGCCGTAAGGGTTAAGGTCATTACTAAAATACCGACGGTCATTTTTAATTTTTTCATTTTAATTTCGATTTTAATAGTTAATATTTGATTTTAATTTATTGTTATACCTGTTTACACAGCTTAATTTTTTTTTACATAGTGCTATGTCTAACAGATTTTTGGATTGCTTCTTTTTTTTATTTCTTTGAGCCTATAGCCTGCTTAATTTCTTCATACTCCTCTTTGGTTATCTCTCCTTTAGCGTACCTTTCATCAAGGACATCCATAGCCTTTGAACTTTTAGTCCGCTTTATTTTCTTTCCTCCTGCATAGATGAAAACACCTAGAATAATAACACCGAAAATGGTTAAGAAATCCCAATTGTAGTCCATCGTTTTATTTTTTAGTCATTAAAATCTTAGTGATAATCCTCCACCTGCACCAAAACGGTTATCATAACTTCCCATCAATGAGAAATTTTTGGATAAAAGATATTCAACACCCGTACTCCAAGTAATCTCTTTTTTGAAATTATCTCCTTGAGGCAGGTCATCTACCCACCCAAAATCTGCTTGGTACTCGTACATCCCAAAAACAATAGTTCTAGGGAAAATGGTAATAGCACGGCTTAAGCTAATCTGCGGGCGTAGCTTACTATCCATCCTCACATCCAACGTAAATAAGTAGGGCGTAAGGTATCGTATCCCTGCTATAGCTGTTGTTGTTATTTCTTCAAGGCTATCCTCCATTTCGTTCTCGACATTTACACCGCCAAAAACGGTTAGATAATCATAGAGGTATCTATCGTAGGCAGCTTCAACCTCCATATTCCTGTTCCAACCATATTCGCCCCTCAAACTGAATTGGTTTCGGATATTTGAAGATATAAGGTTCAAAGTGGTCATATGTGATGCGGCATCTATCATTCCGTAGGAATAGAACTGGTCGGTCTCGTCAATAAGTTTAGATACGGGATATTCCTTCAACCTTGGATCCCTAGGGGTATCATAACTTACAATACGCGCCATACCTCCCATCATATGGTATAGAATATGACAATGGAAAAACCAATCGCCATATTCATCACCATAAAATTCAATGGTAACTTGTTTCATTGGTGGAACATTGACTGTGTGTTTTAAGGGTGAGTATTC
The DNA here is from genome assembly GCF_047946675.1 of Leeuwenhoekiella sp. A16. Taxonomy (GTDB): domain Bacteria; phylum Bacteroidota; class Bacteroidia; order Flavobacteriales; family Flavobacteriaceae; genus Leeuwenhoekiella. The sequence continues at coordinate 1,154,579 of NZ_CP172313.1, forward strand.
CCCATTTTCGTTAATGACCCTAAAAAAATGACCGTGTAGGTGCATTGGGTGGTGCATCATAGTCAGGTTATTGAAGGTAATCCTAGTTACTTCGTCTCCCTTGATTTTTATTTTATCTGCTTCAGATAGAGGAACCCCATTCAAACTCCAGATATAGCGCTGCATATTCCCGGTAAGGTTTAATAGGATATCCGTTACAGGAACATCTGGGTCATAATTGGTCTTCTCCGGCGATTTCAAGTAGTCATAGTTATACTCTGAAAACATATTCATTCCCTGCATTCCATCTGCTTCGTCCATTTTCATATCATCCATTTGAGAGGCCTTTTTCATTTTGGTATCCATTTTTGTGTCCATCCCTGCCATTTTGGAATGGTCCATCTGCATTGAATCCTTTTTCATATCCATTTGCATTTCGTCCATTTTATGCTTCTTCATTTCCATACCCTTCATATTGGACTTGTCCATATTCATTGTACCCATATCCATATCTTTCATTCCTTCCATCTGCATTCCCCATTTTTCTTTCATCTCGTAACGCTCATCTTTGCCTGGTCGGAACTTTAAAGCGGGTGCACCCATTTTCATTTTCATTTTGGCCATTTGTTGCATCATCCCTATTTTATCAGGTTTGGATACATCGGGTGCAGCAACAATAGGTCCTTGGCCTAGGTATGCCGTTGCGGTACCAGAGCCGTCTTGGGCCATAATTTTATATTCCAGTTTGCCGTTCTCCGGTATGGTTACGATAAAATCATAGGTTTCAGCGACCCCTATAAATGTCTTGTTATGCTTAACCGGTACTACATCTTTACCGTCTGCCGAGACAAGCAAAGGGTCAGGGCCGCCAAAGGCCATCCAGAACGAAGTAGAAGCAGAGCCGTCTATAATGCGAAGGCGCACTTTTTCGCCAGGTTTAAACTCGGGGTACTCCACTTTTTCTTCTCCATTAATTAAGAACGCTGGGTAATACACATCTGCCACATCTGCACTTTCCATACGCTGTCTCCAAAAATTTAATTGCGCCCCAAATGCGCCCCTTGCAATTACTTGGTTAAGCGGCGTAGCTGTTCCTTTTCTTATATTGTACCATTCTGTACCTCGCTTTAAAAACCGAAGTACATCCCGCGGTTTTTCGTTGGTCCAGTCAGATAGTACCAAAACCTGCTCTTTATCATACTCCAAGGTTTTTTCTTTGGGCTGTATTACAATTGAGCCGTAAACACCGCTCTGTTCCTGCAACATTGTATGGGAATGGTACCAATAGGTGCCGTTTTGCTTTATTGCGAATTCATATTTTAGTGTTTTACCGGGTTCTATGGGCGGTGTAGAAAGGTAGGGTACCCCATCATAAAAATTGGGCAACAACAAGCCGTGCCAATGGATGGATGTCTCCACGCTCATTTCATTTTTTACATAGATTACTGCGTACTCCCCTTCGGTAAATTCGAGCGTTGGCCCTGGAATACCTCCGTTGACGGTCATCCCTTTTACTTCTTTACCGGCTTTATTAACCATTTCTTCCTTTAGGGTCAACGTGTATTCGTGAACGGGTAGATTATCGACATTACCTTCCACGGACTGTGCAGATGCTGTATAGGTACACAGTAACAAAAGAATAAATGCATAGCTTATTTTTTTCATAAGATTACTTTTTTTAAAATTAATATTGATTATGAGAAGTTTGTGTCATAATTATGGTTGTTATCTACCTTATTTGATCTAAAGGGTTTCTAATACTTTTTTGATTATTCTTATAATTAGTCAGACTCATACCAGTTTCACTTTTAAACAGCCTACTTAAATGATTTACATTACTGTAATCAAGCAGCTGACTTATCTCCGTAAAATTACCCTCTTGTAATTGAATCAGCTCTTTCACTCTTTCTATCTTGAGTTTTATAAAGTATTTTTCTATGGTAATATGCTCCGTAACAGAAAATATTTTACTGATTTTTGAGTACTCAAGGTTTAATTTACTTTCCAAATGCTTGGACAGCGTTTTATTTAATTGAAGTGGTAATTTTTGTAATAATTTAATAAGTTCAATTTTAACTTGCTCTACTAATTGCTGGTCTTGCGCCAGTAAAATTTCGAAACCATTGTTTTCTAAAACATTTTTTATATTTTCAAAATCATCTATAGATTTCTCTTCGTAAATAATAGAACCCAATTCAATATGCTTTAAGTGAATCCCTAATGTTTCAACATCACTCTGGATTGTTTTAATACAGCGATTACACACCATATTTTTTATAAATAATTTCTTTTCCATCCGGTTAGTTGATTAGGTAATTAACAATTGCAGATTGTGTGTAATACTTCTGTATCGATTCCACTTGATTTAACTGAAATTTGAGCTGTAACTCTTGGATATCCAGCACATCATTAAAATCAATGGTGCCCGTTTCATAGTTTTTAATGAGAATTTCTTCAGCATCTTCTGCTTGTTTCAGATTGTTCTCTTGTGTATTATATGCTATTCGTGCTTGGTTGCGTTGCGATATTGCTTTTGCGAAAGCGGATTCCAAAACATTCAATCGTTGTGCTTTTTGAGTCTCGATTTCTTGTTGGCGCAAGTCATTTTGCCTTGAAATAGATTTATACCGATTATTAAAAATGGGAATGGAAACTGAAACCATAGGCATTAGTATATCCTTTCCATTGTCTATTGGATTCATATCCGCTCGCTCGCTCACTGGTAGATAATCAACCCCAAAACCAAACATAGGTAATGCCTCACGCTGGTTGAGCAATTCAGATTGTGCTATAGATTCGTAGAGTTTATCATATTTAAGCAGTTCAGGATTAAGTGATAGTGCATCTCTACCAGATACGGCGTTTTCACTTGGAATTTCCATTAATGTGACCACATCAACCATCATAGTTCCATCACGATTGAGTAGCTTATTGAAGGTGATTTGTTCTGACCCAAATTCCTCTTCGAGCACCTCTTTTTGCTGTTGCAATTCATTTTGACGAATCTGTAATCTCAAAACGTCAACAGAAGATGCCTTGCCTACTTCAACCGATGTAAGGGCAAGACGCTCATAGGTTTCTAATAATTTAATGTTCTTATCGAGCACCCTTTGCTTTGCTTGTATTTCATACAAACGATAATAGGATTGAGCTACAGAAAGTGCCAGTTTTCTTTTGGCAATTATGATTTCCACATATTCAGCTTCAGCCATTGAGGCTGCATAATTTTCTCTTGCCGTTATGGTCCCGAACCAAGGCAACATTTGCTTAAAGCCAATACGTGCTCTCTGCGCCCCAACACGGGTCTCGGGCTCACTGACAAAGTACCCAGCACTCACTTCAGTATTAGGCAGCCAGTTTGCTTCGTTCACTTTTTCTTCGGCGATGTTATAGCGCAGTTCAAAGGCTTGAATCTCGGGGTTGTTAGATTGTGCCTCTTCAATGTATGATTGTAGTTGTTGCGCTTTCGCGAAAGCGGAAACAAACAAAAGACAGGTAATAATTTTTATATTTTTCATTTGTTTGCTCGTTTAAGTTGGTACTCTTTTTTCCAGCTATATAATACTGGTACTAAAAAGTAGGATGTAATATCTATAATCATCCCACCGAAAATGGGGATTGCCATAGGTATCATAATATCGCTTCCTTTTCCCGTAGAAGTAAGTACAGGTAAGAGTGCAAGCACGGTGGTAACAGTAGTCATCAAACACGGACGAATTCGCTTTCCAGCAGCTTCTAATGTGGCAAGTCGGATTCCTTTTTTATCATTGGGATTCTCTCTGTCAAAAGTTTGTGTGAGGTAGGTAGCCATAACTACACCATCATCTGTTGCGATACCAAAAAGCGCAATAAAGCCAACCCAGACAGCAACACTTAGATTGATGGTTTTCATATTGAACAAATCCCGCATATTCTCACCAAAAAAGCTGAAATTGAAGAACCAATCCTGACCGTAAAGCCAAATCATTATAAAGCCACCTGCAAAGGCAACTGCGATTCCTGTAAATACCATCAACGAGGTGGAAACAGAACGGAACTGGAAATACAGAATCAAGAAAATAATAAGCAATGCCAAAGGCACAACTACGGAAAGTGTTTTTTCTGCGCGCAGCTGATTTTCATACGTACCCGTAAAACGGTAATTAATACCTTGTGGCACAATCAAATCACCATTGTCTATTTTTTGTTGAATGAGCGCTTGGGCATTTTCGACCACATCAACTTCGGCAAAACCATCGAGTTTATCAAACAGTACATACCCTATCAAGAAGGTGTCCTCACTTTTTATGACCTGTGGACCTTGTTCATAACGTATGTCTACCAATTCGCTCAGTGGAACCGGACTTCCTTTCTCAACCGGAACATAAATATCTTTTAAATCTTCTGGGTTTGCACGCAACTCACGCGGATAGCGCACTCTTACTCCATACCGCTCACGACCTTCTACCGTTTGAGTAAGCGGCATACCGCCCACAGCTACCTGAAGTACTTCCTGAACATCCATTATGGAAATTCCATAGCGTGCCAATTGGTCTCGTTTTATATCAATTAGTAAATAGGGCTTGCCCACAATACGGTCTGCAAAGACAGCTTGTTCTTTTACACCTTCAGCTTGTTTTAAAATGTCTTCGAGCTGTAGACCAAAAGCTTCTATTGTTTTCAAGTCTGGCCCTTTAACTTTTATACCCATAGGCGCACGCATACCTGTTTGAAGCATTACGAGCCTTGTCTCGATAGGTTGTAGTTTTGGTGCAGAAGTCACCCCTGGAAATTTGGTCACTTTCACAATCTCATTCCAGATATCGTCTGGGCTGTCGATTTCTGGCCGCCAGTTTCGGTAATATTCACCGCTGCCGTCTTCAATTAAATCGTTATGGGTTGCATTTGTTTTTAGTTGCGAGGCCTCATAATTAGCGTCATCATCGATTTCATTATTTGGATTAATAATGAATTTATCATTTTTCAGAACAAATAAACCATCATCGTTTACGCGGTAGCGTTGTCTCTCGCCATTCTTGTTTCGCATATATTCAGACTTATACTGAATCACATTTTCATACATCGAGAGCGGCGCAGGGTCAAGAGCAGATTCTGTTCTACCCGATTTACCTACTACCGTTTCGATTTCAGGAATACTGGCTACGGCCATATCAAGCTGCTGTAACACACGCTTGTTTTCTTCAACACCTGCGTGTGGCAAGGATGTTGGCATTAACAGGAATGAGCCTTCGTTGAGCGATGGCATAAATTCTTTACCCGTGTTGCGCATTATTATGGCCCCTAAAATCAACACTGTGGTCGGAATTATTAAAAACAGTAATCGGTTTTGAAGTGCCCAACGTAATATAGTGTCGTAATATTTTTGGAAAATTGAAAACGCCCCCAGTAATCCGAAACAGATAATCGCAACAAAAATCAAGTTCATTATAATACCGCGGTCAAAACCTAGTGGTCGCCAGTATTCGGCTAGAAGGAAAACAATAGCAATACAAGAAATAACGATATGTATTAGATTGGCTCTTTTTGCCGTGATAATATCGCGTACACTCAAAATTGCAACGATTCCATAGGCAATTAATATAATACCCAACCAATAACCATAGAAGATGGCTGTGATACCAAGGACGATGAGAACAGCATTAATAATATATTTAGCGTGCTCCCTAATAGTACTCTTTTTGAAAAGGAATGCGGCAAATGGTGGTATCAAGAAAAGGGCGATAACCAAAGACGCCGTGAGCGCCATTGTCTTTGTAAATGCGAGTGGACGAAACAACTTTCCTTCAGCACCTATCATAGTGAATACAGGAATAAAACTGATAATGGTTGTTAATACTGCCGTTAAAATTGCACCAGAAACTTCAGCAGTTGCATTGTAGATGATTTCATTTGTGGTGTACTCGATTCCGCTTTCGCGAAAGCGTAATTTTTCATCTTCCAAATGCCGAATCATATTTTCGGCCAGTATAACGCCCACATCCACCATTGTACCTATAGCAATGGCAATCCCTGACAATGCTACAATATTTGCATCTACATCAAAAAGTTTCATTGCAATGAAAACCATTAATACTGCAACGGGTAACAAACCTGAAATTAAGATGGATGCGCGTAGGTTGAACACCATTACGATAATGACCAGAATGGTTATTAAGATTTCAAGCGTGAGTGCTTCATTAAGCGTGTGTAGGGTCTCTTGAATAAGCTGGGTACGGTCGTAAAAGGGGACAATGGTCACTTGTGAGGTGCGGCCATCTGCCAGAACTTTTGTTGGAAGCCCAGATGACAGTTCAGCGATTTGCTCTTTTACATTATTGATAACTTCCATAGGGTTGGCGCCATATCGCGCTACCACAACACCACCAACAACTTCGGCACCTTCTTTATCTAAAATACCACGACGAGTTTGCGGTCCCAAATGAACAGTTGCGATGTCTTTTATTCGGATAGACGTAAAATTCTCTGAAGTGACCACGGCATTTTCAATATCTGCAACGGATTTTACATAGCCCAAACCACGAACCAGATATTCGGCCTGATTGATTTCCAATGTTTGTGCACCAATATCTTGGTTGCTCTGCTTAACGGCTTTGACAATGGCACTTAATCCAATATTGTATTGGCGCATTTTCTCCGGGTCCACATCTACTTGATATTCCTGAACATAACCGCCGATAGACGCTACTTCGGAAACACCACTTGCCGATGACAATCCGTATTTCACATAATAATCCTGTATACTACGCAGTTCCTGTAAATCCCAACCACCGGTTACATTACCATCCTTGTCACGACCTTCTAGGGTGTACCAGAATATTTGTCCTAAACCTGTGGCATCAGGGCCCAAAGCTGGGTTAACGCCATCTGGCAGCAAGTTGGAAGGAAGCGAATTGAGTTTTTCGAGAATGCGACTACGTGACCAGTAAAACTCCACATCTTCTTCAAAAATGATATAGATACTGGAAAACCCAAACATAGAGGAACTACGAATAGTTTTCACGCCTGGAATACCTAGAAGCGAAGTTGTAAGTGGATACGTAATTTGGTCTTCAATATCCTGTGGCGAGCGCCCTTGCCATTTGGTAAAAACAATTTGTTGGTTTTCACCAATATCGGGAATGGCATCCACAGCTACAGGGTCAGTAGGCAAAATACCGGTCTCCCAATTAAAAGGTGCGTTTACAACGCCCCAACCGACGAACAAAGCTAATAGTAAAACAGCTACTAATTTATTTTCTATTAGAAATTTGATGCTTTTATTCAGCATAGAAATGATTATTAAGTAATTATAAATCTTGTTTAAAAGTGACAAACAAGCAGAAATGTCCAAAACAAATTAATGCAGGACTACAGTTCTAATTACTTAAAAATCAAATAAGGAAAGTCTGGTCTAAAACTTGAATATCCCTGACCAAGGGAGGAGGCGTATAATCTCTGTATGAATTTAAATCTTCTTGAGATTCGAAAAATAAGTGTATATAGGTATGGATAAAAGCAGCAACAAATAGTTGTTGGTCTTTATCTAATTTGTCGAACGATGTTTTTAAAGTATCTTGCCCTTCAACAATCACTTGTTCATCACTACAGCAATCTTTTTTAGAAATATCACACTCTGATGACTGCGATTGCTGTTGAACATCCATACCGCAAGTTTGAGCGTGACCAAATAATGAAGAGTCCACAAAAATATCTCCACAATAATGACTATCTACCGTAAATGATACGGTTGACAACAACACTAACAGTGCCATAGAGAATGTTGATATTTTAAAAAAGATTTTCTTCATTAATTTTACAAAAATACAAAATTTCAAGTAAATTTTCTTTATTTAACAAATAATTTTGATTTCATATGCAACATATTCTCCTAAATCTATATGAAAGATTATCTAATTTCTAGAAAAATGCCGAATACAAACCTGTTTTAAATTTATTATTAAGAATTGTTCTAAATAAGTTTGTTTTTTTAAATTTCATTTCTATTTTTGTCGCTGAAATAATCACTTACTTATATTAAGTCTAAATAAATTTAATGATGAAAAAAATGTTTTTTACCGCAATTATAGGAAGCCTTATTTTTGCTTCGTGTTCTTCTGATGATGAGCCGATTACTGAAACCTCAAACATTGAGGTGCCTTCAAACTACACCTTCGAAAGAGATGGACAATCCACAGTGGATTTTAGTGGCCAGACCACCCGAATTTTAATGGCTGAAGAAATCCTTAATTCCTTTACAGATTTCGAAAACACGACTGTGATATCCTTGCAGGCAATGTATGCACATCAGGAAGGGGACCTAGATTTTTCAGACGCTGCCTTAAATGCGTCAGATAAAAACGTACGCAGTAAAACGGCTGCGTCCCAAGATTATTTTAGCGCAAACACCACAGAAGCGGCAGCTATAAGAAACCTATTCGATAGCTATATTTCCGGTCAGGTCAATGAGGTATTCCCTAACAAGGATGTCCTAGCAGTCGCTGGCAGTGCCGGTCAACTTGCCGATGGGACAAAAACCCGGTATGTTAACGCTAAAGGACTTGTGTACAACCAAATGTTTGCAAAAAGCCTTATTGGGGCGCTGATGGCAGATCAGATGCTTAACAACTATCTCAGCATAGCTGTTCTTGATGCTGATAATAAAGTTGCGGACAACGACAATGGGATTACAGAGGATGGAGAGACCTTTACCACGATGGAACATAATTGGGACGAGGCCTATGGATACCTCTACGGAACATCCGTTGATGCAGCCAACCCGAATGTAACCATTGGGGGCGATGATAGTTTTTTGAATGATTATTTGGGCACAGTAAACGCAGACCCGGATTTTTCTACCATTGCTGCCGATATTTTTGATGCATTCAAATTGGGTCGTGCCGCGATAGTGGCAAAAGATTATACAGTACGGGATACCCAGGCTGCCATTATACGTCAAAAAATATCCGAGGTAATTGCCATACGTGCGGTATACTATTTACAACAAGGAAAAAATTTGCTTGCAAACGGTGATTTTGGCGCCGCATTCCAAAACCTTTCTGAGGGTTATGGGTTTGTTTTTAGCTTGCGTTTTACTAGAAACCAGAGTACAGATACTTCCTTCTTTAGCACAAGCGAAGTTGATGGTTTTACATCTGCTCTCTTGGCGGATGGACTCAATGGTTTTTGGGACCTTGAACCTTCAACACTGGACAGTATTACTGAAGCTATTGCCGCTAAATTTGACTTCACGGTCGAGCAAGCTGCCAGCGCAAATTAAATAAAAATTGAATTAGCCACATCAACCGATTTACCGCCGATGGAAAAATCGGTTGATTTAAAAAAAATAGTTATGAAACACTGGAAACTTTGGAGTTTTATTAGTATCGGACTGCTGATTGTAGCGTGTTCAAAAGATAATGGGAACGAAAACTTGCCACCGGCTAACAATAATTTTGATCGTGGCGCAATGCTTTTAAATTGGGCAGATAATATCATTGTCCCTGCATATACTTCTTTTAAAACAGAGGCCGAAAACCTGAACAATGCCGCAACGGTCTATTCAAATGAGCCTACAGAGGCAAGCCTACAGAGTTTGCGCGCCTCGTGGACAGCGGCCTACATTTCCTTTCAAAAGGTCTCTATGTTCGAAATAGGCAAGGCCGAAGAGTTACGGTACAGAAACCGACTGAATATTTATCCATCAAACACCCAAAAAATTGAAGATTTTGTAGCCACCGGTTCTTACGATCTGGCCTTGCCATCTACAATGGATGTACAGGGTTTCCCTGCTATAGATTATCTGATCAACGGTCTTGGAGCAACAGATACCGAAATTGTAAGTTTCTATACTACCAACGGCAATGCCCTGGGATATAAAAATTATCTCGGCACCCTTACGGAAACTATCCTGCAATTGACCACAACAGTACTCGATGATTGGAATGCCAACTTTAGGGATGTTTTTGTTGCAAATACTAGTTCTTCGGCTACTGGATCTGTTGACAAACTAACGAACGACTATATATTCTATTTTGAAAAATCGTTGCGGGCGGGTAAAGTAGGGATACCCGCAGGTGTTTTCTCCCAACAACCATTACCCGAAAATGTAGAGGCGCGCTATAAAAAAGATTTTTCCAAACAATTGATGCTAACAGCAGTTAAGGCAAGCCAGGATTTTTTCAACGGAAAATACTTTAACAACAATACTACCGGGGAAAGCTTCAAGACCTATCTTGATTTTTTGAACAGTATTAAAAATGGGGAGGATCTAGGTGGCCTTATCAATGCGCAGTTCAATGCTGCAGAAACCCAGGCAAATGAACTGAACAATAATTTTGCTCTACAGATTGAAACTGACAATACCAAAATGCTAAGTACTTATGATGAGCTACAACGCAACGTTATCCTCTTAAAAGTGGATATGTTGCAGGCACTGAGCATAAATGTGGATTATGTAGATGCCGATGGCGATTAGTCAATGGCCTCACGTTTAAATGCATACCGAAATATAACTACAGAGGCTGCCCCGTTGGCGGTCTTTCGTATTTTTTTTGGACTGATGATGTTTTTTGGCATCGTCCGTTTTTGGAGCTATGGCTGGATCGATAAACTTTATATTCAACCCAAATTCTTTTTTTCATATTATGGGTTTGAATGGGTACGGCCTTTGGGTGTTTACACCTATTTATTGTTCTTTATCTGCGGTATCTCCGCAATCTGCATTGCGTTGGGGTATCGATACAGAATGGCGATCATCCTTTTCTTTTTAAGCTTTACCTACATCGAGTTGATGGATAAGACGACCTATCTTAACCATTACTATTTTATTAGTTGTCTTAGTTTTTTAATGATCTTCCTTCCCGCAAATGCCTATTATTCAATGGATGCACAAAGGAATAAGGATAAGGCCTATAAACAGATTCCCAAATGGACCGTTGATGCCATAAAATTATTGATTGCACTAGTCTATTTCTACGCCGGTCTGGCAAAACTGAACAGCGACTGGCTCGTTGGGGCAATGCCGCTTAAGATATGGTTGCCGGCCCAATATGACCTGCCATTGTTGGGAAATTTAATGCAGCAACAATGGCTTCACTATGCCTTTAGCTGGGGCGGTGCCGCCTATGATCTGGCGATACCGTTTTTGTTGTTTTATAGACCCACCCGTTGGGCAGCTTTCGGTCTGGTGGTAATTTTTCATTTGATGACCCGCATCCTCTTTCCCATAGGTATGTTCCCTTATGTGATGATAGTGAGCGCACTCGTTTTTTTCGATGCGGGAGTCCACCATAAAATATTGAAAACGCTTTCGACTATTTTTAGGATTAAAAAGGAAAAGGCAGATGCAGGGATACGCAATAAAACCTATCGCAATAAAACCATGGCCCCAATGCTTATCGTGGGTTTGTTTATTGCCTTTCAGTTACTTTTTCCTTGGCGTTATCTGCTCTACAAAAACGAGCTTTTTTGGACCGAGGAGGGATACCGTTTTTCTTGGCGGGTAATGCTAATGGAAAAAGCTGGATATGCACAATTTAAGATTGTGGATAAAAAAAAGGGAACAGCTTTCCTTGTTGACAATACCGATTTTCTGTCAACATTTCAGGAAAAACAGATGAGCACCCAACCCGACTTTATCCTTCAGTACGCCCAGTTCCTCGGAAAACATTTTACAGCACAAGGCCATAAAAATGTAGCGGTCTATGTAGAGAGCTATGTAGCACTGAATGGCAGGCTTAGCCAACCTTATATTGACCCAAAAGTAAATTTACTGGAGCAAGAAGAGTCGTTTGGGCCTAAGGACTGGATATTGGAATTTAAGGATGAAATCAAAGGTTTTTAAACAAAAAAATGTATTTAAAAAAAGAACATATAATCGCAACCCTATTTTTTGCCTTCACAAGTTCTGCAATGTTTGCACAATATGTGGTTCAGGGAAAAGTAGTTTCTGCAGCTTCCAACGAACCTGTCCCAAATGCCGAAGTGTTTCTCACTACTCTAAGAAAATCAACCATCACGAATGATTTTGGGGATTTCAAATTTCAGGACATTCCAAAAGGGACCTATAATTTTACCGTATTTGCCTACGAGTATGCTATACTGGATCACGAGGTTAGCATTTCCGATGATACGTCACTGAACTTAGAACTTGAATCTTTGGGCATAGAACTTTCTGAAGTAGTGGTCACCCAAAGAAAAGAACGCCTTTTCGCCCTAAAACGATTAAGGGACGTTGAGGGAACTGCCATTTATGCGGGCAAGAAGAGCGAAGTGGTATTGGTAAGCAACCTTACCGCTAACCTTGCCGGCGGTAATGCCAGGCAGATATACTCCCAAGTGGTCGGGCTCAATATCTACGAAAACAACGATGCGGGACTGCAATTGAATATTGGTGGGCGTGGCCTCAATCCCAACCGCAGTGCAAACTTCAATACAAGACAAAATGGTTATGACATCTCTGCAGATGTACTGGGATATCCCGAAAGTTACTATACACCGCCGGCTGAATCCATTTCAGAGATCGAAGTGGTACGCGGTGCGGCATCTTTGCAGTATGGGACACAATTTGGAGGCCTTATCAATTTTAAACTGAAACAACCCGATCCCAACAAGAAAATAGAGTGGATATCCCGGCAATCCTTGGGTTCTTACAACTTGTTCACCAGTTTTAACAGTTTAGGCGGGACCTTGGGCAAGGTAGGTTATTATACTTTTTTCAACTATAAAAAAGGAAATAGTTTTCGTCCCAACTCCCAGTTTGAATCCTTCAATGGCTACGTACATTTGGATTATTCGCCTACAGAAAGGACCAAAATTTCCTTTGAGGTAAGCTATTTAAACTATTTGGCACAGCAACCGGGCGGTCTTACCGATGAACAGTTTGAGGAAGACCCCACGTTTAGCAACCGAACCCGAAACTGGTTTAATGTGGATTGGAAATTATATGCTATGCGATTGGAACACGCTTTGAGCAATAAAACCGATTTTAGCCTCAACCTCTTTGCCTTGGACGCCTATAGGAAATCGGTTGGTTTTCGCGAAAACAGGGTTTCACAGGAGGATGATGTGGAGGCTCCAAGGGAATTGATAGTAGGTAATTTTAACAATTGGGGGGCAGAGGCCCGTTTGTTGACGCGGTATAATTTCTTCGGAAAAGAGAATACGGTGCTTTTTGGTGGAAAGTACTATCAATCCAATAATACAGAGCGGCAGGGGCCCGGCAGCAACGGCAGCAACGCCAATTTTAATTTTGAAGAACAGACCTACCCCAACTACCCAAGGCAAAGCGATTTTAGGTTTCCGAACTTGAACCTTGCCCTGTTTTCCGAAAATGTCTTTAAGTTCTCCGAAAAAATTTCGGTAACTCCTGGGCTACGGTTTGAATATATAAAGACTAGAAGTAGGGGCGAATTTAAACGGATCAACTTTGATATTGCAGGTAACCCCATCTTAAACGAAGATGTGGCGGATAACCGTGATCTTGAACGTTCTTTTATTTTATTGGGTGTTGGGCTAAGTTATAAACCCCATAAAACGGTTGAACTATATGGGAATATAAGCCAGAATTACCGCTCGGTTACTTTTAATGATATTAGAATTACCAATCCGTCATTGACCGTAGATCCCAACATCAAAGATGAGCAAGGATATACTTTTGATATAGGGGCTCGCGGGCGAATAAAGAAATACCTTTCCTATGATGTGGGAGCATTTTTTTTAAATTACAAAGATCGTTTGGGTGTGATATTACGGGAAGTAAGTGATATCCAACAGGAGCGGTTTAGAGGGAACATAGGGGATGCCATTACCTATGGCATTGAAAGTTTTGTGGACTGGAATATATGGGAAACCCTGTCCACAGAAAAAAACGATATCAAACTCGGTACTTTTGTCAACCTGGCCCTTACAGATTCAAAATACACCTCTTCCCAAGAAAACAATGTGAAGGGCAAAAAAGTGGAGTTCATTCCCGGTATTAACCTAAAAACAGGATTAAATTTTGGGTATAAAGACTTTTTGGGTAGTTTGCAATATACTTATTTGGGCCAACAGTTTACCGATGCCACCAATTCGCCCAGGGATTTTCAAAGCCAGAGTGGTATTGTAGGTGAAATACCTGCCTATAATATTATGGATCTTTCTTTTTCCTATACCTATAATCGGTTTAAACTGGAAGCGGGGGTCAACAATGTTTTGAACGAAAGTTATTTTACACGCCGTGCGACGGGCTATCCGGGCCCAGGGATCATACCAAGTTTACCACGAACCATATATGTGCTCTTACAACTTAAATTTTGAGTTAATCTGCATTAATGACAAAAATCATATTTCTGTTGAACCTTTAAAATTATCTTCGCATTAATTAATTTTGCTGTTAATTCATAAAAATTTGATAACAAGCTTGTTAAACAGCAGCATTTAATTTACGAAAACATTTAATGTTAGACAAAATTTATTAATACTGTGAAATCTTTTTTTACCAAAATACTATCTTTTTTTTTAGCAGTTTTTATACTGTTTTCTACTTCTTCTTTCACGGTGGATATGCACTTTTGCTGTAATAAATTGGTGGATATGGCTTTTTTTAGTAAGGCAGAATCCTGTATGGAGATTGTACAAAAAAAAGATAATAATTCCAAGCAATGTACTTCCATACAAGAGAAAAGTTGTTGCGATAATCAAACCATTGTAAAAGAAGGAGATGACACCTTTAAGAAGTCCAATACAATTTTAGAGATTGATACTTTAGTTTTCATAAATACTTTTTTTAATACTTATATTAATCTGTTCGAGGGGCTAGAAGAAAACGTCATTTCTTTTAAAACCTACAGGCCGCCTTTATTATCTACAGATATTATAATTCTCAACGAGACCTTCTTAATTTGATTTTCTACATCGCAGATTGACTTTAATCTGCATTCCCTCTATAGCCAAAGTTTCACTTCTGGCTAACATTTGTTGTACTCTATTTTCAGCATCACAAAATATTATTAACCCTGTAAGATATAGACTTTTCAAACCATTAACTTAAAACTCAATGATAATTTTATTTACTATAAGCAATTAAAAAGCATTTTGGATTATGAGTATGGTACGTAATCGCTGCCTAAAAGTAATTAAGCAGAAGTCACAGGAGCATCAAAGTGACTGTTCTTCCTTAATATTAGGAAGATCATTGGTTGAGCACTTATAAAACCCGTGAATAAAATTGTAGGTATCTTGAAAAAAGTACCTGACCTACGGTAGCAAAAATCAACATTAAGGCCTATGCCTTGGGAATTCGCATTAAGCAACTCAATTATACTGTTAACGAGAAATTAAATGCACAAGGTCTATTGACCTTTCAAAAATTTACCGAAGAAGACAACAGTTATTTTACAATGACTTATAAATAAAAATAAATGAAAAATTATGACACCCTTTCAGAAGCTATTAACGATTTACAGGCAAACGAATACCCTTATGATTTCAACTTAAAACCTGAATGTCTGGAATGTGCTTCCCTGAAAATTGAGATTCGACCAGAAGATTTTAATGTGGATAAAATATATCGCTTTGAAGGAATGAGCAGTACCGATGATAACAGCATTTTATATGCAATATCTTCCAAAAAAGGGCTTAAAGGTCTTTTAGTTGATGCTTATGGCGTCTATGCCGAAAACATATCGGAAGCAATGAGAAAAAAATTACGATAACACTTAAACAATACTATAATGGAAAATCACGAGCAGCACAAAAACAACGAAATGGACCATTCGAAAATGGATCATTCTAAAATGAACCACGAAAAAGAAGATCATTCCAAAATGGATCATTCCAAAATGAAAAATGGAGATGGAGACCATTCGGGTCATAATCCGGGTCACGGACAAATGGGTCACGACCATCATAAAATGATGATTGCAGACTTTAGAAAACGGTTTTGGGTAACGCTAGTACTTACT
Source organism: Leeuwenhoekiella sp. A16 (assembly GCF_047946675.1). Lineage (GTDB taxonomy): Bacteria > Bacteroidota > Bacteroidia > Flavobacteriales > Flavobacteriaceae > Leeuwenhoekiella. Next base: position 1,170,481 of record NZ_CP172313.1, read on the forward strand.
ATTCCAATATTGTTCTTCTCGCCAATGATTCAAGATTTTTTTGGGTATGAATTTTTACTTCCCGGAAATTCTTATATTCTTTTTGCGCTTTCTACCATTGTATATTTCTATGGCGGATGGCCTTTTCTTAAAGGATTTGTTTCCGAAATAAAGAATGGTGCACCTGGGATGATGACACTTATATCTATGGCAATAAGTGTCGCCTATTTCTACAGTTCTGCAACTGTCTTTGGTTTACGAGGAGTTGACTTTTTCTGGGAGCTGTCAACCCTAATTGCTATTATGCTTGTTGGTCATTGGATAGAAATGAAAAGTGTATTAGGCGCTTCAAAAGCATTACAACTTTTAGTTAGTATGATGCCTGCCGAAGCTCACAGGGTAAAAGGCGACACTATTGAAGATATACCACTTGAAGATTTGTTAAAAAATGACGTGATTTTGGTAAAGCCTGGAGAGAAAGTTCCAGCTGATGGTATCATAGTAGAAGGTTCAAGTTATTTAAACGAATCAATGCTTACAGGGGAGTCCAAGCCTGTGAAAAAAGAAGAAAAGGATAAGGTAATAGGTGGTTCAGTAAATGGCAATAGCACTTTGAAGGTAAAGGTGGAACATACAGGAAAAGACAGCTATCTCAATAAGGTTATTACGATGGTTGAGGAAGCACAAAAGACCAAATCTAAAATGCAAAACCTTTCCGATAGGGCAGCAAAATGGTTGACTTATATAGCTTTGGCTATTGGTTTTGGTACGTTGGCAGTTTGGCTGATTTTAGGCTTTCCGTTTGTGTATGCATTAGAAAGAATGGTTACCGTTATGGTCATCGCTTGTCCACACGCATTGGGTCTTGCAATTCCTCTTGTAGTTGCCATTTCTACTGCTGTATCTGCACAAAATGGATTATTAATCCGTAATAGAACTGCCTTTGAAGAATCACGTAAGATATCCGCCTTACTATTTGACAAAACAGGGACTTTGACCAAAGGGGACTTTGGCGTTACTCGAATCAAATCTGTAAATGCGTCCTATTCAAACGATGAAATCTTAAGACTGTCAAGTGCGTTGGAACAAAGTTCAGAACATCCAATTGCTGTTGGGATTATTAAAAAAGTTAAAGAAGACAATATTACAATCCCAAAGCCTGAAAACTTTAATGCGATCACTGGTAAAGGTGTAGAGGCAAATGTAGAAGGAAAGCAAGTAAAAGTGGTTAGTCCTGGTTATTTAAGGGATGAAAAAATAACTATTCCTGAAGATGCTTATAGTGACGCTGCTGAAACTGTTGTATTTGTATTAATTGAAGGACAACTAGCAGGATACATTGCGCTTGCTGATGAAATAAGACCTGAATCTGCGGAAGCTATAAAAATATTTAAAAAGAATAATATCAAAGTTTTGATGGCAACTGGGGATAACGAAAAAACAGCCAAAGCTGTGAGTGAAAAATTAGGGTTGGATGGCTATTATGCCGAAGTGCTACCACACCAAAAAGTAGAAATTGTAGAAGAGTTGCAAAACAAAGGAGAGTTTGTGGCTATGACTGGAGATGGCGTAAACGATGCGCCCGCACTTGCCAAAGCTGATGTAGGAATCGCTGTTGGTTCTGGTACTGATGTAGCCGCCGAAACAGCCGATATTATATTGGTAAATAGCAATCCACAAGATATTGCAAACCTAATTTTGTTCGGAAAGGCTACATACAATAAAATGATTCAGAACCTAATATGGGCAACTGGGTATAATGTGGTGGCCATTCCATTAGCTGCAGGTGTTCTATACTCTTCCGGCTTTGTTTTGGGACCAGCTGTAGGAGCGGTATTTATGAGTTTGAGTACAATTATAGTGGCTATTAATGCGCAATTATTGAAGCGAAAAATCGGTAAAAAATAAATGGATAGAAAAGAAAAACTCAACAGGATATTTTTAATTCTATTGAGTTTGTTTGTAGTGATGTTGGGCTATGGCATTTTATTACCTACCCTTCCCTATTATACCGAACGATTAGCGTTAAAGGACAATCTTGATACTGTGACCTTATCAATTTCCATATTGGATTGCTTACGAGCATTTATCCATTTTTTCAGTTATTATTTGTGGTGGTTTGGGGAAAGCTTTCAGACAAATACGGTCGTAAACCCATTATTATTTGTGGACTAATCGGTTTTGTAATTATGCAATTACTTACTGGTCTGGCCACATCCTTGACAATGCTCTATATCGCTCGAATCTTTGGTGGTATTTTCACGTCTTCAGTTATTCCAGTTAACAACGCATATTTAAGCGATATTACTTCTGAAAAACGGAGAACAAAAATAATGGCTTGGTCTGGCGTTGCCATTAGCTCTGGGGTTATTTTCGGCCCTGTCATTGGTGGCTTTTTATCCCAAACTGACATTCATATAAGATATTCTATAGGTCTGCTGCATTTAGACCGATTTTCAGTCCCCTTTTTATTCGTTGCCATACTAGGATTAATTGTCCTTTTCGTTGTGATGAAATGGCTAAAGAACACCGCTCGTGTAGATAAGTTCACTACAAAAAAAGTAAGCTTGCGTTTCACATTTACTAAATATTTTATCGTATTACTGGTATTATCCTTTGTCATTCAATTTGTAGTGACTTTGTTTGAAACTGCTTTTTCAATCTATGGTAAAGATGAATTAGGGTTTAACAGTAATCAAGTCGGTATTGGTTTTATGCTATGTGGTTCAATAATGGCTGTTTTACAACCCGTGTTCGCTACTTACGGAGAGAGGTTTTTATCCACAAAGAAACAAATTGCTCTAGGGCTATTTATATCTGGATTATCCTTAATAGCCTTTCCATTTTTTAATAATGAAATTTTGGTATATGCATTAATCATTGTATTTGCTGCTGGAGGTGCTATGGTAACACCAAATTTGCTATCGGCCGTATCACTGACATCAAACAAAGATACTGGCAGGAACATATCTATCCAGAGCTCGACCAATAGCATTGGTCAGATTCTAGGCCCCGTTTTAGGAACGTGGCTGATTACAGGTGGTTTTTACTATCCTTTCATTATTGCCGGAATCATTGTTTTGGTTGCTATTAGCACTCTATTTTTTCTTAAAAATCCGCCATAAAATACATACGTATTACTTATAGATGTTTAACCCAAATCCAAAGCCCCAATAATACTATGCACAAGCTAATTCATATAATACTAGACAATTATAAAGAGGAAATAAAAATAGTTGAGGAATCTAACCTTGGCGATTTCAATAATGTTGAAAAAGGTATTTCCATTTCAAGACGATATTTACAAAAGTTACGAATATGTGTTAGGGAAAATGAATTCGTGGATCAACAGAACGAAATAATATTCTTTAAAAAACATAAGCCTTACATCTACAGCAGATTAAAATTTTATGCCCAACTCTATAATTTTTTAATAAATAGGCCTGCGGGAACAATAAAATCCCAAGAAGAATTTATAGATTCAGAAATAAATAGGCTTCAAGAAAGCAATAGACGAAATATAGACTTTATCAAATATTACAGAGAGGATTCTGAACTTTTAGATGAATTTTATTTTTTACGCGGACACGACAAAATTAGCTTGGTTTCTGACACATCACACTTTTATACTGATGCAGAATTTTCTACAAGCCACGATAGCGCTATTGCAAAAATTATGGCATATGACCTTCTAATTAGCCACTACGTTGGGGAATTAAGTTATTTAAGAGACCTCTCCTACAGTAAACCCAATAAATTGAACACTTTATCAAATGGTGAGCGACTTGGTTGGACAGCCTCAAAAACAGACCTCATTGAATTGATTTATGCCTTACAGGCATCTGGGGCAATAAAAAGTGGTACCGCTGGCATTAAAGAAATGGCTTCAGCTTGTGAGGATATATTTGAACTCAAACTCGGAAATGTATATAGAACTTTTCTAGAAATTAGAGAACGAAAAATTGACCAAACCAAGTTTATCGATAGACTAAAATCAACACTTTTAAGGCGAATGGAAGAAACGGACGGATAATTTTTTTAAAATTCAAAACGTTAAAATTTTTCCCAAGTTGGGTTGAACTTGGGAAAAAGTAAAATTAATTTTATTTATCGTCATTTGGTATAGATGATTTAAAGAACAAACCCCAAATAGAACTAATCTAAACCATTGAAAATGAACAAATAAAAACACCCTACTTGGGTGCAACTTGGGATTAAAATCCAATAAACCATCCCAAATTTGTAGAACGAAAGTCAAATCAGATCAGGGGCTATCAAATTAGTTGAAATCGAAACGATAGTCCCTTTCTTTAAAATCGTTCTATTATGCCAGCAAATATTATTACCACCGACGACCTTCGAGAATTCAAAATGGAATTGCTTGATGACATTAAGAATCTTCTATCTAAACAAGCAACTGGAAAACTTAAGAAATATCTAAAATCTTCCGAAGTAATGGATTTGCTTCAAGTCAGTCCAGGGACATTACAGAATCTTCGCATAAACGGAACATTGCCATACACAAAAGTTGGGGGTATTATCTACTACGATGCCGAGGAAATTCAAGGCGTGATGACATCAAATCGTGTACAGCACGGTTTAAATTCTTAAGCGATGAACTACATAAAGCTACTTAATGCGGCATTTGAAAAATTCTATTTCGATGACCGCCTAAATCCCACGCACATAACCCTTTATATGGCGCTATTTCAGGAATGGAATAGTAGTCGGTTTGCAGATGAATTTTATGTGAATCGAAGGGATTTGATGCGAGCTGCCAAAATAGGCTCAAAATCTACGTATCATCGATGCGTTACAAATTTAGACTCGTGGCTTTACCTATGCTATTTCCCATCCAACAATCCATACAAGGGCAGTAAAATCAAGATGTCCATAATTGGGACTAGTGATGAACCTGTTTCGGGACAGTACAATCCCATATTAGAACAACTTGCGGAACAGTACCATCCCAGAGTTGTACCGCTTGAGGGACACCACCATCCCAAAAATGGACAAGTTGTGGACTTGCACCATCCCACCAGTGGACAAGCATTGGTATCTACTATAAACAATACCAAACAAATAAACAATATAAAACAACCAAAGGGCTGGCAGGTCGTTATTGATTTTTTTATTGAAAAAGGTTTTATTGCCGATGAAGGAAAAAAATTCTTCGAGCATTACGAAACTCGGAACTGGAAAACGAGTGATGGAAATGAAATTAGAGATTGGCGTGCTTTGGCCACGAACTGGATGGACAGAACAGAGCTATATACCGAGGAAAACAAACCAAACAAAAAACAACCGTCCCAAATCAAGGACAACTTGCGAACCACTAAAAACAAAGATTATGGACAACCCCTCTAAAATTACCGAAGGTGGCGTGGAATACTCGCTCGGAAAGTTTGATGGTAAAAGCGTTCTCTACGATTTTGACAAAATCTTGATTTACTTGGATGCAAAGGGAAAGTTGCTCTTTGGCAAACAATTTAGAATCTATGATGAGGACACGGTTATCATCCGCAAACTATGCCATTATTTCATCAATGATGAAGAAAATTGTCTGAAAGATGATATCGATCCTGACAAGGGCATACTTCTTTCAGGGCCTGTAGGGTGTGGAAAGACCACTTTGATGAAACTACTGCGATACATTGTGCCAATGCAACGACCATATGAAATGATTCCCTGCCGAAATGTAGCGTTTAGTTTTAATCACTTGGGATTTAAGACTATCGAGGAATATGGTAATACAAAATTTTTCTGCTTTGATGATTTAGGCGTCGAGCCTGCTGGAAGGTTTTATGGCAAGGATCTGAACGTAATGGGCGAAGTGCTCTTGTCTCGTTACGAATTATATCTGCAAACCAAAAAGAAAATTAAAACCCACGCCACCACTAATCTGAACGCTGAAGAACTGGAAGAACGCTACGGAAATCGTGTTCGAAGCAGAATGCGTGAGCTGTTTAATTTGATTGCTTTTGATAAGCGGGCTAGGGATAAAAGGAAATAATCGCAGTAATAGTTAAACATTGGCAAATATTTGGTATTCTGCCAAAACTTAATTTAAATAATTAGAAGCAACACTTATCATCCAGACTAGATTTACGAGTTTAATAATAGGGAATAACTCAACCTCTGAAAGATTTATATAATAAAATCACTTCTGAAATAAACTGCTCTATTATAGCTTTCAAGCTTTTGGTCAACTCTAAAAAAATATCTTTCATAATTCTAATGATTTTGAATGGATAACAGAATGGATAATGCGATGCGCTGAATATTTATGAAATCTGAAATATAGCTGCCTTCATCTATATTACTCAAAAACCCCAATTCAAAAAGGACAGAGGGACAATATCCAACCGTTTCCCGTAGAACTTGAAAATTTGCAAACTTCACACCCCTACTTTCAAAACCCAATTCTTTATTAAGCACAGCTTGCAATTGAAAAGCTAACCAAGTGGCATCTTTTGTATATTGTGAATTAGCTTTTGCTACATATACTTCCACTCCTCTAGCGTTCGGATTATCGGAATGATTGGAATGCAACGAAATAAATACATCTGCTTCCAAAACTTTGGACAATTTGCTTCTATCGGTTAAAGAAATAAGCGTATCGCTATATCTCGTCAAGTAAATATCCATTGGATTTTTAGACTGTTCATTGAGCTTCAAAAGTTCCAATGCAATATCCAGTACAACATCCTTTTCTTTGACGCCATTTATTCCAATAGCACCAGAATCTTTTCCACCGTGTCCAACATCAATTACAATTTTTTTTGAGTAGAAATTTCCTGCCCAAAAATGATGCGCATTTTTGAGAGCAAAAACACAAAACTGACGTTTTTGAGCACTTTTTTCATTTTCAATTTTCAGGTTATCAACAACCTCCTTGCAAAAATCCATAGAATTTGATGCTAAATAATAACAACGGAATTCAAACTAAATCAAATAATATTTTATTCACAAATATTTGATTATCAGTTATTTATGTTCAAATATATGTAAATTTCCAATAACGAAAATGAACTAAAAATTTAAACTTTTCCGTTATGAAAAAATCACACTATTTAGCATCCATTCTTTCGCTCTTATCCACTTCGCTTTTTGCTCAAATTGGTGGCATAGAAGATTCAGTTAACGATGTGGGCGACACTATCCGAATTATTTTTCCAATACTACTCGGTGTAATCTTCCTTGTAGGTTTCCTGTTCAACGCAGGACATTTTTTTGGGGAAAATGCAGATTTAAAAAAGGGGATTACCCGAGTTTTAGTATTTGTATTGATTGCAGGTGCCGTCGTAGGCATATTTACTTACCTCATAGGAATTGTTGTATAACGATGAAGAAGTTTGAGGTCTATAAAAACATCAGGAAAAGGGCGGTCATTTTTGGGCTGCCCATTTCCCTGTTTGCCTTAATGATGGTTTCCGTTTTGGCTTCCTTGCTCATCATCATCTTCTCTTTCAGCTTTGGGATAATAATAGGTGTACTGGTATTCAATGCTGCATTATATGTCGCCTTGACTCGAATAAACCACAATCCGCAGCTTTTCCAAATGGCAAAAGCATTTCCACAAATCATCAGTAACAAAAGAAATTCAGGCTTCGATTATGAACAAGATTAATCTTTCGGCATATCAACCCATTACGGATATTCAAGATAATATCGTATTTGCCAATAATGGCAATGTGGTATTATGTTTTGAAGGAAACCTACCCGAAATCTATTCTTTGTCCGAAAAGGATTTTGAAGATATGCACGGTGCTTGGTTTCAGGCTTTAAAATCTTTGCCTGTTGGAACAGTGGTTCACAAACAGGATATCTACCTGAAAAAATCCTATTCCTCGGAACAGCTTCCGAATAAAACCTTTTTAGAAAAAGCAACCCACGAACATTTTAAAGGCCGTACACACATAGAGCATAAATGTTATCTGTTCTTCATCCTGACCAAAAACAAGGCCCTCAACAATCCAAAATACGTCAATCCCTTCCGAAAGGTTTCAAAAGGAATTGTACAAGAACTGGATGACAATATCAAAAGCTTCGTCAATTCGGTAAGCGACTCTGTTTCCTTTATAAACAATAGCAGAAAAATGGCGTTCCTTCCGCTTAAAGCGGAAGAGATTCAGAAGCTCACTAGTTCCTATTTCAATGGATTCAACGAAGGCTTTGATACTGACATAATACTGGAAAAGAAAAGCGTCAATATTGGCGAAAACCATTTTGATGCCCTTGCCATCAATAGCGAACTGTGCTTTGGCGAAAGTGTACAGAGTAGCAAAACCAATGAGAAATTCACATCAGATGATTTTGTGTTTCATCAAGGGTTTATTGATGGTCTTGGGCTTACGCTTAATGAAAATCATATCGTCAACCAGATAATCTATCTCGATGATAAACAAAAGTGGCGCAAGCTGCTCGACAAGAAGATTGAGGAACTGAACAAGAGTTCCAATTTTGGTTCTCAAAACAAAGTGGTACTAGGCAAAATTCAGCATATTCTAGACCAAATCAATGCGGATGACAATGCACGGATTATACGTGGTCATCTCAATATTGTTTATTGGGCAAAAGAAGGCAAAGAGCTCGACAAGATAACCTCAAAAATAAAGACCGAATTTAAGGAATTGGATATCATCCCGTATTATCCAAGAGGCGAAGAACGTAAGAATTACATCCTAAATAGTTACTGCTGTTTCTCTTCCAACTTCTCAAATAATGATTTGTATGTGACAGATTTGAAGCACGCACTTTGCCTGTTCATCAACAATACAAACTATAAATCTGATAACACCGGAATCATCTTTAATGACCGTGAACATAACATTCCTGTCCTGAAGGATGTTTGGGATGAAAAGAAGAAACGCATCAAGGCAAGAAACTTTGCCATTTTTGCGCCAACAGGCGAAGGCAAATCCTTTTTGGCCAATAACATCCTGCGCCAATATTTTGAAAGTGGTGTTCGTCTCGTTATTATCGACTTGGGTGGCTCATACACCAAGTTTGCTAAACTCTATCCTGAAAAATATACAGTACTGCGTTATGAGAGCGGGAAGAATTTGGGCATTAATCCATTTTACATTAGTCATCAAGATGACCTCACTCCAGAACGTTTGGAAGATTTATCAGTTTTCCTATTCGAGCTGTTTGCTTCAGATTTAAAAGTTACAAAAGCTCAATCAGTTTCGGTCAAAAAGATACTGCGTCATTATTACGATAACATTCCAGAAAATCACTCTTTAGATGGTTTTTACAGCTTTATAGAAAGGAATCAGAAAGACCTTCTGGACACCTTAAAAATCCATCCCGATTACTTTAACGTCACGAGTTTTTTGCACGTAATGTCCGAGTATGTCGGTGATGGTCTATATAGTTTCCTTTTTGAAGTGAGCGAAGACCAGACGTACAAAATCGAGGACAAACGCTTGATAGTTTTTGAACTGGATGAAGTAAAGGACAATAAGGAAATCTTGTCTGTAATGTTGAAGCTGATAAAGTCAGCCATCCAAAGAACTATTTGGAAAAACCGTGCTGAAAAAGGTATCATCCTTTTCGACGAGTTTGCCAAGCAACTGAAGTTTGAAAATGTTCTGGAAAGCGTAGAATTCTACTATCAAGCCATACGTAAACAAAACGGTGCGATTGGGATTATTCTACAATCCATTAATCAATTGCCTAACAATTCAACTTCAGCCAGCATATTGGAAAATACGCAGGTCATTTACAGCCTTAACAATGAAAAAGGTTATGACGAACTGGTTAAAAGACTCAACCTTTCAAGCCACGATTTAAACCAATTAAAGTCCATCAAAAACAACCTTTCCGGACCACGGAAGTACACCGAAATGTTTATTAAAATCGGTAGGGAAAGTAACATATTCCGTCTTGAAGTTCCGAAGGAAGTCTATGCGGCTTACTTAACCGATGGTCAGGAAAACGAAGAAATAATGAAGCTCTACAACGAGCATCACGATATGGAAAAAGCAATAATTCAATTCACATCTAAAACATAATATTATGAAGACAAAAATCAAAATTTTACTAATGACAGTAGCATTGACCTTATTTATGTCGGGTAACGCTACTGCACAGGGAATGCCCACTTATGACAATACCAATTTTATCAGCTTGGTAAAACAACTCTTAGAATCTGGCAAGCAGACAGCTCAAATGATTAAGTCTGTAAAATTTTTAAAAGATGCAAAAGAGGCCATCGAAAAGGTTTCAAGTGTGGTTCAGCAACTTAGAGCAGTTCAAGAAATTGCAGACAACAATCAACGCCTTATCAATGTAATGCAAAATGATTTACAGGATATTTTAAACTCGCCTTACATCAAACCAGATGAAGTTTCAAGAGTTGTGGAATCATTCGATGCCATAGTTCAAAATTCATTGGACACGGTGGATTTTATTGATAAAATCCTGTCCAGCGACTATCTAAAAATGAGCGATGCCGAACGTGCCGAAATTCTTAAAGCAAAAGAGTTGGAATCAAAGCAAATGGTTTCCAGCATAACCACTAAAACAAAACGCTATCGTGATATCATTTCCTTCAGAAAAATGCAGGATAAGGTAAATAACCGCGAAACAGGATATTAAAATGACCGCAACTATACTTTTAGGGATTGGGTTGGAATACATAGATGCGGTGTTCCAGACCATACAGAGCAGCAACTTCTCGCAATACACTATTGCAGGGATGAAAACACTTGCTGTTCTGTTTTTTCTGGTCAACATTCTTAAAAAATACAATGAGGGTATTGCAGACAAAGACGGTTACACTTGGGGATTGAGTCCGGGCGAATTGGCCAAGAATTTTGCGGTCATTCTCTTGGTCATTTTCTCTACACAGGTTTTAGGTTTCTTCGATGGTATTTTGGTTGCTATCGAAGGTCAGTATCGAGGTACTGCACCAACATTATTGCCTTTACAAATGCAGGATATTCCCATTGAAGAAGATGTAAGCCTTATTGATGCTGCAAAAAACGCAATGACATTGCTTTACGAAGCATTGGTTACACCGCTCTATGGATTCAAGATATTTTCATTCATCATCGGTATCTTCCTTTGGATTCTTGACCTTTTTATTTATCCGTTGTTTTTGGCTGAACGCTTTTTCCTTTTGGGAATTATGCAGGCATTTTTTCCATTAATCATCAGTCTGGCAGTATTCGAAAAATTCCGTTCGCTCGCCTATAATTTTTTCAAATTGTATGCAGCGGTCTATATGCTCGTTCCTGCTTTTTTTCTGGTCAACGTTTTTGTAAATGCACTCTACACGGAAATAGACACAAACTTTTGGAATAATCTTTTTGGCACCGATGTGGGCGAAGGATTCTTCGCTCCTGTTGTACAGCTTGGTTCGGTTGGCTTTATCGTATTTCTGAAATTTAAACTATACAGACGTGCAACATCTTTCACATTAAGGCTATTTACCAATTAATCCAATCGAAATGAAAACACCTTATAAGAATATTTACAATGTCCTAAAGTTGAATAGGTTTATCGTTTTAGCAGTCGTGGTATGTGCCTTTTTGGCTAGCACATTTTCCGTTTGGATGGCATTTACTACTCATAAAAGTGCGATAAACAGTGCCTTTGCCATCAATACCGACGGTAGTATAATTCCGCTTAAACTCGTTACCCAAAAAGAAAATTTCAGGGTTGAAGCTTTGGCACATTTAGAACTATTCCATAACTATTTCTACAATATCGATGCGAGCAACTATGAACGTAATTTGGAAAAAGCGCTTTGGTTGGGCAATAGTTCAGTTGACAACCTTTATCGCCAAAAGAAAGCGGATGGTGTTTATAACCGATTGTTGCAATATTCCTTGGTTCAGAAAGTGTTGAGTATTGATTCAAAGATAATTGAAAATAATGGTTCATATAGTTTCACTACGACCACCATTTTTGAAATCAATAGAGGTTCCATTATTGACACCTACGAACTGGTTTCAACTGGAAACCTCATAATGGTCAATCGGAACTTCCCAAACAATCCACACGGATTATTGATAACCGATTATTTTGAAAACACCTTAAAAAAACTTAACAATGAAAATTGAGCCGATAATCGGCATTTATAAACCACGATTATGAAATGAGCCATAACTGTTTTTGATACTAATCGAAATATTGGTTGGCGAATTACATCTGACCTTTAAAAACAAATAAATATCAACAGATGAGAGTAGAAAAGAACAAAATAGTATTTGCAGCGGTTTTGGCAGTAATCTTCATTTTCCTGATATCATACTCTATAATGGTTATGGGCGATGATGAAAGTGAAAATGAAAACCTTGAACAGACCTTGATACCCGATTTGGAAGAAAATCAAAAAGAATACGATTCCAAACTGGATGCCATCAATGATTTAAAGGAAGTACGTGAAAACAATGCACCGAGCATCTATGATGAAAAACTGATTGATTCCTTGGGATTCTACGACCCAGATTTACCAGAACGCGAAAAAGAGCGTATTGTAGATAGCATCTATGAAGCTGGCAAAATTCAATATTCATCGAAACGATACCAAAACTTAGGACATAAAAGAACTGTTCGCAAAGCGGTATCAAAAATTGATTCTACTGAAGTAAAAAGAGAACAAAAAATTGAAGCCAAAGAATTAGGCTTAGAACATCAATTGTTCTTTGCCGCATCGCCAAAACCCAACGAGTTTTCAATCATCGGTAATACTGATGAAACCATATATGTAGTTGTCGATGGCGACCAAGTTGTGAAAGTAAATACCAGATTACGAATGCGCCTTACCAAACCTGCAACAATAAACGGTAAGCAGATGCCTAAAAACACACCAATTTTTGGTTTTATAAGCTTTCAGCCCAACCGTGCATTGATAGATATTGAGAACATTAAACATCATCCTACTAAACTCAAAGCATTCGATTTGTCAGATGGTAGTGAGGGCATTTATGTCGAGAACAATTTTAGAGCTGAAGCCACCACCGAAGTCTTGGACGATATTATTGGCGACATCAACATTCCAACCGTACCACAAGTTGGTGGTATATCCAAAGTACTCAGACGTAACAACCGAAACGTAAAAGTTACGGTATTGAATAATTATAAATTAATTCTAAAACCTAAATTATGAGCCCATAATGGGCATTTAAAAACACATTCTTATGAAAAAGTATATCATAATTTCCACTCTTGTTTTAAGTTTCGCTTTCGCGAAAGCGCAAACAACTACAATCCTCGATACCATATATGCTAACGACACCAAAAACGTTGCATTATTCTTCCCTGAACCTATTCGGCAAGGTATAACCGGTTCAGATAATTTTGTTTTTACCTACAATCGTGAAAAAGAACAGTATTTTGGACTTCTACAAGCAAAGCCTGGTAAAGAAAGTAATCTACTGGTAGTCAATAGAAATGGTTCAATTTTTTCGTATATTGTAAGATATAAAAAACAGCTGTCTAAGCTCAATTATTTCATTTCGTTATCCAATAGTATAGGGAATGAGAAACCGATTAAAGTCGATTCTATTCTTGCTGAATCCTCTGAAGAACGTGTAGATAATAGAACATATTACTATCAAAAATTCTGCTCGTATCTTCTTAACAGAAACCAGCGTATAGGTCGAATTAAAAAGCGAAATGAAGGTATCGTTTTGAGTGTTGAGAATATTGTTTTTGATAAGGAAGAACTCTACTTCGTTATCCAGATTGAGAATAATTCTACGTTGGATTATGATTTGAATTTCTTAAAACTCTCTGTTGAAACAAGACAGAAGGGGAAAAAGAAATCGTTACAACGACTGTATCAAGAACCGATTTTCAAACATAATATGCCTTCTAAAATCACAGAAAACGAAACGGTTCGGTTTGTTTATGTCTTGCCGAAGTTTTCGCTATCCAATGACCGCAGAGCAATTTTTGAACTGCACGAAAAAGATGGCGAACGTAATATTGAACTGAAAATATCACATAGTTATATCAATAACCCAAATTAGTAACGTTATGAAAAATTTAGTCATTTGCTCGCTCGTATTGTTGTTCTTCTCGTGTTCAGAAAAAAAGAACCTTTCCCCTTCTGAAACCGCTAAAGTTGTTGCCGAAAGTTTTTATCAAGGTGATGAAGCTACCTTGAAAAAATTTACCACTTCGGAAGGCTATGCAAACCTTTCAAGCATTCAAGCAATGTTTACTGAAGATAAAGATTCAGAAGCTAATTTTAAAGTGGTGGATGAGGCTATGGATGGCGAGGTGGCTTGGGTAAAATATGCAACAGCTTATGACCCAAAACCGGGTGTTTTTAAACTGGTTCAAAAAGATGGCCAATGGAAGGTAACCCATAATGGACCGAGGGATAAAGGGCCTTTTTAAGATAAACAGACTATTTTCGGAATTTATGTGGCTTAAATAAAACATCATTCTGTTCCGCTTGACAAAACAAATACAATTTATCTTATGGATGGTCTATTAAAACTTCTATTTTTGTGTAAATAAATTTTTGATTTCTAATCGAGCCATTAAATAACATATTAAATCAATTAGGGCTAATTGAGCACCGAGCTGTCTATTTTATGGATAGAGCAGATGGTATTTCCTATGATGGATTTGCCCCTGAAGTTAAGCAGAAATTAGAAATAATTAATCCTGATGCTTATTACGTTTTTAATCAGCAACCCTTATTGCTTTTTTTTTATCTTGATGAAAATCATCTGTCAACTCGTGAATTAGATATTCATAAACAAGTATGGTCGTTTGACAATTCGCCTGTGATTTTTATTGTTAAAAATCAAGATGTAAAAGTTTACAATGCTCTTAATTACCATAAAAAAGAAAGAACTCTGGAAGAAATTCCCTTAAATGCAGAGGAAAGACAATCAAAATTTTCTTTTTGGAATTTACAAAGCGGACTTACTTGGAAATGGTTGCAATATGAATATTTCGAAAATACAAAGAAAAATAATTTTCGGAAACGGGTAAATGATCGATTGTTTCAAAATATAAGCTCTGTTAGACAAATTTTAATAAGTAAGCCTGATGGACTTACTGAAAACGAAGCAAATTCCTTAATCCTCCGATTAATTTTTATTCGTTATTTGATTGATAGAGGGGTTAAAATTGACGATGATGAAATCACAGGAAATAGCATTGATGAGAAAAGATTTAGCTTTAGTAAAATAATTCAGGATCCTGCCAAATTGGACAGCTTGTTTATTAAGTTAAATAAAAATTTCAATGGGGTTCTATTTAAAGAATTCGATATAAAATTAACCTCAAGCCAATCTCAATTTCTAGCAGATGTTTTTAAAGGAGAAGTCCAAGAACAAGGAACCTTGTTTGATGGATATTATTTTCACATATTTGACTTTTCAATTATTCCTGTAGAAGTAATTTCTGGTATTTATGAGTCATTAATTGATGAGGAAAAAAGAAAGTTAGATGCTGCGGTATATACACCTCCTTTTTTGGTGGAATATATTTTAAATGATACCATAGATAAGTATTTAGAAAACAGTCATACATCTTCCTGCAAGATTTTTGAGGTTGCGGTGGGTTCTGGAATATTTTTAGTCCAGTCTTTAAGAAAGATGATTGAAAAAGAAATTAACTTAAATGGCAAAGAGAACAATAAGGATTTCAGTACATCTATCAGGAATATAGCTAAAAACAATCTTTTTGGTATTGATATTAATCCGGAGGCTTTAAAAGTAACTTGCTTTTCAATATATATCGCTCTCTTAGATTACCAAAATCCAAAGGATATAGAAAAATATCCTTTCCCGAATTTCTTAGGAGAAAATTTATTTGAAGCAGATTTTTTTGATCTTGACCACAAATTCAACGAGATTGTTATAGGACAAAAACCTAATTTTATTTTAGGAAATCCGCCTTGGAAAAAAGATAAATCGTATAAACACTTAGAATGGGTCAATTCCAGTAATACTTATAGCAAAAAAATTAAGGGCAAATTAGAAATTGCACAATCCTTTTTATTGCGTTCGAATGATTTTATGCAAGTTGATACTGTTACAGCCTTAATAGTAACCAGCACCGTTTTTTATAATGTTTCAACTACAACCAGAGAATTTAAGCATAAATTTTTAACTTCCTTCTGCTTAAATAAGTTTTTAGATTTATCAGCTGTCAAACAATCTCTTTTCGAGCAGCAAGAGAGCCCAACTTCGATAGTCTTTTATCGCCAAGCGAAAAGTGAAAATCATCTCGAAAATTCTGTCGAACATTTGAGTATAAAGGTGAACTCATTTTTAAAGTATTTTAAAATGTTGGTCATTGAAAAATACGACAACAAGAAAATTGCTCAAAAACATTTTGTTGAAAATGATTGGATGTTTAAAGTCGCATTATATGGAAATATTTTAGATTTTGGATTTATAAAAAGGTTAGAGTCTCAAAATACATTAAAAATATTAGATTTAATAGATGAGAAAACTACTTTCAAAGGAGCTGGTATAGAAAGGGGGCTGGATGCAAAACCATATCCAAACTTAATTGGACTGCCAATAGTTGAAAATAGTGAAATAAATGAATACTATACACAGGTAAATAAGGCCAAAACTTTAGGAGAAGCAGATGTCAAACTCTCAAGAGGGAGAAAAATAGAGATTTTTAAAGGGAGTAAAATTCTATTAAAGGAGCAGAGTAAGAATTGGAATAAACCAGTCATTTCTTATTGCGAATCGGACTCGGTATTTAGAAAGGGTACTTTTGCAATCTCTTCATTTAATAAAAATATAATCAAGCCTATTTATGGTTTATTGATTTCAGAAATGGCTACTTATTATATGTTTTTAATTGCGAGCGCTTGGGGTGTTGGTACAAGGCCCGCTATTCGATTTGTAGACGAATTTTTGAACATTCCTTTTAATAAGCCAGATAATTCATTGAATGAGGAGCTTATTAAATTGGTAGATGAATTTTTGAATTCTTTCCGAAAGCATTATTCAGATTTTAATCTAGGAGAGCCTGAATTTGATGACAAGATTTTCTTAAAAATAAATGGGTTAATTGCTGAAATTTACGAAATTAAAGACTATGAAAAAGATTTAATAGATTATGCCCTTAATGTCTCGAGATACCAATTCCAAGAAAGCAAGCAAGATTTGGTTACGGATTTCACTCACTTTAATTTTAATCATTACAGAAACCAAGATTTCGTTCTACAAAAATATGCAGAAGTTTACCTAAATGAAATTGGGAACCTTTACGAGGATGAATTTATTCAAATAGAGATTTACATTTTAGATTATTTCATTGCAATGAACTTTGTTCTTTTAAATGTAGAACCGGAAGAAAAAATTATATACCCAAAAGATAAATTTGATGAAAAAGAAGTATTGCAAAGGTTGGCAGACAATTTAAGTATATCTCAAATTACAAATACGCGTGATCCTCTAAAAAACTTGTATCTACAAAAGGACATTAAGGGATTTGAAAATAATTCATTTTATATAATTAAACCAAATGAGTATAAATGTTGGCATCGCGCCATCGCTTGGTATGACGCAGCAGAATTTAGAAACACTATTGAGCAAGCAGAGTTTAATGACTTAAGTAATGAAGTTAATGATTTCTGATGCATCCCAATTCATACAACATAGGAAAAATACTTTTTCTATAACTAATAAAAGAATACAGCAAATAATTTCTTACGTATGCGAATGTTACGGGATTTGTCTAAAGGAAAAAACAAAAAATCCATACTCTATTAATGCAGTCAAAGAGAATAGTACATTATCATTTGAGGACTATTTGAAATTTGATTTAGTAGATAATTATCTCAACGTTAAAAAACACCTATTAAAAGATAAAATCTCAAAATTAGAAGATATTCATTTTGCTGCTGAAACCCAAGAAAGATATATAGACCTTGTTGATTCTAAACAGAAACCCGATAAAATTGATATATACGTGGATAGATTAGGACTTCAAAGCGAATGGATGTCCAAAAATAATCAGGTCTATTTTGCAATAGAATGTAAACGAATCAGAATTTTATCGGACACAAAAGCTTATATAGGTGACATTAGAAAAGTAGCAAATAGAAATCACACCAATTTAAGGCTTCCTTTTGAGGGACAAATAGCCTTCATTGAGAATTTGAATATAGACCATCACAAAGTAATGACAAAAGCCAATAGTATTTTAAAAAAAGATATAGAAATCAATACTCTTCAATATTTAAAATTCCAAAGTTTTCACAGTTTTTTTCAAAATACCTACAGTTCAGTTCACACAAAAAATTTTGGGGGAAAAGAATCATTTTATGTTTACCATCTACTATTTGACTATAGTCAGATAGTAATGAATTAATCGGCGAATAAGTTTTAATGATACGGTTTTTGGAATACTATAGATGATTCATTCCATCCTTTTTCTCAATATAGATGCAGAAAAGCTCAATGATATTTAGGTTAACGAAGAAAGTGAGGTCTTTTTTCCTTACTATTCAAATATAGACCTCGCTTCCTCAAAAATCCTCTCAAAATTAGCCTCCAAATCCGCCTGAGAATATTGCTTCGATTCTTTTGGAAACTCTCTTTTTATGTTGGCCAATTTAAA
The DNA here is from genome assembly GCF_047946675.1 of Leeuwenhoekiella sp. A16. Classification (GTDB taxonomy): domain Bacteria; phylum Bacteroidota; class Bacteroidia; order Flavobacteriales; family Flavobacteriaceae; genus Leeuwenhoekiella. The sequence goes on from NZ_CP172313.1 coordinate 1,189,027, forward strand.
CTGCACCTTCTTATCTTTCCCATCAGCATACGTGATAAACTCGCCCTGTTTTAATCTGAAAAACACATCTGCTCTAATTTCGGGATTTCCTTTTCGCCTGTAGTAATACGTGTATCAAAATCCAAGTTATGCCCACGACTTATACTTTTTGTTGGGTCTTTGATAATCTCAAAAAAGCGTTCATAGTATTTGGCTGTATCTGGGTCGTTGACCTTGCCAAAAAACTGATAGGAAAGATTGCTCAAAATTGCCTTGCTTGCCTTATCGCCATACATCATATCGTTTTGGATTTTGTCCTGCATTACGTAAATCGTAGAAATGTTATAGCTCCGCAGGGTTGCTGGGATGCGGTGCATATTCAAAAGACGAATAGTGGGGGCTTCTTCCATCATAAGAAATGAAGGGTTTGCATTGCGCACACTCATTTGTTTTGTAATGGTATGGATAATGGTGGCGATTACAGGCGAATACGAAGTTTCAAATTTGGGATTGTTCACAACCGAAATCACGGTAGGATTTTCAGGACTATTTATATTGAGTGGTACTTCATCCGCAGACAATGCCATAAAAATCCGTTGGGTGCTGATTCTTTTAAGCGCATTTGCCAAGGTGCTTTTCACACCTGCAGTTTGCCTTTCGGAATCCTTTCCGCTAATAAATGCATCCGCCATTGCCCTCGATGTGGTATTGGTTTCCAAAAACTGGATAAGGCTTTCTGTATCCAGATATTGATAAATGGCAATCAAGTGTGGAAGGGTACAGAATTGTGGATAGGTAGTTTTTAATTTCCAAATCAATCCACCAATCAAGCCTTCCGCAGCATCATTAAAAAATTTTGTAGTTCCAGTTGTTCCTGATTCCCTTTGTTCCAGAAGGTTTTCAATTAACACCCTTGAAACCTCATTTACGCTTTCCTCGTTCTCTAAATAGCGTGGCGCAATAGGATTTACCCTATGTATGATTTTATCAAAGGAAATGACCTTAAATGGGATATCGCCATCCTTAAAGAGTGGATAAGCCATTTCGGTCAGTTCAAAATCTTTGTAATCGTGAATAATTCCGCAAAATCCTTCTTTTTGAAAGTGTTTCAGGAATCCATACACAACACTCTCGGTCTTTCCACTTCCGGCAGAACCTATTATGGATGCACCTCGTTTGATGTTATCCAGTTTAAAATTTCCTTTCGTGGTGGCAAAATTGACTTGATATTTGGCATTTCCACTTTTAGGCTCGTCCGTTTTATGCAAGAATACATACATTCCTATATTAATTAATGTCAGAGGACAAACCAAATAAAGTGCTATTTGAAACAATGGTAATTGTTCATTTAAATAATACACAAAAGCACCAATCAATAGAAAATTGACGACAAATGCATATCTGCTTATCCGAAATATTCCATAAAAAACACTACTGGCCAAACCAATAATAAAAAGTACCGTTACGAGATTGTCCATTTGCATAATTTTAAATTAGATTCCTATGGAACTTGATTTAATGGCCACCTCTGCACCACGTCGTAGCCTATTAAAAATTTTCATCGCCAATTGTACCTTCGTAACAGGAATACTCGGCATCATAGGAATGCCACTTTTTTCCATTATTTTGAACGCTAATGCTTTTTCATTGGTGGGCAGTTTCATCAATGATGCAAAATAGATTTTCGGATTCTTAATGAAATCCTTTCTTGCCTTATAAGTTTCAGCGAAGTTCCTTTGATAGCCAAAAGTCTTATCAAAAGTCTTTTCTGCTTTCTCAAAAAACCCATCTCTATCAAATCCCCGTTTTACCGTTTTACCATTTAATTCAACGTCGGAAGCTTTATATTTACTTCCAGGTGACAAACTGAATCGGTTTGATGCATCCTTGCGGCTAACGATAATATGTATATGGCTTTGGTCTCCTGCTTTTGGCATTCCTTGTACTATTCGTTTTCCGTTCTGTTGGTGCGGTGCTTCTCTTTCTAGTTTCCCGATTTCTTTTTCCAATTTTTTCACATTTCCTTCTGCTCGCCCCTCTTGCACATTTCGGACTTCAGTTTTTAATTGAAGTATTTTTGTGGCAAAAGGCTGGTTTTCCTGCACCTGTTTATCTGTTCCTTTAAAGGTTCTTTGGTGTTCAATTTTTGCGTAGTATTTTATATCATCGATATTGACCGGTCGCCCATTTATTTCACGGTTGAATGAAGCCACATAATCCTTCATAATCTCCCGGGTATATTTTTGCAAATCTTTACTATGGTTTTGCAACCGTTTTAGTTCGTATTTTGAAGGGCTTACGGTAATGGAATAAAACCGTGGCTCGTGCTTTTCGAGTTTTGCCGTATTGCCATCAATTTCCCTGACCACTTCCTCTGCTGAAATCTCGTCGCCATTTTGATTAAAAAAATGCTCCATATCCTGCTGTTCCAGTCCTTGGTTTTCCTTCTCCAGATAACCCACAAAATCAGCCGAACTTTTAGAATAATTGCCACCCATTTTTTGGGGTGTAATTGTTATATACATAGCTTAAAATTTTAGAGGTCGTTATTAAGATTTTGCTTTTCTCGAAAGCGTACTTCCTTTTTTTCTTCGGCATATTTCTTTTCCACTATCAAAGGTTTTTTGCTTGGCTGTTCTGTCTCAAATAGAGATTGAATCATTGCAACTGTAGGCTTGGTTTGGGTCTTTTCAACGTCCCTCATTATAGCGATTACGGCATTGATTCTTTTTAATAGTTTGGCTTCGATGGTTCGCCCTGTCGGACCTAATTTTTCTTTTGGCGATATCTCGTTGTAGAAGAAAAAATCAAGTATAGCTTCCATCGTTTCGGTATGCGTCTTGAAGTGCTTTTTTGAAAATTCTTGAAAACGTTTGGCGGTTTTCCTTTTGAACCTGATAGTGATGAATGAATCCATTTTCTTTCGCTTTTTTGTGTGTTTGACGTAAATCCATCCCTATTTACAAGCTGTTTGGGGGCATTTGACGCAAATCGAAGAAACTTATATAATCCATTAATTTTCAATTACTTGAAATTCAATGGTTTATGCGCTAAAAGGAATATGTAACGTGGCTCTGCCCGTTACCCTCTTGCTATTCCTTTTCGTCACGCCAAAGCGTGACAAAAATTTCATACAATCTGGCTAAAAAGCCAATTGCCCTTTTAGGAATTCGGAAATTCCAATATGTAAAATATAGATGGATACAGCTACCAGCGAAAGTTAAAAATGGGATAACTATATGAATTTATGTGTGCTGAATTTCAGCGAAATAAAGATACGCTTTTTTCTCGACTTGAAATTAATTGCATACAAAAACACCTCCAAAAATTTAGAGGTGCTTGACTATAAAGTTTAGAAAATTAGATGTTGAAAATAAACGTATAGGAATATAAATTTCGCAATGCTTCTTCCTCTATCATCGTTTCAAAACAGGTATAATTTTCTCTTACGTATTTGCGAATATCATCGCCAAATTTTCGTTCCACATCCTTTTTGGAATCTTCCAAAAGACGGTTTTGAGTTTCCTCGCTCAAGTCTGTAAAATTCAGATAAACCATAGCTTTAAAATTTAGTATTCGCTTGGTAACATCAGCGTATCATTTACAAAAAATAACCGCAGTTCATCGAGTGGAAAATCGGTTGCCCGATAACCGTGTTTTTCCAAAATATTATCATTGCCATCGCTGTAAATTATCTCGGCTTCATAACCCGAATAATCCTGTTTTTCTTCGGGCAATCTTTTGAAGTCTATGGTTATAAATTCGCTTCGGTTCATCAGACTTTTTGCAATCACGGAAGTGTCCGTAATGAGCCAAAAACAATCTGCCACATTAGCAAGATATTTTAGTCCGTCCGTAAAACGTGTTCTTAATAATGGGATTTGATAGAACATTTCCGTTCCGTGAAAATGTTGCAATCCTTCTTTGATTTCGTTAACTTGTGCTTTCATTGTTCATTTATTTTAAGTGAATAATTAAAAGAGGGCACGAACTAATTGAAAACTGGTATCTGTGCCCTCTTGGATTTTTATGGTTACTTACCATTTTTAGACCCGAGCAAAAGAATTTCTCTTGCTACAACTTCGGTATAGTATCGTTTTTCGCCTTCCTTGGTTTCATAAGAGCGTTGCGCCAATTTGCCCGCAATGGCAATTTGTTTTCCTACTACTGCATATTTCTCAATGATTGAAGCAAGTTTTCCCCAAGCCACAATACTATGCCAATGGGTTTCCGATTGCTTCTGCCCTTTTGAGTCTTCGTAATTTTCATTTGTAGCCATTGAGAACTGCGCCACAATTTTTCCATTTTCAAGATTTGTAACCTGTGGGTCTTGCCCAATGTTTCCAATTAACTGAACGTGATTTTTAATAGTTTTCATAATAAAAGTTTTAAAGATTATTAATAAAAAAAGGGCGCAACGTTTGAGAGGTACGCCCTCTAAAATTTCAATGATTACTTATCATTTTTGCTTCCAAGCAAAAGGATTTCATTTGCTTCGATTTCGGTAACATATCGCTTGATACCCTCTTTATCCTCGTAGCTTCGGGATTTCAGTTTTCCCGTAACACCTACTTCCTTGCCTTTATCAACATATTTTTTAATAATTTCGGCAGTCTTGCCCCAAGCTACAACGGTATGCCAATTAGTTTCGGTTTGCTTTTCGCCTTTGGCATCCTTGTAATACTCGTTTGTTGCGATTGAAAAACGGGCTACTTTTTTTCCGCTTTCAAGGTTCGTGATTGTTGGCTCTTGTCCAACGTTTCCGATTAACTGTACGTGATTTTTTAAAGTACTCATAATAAAATATTTAAAGATTAATTAAAATGCTATCTGAACCATTCAGACAGTTTGCGTTTATATTTTTTTGAAGTGATTTACTTATTATATCTTGAGCGTTTTCCTTTTTTGTTTTTTTTGGTGTCGCTTCCCTTTGTATGTTTTTGTAAGATTTCATAAGTTTTATTTTAGATTTACTTCCCATAGCGCCCTCGCTGTTACCTTTTTTTGTTGCTGATACAGTTTCAAGATTTTGAAATGATAAGGACTTATAAAAAGTGAAGCGCAGCGTAACGGTTTATGCAGTCTGTTCAAGTTCAAAATGTTGGTATTTTGCTGGCAAAAAAAGGTTAGGGCAGCGAGGGTGCGGAAGTATTTCTAAAGACTTTGTGAAGTACAATAACATAGGAAGTGGCACCAAATGATTAAATGGAATTCCGATTTGGCGGACTCCGTTCACGATTTTGGATTGGGAATGAAGCGTTCCGCTCCAGCGCAGCGGATCGGGTTAGCGGAATGGAAAGTAGAAATTGGGGATGGTGTCCAAGACCTATTTAGAGAAGCTCTTTTCCCGCAATGTAGCTTTTCGCGAAATGCAGGGGAATGTGCTGAACGGGTTATGAAATTCGTATTCAATAAAAGGTTAATATTACTTTGGTGAGTAGTTATCTCATTCTACAAAAGGTTCTTTCTGATTTTCAGATTAAACATTACTTAATACTTGGTAGTAAAGGGGATGCTTTTCTCTGTAGTAAGCTAAATGACTCTCCGCACTTTCAATAGTGTAATTTTCACTACTCAATTGATAATGTTCTTCTGCTTCTTGCAATGAAATGTCGGATTTTACAGTTGTATTTTTCATAATGTTAAAATTTTTGGTTAAACAATATTTGAGCAGAAACCAAACGGAAGCTAAAATCTTGGCTCAAAAGGAAACGGAATAAATAAGCAAGGGAAGAAGAGATGGCTTTATGCCGTAGTCTTTTGATGAAAGTATTTTACGAGTTTACCTTGCGTGTATATTGTATGATAATTAACTTCCTTTTTTAAACGGACTTGATTCACGATTTTGGCAAGGGAATGTAGTGTTACTTTCCAGCATAGCGGAAGGGTTAACGGAATGGAAAGTCGAAATTGGGGATTGTGTCCAAGACCTGTCCAGAGAAGCTCTTTTCCCGGAATGTAGCTTTTCGCGAAATGCAGGGGACTGGGCTGAACGAATTATGAAAACTGTATATCCTTTTGAAGTAGAACGTCAAGCGGACTTAACTTGAAAGGTGTAGGTTGAAATGGAGTTTGACCACTTCCCGATTTTCTTGGGAATGAGTGGGCAAGTGGAAAGGAAATCGGAAGCTTTATAGTTGTGTCCAAGACTTGTTTTAATGAAGCGCTTTGCCTGAAATATAGCTTTTCGCGGAATGTAGGGGAATGGGCTGAATGGCCGTATTATTATCGATTCAATTCATCATCAATATTTAGGTTTCCATTTCCAATTACATTTAGGTGCAAACAATTCTGGACTGAAATAGATTTTGCTAATTAAATCAAGAAACTTATTACTTCTTAAAAGTCCACCGCAATGTTCTGGTTCTGTTGCGATAGTAAATCCTTTTAAACGTTCAAAAATCCAATGAATTAATGGATTGTCCTTATCTAACATTGTACGTATTTCTTGTTCCTGTAGATAGGTAAATTCAAAAGAACCATCACTTAAGCCATTCTTTATCGAAAAGAAGTCCAAGTCTATATCAAAAAATACAGATGTTTCTGATGAATTCAATAAATCATCCTGTAATGTGTCAAAAGTTTTGAATTTTTTGATAGTATGTTTGTTGCCGTACTTATCTATCAATTCTTCATCTTTCCAAGCATCTGGAAAGGAAGCTTGCCTGCAATGCACATAGATATCCCCAATCAAATTGAGATAGGCAGCACATAGAATATGACCGTCATTATTTCCAGCCAGTTTTGCCCAAGAGAATAAAGACACTTCTGCATCACTCGTTAAATCTAATTTATCTAACCATTCTTTTTCTGTTTCACAAGGGTAGCATAAATCCTGATGCCAGTCTAGCGAAACCAAACAAGGTGGATTAGCACTTTCATTCTTACGCATCCATTTGTTCCAATAGAAAAATGCGTATCGATGTTCTTGAAATACTGCAAGTTCTATTGCTTCAGTTTCATTTGTTGGATGCGATAATATTTGTCGTGAAACACCTGGTGGTTCTATGTGATATGGGTTTCTGAATTCAATCATTTTCAATGGTCTTGAAAGGAACAATATCGCTTAAATCATTTTTGATGCCTTGTTCACGTAGTGGCGAAGTGATATTCAACTGAACGACATCTCTATTTTGTCTCCAAATAATCTCTGCGATGAATGCAATTGTTAATTGTACAGATTCCGCTGGATTTTGATTTTCATTTGTGTTCCAGCGTTGTCTCAACTCACTATTCTCATCAAGATTCAAGTCGATTACAGAGGCATATACGTTTCTGTCTGGTATAATTGGTTCAAGACGCAGTTCTTTAATCTCATCAGCTTTGAGGTCTGGATGATTAATTCTCGGAAGGTCAGTCTTTGGCAGAACGAATAGTACATTTGAAAAAACTGGCGAAGTCAACCTAATCATATCCTCAAAGAAATCAGGTATTTCGACTAAACCATTGTCGAAAAAACCAAACCCTACAATTAGATGTTTCTCTTTATCGTACTTTAATCTTTTAAACGCATCTTCAAAGTTTTCTCTGTCTATTAAGTATCTACGTGTTCTCGCTCCGAGGAAAGAGTTTGGAATATATCGATTGATTTGGTCATAAATGATTTGTTGTGCAAATATCGAATCATAATTTAGATGTGGTATGTCTCCTTCTGTAAAACCTTCTTTTCGGAAAAGTATGGAACCTCCATTTAGACCGAATCGCATCACAGGTTCATCATTTGCAAAATCATCTTTATTTATTATGAGGCTGTACTGATTAAATGCATCATCTATCATCGTTGCACTGCTGGCCAAAAATTGACTGATTTTATTATCAGATAATGGTGCATTTGTTCTATTCTGTTGAATTTGCTCTTCAATTCTAATTCGTAATTCAGGCTCAAAACCTTCTATATCCTCCAAAATAGCATCTGACAAATTATAGCCCAGTAAATCCAATAAGTCTTTATTCTCTAATATTTTGTTTAAACAAAACTTGAAATAGTCCAAAGCATCTTTCCATTTAAGTAATTCAAGTACTTTATTTGGCAATCTTGGTTGTTCGGTAAATTGATGAAACGTATAATAGGGTTGCAAGAAAAATTGTCTTATAAAAAGCAAACATACATATTGACAAATCCAAAAGGTTATTTGTCGTGAGAGGCCTAAATTATCAATGTCTGGAAATGGGTATTTAAAATCTGTAGGCGTAACTCTGTTTACATACCCTTCTTTAAAATAGGCAAACCAGTAGAATATGTCATACATAGAGTTAGGCAATAGGTAATAATCTGGCGGCTGACTTTGTGTGAAATTTAGAATTCGTTTTAGTCCATTATTGTTTTGACGATACAATAACAAGCCACCCAATGCATAGTGAAACTCTAAAAATCTTATCTGTTCACTTTCTCTTATTTCAATTTCCTCCTTGTTCTCATAATCTCTAATATCGATGTTGTATTTGCCAGTTTTCCTCCCTAATTGAAATCTATAATATTGGTGTGCAGTGCTCCAATGCTCCTTTATAAACTTTGCATTGTCGGAAATCTGATAGATATTGCCCCACATACTATCATACGTTTTTTCTGATATTGGAATCTCCTGAAAATCCTGTCCCAACAACCACCAATTTGATACTGCGGGAGATGTCAATCTATCCAATTCAGAAACTTCTTTCCGAAGCAATTTTTTAATTAGCTTACGGGTTACATCATAAAAATAAAATGGATATTCTAAAGCTTCGCTTGAATTATGATTATGACGAATTTTAATAAACTCTTCAGTATAAAACTTACTCAATTCCTCTTGTAAATGGATATCCTCCTTTTCTACAGCGAAATAGGCTATCTCGTTAAGTGAATTGATAAGGTTTTCTTTATATCTACTTTCTTTTGAAATTGATTGATATTTCGCAATCAGATATTTCAATAGGCGAGCTGGTTTTCCGTTGTATAAAGCTATTTTGTCAAGCCAGATTATAAAGGATATTACAAGAAAAAAGGTAAGAGTTAATGTCAATAATTTTGCAGAATTTTGCATCCATATTGAGTTTTTCCAAAATAATGGTTCGGCACCTGCAATCAAAAAGGCAAATGATGCGATAGTGAAGAACAACAGCCATTCGAAAGTGGTAACTTTCCTGCTCCGAAATGGCAAAATGCGACCATATGCCCTTTGTGGAAATTCTTGTTCAAAAACTTCGGAAAGATAATTTGAGTCATACCTATTTCCAATATTCGATATTTTATCAATTATTATAGGATAAGCGATACCAATAATGGCAATATCAATCCCAATGCATATTTCTATTATATATTTTAGATTCATTTCTTCATATTTATAGTAATTCCACCGCCTTAAACCAATAATAAAAAATGCTTTTATCTGGCTGTCTTTTCAGTTTATTTAAAAATGCCCAATCTGCTTTTTCAATGTTAAGTTTACTTATGTCTTGTCCTTTGTAATATTCAATTTCTGTTATCTCATCTTGCAACAATATAGCATTCAAATAAGCTAACCTGGCCGAAGCTGCAAGGGCTTCCTCTATTCTGAAATTTCCCGTCATCAAAAACGCACTTCCAAAACTGCGTATGCCACGGTTTAATTCGTCAAACTTCTTTTTTGTTTCCTTGGTTGGGTTACGTTCCCTTTTGGCGATGATGGCACAGGTGTCTATGGCATCCCAAAGCACATCTGTTTCTTTGAGGTTTCTGCCGCTGAAATCTTTATCCGAACTGCGATATGATAGTTCCGCTTTCGCAAAAGCTGAAAAGCTTTTTTTAACCATTGCCATAGCCGTAATGTTTTCAAATAGCTTTCCTAAATCGAACAATTGCTTACAGATTTCCATTGCAAATAACTGGTCGCCCTTATAATATGGAATACCGATGGTCTCTGGCGCAAAAGCAGTAAGCTTGTCGCCACAGATGGAATTTACCGAAGGTGTGGTAATTGATATTATAGGCTCATTAACCGATAGCCAAGGAATTTCAATGGAAGATTCTATGAGCTCTGGATAATGTGGGCTGTCAAAAAGAATATCCAACAGAATGGTTACTGGAACGTTCGGGTTGTAATCTGAATCAAATTCAAAAGTATAATGTGCCTTTGGAACGCCTTCTTTATAACTTCGACGTTCATTCAAAGTGTGGCTTTTAAAATGTGAGTTGGCAACAACCGCATCAAGGATTTTTTCCAATGGGTCACGCTCTACACTCGAAATAATATCGATATCTATTGAAAACCGATTGCCTTCTTCAAGTAAAAGCACCAGTGAAGTGCCCCCTTTAAAGACAAAATCAAGTCCTTCTATTTTTAGATGTTCCAACAATGAAAATGCGTGAACCATTTTTTCCAAAATGGTCACATTAATGCCTTTATGTTCTTTTTTTGACCGAAAAATACCCAGCCACTCTTTTGTGAAGCTTTTGTTTTCAATCATTGATTATGTCCTCTAAAATATTCGGTATGTGGTTATTCATAAATTGCTTGATTTCCTGTTCTTTCTTTCGTCTTTTCGCATAGCTAAAGAGCTTTGTGAAATTAATACTGTATCGCTCAAGTATCTTTTCATAAATATTTATGAGTTCAGAGCCTTGGTAAAAATGGTACAGGTTTTCATCGGCAAACAAGTCCACCATTATTTTTTCAAGTGTGGCGACTGGAACTAAATTTTTTTTGTCTTTCAATTTACTTATCGGTGCTCTGGTGACGAGACGTTTTATGACCACGGGGACAGCACTCTCGGAAATGTAGAATTCAATTTCCTTGTCATCGGGATTCAAGAAAAAATCCATTTTCAACGAATCGTTGAGATAATAGTATAGTGATTCTGTAAATTCTTTTTCCACTTCTACTACAATCATTTGATTGGATACTTGATGCAGAGTAAATTCATTTAGCCATTGGTTTTCCCATATAGCATATTGGATTTCCTCAAACCGTTCATTGGTCTTACTTGCTATTTTTAGAACACTATCAGACAGTACTGGTCTATACTTGGGTTTATGGGATATAACATACAATCCACGACCAATAGTTTGGATGATGTCTTTTTTCTTCAGGTCGTAAATGCGCCAACTAAATGTACTTTCCTTCAAATCCGGTTCAAGGTCCAAATAAAACTGAAATAGCTGGTCCCTATCAAAGGAACTTTGCTCTTTAAACGCTTCTATAAGCTTGTTTTCTATAATTTTTGGCATAATACAATATCAAAACTTTGCCAAAAATACAAAAAAGTGGCGAATATTTGAAAACTAATTATCGCCACTATGTCAATAAAGTGGTAAATATTTGAAATGGTTATTTCTAATAGAAATTATTGGGATTTGCCAAAAGAACATCATATTGAAATGAAAAAAAATCCAGTTTAAGGTACTGGATGAACCTTTATTGATGTTATGCCATCGCATAAACTTCATCGAACAGTTTCTTGTCCAATCGTTCCTGTTGACCGAAACTTTTCTTTAAGACATTATGAAGTACTGAATTGAACGCATTGTAACCTAACCACAGATTTGGTTCTTCATTGAGCAACAAGGCTTCATAGTTCAAGATTTCTATGACCTCACGAGATTTTTTCGACGGGTCGCTGTTCTTGTCGCTACACTCGTATCGGAACAGTTTCGTTCTGTCAAGAATCGCCTTCACAAATTCCTGTGTATCGATGATTTTAAATTCTTTCATCTTGTCGAATTTCTTGGTAATGGTATAGAATTCATTGTCCAGAAATTTATCGAATAGATTGTTCAGCCTCGGCATAATCAAGTGCGTATTGTTCTTATTGTGCTTTATGGAAAACTCGATTTCAGCCTGTGACACGTGCAGACCATTTGAGCATACTTCTCTATAAAAACCGAAGTGTCCAGAGGTCTTTTCACTTCCGTCATACGAATTCTTGAACCGAAGCATCGGCAATATCAAGTCCTTATGGTTCTTGACTGTAAACTGGCTTTTGTCGTCGATAATAAAGTCAGTAATGAACGACCTATCATTTTTGTTGATGGTGCGTTTGTGGAAGTTCAGTTGTGCATCAGTCAGCATTTCTTCAGCTTTCTTGAAGAACAGTTGATTTGGAATGTGACCGTAGCTGTTCGATACGACGTTAACGATTTTGCCATTTGAGATAATGGCATTTTCAAGCCCTCTTCGGGATTCCATCTGTGTCAGACTTTTTAAGGATTTCATTTCTGATGACACGAAAATTTCATCCTGTTGCAAATTTTGTAAATACATAGCTTTTGAATTTAGATTAAACAATATTTGAGCAGTACCCAAACGGAAGCTAAAATCACAGCTCAAAAGGAAACGGAATAAATAAGCGTAGGATGTTGCGTTGGCTTTATGCCGTAGTCTTTTGATGGGTGTATTTTACGAGTTTACCTTTGCTCTGATATTGATTGATACCCCCTTCCTTATGAACCCATCTTTCAAAACATTATCATAAAAAAGAAAAAGGGGCCAGCACGAATGCCGACCCTTCTTCAAACAACAAAAGCTAATCGTTGAGTTCCTCAATTTGCTTTTCAAGAACTGTGATGCGCTCTTTCAAACGTGCTTCACGCTTGTCCCTCTTTTCGGTATATTCTTTTTCAATGTCGGCAATCTTGGATTTTTAATATCCTTGCATTGCTTTGTAGAATGAAATGTTGGTCAGATTATTGACGTGATTGCTTTCGCTAAAATGCACTTGCTTTGTGAGCATATAGCGTATTAACTTGTGAAAGATTTCCTTTTTGAACTTCTTCTTGAAATTCTCAACCATTTCAACTTTTGTCATCTTTGAAGTGTCGCACAAGAACTTTGAGAAATACTTTTGCTGGCTCATATAGTCCACATTATTTTCAAAGAGCGATATCGAGAATGCGACCATTTCGTCTGTTGAAAGTGTCTTCTTCGTATCAATGTATTTTGTTTCTCGAATCATCTGGACAACTTCTTCAAACTGCTTGTTGTTCTCTATTTGCTTCTTGCGGATTTCCCTTTCGTTGATTTTAATGATTTGCTCTTCAGGCGTGCAGTCCGCCATTTTTCTATTCGCCAATGGTGCCGAGTATTCCATAGAATCGTTCTTAGATTTTTCGACAATCTTTACAAAGATTTCCTTGTGCTGGAATGAATCGGGATGGAATACGATGCCGTTTTTAAATCCATTTTCTTTTGCTGAATTGAATTTTTCCAATTCTTCTGTATAATTCTGTAACGCCTCGCTCAACTCTGCTTTGATTTCATCTTCGGAATAATCATAGTGTTGATATTCTTTCTGAATCGCCTCTAGGGTAGGTTCAATAGGATTTTCTATGATTTCAACATCGTCCAGTAGATAGACTTTCAATCCGTTCTTTTCCAATTGTGATATTATGAGCTGATTACTTTCGTCATCTGCCCAATATTGTCGTATTTCAGGGATTAAAAGGATATTCTCTTTCTTGGACTTTTCAATCAGGTTCAAGAACGATTTGCTTTTCTTCGTTTCAAAACAAGCTGCTTTCGTACAGACCATTTTACCATCGCCGAACAGATTGCCTTGATTGGCTGCATTGAACGGACATTCTACACAAGACCCAGCTTTCGAAACCAATTTTTTATCAGCTACATCAAAAGACGCTTTTTCCAAATCATAGGTCTGGTCTTTAATCATCCTGTTTATCTGATGTGCGTTAAAATCTTCGCCCATTGTTTCCAACATCATTTGTTGTTCTTCCGGTTCAAAGAGCGCTACACCGACACCCAATGATATGGTCATTTCGCCATTGCGTACAAATTGCTTGAAACCGTCAATCAATCCAGCTAATTTTAGACGCTGTCTGATGAAGTTATCTGTCCTACCCAATCGCTTTGCAATTTCGGTAGGCTCATATTTCTCACTTAGGTAAGCAATCGCCTCAGCTTCTTCGGTCGGTTCGACATCCTGTCTTTGCAGGTTTTCGATAATCTGAACTTCAAGCACATCATTGTTCTCATAAGCACTAACGATACAGGGCATCGTTTTCTTTCCTGCCAATTTACTGGCACGATATCGACGTTCGCCCATCACGATGATGAAATGGCCATTTTGTTGTCTTACCGTGATTGGCTGTAACACACCGTGCTTTTCGATACTCTCAGAAAGCTGCTTTAATGCATTCTCGTTAAAAGTCTTTCTTGGCTGTTCCGGGTCAGGCTTGATTTTGCCCAATTGTAAGTTCTGAATTTGAAGAATGGATGATTTCTTTCCGTTTACTTCTTTCTTGACAGTAGATTTCGCTCTACTGCGCTGCTTTGTGGTACTCGCTTTTGTTGTCATAATACTCAAATTTTTGATTAAACAATATTTGAGCAGAAACCAAACGGAAGATAAAATCTTGGCTCAAAAGGAAACGGAATAAATAAGCGTTGGAAAGAGCATTGGCTTTATGCCGTAGTCTTTTGATGGAAGTATTTTACGAGTTTAAATTGCGGTTATATTGTATGATAATAAACTCCCCCTTACGAAGTAATAAGGTTGCTATTTAGCAGAATTTATTATTTTACCAGAAAATTAATAGGGTTTAATAACAAATAGAAATATTTGACATCAATACAAATGTTGCCCTGAAATTAGCAAAATGTTGTACCTATGTTGTACCTGACATTTTTTTCGACATTTTTTTAAATGGAAAAAGCCGAAGATTTCTCTTCGGCTTTTGTACGGGCGGGGAGACTCGAACTCCCACACCTCGCGGCATCAGATCCTAAGTCTGACGTGTCTACCAATTCCACCACGCCCGCATTTTAATATTTTAACACTTTATATTTCGCTATGTCCTAAGTCTAGCGTGTCTACCAATTCCACCACGCCCGCATTCTAACTTTTGCTGTACTTAGGACTCATTTGCAAAAGCGAGTGCAAATATAGAAAATTCTTTTAATTGCTAAATCATTTTAATTAAAAAAAGATGCACAAAAATCATAATTTTGATTCAAAATCAGATTCTATGAAAAATGCCCTTAATTATATCACTCAAAATAAAGACCGTTTTATCAATGAACTCATTGATTTACTGAAAATTCCATCAATAAGCGCAGACCCTGCTTATAAAAAAGAGGTATTCAATACTGCAGATGCCATAGCATTAAAACTGCGTGAAGCAGGCTGCGATTCTGTAGAAATATGTGAAACCCCGGGTTATCCTATTGTTTATGGCGAAAAGATCATAGATCAAAATCTACCAACCGTCCTGGTTTATGGCCATTATGATGTTCAGCCGCCAGACCCTTTAAATTTATGGGACAGTGCTCCTTTTGAACCTGTTATAAAAGATACAGAAATTCATCCCGAAGGTGCCATTTTTGCCCGCGGCGCATGTGATGATAAGGGCCAGATGTTTATGCACGTTAAAGCGCTTGAATACATGACTAAAAATGATGATCTGCCCTGCAATGTCAAGTTTATGATAGAAGGTGAAGAAGAAGTAGGCAGTGAGAACTTAGGCTGGTTTCTGGAGCGCAATCATGAGAAACTTGCTAACGATGTGATTCTCATTTCAGATACGGGCATGATCGCAAAAGATGTACCCAGCATTACTACAGGTCTACGCGGACTAAGTTATGTAGAGGTTGAGGTTACCGGGCCTAATCGCGATTTGCATAGCGGACTTTACGGTGGTGCAGTGGCAAACCCTATCAATGTACTCACAAAAATGATCGCTTCGCTACACGATGAGAATAATCATATCACCATTCCCGGTTTCTATGATAAAGTAGAAGAACTTTCTAATGAAGAGCGTGCAAAAATGGCTGAAGCTCCATTTTCGTTAGAAAACTACAAAAAAGCACTAAATATCGGTGAAATATATGGTGAAAACGGCTACAGCACTAATGAGCGCAACTCGATAAGGCCCACGCTTGATGTAAATGGTATCTGGGGAGGTTACACAGGAGAAGGCGCTAAAACCGTGATTCCAAGTAAAGCTTACGCGAAAATAAGCATGCGTCTGGTTCCTGATCAGGATTGGAAAGAAATTACTCAGTTATTCAAAACGCATTTTGAAAGCATTGCTCCTGCCGGCGTAACCGTAAAAGTAAAACCACATCACGGGGGGCAGGCTTATGTCACTCCAATTGATGACATTGGTTATAAAGCAGCAGAGCAAGCCTATGAAAAAACTTTTGGTAAAACTCCAATACCTCAGCGTAGCGGTGGCAGTATTCCTATTGTTTCTTTATTTGAAAAAGAGCTGAAAAGCAAAACTATACTTATGGGTTTTGGTCTTGACAGTGATGCTATTCACTCACCAAATGAGCATTTTGGTATTTGGAATTATTTAAAGGGAATTGAGACCATTCCACATTTTTATCATGCTTATACAAAGTTGAAGCTGGAAGAATAATTTCTTATTATAAAACTTAATAAAAAAGACACTTAGAATACGTATGTCATATTGAGCCTGTCGAATATCAAATATATATTGGTCTTCGACAAGCTCAGCCTGACATCTAGATTTCATAAAGAATAGATCTCAACTATATGGTAACTATATTTTCTTGACGTAATCTGTGATTAAAACAATCTGCTGGCCGTCTACTTTGCCTTCTATGTATTTTTCGTTTTCGTGGTCCAGCGAAATTCGGCGTACCGCAGTTCCTTGTTTAGCAACCATACTGCTTCCCTTTACCTTAAGGTCTTTAATCAGCACGACAGAATCTCCTGCTTCTAAAACAACACCGTTACTATCGCGATGAACCAATCCGGAAGTATTTTCAGTTGGTAATCCGGCTTTTGCCCAGATTTTAGTCTCCTCTTCAATGTACATCATATCGAGTAGATCTTGCGGCCAGCCTTCGGCTTTAAGTCGCGTAAGCATTCTATACGCCATAACCTGAACCGCCGGCACTGTACTCCACATACTATCGTTAAGACATCGCCAGTGATTAGGCTCTGCCTGTTCGGGATTCTCGATCTGCTCCTTACACGTGCCACAAATAAATATTGAACTGTCTGCATCTGCGGGCGAATCTGGCACATGAAACACATTCAGGTCTTGTGTACCAGCACACAGTTCACATTTATTATCGCTTCTATCTCGTAAATCTTGTTCTGAACTCATCAAATTATTTTCTAGGCAACAAAGCTAACTTTATTTAACGGGTAACCAAATGCAGGTTGCGAAAGAGAAACAATACGGAAAAAAATTATTCTATGTTTGTAGAATTAAAATATTATTCTACATTTGTAGAGTAAATTCTAATCTCGTAGAGCAATGCAACTTTCAAACGCCGAAGAACAACTTATGCAAATCCTCTGGAAACAGGATAAAGCCTTTATGAAAGATCTTATAGAAGCTTATCCCGAACCCAGACCTGCAACCACTACTATTGCCACATTACTTAAACGTATGCAGGATAAGAATTTTGTAGATTATGTGCAATATGGTCGTTCACGCGAGTATTTCCCACTAGTGCGAAAAAAAGACTATTTCGCAAAGCAGGTCAACGGTATGATCAAAAACTTCTTCAACGATTCTGCAGCGCAGTTTGCTTCCTTCTTTACAAAAGAAACAGATCTCTCTCAGCAAGAGCTTGAAGACCTTAAAAAACTGATTGATGAACGCCTTAAAAAAGAGAAATCATGACAGCTTACATCATCAAATCCGTTCTTTGCATGCTCGTTCTTTGGGGCTTTTACAAGCTTGCTCTTGAGCAACAGGCAGCGCATACATTTAAACGATTTTTCCTTTTAGCGAGTCTTTTTCTTTCATTAACGCTGCCGCTTATTACGTTTACATATGCCGTTGAAGCTATTCCACAAGAGCAATTGCACGAAGTACCCGCCACTTTTCAAATCATAAATCCACCCAACACGGCAATTATAAAAGAAGAAAAAACCGATTGGCTTCCCGTAATTTTTGGCAGTGTATACTTCGTGGGAGTTGCAGTTTTTGGTTTTCGCTTTGGGCGCAATTTATTCCGCTTACGCGAAAAGATAACCAGTAACGAAAAGGTAAAAAAGCCCAAACATATCGATGTTCTGCTGACTCAAAACGTCGTTCCACATTCTTTTTTAAAATACATTTTCCTGCCAAAAACTGAGTATAAACAACACCAGATCGCACCTGAAGTTCTGGCTCATGAGCAGGCGCATGTCACGCAAAAGCACAGTTGGGATATTCTGTTTGTAGAATTGTTGCAAGTTGTGCTTTGGTTTAACCCGTTGCTTATTTTAATTAAAAAAAGCGTCGCACTTAATCACGAATTCCTGGCAGACCAGGCCGCTTTAAGCGAAAAGAAAGACATCATTAATTATACAAATCTTTTATTTAACTATTCGGGAGGTTCTCATCACACCGCACTATCAAGCCCGATCAATTATTCATTAACTAAAAAACGAATCGTTATGTTATCACATTCATTTTCGGCTAAAAAATTAGCCGTCAGACTACTTTTTCTGCTTCCGGTGCTTACTTTTTGCATCTACTTTTTTAATCAAAAAATCGTCGCAAAACCTGAAAAATCGGCTCCACAGCTTAAAAATCAGCAGGTATTTCAGGAAAAAATAGTGAATCCTCTCTCAGCAAAAACTATCAAACAAAAAGACGTTGCAGGAGATTCCATCATGCTTGCGAAGCGCATTCCCAATAAAAAACAACTCATTGAATGGGAAAATTCCGGTCAGTACGGAGTTTGGGTTGACGGAAAACGCATAGTAAATAATGAGTTAAAATCTTTAACCCCTGATGCTTTTGCATACTACAGTTTAAGTAAGCTTGAGAAAAACGCAGTTAATTATGGTAAACATTTTTACCAGATTGATCTCATGACTCATGATTATTTTGAGGAGCACAAATTTCTGGCAGCAATTAAAATTAACAAAAACTCTACCCAGCCACCCACCGGCAATCAAAATCATAGAGTTGCACAAGTAAGAGCTGTTCAGGATCTGCAAAAGTTAAGCGTAGTTGTAACCGATGACAAAATTGAAGTAAACGGAAAAACCACAACAATTAAAAATTTCGCGAAAGCTGTAGATCAGGCAACCGCAAACTGGACTAATGAGGATTATGATCTTCACGCCATGAATATTCAATTTAGTACCAGCGATGACAGCATACGGAAAAAACTAAATAAGGAATATCTAAAGACCGAGATCTATCGTCATACTCAAGTTGGCTTGGCTCCTCCTCCACCAGCTCCGCCGGTTCCTCCCACAATTAACAATTTCCCGGAACCTCAGGTTCCACCAGCACCTCCCACAATTGGGCATGAACCTCACCTGGAGCCTCAGGTTGTACGGCATGTAGAAGTTGTTCCGCCTGCTCCACCAACTCCACCGGTTCTTCAGCCATTACCTGAGCCGCCTGCTCCTCCAGCTCCGCCCAGTCCGGAAGAAATGATCAATCAAATGAAAGAAGAAGGTGCAAATTTCTATTATAACGGAAAAAAGATAACAGCTAAAAAAGCCAAGGAACTTTTTGACGAAAAAGAAAACCTCAATTTCAGAGCTAATAAATCAGGTAAAGGTGATAAACCCACAGTTTTTATCACAAATAATTAATATATTTATATGAAAATCAGTTTAAAAGGCCTTAAAATCGCCTAAGGCAGACAATAGTAAACTCATTTTTGGCGTTTTAGCATCTTTAGTTCATCATCAATCAAATTCATAAACTAATATGCTAAAGCGCTTTTTTATTCTTTGTTCCGGGGCAGATACCGTTCTGCTAGACGATTGTTCGCAGGGCGAGCAGACTAAATACGCCGGGATAGGCGCCACCGTATTCTTTACCGCTGTCATGGCTTTTATCGCTTCCGGTTACGCGCTTTATACGGTTTTCGATAATATTTTTACTGCTATTTTCTTCGGTTTTATTTGGGGAATCCTAATTTTTAATCTTGACCGTTTTATCGTTTCTACCATAAAAAAGCGAGACAGTTTTATGGATGAATTCCTCCAGGCGATTCCCAGACTTATTCTGGCCTTGATAATCGCTGTGGTAATTTCAAAACCGCTCGAACTGAAAATTTTCAATAAAGAAATTGACCGAGTATTACTTGAGCAGAAAAATGACCTTACGCTGGCCAATCAAAACCAAATCGCAGATCAATATACACCTGCTATAGCTGCGCTCGATGGCGAAATACAAACGCTAAAAGATGAAACCGCCGCTAAAGAAGCCGAAGTCAACAATCTCTATGATACGTATATCGCTGAAGCGGAAGGCCGTAAAGGGACAGAAATTTTAGGAAAAGGTCCTGTTTACAAGGAAAAACGAGAGAAACACGATGCGGCTTTGGCGGAACTTGTAGCGCTAAAAAAAACCAATGCCGATAAAATTGCTGCTATAGAAACACAGCAAACTCAGCTAAAAACTGATTATGACAATCAGGTAAAAACTACGCAACCTATTATTGATGGTTTTGACGGATTGATGGCCCGAGTGAATGCTCTTAACGAACTTCCTTGGTTACCTTCTTTCTTTATCTTTTTACTTTTTCTGGCGATAGAAACCGCTCCTATTTTCGCGAAGCTTATTTCGCCTAAAGGAGAATATGACATCAAATTAGCAGACATAGAAGCCGAAATAAGATCTTGGGCGACACAAAAAGCTAATCAGCGCAGAGTACTGGTTGAAAGCGATAATATCATCAATGACAAAGTATACGGTGACCTTTCTCAGGAAGAAGAAATCTACGAATACAAAAAGAAAATGGCCCGCCAACTCATGCAGGATCAACAAGATGCTTTCTACAAACGGCAGCGAAAATTGCTATAAAAACCGCTTATTTCGCTTCAAAAATCAGGTTTTTTGTGACTAAAATCGGCGGTCTGGGTTATAAAAATTCAGATCTAACGACGGTTTTTTCTCATTGATAATTTCTGAAACCAACAAGCCTGTCGCCGGTCCCAGACACCAGCCCATCATGGCGTGACCTGTGGCAAAAGTGAGATTGTCGCATTTTGCAGATTTACCTATATATGGCATCCCGTCTGGAGTTACCGGGCGTAAACCACATTGGGCGGCTTCTTTCTCTTTAGCCGTGATTTCTACTTCGGTAAAATAGGTTTTTGCTGCTCTGGCAATGGCATCTACCCGCACCGGATTGATCAAATTATTCACTCCTGCAATTTCCATTGTCCCGGCAAAACGCGTAAACCCGTTCATAGGCGTAGTGGCAACTTTGGCCTCGGCAAGAATAGCAGGATACGTAATTCCCGTAGGCTGCTCGGTATTTACGCGATACCCTTTCCCGGCTTGCAAAAGCATTTTTATCCCTAGTTTTCTAGTTAATGTAGGCGTCCAGGAACCGGCTGCCATCACAATTTCATCAGCCACTAGCTCTTGTTGATCTGTAATAATTCTTGAGATTTTATTTCCGCTTAAAGCGAAATCAACCACTTTTTCGTTTTTATAAATGGTCACGCCTTTCCCAATGAGCAAGGCTTTCATTTCTTCCATAAACTCATGCGGAGTCGTATGATGATCACTCTCATAATAGGTTGCTCCCACAATATTCATTGTTGCCTCCGGCATCATCTGTTCAACTTCGTCCGCAGCAAGTGTTCTGGCTACAAGTCCGGCCTCTACAGCTATTTCGGCAACTGCGCTTTCTTCTTCCAGCATTTTATGTGTATTGCAGAGCATAAAAAGTCCTTTTTTCTCCAGCTGAAAGTTGAAGTTTTCAGTCTTTTTAATTTCGGCATATAAATCTCTACCCAAAATATTAATATCACGTATGGCAGGAATCGCTCGTTGCACGTGTTTGGGAGAGCAGGATCTGTTAAAAGCCCAAGCCCATTTTAGAAAATCGGCTTCTAAGCGGGGTTTTAAATACAACGGACTCGCCTGACTGAACATCCACTTAATTCCTTTGCGCATGACACCCGGGGCAGCAAGCGGAATAATGTGGCTGGGCGCCAAATAACCAGCGTTCACATATGACGCACCAGAATCCATATTAGACTGGTCTATTATGGTTACTATATGACCTGATTTTTGCAGGTAATAGGCACATGAAAGTCCTAAAATTCCACCACCTATGATGATTATTTCTTTACTCATTTATTACTGTTAACAAACATTCTAGTCGTCCTGAATTTATTTCAGGGTCTCATCAGCGTGTCATTTGATGCTTTTTGGTGTCATGCTGAAACGAATTCATCATGACGTGAATCTAGTTTCAAACTAACTATTATTCTAACTCAAAATCCCACCTTGTTTCTTTCCCCATCAGGTTTTTGATAAAGTAGTTCCACCTTTTTTTGGTAAAATAATCTGAATATTTCCCGGTGTAACCGTGCCGCTGACTTGGGATGATCAACATATCAAATTGCTTTCCGGCTTTTATAAGCGCCTCAGCAAACTTAAAAGTAGCCGAAGGATTCACATTATCGTCAATACCACCATGCACCAGAAGCAGTTTTCCTTTCAGGTTCCCGGCCATGGTAATATTTGAAACTTCGTTATAGGTGCTATCAACCGGCCAACCCATGTACATCTCTGGCCACCAGGCTTTTTCCATCCTAAAATCATGATCGCCACTACTTGCAACTGCCACTTTATAAAAATCAGGAAAAGCGAGCATGGCATGCCCTGCATCAAAACCACCGGCAGAATGACCAAAAATCCCCACCCGCGTAGTATCAACCCACGCATGTTGTTGACCCAGGTATTTAATCGCCAGCACATGATCGCGCAGGTTATCGCCCATGTTTTTGTACGATACATTCTTAAAAGCCTTAGACCTTCCCGCAGTTCCCAGTCCGTCAACGGCCACTATCAGAAAACCTAATTCGGCCAGATCCTGATAAGATATCGCGCGATCAAAAGATTTAGGAAACACCTGTGTGTGCGGCCCGGTGTAGGTGGCATCCAGAACCGGATAAGATTTCGCAGGATCAAAATTGGTCGGCTTCCATAATGCGCCGTAGATTGTTGTTTTATTGTCTTTCGCTTTAAGCGAAAAAACCTCAGGCACCTTCCAGCCTTTTTCTGCAAGAGTACTCACATCAGCTTTTGTGAGGACAGCTATTTGTTTTCCCGTAGAAGCTTTATTGAGCGTGGTCACTGTGGGAATTTGAACCGTGGAGGCATTATCTGTAAAATATTCCCCATTTGGTGAAAAATCGACCTCATGGTGCACTTTTTCGGGTGTTAGGAGCGTTTTTTCACCTCTCAGATTGACACTGAACAATTGCTGATGATATAGATTCATATCTGCAGAAACCCCGGAAGCCGTGTAATATATGATTCCCTTTTCCTGATCTATGTGTTTCACCTCGTTTACCACGAAATTGCCGTTTGTTAGCGGACTTACAGTTTTAGTTTCTACATCAAGTAAGTACAGCTGATTCCACCCGCTACGTTCTGAAGAAAAAAGGAGTTTACCGGTATTCTCAAGCGGCCAGTAATTGAAATTATCTATGTTGGTTGCGCTGATTTCTGTTAGTAAAGAGGTGGTTTTACCCGTCTTTAGGTCGATTTTTAACAGATGTTCTTTTTGAAAACCGCGTTCTGCATAACTCGCATAGGCTACATCTTTTGCATCTGTCGCCTGCCGCACATTTGCAGCATTGATATGCGTATTAAAAGGAAGGTCTGTTTGTATTTCTTTCTTTTTAGCCATATCAAAGATCACCGGTTTTACATGTACCATATTTGTATCTCCTGGCGAACCGCGATAATATGACAGCAACTTGGGCCTGTACAAACTATCTATGCTGTAATCGAGCAAATACATCTTCCCGGCATTGCGTACATCGCATAGCTGCGTAAAAAGATATTTCCCGTCTTCAGACCAGCGCACCCCAAAATGCACGGGGCGTTCTGCATTCTCACCTTCCATGATGTCAAACCAACCATAGTAACTGCCATAATCGTAACCCGGTTTCCCATCTGTGCTCAACTGGATCGTATCTCCTGTTTCTTTAGAACGTATGTAAATGTTGTGATTTTTAGGAAAAGCTTCCCAATTGCCATCTGGCGAAACAGAAAGCATTTCATTATTATCTTCTTCAGTTTTCTTTTCAACTTCAGTGAGTTTACCATTTTTATCATTCCACTTAAATTGCTGATTTTTAATCGAAAAAAACAGATTTTCGTCCTCCTTTTCCAGGTTTTCAATATCCAAAGAGTCAGCAGAAACCGGTTTTTTGTAGAAGTTAGACAAGGCATCAGCCAGTGCTTCCTGATCAAATAGAGGTTCTACTTTTCCTTGCTTAAATATGACCTTTTTGTATTTCTTTCCGCTTGAAGCGTAATCAACAAACCACAACCCAGAATTGTCTTTAAACCAATACGTGCTTGTTCTTAGGTTAAAAACCTCCTTGTTCCTGAGGCTCGTTGTTCTAAACGCTGCCGCGCGTTTATAGGTTTGCATAGACAGCGTATCCTGTTGGGCCACGCTTATAAATGGAAGCAGGAAAAGCAGTAAGAATTTAAAATTTTTCATTTTTTAATTTTCTAAATAACCTGAAAACCGTGCGCATACGGGTCTTCTTCGTCAATTAAAATCGTGTTGTACCCATAAATACGTGCCCAACCTTTGATACTGGGCAAAATTGCCGGTTTCCCGGCAAGGATAGTTTCTGCTTCTATTCGGCCTGTAAAGGTTGAACCTATAAAACTTTCATGAATATAATCTTCACCTTTTTGTAATAATCCCCTGGCGTGTAACTGGGCCAGCCTGGCAGAAGTACCAGTGCCGCAAGGGGAACGGTCAATGGCCTTCTCACCATAAAAGACCGCGTTACGGCCAGAGGAGTTAGGATTGAGGGGTGTGCCTGTCCATAACACATGACTTACATCACGTATGGTTGTATTTTCAGGATGAATAAAATGATCCTTATATTTTTCGTTTATAGCAGCTCTTATCGCCTGACTAAACCTGATCAATTCAGCTGCCTGATAATTTTCTAAGCCTTTAAAATTTTCTTGCGGATCTATGATCGCGTAGTAATTCCCACCGTAGGCAACATCAAAAGTGAGCGTTCCTAAACCGGGAAAATCAATTGTTAGGTCTTTCGCAGCCAGATAACTTTTTACATTGGTAAGTTTTACCCAATCTACTTTTTTTTCGGTTTGTTGGTATTCTATTTCAATAAGACCAGCAGGGGCTTCCATTCTTATTTTTCCGGGTGTTTTAGGTTTTATCAAGCCTTCTTCAAGAGCGATGGTAATTGTACCGATTGTACCATGACCACACATGGGCAGGCAACCGCTGGTCTCGATAAACAAAACAGCAACATCATTCTGTGGGTCACTAGGCTCATATAAAATACTGCCGCTCATCATATCATGACCACGAGGCTCAAACATCAATGCTGTGCGTATCCAGTCATATTCTTTAATAAAATGCTGCCGCTTCTCACTCATAGAATTACCGGTAAGTGCGGGACCACCGGACTTCACCAGCCTCACGGGATTGCCACACGTATGGGCGTCAATACATATAAAAGTATACACAGCCATTTATTTCTTAGCTTGTATATAGGCTTTTACCATTTCTTGAAGAATGGGCAGAGTCACTGTTCCCTGACCAAGTATTATTTCATGAAATTCTCTAATGTCAAAATTTTCGCCCAATTCTTGTTCTGCCAATTGTCGCAGTTCCCTGATTTTTAGTTCGCCAATTTTATACGAAATCGCCTGGCCCGGCCAACCGATATAACGATCGGTTTCTGTATTGATCTCGTGAATGGAAAGCGCTGTATTTTTTGACATATAATCAACAACCTCATCACGCGACCAGCCAAACGCATGAATTCCCGTATCAACCACTAAGCGGCATGCGCGCCACATTTCATACGTGAGCTGACCAAATTTCTCGTAAGGCGTGGTGTAAATTCCCATTTCATCTGCCAGATACTCGCTGTACAATCCCCAGCCCTCGCCGTAGGCGGAGAGGTAAAAATTACGTCTAAAGTTGGGCAAACTATCACCCAATTCCTGGTTTAACGAGATCTGTAAATGATGTCCCGGCACTGCTTCATGAGCAGTAAGTGCGGGCAACGTATACAGCGTACGGCTATCTAGTTTGTAGGTATTTACCAGATACCAGCCCGGTTCTGAGCTACTACCGCTGCCGGAATAGCGCCCACCGGTATATTTTGGTGCAATAGCATCTGGAACTTTTTTAACTCCGTATGGCTTTCGAGGAAGTGTACTAAAAAAATGAGGTAGCTGAGCATCTATACGCTTTGCTATGTCGCGGGCATCACGAAGTAATTCTCTTCCGGAAGTTTCAAAAAATTGCGGGTCGGTGCGTAGAAACTGGAAAAACTCGGCAAAAGTGCCTAAAAATCCCACTTCATCGATGATTTTCTCCATTTCTTTATGGATGCGATCTACTTCTTTTAAGCCAATATCGTGAATGTCCTGAGCGGTATATTCTTTTGAAGTGGTATAATAATTTATTCGGTTTTGATAGAAATCTGCTCCCCCGGGTTGGTTGGAAACCCCAATTGCTTCACGAGTTTCAGGGATATATTCTGTTTCAAAAAATGACTTGATCGTCTTAAAACTGGGAATTACACTGTCTGTAATTACCTCTCTTGCCGCAGCAAGCAGGGAATCTTTTCGCTCTGGCGAAATAGTTTGAGGCAGGTTCTTAAAAGGGGAATAAAAATAACTTGATTCAGGACCTGAGACAATGTGCGTATCGTAGGTAGACTCGTAGCCTTTAAAAATGATCTTTGGTTGAGAAGTACCTTCTTTTAACCCCTTTCGCATCAATTCGATCTGACTATTAGCGAAGTACGGAATCGCCTTAAGCATATTCAAATAGCCCTTGGCACTTTCATAATTTGTGATAGGCCTAACCCGATAATTAAGATTTAAATGAAAACCCTGATCTGCCTGCACAGGATTGAGGTACATTTTATACTCGTAATAATCTACATTTTCCTGAAGCTTGTATCGCAAAAGTTGGAGGGAAACCTGTTTCGTTCGGCTTAAATCTTCTGGCGAAATAGCATTAAGTTCTTTGATCAAGCCTTCTGAAAATTCAGCTTCCTCTTTATAAACCGCTTCATCATATTTACCTAACGGAAAATCTTTGTAATCATACGGTCTGTACTCACTTTCCTTTTTGATAATGGTATCTAGTAAAGCAGAAGCCTGCTGAGCCTGAACGATAACAGCATTCAGAAAGAAAAAACAGATAAGGAAAGTGAATTTTTGTTTCATATTAGGACTTGATACTGTCTCGTGAAAAAGACCCGTTTACCGCTCTTAAAATCTGCAACGGGTTAGCATTTTGAAGTTCTGGCGGGAGCAGATCATCAGGCCAATCCTGAAAAGAAAGTGGCCTCACCCACCGCTCTATTGCATGAGTACCTACAGAAGTAAACCTACTGTCTGAAGATGCTGGGAAAGGACCACCGTGTTGCATAGCTGCGCACACCTCAACGCCCGTCGGCACATTGTTAAAGATAATTCGGCCCACCCGGGATGAAAGAGCATGCATTAGGTCTGCGTATTGGTGGGCCTCATTGTCTTCGGCCAGGATTGTTCCCGTTAATTGGCCTTCAAGATTCATTATAATTTCTACAAGCTGAGTTTTTGATTCACATTCAACAAGCAAAGACATAGGGCCAAAAACTTCCTGGTGCAGGTTTTTATTATTTACAAAATCTGTCCCGCTAACTTTTAAAAGCGCTTGCTTACCATAATTTTCACCTTCTGCTTCAAACCCCAGCGCGAGCGTTTCAACCCCATTTTCTTCTAAAAATTTACGCTGACCTTTATTGTAGTTTTCAGCAATTGCAGGATGCAGCATACATCCCGATTTTTGATCTAATAAATATTGAGAAAGCAGTTTTGAAAAAGAAGTTAGCTCATCACCCGCAATACCAAATATGAGTCCGGGATTGGTGCAAAATTGACCAGCTCCTAAATTTATGCTCCCTGCGTAGGTTTTTGCCCATTTATCGGCGTTTTTTTCAGCCGCTCCGGGCAGAATAATAACCGGGTTGACACTGCCCATTTCTGCGAAAACAGGAATAGGTTCTTCCCGTTCTGCAGCGATTTGACATAAAGCGATACCGCCTTTTTTGCTTCCGGTGAAACCAACAGCCTTTATAGCAGGATGGCGCACCAGTTGGGCACCTACCTTTATATCTTTACTGTTGAGATGTGAAAAAACACCATCTGGCATATTTGTTTTTTCTGCAGCTGTAAGTATTGCTTTTGCAACCAGTTCACTGGTACCGGCGTGCATGGGATGACTTTTTACAACCACAGGACAGCCTGCCGCCAGAGCACTCGCAGTATCACCACCCGCCGTAGAAAATGCAAATGGAAAATTGCTTGCCCCAAAAACCGCCACCGGCCCCAGCGGCTTGTATATTTTTCGCAGATCGGGTTTTGGCAAAGGTTCTCGCTCAGGTTGTGCTGTTTCTATAGTTGCCTTGACCCATGAACCTTCATCAAGCAGGTCTGCAAAAGCTTTTAATTGATTTATGGTGCGGCCACGCTCTCCTATCGCTCTACCTTCCAGCAAGCCTGATTCAGTAGTATACGTTTCTATAAGTTCGTTACCTAAAGCTTCAATTTCTGTTGCTATTGCGCGTAAAAAAACTGCTCGTTCTTTACCTGATTTTTGTTGAAACGCAGGAAATGCATCTTCGGCTTTTTTCGCAGCAGCATCAATCTCTTTAGAAGTAGCTTTATAGAACGTCCACGCGTTCTCAACATCCAGTTTGGGATTATAGGTTTTATAGGTCACCTCTCCTTCTGCAGATTGTTTACTGCCAATAAAATTCTTTCCTCCTATCATTTTTGATCACATGCTTTTTTTCGCTTTAAGCGAAATTCTTTTAAGACAAAACAGCCTTTTGAGACAAATTTTTATAATCAGGCAATTGTGGGCGCGTGGCGATACCCTTTTTTATGATAGAGAGCACCTCTTCCCGTCGTTCACCAGCCAACGGAAGCCGAGGTGCTCTCACATATTCTGACCCAATGCCGGTATAAACCTCGGCAAGCTTAATGTTCTGCACCAGTTTAGGGTCAATATCAAGCTCAAGAAGTGGTAAAAACCACCTGTAAATCTCAAGCGCTTCTTTAATATACCCGGCTTTTTGCAGTTCATAAATAGCTACTGTCTCTTTAGGAAAAGCATCTACAAGGCCGGCAACCCAGCCGTTTGCGCCCATCAATAAACTTTCTAATGCCAGCGTATCCACACCGGTGAAAATTTTTAGCCTTTCGCCAAAGCGATTAATAATGCGTGTGATATTAGAAATATCTCGCGTTGATTCTTTTACAGCCTGTATATTGTCATGTTCCAGCAACTCTGCGAACATATCAAGTGTTACCTCAATTTTGTAATCCACAGGATTGTTGTACACCATAATGGGCAAATCTGTATTGCCGGCAACCGCTTTAAAATAAGCGATAACTTCTTCATCACCGGCTTTGTAGCGCATGGGCGGTAGCATCATGAGCCCCAGAGCACCGTCTGCTTCTGCCTGTTTTGCTGCCGCAATCGCGCCTTTTGTGGTCTGTTCTGCAATGTTCATAAGTACAGGCACTCTACCATCAACAATCTCAACTGTCTTTTTGATGAGAACGCTTTTTTCTTCATTTGTGAGTGTACTTGCCTCGCCTAAAGTTCCGCCCAAAATAATACCGTGAACCCCAGCCTCAAGCTGCGCATTGATATTAACTTCAAAAAGATCTAAGTCAAGTTTATCATCTGCGGTAAACTTGGTGGTCAACGCCGGCATTACTCCTTCCCAATTCAATTGCATAAGTTTCTATTTAAAACCTCTAATTTAACCTTGAAAATCGGCTATTTATACCCTATTATTAGCCAAAACTGTGCATATATTATCCTGTTTTAAGAACAGATGGAATATTTTGCATAATTTTCAGGCAAAAACGATTTGAAAGTTCTTCCATTTAAGATCCCTAAGCCTAAAAATGACTTTCTCATTATTCAGGAAGATAAGCAATGGATTTTTTATGACAAGCTGCACCAACATCAGGAAGTGCAGTTAAGTTACATAGTTTCCGGCACGGGAACGCTTATTGTGGGCGACACTGTAAACCGCTTTACCGAAGGTGATGTGATCGTACTTGGAACTAATCTTCCGCATGTTTTTCAGAGTGATATTCCGACAACGAAATCATCTTATATGCTTAGCGTTTTCTTTAATGAAACCATTTTCTGGGAAAAATTCTTTGAGATCGAAGAAATTAAAAACCTGAGATCTTTCTTTAACAGATCAAATTCCGGGTTTAAGGTTTTGCACCCCACCAAAGCATTGAAAGAAACTTTTACTAAAATTCTAAACACCTCAAAGCTGGAACGGTTTGCCTTATTTTTTGAATTGTTACAGAAATTGCACAGCTCGCGAAAGGAAGAACTTTCAACCTTCCAGATCAATAAACGTTTTAGCGATGTGGAAGGAAAACGTATGGGGGTGATATTTGATTATATCATACAGAACTTTCAACAGGAGATCACCCTCGAGCAAATTGCAAAAGAAGCGTCACTGACTAAAACTGCATTTTGTCGCTTTTTTAAGACTCGTACAAATAAAACTTTCTACCAATTTCTAATCGAACTGCGATTAGAACACGCATGCCGATTGCTGCGACAGGAATCTAAAGAGCTTATTACAGACATTGCCTTTCAGTCAGGATTTACTTCTGTATCAAATTTTAACCGTTATTTTAAAAAAGTAAAAGGTATGAGTCCGCTGGAATATCGAAAACTCAATTAAACGATTCCCATTTTTTGCAGTAGAAACGAAGCGTTCATATTCTGACAAATTCCTTTTTTAAAAGTGTAATCGAAGAAGAGTTCGCCATCTTTAATCTGCGCGTCAAAATAGTAATTCTTCACTTCATCCAGCTCATCTGCAGCTTCACAAAGACTTAGATCATGCGTAGCGATAATCCCGGTAGAATGCGACGCAACCAGTTTGTTGATGAATTTGCGACTGCCAATCGCTTTATCTGTGCTGTTTGTTCCTTTTAAAATTTCGTCAAGAATAATAAAATAACGATCCTCTTTAATGGCTTCAACTATATATTTAAGTCGTTTTAATTCTGAAAAGAAATAAGATTCATCATCTGTAAGCGAATCTGTCGTGCGCATACTTGTGATGAGTTTAATAGGCGAATATTTCGCGGAAGCTGCACAAACCGGAAGCCCCGCATTTGCCATCACAATCTGCAATGAAACGGTGCGTAAAAACGTACTTTTTCCCGCCATATTTGCTCCTGTAATGATAAAAAACTGATGAGCATCTATGGTAAAATCATTAGCGACCGCCTTAGCAGGATCGAGCAAAGGATGCGATGCTTTGCTAACTTCAAGCACGTGTTTGTCGTGATTGATCTCCGGGAAAACATAATTTTGATGATTAAAAGCAAAATTCCCCAGGCTGTTATACGCATCAAAAAATGCGATCACTTCAAACCATTTGCTTACCTGATTTCCATTGAGTTCGATCCACTTTTCTATGCGGAATGAATTGCGCAGATCTGCAAGAAAAAAACCGTTTATAAAAGCACCAACCATCATGTTAGTACGCTGATCGAGTGCTCCCAGCATACGCGAAAAAGACTTGATTACAGCAGAAGCTTTAGTTTTTTCAGATCGAATAAAATCGGCGGTTTTGACCAATAAATCGCCTTTAAAAGGCTCATTTTCGAGCAGTATAAGCAATTTATAATACTGCTCAAAAGTGCTTTGTGTCTTACCTGCTTCTTCTGAAAGTTTATTGACTTTTTTAGCCTGCGAACCCACAATACCCAGCCCTAGAAAAAACCAGATTATGATTATAAATGAAGGAACAAGATCAAAATAGGCTAGAACAAAAATAAGAATAGAAATTGCAGAAAATACAACCGGCAGATACTGCATTACCGGCGAAACGAAAGGTTTGTAATTTGTTAACCAATCAATAATGGAAGCAGCTGTGGTTTTAGTTTTTACCAGTGCGGCTGTAGCCGAAAATTGCTGTCTCCACTCTGCTTTATGAGCGAGTTCCTGAATAGTTTCCTGCTTTTGCGGAATGTTATCAATAGCATTTTCAGTAAACTGATGCGCTAATCGTTCTGCGCCACTTTCCAGGCTGGTTCGGTTTAAATATTGAAAAAACGATCCTCTGCCAAAAAGATCAACATCCTGACTGTAAAAATGCAACGGATTCTTAAACTTTTCGCCGGAAGGCAAATCGTAAAAATCACGGTTTAGTACTTTAATTTCAGTTTCATTTAAACCGATTAATTTTTGAAGATAATCGCGTTGGTATTGCAAATCGCTATGCTTAGAAACCAAAAACACAAACAATGCGATCGTTACGATTATTATCGCAATCACGATTTGAGTATTGCTCCACATAAAATAGACCGCAGCGCAGGCTGCGAGGAACAAAATCAATCTTATCATACTAGAAACAAACAGGCGCTGCTTTATCTGTTTAAGACTCTCGTTGTGTTTATTTATATTCTCTTTATAAAAAGAAGCGGGATTCTGCATTATTGTTTTTTGGAAAAGACAAATATAAAGTCCTCTTGTGTAAACAGGTATAAAAGTGGGAGAAAGTTAACTTTGTTATAGACTTACAAGGCTTTTGAAACAATACCAAAAAAGATCTACAAGGTTTTGCTTACCTACGAGGCGTGGAAGACCTACAAGGTTTTTGAAAACAACACCAAAAAGACCTACGAAGTTTGCTTACCGACGAGGCGTGGAAGACCTACAAGGTTTTTGAAACCTTGCAGGTCTACATGTAAGCCTTGCAGGTCACTACTTTAATTGAGCAAGTTGCTCTTTAGCTTTTTTAGTTAGTGATTGTACGATGAGATCGTAGCTGTGATCAATTAATTCTTTTATTTTATCAGTAGAAAGTGCTTGGTTGAGCACAACTGTATTCCAGTGTATTTTGCTCATGTGATAACCCGGTAAAACCGTGTCAGGAAACTTTTCGCGCAAGCGAATTGCCTTATCGGGATCGCACTTTAAATTTATACGTGCCTCGCCACTTTCCCACACCGAAAGGGAAGCCAGAGCGTACATTTTTCCCATTACCTTAAAGACCAAAGTATCTTTATCAAAAGGAAATTCTTCTGTTGTGCCGGGTTTTGTAATGCAGTAATCGCGGTATTCTTCTATGTTCATCCCTTTCTCTCACCTAACCTCTCCTACTTCGACTATGCTCAGCACAAGCAGGAGGGGGAATGTTTTACAGTTTTTTTTCCATGATGTAATCTTCCATCAGGTAGCCGTGACCTATGTCAAAGTCGCCTTGTGACATGATTTTGTAGCCGTAATGCTCGTAGAAACCTAATGCTTTGTTGTACCGATTTACATTTAAAACAAGCGATTTATCACCAAATTCAATCGCTTTTTCAGCGGCAAAATCCATCATCATTCTTCCTAAACCTGTGCCCTGAAATTCGGGTAGTAAATAGATTTTTTGAACCTTTGTTTTTGCTTCTCCGTCTTTATTATGTTCTAAAGTAACAAAACCTATGGGTAGCCCTTCATTTTTAAAAATGAACATTCTGTGTCCGTTTTTTACCTGATCCTCAAGCGATTTTATGCTGTACATCATATCTAGCATATAATCGATTTGCTCTTTGCTTAAAACCTCAGCGTACGTTTGTGGCCAGATCTCGTAAGCCAGTTCTTGAACGATAGCAACCTGCTGCTCGTTTATTTCTTCAGTTTGTATTGTTTTAGTCGGCATTTTTCTCAGTAAGTTTTGGTGTTTCCTTTACAGCTTCCAAAGCCGTATAATCTAGCTTCCAGCCTATGGTTTGTACAAGGTTTTCCATGAGACCAATTGTAGACAAAGCCTGTTTTGATGCCTCTTCAAATAGTCCGCTATTTGGTACTTTATCTATAATATGCTGTTTTGCCTCTCTGTTGATCACGGTAAGGTCTTCTGAAGTAAATGGGTTTGCCCAGCCTTCTTTTTTATCATAATATTTAAAATCTGTCTCAATACTCAACAGCTCAGGTTTAGGAAAATCTGTCAGCACGATGGTGCGGTTCTTTACATCAGGATGCATTTTTATCTTGGTCAGGTCAAAACCTATGTAGGCTTTGGCATCAATAAGCACCAGTGCTTTTTTGCTTCCCAGAAAAAGGTTCATCCATTTATCTTTTACGTTCTGGTAATGATAGATTTCAGCAAAATCACCTTCCACAGTAATGAATTTACAAACACTACGTATTTTTTCCATCAAAACAACAGACTGTGTGGTCGCATTCTGTGTGCGTCTACCCTTATTAAATCTATTGAAAACGAAAAAAGCAACTACACTGCCAATTGCTAAACCGATAAAAAGATATTCCATAAAGTAAATGTAAATAATGTCTTTTAATCTTACTAGTGGGATTTATTAAGGGAAAACCGGCTTTTAAGGTCAAAAAACCACCTTTTAGGACTAAAAATCAGTTGTTTTCCAGAGCATACAGAACCGGCTTGCTGGGAGAAGCATCATTTACAAAAGAAGCGATTTGCAAATTGAGCAGGTAACTACCATCCTGCACATTGTGCGGCACAAAAATCATCTCGGTTATGGTGGCATCGAGACGCAGTTTACCGGAAGTATTCCAGAACGCATTATGCCCCAGCAATTTCCCTTCATCTTTCTCACGATCTACACTGGGCAGATCTAGCAATAAATGTTTTACACCGTTTTCACGAAAGAATATCAAGGTTTCCTCAAGCAAATACGGCCAGTTTGTGTGTGACCATTTTCGCTTTGTTTTACTCTGGGTATTTGGAAGAGTGCGTAGGACAACAGCTTCAGGGTTTTTACCAGCCAGCAATTTTGCAACCTGATTTTTTTTGATCACATAATCCTCGCCCATAGATTCCGGAATAACCGTTATCAATTCCGCCGAAAAAAAGAAGGTTTTTAGACAGTCGTTGATGCTATAAATATGCTCAGTAATATGCCCCACACATTCAGTATGCGTGCCATGACCATGCGGATTAAAATGTATATTTTGAAAATTTATAGAAGCGCCCTCGCTCACTTTTGCCACCCATTTCCCTTCTTTTACCGGTTCTATAAGCGGCGCGTCAATATACCAGGCTACGGGATTGTTGTCACCAGACTGCAGCGGAATAGAAATATCTATAGGTTTAGAAAAATCAACCGTGTACAGTTTATTCTCAATATTTATGGTAGCTCTCATAGTTCATCTTTTGGGGGCGGTGAATTATTTACTGCTTTAAAATAAGCAAAACCAAAAGATATTGGGCTTAAGTAAAGTGAGATTTAGGTAAATTTTAGAGGAA
Organism: Leeuwenhoekiella sp. A16; assembly: GCF_047946675.1. Lineage (GTDB taxonomy): Bacteria > Bacteroidota > Bacteroidia > Flavobacteriales > Flavobacteriaceae > Leeuwenhoekiella. The sequence goes on from NZ_CP172313.1 coordinate 1,224,217, forward strand.
AAGTATCTAAATATGGTTCTCGATACAATTTTCTTTGAAAATTACTCGAACTGACAACTTAGGCGTCACCTTGAACTTGTTTCAAGGTCACATGTTACTATCTTACTCCAAATTCAACAGAAAAAGATCACTTGCGATGCCATCGCTTAAAAATTTCCCTTTTCGGGTGACGACGATACGGTCATTATCCTGAAAAAGCAGGTGCTCTTCCAGATGTTTATCGGCCTGCTGAAGCAAATAATCGGAATATTTAGGGCCAAAATCGGTTGTTATTTTATTTAAAGAAACTCCCCAAACTGTGCGTAAACCGGTCATTACATATTCGTTGTATTTATCGGTTACAGAAAGCGTCTCCCGCTCAATTGGGAGTTCGTTCTTTTCTATTTTCTTGATGTAAAGCGTATTGTTATTGATGTTCCAACTTCGCCTATTGCCATCAAAACTATGCGCCGAAGGGCCTATTCCCAGATAACTTTTCCCCGTCCAGTACGCTGTGTTATTTCTGGAAAAATATCCCGGCTTACCAAAGTTTGAAAATTCATAATTCTCAAACCCTGCTTTTTCCATCGTTTCAACCAGAATTTCAAAATGCGCCTGTGCGGCTTCATCATCAACCGGCTTGATAAGACCTTTATCAATGAACTTTTTAAGCGCCGTATTTGGCTCCACAGTGAGCGCATAACTCGATATATGCGGAATATCAAGGTCTAACGCTATCTGTAAATTTTCGCGCCAGCGGTCGTCGCTCATTCCCGGCATGCCGTAAATAAGATCGATCGAAATATTATCAAAATACTTTTTAGCCAGCTGTAGCGAAAGCAAAGCTTCGGTTGCATTATGCGCTCTATTCATAAGTGTGAGATCTTCATTGAAGAAAGATTGCACACCTATGCTCAATCTATTAATTTTTGTTCCTGAAAGCATTTCCAGCTTTTCCTGGGTCAAATCATCGGGATTTGCTTCAAGCGTGATCTCCGGATTTTCAACCACTAAAAAATTGGAATAAATCGTTTCAAAGATCTGATTGAGTTCATTTTCCTCAAGCAAGCTGGGTGTTCCCCCGCCAAAGTAAATGGTTTCAAGCGTTTCTCCTATTTCACCTTTTCGCAAGATTATTTCGCTGCAAAGCGCATCAACCAGTTCGTTTTTCTTTTTTAGCGAAGTCGAAAAATGAAAATCACAATAGTGACAAGCCTGCTTGCAAAACGGGATGTGGATGTAGAGCCCCTGCCCCTCAACCACCAATGGGGGAGTTTTATGCGCTGTAGAAAACTTTGAAGTTTCCATTACTTACTTTTTAATCACTTTAGACTTTTGCGGAACCACTCTTTTCTCATTTTGAGAAACAAAAGATTCCCAGCCGGAATAACCTTTTCCCGTATCTATACGACCGGAATTGAAATGATGACAAACCGCTGCAGCCAGACCATCTGTACTGTCGAGGTTTTTGGGCAAAGTTTTAAGTCCGAGTAGGCTTTGCAGCATTTTTGCCACCTGCTCTTTACTGGCGCTCCCGTTACCGGTGATAGCCATTTTTATCTTTTTTGGCAGATATTCAGTCACGGGGATTTGTCGTGAAAGTCCGGCAGCCATTGCAACGCCTTGCGCTCGGCCTAGCTTTAGCATCGACTGTACATTTTTGCCGAAAAATGGAGCTTCAAGAGCCATTTCATCAGGGTGATACGTATCGATCAATTCTATGGTGCGCTCAAAAATGAGTTTGAGTTTCACGTAGGGATCGTCATATTTTTTCAGCATTAACTCATTAAGCTGAAGGAATTCCATCTTTTTATTGACCACGCGTATAAGGCCGTAGCCCATAATGGTCGTTCCCGGGTCGATGCCCAATATGATTTTTTCAGATTTCAAACTGCAGGTAAACTATTATTTTATGTACTTTCAAACCTTTATGAAAGTCTCAAAACACAAAACTACGCATTATAAGGTTGCCGCTTTGCAATTACCGGCGCGAGTTCATTTTGTTACTCATGCATCGTGTTAATGGTTATTTTGCTCTCTATATTTATTCTGATTTATTGTGCGCTGATTATCGCATTTATCATAGGATTTTCGGCTAAAAAAGGTATAAAATCGCCTCAAACAAACCAAAAAACGCGGTTTTCTGTTGTGATTCCTTTTCGTAATGAAGCAGAAAATCTTTCTGTTCTTCTACAATCTTTGAGCGAAATAAATTATCCTAAAGAACTTTTTGAAATCATCTTAATAAACGACGCTTCCTCAGACGATTTTGAGCCAATTATTGCCGATTTTAAGCGAAATAAACCGATTTCCATTCAGGTTTTAGATAATGTGCGCAAAAGTGGTTCACCTAAAAAAGACGCGCTTAATATTGGCATTGCACATTCAAAATTTGACTGGATTGTCACTACAGATGCAGATTGTGTTGTTCCACAGGAATGGCTAAAACTGTTTAATGAGCGGATTTTAACCCAAAAAAGCCGATTTATTGCTGCTCCCGTGGGATTTTTAGACGGGAAAAATTATCTGTTGACCAACTTTCAGAAACTGGATTTTTTGAGTTTGCAGGGCGCGACCATTGGAGCTTTTAACCTGAATCACCCGTTTATGTGCAACGGTGCAAATATTGCTTTCGCGAAAGCGGAATTTGCCAGATTAAAGGGATATGAGGAAAATGACTCAATCGCTAGCGGGGATGATGTGTTTTTAATGCAGAAATTTATTGAAAATGATCGCAGTTCGGTTTCTTATATACAATCACCTGAAGCTTTTGTTTTAACGCAGCCTCAACCATCCTGGAAATCGCTTATCGAGCAACGCAAACGCTGGGCGAGCAAAGCTTCGGCTTATAAAAACTGGTTTGGTATTTTGACTTCCTGGGCGGTTTTTACGGGAAATTTGGCGCTTTTAATTGCATTATTTTTCGTTGAAAATCGCCCCTTTTTATTGATTTTGATCGCGGTGAAATTTCTTGTTGATTTTATTCTTATTGCGCAAGCTGCATTTCTGATAAAGCAAAAAGGAAGCCTAATTAATTACCTGTGGTGCGCGATTTTATATCCTTTTTTCACAGTTTTTATCGCGATTAGTAGTCAGTTAGGAAATTATGAATGGAAAGGTCGTGAGTTTAAAAAGTGATGAGCGAAAATCTTTTTCTATTCTGTAATCGCTTTTGAGAATTAAACCCTTTACACGTTAGTTTACCTGAATGACAACCGGAAGTTTAAAGGTCGTTTTAACCGGAATGCCGCGTTTTATCGCCGGATAAATTTTAGGCAGCGAATCGAGGCTTTGATGTAACCAGACATCCAGTTTTGGTAAATCCTGCTTTACAGAAACAGGAATTAGAATATTATCAATTTTAGGTGTTCCTTCTGCATTTACTGCGATCTTTACCCAAACCGTATCTTGCATCGCCTGGCTAAAAACGAGTGTTTTACTTTGTAAATATTGATAGAAATTACTGGCTAATTTTTGCTCAAAACAGAGCCATTTTTCTTCTTTCTCTTCCAGATAATCACAACTCTCAAAAGTAGGATATTCATCGAGCTCGCTCATGTTAATCGTCTTGAGCTCTTCTTTTAAAAACGTCTCTGAAGAAACCTTTTTGGTCTCCATATCCTTACAGCCAGAAAGCGCCAGCAGAACCAATAAAAAAAGCAGTTTGTTCATAATCCCATAAAAACCGGGGTGAAAAATACAATATTTATCATGAACAGACTTAACAATATAATTTCTAAAGCCTTACCCCAAAACTAAACTCGACACCTTCTGCCTTTGCCCCATGCGCCTTTACGGTAACTGAGCCAAAAATATCATCAGAAAAGTAGCGTTTTAGTCCCAAACGGTTATAAACGCGGTTTTCAAATTCGTATGGCCAGTATACATAATAACCCACCTGTGATACAAAAGCAACTTTATTAAATCGCAGTTCGTGGCCTACAAAAACACCCACGCGTTTCCAGTCTTCATCTCCGTTTACGCCCAGCTCTGGGAAAGAAGTTGACTGTAGCTTTATTAATTCTTTAAGAAAGGTTGCAAAGAAAAAATCTACCCCGGCTGTGAATGTGCTCTTATGATTAATTCGCTTGTCTGCAAATGCAGAAAACACATAAAAAGGATAGCGACCCTGCCCCACAATATCGCTTTCATTTACGCCACCGCGCATCACTAAATTATAATGAATAGGCTCTGTATATTTTGTATGTTCACCTTCAGGTATGTAGTCTGGAAACTTATCATAATCTATATTATAATTTGTCCCCACGGTAAAAGCGAAGGTATTTGTACTGTTATTGGGCGCTCTTAAATTGGCGTTAGAATAATGAATAATCGTGAAACCCGTTTGTAGACCGAAGCCTTTATAGATATTCTGTTTGTTGTAGTTTAAGGCGATGTATGTTGAACTCAATAAACGCGTGCCGTAAGCATTATTCTGGTAATTAGTTTCAGCGTCATAAGGATTTCCGGCAACGGCAAACCCTTGCCCAATGCGGAAATATGCATTTCTATTCAAAAAATAAAAGTTGAAATGACCGTAAAAACCCACATTTTCGCCTAAATACTCATTGTGCAAATTTTGATAGGTCATTGAGAAACCCCAATCAGGATAATTATAGCGCCGCTCCCACTCATTAAAACCATAGGTTTTACGATTGTAGCTCAATATAAATCCTGTAGGATGACCTGTAATAAGATGGTTTATATCTGGATTATGCTCCAGGATTGAGCCATAAAAAAAAGAAGCATCAATATTTACAGGCTTAACTTCAGATTCCTGAGCAGTTACGGTTAGGACAAAAAAGAATGCAAGCAGCGATAGTTTTAACTTCATAGATTTTATTTACTCCTGAAAGATTAGCCTGCCTTTAAAAACTTCTTCAACCTCAACTACAGGCGGATGATTTACAGCTATAACATCTCCTGTCCCGGTTATTGTTCCTGATATGCTCTGCTGCGGATTAACGATCATTTTATTTGCACCCCTGTGAAAAACCTGTACCTCATCTGCTATTAAATCCTGAGATTCAAGGCGGGGCGCTTCGTCTTCAAAACGTACGTCAAGCAAATCTGTATTTCCTTTTAAATAAAATACACTCTTTCCATTTGCTCGTATTCTCAAAGTTTGCACATCCAGATCTAAAATGAAATTTCCACTTTTTTTTATGTCTGTAGGTGCGGGAGGATTCGTATTGCTTTGCAAAATAAGCGAGGGGAACTTTAAAACGCCATCACTTTCTATCTCGCCACCAGAGCCATTGCGTAATTCTTGCAAATCTGGTGTGGTAACGATTATTTGCGTTATGCCATAATCTCTTACCAGATTGCAGGAGTTGTTGTTGCGTGCGATCAATCTGCCATCTTCTACCTTAATCTCGATATCATTTAAAAGATTCTCCCCGGTCTTTATCACAACCTTTTGTTGTTCACCTTGTTTAATAAGCAGCTTCACATCTGTCTCTGTTCTAATCTTGGTAAATGGCTCAACATCTATTTGTGTCTCTATAATTTTACCAGCGGTTTGAAAGCAGTCATTTGCATTTTCTGAATCGCAACTTATTATAAGACATACGAGAAGTAACGTTAAAAAGTTTTTGAATGCGCTTAAGCTAAAGAAAATCTGAATCATTAAAATGAACTTTCAGCAAATTACGTCAAAATTAGGGCAGTCTAAAAACCGAAAATTGAGTTATCTTCAGATATACATATAAATCCCTAACTTGTAAACCGTTTAGTCCCCTAAAGAGAAAATGCTCTTTAGATTTGCTTGAGATTGAGTACGTATCTTTAGAGTAGTTTTCAGAACCTTGTAGACATCAAATGTATTGGCTTTTAAAAGTATATAGATTGATGTATAAATTAGGTTCTCTAAATAATAAATCTGGAATTTTACGTTATCACATCAGACCCTAGATCATGAAAAACGCAAAAGAGAAAAATATTAAGTGCCCTAAGGCTATTAGTATGGCGGCATTTCTTAACGAGATAAAATCCCACTGCACAGAATTGCTTAGTAAAAGCAGGTGCAACTCCTTACCTTTTCACAATATAGCTCACACTCTTGAAGTTTATAAGAAGAGTGAAGTAATTGCAAATTTTGAAGGTCTTGTAAAAGATGATCTTGAAGCTCTTCTCATCGCCTCACTTTTTCACGATACAGGTTATATTGCTACATATGCAGGGCACGAATGCATAAGCGCCACAAACGCAATGTTGTATCTAAAGCAACTAGGTTATCCCGATGATAAAATTGAGAGAGTTGTTACCTGTATAAATGCTACCAAAATTGAACACGAACCCAATTCTATACTTGAGAAAGTAATTTGCGATGCAGATCTGGCGCATCTGGGTGATGATGATTTTATGGAAAAAAATGAACGCTTAAGATTAGAATGGTCTAATCATTTAAATGTTCATTATACCGATGAAGAATGGTACAGACTCAATATAAGATTTCTTAAAAACCATCAGTTTTACACTGAATACGGTAAGCGTTTTCTACAACCGCTTAAGCAAAAACATCTGGATTACTTTGAAGGTAAATTAGGCAATTTGCATCAGTGTTAGTCTAGGAGTATATTCTTAAAAACTATTCCTCTAAGGGAATTAAAACCGCCAACCCAAACTAAACTCTACGCATTCTGCTTTCGCGGCATGGGCTTTCACGGTAACGGCACCAAAAATGTGCTCTCCAAAATATCTTTTTAGCCCAACTCGTTCATATATTCTACCTTCAAAATTGTATGGATAGTAAACGTAGTAGCCAAATTGTGATACCAGCGCTACTTTGTTGAAACGTAATTCATGACCAACGAAAAGCCCTACTCTTTTATAATCCTCATCTCCGCTCACTCCAAAACTTGGGAAAGCAATAGACTCATACACAATCTGGTCTTTTAAAAATTTAGACAAGAACAGATCTGCCCCGGCTTGTAATATGCTTTTATGACTGATTCTCTTATCTGCAAAAGCTGAAAAAACATAGAACACACGCTGACCTAAACCTATATAATCGCTTTCATTCACACCACTGCGAAAAGCCAGATTTAGTTTAACGGGCTCGCTATATTTTGTTTTATTTTCGGGAATAAAGGCAGGAAAATCGGTCTTTTCTACCTGATAATTAACCCCGATATTGAAAGCCAAAGTATTTGTGCTTGAGTTAGGGGCTTTAACATTTGCATTAGAATAATGAATAACAGAAATCCCGGCTTGTATTCCTAAATTATCCAGAATATTGGCTTTTTTGTAATTCAGCATAACATAGGTAGAACTCAATAACCTGCTCCCATAAGCATTATTGCGGTAATTGTTATCCAGATCAAAAGGATTGCTGGCAACGGCAATACCCTGTCCTACTCGCGCCATTAAATTCCGGTTTAAGAAATAAAAATTAAAGTGGCCGTAAAGTCCAAAATTCTCCCCCAGACTTCGATTTTTTAGATCCTGATACGTAAAAGAAAAACCCCAATCAGGATAATTGTATCGTGCCTCCCAATCATTAAAACCATAGGTGCGCCTGTTGTAGCTTAAAATAACACCTGTAGGATGTCCTGTGATAAGATGTGCCAAGTCTTTATTATGCTGAAGAATTGTACCATAAAAATAACTGGCGTCAATACTATACGGCTTCTCTTCTGCTTCCTGCGCAAACAAGGAACATGTAAATAATAAAATGAATAGGAATTTTAATTTCATCAGGGGCAGTTGCCGCAAAATTAATCAAAAACCTCGAAGAAAGCCTTCGAGGCAATATTTAGAAATTACAGTTGAATTCGGTTTGACTTTTATAGATTAGCCGCAGGTGCGATTAAAAAAGTTGAGATGCTATAGCCTCAATATTATCACTCTTTCCCATCGAGTAGTAATGTAATACCGGCACACCATATTCCATTAACTCTTTAGATTGCTGTATTGCCCACTCTACACCCACTTGCCTAACAGCTTTATTGTCTTTACAATCTTCTACTGCATCTATAAGATCCTGAGGCAGATCTATTTTAAACACCTGAGGAAGTAATTGCATATGTCTTTGTACTGCAAGAGGTTTAATACCCGGTATAATAGGAATAGTTATACCTTCTTTACGTGCCATTTCTACAAAATGAAAATACTTATCATTGTCAAAAAACATCTGAGTAACAACATAATCTGCACCCGCCTCAACTTTTTCTTTTAAGCGTTTTAGATCGCTCTTTAAAGACGGTGCCTCAAGATGTTTCTCAGGATAGCCCGCAACCCCTATGCAAAAGTCTGAACAGTTTCTGGTCTCTACCACATTGTTAAGATATTTACCCTGATTCATAGCATGAATCTGCTCAACAAGTCCGCATGCAAAGTCATGCCCCCCATGAGTGGCTTCAAAATATTGTTGTTCTTTCATCGCATCACCGCGCAAAGCCATTACATTATCAATACCTAAATAATGACAGTCTACCAGCAAATATTCTGTCTCCTCTTTAGTAAACCCACCGCACAGAACATGCGGCACAGTGTCTACATTGTATTTATGTTTTATTGAGGCACAAATACCCAGCGTACCCGGGCGCATACGCGTTATTTTTTTATCTAAAAGACCATCTTTCTCAATATAAATATATTCTTCGCGCGAAGTAGTAACATCAATAAATGGAGGTTTAAATTGCATTAAAGGATCTATATTGTCATAAAGCTCCTGTATGCTTGTGCCCTTTTTAGGCGGGATTATTTCAAATGAAAACAAGGTTTTACCATTTGCTTTCTCAATATGTTCTGTTACTTTCATGCTATAAAAGCCGTGGCCTTTTAAAATTTATCTTTTTCAAACTGAGTATATTTTCGCTTAAAGCGAAACAAACCAATTGACTACTCTATTAATCATCTGCAATATTAGGGTTTAACCACTTTTCTGCGGTTAGCAAATCTATATTTTTGCGCAAGGCGAAATCTTCTACCTGATCCATTTTTATTTTGCCTACCCCAAAATATCTGGCTTCAGGATTAGCAAAATAATACCCGGAAACCGATGCTGCGGGCCACATCGCCAGACTATCTGTGAGTTCTACACCTATATTTTCTTTCACTTTAAGTAAATCCCAGATCGTGAGTTTCTCAAGATGATCAGGACAGGCCGGGTAACCGGGTGCAGGGCGAATACCTTTGTAGGTCTCTTTAATAAGATCTTCATTAGTAAGATCTTCATCACTTGCATAACCCCAGTAATTGGTACGAATTTCTTTGTGCAAATATTCGGCAAAAGCTTCTGCAAAACGGTCTGCAAGCGCCTTTATCATAATGCTGTTATAGTCATCATGATCGGCTTCAAACTTTTTAGCAAGCTCTTGTGTACCAAAACCAGTACTTACACAAAAACAACCTATATAATCTGTTTTTCCGGTTTCTTTAGGAGCAATAAAATCTGACAAAGCAATATTAGGCCTGCCCACGGCTTTTTTACTTTGCTGCCTTAATGTTCTGAAAATAAACTTTTCATCATTTCTATTTTCTTCATCTTTTAGCAATACCTCGATATCATCATCATTGATGGTATTTGCCTCAAAAAGACCAAAAATCGCCTTTCCCGTCAATAATTTTTCGTCAAGAACGCGCTTTAGTAATTCTTTTGCATCGTCAAAAAGTTCGCGTGCTTGTGCTCCCACAACATCATCTGTAAGAATGTCTGGATATTTACCATGCAGATCCCAACTTCTAAAAAATGGAGACCAGTCAATAAATTCAACCAACTTATTAAAGTCAATATCATTTATCACCTCAATACCTGAAAAATTCGGTTTAAAAGGCTGAAAATCGGTCCAGTTAAGTTTCCATTTGTTTTCGCGCGCCTCCTCAATCTTCAGGTATTCTTTCTTTTTACCGCGTTTTAAAAACTTCTCTCTAAAGTCTGCATAATCTACCTTCACACGGTCTTTATAAGCTGTCGCCGAAGCCGGATTTAACAAGTCACCCACTACGGTTACAGCGCGCGAGGCATCATTTACATGTACGACTGCATTCTCATATTCCGGATCAATTTTTACAGCGGTATGCGCTTTACTTGTTGTCGCGCCACCTATTAATAAAGGAACTGTAAAATCCTGACGTTTCATTTCTTTAGCCAGAAACACCATCTCATCAAGCGACGGAGTGATAAGTCCGCTTAATCCAATAATTTCAACATTATGTTCTTTCGCGGCAGCTATAATCTTTTCTGGCGGCACCATAACGCCTAGATCTACAATCTCATAGTTATTACAAGCGAGAACAACACTCACAATATTTTTACCAATATCATGCACATCGCCTTTCACGGTTGCCATTAATATTTTGCCAGCCCCCCCCGCCCCCGAAGGGGGAGCTTCATTCAATTTTTCTAAAATTTCTTCGAGAACTTTATCAGTTTGCTCAAAAATCTCCTCGTTTTTAAAACGGATTACATGGTAACCCATTTCCTCAAGCCATGCAGTTCGCTCTTCATCACTCTTCTTATGGTCTGGAAGTTCATGAATAAGACCATCAACCTCAACAATAAGATTTTTTTTAAGACAAATAAAATCGGCTATATAAGATCCTATTATATGTTGTCTTCTAAATTTATAACCATCCAGTTTTTTTCCGCTTAAGTGATTCCAAAGAATATTTTCTGCTTCAGTAGGTTGGTTCCGCATTTCCTTAACATGCTCTTTCATTAATCCATAAAGCATAGGATCTGCCGTCTGCCAGTACTGCTCCCCCTTTGGGGGTTGGGGGGCTTTTTTGGACTCCTCTATGTACGGAAGGAGATAAGCAACAGCTTTTTTCATCACCCTAGCCGACTTTACCACCTGCGGAAGAAACATTTTACCACTACCAAAAAGATCACCTACGATGTTCATCCCCGTCATTAAATGACCTTCTATAACTTCAATAGGTTTAGCAGATGCAAGACGAGCTTCTTCAATATCTTCAAGAATATATTGATCTATACCTTTTACCAGCGCCCTTGTAATTCTATTTTGTAACGGCTCTTCTCTCCAGGAAAGATCAACCACTTTCTCTTTAGACGAACCTTTTACGGTTTCGGCAAGATCGAGTAAACGTTCTGTAGCATCATCTCTTCGGTCTAGTATAACATCTTCTACGTGATCAAGCAGGTCTTTTGGGATATCGTCGTAAATCTCAAGCATCGCAGGATTTACTATCCCAATATTCATCCCGGCTTTTATAGCGTGATACAAAAACACCGAATGCATCGCCTCACGCACTTTATCGTTTCCACGAAAACTAAAAGATACGTTACTCACACCACCACTTACACTTGCGTATGGAAGATTTTTTCGCACCCAGCGCGTCGCTTCAATAAAATCGATCGCATTTCTGCGGTGCTCATCCATCCCGGTAGCAACAGGAAATATATTTAAGTCAAAAATGATATCCTCTGGCGGGAATTTGACCTGATTTACCAAAATATCGTAGCTGCGCTGTGTTATTTCGACTCTTCTTTCAAAGTTATCTGCCTGGCCTACTTCATCAAAAGCCATGACAATTACTGCCGCACCGTATCTTTTAATACGTTTTGCGTGATCTATAAATTCCTTTTCCCCTTCTTTTAAGCTTATAGAATTCACAACGCATTTACCCTGTACTACCTGCAGACCCGCCTCAATGATCTCCCATTTAGAACTGTCTATCATTATGGGCACACGCGATATATCTGGTTCTGCTGCAATGAGATTTAAAAACCTAACCATTGCCTCTTTACCATCTATAAGACCATCGTCCATATTAATGTCTATGATCTGTGCGCCTCCTTCTACCTGATGTCGTGCAACAGCAAGAGCTTCATCAAATTTTTCTTCTTTTATCAGGCGCAAGAACATACGAGATCCTGCTACGTTGGTGCGTTCTCCTACATTTACAAAATTGCTTTCAGGAGTTATTACCAGGGGCTCTAGTCCTGAAAGTTTAAGATATCTGGGTTGTAAATCGTTCATTATATAAGTAACCTTTCTGCTTTTTATGCTTTTTTACCCGATTTTTATACTGCTACAGCTAGTTTTCTGGGCTTGTAATTCTTGCTTAATTCTGCTATTGCATTTATATGCTCTGGTGTAGTACCACAACAGCCACCTATAATATTTATAAGATTGCGATCAAGGTATGTTTTGATCTGTGCTGCCATCTCACTCGGACTCTCGTCATACTCACCAAAAGCATTTGGTAAACCTGCGTTGGGATATGCAGAAATTGCACATGTTGCGCGCGAAGCAACGACCTCGAGGTACGGAGTTAATTGGTCTGCGCCTAAGGCACAGTTAAAGCCAACAGATAACAGTGGCAGATGGTCTATAGATATTAAGAAAGCTTCTGCTGTTTGACCAGACAAAGTACGTCCTGAAGCATCTGTTATTGTACCGCTTACCATTACCGGTATTTCTATACCGCGCTCCTCTTTTATTTCTTCTATCGCAAACAAGGCCGCTTTCGCGTTAAGCGTATCAAAAATGGTTTCTACCAGCAAAATATCTGCCCCACCGTCAAGTAAAGCTTCTCCCTGTTGTTTGTATGCTTTTCTTAGTTCTTCAAAAGTTATAGCGCGATAACCGGGATCATTAACGTCTGGCGACATGCTGGCGGTCTTATTAGTTGGCCCCATAGCACCGGCAACAAATCTGGGTTTGTGCGGTTCTGCCGCAGTAAACTCATCTGCTACTTGTCTGGCTATCTTTGCCGATTCATAATTCAACTCAGTCACCAGATCTTCCATCCCATAATCTGCCATCGCGATAGTGGTACCAGAAAATGTATTAGTCTCTACAATGTCTGCGCCTGCTGCAAAATACTTGCGGTGTACGTCTGCAATTGCGGTGGGCTGCGTTAAAGACAACAGGTCATTATTACCTTGCAATGGCAATTGCCAGTCTTTAAAACGGTCTCCTCTAAAATCTTCTTCTGTAAACTTATAGCGCTGTAACATAGTACCCATTGCCCCGTCAAGGATAAGGATACGCTCGCTCATTGCTTTTTCTAATTTACTCATGTCTCGTTATATTTTATTGTAAGCAGCAGCACAGATATGCGCTTAATATTTGAATGAAATAAACTGCCTGCAAAGGTAGTGCAGGTATGTATAAATTTATCAAGTAAGATGAGAAGTATAAGCCGTTTCAGCTTGTAACGTTATCTATCCAAATAAATGGTAGAATGTAGCACCTTCTTAACAGGTAAGGGTTGCTAAGGCTTCACCGGGTCTCTCCCTCTGCCTTTCTTGATAACAAATTTCAATAAATAGCTGAACTTTCTAAAAAACAAATATTGTAAAACAACAATTACAAAACCAAATAAAAGCTCGGGAATTTCTCAAAAAACATCCCATGGCACCAGAAAATCGATTAAAAACATTAAAAAATCGTTAAAAATTATATTTAACAAAGAAAATACAGTGCTTATCTTACAAGCAGTTAGTTTTTTCATAAAAAATCTGCTATGTTTACACCCCAAATATATTTAACCTATGCAAGATTCTACTATTACATCAAATCCCTCAACGTCAAGATTTAAGATTGTTTCTTACGATGAGGCTTCACCACGAGTTCAGGAAATCTATAACGATACTAAAAAGACACTTCAAATTCCTTTTGTTCTCAACTGGTTTAAATGTCAGGGTAATAACGCCACTTTACTTCAGGGTAACTGGGCAAAGCTTAAATCTACCCTTATGATGGGAGATGTCCCTAACGTTTTAAAACAGTTGATTATCTATAATGTATCCCGCGAGAAAGGTTGTAACTATTGCGCACAGGCACATGGCATCTTTGCAGATAGCATGAGCCAGATGATTAATGATAATGAAAGCTTTAGGGTAACTGAAGATCTTGACTCAAGCTTGATACCAGAAAGCTACAGAACTGCTATTAAAGTTGTAACAAAAGCGGCTTTACGCCCGGCTCAAATTACAGATGAAGATTTTAATCTGTTAGAAGAAGCCGGTTTTGATCAAGAGGAAGTTCAGGAACTAATGGCTCAGGCTGATCTTGTGAATATGTTGAATACTATTGCAGATATCTCTGGTATCAAGATAGATAACGAACTTTTAGAAGCTAAAGCCTAGTTTAAGGCTCTATCTATTCTTGGACTCTTCAGCAAAATACCGCATCACCTATGAGGCTTTCTCCAAGTTCTCTGGAAATTTGAGCAAAGCGAAAGATGTTAATGAACTGGCGGCAATAGTAAGTAAAAATCTCAAATATCTATTTGATTATAGATTATTCAGAATAATATTTCTAACTGAAAAAAAGGTAAAGATTTTCACTTTTAAAACGGGTAAATTCTGGATCGCTAATTACAAGAAAGACCTATTTTCTTTTGAAAATAAACTTCTTAGTGATAAAATTCCATTCAGCACCTATTTTGAAGATTGTCGTTTTGATGAGTTTATAGATTGCTCTCAAATGAAGAACCCACAATTATGGGGCTGGTTTTATCAATATAATTCAGCTCAGGTATGCGCGTCTGTAGTAACAGATGAAATAAGGCTTTTTGATCAAAGTGATGTCGAGATTCTCAATCTGCTGGTAGATAGTTTCACAACTAAATATTTGCAAATAAGGCTTCAGGAAGAACTGAACGCTAAAAATAAGAATCTTGAAAAAGCAATTTTGATCATTGAAAATAAAAATGAAGAGATTAGAAAAATAAACAGTAATCAGAAAGACATTATCGACCTGAGAACTCAGGAAATAAGAGGTAAAAACAATAAACTACTAGAGATCTCCAGACTTAACGCACATAACGTTAGAGAGCCCTTAAGCAGAATATTGGGATTACTTGAGATATCTGAATTTTACAGTCCGGAACAGTTGCAGGAAGAAGTATTACAATACCTCAAAGAATCTGCACTTGAACTTGATGAAACGCTTAAAAGTGTAATTGAGATGAGTTCTGGGGAAATTGATAAACTCTCTGTTTCATAATGACAGCACCTATAGACACTAAAGAATTGAAGATATTTCTTGTAGATGATCAAAAGATCACAAATTTTATTAATAAGAAAATTATAGACATTGCGGGAGTTTCAAAGTTTGTATATGATTTTATAGATCCTAAGGAGGCGCTTGATAAATTAGAAGAAAATCAACCCAACCTTATTCTATTAGATCTTAATATGCCAGACATTGATGGCTGGGGATTTCTTGACCGTATGGAAGAAAAAAACACTGATGCCAAAGTGGTTATTGTCACTTCTAGTACAAGCCCATTTGATGTTGAGAAAGCTAAAAATTACAATCGCGTGATTCAATATATAACTAAACCTTTGAATAAAGATATTCTCATAGGTTTTGTAAATCAATATAAAAAGAGATATTTCATATAGCTCAAATTGAATAACTAATAACAAAAGAAAGTCCGCCTTTGAGAGCGGACTTTCTTATTTATAAACACTAACTTAAAAAATAACTTTTCTTATTCTATAGACTGTACCACTGCTTTCTCTGCCTCTTTACGAGAACCATCAAAACCATCTATACCAGAAACCGTAGTATATTTAAGCACATATCTCTTACCTGGGTTTATACGTTGGTAAGCAGACTGACACATCATCGTAGCTTCATGGAAACCACATAAGATCAGTTTCAATTTACCAGGATATGTATTCACATCTCCTATTGCGTAAATACCAGGAATATTGGTTTGATAATCTAATGAATTATCAACTTTAATTGCATTTTTCTCGATCTCTAATCCCCATTCTGAAATAGGTCCTAATTTAGGTGAAAGTCCAAATAATGGAATGAACTCATCTGCTTCAAGGATATATTGTTCATCGCCTTGTTTTACAGAAACACCTGTGACGTACTCAGCACCCTCAAGACCAACAACTTCTGCTGGAGTAATAAGGTTGATCTTGCCAAGAAGTTTTAATTCACGTACCTTCTCTACTGAATCAAGAGCTCCTCTAAACTCATTTCTTCTATGAATCAAGGTCACTTCTTCTGCGATATCTGCTAAGAAAATACTCCAGTCTAAAGCAGAATCACCACCACCGGCAATTACTACTTTTTTACCACGGTAAACTTCAGGATCCTTAATCATGTAAGAAACACCCTTATCCTCATATTTATGAATGTTAGGAATAGGTGGTTTACGAGGCTCAAAACTCCCCAGACCTCCAGCGATAGCCACTACAGGCGCATGGTGTTTTGTTCCTTTATTTGTGGTAACAATAAAAGTACCATCGTCTAATTTCTCAATAGTTTCTGCACGTTCTCCTAAGGTAAAACCAGGCTGAAACTGTTTCCCCTGCTCAATAAGATTATTCACAAGATCTCCTGCTAAAACTTCCGGGAAACCAGGAATATCATAGATAGGTTTTTTAGGATAAATCTCAGAACATTGCCCGCCAGGCTGTGCTAAAGCGTCAATAAGGTGACATTTTAGTTTTAATAAACCGGCTTCAAATACAGTAAATAAACCTGTGGGACCCGCCCCTATTATTAGAATATCTGTTTTAATCATTTTTTCACTCTTTTAGCGGGTTTTAGACCCATTTTATGCATATTTATTTTGAAACAAGACCTTTAGTAAATTCATTCAGCTTTTCAACTTTTTCTTCAAAATCACCTTTTATAGTCTTGCGGTATTCATTTAAATTTTTAACTAATTCGTCAATATCTTCCGGAATTACATCTTCAAAAAATTGACGTAAGCGTTTTGCTGTAGTTGGCGATTGCGCATTAGTTGAGATTGCGATTTTTACATGACCTTTAGTTACAATCCCGCCCATGTAGAAATCACAAAGATCAGTAACATCAGCAATATTTGCTAAAATGTAACGCTTACGAGCTCCTTTGTAAACACGTCTGTTAACTTTCTCACTATCTGTTGTAGCGATTACGATGTGCTTATTTTTTAACATAGATGGCTTGTATTTTTTCTTCACCATCTTGATGTTGAACTTATTTGCCAAAGCAATCGTTTCCTCTCTAAAGAAAGGCGCTGCCATTTCTACATTAGCATCAGGACTAGATTTTAGTAAGAAAGTAAGTTTCTCTAAAGCCACATTCCCGCCACCCACAATGAGTATATTAAGACTGCGTACTTTTAAAAAAACCGGATATAATGTATTACGCTCTTCTCCTACCATGTCTGCTGATTTTCGGCATAATTTGCCTGATATTTGAGCAAATCCTCCCGATTTTTAACCACTTCTCCTATCACTATAATGGCCGGGTTTGATAACTCATTTTCAGCAACTATGCTTTCAATAGTCTCAATCGTGCCAATACCTATTTTTTCTTCTGCCGTAGTACCACTTTGAATAATGGCTACAGGCATATTTTGTTTTCCGTTCTCACTAAAAATAGCAACTATCTCTGCTAGTTTGCTCATTCCCATAAGAATCACAACTGTGGCAGTAGATTGTGCAGCAACAGCAACGTCTTTTGAAATTTTATGCTCTTTAGTGGTACCTGTAATTACCCAAAAACTTTCTGAACTTCCTCTTTTTGTAAGCGGAATATTCTGAGAAGCGGGCACAGCAAGCGACGATGAAATCCCGGGAACCATAGCAACTTCAATACCTTGTTGAGCTGCAAATTCCATTTCCTCAGCACCGCGACCAAAAATAAAAGGGTCTCCTCCTTTTAGTCGAACCACATGCCCATGAGATTTTGCCCTGCTTACAATAAGCTCATTTATCTGCTCTTGTTGATACGCATAACAACCCTTTCGTTTACCTACAAAAATCTGCTCTGCATGAGGCGCATAATCTAATAAAACAGGATTAACCAGTGCATCATATAATACAACATCTGCACTTTCTAAAGCCTTAATACCTTTTAACGTGAACAACTCCGGGTCACCGGGCCCGGCGCCTACAATTGTTAGTCTGGGATTTTTAGTTTGCATGAGCCAATTGGTTTTTGCGATACGTGTCTACACGATCGAAGAATGCGTTAGCTTCGGCTAGATACGCTTCCGCGAAAGCTGCCGTAGGTTCGTTCTCCTTTATTTGGTATACAAGTTCGGAAAAAGATTTCCCGGAAACAACTTCACTATTTTCGCCAAAGGCATTATCAAATTCTGCAATAATATTTGCTTGTGTATTGGTTTTCACATCTTCAGCAAGCAATAATGCTTTTGCGCCGTTAACTAAACCAGCGTAAGTATGATAAATACTATCGGCCCATTTTTTCTCTTCAAAAGCTTCAATAGACATGCCCAATTTATCTTTCGCTTCAAGCAAAAGTGTTTGTACAAGATCTATTACAACACCGGCACATTCGCCCACGCCAACTTCCTGTACATATTTCTCATTATTACCCCAATCTATAAAATCAGACTCCACAAGATCATCTGTAGAAGAAAGAGGTTTTAGAATTTCGTAGAAATATTTCTGCCCTTTATCATCATAATAATCAAGAAAAGCAGCTCCGTTAGCATTTTCTTTATAATCGTCTAAAATAGTGCGCAAAGCTTGTGGCCCACGTTTACTGGGAATTTTGATCACTTTGTCAGAAAATCTTCCCTGACCGTTACCTAAAACTCCGCCACCAAGTAAAACCTGCAATGCGGGTGCAACCAATTTTTCAGGAGTACGAATAGACATTCCCTGAAAACCGATGTGCGACATATTATGTTGCCCACAGGCATTCATACAGCCACTTATCTTAATTGTAAGCTCTTTATTATTTATATACTCAGGATATTCTTCATGAAGAACACCTTCAAGAACATCTGCGATACCAGTACTGCTAGCAATACCAAGATTACAGGTATCTGTTCCCGGGCAAGCCGTAATATCTGCAGTTGTATTGTAACCGGGATTTGCAAAACCGTGTTTTTGTAATTCTGTAAAGAAAAACGGTAAAGCTTCTTCGCGAATATCTCTAAGCAAAATATTTTGTCTTAGTGTAAGACGCAATTCATTAGAAGCATATTTCTTGATCAAACCGGCTAAAAATCGGGCTTTTTGGGTCGAAAAGTCGCCTAATCTCACCTTTAATCCGATAGCGTAAAGTCCTTTTTGTTTTTGTTCAAAAACGTTGGTACGCTTCCAGGCATCATACGCTGTTTGATTAGTGATCTCAACTTGTGGAATCACAGCATCACTGAAAACAACAGGTTTTTCAAAATCTGAAGTGTCAATTTCATAAGTATGATAAGAAAGTGCTTTTTGCTCTTCTTCTACCATTGCCATAAAAGCATCCTTCCCTATATCTTTTATAAGGAATTTCATTCTGGCTTTTAATCTACGAGAGCGCTCACCATGTCTGTCAAACATACGTAATACACCTTCTACAGTAGGGATCAATTTATTTACCGGCAAAAATTCATACAACAAATCTGCCTGGCGAGGTTGTGAACCTAAACCGCCACCCAGCATTACCTGAAAGCCTTTTTCACCATCTTTAATCTTAGGAATAAAACCTAAATCGTGCATAAAAGCAAGAGCTGTATCTTCATCTGTAGAAGAAAACGAAATTTTAAATTTCCTTCCCATTTCCTGACAGATAGGATTTCTTAAAAAGAACTGAAAAACAGCATGCGCATAAGGCGAAACATCAAAAACTTCATTGGCATCAATACCAGCCGTCTCGCTGGCTGTTACATTTCGCACCGTGTTACCACAAGCTTCACGCAGAGTAACATCATCTTTCTCAAGTTCTGCCCACAATTCCGGAGCGCGATCTAGACTTACATAATGTATTTGTATATCCTGTCTTGTGGTTATATGCAATTTACCTGTAGAATATTCATCTGCCACATCTGCAATACGCACAAGTTGCTCTCCTTTTACTTTACCGTAAGGGAGTTTTATACGTATCATCTGCACACCTTCCTGCCGCTGCCCGTAAACACCGCGCGCTAAACGCAGACTACGAAAACGCTCTTCATCAATCTTTCCCTCTTTAAAAAGACGAATCTTTTTTTCCAGCTCTATAATATCGCGTTCTACGACAGGATTCTCTATTTCGGTTCTAAAACTTTGCATGGCTTGTTTTTTTAATTTTTCAGCTTAAAGCTGAATTCCGCATTCTAAATTAGATTTTGGCTTGGTAGGATCGTAATATCTGAACTCATTAGGCAAATTATTTTCTTTCAAATAATTATGAAGTTCAGGTTCTGACCAAAAGTAGAATGGACTTACTTTTAAAATGTTCTCTCCGTTTACACTTAGAATATTTAAAGTGTCTCTGTAAGCAGTCTGCCCGCGTCTTATATTAGTAAACCAAAGATCAGGATTGTGTTCATCTAGCGCTCTTTGAAAAGGCTCTAGTTTTACAGTATTCACGAAATCTTCAAACTCATCACTATCAGAACTTGGTACCTCATCAAAATTGTGATCTACTAAAGATTTGTAAACACACAGATTAACAGGTAACTCCTCTTTTATGGTTTGTGAGAATTCTACAGTTGCATCTGTATTAAAACCCGTATCACACCATACGAGATTAATTCCCGGTTTCGCTTTGCTGACTGCATGAATCAATGATGCAGAATAAGGGGCAAAATTGCTGGTTAATATAGGGCGCGAAGAAATGCTTAATGCAAACTCAATTACTTCTTCAACTGATTTATCTCGTAAAATCTGATTGTAATAATCAAGATTTTCTTTTACATGTTCTACTGTTTCCATTCAAAAATATTTAAATCCTATCGGAGTACTAGGATTTGTGACAAAAGTAACTCCCATCGTCGACGCAGACAAGGCTTTTGGGAAAATTTTTAAAAGTTTTAATTGATTATTAATATGCGACCTAAAAAATGAGATTTTTTCAGTTATTCTTTAATTATATCGGCGAGGGTGTTGTTATTCAGCACATTTAAGGTGCTATCTCTCACCTGAATCATCAAACTATGTACGGAACATGTCGCTTCATCAGGGCAATCTTCGCACTTTTCATAGAAATTTAAGCTCACACACGGCACCATCGCTACAGGACCTTCAAGAATACGCATGACATCTACCATTTTGATCTCCTCTGCAGGCATTCTTAAATAATAGCCGCCACCTTTACCTTTGCGAGATCCCAGAAATCCGGCTTTTCGCAGAGAAAGCATAATACTCTCAAGAAATTTCTGAGAAATATTTTCGCTTTTAGCGATAGCTCCTATTTGTACAGGCTCTACACATTGTTGTTTTGCGACATAAGTCAGGGCTTTAAGGCCGTATTTGGTCTTTTTTGAAAGCATAATGCAAAGGTACGAAATTGCCTTTCATCTTACGCTTTTAGCGCCTGATCCAGATCTGCGATAATATCTTCAACATGTTCTAAACCTACAGAACAACGTACTAAACCATCTGTAATACCAACTTCAAGACGATCTTCTTCACTTAACTTGCTATGTGTGGTTGATGCAGGATGCGTTACAATTGTTCTGGTATCTCCTAAATTTGCAGAAAGCGAACACATTTTTATAGCATTTAGAAATTTTCGCCCTGCTTCTACTCCGCCTTTCACTTCAAAAGCAACGATGTTTCCACCTAAACGCATTTGTTTTTTAGCAACTTCATACTGCGGATGCGACTTCAAAAAAGGATATTTCACAAAATTCACCTGCGGATGTTCTTCCAGAAATTCAGCTACTTTTAATGCATTTTCGCAATGGCGATCTGCACGTACATGTAACGTTTCTAAACTTTTTGAAAGTATCCATGCGTTAAATGGCGATAAAGCCGGACCTGTATTTCTTGCAAATAAATAAATTTCACGTATAAGATCAGATTTTCCTACTGTTACTCCACCCATCGCACGTCCCTGACCGTCAATCATTTTAGTTGCAGAATGAATTACAAGATCTGCACCAAATTTTATAGGCTGCTGTAAATACGGCGTCGCAAAGCAATTATCAACCACAAAAATGAGATTATGTTTTTTTGCGATATCACCTAAAAGTTCAAGATCAAGAACATCAACCGCCGGATTTGTAGGTGATTCTACATATAAAATCTTAGTTTCAGGCTTGATAAGGTTTTCTATTTTATCAACCTCATCTACTTTAAAATATGATGTAGAGATATTCCACTTAGGAAGGTATTTTGTAAACAAAGTATGCGTAGAACCAAAAACTGATCTGGCTGAAACAATGTGATCACCACTATTTAAAAGCGCTGCAAAAGTTGAAAAAACAGCTGCCATTCCTGTCGCAAAAGCATAACCAGCTTCTGCACCTTCAAGCTTACAGATTTTATCTACAAACTCTGTTGTATTCGGATTTGTAAATCGGCTATAAATATTGCGATCTTTCTCTTCAGCAAAGCTGGAGCGCATATCTTCTGCATCTTCAAAAATAAAGCTGGACGTCATATAAATAGGCGACGTGTGCTCAAGATTTTCAGAACGGTTTAATTGCGTGCGTATCGCTTCAGTTTCAAAATGCTTACTCATAATTTTTTATTGATGATGGGTCTTCGACAAGCTCAGACTGAAATTAGCTTTTATAGTTGTAATCTAGAATGGGTCTTCGACAGGCTCAGACGGACATATCGTTTCATTATTGTGATAGTGATATTAAATTAAATAGATTGTCTTCGACAGGCTCAGACGGACAACGGTTTGAAACACAAATCAAAGCTAACATGTCCTGCTGAGCTTGTCGAAGCATTATAATTCCTGTCCGTTTAAAAATATTTTATATGTGATTGTAACACTAGGCTCCAGCGTGATTGACACCGAACAATATTTGTCAAAACTCAGGTTTGCTGCGCGCAAAGCTTTTGCAGGATCGATATCACCTTCCAGATAAACATTTACAGAAATAAACTCAAACGGCTTAGCGCCTTTTACTTCTTTACGCTCACCTTCAACTTCTACATGATAAGAATCAATTTCCTGCTTCTGTTTCTTTAAAATTGAAATCACATCTATAGCGCTGCAACCTCCCACTCCCATTAATAGAAGTTCCATTGGGCTTGAGCCTTTTACTTCATCACGGGTTTTATTATCTATCAAAACAGGTATTCCTGAAGCTCCTTTAGCTTCAAAAAGATAATCGCTGTCTATTCTGTCAAGTGTTACTTTCATTGTTTTTTCTTTCTTATTATTCTCTCCTTTTGCGAGAGATGCCCAGTTCTCGATACAATTCATTAAAATGAATTACTCGAACTGACGCTAACTATCTTTTTCTGCCAGTCTTAATATATCTCCAAAAACGCCACGCGCTGTCACGGCTGCTCCGGCACCAGCTCCCTGAATCACAAGTGGCTGATCACCATACGACTCGGTATAAATTTCAAAAATAGAATCGCTGCCATTTACCTGCCCTAAAGCCGAATTTTGTGGCACTGAAACCAGTTTTACTACAAGTTTACCACCATCATCTGTTGATAAATCGCCGTAAAGATCGCCAACATAGCGCAAAACATGACCTGCTTGTTGCGATTTTTTACGTTGCTCGTAGGTTTCGTCCAGCTCTTCCAGTCGCTTTAAGAAATCTCTTGTGTCACCATCTCTTAAATCTTCGGGAATCAGGTTTTCAATTTCCACATCTTCAAATTCTTTATGCAGATCAAGTTCGCGCGCAAGAATGAGTAATTTTCTACCTACATCATTTCCGCAAAGATCTTCACGAGGATCAGGTTCTGTATAACCCTGATCGATCGCTTCTTTAAGTATAGACGAAAACTTTCTGTCTTCCTTAGAAAAAGTGTTGAATAAATAGCTCAAAGAACCCGAAAAAACGCCTTTTATACGGGTAATATTGTCGCCTGAAAGATGCAGTAAACGTATCGTATCAATAAGCGGTAAACCAGCGCCTACGTTAGTTTCGTATAAATATCGCTTCTGATTTTCAGCTAATGTTTTACGCAGGTTTCTGTAGAAATCAAAACTTACCGTATTGGCTATTTTATTCGAAGAAACAAGGTCAAAACCGTTCTTTACGAGTTTTGTGTAATTCAATATAAAGTCTTTATTTCCTGTGTTGTCAATCGCGATCAGGTTTGCAAGATGATTTGCTTTCGCGAAAGCAATAACCGTATCAACACCACCTTCAGTTGATTCATTGGCAAACGTATTTTTCCAATCGGTTTCTACGCCGTTTTTTGTGAAAAGGACTTTCTTAGAATTAGTTACCGCAAAAATATTCAAGGCGATATCCTTTCTCTTCTCTATTTTTTCTTTCGAATTTATAATCTGATCGATCAGCGTTCCACCTACTAAACCGTGACCAAAAATCGCAAGATTCACTTTTTTAGCAATACCAAAAATTTCACCATGAATTACATTAAGTGTTTTGTTGAGATTTTCGCGGCGCACAACTACACTCACATTTTTTCCGGTAACCGTGTTATTAAAAAGCAACGGCACAATTCCGTTTTTTATAATCGCGCTGTATGGTTTATGAAAAGTACTCAAATCCTGCCCAATGATAGAAACCACCGCTACCTCATCTATAATTTCGATCTGCGTAACATCCTGACTGTGGAAATCACTGGCAAACTCGCGTTTTAAAGCAGCAACTGTATTCTTAGAATCGGCCGCCGTTACAACGAGACCAATTCCCCGCTCTGAAGAACCCTGCGAAATAATACTCACACTTATTCCCTGATCACCCAGTGCCCTGAATATTCTGGCATCTACTCCCACTTTTCCTAAAAGTCCGCGACCTTCAAGATTAATCAAAGCCATTTTATCGAGTACAGAGAGCGATTTTATGCCTTCTTCTTCCGATTTTGCCGTGATTAAAGTACCCTCATCATCTGACTTAAACGTATTAAGAATACGCAGCGGAATATTCTTCTCAATTAACGGAATAATAGTTTTCGCGTGCAAAATGGTCGTTCCAAAATTTGCCAGTTCATTTGCCTCGCCATAGGTAAGTCTGGCAATTTTTTGTGCATCAGGAACAAGATCCGGATTAGCAGTAAAAATCCCATCAACATGCGTGTAATTTTGCAATTCTGCAGCGTCCAGGTAATTTGCCAGCAAAGCCGCTGTATAATTACTGCCGTTACGGCCCAGCGTTGTGGTATGATTTTGTGCGTTTGAAGCGATAAAACCGGTCACAATATTAACTGTATCGCCGTTATGTGCCGCAAAATGCTTGATCACATTTTCTTTTGAAATCTTATCAATAGGTTGTGCGTTACCAAAAACATCATTTGTTTTTATGAGTTCGCGGCTATCTGCAAAATGCGCTTTTACATTTCTATTTTTAAGCAATTGAGTAATAAGTTTAACCGAAATAATCTCTCCGTAAGAAAGAATTTCGTCCTTAATCTTATCGCTGTAATCGCCCAGCAAAGCAACACCTTCAAAAAGGCGGTCAATTTGTTTAAATTGCTCGTTGAGATCAACATTAAAATCTCCTTTTTGGTAGATTTTAAAAGCTTCCAGTTGATGCTGATAATCGAGCCCGGAAGCTGCTTTTTGCAATATTTCTTCTAATTCATCTGTTGCGCCACCACGTGCCGAAAGCACCACAGCGATACGCTCGCCATTTGCGATTTTATTCTCAATGATTTTGACAACGGTTTCTATTCCTTTTCCGTTTGCTAAGGATTTTCCGCCAAATTTTAAAATCTTTAGTTTTTGGTTTTCATGATCTCTTTGAAATATAGGCTGAAGCAATTGCTCAAGCTGTTCAAATTCAATTAAAAAAGCATCGTGACCATGAACCGAATTTATTTCGCCATAAGTCACGTTATTTTTAACCAAAGCGAGTTGCTTGTAGGTTTCGCGATTTTCTTCAGGTGTAAAAAACAAATCAGAATCTACGCCTACAATATGAATATTTGCCGCAACCTGTGTTAAAACGTCACTCAGATTTTCGCGATTGCGTGTTACATCAATAGACTTAAGCAACTGGTTCATCAAACGGTAAGCGCTAAGCTGAAAGCGATCTTTCAGTTTTGTTCCGTGATGATCAAGCCAGCTTTCGACATTAAAAATCTTAAGATCTTCATTTGTACTTCGCTGAAATTTATTCTTAAATGATTCTGGCGTGCGATAACACAACATCGCATGCATACGCGCGTCGTGTACAGGCTGACTGGAATTCAGCAAAATCTGTTCCTGAATCTGGCAATTTGCAATCAGCCAGTCGGTAGATTTCCAATCTGATGCTACAGGAATGAGATGCTCAGTAATTTCCGGCGAAAGCGCGACCATTTCCCAGGCAATACCACCACCTAAAGAACCGCCAATAATTGCAAACAATTTGTCGATTTTTAGCTGTTCCAGCCCGATAATAAAAGCGCGGGCGACATCTTGAGCGACATAATCTTTATAATTTTCAATCACAAAACCATCATAACCGTTCCCGGGAATATTGAAACAAATGACTGTATATTTTGTGGTATCGATACATTTTCCGTCACCTATAATGGCATTCCACCAACCATCATCACCAGAAACATGCGAGTTTCCGGTTAATGCGTGATTGACTAAAATGACAGGCGCATCGTGAAGGGGACGGCCAAAAATCTCATAGCTTAGAGACAAAGTCTGCGTGTGTCCAGACAATGTTGTAAAATCTGCTATGGAAAGGGTATGTAACATATATGTAATTAAATTCTTAGTCGGTTAGCGTGCAATTACTTTCCCCGATTCTTAATGTTCTATTATTAAATTTTAAGCTAAAACTTTTTTATCCAGATGCGAAAAGGCTGCTTTAAGATCTGCTTTTAAATCTTCCAGATCCTCGAGACCCACAGAAAGTCTAATCAAATCCTGAGTAACACCGGTTGATGCCTGCGCTTTCTCATCAAGTTGTTGATGTGTTGTACTTGCCGGGTGAATAATAAGTGATTTTGTGTCGCCAATATTAGCTAAAAGCGAAAAGATTTTTGCCTCATTTGCGATGGTTTTTGCGCTTTCATAACCACCTTTTACGCCAAAAGTCACAAGACCGCTTTGTCCTTTAGGAAGATATTCTTGTGCAAGTTCGTAATAATCACTGTCTTCAAGACCCGGATAATTTACCCAGGTAACCTCATCCTGTTCCTGCAACCATTTGGCTAAAGCCAGAGCATTCTCGCTGTGTTTTTTAATGCGGATTTCCA
This sequence comes from Leeuwenhoekiella sp. A16, assembly GCF_047946675.1. GTDB lineage: Bacteria > Bacteroidota > Bacteroidia > Flavobacteriales > Flavobacteriaceae > Leeuwenhoekiella. The sequence continues at coordinate 1,251,158 of NZ_CP172313.1, forward strand.
GAGTTTCTAATCCCTGAATAATCTGAAATGCGTTAAACGGACTCAATGCTGCACCGTGATCGCGTAAACCTTCTATGCGTGCTTTTGCAATAAATGCCGCGGGGCCTAAAGCTTCATGATAAATCAAGCCGTGATATCCCGCTGAAGGTTCGGTAAATTCAGGGAATTTACCACTTGACCAGTCGAATGTGCCGGCGTCAATGATTGCCCCGCCTAAAGTGGTTCCGTTACCGTTAATATATTTGGTCAAAGAATGAATTACAATATTTGCGCCGTGCGCAATAGGATTGAGCAAAGCGGGAGTTGCAACCGTATTATCTACAATAAGCGGAATTTTATTTTCTTTCGCGACAGCTGAAATCGCTTTAATATCGAGCACGTCCAGTTTTGGATTTCCCAGAGATTCTATAAAGATCGCTCGCGTATTTTCTTTTACAGCATCCTGAAAATTTGAAGCTTCTGCAGGATCTACAAAAGTAGTTGTGATGCCAAATCTGGGTAAAGTAACGCTGAGTAAATTCCACGTACCGCCGTACAAACTACTAGAAGCAACAATATGATCACCAGATTTTAATAGTGTAAGCAAAGTTGTGTTGATCGCAGCCGTTCCGGAAGCAGTAACAACCGCGGCAATACCCCCTTCAAGGGCGGCAAGGCGCTGCTCAAGAATATCATTTGTAGGGTTGTTTAAGCGGGTGTAAATAAAACCCGGCTCTGAAAGATTAAAAAGATTAGCAGCATGGTCTGCATTGTTGAAGACATAGCTGGTTGTCTGGTAAATGGGAACTGCTCGTGTGCCGCCGTGTACCTTTGTGTCATGACCGACGTGCAATGCCTGTGTTGAAAATTGTGTTGTGCTCATTTTTCTTTCTGTTTAAAGTTGATTAACTAAAAGCAACAGATCTCACCCTGAGATCGTAAAAAGAAAAATGTTATAAAGAAATACGGAAACAGATTTTAAGCTGTTTTTATCGTTATCTATCCCTTTCTGCCCGATTTTTTAATCAGGCTTTGGGTAGAATGTAGCACCTTCTTTCAAAGAGAAAGGGTTGCTAAGGCTTCAGCGGGTCTAATCCCTCGGCCTTTCTTGATAACATTTCACTACGCTTTTGAACTTGAGGACAAAGATTGCGAAACAAAATGCAGAAATCCAACATATTCATAGATAATTTTATGTTATTAGTAAATAGCAGGATTTGCCAGCATGTTTTTCTGACATTTATAGAAAGAAAATTTTCTACCTGATTATTTTTCGATTAAATCTGAGGTTGTTGATTAGGTTCTAAATTTCTACATTTGCGCCCTCAAGAGGAAAGATTTGACTGATTGCAACCTCTGCTACCTGATTTTGGTAGAAATAAAAATGCTAAAGGCAGTGTTAACTTCCTAAAGGCGTACCGTCAAATCAACTTTAACGAAAAATTAATTGATTCCTCAACACAGAAATTTTGTTTTGAGGTAGTTTTAAAATCTCGCTTAAAACGCGAAAAATCAGCTCTGCGAGGGTTAAAATCAGCTCGAATTTAGCCAAAAACAGAGTTTAAATTAAAAATTGCTGAATGGCTTATTTATTTACATCTGAAAGTGTCTCTGAAGGGCACCCGGATAAAATTGCAGATCAAATTAGTGACACGTTACTTGACAACTTTCTGGCCTTTGACCCGGAATCTAAAGTAGCTTGTGAAACTTTAGTAACAACTGGTCAGGTTGTGCTTGCCGGTGAGGTAAAAAGTGACACTTATCTCGACGTACAGACGATTGCCCGCGATGTGATCAATGACATTGGTTATACAAAAGGCGCTTATAAATTTAGCGGCGACAGCTGTGGTGTTATTTCTCTAATTCATGAGCAGTCACAAGATATCAATCAAGGCGTAGACCGTGCGACCAAAGAAGAACAGGGAGCCGGTGACCAGGGAATGATGTTTGGTTACGCTACTCGCGAAACTGAAAATTATATGCCTCTGGCACTTGATATTTCGCACAGGCTTATGATTGAGCTTGCTAAATTGAGACGTGAAGAAAATGAAATCAAATATTTGCGCCCGGATGCAAAAGCTCAGGTAACTATTGAATACAGCGATGAAAATATTCCGCAGAAAATAGTTGCTATTGTAGTCTCTACTCAGCATGATCAGTTTGAGGAAGACGATGATAAAATGCTTGATAAAATCAAGGAAGATATCATTAAAATTCTCATTCCACGAGTTAAAAACAGCCTGCCCGAAGAACAGGCTACGCTTTTTAATGACGATATCATTTACCATATCAACCCAACAGGGAAATTCGTAATAGGCGGGCCACACGGTGATGCTGGTTTAACCGGCCGTAAGATCATTGTAGACACTTATGGTGGAAAAGGCGCTCACGGTGGTGGAGCTTTTTCTGGTAAAGACCCTAGTAAAGTAGACCGTTCTGCAGCTTATGCCTCTCGACATATTGCAAAAAATCTTGTCGCTGCCGGAGTTGCAGACGAAGTGCTTGTGCAGGTTTCTTATGCTATTGGTGTTGTTGAGCCGACTTCGATTTTTGTTGACACATATAAAACTTCAAAAGTTAATCTGTCTGATGGTGACATTGCAAGGAAAGTGCATGAAATTTTTGATATGAGACCCGCAGCGATTGAAGAACGTCTGAAATTGCGTAATCCCATTTACCGAGAAACTTCAGCTTATGGTCACATGGGTAAGACTCCCGCAACCATCACCAAAATTTTTGAAAGTCCGTATAGCGGGCGAGTGAGCCGGGAAGTAGAACTCTTCACCTGGGAAAAACTTGACTACGTTGATAAAGTGAAAGAAGCTTTTAAACTATAAATTTTGAAACGTCGCTTAATTGCGGCGTTTTTTATGCTCTATTATTAAGAATTGAATTTGAACAAATTTCCTAACTTTAAAAAAACGTTTCTCATGGAAAGTACAATGCTGAAAAAAAAGATTCAGGAAAGAATTTCTACTGCAGATTATGACCTGTTGAAAAAGATTGATGAGGCAATTGCCGCCTTTGAATATCAAAAACAACAGGATCGCATGATTGAAGAAGCCGAAGAAGATATAAAAGCCGGAAGGGTTTACTCTCAACAAGAAATGACAGAACAAATTAGAGGTTGGAAAGAATTATAAAACAAGTAATCTGGACTTCTCGAGCTTCAAAGGATTTGAGACAAATTACTTCTTTTTATTCTAAGCTATATGGCTGGGACAAGGCGCTTGATATTGCTTTCCAAATTAGAAAAGAAACAGAAATATTTGAAAACTCAGAAATTGATATTAATTCTATTGGCGCTCCGGATGAATTTTTCAAACATCTTAAGAGAGATTATCGCAAATATATCTTTCACCATTGCAAAATCACTTATCGGGTTGGAAATGATACTATTTATATTGTTCGCGTCTTCGATACCCGTCAAAATCCATCTAAAAATCTTCAACCTTGGCCTTAATCTTACTCCGTTCTGATAAAAACTACGAGCAATGGCTGAACGCTTTTGCCGATTTTGACCCTGATTTTCCCGTTTTTACACCTGAAACAGCGGAAAATAAGGAAGATATAATTATGGCACTTTCGTGGAAAGCACCGGCGGGAAGTTATAATCAATACCCAAACCTGAAAGTTATAGGCTCAATGGGAGCCGGTGTAGACCATCTTTTTGAAGATCCTGAATTACCTGAAAACATTCAACTTACAAGAGTCGTTGATGAATATCTGGCGACAGATATGCGCGAATTTGTATTGGCGCAATGCATGAGCACTATTAAAAACCTCAACACTTTTAGCAGAAAACAACCACATTGGGATAGATTACCTTATCGACGTGTTGCTGATGTCACTGTCGGGATTATGGGACTTGGAGTTTTAGGTCAGGCCGTAAGCGAACTTCTGCACCAGGTTGGTTTTAAAGTTACCGGCTGGTCACATTCTTATAAGGATCTTGAATTTGTAAAAAGTTACAGCGGAGAAAAAGAACTAAATAAATTTCTGTCTACCGCCGAAATATTAGTCTGTCTGCTACCGCTGACCGAAGAAACTTCGGGAATTTTAAATAAAGCACTTTTTGATCAACTTCCAAAGGGGGCTTATCTCATCAATGTAGCACGAGGAGGCCATCTTAACGAAACTGATTTACTGGAAGCTCTTCATTCCGAGAAATTGAGCGGAGCATCGCTGGATGTTTTTGAGCAGGAACCCCTGCCCAAAGATCATCCATTCTGGAGAGAACCTAATATTCTTATTACTCCACATGTGGCTAGTGTAAGTTCGCCAGAATCTATCATTCCACAAGTTGTGGAAAACTATAACCGCCTACAAGCAGGTGAACCTTTGCTTAATACCGTTTCGCGAAAGCGGGGTTATTAACTTATTTCCACACGTTTACCACCACCTTCAGCAGATTCATATATTGCCATAAGAATTTTTAAATCACGTAATCCCATCTCTCCCGGTACGATAGATTGCTGATCCTTGCTAAAATGCGTCGCCTGACTATCCATTTGATTGGCTTGTTCATATACATTTTCAAAATCCATTGGTCCTTCCATAGTTTGTCCCTTTTTGCCATCGTAGCTATATGCCGGGCTTAGTTTCCACCATCCTCTTTCTGCCTTTCCGTACAGTAAATCTTCAGCCTTTGCATAACTGCTCTCACATTCTGCAACAAAGCCATCATCAAATTCCATTTTCCATTTAATTGACTGTTCCACATCAAAGAAATAGGTAGGTTTTGTTACTTCGCCAAATTCTGCGGTAACTGCTATAGGGGTTTTACCCAGTGTATAAATTACGCCCTGCACGCAATAAATTCCAAGATCCATCAGCGGACCACCACCGGCCATTTCTTTATTGAGCCGCCAGACATTAGGTTTACCGCTGGTCATATCTTCACTAAAATTTGCTTTAACCTCAGTTACTTTACCAAATAGTTTTTGTTGCCCCAACTCTGCCACACGTTTATTAAAGGGCTCAAAATGGAGACGATAACCAATAGCCAGTTTTACCCCATTTTCCTTACAGGCATCTATCATACGCTGGGCATCAGCTACATTTGTGGCCATGGGTTTCTCACAAATTATATCTTTCTTAGTCTTTGCTGCGCGTACTACATAATCTGCATGCATGCTATTGGGCAATACGATGTAAATAATATCTATGTCATCATTATCTGCTATCTCATCAAAATTCTCATAGTTGTAAACATTTTTATCGGGTATGTTATATTTTGACTTCCAGGCATCCACCTTATCCGGGGTGCCTGTTACAATTCCCGCCAGGTAACAATTTTTAGTTTGCTCTAAAGCAGGCGCTAATTGCCCCGTACTGTAACCTCCTAAACCAACTAGGGCTATTCCTTTTTTAGTATCTTGATCATTACCTACTGCTTCGTCTAAAGCGGTTGCTAAGTCTCCAGAAAAAGAGGAAAGCACAGGCACACCCGTCACGGTAGCTCCAAGACCAAGACTCATATTTTTTATAAAGCGGCGTCTGTCGTTATTTTTAGTATTTAATTTCATTAGGTATATTTTATTAGATTTTGGAAAACGAAAAAAGTGCCTCTATAAAGGGCTTTGTAAATTCTTAGAAATCTTAAAGGCAGACTATTTCTCTTCTGATTAAATAGTAGGAGTACCACCAGTCACCTGCACGGTAGAACCTGTCATGTAACTTGAATCTTCTGAGGCCAGAAGTACATAAATAGGTGCAACTTCAGCAGGTTGTCCCGGTCTTTTTAGCGGCGTGTATTCCCCAAACGATTTTACCTCATCTGCCGGCATAGTAGCTGGTATAAGCGGTGTCCAGATAGGTCCCGGTGCGACACAATTAGCACGTATTCCTTTTTCGGCTAGTAACTGACCAAGGTTTGCCGTAAAATTTTGGATTGCCCCTTTTGTAGCAGCATAGGCTAGTAAGGTGGGCGTTGGCTTGTAGGCGTTGACTGAAGTGGTATTTACGATAGTGCTGCCCGGTTTCATATAAGGTTCGGCTGCTTTGCAGATATAGAACATGGAATAGATATTTGTTTTAAAAGTATAATCCCACTCCTCATCAGGAACATCTTGTAATGATTCTCTGGCCATTTGAAAGGCAGCATTATTTACCAGAATATCTATTTGACCAAATTCCTTTACAGCACGCTCAACAATTTGTTCACATTGAGATTTTTCGCTAATATCCCCGGCTACTAATACAGCCTTTTTACCCGCTTTTTCAACATATCCTGCCGTTTTTTTAGCGTCTTCATGTTCTGATAAATACGATATGAGAACATTAGCACCTTCACGTGCAAAAGCAATAGCGACCGCTCTGCCTATACCGCTGTCTGCACCGGTAATTATAGCATTTTTACCTTCAAGTTTTCCGGTACCCTTATAGCTTTCTTCGCCGTGATCTACCTTGGGAGTCATTGCTTCTTCAGTACCCGGCACTTCTTGCTTTTCTTTAGGAAATGGTGGTGTCTTGTATTTATTTTGAGGATCTTTCATAGCATCATTTTTAAAAGGTTGTTGTTTCTTCTAAAATTATGAATACCAGAAAGTTCAGGAGCGCTCTGTCACGCTAAACATTTCTTAAAATTATAATGAAGTATTATTAAAAATTTTAACCTTCTTCCTGTTAATTACAAATTATATTTTACAGATAACATTACAATACGCGGTTGCACATAATAGCGTGTAGTTGTACTAAAGGTCTCATTAAAACTGTCGTTGTTTAATGAATCGACATCAAAAAGATTGGTTCCGTCTACACGAAATTCCCACTTGCTTTCTGGTTTTTGATACCAAAGGCTGGCTTCAAAAAAGGAATACTCATTTTGCACCGTTTTATCATCATTATAATAATTGTAGTAACTCCAGTCTGCCGTAAAGGTGAAGCCTTTTAAGAACTTGAAATCTACGTTCGCAAAAGGTCTGTCTGTATAAAAATCACTTTCCAGACCACCGTTGTCATATTGATTGATACTTCTGTTGTACCCTATTTCTAAATTAGGAGCAGTTTTAAAATTAGTCTCTAAGCTTCCCTGATAACTTTGTGTGAAATTTTTAGACTTTCGGTAATTTGAATTTATAATGTTGTTGAGTTCGCTATACGAGACATTCGCACTTAAATTGGCTTTTAATTTTCTGAAGGTTTTTTGAAAACGCCCGTTGGCACTTAAAGTATTATCTACAAAATCGCTGTTTATAGGCATAGAAACCTGATTTATCTGCTCTATTACTGTCTGATTTTTGATCGCATCTACTCTACTTGTATAATTGACGCCCCCATTTAAATTTGTAAAATTAAACATGTTAAAATTAAAATAGTTCAGGCTCAGGGTGTGATAAATTGCGTTATCGAGATTTGTATTTCCGCGTGCCAGTCTGTTGTAGTTATTAAATACATAACCTTCGGCGAAATCATTTACATCTGTATACTGCGCCGTCATCTGGTAGTTAAAACGTAAACTTTCGCTTTGCTTAAACTGCGCGATCGCATATAAGTCTGGCAAAACCATAGTTTGATTTTCATGTGTACTTACTCCCACTTGCTCTGTATCTGTTATGTAATCATGAAAGGTCAATCCCGGTGTAATTGTAAAAATTCCTGTTTTAAATTTATAATGCACACCCAGAAACAAGTCTGAAAATTTGTAAGTAACATCGTTATTCAATGCAGGATCTTCAAAGTCATTTTGAGAACCAGAATCGAGTATTTGAAAGATCGAAGAATTAAAATCCTGTCTACTTAATGTAGTACCTAAGCTTAAGTTTAAATTGCTCTTGTCATTAATTACATAATAGTAATCCAGCTTAGAATCCAGTTTATTAGTCTTGAGTAATTTGTCCTGATTTATATCAAAGTTATTTTGATTTTCATCTAAAGGAAGAATGTTTTGAAAAGGCTGCACTTTTACAATTGCTTCATAAAAAGGATCTTCGTTCTGGTACAGATGCTGTACGTAGCCTGCAAAAATGTTTTTTTCATCAAGCGTGTAATAAGCATTTAAATTTTGATTGAGTGAAAAAGGCGAATTATCCTGATTTTCTGTTATCGGGTTTGAAACTTCCCCGTCTGCATCTGTAAAAACAGAAAGCGCATCTGTATTTTGTGATTGTTTTGAATATTTTGCCAGCACATCATAATCCATTTGAAAACGCGCATTTGGTTTGAAGGTTGCGCTAAATTTTGCCATAGCCAATTGATTGCGTTGATCGCTATCGCTGGTGTTTACTTCAGTTTCATTAGTTTGAATATATCTGCGTAACGAGCGCTGTATAAAATTGGTCTGGTTATCACTAAAAAGCGTAAAACCACTTAAATCCCAGGCATCAGAAGCCTGATAACTAAAATTTGCTGCACCAAATTTGGTTTCCATTTCATTTGCCTGGTTGTTTTGCGAAACCAAAAACCCTAATCCGCTGTCTGCAATATTAAATGAAGTACCACCACGCTGATTAAAGTTTCTAAAACCTCCTGTAAAATTGAAATAATCACGAAAAGTAAAAGGAACATCTCCTGTATTGTTTGTATTTCCTATAAGATTAATACTTCCTTTTGGGCTGTAATAAAACAACTTGGCACTGCCTAAATAACGGGTTTTTTCTCCGTCACCTATTCCGCCTTGTAGTTCACCAAACCAAAAATTCTTTTTTCCGTCTTTAAGTTTAATATTGATCGCAACATTATCCTGATCGTTACCCAGACCACGCATTTGATCTACTTCATTATAATTCTTTAAAATCTCTACTTTCTTCAGAGCATCTGCAGGAATGTTTTTAGTTGCCAGTTTAGAATCACCATCAAAGAAATCTTTGCCTTCAACCATTACTTTAGTTACGCTTTTACCCTCTACAGTAATACCGCCATTTTCATCAACCTCTACCCCGGGAAGTTTTTTAAGCACATCACCCAATTTACGTTCTGTACCGTTAGTAAAACTATCTGTATTGTAAACAATAGTATCACCTCTTACTACCACCGGCATCTCGTAGACCAATTCTACATCGTCCAGCTGATTTGCAGCCGGCATAAGTACAAAATCAAGATTAATGTTATCACCGCCTTCAGGTATGTTTACATCTTTAGTTTCCGGCGCAAGCCCTAAAAAACTGGCTACAAATGTGTATTCTTCACCAGAGGGAACCGAAAACTGATAGCGCCCATCTGAGTTACTAATTGCATAAGACTCCATCGCCCCATCTGCCTTTTTAGTTGCGATTACATTAGCCAATTCTAACGGTGTACCAATACTATCTTTAACTGTACCACTGATTTTTACATTCTGAGCAAAGAGTGATACGCTTCCTAAAAAAAGGAATATTAAAATGGGGTATTTCATAATTTGGTTGATTGATTGAATCTCCCTCTCTGCCTGCGGCATCTCTCTCCAAGGGAGAGAAAGATTGGGATGAGTTTTATAAAACTAAAATGTGCTATTAATTTCTTCTGCCGCCCGGACCGCCTCGACCATTGCTAAAACGCTCTGCCATTTCTTTGGTTTTTTCTGCCACTACAGCTTCATAATCTTTTCGGCTTATTTCCTTTCCTTTATCAGGCTGATCTATTTCCAGACCTTCTTTAGGGTTAATGACGATTTTGGTACACAAAATAACGGTACGCCCAGCATTTACTTCAAGTATTAATCCCGGCAAACCCCAATATTCATCAGGCCCCTGACTTACGGGAATTTGTGGTGTATACCACGCCGTAATAGTTTCTTCTGTAGGTTCTTTAGCAACAGCCGTGCTGTCATTTTCGGCATTACGTCTGCGACGCATTGCAGTAAAAGCATTAGGCTCTATCTTTCGTATAGCTGTAGCTTTAAAAGCTGCATATTGCCCAATCATCTTGCTTTCTTTTTCAAGTTTCCAGTCTAGCTTATTGAGACTGTCTTTTACCAAAAATGCTTTACCCATTAAGTCGTTCTCACGGGCGTACAAATTATCACCTATGTTCTTATAAATCCCGCCTTGTGAGAAACCACCACCCATAAATCGCATTCCGCCGCCTTGTCCCGGTGCTTCCAGTTTTTCAACTTCTTCATAAATAGATTCGTCTTTATTAAAAGCAAGGGTATAGGTTTTTTCAAGTCTTGATTTCATGCGCTCAGCGATTTGCTTTTTCATCTGCTCGCTCATCTGTCTGCCGCCCCAGCCGTTCATATCTACGGTTGTTTTTGTTTGATAAGTAGCGATACCGCCATCAAATTGTTGAGCCTGTCCCAAAAAACTGCATAAATAGGCAACAGCCGCAAGTAGAACTTTAGTGATCATATTCATAACACCAATACTTTAAGATTTTTAATTAGACTCGCGAATTATCTTAAAGTTTAACAGACTTAATAATAATTTATTAACCGCCTATTTTTATGGTTATTTGCTTTCCGTCACCTTTTCTATTATTACTGTTGCGCTCCATCCACTCTTGCATTTTTTCTTCCTGTAACGTATTAAAGCTTTCCTGATCAATTACTTTGCCTTTGTCTGGAGCTTGAATATCGATTTTCTCATTAGGGTTTAAAACTATAGAACTACACAGAATACTCAATTTATCATCTTGCACTTCAAGTATTAACCCCGGCAAACCCCAATATTCTTGTGGACCGTTAGTTACAGGAATTTGCGGCGTATACCAGACGGTAACCGTTTTTTCATGAGTCGTTTCTGCAATACTATCGCCTGCTGTTCCCCATTGTTTTTCTTTTACTTCCCGAGTAAGTGTGGCTTTATAACACGTATAATCACCAATTGATTTTTGGTCTTTTTCCAGTTTCCAGTTTGGTTTGGGTAATGAATCCTGAATGAGAAATATTTTGCCAAAAAGCTCGTCCTGTTTTGTAAAAGTTCCCGCCGCAGTATTTTTATACAAAACTGAATTACTTGAAGAAACTTTGATTTGCACGCCAGATGAGCTGCCCACACTGGGCGCATCTAGCTTTGCATTTTCTTTATATACAGACGCATTGCGGTTAAATTGAAGCGTAAATTCTTTTTGAAATTGCTTTTTTAATTGATCCTGTATTTGTTTTTGCATAGCATCGTTCATCTGCGTACTATCCATAGTAATATCGATTTGTCGCCTGCTTTTATAAGTTGCCACACCCTGAAAATCCTGAGCGGTTATTGGTTTCGCAAAAGCGAAAATGATTACAATTAAAATCCATTTTAAATTCATAACTGTCGTTTTTTGATTGATTGATTTTACACTAAAATTGACTGATTATTGCCTGTTTTAACCCGATTTTGAATGGAATCAAGCAATATTTAAATTCAGGTCAAAAGTGGTAGAAAGAAATCGCTTTTATAGTTAACCAGTGTTAACGAGTGTTAAGGAAAAACGAGCAGCTTAAAAATTCCGCTTACTTTTAAACCATGCAAAACCGCAATTACAAGTTGCTTATTTATTTTATTGCCGGGGTGATCGCAATCACTCTCGCCATTCAGGTGTATTGGAATTACAAGAACTACCAATCTGCCAGGCAGCAATTGGTAAATGAAGCGCAGATAAGCCTTGATAATGCCGTAGATGATTATTATTCTATTCTCGCTAAAAAAAATACAGTGGGATTTATATTGAAAAATGATACCGAAGCAGACGAATCTTCAGCTGTTTTAGACACGCTTTTTAGTAAAATAGATATTTCGAATAAAGGATTTAAGGGCTTAGATTCATTAAAAAGAAATTCGATAAAATCTATCACCATTCATAAAGGTGTAAACAGAGATAGCTTTACCAATGCTGCCAACGGGCATAACATCTCTAAAATGCAAAGTTTTAGAAGCGGAATAGAAGGTGAAGAAAAAGATAAGGAAGATAGTTTACTACATAAATGGACGTCCCTGACTTCGCGTATAGTAATCTCAATAAATGAAGACACACTCCAGATCGATAAAATGGATAGTCTCATCAAAAACCAACTTACAAGAAAAAATATTGAAGTAGATTATGGCTTTATTTATACGCAAAAAGACAGTGTTATACAGCAAATAAATCCACAAATTAATAAGATAGCATTACTAAGTACCACGGCAAAATCTACCTGGTTACCTCGCGATAGCAAACTAGAATTATTTTTTAATAACGAGACCTTTACAATTTTAAAGCGCAACCTTTTAGGCATCCTGCTTTCAACATTGCTTATCGCCGCTGTAATTGCCTGCCTGCTGTTTTTATTGCGCATTATTAACAGGCAAAAACAACTGGCCGAAGTTAAAAATGACCTCATCAGCAATATTACACACGAGTTTAAAACCCCAATTGCAACAATAGGTGTAGCGCTGGAAGGTATTAGCAATTTTAATACAGAGAACGATCCTGCAAAGACCAAAAAATATGTACAAACCTCAACCTTGCAGCTGGGTAAACTCAATACAATGGTCGAGAAATTCCTAGAAACCGCAACTCTAGACGGCGACAATCTGCAACTCAACAAAGAAGAAGTTTCGCTTATAGAATTGTTGCAAACTTTAATCAAGAAGCACCAATCCTTAGCGCCCCAAAAAGAATTTATTTTTGAAAGCTTACGTGAAAATATTTGGATAAATGCAGATATTTTTCATTTAGAAAACGCTTTAAATAACATTCTTGACAATGCCGTAAAATATGGCGGAAACCTCATAAAAGTGGCTGTAGAAGCTAAAAATCGGGAGATTTTGATAAAAATCGCAGATAACGGGAATGAGCTTAATTTCGCGCAAGCGAAACAGATTTTTGAAAAATTCTACCGCGTACCTAAGGGAAATACCCATAACGTAAAAGGTTTCGGCATCGGCTTGTACTATACCAAAAAAATCATCGAGAAACACGGCGGTACGATCAGCGTTGTAATTAACGGAAACACCAATTTTATAATCACAATCCCAAATGCCTGAAAAAATACACATTCTCCTTGCCGAAGATGAACCAGCTTTGGGACAGATTGTAAAAGAAAGTCTGGAAACTCGAGACTTTATAGTTCATTTAGTCGAAGACGGTGAGAAAGCGTTAGAATTCTATAAAAGCAAAAAACCACAATTGCTCGTGCTCGATGTAATGATGCCTAAAAAAGATGGCTTTACTCTGGCCAGAGAAATAAGACAGCAGGATGGTGATATTCCTATTATATTTTTAACAGCAAAATCACAAACCAGCGATGTCGTAGAGGGTTTTACCATAGGTGGTAACGACTACCTGAAAAAGCCGTTTAGTATGGAAGAGCTCATCGTGCGCATTCATAATCTTATTGGCCGCACAAAGCTTCAGAAAAATGCCGAAGTTTTAATTTTTGGTGATTTCAAATTTGATTTTCCTAAACAAACACTTCAGTTTAAAACTGAAGAAAAAGAATTACTCACCCACCGGGAAGCGCATTTGCTTTTTCACCTTCTAAAGAATAAGAATCAGGTGCTTGATCGCTCTCTTATACTGAACAAACTTTGGGGCAACGACGATTTTTTTAATGCTCGCAGTATGGATGTTTTTATTAGCAAGCTGCGTAAAAAAATAAGTAAAGACAGCAGTATTCAGATTTTAAATGTGCGCGGTTTTGGCTATAAGTTGGTTTGTTGATATTTATAAACAAAGGGTGGGCAACGGAGTTTAAAGCTTTCAGCGAAAATAAAACAGTGCTCTTTATCGAAAAGTACAATTCACCACTAACAGCCAAGCTCTATTTTTTTGTAATTTTCGCGTTATGCGGATCCTCATCTTTCTGATTTTTGTCATTTCTCACCCGATTTTTGCTCAAAAAACGGAGGTTTTACCGCTGGATTCTATTTCGCTTAAAGCTGAAAAATTTATTGGTGTAGATAAATACAGCAATTTATATGCTACGTCAGGGGCAGTTTTATATAAGATTAATGCTGAAAAAACACTTCAATTTAGCGATATTCAACTGGGAGCAATTACAAGTGTAGATATCATCAATCCGTTAAGGATCACTTTGTTTTATCAGGATTTTAATACGGCCGTGATTCTCGACAATACCCTCAATGAGATCACTCGCGTAGATTTTAACAAACTTGAAGAATATAGAAATGTTTCTTTAGCAAGAACGGCAAATGACCGCCAACTGTGGGTCTTTAATATTGACCTGCAACAGCTTGAATTATTCAATTATCGCACAAATACAGTAAAAACCGTATCGCCACCTATTAAAAACAGGATCGTTACAGTCGCTACAAATTTTAATTATTGCTGGCTGGCGACGCCTGACTTTATACTTCAATACAATAGTTACGGGAGTCTTGTAAGCAAGTTTAAAAATGTGGGATTAAATGCTCTAATTGAAAACAATGAGAATCTTCTGGGATTATCTGCAGAAGACTTATTCTATAAAAAAAAGGATAGTGAGAATTTTACACCGCTTAATATCGCCACAAATGATGTAAAACAGTTTTACTGGACCGGCGAAATCCTATATCTTTACCGCCGTGAAAATCTCACAACTTACCAATTAAAATTACCTAAAACCTAAACGTATGCATGTAGCCATTGCTGGCAATATTGGTGCCGGAAAGACGACCCTTACGCGGCTTTTGGCCAAACATTATAATTGGCAACCTCAATTTGAGGATGTAGTAGACAACCCCTATCTGGATGATTTTTATAACGCTATGGAGCGTTGGTCTTTTAATCTGCAGGTTTATTTCTTAAACAGCAGATTTAGACAGTTATTAGACATTCGTGAAGGAAACAAAGATGTCATTCAGGATCGTACGATCTATGAAGACGCTCATATTTTTGCACCTAACCTGCACGCAATGGGGTTATTAACAAATCGTGATTATAATAATTATCGCTCACTTTTTGATCTGATGGAAAGCGTTGTAGAAGGACCAGATCTTTTGATCTATTTAAGAAGTTCTATCGCAAATCTTGTTGCACAGATACAAAAAAGAGGTCGGGAGTATGAGAACAGCATCTCTATAGATTACCTAAGCAGACTTAACGAGCGTTATGAAGCCTGGATACATGATTACAGCAAAGGCAACTTGCTCATAATAGATGTAGACAACATAAACTTTGTAGATAACCCTGAAGATCTGGGTAATATTATTAACCGTATAGACGCAGAATTACACGGTTTATTCTAGACAGCTAAAAGCTCTGTAGGCCTATTAAATAATAGCCAAAACTGTCTAAATTATATCTTAAACTCAATAAAACCCTATTTTTCGATAGGGTTTTTGCGTATTTTGAAAATGCACAGCACGATAGCAAATCGCAATAGATTTGACCTATCATAATTTTCAAAAAAACGATTGGATTGAGTACAACACATTCCATACTTGATGATAAATCTATTTTAGATGACCTAGAACCTGGCAAAAGAACAGTGCGTTCTCTACCTCATGGCGGCTTTCTGTTCTTAGAACATGATGTACCCTCCCTCCTTATTTATCGCAAAAAACCTGAAGATGATGCTACTTTACGATTGGCTCGTACCAGTGCTTCATATCTTATAATAGGTGAGGATAACTTTGACTATTTTAGACATTTTCTCGTAGAACTTACAGAGAAAATGGCAGCTCGTTTTGGTTCTTTTATTCTTATCGAAATATATAGTGGAAAAACAGGCAGCACTGAATTTGTTATCAAGGGACCATCGCATAAACTACCTGCATCTTTAAATGTTCTGGCAACTGAATTTGAGAAGATAGACAGCAGAAGATACGACGTCAGGCTTACAACGAGAATTGAGCAAACTAAAGAAAGACAGTTAAAAGAGAGTGAGCCTCTTTTTGATATCGAAGAAATCAAGGAAAGAGGCGGGACTTTGGTGGGTATTGAGATACCACCTGTTTATCGTGATAGCAAAGGTCACGTGTATCCTCTTTACTTTAAAAGCTTTCGCGAAAGCTTTGCCCAAGCAGTACAACAAGCCATTTTTGAATTTATTCGCGTACAGACTTCTTCAAAAATATCAAGCTATAATGCTCTCGGGAAACGAGAAATACATGAAGAAGTTTTAAAAATTGACAAGCAAATCACTGCTATTCAATCTTCTTACCAGTTTTTGCTGCTTGTGGCGCCGGTAAATATACAATCGCTAAGAGATCGGTTTTTTGAAACTAATTTTCAGGAAATCAATTCATATCACTATCGGCTGTTACCTATTGATCCTGATATTTTAAAACGAAGATTATATAATCTGCGTATTGATGAAATTGATGATCCTGCCCTGGCCTACCTCTATGATCAAAAAAGGGAGGAAATTGATCAGGAACTTACCATGCTAAAAGAACGAGGCTCTAGAAACTTTTTTTATAGCAGCATACGATTACATAAAGATGTACCTAAAAATATTTTAGCTCAAGCAAAATTAATTCTGGAAAATATTCCCGAAAATCAGTCTTCTGCAGAAGAAAATCTCTTAGATGCACACGATTTTAAAAAATTAGCTGAAGAAGAGTTTGAATATTTTAAGGAGCAGTCGCCAGATTATAATGGTACTATACATATACGTAAAGATGTAAACATCATTATGGTTTCTCAGGGCGAATTATATCTTCCTGAAGACTATAAAATGTCCCCGCAGGAAGCACAGGCACTTATACAACACGAGATAGGCACGCATGCGCTTACGTACTATAATGGGAGTCGGCAAACTCTAAGTCAGTTAGCAGCAGGATTTGCAGATTATGATGCTACTCAGGAAGGAATGGCTGTTTTAGCTGAATATCTGGGCGGTGGTCTTTCTGGCAATCGCTTACGCATACTCGCAGGACGGGTTGTAGCAGGAGCAGCTTTGATTGATGGAGCAGATTTTAAATCAATGTTTAACCTACTTCATTTTGAATATGGATTTGCAAAAGAACGAGCTTTTAATATTACGTCCAGGATGTTTCAGGGAGGTGGTTTTCTTAAAGATATTATTTATTTAAAAGGTCTGGTTGAGCTACAGGAATATTTAGGTGGCGGTGGAGAATTAGAACCTCTTCTGGCCGGTAAATATTCTATAAAACATGCTCCCCTAATAAAAAATCTCACAGAACGCAACTTACTAAAACCGGCAACTATAAAGCCGCGATATTTAAAAACCAAAGAATTTCAACCTAAAATGAGGGCATTTAAAGAAGGAATTGCACTCTCTAAAATGATATGAAAATGAAAATATGTTTTGTAATTAGTGATATAGAGACTGAGCCGTGTGGCACTTCGGTTGTCTTATTAAAAAAGGCTTATGAACGCGGGAATGACGTATATGTAATGAACGTGGGAGGCTTCAATTTTGTACACGGCGCTCCTTTAAATCTTCATTGCAAAAAAATACCTAAATCTCTCAAGTACAACAATGTTGAAGAATTCTTTGATCAGGTAAAAGATGATACTATACCGTATACTACAGAAAATTCTGCAGATCTGGATGTTCTTTTTTTAAGAAATAATCCTACTGAAGAATCAGATGACAGGCACTGGGCAGAACATAGCGCGATAGCTTTCGCCAGAATGATACAGCAGCAAGGAGTTCTCGTGCTTAATGATGCAAATGCTATGTCTCATTCATTTATAGATAAACTATACTTTGAAGAGCTTCCGCAAATTATAAAACCAGATAGTTTAATAACCCGCAATAAGGAAGATCTACTTCAATTTTGGAAAAAATCTGGTAAAAAAATGGTTCTCAAGCCTCTTGAAGGTTCTGGAGGGCAAGATGTATATCTTATAGATGAAGAAAAGAAAAATTTCAATCAAATCTTTACTGCTCTAATTACAAAAGGATATATCATAGCTCAGGAATTCTTACCTAAAGTAAGTGAAGGTGATATACGCGTGATCTTAATGAACGGCAGAATTTTAGAAGAAGGTGGTAAAAAAGCTATTATACGCCGTGTTAATAAAGATAAAGCTGAATTTAGAAGTAATCTCTCTTTAGGTGCTAAAGCAGAACCTGCAGAACTCACTCCTGAAATCGAAAAAATAGTCAAACTCACAGCTCCTAAACTCATCCGCGATGGCTTCTTTTTTGTAGGCCTTGATGTAGTAGATGATAAACTTATTGAGATCAATGTTTTAAGCCCCGGCGGCTTAGATTACTGTGAAGAAATAGGTCTACCAGATTTTACTGATACTGTTATACAAGCCATAGAACGCAAAGTAGAGTATAAAAAATATTATAAAAACAGCCTTACAAATAAAGAACTGGCTTCAATGCATTAATAACATTTTCATGAAAGATAAATATCCCAGAATACTTGGTGAATATTCAAGTGGCAAAAAAGGTCCCTTGCTATTCATTACTGCCGGAGTTCATGGTAATGAACCCAGCGGTGTAATTGCATTAAAAAAAGTTTTTAAAGAGCTAGAACATAGTTTGCCTCAAATAGAAGGCACAATAGTAGGGGTCACTGGCAATCGCAAAGCATTAAATAAAAATGTAAGGTACATTGATGAAGACCTCAACCGTACATGGACAGAGAGAAATATAAACGACAAGGTTAAAAATACGCATGAGAAAGAAGAAATGTTCTCTATAATAAAAGTGCTTCAGGATTTCCCTGAAAAGGACTTTACCAAGCGTTATTTTTTAGATTGCCATACAACTTCATCTGCTAGCGCTCCCTATATTTCCGTGCAGGAAGTACATGATAATGATGATTGGGCTCATCAATTTCCGCCTTATATTATTCGTGGGTTCTCAGATATCGTTTCAGGCTGCATAGATCATTATATGAGCAGAACAGGGCTTACGGGATTTGTATTTGAAGGTGGTCAACATGAGAGTGATGAAGCTGTAGACAATCACGAAGGTATTATTTGGCATGCTATTGCAAGAGCCTGTTCTCTTAATTTAAATAAACTGTCAACTTATCCCGAAGCAGCTTCTAAGCTTGAAAAACTTAAAACTAACCAGAAAACTTTTGAAATTCTCTATCGCCACGAACTCAAAGATGATGATAATTTTAAAATGGAGCCAGGCTATAAAAATTTTCAGCCAATTAAAAAAGGAGAGCTACTGGCTCAACATAATGGGGAGGAAGTAAAAAGTAAATGGGATGCATTTATTTTTATGCCTCTCTATCAATCTCAGGGAAATGATGGTTTTTTTGTAGTTGAGCAGGTTCAATAAAAACTATTGAATAAGTCCTAACTCGCGAGCATGCTCTTCGGCAACTGCGCTTTCACTTATCAAAAGTGCAGGTGTTAACTCAAATTTTTCAAGAAGTCCGCGTACGCGAAAAACTCTTTTTTCATGATTTACACTGCGCAGGTATATAGCGAGAATACGATCTGGATACTCCTCTGCTATTTCAATGTAAATATCGGCATCATGTTCCCCGCTATCTCCAATAAGCACAAACTTTAGATGTGGATATGTCTTTAGAATATTTCTAATTTCATGTTGCTTATGTGGTTTTTCGGGCTGCGGAGTTCTGTCAAAAGGTGTTCTAAAATCTCGAAGTAATATAGATCCTTTAGGAAAGTTACTTTTCTTGATAAAAGCCTGAAGATAATGGTACAAATTCCACGGACTATTACTCACATAAAAGAGTGGATTTGAAGCTTCGCCAGACTTGCCCAAATGAAATTTTTGATAGAGCTCTGCCGCTCCTTTTAGGGGAGTTCTCCTGCCTACATCTCTAAACAGCGTGTTTAGAATCACCCTCCATTTCATAAGTGAAGCTACCCCTGTTTGCAGAATCGTGTCGTCAATATCACTTATTACACCATACTCCGCCTTCTTTGAAGGTATTACCATTTCTGCCGGAAAACGATTGTTGTTTATGATAAATCTGTTTTGATTCTCATCATCAAAACTGAGTTCCATAGGTAACCAGCCTTCTTCATTCGTCTGGCTTTCTAAGCCAGATGCCGTAATATCAATTTTAAAATAACCTTCTGCATCTGTTACGGTATAGAAAATCTCATTGTCAGGAAGTTTTAATTTTAAACGTGCGGCGGGAAGTTCATCACTTTTAAACTGATGAAATGCATTTTTTAAAACACTCAAAAAGTCTGTCTTCTCAAGATTAACGCCCTCGTGCTCTAATGCACGTCCTATCGCATACAGATGATCATTAGTCCCGTAGGTTTGATAACCATGTATTTGTATAGGATCTTTATTAGCTAAGCCAAGTCTGTTAAGTAGATTTTTTACCATTCAATAAATTAGAAAATCCCAGCCTG
This sequence comes from Leeuwenhoekiella sp. A16, assembly GCF_047946675.1. Lineage (GTDB taxonomy): Bacteria > Bacteroidota > Bacteroidia > Flavobacteriales > Flavobacteriaceae > Leeuwenhoekiella. The sequence goes on from NZ_CP172313.1 coordinate 1,271,240, forward strand.
GCATCTTGGATTTTAATTATAAACTTCTCTTAATATTTTCCAAAAAACTTACCAAGTTTGAAGATAAAAACAGGCTTCATCAAATCAATAAAAGGAGTTCTATTTTATGTTTTCTAATTCAACTACCATCTTATCACTATCTGAATTTACTATAGTGCGTTTTTCCTGAGTAGATGTTTCAACCTTTTCCTGTTCTACAAGCTCAGTAGATTCGGTTGGAGTACCAATTATAGGTGCAATTACTAACCCAACCAGACAGGTTAATTTAATAAGTATATTCATAGACGGTCCGGAAGTATCTTTAAAAGGATCACCCACGGTATCGCCAGTAACGGCAGCTTTGTGAGCATCACTGCCTTTAAAGGTCATTTTGCCATCAATTTCAACCCCGGCCTCAAATGATTTTTTAGCATTATCCCAGGCGCCACCTGCGTTATTTTGAAAAATCGCCCACATTACACCAGAAACACACACTCCGGCCATATAACCTCCCAGAGGTTCCGCTCCAAAAATAAGCCCCACCAATATAGGTGTAATTATAGTTAATAACCCAGGCAGTATCATTTCGCGCAAAGCTGCCTGTGTAGATATTGCCACGCATTTTCCATATTCAGGTTTTCCCGTCCCTTCTAAAATACCTGGAATGTCTCTAAACTGTCTTCTTACTTCCTGCACCATCTGCATGGCCGCTTTCCCCACAGATTTCATCGCTAATGCGGAAAAAACTACCGGTATCATACCACCTACAAACAATGCTGCAAGCACGTCTGCTTTAAAAATATTGATTCCGTCAATTCCCGTAAAAGTTACAAAGGCTGCAAAAAGTGCCAGCGCAGTTAATGCCGCAGAAGCAATCGCGAAACCTTTACCTACCGCAGCTGTCGTATTACCCACAGAATCTAAAATATCTGTACGTTGACGCACTTCTGGAGGTAATTCACTCATTTCTGCCACACCACCCGCATTATCTGCAATGGGCCCAAAAGCATCAATAGCAAGTTGCATAGCTGTAGTGGCCATCATCGCTGATGCCGCCAAAGCCACACCATAAAATCCGGCGAGCTCGTATGAGCTGTAAATAGCCGCAGCAAATAACAAAACCGAGGCAAAAGTAGATTTCATACCAACGGCTAGACCTGCAATAATATTAGTTGCCGCACCAGTAGATGAATTCTGTACTATATCCATCACGGGCTTTTTACCCAAACTAGTGTAATAGGCAGTCACTACAGATATTAAAGCTCCTACTGCAAGACCTATACATGCAGAAATAAAAACATTATTAGAAGATATTTCTTTATCTCCTTCGCCAAAGAAATGCATAACCATTGTTTCGGGAAGCATCCAGCGAATTAGAAAATAGCTTGATATTAAAGTTAAGAATATCGCAACCCAATTTCCCCTGTCAAGAGCTTTTTGAACCTGTGACTCTCTTGCAGTATTGCTTGAAATTTTTACTAAAAATGTACCTATTATGGAAGCTAAAATCCCAACTCCGGCAATCACAATAGGTAAGAGCACAGGTCCCATATTATTAAACGCATCAACAAACTGATTTTCCTGAGACATATCTCTTATGAGATAATTACCCAGAACCATTGCCGCTAATACTGTGGCTACATAACTACCAAACAAATCTGCTCCCATACCAGCAACATCACCTACATTATCGCCTACGTTATCTGCGATCGTAGCCGGATTACGAGGATCATCTTCAGGTATTCCCGCCTCTACCTTACCTACAAGATCTGCACCTACATCTGCCGCTTTAGTATATATACCCCCGCCTACACGTGCAAACAATGCAATAGATTCTGCTCCCAGCGAAAAACCCGCCAGCGCCTCTAAAACAATTGTCATATCCTCATAAAAATCGCCTGTTTCGCCCATAAATTGGGAAACAAAAAACATAAAGAACAAACTTAATCCCAGAACCGCAAGACCCGCAACACCAAGCCCCATAACAGTACCACCACCAAAGCTCACTTTAAGTGCCTGTGGTAAACTTGTCTTTGCTGCCTCAGCAGTGCGGGCATTAGCATCTGTAGCAATGCGCATACCTATATTGCCCGCAAGGGCAGAGAAAAAAGCGCCAACTATAAAAGCTGGAACTATTAACCAACTTGTGGTATCAACAATAACAGATATTATATAAAGTAGAACTGAAGCTATAACAACAAAAATCAAAAGCAATCTATACTCAGCCGCCAAAAATGCAAGAGCACCTTCTTTTATACTCTTAGATATAGTTTGCATTTTTTCACTTCCCGGGTTTTGCTTTTTGACCCAGCTTCTCTTGATAAGCATAAATAACAGCCCAATTATAGCCATAGCTATAGGTACGTAGATCACATTTGATTCCATAAATTTTGGTATTTATTAAATGATTTCTACTAATGTAGCAAAATTGATGGAATTTTATACTATTAGGCTTTGTATTGAATATATGGAATAAAAAAAGCCGCTTTATTGCGGCTTCTTCATTTCGTTATATTTTGTATGCTTATTTGATACTCACTTCCTCTACAGGAATATCACTTTCTGTATATCTGTCAATACATTGAATGATGATCTCTTTAGCCTCATTTACATCACCCCAACCGCCTACATCAACTTTTTTCTTTTCAAGATCTTTATAAACCTGGAAGAAATGCTCGATCTCTTTAATTAAATGTGGGTTAAGCTCACTAAGGTCATTTACAGAACTTGCAATAGGATCACTTACTGGTACACATATTACTTTTTCATCCGGACCTTTTTCATCTGTCATGTGAAATACGCCAATAGGCTTAACTTCCATAACACAACCTGGGAAAGTAGGCTCTGTAACTAATACAAGAACGTCAAGTGGATCACCGTCTAATGCCAAAGTCTCAGGAATGAAACCGTAATCTGCAGGATACATCATTGAAGAAAAGATCATACGGTCGTAGCGTATTTTCTTCAGCTTAAAGTCGTACTCGTATTTATTGCGACTACCCTTCGGAATCTCTATTAGCACATCGAAGGTTGTAATTTTATCTCTCGTCATATTTACTTTTTCCGTTAATTATACGGTATTTAACATTATAATCAGGGGAGGGCAAAAGTACCTTAAATCAAGCCTTAAGGCAAAGAAATTCGGTAAAAGAATAAAAAAACACCATACATAACCATTTTACTCTTTAACCAGTCTCCTTATTTAAAATGAAAACTCTAAAGCTCCTGTCACACCAAATTTTCGGGCATCTGGTAAATCCAGATAATTCCCCCTAAAATTAAAATCAATTCTCAAAATCTTAAAGATATTCCCTACCCCAAAACTGTATTCATAATACGGCTTTTTATTAGGAGCCAGATATTCTATACCTGTAGCATTTATTTGTTGGTTCTCATCTGAAATTTCACCCCAGGCTCCTCTTAAGCCGATAATTTCTCTAAGATTCAACTTTTTAAGAAGTGGTATTCTTGAAAATAATCTTCCGCCAAAGTTATGTTCTAAATGTACAGAGGCGTAAGTATCTGTAATAAATTCATAATAGTTAAGCTGTGGGAAGGTACCATAAATAGAAAATAAATTCTGGTTACCAGGAATCACGCTAAGTAGTCCCAACGGCACTGTACCAAAGGTTTTCCCTGCTTCTATAGTAGAAGTGAAAGTTCCTAGGCCACCCGCTCGCCAGGGCTGTCTGTATGAAAATTGCAGCTTTTCATAATCAAAATCACTTTCCCAAAGGTTTTTAATACCCTTTGTATAACCCACAAAAATTGTGGGAAACCACTCATTGCTTGTTAAACGCTCAACACCGTAACCAGAAGTACGTTTTCCCGGCTCATAAATAGCACTTAATATGAAATCTGTCTGCTTAACATCTGGCTTAGACACAGTTTGTGTAGCATCTGTATAATAATCTAAACTAAAAGTAGGCGATGCAGACTGCAAACTACGTATAGACATATCAGACCGCAGAATCAAATTCTTGATTGGTTCTGCTTCTATTGCAAAATTACCCAACTCAAGACTCGTAAGCCTGTCGTTTGAGCCTACGGTGACCAGTGAAGATGATGCTAAATTTCTACCCAGCACATCTGTAGAAGTGGTAAGGCTTGCCCCTGTTTGTTCTATGTCTTTACGGTAACCCCCAGACACAATTAATCGGCTTTTTTTATCTACAAGCCATTTTCCTGAAATTCCGTATTTAAACTTCTGATCTTTGAAACCGTAAGCAGTAAAACCTTCTAACCTCCATGGGTCATTTTGATTAAAATAAGTACGAGCACCCATTCTTAATCTTAAACCCTCTACATCATTAAAGCCAAAGGCAGAAAATATTGGTCCTATATCAAGATTAGCAGCATCCCATTCATAATACCCGGAAACTAGTACTGAGCCAATATCATATAATGCCTTAAAACGTGGAACTGTCTTCAAGGTGTCGAGCATATTATAAATGCCCTTTTCGTCCTTACTTAGCTCTTCCTGTCTTTTATCTTTCCAGAAATCATCGTCTCTGGTATAAATAGATTCATCATATTCTTCAAGCCGCTTTTTATAAAAGTCTTCTTTCAAAGGCTTATTGAAAACATAATTATCATAGAGCGTCGTGCGCTTTCCATACATACCCTTACTTTCTTCTTTCTTCCGAATCGCAAAATCTGAAAGAAAGTAATCGCGAGTTATTAAAAAAGTAGTGTCACTTTCAACCTTAAATTCCTGCTCTATATAGATCTCCTTTACCCAATTAATATTTGCACTTTTATTAACCTGCATGTTAATATCTGTAATCGCCCAGGTAGTGTCATTTACCCAGAAATCACCTTTAAAGGTTAGCTCATTGCTTCTGCGCGGATAATAAATAATGTTGTAACACCATTTATTCTTAATGTAGGCACTATCTGCAAGTACATAATTGTATGTGCTGACACCAGTTGTAGAAAGCGGACTCACAAAACTTTTATCGAAGAATTTTAGGTAGTTATCATAAACATTAAACTCATTATAGAGTTCATTTACAAAAGCTATGATAGTTTGATTGGTACTAAAACCACTGTTTTTATTTCCTAAAAGCTCTTCCTTCTTTAGATTTAAAGTGTTGTCGCCATAGACCTTACTACTGGCTTCATTTATAAAAATAGGGAGATAGGTCTTACCTGTAATTCTAGAAGTATCCATCTGGTTAAAAATGAATTCCATCCCGTTGAATATACGGTTGTTTATAAGAGCGCTGTCAATAGTATTCAGGTCAAACTCTACTTTCTCGTATTTGTCATATTGATATTGATCAAATTGACTCAGCCCGTTTTGCCTTTTATTTGCCCAGATCTTTTTAAGTATTTCTACAGCAGGATTGTTTTTTTTAGGTTGTTTTCCTGAATAGATCACAACCTCATCCATAGTTTCGGCTTCCTCTTCCAGAACAATACTAAGATTGTAGTTTACTCGCTTTTCTAACTTGATCTCCCGCGGAGTAAATCCCACGAAAGTAACTTTTAGAGTATCATAATTCTCATCTGTTTCCAGATAAAAGCGACCATCTTCATTTGTAATAGTTCCCTCTGTAGAGCCGGGGAAAACAACATTTGCAAAAGGAATGGGATTTCCCAGACCATCATATACAAGACCGCCTACTTTTGTTTGGCTTAATCCTACTATAGGCAAGCAAAAAAGTAGAAGCAGGATTAGGAGGTTCTTCATATTTATTCCTCTTTGAGGATAAAAATCGGGGTTTAAAGGCCTAAAATCGCCCTCTTACCTTCCATTAAAAAATAAAGGCTTCATTGGTATTATAACCCATGAAGCCTCAAATATATTGGTATACTTTTACTTGTAAAGTACCTTTTTGACAGCTTTAACAACATCATCACTATTTGGTAACCATTCTTTTAAAAGAACGGGAGAATAGGGTGCCGGAGTATCTGCTGTGTTTATTTTAATAATAGGAGCATCAAGATAATCAAAAGCTTCAGCCTGTACCTGATAAGTAATCTCTGTAGCCACGTTACCAAAAGGCCATGCTTCTTCCAGAATTATAAGACGATTTGTCTTTTTAACTGAATCCAGAATGGTTTTATGATCCATTGGGCGCACGGTACGCAGATCTATGATCTCACAAGAGATGTCTTCTTTTGCTAATTCGTCTGCCGCTTTATAGGCTTCTTTAATTATTTTACCAAAAGAAACAATAGTAACATCTGTACCTTCTCTTTTAATATCTGCTACCCCAATAGGTATAAGATATTCACCTTCTGGCACTTCACCTTTATCACCATACATTTGCTCACTTTCCATAAAAATAACAGGATCATTATCACGTATAGCAGACTTTAAAAGTCCTTTAGCATCTGCAGGATTAGAAGGAACGATCACCTTAAGACCAGGAGTATTTGCAAACCAGTTCTCAAAAGCCTGTGAGTGCGTTGCTCCTAACTGACCGGCAGAGGCAGTTGGCCCGCGAAAAACGATGGGGCAATTAAACTGGCCACCAGACATCTGTCTTATTTTGGCTGCATTATTAATGATCTGGTCAATCCCTACAAGTGAGAAATTAAAAGTCATATACTCAACGATGGGTCTGTTCCCATTCATCGCGCTTCCTATTGCTATCCCGGCAAAACCAAGTTCTGCGATAGGGGTATCAATAACGCGTTCTGGGCCAAACTCATCAAGCATTCCTTTTGAAGCTTTGTAAGCACCATTGTATTCTGCAACTTCTTCACCCATAAGGTAAATAGTGTCGTCACGGCGCATCTCCTCGCTCATGGCCTCACAAACAGCTTCCCTAAATTGTATAGTTTTCATGTATCGTTAAGTATAAGATCACGGTAAATATCGGTAACTTCCCTTAATTTAAGGGAAGGCAAAAATAACAATTAAATTCTGCCGAAAGAATTGGATTTAACTAAAATTTGTTATGCATGCATAGTAAATAAGCCAAAAATTATGCTTATTTTCGTGGCGAAAACGAAATAGTTACAAATAACCGCTTTTTTATATGAAAATTTTAGTTTGCATCAGTCACGTACCAGATACGACTTCAAAAATAAACTTCACATCAGACAATAAAGAATTTGACACAAACGGGGTTCAGTTTGTAATCAATCCTAATGATGAGTTTGGTCTCACAAGAGCAATGTGGTTTAAAGAAAAACAGGGCGCAACGGTAGATGTTGTGAACGTAGGAGGAGCCGAAACTGAACCTACACTGCGTAAAGCTTTAGCCATAGGCGCAGATGAAGCTATACGCATAGATACTAAAGCGCAAGATGGTTTTCAGGTAGCTACAGAACTTAGTAAAGTAGTACAAGACGGTGGCTATGATCTTGTGATCGCCGGTAGAGAGTCTATAGACTATAATGGCGGTATGGTGCCGGGGATGCTTGCAGCCCTTACGGGAGCAAGTTTTGTAAATACATGTATAAGCCTTGAAGTAGAAGGAAATACTGCTACCGCTGTACGCGAAATTGATGGCGGTAAAGAAACTGTAACAGCAACTTTGCCATTAATAATTGGCGGGCAGAAAGGTCTGGTTGAAGAAAGTGACCTGCGTATTCCTAATATGAGAGGAATCATGATGGCCAGAAAAAAACAGCTTAAAGTACTAGCACCTACAGCAGAGAAAATGGAAACAAGCACAGTCTCTTTTGAAAAACCAGCGCCTAAAGGAGCGGTAAAGTTAGTCTCGCCAGATAATCTTGACGAACTTATCAACCTTTTACATAATGAAGCTAAGGTTATTTAGTTTCATTTAAAAACCGACCAAAACAAGTCAAAAATCGATCTTTTAGGGTCATTTTTTAGCCTAAAAGCTTAAAAAAACAGAAAAACATGTCAGTTTTAGTATATACAGAATCAGAAGAAGGAAAATTTAAAAAAACAGCTTACGAAGTTGCCAGTTATGCGCGTGGTATCGCAGATATGCTTGCCACTACAGTAACTGCTATTGTTATTAATGCAGAAGATACTTCCTCATTATCTGCTTATGGTGTAGATAAGGTTTTAAAGGTATCAAACGATAAATTAACCCAGTTTAATGCTGCTGCATATGCAGATGTAATTAATCAGGCTGCTAAAAAAGAAGAATCAAAAGTAGTGATAGTTAGTTCTAGCGCTAATGCGAAATATCTCGCTCCTTTACTTGCGGTGAATTTAAGCGCTGGTTATGCTTCAAATGTAGTGTCTTTACCAGAGAGCGTCTCTCCAATTGTTGTTAAGCGTACCGCTTTTACTAATAAAGCTTTCAGCAATACAGAAATTAAAACAGAGGTTGCCCTTATAGGATTATCTAAAAATGCATACGGGCTAAAAGAAAGTAACGCTCCTGCAACTGCAGAAGATTTTAGCCCAGCTTTAGAAGATGGTGATTTTAGTGTAAATGTACAATCTGTAGATAAAGCTAAAGATAAAGTAACAATCGCTGATGCAGAGATTGTTGTTTCTGGCGGTCGCGGATTAAAGGGTCCTGAGAATTGGGGCATGATAGAAGAAATGGCAGATATATTAGGTGCTGCTACCGCATGCTCTAAACCGGTATCTGATATGGGGTGGAGACCACACGGTGAGCACGTAGGGCAAACAGGAAAACCGGTTGCATCTAATCTTTATATTGCAATAGGTATATCTGGAGCGATACAACATCTTGCCGGGATCAATGCTTCAAAAACTAAGGTCGTAATTAACAGCGATCCTGAAGCTCCATTCTTTAAGGCTGCAGACTACGGAGTTGTGGGTGATGCTTTTGAAATAGTACCCAGGCTCAATGAAAAATTAAAAGAGTTTAAAGCGAATAACTCATAAATTTCTTAAATTGACCCCCTTAAAGGGCTGTTTAAATCTGGACACTGTCCTCTTTTAAACAGCCTTTTTATATTTTTGCAATATGAGTCTAGTGCGTTTGAATATAAAAGGCATATCGTATAGCCAAACACAGAATGGTGCGTATGCCCTAATCCTGAGCGAGGTTGATGGTGATCGTAAGCTGCCTATAGTAATTGGTGCCTTTGAGGCTCAGTCTATTGCGATTGCTTTAGAGAAAGAAATACGCCCGCCAAGACCTCTTACACATGATCTTTTTAAAAATTTTGCAGACAGGTTTGACATTGTCATCAAGCAGGTTATTATACACAAGCTGGTAGATGGTGTTTTCTACTCAAGCATTATCTGTGAAAGAGATAAGATAGAAGAAATAATAGATGCACGTACCAGCGATGCCATATCTCTGGCTCTACGGTTTAATGCGCCTATTTTTACATACAAGAATATTCTTGATAAAGCAGGTATTTATCTAAAAGGATCAAGCGGTCAGGAATCAGAAAATCCCGAGAGTATACTCGTTGATGAACTGGTTGTTGAAGATGAGGTTGATACTGAAAGAGCAGATTATAAAAAGTTATCTCTCCAGGACCTAAACAAGCTTCTTGATCAGGCTGTAGCACGTGAAGACTATGAGGCTGCCGCTAAAATACGCGATGAAATATCTAAACGCAATTAATTATAGATGCGAAAAATTCTACCCCTACTGCTCATTTCCTTATTTTTTATTCCCGGTGTTAACGCTCAAACTGTACAAGAAGTTCTCCCTGTAGAAGAAGCAAAACATTTAATACCAAATGCCGGCTTCTCATTTAATAGTCTCTGGCGCGGAGTTCTGGGTATGGTTTCCCTTCTGGTTATAGCCTATTTATTAAGTGTAAATAAAAAAGCGATCAACTGGAAAACTGTAGGCGTAGGTCTTGCAGCACAACTTTTTCTTGCTATTGGTGTTCTAAAAATTAGCTTTATACAGCGGCTTTTTGAGTTCGTAGGGCAGATTTTTGTTAAGATTCTTGATTTTACCGCAGCCGGAAGTGAATTCCTTTTAGGCGGAATGATGGACGTAGAAAGTTTTGGTTTTATATTTCTTTTCCAGGTTTTACCTACAATAATTTTCTTTTCGGCATTAACTTCTGTTTTGTTTTACCTGGGTGTGGTGCAATTTGTAGTGAAAGGCATGGCTTGGGTTTTAACCAAGTTAATGAACATTTCGGGCCCTGAAAGCTTATCTGTAGCCGGTAACATATTCCTGGGACAGACAGAAGCGCCTTTAATGATAAAAGCATATTTAGAGCGCATGACGCGTTCTGAGATTTTACTGGTAATGATAGGCGGGATGGCCACCGTTGCCGGAGGAGTTCTGGCCGCTTATATTGGTTTTTTAGGTGGTGATGACCCGCAATTGAGACTAGAATTTGCAAAACATTTATTGGCAGCCTCTGTAATGGCTGCTCCGGGAGCTATTGTAATTTCCAAATTGCTTTATCCTCAACAAGAAGCAATTGATAGTCGTGTAGAAGTTTCTTCAGAAAAAATAGGCTCTAATATTCTTGATGCTATTGCTAACGGAACTACAGAAGGTCTAAAGCTAGCTGCAAACGTAGCTGCAATGCTGCTGGTTTTTGTCGCTTTTATAGCCATGATCAATTATGGTTTTAACAAATTGGGAGACTGGACTACATTAAACAGTTATCTTGCCTCAAACACACCGTATACAGAACTTTCGCTTGAAGCAATTTTAGGAACCATATTCGCTCCTCTTATGTGGCTTATTGGCGTTTCTACAGAAGATGTGATGCTTATGGGGCAACTGCTGGGTATTAAACTCGCAGCAAGTGAATTTGTAGGCTACATTCAATTGGCAGAATTGAAGAATCCTATAAATGATATCAGTTTTACATATGAGAAATCTGTAATAATGGCCACGTATATGCTGTGTGGTTTTGCCAATTTTGCTTCTATAGGTATACAAATAGGCGGAATAGGTTCATTAGCTCCTGGTCAACGTAAAACATTATCAGAATTTGGAATCAAGGCATTAATAGGGGGTACTATTGCATCTCTTCTTTCTGCTACTATTGCAGGTATGATAATAGGGTAATCCTCTTCAACAATACAATATAAAAAAGCCTTTTCTAAAAATTAGAAAAGGCTTTTTAGATTTTGAACAAATACCATTATTAACTCATTGCGAGCAGACTACCTCCTATTGCAGCACCTGCAGAAACAAAAGCACTAATTACTAACCACCACGCTGCGGCTGCGGCATTCTTGCGAGTGTTCTCTGCCTGAATTACTGCTTTACGTTTTACATTTTCAATCCTTCTGTTAGCTTCTAATTCAATATCTTCAATTTTTTGAAGCACATTATTCTTAGCCTGATCAATAGAAGCCGCAACTTTATCTATATCATCTTTTTCTAAACTGGAATGACTTGTTACAACATTTAATAAAGTTTCCTTATCAACGTTTTTAAGTTTTTGCTTAAGTGACTGCAGACTTTCTTTAGAATCATCAAGCTTATTCTGGAAGAAACTTGTTAGCATTGAAAGGTCTATATCAGACTTCCCGGTGTGATTAATAAATTTAAATACCTCAATCTGTAGTTTCTGTTTTAGTTCTTCTGCAGACATATCTGTTTTGTCTTCTACCCCGGCAGAAATCTGGTTTGTAACATTATTAAAAACTTCTACAGCCTTATCTGCAAACCCATCTAATTGATCTTTCTTAAAAGCCGTATTTGCTTCAACAAATGATAACACAGTATCTTTATCAATTTTCTTTAATTCATTTGCAAGCTTATTTGCCTCCACCTTTGGGTTCTTGATAATTTCATTAAATTGATCTTTCCATTTATCCTGCTTAACATCATCAGGTTTTGCTTTAGCCAGAATATCTTTAAACTTTTCAATATAACCATGAACCTCTTGTTCTTCGGCATCAGTTAATTTAGTGATTGCATTCTCGATACGCTCCTGGTTATCATCACCTTCTTCATAAGCTTCACGCAATTCTTTTTGCAATTGCTGTAATTGCTCTTGCTTTGTTTTATTTTGAGCTTCTCCTTTTGAAACTGTAGATATTGCATTAGAAAGAACCTGCTGAATCGCCATCCATTTTACCGGGCTATTTTTACCTGCTTTTGATCTTTCATGGGTTGAGTTTTCAACTATATCTGTAAGATCTTGCTTAAGCGTATCATAATCAGGAACAGACTTATTTACTTTATTTAAAAACTCATCGAGTGAATCTTTTATAATATGCGGATCAAAAGAGGACTGAAAATCTTTACGAATTTTTTCTACTGTATGATCTGCGATGTGCTCAATTTGCTGCTCTTTTGACGGAGTGAACATATCTTTAACAGCACTGGCCGAAGCTCTTAGTCCGGCAGTGGCCGTATTAATTAAACCTCCCACCAAGGTGTTCACAACTTTACTTTCCAGATAAAACAGAAGAATAAAGAATGTCGCCCATATCACAAGTCCCAGAGTTATACTTATTACTGTACTGCTTATAAGACTCAAATTGATCGCTAAAGCTGTTGCTCCAAATAAAGACAGGCCAACAGTTATACAACTCCACAGACCAAAACCAGTTGTGATCATTGTTCCGGTTGACATAGAATCAGAATCATCTTCATCAGACTCAAAGTGATTTTTCCCTTTTACATATTTCTTTTTTATATCGCCTATGGCCGAAATACCAAAAGCAACAGATAACGCGGTAAGAATAAATTGAAACCCTAATGCTAACAGAACCCCGGCGAGTACCGCTATAAAGAATTGCGGGGTCACGACAGACTCTGCATAGGGGTCTACGGCTTGCGCATTAAGAGAAAATCCTAAAAACATTATAGGAATGATTAAGGTTAGTTTTTTCATAATTTGATAAATTTGAAGTTAGACCCTAGTTTATAATTAATTTTAAAGCATATTTATTTATAATTAGTTAATTAACATTGTTTTAAATTATAATGTGAATAAATATAAAATAAACTAAAAGGGATGTCAGAAGTTTCATTTCCTATAATAATTACATTTAGCCCTTCTTAATTATGTTACCTCAATAGAAGCGTAAAGGAGAATAAGAAGATCTTTAATCTCGAGATTACTCTCGAGAAATTTGAGAATCGAGTACTATTTAAAGCAACATCATGAGACAATATCACGACCTAGTTAATCATATTTTAGATAACGGTATTCAAAAAGGAGACCGTACAGGCACCGGCACTTTAAGCGTTTTTGGTTATCAAATGCGATTTGATCTAAGTGAAGGGTTCCCTATGGTTACTACTAAAAAATTACATTTAAAGTCGATAATTCATGAATTGCTATGGTTTTTAAAGGGTGACACTAATATTAATTACCTACAGGAAAACGGGGTGCGCATCTGGAATGACTGGGCAGACGAAAATGGGGACCTGGGTCCGGTGTATGGCCATCAATGGCGTAACTGGAACAGTGAAGAAATTGATCAGATAAAGGATGTTATGGACACGCTTAAGACAAATCCTAACAGCAGACGCATGCTTATAAGTGCCTGGAATCCCAGTGTGCTGCCAGACACATCTGTTTCATTTTCTGAAAATGTGGCTAATAATAAAGCTGCCCTCCCACCCTGTCATGCCTTTTTTCAGTTTTATGTTGCTCCGGGAGATCCCGATGCTACAGATAGCAGACCTAAGTTATCGTGCCAGCTTTATCAACGCAGCGCAGATGTATTTCTGGGAGTGCCTTTTAATATTGCCTCATACGCGCTTCTTACACTTATGATCGCACAAGTTTGTGATTATGCCCCGGGAGATTTCATCCATACTTTTGGCGACACTCATATCTACAATAATCATATTGAGCAGGTTAAACTTCAACTTTCGCGAGAAATTCGTACATTGCCAACTATCAAAATTAATCCTGAAGTGAAAGATATCTTTAGTTTTAAGTTTGATGATTTTAAATTAGAAAATTACGATCCGCATCCCCACATAAAAGGTGCGGTCGCTGTTTAACCCAAATCATTATTATGAAGAAATTACTAATTGCTACCATCATTATGATGGCAAGCTTCTCGTACGCCCAAAACGGTGTTGCGATGAAGGGAAACACACTTACCATACGTGAAATCCCACCAGTATGGCCGGGCTGCTCAGGCTCAGAGACCCAAAAAAAATCATGTTTTAGTCAACAACTCGCTAAACACATTGGTCAAAATTTTAAATTCCCAAAAGGTTACAAACCAGGTAGTGTAAAAGAAAAAGTAGTTGTAAAATTTGTGATCAATACGGAAGGAAAACCTGAAATTAAAAGTGTCACAGGAGGCACAAAAGTTCTGCAGGATGAAGCTAAGCGCAACATTATGCTAATTCCCCAAATGACTCCCGGCAACGCAGGAGGTAAACCCAGAGCTATAAAATACACCGTTCCTTTTACCTTTTAACTTGCCCTTAACGCTTGTAAACGTGGGCAAAAGCAATAAAATTGTAAATTTGAGTATAACCACTTTAGGTTATACTCTTTTTTATGATTACAAGTCTTACAAACAAACTTTTAGAATTTTTTACTGAAACCCGCGCTCAATCTGAAATTATCTGCGCTCCCCTTGAAATAGAGGATTATGTAGTGCAGCCTATTGTTGATGTTTCTCCGCCCAAATGGCATTTAGGACACACAACATGGTTTTTTGAAGAATTCATTCTTAAACCTCATAAAGCAAATTATCAATTATATGATGATCAATTTGCTTTCGTTTTTAATAGCTACTACGAGAGTGTAGGTGCCAGAGTTGTGAGAACAGATCGCGGAAATCTGTCTCGTCCCACCGTAGAGCAAGTGTATTCATATAGACAATATGTAACTGAGAATCTTGCCGAACTACTGCAAGATGAAATTTCTGAAGAAATAGAATCACTGGTTCAAATCGGTATTCATCATGAGAAGCAACATCAGGAATTACTGCTTATAGACATAAAATACATTCTGGGTAACAACCCACTAATGCCCGCATACAATAAATCATTTACCGAATCAAAACCACAATCTCCAGATCAAAAATGGATATCAATATCTAGTGGTTTATATGAAATTGGCCATACAGGTGATGGCTTTTCATATGACAATGAATTTGGAAGACACAAAGTTTATCTCAATGATTATAAAATTTCAAATAGACTTGTGACTAATGCTGAATTTCTTGAGTTCATTGAAGATGGCGGTTATGAAAAAGTACTTCTATGGCATGCAGAAGCCTGGGACTGGGTCTCTAAAAACTCGGTAAAAGCACCTCTTTATTGGCATAAAATAGGTGAAAATTGGCAGCGTTATACTTTTAGCGGGTTAAAGCCTCTTGATCTTAATGCTCCACTAGCTCACATTTCATATTTTGAAGCTTTTGCTTATGCGCAGTGGAAAGGTCTAAGACTTCCCACAGAGTTTGAATGGGAAGCTGCACAATCACATTTCGACTGGGGGCAACGCTGGGAATGGACAGAAAGTGCCTACCTGCCATATCCTGGTTACACAAAAGTAGATGGCGCTTTAGGTGAATATAACGGCAAATTTATGGTAAGTCAAAAAACACTAAGAGGCGGTTCTGTCGCAACTTCAGATAAGCATACCCGCCCTACTTACCGCAATTTCTTTCATCCACACTTGCGCTGGCAATTTACAGGCTTGCGTTTAGCCAAATAAAATACATGAAACTGGAACAGAAAATTGATTTTCAAAGTGAATTTCAGGAAGAGGTATATGAAGGTCTCACGGCTTTTCCTAAATACCTGTCTTCAAAATATTTCTATGATAAAAAAGGAGACAAATTGTTTCAACAAATCATGGAGCTGCCTGAGTATTATTTAACGGGTTGCGAATTTCAGATCTTATCAAAATACACTTCAGAAATAGTTAAAAAATTTGAATCGCCATCAGGTTTTGACCTAATAGAACTTGGCGCCGGGGATGGCAAAAAGACAAAACTTCTTCTGGAAGAATTGATGAGCAACAATGTCAACTTTAGCTATAAACCCATAGATATTAGTCAAAATGTGCTTGACGAACTTCAGGAATCTGTAAAATCTCTGTGGCCGGAAATTGATATAGAAACGCAACAGGGAACCTATTTTAAAGTTCTAGAAAAAATTGCGCAGTACACTCAACGCAAAAAAGTTATTCTCGTACTAGGCTCAAACATAGGGAATCTTTCACATCCTCAGGCGATTGACTTTTTAAAAAATATTCAACATTCTATGCACAAAGACGATTTGCTTTTTATGGGCGTAGACCAAAAGAAAGATCCTGCCACCATTTTAAAGGCCTACAATGATTCTGCCGGCGTAACAGAAGCATTCAACAAAAATTTGTTAGACCGCATAAATGATGAGATGGATGCTAATTTTGAACCAAATAATTTCATTCATTGGCCTACATATGATCCTGAAAGCGGAACCACAAAGAGCTTTTTAGTAAGCAACAAGAATCAGGAAGTGGCTATAAATAAATTAAACTTGACTGTGAGTTTTGAAAAATGGGAAAGCATACAAACTGAAATTTCGCAGAAATACGATGATTCTGTGATAAACTGGCTAGCCGAAGAAGCTAATCTTCAGGTGGTCGATCAATATGAAGATGATCAGGGTTATTTTAAGGACTATATTTTTAAAAAGAAATAATTATGAAAGCGATCTGGAAAGACAAAGTTATAGCCGCAAGTGACAATACTATTGTAGTTGAGAGTAATCACTATTTCCCTCCCAATGCAGTAGACCAGCAATATCTGGTTAAGAGTGACACGCACACAACATGCCCCTGGAAAGGTGAGGCCAGCTATTACTCAATAAAAGTAAATGATGAGCAGCTGGAAGACGCTGCCTGGTATTACCCCAGCGCTAGCGAGAAAGCAAAAAATATAGAGAATTATATAGCTTTTTGGAAAGGCGTCAAGGTCACAGAGTAACCTTGACGATCTTACCTAACATTTCTTTTTCTATAAATCTATTATGCTATTTTCTGCAGCAGCAAAATCACTCCACTGAGAGCGGTCTGCTTCCTGATCGTTTGTCCACTCACCATCTACAACATAACGAAACGCGTAAGAGGTCTCGATTGGTAGATTTACTGCTAGCTTAAAGACGCCGTTTTTCTGTTTTTTTAGTTCAGTTTCCTGCCAGTTATTAAACTCTCCCGCCACAGCAACTTTTTCTGCATCTTTTGCAGGTACAGCAAAAGTGACTTTGCAAAGAGGTTTAGCTTTTAAATATTGTTTTGTAATAGCCATTTTAAATTATTTTTTATTCACCGCGTCAAATGTAATAACCCAATTTATTAATATCCAACAAATCAGCGCATTACATTTATTTTTTCGAAAAGTGAATTTTTTTAGTACTTGAGAAGACAAAAGCTAAATGCGAAAACGATATATAAACACATATTCTTATTATTTAGCATAAAATACTTATTACAATTAATAAAGCATAATGCTAAATTATCTTCAGCAAGGCATTAAAATCGTCTTCAGTATTAAAATAATGGAAACTTATGCGAATTCCCGCTCCTCTTTTAGAACATATAATTTTATGTTCTCTCAATTTGTTAAAGAGCTTCTCCTCTCCTCTTATATTAAAAATTGAAGAATGAATTGTACGATTCTTAACCTGGGATTGCAAAAGATCTCTTGCCGTAAATTCTTCTTTAGCTTTGCTCTTTAGATGATTTACCTGCGTCTCAATATTTTGTATCCCCACCGCTTTTATTAGACCAATAGCGGCAGACAATGTGCCAAAAGCCAAGGTATCCAGGTGTCCCGGCTCAAATTTACCAATGAAACTTTGTTCCTCTTTATATTTTGTGCCCCACGAATTAAAACCAATTGATCTTGGTTTAACTAAATCTTTTACAGATTCTTTAAAAAGAAAAAAACCGTTGCCATAACCAGCGTTAAGCCATTTATAAGCACTTGCTCCTAAAACGTCAATTCCTGAAGTTGCAAAATTAAAATCTGAAACTCCGCAGAATTGCGTCCCATCTGCAATGATTAGTAATTGGGGAAATTTCGCTTTAAGCTCTTTTATAAAATTTAGATCGATTATGATCCCATTTATGTATTGCACAAGACTTAAACATAACACATCAGGCTTCTCATTTTCTACCTGCTGTAGGATATTATCCTCCAGATTGGCATCAATATCGGCAAAAACAACCTCAAAATCGCGCGATGTAACGGGCCAGTTTATTGAAGGATAGTCATCTTTAAGAAGTAGAATTTTTGACTTTTTAGGAAGTCCCTCTAACAGAATGTTGAGACCTAAAGAAAAATTGGGCACAAGAGCCACATTTTCACTCTCACAATGAAAAAAATGACCTACCGTTTCACGAACTTTAGCTAAAAAAGCACCTTGCTTATCTTTTAAAATACTCCCTTGTATTAGATAATCCAGATCATGTTCCTGTCTAAAATCAAGCACAGTTTCAGACATGAGACCAGAGCCTGCCGTATTAAGATGAATATATTGAGAAGTGACCGGAAATTCTTTTTTTAAGTTTTTCATTAGAAAGAAAAGTGTTTAATTAACGTAACTTTGGTTAGAAATAGTAACGTTAAAGTTTTAAATTTTAATGCTGCTAAATTGCAAAAGCCCACTAAGAGGCTTAAAAATAGGTCAACTAAATGATAAGAACAGATGTTTTCAAGTAAAAAAGAGACTTCAAAAATTGATCCCGAACAAAGAGAGCTTATAGAGAATGCTCAGGTTAGGATAAAGCAGAAGAAAAATCTTTTTCGCCACTTTATTGTATTTCTGGCCGGTGCGGTTTTACTTATCATTGTTAATCTGCTTCTCGATTTTGGTAAAGATTTTAGACCATTAAATGTAGATTGGTTTGTATGGGCGATACTTATTTGGTTTTTTATTTTTCTAATTCACCTGCTCAATGTTGTCCTCTTCAGCAGTTTTATGAATAAAAAATGGGAGCACGATCAGCTCGAAAAACTTGTTGACAAGCAAAAGCGAAAAATTGCACAACTACAAACAGAGGTAGACAAGCAACAACCCCTGCCCGAAAATAAAAGCCCGTTTATAAAACCCGATCAACCTCTAAACTCTTAATGTCTCCTAAAGTTACACTCATAGCTGCAGCAGCAGAGAATAATGCATTAGGTAAAGACAGCGACCTCGTTTGGCATCTGCCCGATGATTTTAAAAGATTTAAAGCGCTCACAACGGGTCACCATATTGTGATGGGAAGAAAAACCTTTGAGACTTTCCCAAAACTTTTACCCCATAGAACTCATATTATTATCACCCGGCAGGAGAATTATAAAGCAACGGGTGCTATTGTCGTAAACAGTCTTGATGACGCACTTTCTTATGCTCATGATGATGACAATACCTATATTATAGGCGGTGGCGAGATTTATGCAATGGCAATGCAAAAAGCCACGCATATAGAACTCACACGTGTTCATGGTAATTTTGAAGCAGACACTTTCTTTCCTGAAATTGATGAAAAAGATTGGAAACTCATCAAAGAAGAATTTCACCCTAAAGATGAAAGGCACAAATACTCTTTTACATACCTAACTTATGCCAGACGTTGATCTACTTAATCATCTTGGCACAAAACACGATCTTGTAGTAAACACCCACAAGCCATTATCTGGCGGCGATATTAATGATGTTTATTTACTTCATTGCAAGAGCGGCAAATACGTTATCAAAATAAATGACAAGAACAAATTCCCTAAAATGTTCTTGAAAGAAAGCAACGGGCTCAAATTACTTGCTTCCGCGAAAGCTATCCATATCCCGGCAATTATTGCGGTAGGCGATTTTAAAAACATATCTTACTTAATTCTGGAATACATAGATTCTGTAGCAAAAAAACCTTCTTTTTGGACCGATTTTGGGCATCAAATGGCCGATTTACACCGCAAAACTGCCGATAATTTTGGACTTAATGAAGACAATTATATAGGTAGTTTAAAGCAGATTAACAACAGCTCACAATCTGCCGGGCAATTCTATATAGAGCAGCGCCTAGAACCTCAATTTAAACTGGCTATAGATAATGGTTACAATTTCAAAAATCTGGATGCTTTTTATAAATCTATAGCGACCCAAATTCCTCATGAAGCGCCTTCCCTGACCCACGGTGATCTTTGGGCTGGCAATTTCATGGTAAACAATAACGGTCTTCCCTGCCTTATAGATCCTGCTGTTGCTTATGCTCCGCGAGAAATTGATATTGCGGTTATGCATCTTTTTGGTGGCTTTGACTCATGCCTCTTTCAAACTTATAATGAGGATTTTCCATTAATTAAAGGATGGGAAAACAGACTTAAGCTATGGCAACTCTATCACATTCTGGTTCACGTCAACCTTTTTGGAGGGCATTATTACGCTTCCGCGAAAGCAATCATTAAACAATACAGCTAGTTTAACAAACTTTACACTTTACCTAAATAGAATTAGTAAAGCTTTGGCTTCTTACCACTCCCTATCTCTCTATCTTTAAAAGAAAAAGATGAGTACAAAAAACTTATACAACGACGAAGCAAAGAAAAAAATTAAGAATCTAGCAGAAGATATAGATTTTGCTATGCTCGCCACAGCTCTTGGCACAAAACCTATTAGCGCTATACCCATGAGCACAAAAAAGGTTGATGAAGATGGCAATATCTGGTTTTTGAGTGGCAAAAACAGCGATCATAATACAGATATCGCAAAAGATGACGCTGCTCAACTTTTTTATTCTGATCCCGGCTCAATGGAATTCTTAAGCGTTTATGGCAACGTAAAAATAATCTCTGACAAAGCAATTCTGGAAGAACTTTACGGTAAAACTGATGATAACTGGTTTGATGGCGTAGATGATCCTAATTTATCTGCATTAAAATTTGTTCCTTCAGACGCTTTTTATTGGGACACAAAAAACAATAAATTAGTCACTTTATTTAAAATGGGTGTGGGTGCAATAACCGGAAACCAGCCAGATATAGGCGAACAGGGCGAGTTAAAAGTCTAGTATATACAGCAGATTTAAATAATTCAGGATTTAATATTTTAATTTTAAAAGCTCAAAAAAATGTCAAATCCTGAATTACATCTGATAAAATTCGCAGACTTTAAGTATATGCTTAATTTTGCAGACTAATCAAATTAATATGAAAGCGTATATTTTTCCCGGTCAGGGAGCACAATTTTCAGGAATGGGCAAAGA
The DNA here is from genome assembly GCF_047946675.1 of Leeuwenhoekiella sp. A16. GTDB lineage: Bacteria > Bacteroidota > Bacteroidia > Flavobacteriales > Flavobacteriaceae > Leeuwenhoekiella. The sequence continues at coordinate 1,292,234 of NZ_CP172313.1, forward strand.
TGTATATGATACATCTGCAGATGCCAGAGCAATTTTTGAAAAAGCAAATGAAATACTAGGTTTCAACATCGCAAAGACAATGTTTGACGGTTCTGCAGAAGAACTTAAAGAAACAAAAGTCACTCAACCAGCTATCTTTTTACACTCGGTAGCTTTATATAAATCATTAGGAAATGTAAAACCAGCAATGGTTGCAGGACATTCTTTAGGAGAATTTTCTGCACTTGTGGCAAATGGTGTTCTTGATTTTGAAGCTGGTCTTAAGCTAGTTTCTCAGCGAGCTCAGGCTATGCAAAAAGCTTGCGATCTTGAGCCATCTACTATGGCAGCCGTATTAGGTCTTGAAGATGAAATTGTGGAGTCTGTTTGTGCAGATGTTGAAGGAACTGTGGTGGCAGCAAATTATAACTGTCCCGGGCAATTAATTATTTCTGGCGAAATTAAAGCTGTTGAAGAAGCCTGTGAACGTTTAAAAGAACGCGGCGCAAAACGCGCTTTAATACTACCGGTGGGTGGTGCTTTTCATTCTCCACTAATGGAACCAGCGCGCGAAGAACTCGCAGCAGCTATTGAGAGTACTACTTTTAATGATCCTCTATGTCCCGTTTATCAAAATGTAAGCACTTTTGCAGTTACAGATCCTTCTGAAATTAAAGAAAACCTATTATTTCAACTTACCGCACCGGTAAAATGGACGCAAAGTGTTCAAAATATGATCGCAGATGGAGCAACTGATTTTATAGAAGTAGGTCCCGGCAAGGTTTTACAAGGTCTTGTGAGGAAGATCAATCGCGAAGCAATCGTCAGTAGCGCGACTGTAGAATAAGAATACAAAGCATATAAATTAAAAAGGGCTTGCAAAATTGCAAGCCCTTTGTTTTTCAGGTTAACTGATATTACATATCGTCGTTACCTTCAACTTCGTCTTGAACTTCATCTGCAGCATGATCAACAGCATCACCAGTATCTTCTGCAGCGTCTTCGATAGCATCTCCTGCATCATCCATAGCATCACCCATATCATCAGCAGTAGATTCCATAGAATCTTCAGCTTTTTCCTGAGTTGTTTCGCGACAAGCAGAAACTGATACCATTAACATAAGAGCCATTGCACTGTAAACAAATTTTTTCATCGTAATTGAATTTTAATTAGTGTTATTAAGGTGCTAAATTATATAATTTACCATTACCTAGGTGATTTTTCATTTAAATATTTCCAATATCGCTTAGGTATATGTCTTATGTGCAGTTTCATATTTATTCTTGAAGATATTGTAGTGCTTTTAAAGTAATCCCTCCATAAAATATCAAAAATCGCCTCTTCTTGTGCGAAAATCGCACTTTCAGACTGATTATCAGAAAACTCAATTTTAATCATTTCTACGCCCTTTAGATCGTAGTACAAACCGTAGCTGCGTTTAAGATCGTAGATTAACCATTTTTGGTCTGCATATCTGTTTTTAAAGTGAGAACTTATAAGTGGCAAAACATCAAAATCGGGTTCAATTTGTGCAAAATAGATTTGATCACTCGTAAGTTTAAATCTCACAAAAGCTTCCATACGATGCTTCTCTCGCCCTACCATTTTTGTAAGCTGGGCAATCTGTAAGATCATTTTATGACCATAGTCCCCGGCATTTCCTGTTGCCAGAACATATTCTATCGCTTTTAAAAGTACGAGTTCATTGCCATCTGTTTCACTTAAGAATGACCAATAAACCTGCGTGCTAAAATTGTGGAAGGTTTTTAATCTTTTCCAAACGCGATTCGCCTTTGCTTCATTTGTATAAATTATAAGCTTTTCTTCAAAAAGCCCTTCTTGAAATTTTTCATGAGAAGCGATAGAAACCGGAGATAATTTCTCTTCATAAACTGTAAATACAGCTGTGAGAAAACCATCAAAGCTGCCGTCGTATGCCAGTTGATGTTGCACTTAAAAAAGACTAAGCTGGCTATTATATAACTTCTGATACTTGCTTTGTGAGTTTTGCAATATCATACTTTTGATTTTTTCTGCAGTTAGATCCCTCTTCTCCCAATCTCTACTATCGCAGATCATGAAATATTTGGCCCTATTAAAAGCCACGCCTATAGCTTTTAAATTTTCAAGGTTGAGCTTTCTATATCTACGCGCCTGAATAATTTTATTTACAGATTTCATACCCAGCCCGGGGATTCTCGCCAGCATACGTTTTTCGGCCTTATTAATATCAATAGGAAATTGATCAAGATTGCGCAGCGCCCAACTCAGTTTTGGGTCTATATCTACATCCAGATTAAGATGATTGTTGTTAAGTAATTCTCGTACATCAAAACCGTAGAAGCGCAAAAGCCAGTCAGTTTGATACAATCTGTTCTCCCTCAACATTGGCACCGCCGTGCCTAAAGCCGGCAATCTTTTGTCTTCAAGCACAGGAACATAACCTGAATAATAAACACGTTTCATATTATACTTTGCATAATAATGCACCGCAGAATACATAACGTCTTTATCACTTTCTCCTGTTGCGCCCACAATCATTTGCGTGCTTTGACCGGCTGGTGCATATTTAGGTACAGTTTTGAGAAGTTTTTTTTCTGAGTTGTATTGTATGATCTCATTTTTAACCTTCTCCATAGGCTTGATAAAATCTTTATGATCTTTTTCAGGTGCCAGAAGTTTTAATCCTGAAATTGTAGGCACCTCTATATTTACAGAAAGTCTGTCTGCATACAATCCTGCCTTTCTCATGAGCTCATCACTTGCGCCGGGAATAGATTTTAAATGTATATAACCATTAAAATTCTCCTCAAGACGGAGCTTTTTCGCGACAGCTATTAACCGCTCCATTGTATAATCTGGATTGTGAAATATACCGCTGCTTAAAAAAAGGCCCTCAATATAATTACGCCTGTAAAAATTAATGGTGAGATCTACCACTTCCTGTATTTTAAAAGCTGCCCTTTTAATATCATTGCTTTTTCTGCTCACACAGTAGGCACAATCATAAATGCAATGATTAGTAAGTAAAATCTTGAGCAATGAGATACATCTGCCATCTTCTGCATAACTGTGGCAAATACCCATACCACTACTATCACCCAACCCTTTATTTGTGTTCTTTCTATTGCTGCCGCTGCTGCTACATGAAACATCATATTTAGCAGCATCTGCGAGAATAGTTAGCTTTTCGCGAATGCGTTCAAAATCCATAGCAATTAGGAATTTTTACAAATTTAAAGAATTATTCCTAATAATAGGATTTATTCCAAAAATTAAATTGGACATTTTCCTAAAATTAGTATATTTACGGTATGGGAATTAATGATATAACCAGCGATGTTAGGCGGTTTAAGCTTATACGTGAGGAGCAAAATTTAACGCAAACCGAGTTTGCTCAGGCTTTGGGAATTAAAAATTCTACTGCAGATATAGAACGCGGGAGAACTAAATTATCAGGGCAAATCGTTACAGAATTGCTGCGTCTTTACAACGTAAATCCTTTGTGGTTATATGGTTTTAGCAATCAAAAATATTTAAATGCCGGCAAAGGTGATGTGAGCCCTAAAGTGGTGACCGTAGATCCTTCAGACAATGAGAATCTGGTTCTTGTAAATCAAAAAGCTGCGGCCGGTTATCCTCACAATATTCAGGATATAGACTGGTATCAACAACTTCCTGCTTTTGATCTTCCGCTGCCGCAATATCGCAATGCCACTTATCGCGGTTTTCAAATAGAAGGTGATAGTATGTTGCCTAATTTTCAGCCTGAAGATTGGGTTTTAGGCAAAGCGATCACCAGTATGGATGAAGCTAGCAATAATAAAGTGTATGTCGTCGTAATGCCAGACTCTGTGGTTGTGAAAAAATTACAGAAGTTGCCAGATCCTTCTAAGGTTTTGTTGATTTCACTTAATCAGGAATATATACCTTTTGAGATCAATGTGAGTGACATTCAGGAAATCTGGCAGGTAAATAGCAAACTCACCTTTCATCTTGATGCACCTTCTGAGAGCACTTTACTTAGAGAACTTCAACAATCTATGGAAGAATTAAAGAGCCAGGTGCGTGGGCTAAAATAAAAAATCCACCTTGTTATTCACAAGATGGATTTTTGCTAAAGGGATAATTTATTAGTTATTATCGTCTGTCTTGATCTTGGTATCACCGTCGTCGTCAGTTTTGATCTTCACTTCTTTCTCGTCGGTTTTCATTTTGATCTTATCTCCGCCGTCCTTTACTTCCATAGAAGCACCATCATCTTTCATATCTTCAATTACTTTTTCCTTTTCGGTTTGTTCTCTACAAGAAGTAAGAGAAAAAGTCATTAATGCGGCCATAAATACAGCCTGAGCTAATCTTTTCATAATTTCAGATTTTAATTAAAGCATTTAGAAGGTTTATTGCCTTCTATTTTATACTCTTCAAATTTGCTTTTGTATTAAGCGATTTTAGGGTGTTTTTAACCGATTTTTAGTTATCGTCACCTATTTTATCAATTTCTTCATTTACTTGTTTATCTACTTCTGCACCTGCACGTTCCATAATTCCAGAGTCATCTGTAGAGTCAACTTCTACTTCTTTAACCACTGTTTCTTTGTGTGTTTCTCTGCAGCTGGATAAGCCTGCAGTTAATGCCGTTAAAGCAAATAATACAACTATTTTTTTCATAATATTAATTGTTAAACGACAAATGTAACCGCATAACACATACAAAAGGATATTAGATTTCTAAAGTATTCCCAAATAATGTAAAGAATACGTTAACAAACCTCAAAAATTAAAGGCTTTTTTAAATTTAATTGCAAATAATACAAAATGGATTTTAAAGAATTATTCAAGTTTATAGATGCTTTACAGCGAAATAATAACAAGGAGTGGATGGACGAAAACCGCAAGTGGTATTTTAAAATTCGTGATTCATACATCGCCTGGCTAGAAACGATGGATGCAAAACTCGCGAAAATTGATCCGGACTATACCCACACTCCCGGTAAGAAAGCCATAAATCGCATAAACAATAATTTACTTTTTCACCCAGACAGACCAACTTATAAAGATCATTTTGGCGCCGGGCTTGATCAGGTTTCAAAACAAGGTGACTTTTATATACAGATTGGAAAAGAGAATTTTATCGCCGGAGGATATTATAAGCCAAAAGCTGCAATTGTAAAAAGCATACGCCAGGCGCTTGATTATAATGGTGAGGATCTGTTGGCAATTTTAGACAAGAAAAGTTTCAAAGATGTATTTGAGCTTATAGATGATGGTGTCAGCTTAAAAACCTCACCAAAAGGTTTTCCTGCAGATCACAAATTTATAGACTTACTGCGCAAAAAGACCTTTGCAGTGCAAGCTAATTTGACGAGAGCAGAAATCATGAAACCCGATTTTGATGAAAAAGTCATCGCTATCTATAAAGAAATGCTGCCTTTTAGACGGTATCTCAATCAGGCAGTGACGGTATGATTCTGTAGATATTTGGTTATGATTCTGGTAGCGCCGGTATTGTTTTGTACAAAGTGACCGGAAATCATACCTGCTTTTTCTCTAAAATCTTTATTCTCAAAAAATTTCACCAATAAGTCATTAGCTTCTTCAGCAGAATTTACTGTGTATAAACCTGCCAGTTGTCTTAAACGTACGGCTTCCGGGAATTTTGAAATGTTTGTTCCTGTGATTATTGGGAGGCCAAAAGTAGCCGGTTCCAGAATATTATGTAAACCTGTTGTTCCCGCCGCGCCGCCTATGTAAGCAACATCTGCATATTGATACACACGGCCTAAAAAACCTACCGTATCAAGGATAAAAACGGGGAAAAGAGCCAAATTTTCGCCCTCTTTCTTTGAAAATTTGACTGCTTTAACTTTTAGTTTTTCAACAAAAGAAGTGATTTTTTCTTCATTGATCTGATGCGGGGCAATAATCACTTTAACCGCGGAATTTGCCACGTAATTATTCAAAAAATCCAGTAGCAGATCTTCGTCTTCTGGCCAGGTGCTGCCGCAAACTAAACACGGTTTACTATCTACAAACTCTTCAATAAAATCAACTTTATTATTTTGCTCAAGTTGCGCACTCACTCTGTCAAAACGCGTATCGCCGCTTACGGTAACATTGTTATAACCCAAACTTTTAGCCAACTCATACGAGGTTTCGTTTTGCACGAAAAAATGGTCAAACGCTTCAAATGATTTAAGCATCCAGCGTCCGGACCATTTAAAAAACGGTTGATTTGACCTAAAAACCCCCGAAATAAGCACCGTTTTCGCTCCGCTTTTTTTCAAAGCATTTAAATAATTGGGCCAGAATTCATATTTAATAAACAACGCAATCTCCGGGTGCACGAGCTTGATGAATTCTTTAGCCGCTCTTTCTGTATCCAGCGGTAAATAAACCACAACATCTGCAAGTGGCGTATCTTTTTTAATGGTGTAGCCTGACGGCGAAAAAAAAGAAAGCAGGATCTTATGGGTGGGGTATAATTTGCGCACTTCTTCCATCACCGGCACGCCCTGTTCATATTCTCCTAAAGATGCAGCGTGAAACCAGATGACGTGATCTGTATCTTTAATTTTAGTCTTTAACTGTGCAAGTACTCCCTTTCGCCCTGAGCTAAATTGTTTCATTTTAGAGCTAAAAAGAGCAATTATAGGAAGAAGAAAATTCACCAGTGCGATAAGCAGAGAATAGAGCTTTTGTGCCATGCGGTAAAAATAGCCCTTTTCATAAAATCCATTGGCGATAGGTATGATATTTCGTACTTTCGTCAGGTTGATTTACGCATCGATAAATGACACATCACAGCATTCTTAACGCTGAAAAAACGATGCGATTTCTCCTTAAATAAGCAACATGAAGAAAATACAAATGGTTGACCTTAAAGGTCAATATGAATTGATAAAGGAGCGTGTAGACAGTTCTATACAAGAAGTAATTGAAACTACAGCATTTATTAACGGCCCTGAAGTACACGCTTTTCAAAAAGAACTAGAAGAATATTTAGGTGTAAAACACGTAATACCCTGTGCAAATGGGACAGACGCTTTGCAAATTGCCATGATGGGCTTAGGCCTTAAACCCGGTGATGAAGTGATTACAGCAGATTTTACCTTTGCCGCGACTGTAGAAGTTATCGCATTACTTAATCTTACTCCCGTGCTTGTAGATGTTAATCCACATGGTTTTAACATAGACATTGAAGCTATTAAAAGAGCGATCACCCCAAAAACCAAAGCTATTGTTCCCGTGCATCTTTTTGGCCAGGTTGCAGATATGGATGCTATCATGGAAATTGCCAAAGAGCACAATCTCTTCGTTATTGAAGATAATGCGCAGGCAATAGGTTCAAATTACACACGTCGCGATGGTAGTCAGGTTAAAACCGGAACCATAGGCCATGTGGGAAGTACTTCATTTTTTCCTTCTAAAAACTTGGGTTGTTATGGTGACGGCGGCGCAATTTTTACTAATGATGATGATCTGGCGCACACGATTAGAGGCATCGTAAATCATGGTATGTATGAGCGTTATCACCACGATGTTGTAGGTGTAAACTCAAGACTTGATTCTATACAGGCAGCGGTGCTTAGAGCGAAATTACCTCATCTAGATTCTTATAATAACGCACGAAGAGAATCTGCCAGAAAATATTCTGCTGCTTTACAGAACCACCCAAAAATCACGGTTCCGCTTATTTGTGATGTTTGTGATTGTCACGTTTTTCATCAATATACGTTAAGGCTGAAAAATACAGATAGAGATGCGCTTGTTAAGCATTTAAACGAAAAAGGAATTCCTTGCGGAGTATATTATCCAATTCCGTTACACCTGCAAAAAGCCTACGCAGATGAAAGATATAATGAAGCAGATTTCCCGGTAACCAATCAATTAGTGAAAGAAGTTATTTCGTTGCCTATGCATACTGAGCTTGATAATGAACAAATTGAGTATATTACAAGCACAATTCTTGAATTCTTAGGCTAATACTTATGAAAAAAATCGCTTTCCTATTTCTATTTGCTGTTCTGTCTTTAAGCGGTATTGCACAAAACACATATTTGCAATGCGGTAATATAATTGACACAAAAACGGGAAAAATACTTTCTAAAAAGACCATTATAATTTCAGGAAATTCTATTCAGGAAATTCGCGATGGTTTTGTAGCAGGAACAGGAGACGATAAAACTATAGATCTTCAAAACAAAACGGTAATGCCGGGCTTTATCGATATGCATGTGCATATTGAGAGCGAGACAAATCCCAATCAATATCTTGAAGAGTTCACTTTAAATGAAGCCGATGTCGCTTATAAAGCTGAAGAAATAGGAAAGCGCACATTAATGGCTGGTTTTACAACAGTGCGCGATCTGGGTGGCAGCGGAGTAAATGTTGCTTTGCGAAATGCTATTAATAAAGGAACGGTTGACGGGCCGCGAATTTTCACAGCAGAAAAAGCACTGGCTTCAACCGGTGGTCATGCGGATCCTACAAATGGGTACAGAAAAGACCTTATGGAAGATCCGGGACCAAAAGAAGGTGTTGTAAACAGTGTTGACGATGCGAGAAAAGCTGTGCGCCAGCGCTATAAAAATGGCGCCGACTGGATAAAAATCACAGCTACCGGCGGAGTTTTAAGCGTAGCGAAAAACGGGCAAAATCCCCAGTTTACTGAAGAGGAAATAAAAGCGATCACAACCACAGCAGCAGATTATGGTATGAAAGTGGCTGCTCATGCTCATGGTGATGAAGGTATGCAACGCGCAGTGAGAGGCGGAGTAAAGACCATAGAGCACGGTACGCTGATGAGCGAAGAAACCATGGACCTGATGAAAGAGTACGACACGTATTATGTGCCCACTCTTTCTGCAGGAAAATACGTCGCTGAAAAAGCCATGATAGAAGGTTATTATCCGGCAATTATCGTCCCAAAAGCCCTAGAAATCGGTCCACAACTGCAAAAAACCTTCGCAAAAGCTTATAAAAAAGGAGTAAAAATCGCCTTTGGCACTGATGCCGGCGTTTTCCCTCACGGTGAAAATGCAAAGGAATTTGGTTATATGGTAGAAGCAGGAATGCCTGCTATAGAAACTATTGAAGCCGCTACAATTACCAGCGCAGAACTTCTCGATATGCAGGATAAACTTGGGCAGATCGCACCCGGATATTATGCAGATATTGTTGCCGTAGACGGTGATCCTTTAAAAAATATAGATCTTTTGAATACTGTGACTTTCGTCATGAAAAATGGAAAGATCTATAAGCAAGAATAGCTGATTTATAAATTATAAAGGCTCACTAAGAGGTCGATTTAGTCAACCTCTTAGTGAGCCTTTTTATTTTACATCCAGACCGTTTTTTCTTCTATAGGAATACGTCTGCCTTCCGGCTTTTCTCCCTCGTAATGGCCCAGATAAAAGAAACCGAGGCATTTTTCGCCTTGAGCGAGATTGAAAAAATCACCTAATTCACTCACAATATCGGGGGAACTCCAGTAAGAACCCAGCCCTTTATGACTTGCCAGCAACCACATATTCTGCACGGCCATTGCTGTTGCCGCAACTTCTTCCCATTCTGGTAATTTACCTTTAGGATCAACTTGCATGCAGATCGCTATAATAGCTCCTGCCATTCTGGGTTTTGTAGCCAATTTGCGCTGCTTAAACTCAGAGAATTTATCTTCAGGAGTGATTTCTTTGTATTTACTAGTCAAAAAATCACTCATATTTTTGATAGATTCACCTTGCAGCACTTTAAAACGCCAGGGTTCTGTATGCTTGTGTGTGGGTGCCCAGTTTGCTGCCTCTAGTAATTCTTCAATCGTCTCGCGAGCGATAGGCTTATTGATATATTGTTCAGGAAAAACAGATCGTCTTTCTGCTATTATTTTACTTAAATCCATATAAATATTGTTTGTCTTACCATGTGAAGTAGTTCTAAAAATATAGAAACACTATGTTTATAAACTTTTCATTAACATCTCTTTAACCAATTTGTTTATATTTGCGTCAATTATAATGCTGATTATAATTAACCCCAAACATAATTACAATGAAAATACATAACCTCTCCGGGTTTTTACTCCTTTTTGTTATTTTCCCTTTTCAGGTATTTGCACAGTCTAATAAAATAGAACAGGCCAATAAAAAATTTGAACAATACGCATTTATAGATGCTCAGAAAATCTACCTCAAGATCGCTCAGGAAGGTTTTGAATCTGTAGATCTTTTTCAAAATTTAGGTGATAGCTATTACTTTAATGGAAATTATGATGATGCCGCAAAATGGTATGGCGAGCTAATCACAAAATATTCTGACAGCATACAACCTGAATATCTTTTTCGGTATGCACAAACGTTAAAAGCCGTAGAAGATTACAAGGAGTCTGATGCTATAATGGAACGCTTTAGAAAACTGAAAGGTGAAGATTCACGTGGTGAGCTTTTTGAAGAAAATAAAGACTACCTAAAAGACCTCAGTTACATTGAAAGTATATATACTGCAAAAAATCTAAGAAGCACGAATTCTCGTTTTTCAGATTTTGGGGGCGTTGTGCGTGAGAATCAGTTGATCTTTTCTTCTGCACGCGACACGGGCGTCTATTCTACTAAAATTCATAAATGGAACAACGAGCCATTTCTAGATTTTTACTCAGCCACTATTGATTCAACCGGAGCCTTAGAAAAAGTTCACAAATTTGGGGAAGGACTTAATTCTAAATTCCACGAGTCTAACCCGGCATTTACTAATGACGGTAATACGATTTACTTTACCAGAAACAATTATGACGGGCATAAAGGCAAAGATAAAAACGGCACAGTAAGGCTAAAAATCTACAAATCTCACCTTAAAAGCGACGATACCTGGAGTGAACCTATAGAGCTTCCTTTTAACAGTGATGATTATTCTGTAGCTCACCCTTCACTTACTCCTGATAATAACAGACTTTATTTCTCGTCTGATATGCCGGGCACAGTTGGCCTTTCTGACATCTGGTATGTTGATATTATGAGTGAAGACACTTATGGTGAACCTCAAAATCTAGGCACTTTAGTAAACACAGAAGGACGGGAGAATTTTCCTTTTATAAGCTCTACCGGCAATTTGTATTTTTCATCAGACGGTCGTCCCGGTCTGGGCGGTCTTGATATTTATGTAGCTGCAAGAGACAATGGCAGTAAGATCACGCAGGTCTTGAATTTAGGCGAAAGCATAAACAGCCCTTGGGATGATTTTAGTTTTGTAGTAGATGATGCTACAGATAAAGGCTATTTCTCATCAAACCGTTATTATGGTATGGGCAGCGATGATCTTTTTAAGTTTGAGCGCGTACCTGTAGAAGTAGAACCATGCAGATCTGCAATTACCGGGGTAGTAAAAGATAAAGATCTAATGTTCCCTATACCTACGGCTAAAGTTTCTCTTCTAGACATGGATGGCAATGTAATACAAAAAGTAGATGTTAATGAAGAAGGTCGCTTTACACTGAATCCTATTTGCGGTACAGAATATATCATACGCGGGGAAGAACCAGAATATACTTCTGATGAAAAAGTGGTTACTGCGCCTGTTGAAGGAGGATCTATTGATGTTGAACTATTGCTAAAACGCCGAATAAAAAAAATTAAAGAGGGTGATGATCTTGCTAAATTGCTTAAGCTGAATCCTATTTACTTTGATTTTGACCGTTTTAATATAAGACGAGATGCTGCTCTTGAGTTGACCAAAGTTCTTGCTGTAATGGAAAGCAACCCTACTCTTGTAATCGATGTGCGTGCGCATACAGATAGCCAGGGAAGAGATGAATATAACCTTTCTCTATCTGAAAAACGTGCACAGGCAACCGTGCAATATCTCATTAACAAAGGCGTGTCTGAAGATCGCATAACCGGTAAAGGTTATGGTGAAACGCAGATTTTAAACGGCTGCGTGAACGGCGTAGATTGTACAGATGAGCAGCAGCAGATAAACAGAAGATCTGAGTTTATAGTAATTAGCTATTAAATTCTAAAAGCTTAATTATTAGATTTAGTAGTATCTACTTTTTTCTTCTTGCCGCCTAAAAGTCCGCCAAGGATTCCTTTTACAGCATCTTTAACTTCATTCTTAGATGTTGTGGTATCTGTAGGTTTTTGTTGAACAGCTGTAGTATCTTTTACAGCAGGATTTGTTCCTGTTGCTTTACCTAATAACCCACCTAAAGCATCTCTAACTTTATCTGCGCCTTCATTCTTTAGTTTCTCTTTTTGAGTAGCAATGATCTGTTGAGTTAGATTATTTACAGCAAGCTGAGTATTTACCGCCACCTGTGGATTATTAAAAGAACCGGTTAATGACACCGGCAAATCTACAGTGTATGTCTCCAGATCTGTGTCGCTTAGTTTAGCTAAAGTGCTGCCTATCTTATTTCCTAATAATTTTGCCGGCACATCAAGATTAAGGTTATAGTTCATTACATTCTCCAGACTGTGGCTTCCGCTTACAGTAACATTTATTCCTTTTACTTTAAAATCAAAAGGCTTAACAGCCACCTGCCCATTGTCAAAACTAAGTTTAGTTTTAAGATCACTAAGATCAATATCTGCCAGATTGATAAAATCAAGCTTGCCGTCGAGTGCATTTAATAGCGGCATCTGGTCTGGATTTACTTTCGCGGTAAGCACTTCTGCAAGGGCATTACCCGCTAGTGAAGAAAGCACAGGCGTAAGGTCATCACTTAAATTTCCGCTGAGTTCTATATCTGTATTTAGTTTACCTTTTAAAGCTTTCGCGATAGGTGCAATACCTTGTAAAAGATCCAGCCCTGCAAAAGATTGATCAATATCTATTGCACTAAGATCAAGTTTCATTTTAAAAGTAGGCGTAGCACTTTTTGTACTTACATTACCGGCGAGAGCAATATTCCCACCAAAAATATCTGAAGAGACATTACTTAAAGTAGCAGTCTCATCTGCAATGGCAATATTTCCTTTTACATTTGTAAGCGTGATGTTATCATAGATTACTTTACCAGCGCTAAAATCAAGGGCAGCATCGAGAAAAGAGGGGATTTTTATAGCATCGCTACCGGCAACTACGGTTTCTTTTTCTTTAACCTCGCCATTATCTTCTGTAGTCGTGGTGGTTGTTTCTGCAACGCTAAAATCATTGAGATTAATCGTATTAGATTTAACCGAAAATCGCCCCTTTAAGTCTTGTTTTGACAATAAAAAAGGGATTAAATTCTGAATACTTCCGGTAGCAGAAAGATCGGTTTGACCAGTTTGCCCCTGCAATTTCTCAAGTGTGATTGTACTCGTATTAAATTTTACAGCAGCTTCAGATAAAGTCAATGCATTAGGCAATTCTGGCGAAGTATATTTAAAGTTAGTCAGGTTTGCCATACCCGTGCTTTTTATATTTTGATATTGTTCCTTATCAACGCTTTCCATATCAAAATTAGTAGTCATGTCTACATTCAGGATTCCATTAAGGTCCTGATCTAATTCAAGCGGATACGCCCTTTCAAGATTTGCCAGATTCAATCTGCCTTTTAAGGCCATATCAACTAACGGATTTGTGGTTAAGCGATCTATGCGACCACTAGCAGCAAACCTGTCCTGATCTATTCTAAAAGTTATATTACCCAATCTAAGGTAAGTATCATCAACAAGTCCTGTTTCATTTTTTACCTGCGCATCAATCACTATATCCTCTACAGCCTTGGGCAGATCTGGATATTTAAAAGAGGCATTATTTGAAGATACAGAAATATCTAGCGTAGGAATATGAGTTTCATCAACAATTCCTTTTATTATTCCGCTTACGCGAAAATCACCAGTGGTTGTTACTCCGTCAAGATTTTTGGCATATTCTTCCGGAATAACGGCCAGAAAGTTTTTAAAATCGCTCGAAGGCGTTTCAAAAGAAAGATCAATATCATTATTAGTTTCATTCACCTGCACATATCCCTGAAAAACCAACGGCAATTGATTGATCATTGCCTCATTATCTTTAAAAGTATATTTCTGATTTTTAAGATCCATCTCAATATCTGCAGTAAGCTTGATCTTATTCTCGTTTAGATAATTTACACTATCCAGATCAAAAGAAGCTAATGCAGAAGTCTCTGTCTCAAGTGTTGATACATCTGCTGAAAAATCTCCTGTCCCGGAGTGATTTACTTCTGTAAGCCTTAGGAAGGTTTTTGTGCTTTCGTCAAGATAATTTACGCGCGAATTATTGATCTCATAGTGCTGTACATCAAACTGAAAACCGCCGCCGTCTTCTGTTGCGGCCACCGGCTGATCTGTTGTATTTGTAGTAGTGGTTTCTGTTTTCTTAGCTATGTCATAATTGGCATTGCCCAACGTATCTACTTTAATATTTATAAATGCATCATTTAGACGCACTTCATCAACCTGTATGGGATCTCCAGAACTTTTAAAAAGCTGCATAATACCCATATCTAATTGCAATTCACTACCGCTAGCGAGCGTATCACCTTTAAAAGGGGCATTATTAATTACGCTAAAATCTTTGATCTTCAAGGCCGCATCAGGGAAACTGGAAAACAAACTTAAATCAAGTTCCTGCCACGCCACGGTGGCATTTACATTATTGTTGATAGTCTTCTTAACCAGATTTTCTAACTGACTTTTAAACAGAAAAGGTGCTGCGATTATCCCAATGATAAGCACCAGAAGTACAATTCCTATTATTTTAAATATTTTTTTCATAATGTTCTTTTATATTTTCTCTTCAACCTGATAATACGTTTGCATTCTGCCTAAATCTTCATGTATACCAAGATTAAATCGTTTTCTAAAATAGTAAACGCCTGCATACAAGAATGGAGTATCACAAATTGCAATTAGCACTTTAAATAAAAAGCCACTTAACAGCAATGCGCCAAAACGCTCCCATTCTATTTTTCCAAAAAAACAGAGCAATAATAATACCGTCAATGTATCTAAAAACTGACTTAAGAAAGTTGAAAAATTATTGCGTATCCAGAGATGCTTGCCTTTAGTTAGTTTTTTCCAGAAATGGAATAGCTGTATATCAACATATTGAGCAAACAGGTAAGCCATCATTGAGGCGAGAACAGCCACGACCGTAGCGCCAAATACTTTATCAAAAAGTGCGTTATCTACCGGTGACCAGTCTGTCGCAGGAACAATAGCAGAGGTGTATACGATCAAAAGGGAGAAAAGTGAGGCAAAAATCCCCGCTGTCACCACCTGATTTGCTTTCTTCTTACCGTAGATCTCACTTATAAGATCTGTTATCAAGAAGGTTATAGGATATGGTAAGATGCCTACAGAAATTTCAAACTGGTAAATACCGAAAAAATCCCAATAAAAGAATTTTTGAAAAATAAGGTTAGAAACCACCAGTGAACATATAAAAAGTGCTCCTAGTATAAAATAAATCTTGTATGCTAAAAGTGCATCCCGCTCTGTACGTGCTCCTTGCGCCAATAGTGATTTTTTAATTACTCTGTAAGTCGCCAAAATTAGGAGATTGTTATGATGTTTTACTTAAATTGCTCATAAAATATTTTAACATTTAAGCGCCATTAAACCCTTGCAAGACATACTTTTATCGCTGGGAAGCAATCAGGGAAATTCATTTGAAAACCTTCAGGACGCCGTTAATTTAATTTTTAAAGAGGTGGGGCAGATTGTGCGCATCTCTCCTGTTTACAAAACTGAAGCATGGGGTTATGATGGTCCAGACTTTTTAAACTGTGCCATTCTTGTAAGTTCTCGCCTTTCTGCACGAAAAATCCTCTCTAAAGTGCTAAAAATCGAGGAAAAGCTGGGCAGAATCCGCTCTGCGCGGTCAAAATCGGGTGTGGTTTACAGCGACAGACCTATTGACATAGACATCTTGTTTGTGGGCGATGAAATTATTGAAAGTAAACCATTAACTGTACCTCATCCTCTTTTACAAAATCGGCAATTTGTTTTAAAACCGCTTAATGATATTGTTCCAGACTTTGTACATCCCGGTTTAAACAAGACCATAGAGAAGTTAATGAAAATTAGCGTTGACAAAGCTGTACCTCAAAAGGAATCTAAATGGCTTAAAAATCCAAAAACTGAATACAATCTCGATAAATTTAACTACATCGCTATTGAAGGAAATATAGGTGCCGGCAAAACAACTCTGGCCACTATGATATCTGAAGATTTTAATGCAAAATTGATTCTAGAGCGTTTTAAAGACAATCCTTTTTTACCCAAATTCTATAAAGACCAGTCGCGCTATGCTTTTCCGCTGGAAATGTCATTTCTCGCAGACCGCTATCAACAATTGCTGGACGATATAGGTCAATATGATCTTTTCAAAGATTTTATGATAGCAGATTATGATAGTTACAAATCTTTAATTTTTGCGCAGGTAACGCTCGCTGAAGAAGAATTTAGTCTCTATAAAAAATTACATGGCATTATGTACAGAGATATCGCAAAACCAGATTTGTACGTTTATCTCTATCAAAATACAAATCGTTTACTCGAGAATATAAAAAAGAGAGGGCGTTCTTATGAACAGGATATTTCTGAACACTATTTGACGCAGATAAATGAGGGCTATTTAGATTTTATGAAAAAACAACTGCAGACCAATGTGAAGATAATTGACATTTCTGAGATGGATTTCGTTAAAAATAGAGGGGACTACTTAAACCTGCTAGATCAACTCTTGAGATAAATATTTTACCACAGCGGATAGAACAAAGCAATCATGGTAAAAACCATAATTGTTACGCCTATTAAAATTCCTAATAAAAAGCCTGATTTGCGGCCATATTTTTCACCTAGCTGGTAAGAGTTATAATCAAAATCAGTTTTCATAAAAGTTGGTTTGGTTTGGTCCTTTACTACGGGTGTAAATTTGAACATTTTGCATAAACCAAAAATCCTATTTATAAAAACATTAATAATATTTAATAATAATTAACAGTGTTAAACTGAAGTATGTAGGAGAAGGAATACAGTTTCTTACATGCAAATGTTACTCAAAGTTTATTCCCACGGAATACCTACTGGTATGTGGTTAATACTTTAAGAATTTCTCATTTTTGAAAATAAATCCCATATAACAACCCCTACGCTTACAGATATATTTAGAGAATGTTTAGTACCCAACTGTGGTATCTCTACTACCTTGTTTGCAGAGCTCACTACTTTTTGACTTACTCCTTTTACTTCATTACCAAAGACTACTGCATACCTAGCTCCAGAAGTAACTTTTACATCATCAAGCATCGTCGCCCCCTCAGCCTGCTCAATTGCAAGAACTTCAATCTTGTCTTCCTGTAGTTTATTGATCACATCAAGGGTGTGTTCTGCATATTCCCACGCTACTGTTTCTGTTGCGCCCAGGGCTGTTTTATGAATATCCTTGTGGGGCGGAGTTGCAGTTATACCACATAAATATATTTTCTCTACCAGAAATGCATCTGCTGTTCTAAAAACGGAACCTATATTATTTAAACTCCTAATATTATCAAGAACGATAATAAGTGGTGTTTTTTGTGATTCTTTAAACTCTTCTACAGACTTACGATCTAACTCGCTATTCTTTAACTTTCGGTTTTCCATGAAGGCAAAAATAAGCATTATGGGCATTTAAGAAAGTTTCTATATAGTGGCCAGATTGCAATTATTACCGCAGAATTCATTAAATTTAAGATACTCCCGCTAAAACAGTAATGATCATCTTTTGTATCTGATTAAGATCTAATCTTTCATAACTATGAAACGAATTCTACTTCCTACTGATTTTTCACAGAGTGCTTACAACGCTATAGAATATGCTGTACAATTCTTTAAAAATGAAACCTGCACTTTCTACATAATTAATACTATTTACAATGCAGACTTCATTTTGCACAGTAGTCTGTATGAAGTATATCGTAAGAATTCGCAATCAGGCCTTAAAGAGATAAAAAAGAAAATTAAAAAAGAATACCGCAATGAAGATCATAAGTTTAAGATCATCTCATCATACAATATGCTTTATGAAGAAATAAAACTACGTGTAGAGAACAAGGAAATAGATCTTGTTTGCATGGGTACTAAAGGCGGTAGTGACGGTGTTGAGTTATTATTTGGTACACATACTGCTCATGCCATACGCATAGCCAAGTGCCCCATTCTGGTAATTCCCGCAAACTGCCATTACACCGGTATTAAACACATTTTGTTCCCGTCTGATTATAAACTTAAGCTGTGCGAACTCAAACTGCAGTTGCTTAAAGAGATCGCTTTAAATCACAGATCATTTGTTCACATCATGCATGAGAGCTTTGGAGAAGAGCTAACAATAGAAAAAGAAGAATCTAAAACCTCAATTGACGAGTATTTTGAAGACGTTGAGCATCAATTTCATAATCTAAGTAAAGAAAGTGTTTTAAATGCAATTCATAGTTTTAATCTTAAATACCCAACAGACTTGCTGGTAATGGTTAAAAACAAACATTCTTTTTTAGAAAAGATCCTTTTTAAAAGCACTGTGCATGAAGTGTCTTATTACATACAAATTCCATTTCTAGTGCTTCCTTCAGAAAATTATGAGATTTAGATCAACGACTTGTTATAAGAAAAACTGCGCTTAAAATTAATGCTTTCCAGCAATCAAAATTTTTAATTACTTTTAATAACTCAGTCTTTGAGGCGCGGCGCAAACCTTTACATTTTGCTATTTTAGCATATTACTTTTTTAAGTTTGATTTTCGCTTTTGCGAAATAAAATTTCACACAAAAACCCAGTTCATGGCTGCCAGCAAAGAGAAGAAGGTCACTCCTTTAATGAAACAGTACAACAGCATCAAGGCTAAATATCCTGATGCCCTGCTTCTATTTCGCGTAGGCGATTTTTACGAGACCTTTGGTGAAGATGCCGTGCGCAGTTCTAAGATTCTGGGTATTGTTTTAACACAACGTAATAACGGCAGTGATCGCAAAGAATTAGCGGGTTTTCCTCATCATTCTTTAAATACGTATTTACCAAAGCTTGTAAAAGCAGGTTGCAGAGTGGCGATTTGTGACCAGCTTGAAGACCCTAAGGCTACAAAAACAATCGTAAAACGTGGTGTTACAGAACTTGTCACTCCGGGTGTTGCACTCAACGACGAGGTATTACAGCTTAAAAGCAATAATTTTCTTGGGGCGATACATTACGGCAAAAGAATAATAGGCGTTTCATTTCTTGATGTTTCAACGGGTGAGTTTCTAACTGCACAGGGAGATCGGGATTATATTGATAAACTCCTGCAAAATTTTGGACCTAGCGAATTGCTGATAAGCAAATCCTGCAAAAAAGAATATGCAGCCGATTTTAGCCCTGATTATCACACTTTTTACCTCGAAAACTGGATTTTTCAGACAGATTATGCTCATGAATCGCTCTATAAACACTTTGAAGTAAAAAGCTTAAAAGGTTTTGGCATACATCACCTTGAGGAAGGAATTATTGCTGCAGGAGCCATTTTACACTATCTGGGTGAGACACGTCACAATAAGCTACAGCATATATCGCGTATTAGCCGCATTGCTGAAGATGAATATGTCTGGATGGACAGGTTTACAATACGCAATCTGGAACTTTACCAGGGCACGTCGGCAAAAGCCATAACCCTGCTCGATGTCATAGACAAGACCATTTCGCCTATGGGCGGAAGACTTTTAAAAAGGTGGTTAGCGCTTCCCTTAAAAAATATTGAAGCTATAAAACAAAGGCAGGAAGTCGTGAGTTATTTACTCAATGAAAATCAGGCCTATGATAAGCTTACACAGCGTATTAAACAAATAGGAGATGTTGAGCGCCTTATATCTAAAGTAGCTACAGGAAAGGTTTCTCCTCGCGAGGTAATACAACTAAAGAATTCTCTTGAAGCAATGATCCCCATAAAAGGATTAGCAATTTCTTGCGAAAATGAAGCTCTGCAGATTTTAGGTAAACAGATCAATGATCTGGAACATTTGCGCAATAAGATCAAAGAAAGCCTAAACGAGGAAGCCCCCGTTCTGTTAGCAAAAGGAAATACCATAGCCGCGGGTTTTCATGAAGAACTTGACAATTTGCGTGAACTTGCATTTTCTGGCAAAGATTATCTTGATAAAATGCTTGAGCGTGAGACTGAGCGCACAGGCATTACTTCATTAAAAATCGCCTCAAATAATGTTTTTGGTTACTACATTGAAGTACGCAACACGCATAAGGATAAAGTGCCGGAAGAGTGGATACGCAAACAAACCTTAGTAAATGCAGAGCGCTACATTACTGAGGAATTAAAAGAATATGAATCGAAGATTTTAGGTGCTGAAGAGCGGATTTTAGCCATAGAACAGCAGCTTTTTAGTCAACTTGTTACGTGGATCATGCAATTTATTGAGCCGGTACAGACCAATGCGAATTGTATAGCGCAAATTGATTGTTTATGCAGTTATGCCAGCCTTGCAAAAGAAAGTAACTACGTACGCCCCGTAATCGATGATTCATATGAACTTGATATTTCACAAGGCAGGCATCCTGTAATTGAGAAGCAACTCCCATTAGGCGAACCATACATTGCCAATGATGTTTATCTTGATCGTGAAACCCAGCAAACAATAATGATAACTGGGCCTAATATGTCTGGTAAGTCGGCAATCCTAAGGCAGACAGCACTCATTACTTTACTTGCGCAAATAGGTTGTTTTGTACCCGCAAAAGAAGCACGCATAGGTGTGGTTGATAAAATTTTTACCCGGGTGGGTGCCAGTGATAACATCTCAATGGGTGAATCTACTTTTATGGTAGAAATGAATGAAACAGCCAGTATTCTGAATAATATTTCAGATCGCAGTCTGGTTCTTCTGGATGAGATAGGCCGCGGAACAAGTACGTATGATGGCATTTCTATCGCCTGGGCGATAAGTGAATATCTACACGAGCATCCCGCACGACCAAAGACGCTTTTTGCCACGCATTATCACGAACTTAACGACATGTGCGAGACTTTTACCAGAATAAAGAATTACAATGTTTCTGTAAAAGAGCTTGAAGACAATGTTTTGTTTTTAAGAAAACTTGTTCCCGGCGGTAGTGCGCATAGCTTTGGAATACACGTAGCTAAAATGGCCGGAATGCCGCAACAAGTTTTGCACAGAGCCAATAAAATGCTACAAAAACTTGAGAAATCGCACGGAAAAGAAGAAACACGGGAAAATTTAAAGAAAGCTACAGATGACGAGATGCAGTTAAGCTTCTTTAATCTTGATGATCCGCTTCTGGAAGAAATTAAAGACGAAATACTTCATATTGATATAGCTACGCTCACACCTGTAGAAGCTTTAATGAAATTAAATGAGATAAAAAGAATGCTTATCAGGAACAAAAAAAATCAAGTTTCTTAAAGCGCTTATTTTTTTAAAGAAAATACTTTGGTAATTCCATAATTCTTGTAAATTTGCATCCGCATTAATCAATAGTGATTGTGTAATGCGAAAGTAGCTCAGGGGTAGAGCATCACCTTGCCAAGGTGAGGGTCGCGGGTTCAAATCCCGTCTTTCGCTCTTCACCCTCCATCGCAGGAGGGTTTTTTATAATACCACGCTCGGGTGGTGGAATTGGTAGACACGTTGGACTTAAAATCCAATGAACATTAGTTCGTACGGGTTCAAGTCCCGTCCCGAGTACAGAAGACCCTCTTAATCATTTGATTTTGAGGGTTTTTTATTTGGAATAAAAATCCTCTGTTCATGTACAAAATATGCCGCTGAAGAATTGCAAAAATCGGCACAACTTCCTATATTTGGTTAAGAGTATAATTTGTCAACACCTTAAATAAAAGTAATTTTTTTAATAATATTATTTAATATATTGATTTTCAGGGTGTAAAATATAATTATTCTCAAAATCCCTTATTCTGCCAAAACCAAATAGTATCCTACTGCTATTTAAAAAATCGACTGTAAAGCTTTATTAGTCGAGATAATATCAAGCATTTGCATGGCAAAAATAAATGTAGACACCTCTATTAAAAACTTTTACAAATAGAGATAAACAGAGTTATATTTTTAAGATCATAAGTTATGCAAACCTCCTCCCCCGCGACTATTGTTTTAAAACCATTATATTCAATAGAGAATTTATTAAATCTCAAAAATGGTTTATATGATATTTCTAACCTCAAGCTAATCCAAACCGAAAGCAGTCCTGGAGTGAATGTCTATTCTAAAAAGTATTTCTTTAAAAAATTAGGGATTTTTGACTCCGTTTTAGTTCATCATTTCTTGAACGAATCTAAAATCACTTATTACTATTCCTCTAAATCAAATTCAAGACCAGCTAAAAGCATAAAAAAACTAACCAACCAGTTACAGAAAATCTACGGCCAGGACGAGAGAAATTTATACAGATTTAGAAGCACAGACATGGAGGAATTAACAGATAAAAAATTCACATGGATTGGCCGCAGGTGGGTCAACTTAGAAGGTTCAATTAAATCTATCGAGCTAAGCGCTCCTGCACATAAAGGCATTAGCATGACATTAGAAGCTTAAAAAATGTCCTAATAATCTAAGAGTCTATTTTCAGCATTCAGAAAGAACTGCTCTTTTTTACTGTTTCTCTAAAATTGCCTCCTTATTTTTGAGTTTATTGCAACATCATTCACACACTCACAACATTTGCTTTGCTTAACTTCATGCTCAAAAATTTAAAGCATGATAAAAAGATTACTGTTGCTATGCGCTATTAGCGTTCTCGCTGGCTGCAAAACACAAAAACCAGCAGTTACCCAAAAAACTAACTCTACAGAAAAGTCCACAAATAAAAGCGGTATCAAACCTTACAACAAGGTTATTACAGCTGGTTCTTTAAATGATAAAGGCCTTTTCACTACTCATATTGTAGATGAAAAATTATATTTCGAGATTCCTGATAGCCTTTACAATAAAGACATGCTTTTAGTAAGTCGCATCGCAAAAGTACCTGCCGGTTACGGTGGTGGCCATGTAAATGCCGGCTCTAAAGTGAATGAGCAGGTTGTTAGATGGACGAAACGTGGAGAAAATATCGACGTTAAAGTGATCAGTTTTGAAAATCAAAGTGACGAGAATTCTCCCATTTATCAGTCTGTATCAGCAAATAATTTCTCCCCTATTCTCTTTAGTGCTAAAATAGCCGCATTCACACCAGACTCGAGTGCTGTAGTTATAGATGTTACAAACCTTTTTGAAAAAGAGGTATCTGCGATAGATGGCCTTTCGCCACGGCTAAGAAAAGAATACAAAGTTAAAAAGCTTGATGAAAGTAGGTCTTACATAGAATCTGCCCATGCATATCCTAAAAATGTTGAGGTTAAACATGTAATGACCTATGAGGCAGAAGATCCACCAGAACGCGACCAGGCTGGTACTATTACACTTTTAATGAATCAATCAATGGTGTTGCTGCCAGATGATAAAATGCAACCGCGTATTGCAGACAATCGTGTAGGATGGTTTACCACAAAAAAATATGATTATAATTCTGATGAGCTAAAGTCTGATGATTATGAGATCATACGCCGTTGGCAATTAGTTCCTAAAGATATTGAGGCGTATAAAAGAGGCGAACTGGTTGAGCCTATAAAACCCATTGTATATTATCTCGACCCAGCCACCCCTTTAAAATGGAGACCTTATTTTAAGCAGGGAATAGAAGACTGGAACAAAGCCTTTGAAGTTGCCGGTTTTAAAAATGCCATTATCGCAAAAGACCCGCCCTCCCCGGAAGAAGACCCTGAATTTTCACCGGAAGATGTGCGTTATTCTGTTATTCGCTATGTTGCCAGCACCACACGTAATGCGGTTGGTCCTTCAGTATCAGATCCCAGAACAGGTGAAATTATTGAAAGTGATGTAATTTGGTACCACAACCATCTACGCTCCTACCGCAACCGCTTTATGATTGAAGCTGGTGCACAAAACCCAAAGGCCAGAACTTTAAACACACCTGAAGATGAAATAGGTGAAATGATGCGCATGGTAATTGCTCATGAAGTAGGTCACGCTCTGGGACTTCCGCATAACATGAAGGCAAGTTCTGCTTATCCTACAGATTCATTACGCTCTGCAGCGTTTACCCAAAAATACGGTCTCACTCCTTCTATTATGGATTATGCCCGCGTTAACTATGTTGCACAGCCCGGTGATGATGGCGTGCGCTATATACGCATGATGGGGCCTTACGATCTTTATGCAATTAACTGGGGTTACAGATATCTTCCTGAAGCTGAAAATCCTAAAGACGAAAAGAAAACACTTGATGAATGGATTCTTGCACATGCCGGTGACCCAATCTATGAATTTGGAAGTAGCCGCGGTGTTGACCCACAATCACAAACCGAAAGTCTGGGTGACGATCAGGTGAAAGCGAGCGAATATGGGCTTGCCAATCTTAAAAAGGTTGTACCTAATTTGATTCAGTGGACTTCTAAAGATGGATATGGTTATGATGATTTAAATGAGGTATATAGCGAACTTACAAATATGTGGAGAGGCTATATTTTTCATGTAATAACTAATGTAGGCGGAGTCTATGAAACTCGTAAAACATCAGATCAGGAAGGTGTTGTTTATGAGAATGTTCCAGAATCTATTCAGAAAAATGCAGTTGCTTTTTTAAACAAAAATGCCTTCACGACTCCAGAATGGCTGCTTGATGAGAATATTCTTCAACGAATAGAAACTTCAGAAGCAATTGAGCGTATTCAAAACTTGCAAACACGCTCGTTAAATTATTTGCTTGATAATGAGCGCATAAATCGAATGATAGCTAATGAGCAGGCCAATGGCAGTTCTGCATATTCTGCTATAGAAATGCTTGACGATGTGCGCAAAGGAATCTTTAGTGAATTATACACCTCTAAAAAAGTAGATGCTTACCGCCGAAATTTACAGCGAGCATATGTAGATACGGCTGTAGAATATATTAAAACGCTTGAAGCGGAAGATGCTGACGATGTCACAAAATCTGATGTTATTGCTTTGATGCGGGGCGAACTGCAACAATTAAAAACCGACATAAACAGGCGAAAATCGGCTGCAAATGATGAATTATCGACTTATCATTATAACGATCTTCTTGCCAGAATAAATATGGCCTTTGAATTAAATTAATTTCAGTTTCATACTAAGATAGACCTGCGTATTATGAGGGTCTATTTTTTTTAACACTAGCTATAGAAATATCGCGTTAATTATGGTTAAATCGGGTTAAACCCTGTTAAACTAAATAATTAGACTACCTACCTGCCGTAACTTGTATGTATAAATTGAGAATTTAAAATTTTACAGATATGAGTTATTCAGAAAAAATTGCAGACAAGCTAAACGAGTTACTAGAAAAGAATTATGATGCTGAAGCAGGTTATAAAAATGCTGCTGAAAAAGCAAAAAGTGTTTCTCTCAGTGGCTATTTTACTTCGCGGGCAAAAGACCGTTATGATTTTGGTCACGAACTAAAAGCTGAAATTAGAAGTTTTGGTCAAGAGCCAAATAAAGGAACTAGTTTTGCCGGGGATGTTCACAGAGCATGGATGGATTTGAAAACAGCTTTCTCATCTGATAAAGAAGAAACTGTTCTGGAAGAAGCAATACGTGGCGAGAAAGCCGCACTTGAAGATTATAATGAAATAATAGCAGATACAGATTTGCCACCATCTACTGCAAATCTACTTATTAAGCAGAGAAACAGTGTGCAGGAAGCTTTAAATCAGGCAAAGGCACTTGAAGTGGTAGCTTAAAAAGCTGCCTAAAAATACTAAAAATCCGGTTTTTTGAGCCGGATTTTTTCATTTAGTGTTAAAGTCCGCTTCTTAGAGTTAAATACTCTTAAAAACCTTGTAAACAGGGGCTTTTACCCTTATATTAAGAATGGATGTTACCGATACGCATCTCTATTAATTAAAGAAAGTATCGCTAATTAAAAATGAAATTTAAGATGAAGTATTCTGAAAATATCACAAACAGATTAAACGAAATACTAACTAGAAATTACGATGCAGAAGCAGGTTACAAGCAAGCTGCTGAGAAAGTCGAGAATAAGAATTTAAAAGACTTTTTTACAAATCGAGCAAAAGAGAGATATGATTTTGGCCACCAGTTAAAGGCTGAGATCGCAGCTTATGGTGAGAACGCAGATAAAGGCACCAGTTTTAAAGGTGATGCTCACCGCGCTTGGATGGATATAAAAACCGCGCTTTCTGGTGATAATGAAGAAGCCGTTCTGGAAGAAGCAATACGAGGTGAGAAAGCTGCAATAGAAGACTATAATGAGATTCTTGCAGATCCTAACTTACCACCCACAATAGAGAACATTTTAAAAGTGCAACGAGACAATGTAAAAACCGCACTTAATGAAGTAAAAGCGCTAGAAACAGTAGCTTAATTTCAGAATCTTCTTAAAGATGAGAACCGAGTCATTTATGGCTCGGTTTTTTTAGTTAACAACTCCTGAGAACTTTCTTTCTCCCTGCGGCTATTTTTCAATAATTTTAACTCGTTTTTAGCGTTTCGCTTAAAGCGAAATTACTACAAGCCCAAACCCTAGATTTACAGCAATGTACCTGATTTTTGATACAGAGACCACCGGCCTTCCCAGAGACTGGAATGCACCTATAACAGATGGCGACAACTGGCCCAGAGCTATACAAATTGCCTGGCAGCTGCATGATGATATGGGTAATCTTATAGAGCATCAGGATTACATGATACGTCCTGATGGTTTTGATATTCCTTATGACGCAGAGCGTATTCATGGTATCTCAACAGAACTCGCCACCCGTGATGGTGCCCCCTTAGGTGAGGTTTTAGGTCTTTTTAAACAAGCACTGGAAAAAACAAAATTTATTATAGGTCAAAATGTAGGTTTTGATGTGAATATCATGGGGGCAGAATTTCATCGCCTCGACGTTCATAATCACCTTCAGGAATTGTCTGTTCTCGATACGTGTACAGAAGTTACCGCACAATTATGCCAGATCCCGGGAGGGCGAGGCGGTAAATTTAAACTACCCACTTTAACAGAATTACATAAGTATTTATTTGCCCAACCGTTTAATGAGGCTCACAATGCTACCGCAGATGTAGAGGCAACAACACGTTGCTTCTTTGAGCTGGTACGCAGACGCATGTTTACGCAAGAACAGCTTGATGTCCCGGCAGATTATTTTGAAAACTTTACAGAGGTTAATCCGCAGCCTTTTCAATTAATCGGGCTTAAGCATATAAATCTCAAAGCAGCTTCAGACGAAATACGTCGCGCTTTACAAAAAGCCGATAAAAACGATATCTCCCGTGAGGAGATAAAAGAAAATATTGAGCAGCTTGCTAAAGTAGATTTTGTGCATCTGCATAATCATTCTCAATTTTCTATCCTTCAGTCAACCGCAAGTATTCAGGATTTAGTTGTAGCGGCCAAGAAAAATGAAATGCCAGGTGTCGCTATCACAGACACAGGCAATATGATGGGAGCTTTTCATTTCGTGAAAGCAATTACAGCCCATAACACGGCAGCGCAAAAGAAAAATAAAGAGTTAGAAGAAGAAGGTCTCGCTCCTACAGAAAACTTTATTAAACCCATCGTGGGTGTAGAGCTCAACGTATGTCTTGATCACACTAATAAATCTCAAAAAGACAATGGTTATCAGATTGTTTTTATAGCGAAAAACAAAAACGGCTATCACAATCTGGCAAAAATGGCTTCTCTGGCATACACAGATGGTTTTTATTATGTGCCAAGAATAGACAGAACAATTGTTGAAAGGTACAAGGAAGATCTTATTGTACTTACAGGTAACCTTTACGGTGAAGTACCCAGTAAAATTCTCAACGTAGGTGAGAAACAAGCTGAAGAAGCATTACTCTGGTGGAAGGAAACATTTAACGACGATCTCTATCTCGAGATCATGCGCCACGGGCAGGAAGATGAAAATAGGGTAAATCAGGTATTGATAGATTTTGCTCAAAAACACGAGGTGAAACTTGTTGCGACTAACAATACATTTTACATCAATAAAAGCGATGCAGACGCGCATGATATACTTCTTTGCGTAAAAGATGGTGAGAAAGTAGCCACACCAAAAGGAAGAGGACGAGGTTATCGTTATGGCCTGCCAAACGATGAGTATTACTTTAAGGATGCTGAAGAAATGAAAGCGCTCTTTAAAGATTTGCCCGATGCTATTAGCAATGTTCAGGAAGTTGTAGATAAGATTGAACCTTTTACACTTGCGCGTAACGTATTGCTTCCCGCCTTTACAATACCGGAAGAATTTCTCGTCACAGAAGACAAAACTGACGGCGGCAAAAGAGGTGAAAACAAATACCTGAGACATATTACCTATGAAGGTGCTAAAAGACGATATGGCGAGCTTTCACAAACGGTTATAGACCGGCTGGATTTTGAACTTAGTGTAATAGAAAATACGGGGTATCCAGGTTACTTTCTTATCGTAGAAGATTTTATTAGGGAAGCTCGCAAAATGGGAGTTTCTGTTGGGCCGGGACGTGGTTCTGCCGCAGGAAGTGTGGTTGCCTATTGTTTATGGATCACTAATATAGACCCGCTTAAGTATGATCTTCTTTTTGAGCGTTTTCTTAATCCTGACAGGGTGAGCATGCCCGATATTGATATCGATTTTGATGATGAAGGGCGTAGCCGCGTGATGGATTATGTGATAGAGAAGTATGGCGCTAATCAAGTGGCTCAGATTATTACTTATGGCACCATGGCTGCAAAATCATCTATACGTGATACCGCGCGTGTTCTGGACCTGCCATTAGGTGATGCAGACCGTATTGCCAAGCTTATTCCTAATATGTCTAAGCTCAATAAGATCTTTGGTCAATCTGATGCAGATCTAAAGAAAAAATTCCGTTCTGATGATCTTGTAAAAGTCAACGAACTTATATCACTTTCTGAAGGAAATGATCTTGAAGGGCAGACTTTGAGACAAGCGCACCAGCTTGAAGGCTCTGTACGTAATACCGGTATTCATGCCTGCGGTGTTATTATCACGCCAGATGATATAACAAATTTTGTTCCCGTCGCTACAGCGAAAGATTCAGATCTTTATGTAACTCAATTTGATAACAGTGTTGTTGAGGAAGCTGGTCTGCTAAAGATGGACTTTTTGGGTCTTAAGACCCTTACACTTATAAAAGACACGGTTAAGCTGGTAAAGATCAAACATGATATTGATCTCGATCCGGATAATTTTCCGCTTGACGATGTAAAAACTTATGAACTCTTTCAGCGAGGAGATACTATAGGGATATTTCAGTATGAATCTCCCGGAATGCAAAAACACATGCAAGCCTTAAAACCTACGGTTTTTGAGGATCTTATTGCAATGAACGCATTGTATCGCCCGGGACCAATGGAGTATATCCCCAGTTTTATCGCGCGTAAACATGGTGATGAAGAGATCACTTATGATCTTGCAGACATGCAGGAATATCTTGAAGAAACCTACGGTATTACTGTTTATCAGGAGCAAGTGATGCTCCTCTCACAAAAGCTGGCAGGTTTTAGTAAAGGTGATGCAGATGTTCTGCGAAAAGCGATGGGTAAAAAGATTTTTGCCCTGCTGCAAAAACTTAAACCTCAATTTCTTGATGGCGGTGAGAAAAATGGACACCCAAGAGAAATACTAGAGAAGATTTGGAAAGATTGGGAAGCTTTTGCTGCTTACGCATTCAACAAATCGCATTCAACCTGCTATGCGTGGATTGCTTATCAGACTGCATATTGTAAGGCACACTACCCGGCAGAATATATGGCAGCAGTATTGTCTAACAACATGAATGACATAAAACAGGTGACTTTCTTTATGGAAGAATGTCGCCGTATGGGCCTTGAGGTTTTAGGTCCAGATGTGAATGAATCTTTCAGGAAATTTACTGTAAACGACAGAGGCGCTATACGCTTTGGCATGGGTGCTGTAAAAGGAGTGGGCGCAAATGCAGTAAAAACAATTGTAGATTGCAGAGCAGATGGGCCTTACCGCAGCGTTTTTGATCTTGCTAAACGTATAGATCTGCGAGCAGCCAATAAAAAAGCTTTTGAAAGTTTGGCTCTAGCGGGAGGTTTTGACAGTTTTAATGTCACTCACAGAGCGCAATATTTTAAAGACGAAGGTGACGGAATAACCTTTCTTGAAAAAGCTGTGAAATACGGAGCTAAGTTTCAGGAGAATGAAAATTCGTCACAGGTTAGCCTTTTTGGTGACGCAAGCGAAGTGCAAATACCTGAACCTATAGTTCCGCCGTGCGAAGAATGGGGAACGATGGAGAAATTAAAGCGTGAAAAAGACGTTGTGGGAATCTATATTTCTGGTCATCCTCTAGACGATTTTAAGCTGGAAATGGACAATTTTTGCAATGCTAAGGTAAATAATTTCAACTATTTGAACGATTTTTTGAACAGGGAACTCACTTTTGGCGGAGTAATAACCGATATTCAGCACAGGGTTTCTAAAAATGGAAAAGGCTGGGCTGCCTTTACTGTAGAAGATTTTGACGATTCTTTTGAGTTTAGAATGTTTGGCGAAGACTACTTAAAATTTAGACACTTCCTGATCCCAAATAGCTTTGTACACATGAAGGTTTTTGTAAAAGAAGGCTGGGTTAACCGTGACACCGGGAAGAAAGGTGATCCTCGTTTACAGTTCAACAGTTTTATGCAGCTACAGGATGTCATGGAAACTTATGGTAAAAAGCTGACAATAAATCTTGACATTAAAGATGTTCAAGAGCAGAAAATAGACACTATAAAGGAGATACTTTTTCACCATAGAGGTGATCAATCATTACACTTTTATGTTTTTGAACCCAAAGAGCAAATCTCTCTGCATATGCCAAGTAGACGCAAAAAAGTAAGAATCTGTTCAGAGCTTCTTCAATTACTGGAACAACAAAATATAAATTATAAACTCAATTAATTGTAGCAACTTTAAATTTCAATATTGAGATTAAACTTATAAATTAGATTAACTGATGCTGAGATAGTCAAATCTAATTTGGCAGATGTAAGCTTTGGAATAATAATTGACTAATTTTGCATATATAAATTAAACATAGAAGTTATTATGGCATTAGAAATAACAGACGCAACCTTTGACGAAACTGTGTTGCAATCAGATAAACCCGTATTAGTAGATTTTTGGGCAGCATGGTGTGGACCTTGTAGAATGGTAGGCCCGGTTATTGAAGAGATAAGCAAAGAATATGAAGGCAAGGCCATTATAGGCAAGGTAGATGTAGATGCTAATCAGGAATTTGCTGCAAAATATGGCGTAAGAAATATTCCTACTGTATTGATGTTTCAAAAAGGTGAACTTGTAGGACGTCAGGTAGGTGTAGCTCCTAAAAATGTTTACACAGAAGCTATTGACAATTTACTATAAGCTCTAAAGCTTTATAAGAATATAAGGTTTGGCTTAAAGCCAAACCTTTTTTATTTTAGAACAATAACTAAAGTAGAGTATCGACAAAGTGCCAGTTAATTAAATGGCGACCATGGAACTTCATTTTTTAAAAGCTCCTAAAAATAATCGATATTTGAAAGTCCTATCTGGTAAACCGGATAAATAATAAGATTAAATAAAAAATCATGGATAATAAAAAAGCGAAAGCGCAAGATCTTATAGATTCAAAATTGCTTGATGAACGTAAAGTATTTTTATGGGGTCAGGTAGACGATAAATCTGCTAAACATGTAGTAGATCGTCTTCTCTACTTAGATGCCATAAGCAATGATGAAATTCAATTTTACATAAACAGTCCCGGTGGTTACGTAACCGCTGGTTTTTCTATTTATGACACGATAAAATCTATAAAAAGCCCGGTTTCTACAATATGTACAGGTCTGGCTGCAAGTATGGGAAGCATCTTACTATCTGTAGGCGAGAAAGGTCGCAGGTTTATACAACCTCATGCGCGTGTTATGATACATCAACCTAGCGGTGGGGCCCGTGGCCAGGCAAGTGATATAGAAATTACTGCTATGGAAATTTTAAAAACTAAAGAACTTAGTGCTCAAATTCTGGCAGATAACTGTGGCCAGACTTTTGAAAAAGTGATGAAAGACTTTAACCGCGACCACTGGATGGGTGCAGACGAGTCTGTTGCCTATGGCATTGTAGATGCTATTGCGAAATAAACTCAACTTTGAATATTCAGGCAAAACTTAATGAAATCACAGGATTCAACAACCTCGAGCTGCTGGCAGGTCAGGTTGTTGAAGGTTTCATTTCCGGGATGCACAAAAGCCCCTTTCACGGTTTTTCTGCAGAATTTGCCGAACACAAAGTCTATAACACCGGCGAAAGCACAAAACATATAGACTGGAAGCTTTTTGCCCGTACAGACAAACTTTACACTAAGCGTTACGAAGAAGAAACCAATCTGCGATGTCATTTAATTATAGACAATAGCAGCTCTATGCACTATCCTGTTCTGCAAGCTAATGACCTTAATAAGGTTAATAAAATATCCTTTTCAGTTTTAGCATCTGCTGCTATAATGCAGCTTATGAAAAAGCAACGCGATGCTGTAGGACTGAGTATTTATAGTGAGACTTACGATTTTTATGCGCCTGAAAAAGGTAGCGAGCGTCACCATCACATGCTGCTTGACCAGCTTAATCAAATAATAGTACGCAAGAGGCAGCAGGTAAAGACAGATACATATGCCAACCTGCATCTTATAGCTGAAAAACTTAAGAGACGTTCACTGGTTTTCTTATTCAGCGATATGTTTCAAAACGAAAAAGATCAGGAAACGATGTTTGCAGCGCTTCAGCATTTAAAGTATAATAAGCATGAAGTTGTTCTGTTTCACACCTACGATGGCGATAAAGAGCTAAATTTTGACTTCGATAATGCACCTAAAAGATTCATAGATGTAGAAACCGGAGACTCAATTGATGTATTTGCAGATAATATTAAACAGGAATATGCCAGCGATGTCAAGGTTTATTTTGATGCTTTAAAGTTGCGATGCGCCCGGTATAACATTAAGTATGTGGATGCTAACATACAGAAAGGTTTTGCTGCTATACTTAGCAATTTTTTAATAGAAAGACAGAAATTTTTATAAGCTAAAATTTTTTCAAAAATAGTTTGTGTACTCTAAAAGACGGTGTATATTTGCATCCGCAAGAAAGGAACCGCTGATGTGGTTTTAGAAAGCAAGTTCTTAAAATTAATGGTCTGGTAGTTCAGCTGGTTAGAATACATGCCTGTCACGCATGGGGTCGCGGGTTCGAGTCCCGTCCAGACCGCTTTTTTCTTTTATTAGAAATCAAGAGCGTTGTGTTGTTCCTGATAATTCAGGACGTGGTTTTGTAGTAAGAACCATTGAGAAGCTTTACCTAAAACAGGTGAGGCTTTTTTGTTTTAGGCCAACTATGGAATATTACGTATACATCATCCTTTCCCAATCTCAGGGAATTTACTACCGCGGAAGTTCTGCTAACCCTCATAAAAGACTTACGCAACATAATCTGGATCAAAGCAGATACACTTCAGGAAAAGGACCGTGGGAATTAGTTTTTATACAAACTTTTCAAACTAAACGAGAAGCGCTCATTCGAGAAAAGAAACTCAAAAAATATAGCAAGCAACAAATCAAAAATCTGATTAACTCCCCTTTAAACGATTTAAAGAATTAATGCCTGTCATCCCCAATGCTTTGGGGACGGGTTCGAGTCCCGTCCAGACCGCTTTTTTCTTTTATTAGAAATCAAGAGCGTTGTGTTGTTCCTGATAATTCAGGACGTGGTTTTGTAGTAAGAACCATTGAGAAGCTTTACCTAAAACAGGTGAGGCTTTTTTGTTTTTAAAGCAATTCTATAATGTACCTTCCATTTTTGCCGATTTTCTTATCAAAGAACCCGATTTTTAGCAGAATCACACCGATTTTTCTGCATTAGTAAACTTTCAATTTCTGTATATTGCTTGTACTTTATAAGCTCTATACCGCAATATATGATCACGTTTACTTCACCCCTGTCACAAGTTTTAACCTTCCTTTTTTTTATTAGTGTAACAGCTTCCGGTTTTTCGCAAACCAGCGAACTTTCAGTAGAAAAAATAATGCAGGACCCTCAATGGATGGGCACTTTCCCGTCAGATATACATTGGGGTGCTCAAAGTGAAAACATCTATTTTGATTACAATCCTGAGAAGAATCCTGCTGATTCTCTTTACAAGATAAATATCAATTCGCTAGATAAAATTGAAAAGGTAAGCTTAAGCGAAAAAAGAAAATTGATTTCGCCATACGGCAGCAGTTTTAATAAAGGCAAAACGCAAGAGCTATATACAGACAACGGTACTTTATTTCTCTATGATATAAAAAAAGATCAATCCCGCCAACTCATTGAACTTGATGGGCGCATACAAAGTCCCGTTTTTCTAAAAGATGAGAATAAAATCGCTTTTGAATATAAAGACAATGCTTACGTTTATGACTTAAAAAATGGAAGCCTGGATAGACTTACTAATATTCAGGGCGGCGATGCTCCCAAAGACAAGGAGAAAAAACTATCTGATAAAGATCAATGGCTTGAAGATGAAAATCTGGAGTTATTACAGATCGTTAAAGAACGCAAAGATAACAGTGAAAATAGCAAAGCTTACAATGAAGCTACTGAAGAAAAAGAGCCCTTTGCTTTTTATCTCGGCGATAAATCCATTAACGAATTAACAGTTTCTCCTACAGCTGATTATATCACATTTAATCTTATTAAACGAGATCGAGGCGAAGGAACAGAAGTTCCCAATTATGTTGATGAAACTGGTTATACTACAGACATCCACACGCGTAGTAAAGTGGGCGATGATAAAACTGAAGTCGAGCTGGCTATTTACGACGTTAAAAAAGATACTGTTTATATGGTTAAAACCGATGACCTCCCCGGGATTAAGGATTTACCAGATTATGTAAAAGATTATCCCGATAAAGAATGGGAAGAAAAAGTGCGCGATGTCATCTTTTCAAGCGCCGAATTTTCTCCTGACGGAAGTAAAGCAGTGGTGAACATACGTTCTAAAGATAATAAGGACCGCTGGATAGCAGAACTCAACCTGAATGACGGCACGCTTAAAAATTTAGATCGCCAGCGTGACGAAGCCTGGGTCGCCGGTCCTGGCATAGGATGGAGTTTTGGCGGGGGAACTCTAGGTTGGCTTCCCGATAATAAACATATTTATTTTCAGTCTGAAGAAAATGGTTTTTCTCATTTATATATTCTGGATGTTACTACAGGAACTAAAAAAGATTTGACTCCGGGAAAATATGAAGTTTTTGATCCGTTTTTGTCAAATGATAAAAAAACCTGGTATTTGACCACATCAGAAGTTGGTGCGGGAGAGCGTCATTTTTATAAAATGCCTGTCATGGGTGATAAAATGACAAAGCTCACCTCGATGACAGGAAACAATGAAGTTCATCTTTCACCTGATGAAAAATATATGGCAATTCTCTATTCATATAGCAATAAGCCTTGGGAACTATATTTCAAAAAAAACAGTGCTAAAACTGAAGCGCAACAACTCACCCACGGCCAATCTGAAGCTTTTAAAAGCTATGTCTGGAGAGACCCAAAACAGGTGAACTTTAAAGCTGAAGACGGCACTATGGTTCCTGCCAGATTGTATGTTCCTGATGCGGCTGCCAAGAATAACGCGGCAGTGGTCTTTGTACATGGCGCCGGGTATCTTCAAAATGTACACAAATGGTGGTCAAGCTACTTCCGTGAATATATGTTTAATAATATGCTTACAGATCTTGGGTACACTGTAATTGATATAGATTACCGCGGAAGTGCCGGTTATGGGCGTGACTGGAGAACTGCAATTTACCGCCATATGGGAGGAAAAGACCTGAGCGATCAAGTTGATGGCGTAAAATACCTAATCGAAAATTATGATATTGATCCTGATAAAGTTGGTATTTATGGCGGTAGTTATGGAGGTTTTATGACCTTAATGGCGCTTTTTACCGCTCCAGATACTTTTAAAGCGGGGGCTGCTTTGCGCTCTGTAACAGACTGGGCACATTATAATCACGGTTATACATCAAATATCCTTAATGAACCGTCAGATGACCCTATCGCCTATCGCCGGTCATCTCCTATCTATTTTGCTGAAGGTTTAAAAGGAGATCTCCTTATTGAACACGGTATGGTTGACACTAATGTGCATTTTCAGGATGTGGTGCGCTTAAATCAACGCTTAATAGAACTTGGGAAAGACAATTGGCAAATGGCAATCTTCCCTGTAGAAAGTCATAGCTTTGTAGAACCCAGCAGCTGGACAGATGAGTATAAACGCATCTTAAATCTCTTTAACAAAAGCCTGCTCGGGAAAACCGAATAAAAATATAGAAGAATTGATAAGAAAAGACCTGCCAGGTTTTAAGCACCTGGCAGGTCTTTTTAGTTTAGTTGCTGTAAACAAATTACTGTAACCTGACTAGTTTTGCTTAGGAATACGTATTGCCTTTAGCTCCCTTTTAATATAATAAGAGCTGAATTTATTTTGTTTTTCTCCAGTCATGGGCATTCTCACCCTCTCCTATTACCGGAAAAGAACTAATACGCAGACGTGCAGCACCCATAGGAATCAATTCTACGGTTTCAGTTTTCTGTACTGAGCGTACAGGACTTGATTGTAATTCTCCCGCCAGACCGTATTGATCTACGGTCCATTCAGGTATTTGTTTTGCTTTGACTTTTATGACAAAAGGCACATCCTCTGGAGTAAAGGGAAAATTACTTTTAGGCCATTCTCTTTTTTCAATAGTAAAAGACTCTTCAGGATTTTCTTTATTCAACACTAATCCATAATTCCATGGGGTTGTAGGATGAATTTCATAGGAAGGCCAATTTTCCTTATCTACACCTTCCTGCCATTTTGAATCTCCTATGGCCGTCTTATCACTTTCTTTTCGCTCATAATCTTCGCCAATTTTAAGGCTGAATGTAAGAGGCCCATAATCTACACTTACACTATTTTGATTCTGTTCCCACCTGCGCACATGAAGTTCTTTAGGCAATGACAATGTAACCTCATCTCCATCATCCCAAATTCTATCTATGCGTATATATTTACCAGCTTCAGGCGTAACCTCTATTGCTTTACCATTTATTAAAATTGAAGCTGTGTCTGCCCATGCAGGAATTCTGAAATAAAACGGGAATTCTAAATCCTTTTCCTGCGTATGTAAAGTAAAGTTAATGTCTTGCTCAAAAGGGTAGTTAGTCTTTGATGTTACTGTAATATTTTTACCTTCGGCGACATTAGCAGAAACGGTAGATGGCGCATAAATTACGGCTGCTAAACCATTATCCGGAGTGGCCATCCATAGATTTTCGATTAAATAAGGCCATCCCTGACCATGGTTATGCTGGCAGCATCTTGAACTAAACGGGTTCATCATTAAGAATGGACCGTCATTCATAATCCCTGGCCGGTGGTTTTGATCATCATTCATCACCATGTTGGGGCTTGTAATATACCTAAGGGATTTCAGATCAGGCATCATAGTTGCTGGAAGGGTATTGAATGTAACTTCCTCGGCATGATCTGCCCAAAAAATATCTCCGGTGATTCTTAAAAGGTGCTCATCTGAGTTCATTTGCTCTACTACACCACAGGTTTCTATACCTTGTCGAGGATCACTATAACCAGGTCTGGCGTTTTCATCAGCACCAAACATACCTCCAGGAACCTGACCAAAATGATCTCTTACTATTTTAAAATCATCATAGGTAGCCTTTAGATCATTCTTATCATGACTTAATTGATAATACTGCGCAGGCTCTCTAAATCCCTGAGCTATATTTACATTATGCCAGTCTACCAGATTAGCATACCATGATGGCCACTCATTACCTTCACGTTTTTCTTTCCAGTTGTTTATTTCATCAAGCGTATTATCCCTTTTTTCCCACGGCGCAGTATTTCTATGTATTTTTTCTATTAAATCAAGTAACCATTTCTCTCCTGTACGATTGTATAGCCATACTACACTATAAAGATTATCCCCTCCTCTCACACGCTGCCAGTAATGGCTTTTAGAAAGAAATTGATCATCAGGTACATTCAATTGATATTTAAAATAGTTTGACATAAGATCAATTACACGCTCATCGTTAGCGTACTCATAATAGGATTGCAAACAATAAAGCATAATCATATTTGCCCAAAAATCCTGAGTCCCGTCTTCACCGATGCTTTTAGGACCAAAATTACCATCTAGTCGTTGACTCGCTATTGCTGCTTCAATCCATTTACGTGATTCTTTTAGCATCGCTTCATCTTCCAGAATGTAAGCAGTATTACCATAACCTTTTAACCAATAAGGAACTTCTTCCCACCCCCAGGATCCTATACCATTTTCTGCTAACCAGGCATTATCTTTTTCCTGCAACCATGCACTTATTTCACCAAGGTTGCCCATAAGCCCGTTTGCCTGCCGTTTTAGGGTTTCTTGCAGCCAATTTTCTGGTTTTATGGCTCCTACGGGAAGTTTGATAAGAACACTGGGTTCAAGAGGCTTACGATTACTAATGTAATTTACATTTACAGTACTCGTATCTGGGATTGATACAACCTGAATATCCTGATGTGCTACATTCTCTTTATTAGAATTGCAGGAGCTTACTAATAAAAATGAAATACCTATAAATAGCATTGTGCCCCTACTATTTATTAATTGCTTTAGAATCATATCCTTGATTTTAAATTAAAAAGACATTCTATTGCTGAATATCAAATCGATAAATAGAAATGGTATGATACACATCGCCGGGATTTAAAATAATAGAAGGGAATTTAGGCTGATTAGGCGCATCGGGAAAATGCTGCGTTTCCATAGCAAAAGAAGTACGGTAGTCATCAGTTGCCCCAGACTTAAAACTGTTTTTAGACTGCATAAAATTTCCGCTGTAGAACTGCAATCCGGGTTCCTGAGTATAAATATTCATTTCTATACCCGATTTATCGCCGATTACTGTTGCAGCATGATTCATCTCTTCTCCCTGATTTGCATTCAGCACAAAATTATGATCATATCCGCCACCATTTTCTAACTGTTTATTTTCAGTTTTTATGCGCTCGCCTATGGTATGCGCATCAGTAAAATCGAAAGGAGTGTTGGCTACATTTCTCAATTCTCCTGAAGGAATAAGTCCACCATCAACAGGAGTAAATTTATCAGCATAGATTTGAACACGATGATTTAGAATTGATCCGCTTCCTTCGCCATTGAGATTAAAGAAAGCATGATTTGTCAAATTCACAGGTGTAGGCTGATCTGTTGTGGCTTCGTATTCCATTTTTACAGCTCGATCACTGGTCAAAGAATACGTCACTTTCACATTGAGATTTCCCGGAAAACCTTCTTCCCCATCAGGAGATTTATACTGTAACACCAATGTCTTTTCATCGGGTTGTGAAGCGTCAAAAACAACATATTGAAATCCTTTATTTCCACCATGTAAGGTATTCCCATTATTATTTGTAGGAATGGTGTAATTCTTTCCGTTTAAAGCAAAATTTCCTTTAGCTATACGATTACCTACGCGACCTATAGTAGCTCCAAAATAAGGCTCTGTAGAATTTGCATAAGCAGTGGCACTATTCATTCCCACCACAACATCTGTCATTTTTCCATTTTTATCTGGCACCCATAACCCTACAAGACGCCCTCCGTAATTTGTAAATGCCGCAATTATACTATCGTTGTTTAACCAGTATAAGCCTGCCTTTTTATTGTCTATTATTGTATCAAAACCCTGTAATTTCAAGTTTGTCTTTGACGCCTGAAGTATCACTTGTTTAGATGATATCTCTTCATCTTCTGTTTTAGTTGCTTTGTTTTTACAAGAGCAGATAACACATAACATTACTGCGAATGATATAATTTTTTTCAATTGCATAGCTTATTATTTTGTTCCCGAAGGAATTTCTAATACTGTTTTTTCAGTAACCGGGGCTCCCAGATCAGGTGTCCCATCGTTGTTCCAGTTAATTTTTTGCATACGAGGAGAGCGCTTTCCACCGCAACCGTCTCCCGGGTTTGAATTAGCGTGGTAAAGTATCCAGTCTTCTTTTCCATCTGGAGATTTAAAAAAGGAATTATGCCCTGGTGCATAAACTGAATTGTCAGGAGATTGCTTAAAAAATGGCCTAGGATTTTTTACCCATGCCGAAGCATCTAGCAAATTACCAGAACCATTAAACTGCAATAAACCCAGACTGTAAAAATCTGTCCAACATCCACTTGCCGAAAAGACAATAAAAACTGAATCATGGTGAGAAAGAAACTGTGGTCCTTCATTGACATTCACGTGTGGAGGCTCTGAATTTTCGCCCAAATCCCCATGTTTTTCCCACTCATAAGTGGGTGTCGCAATTTTAACCCGCTCTCCTTCTATGGTATACGGGTTTTCCATCTTAGCTATGTAGATATTTTGAGTACCATTCTCATCACCATCCCATCCAGACCATATCATGTACAATTGCTCTTTATATTCAAAGACATTGCCATCAATAGCCCATTTATCAGAAGGTGCGGCGATTTTTCCTTTAAATTCCCATTGATCAGTTAAAGGATCGTCTGATATATTCTCAATAGCATACATCCTGTGATTGTCATTATTACCATCATCTGCAGCAAAATATACATACCACTTGTTATTAATATGATGAATTTCAGGAGCCCAAATTTCTTTAGAGAATAAGGTGTCACTTGGTGGAATCCATATTGTTTTTTTCTGGGCAGAGGACAAATCTGCCAGGTTTTTAGTTTTCCATATAACCAGACGATTACCTAATGTGTTTGTATAGTAATAATAACCATTCACATATGTACTGTATGGATCAGCCCCGGAAGTCAAAATGGGATTTGTAAAAGTTTCTTTTACACTTTTACTAATATTACTCAAATCCTCCTTACTCTCAGGCCGCTCTTTACACCCGGCGAGAACAACAAACACATAAAACAAAAGATGTCTTAATACAGTTAATTGAGTATTTCTCATACTTAATCTAAAGTATTAATAACATCCTGATTTGCTTTTCGGATCTGTTGAATGTCTACTTTATCTATTTTACGATCATAGGTCATTAAACCATTAACCTCTCCTTCTACATCTGTGGTCTGGGTATATACCGCAGCAGAGAATCCTGCTTTAACTAGTTGGGAAAGTTTCGTTGAGAATTTTATATACTCCTGTGTTACCTCATCAGAATTTTTGAATTGAACGTAACCCCAGTTATTATCTGTCTTCCATAAATGATCTTCTAACGGGAGACCTATCCCGCCATATTCTCCTAATACTGTTACTCGCTCTGCATCGTATAAATAGAGATCAGGCCCAGGATAATTATGCAGGTCTAAAATATCGCCAGTTTGAAAATGATTCCCGCCGCTGGCAGAATTCACCAATCGAGAAGGATCATTTTGTTTAGTCCAGGCAGTAATCTCCTCTGTATCAAATTGGCCCCACGCTTCATTAAAAGGAACCCACACTACAATACTGGGATAAGAATACAATTCATTCATAATAGCTTTCCATTCTTTACGATAAATTGCTTCAGACGCATCACTACGTTGGTCTTCACTTCCTTTAAAGAAATCACGGGATTGCCAGCCAGGACCCCTTCCTCCATTAGGCATATCCTGCCATACTAAAATACCTAATTCATCACAGTGTGTGTACCAACGCGCAGGCTCTACCTTTACATGTTTACGTATCATATTAAAACCAAGCTCCTTAGTTTTAATTATGTCAGATTTTAAAGCTTCATCTGTAGGAGCGGTGTAGAGACCATCAGGCCACCAACCCTGATCTAAAGGACCAAATTGAAAATAATCTTTGTTATTCAATTGCATCCTCACTATACCATTATCATCCCGTTTTGACGATATTTTACGCATTGCAAAATAACTTTTCACCTCATCCTTAACCTTATCATTGTTAATGAGTCTTATCATAGTTCTGTATAAAAAAGGGGATTCTGGAGACCATAGCTTAGGCTCTTTGACATGAATGTCAAAGTCTTCTCCTAAAACAGATCTGGTTTTGCTAATTTCCTGGCCATCATCATAAACTGTTACTTCTACAATATCGCCATAAGAAGAATTTCTTCCTACAGCAGATACATGCACAAGATCATTATCGATATCTGGGACAAATCTCAAGCTTTCAAAGCTAGACGCGCTTACAGGTTCAATCCAGACAGTTTGCCAAATCCCGGTAACAGGAGTATACCATATTCCTTCAGGATTCTTCACCTGCTTACCTCTGGGCTGTGGTCCTTCATCGCTAGGATCCCATACTCGCACAGTTAATTGTTGACTTTTGTCTTTACTTAGAAAAGGAGTAATATCTAACGAGAAGGAATCATATCCTCCTTTGTGACTTCCTACCTTAATATCATTTAGCCATATATCTGCCTGCCAGTCAATAGCGCCAAAATTTAAAAGTATGTTCTTCCCCTTCCAACTCTTTGGAATTACAAAATCAGTCTTATACCAAACTTCATTCTCACTACCCACATTTTTCATCACTCCAGACAGGCTGGATTCAACTGCAAAAGGAACTAAAATTTGCCCATCACTTTTTTGAGGTGCTGTTTTTCCGCTAGGCTGTATAGTGTAATCCCAGAGACCATTTAGGTTTTTCCATTCTGTTCTTTGCATTATAGGACGTGGATATTCCTTCAAAACCTGTTCAGGATTAACTTCTTCTGCCCATTCTGTTTTTATCTTATTGCCCGCCGGTTCCCACTGCGCAAAAACACTTGCCTGGATAAAAGCAAGTATTCCTATAAGCAACATTTTATGTAGTTGAATGCTCTTCATAGTGTCTTTTTATTTAATACTTTATTCTCAAGATGATCTGAAATTACTCGTGTTAACACTTAGAAATCTAGTCCCAGTTTTTTTCTAAAAGTTTTATGAAATAGCCGCCCACAACACTACGCGCCTGAAAACCTCTTACATCTCCACTGCTCGTAAAATGCCAATCACTCATAGGTACTCTGCCTCCTGTTTCTATAGCAAACTTGTAAACAGGATCAGCTATTTTCTCAAATGTAGCCTCATCATCTGCAAGTGTGGCCGTCCATATAATCCAGTCTGATTTTGAATAATCAGCACGATTATCAAGTGGAAGACCATAATCATTTTGTTTTGTCAAATAGTATTTGATTTCTTTTTTAAATACCTCCTTAGGGAAAATATCCAGACCTATTAATTTATCCCAAACTAAATTATATTTCTGGCTCCAGGTACTTTTATCATCATACGTCAAAGCATAATGATCACCGGCATCTGCCAGAGTCATCCATTTTTTAGCCATGGTTTTAGCCATTTGGCTATATTTTTTTGCATCTTCATTTTTACCTAATAGTTCTGCCATATATCCGTATCCACCAACGCCAACGATAGCTTTCACTGCGAGATTAGCATTTCGTGCTAAATGGCCTGAAAAATCATCAGTAGATAGCTGGTTTGCAGGATCCAGACCAGCTTCAGTAAGATAATCTGCCCAGATAGTAAGTGTTTCCCAATGCTTCTTTGCATAGTCTGCATTTCCTTCTGCCTTAGCGATTGCAGCCGTAAGCACAACCATATTTCCAGACTCTTCTACCGGCATATCTTCACCATAGGTTTGCCCTGTAGCGATAGGGTATGTACCAAGATCATGCGCAGGAAAAGGCTTTTTCCACTTACCGCTTTCAGAATAATAAAAAATGCCGTTTAACATTCCTTTCAACAGATCTGGATTATAAATCAGGAATAGTGGTGCTGAAGGATAGGTGACATCTACTGTGTTTACAGAGCCATTGCTAAAATTCTCTTTAGAAAGAAAAAGAATCTCCCCGTCAGGACTTTTTGTAAGTTTATGTGCTGCAATTGCCTGGCGATATCCTATTTCTAGTATTTCAGCATATTCCTTACCACCAGCTTTCAAGCCATCCTTGTACATTTTTGTATCAAAATCTGTACATTTCTGTATTACTTTGTCGTAATCAGAATATGCTAGCTGCAACTCCTTCTCTATGCTGTTTTTTCCGTCAATATTCCACCATGGTCGCAATTGAGTTCCAAAATAATTAATAGAATATATATCATCGTATCCTAATAAAATTAAATGCTCTTTTTCTGCAGAAATTTTTTCTTTAGGAAAAACAGTATTTAGCATTAAATCTGTCCCCGTCTTCTCTGAAGCTTTTAAGGAATTACTCATAAACTGTGTTGCTGCTGCAGAAGCCAATGATACATTTTGCTTTGCATTAGCTTCTTTTGGTGTAGCGACATAC
Organism: Leeuwenhoekiella sp. A16; assembly: GCF_047946675.1. Taxonomy (GTDB): domain Bacteria; phylum Bacteroidota; class Bacteroidia; order Flavobacteriales; family Flavobacteriaceae; genus Leeuwenhoekiella. The sequence goes on from NZ_CP172313.1 coordinate 1,336,579, forward strand.
ATATAACCCCAATCAATCCTTAAGTTATCTCCTTTTTTCTCTAAAACAGGCTGCTCCTGAGTACCTGCTTTTAAAAATGACAAACCAGAAGTACTGCCTGCAGAAGTTGTGATTGTTTGACTTGAGTCATTTGCAGCAATAGTTGATGATGCCCCAAAATACACCTGTATATCGTGGGTTTTGTTATCGTTAGGAGTGGTTTTTACAGAAACATAGCTAACAGGGCGAGCTAATAAATCAAGATCATCCATCAATAGAGGTGATGTAAAAGTGAGATCTACATTTATACCTCCGCATTGTAATGTATAGCTTGTTTGTGTAGCTGTAAGATCGAGATTTATTTGTTTGGCAAGCTCTACATTAGCTTTTGACTTTTTAACTTCGGCAAGACCGGCATCCAAATATCTTCCTCCTGCTGAGTTTTTAACGTGGATGGCTAAAACGTTACCACTCTTTTTAAGTTTTGCCTGAGCTGACTTTGGAATAGGGAAATAATCAAATTGATCATTCCAGCCCTCTTTAGCAAAGATTTTTTCGCCATTTAAAAACACTTCTACATTATCATCGTGATGTAATTTGAGAAAAAGATCGTCAAAAGAAGTAGATTTTAAATCGAATGATCTGCGGTACCATAGATCTTCACTTGCCCATCGTGTTCCTACATTTTTTTTGTCTCCAAAAGGAGCTTTTGCTGTTTTCCATGAGCTATCGTCAAAACCTGCCTTTTCCCAGCCATTATCGGGCATTTTTTCGCTGATTTTTACAGAATAGGACTGGTTATTAGCAGCAGGTAAGATGTCATTATAATTTTTCACATCTCCGCCAAGGAATCTATAAGTTGTGCCATCTACAGTAACCAGACCCACTAAACTCTGGTTATTACCTGTCCAGTGGGTGGTAGGTTGAGCATTTATATTATCACCAAATGACCAAATACTAAAGTTAGGATCATGTGTTATTAAAGGATATGCCGGTGCCTGTCGCTGTTGGGCATGTAAACAGCCACAAACTAGTAGCAAGAGTATTGAGAAAGATATGTGCTTCTTCATTTTTGAGTATTTATCAGTTGTTTTAAGTTGAAATGTGAGGTGCTTAGTGGCCCACAATTCTGATTTTATATAAAACCTTAAGTAGGAATTAAATAAGGTTAATTTGCTTGTGCCAAAGGTAATTTTAAATCCCAGGGTTAGGACCAACCCCGGGATTTGGCTAATACTAAAATTTATAAATCTAGTTTGGTAACTTCTGAAAAAAGTAAATCTTCTACACCAGCAATCTTGATTCCCATTCTGGCATATATATAATTTTTACTGTAATCATCTGGAAGGTTTATTGAACCTGCAAGGTTATCTAAAGAGGACACCTCAACATGGGCCCGCCCAATATTATAATCATCGTTGTTTGATACAAACTGAGATTCATTTATATAGAGATTGACATACTCAATTTCTCTACCTTCATCTCCCGTAATTATTTTATCAAGGCTTATAGAGCCGCTTACCGTGTTACCCGTTGCGCTAAACTGAGAGCTTTTAACCATATAATAAGGGGTGACCTCAAGATCCATCTCTGTATTACCCTTTATCTGAATAAATATGGTATCACCCGCCTGCTCATTTACATAATTAGCCTTAAAAGGTCCTTGCCCATCGACAAATTTTAATTTGTAATCGCCATCAAAGAACCTCCCGCTAAAAGAGCCATCTGTATCTAAATGAACATCCAGAGGGGCTAAATTGCCAAAACCCGGCTGAAAAAGTTGGAATCTAACTTCACGCGCTCCTACTTCAATAGGAGTACCATTGTAAACCACACGACCAGTAAAAAATGATTCGGGCTCGTCATAATTATCTATTTCGCAAGACACTAATGCCAAAGCAAAACCTACAAAAAGTATAAAATATTTAATTTTCATAATAATATAATTTAGATCCCTTATTGGTTTGGGTTTTTAACTATTAAAGGATTGTTATTAAGTATATCCTGACCTATTTCTGAATAGTAATTCCCCAGTTGAAAACGATCTGATCCCGTCACTCTGTTTGGTTTTACAATTTTATAGAAATAACTACCATCGTTAGCGTCTCCCGGATTGTAGTATTTATATGGCCATACTCCTAATGGCTGAGTAATCCTTTTTGTTGCAGAACCAATATTTGTGGTGATATTCTGCTCATCTATAGGTGTACCGTCAAGAACTACATGTGCCAGGCGCCATCTTTTAAGGTCAAAGAAATGTAATCCCTCAAAAGCAAGCTCTACAAATCGCTCATGTACTATCTTATCGAAAGTGACATCAGCTGCGGTTAATGTAGTTGTAATTCCTGCTCTCGAGCGTACCTCATTTAAATAACCGGCGGCCATTTCTGGCTGACCTAGTTCAAAAGCGGCTTCTGCTGCATTTAATAAAACTTCAGCATATCTATATCTTATAAACCAAACATCACTCTGTGTTCCTCGTTGACCAGATCCTGCTTTAGGGTCTTGATATTTACGAATGTAAAATCCTGTTTGAGCCGTAAATTCTAATCCGTCAATAGGCCCATCAAAACCTACTACCTGAACCTGGCCTGTGGCACCTGGCAACTCTTTCTGTTGACCTCTTGCATCTCCGCTAACAACGGTACCATCTGCTAATTGTACTCCTGCCCAAATATCAACTTCTCTTCCTTTAAAATTAGATCCTGGTACAATTACAGTACCTTCTAAACGAGCATCTCTACCTGCAAAGAGTTCTTTAGGATCATTGTAATAAATAGGATTACCGGCATTATCCTCAACAGGTAATGGCTTATATTCTCCTTCTAAAGTTTCAAAAGATTGAACTAAATTAAGTGAAGGATTAATTCTGCCTCCTTCTTCCTCCTCAGCACCATATCTAGGTTGATTAGAAATTGTAAAACCGTGAACTTTTCCACTTTGAAGTTTATAGTCTTCAACAAAAATAGCTTCAGGATTGTTCGACTTATCGTAGAAAACACTGGCAAAATTATCTGAAAGGTCTGGTTTTTTATTATAAAGGGAATAAGAGCCAGCATCACCATTGATAATTGCCTGTGCCGCATTTAGTGCTGTAGTATAATATTCATTCGCTCTCCCTGCAGGAATACCAATCTCACCTCCTGATAATGAAACCTGAGGCGTCGTTGCTCCATATTTTGCAATAGAACCGGCATATAATGCTGCTCTGGCTTTCATTGCGAGAACTGCCCCTTTTGTGGCTCGTGACTTAATGTTTGTGTCTGCAGGTAAATCTGCAATAATGGCATCAGCCTCACTTATTACGAAATCATAAATTACAGCTTCTGTCTCGCGAGGATGTTGCAAATAAGTAGCATCTCCGCTAAAATCATAAGTTTCTGACTCTAATATTAAGGGCACTCCACCCATTCTCTTTACCAATGTAAAATAATAAGATGCTCTAAGGAATCTCCCTTCAGCTAAGAATCTTGTTTTATCCACTTCGTCAATACTTGTGGAAGCCTCTAGTCTTTCAAGAAAAAGATTCATTTCTCTTATATAGCCATAGTCCCAGGTGCCCCAGGCACCATAACCCCAGCCTCCATCTTGAAAATGACCATATTGTCCTGCTTCAGACCAAAAAGAAACATTAAAGTCTGCCAGTGACGGCCATGATTCTACTGTACCAAAGTCATAATAACGATTATATAAATCTGCTAATATAGATAGCACTATATCGGGACTGCCAAAGGCCTGCTCCTGTGTTAGAATGTTAGTTGGCTCCCTGTCTAGAAATTCACTATCAGAAGTACAACTTCCTATAAGCATGGGAATTAATAAAAAGTATATATATTTTTTCATTGCAATTATTTTTTAAATAGAAAGGTTAACTCCAACGTTTATGAATTTATTCTGAGGATACTGTAAGCCATTATCGTCAGATATTTCAGGGTCTACACCAAAGTCTTTAAGGTTATCTAAAGAGAAAAGATTATAACCATTCACGTAAACTCTAGCTTTCTGAATTTTGATTTTATCCAATATATTTTGAGGTAAAGAATATCCTATCTCCAGCGTTCTGGCTCTCAAATAAGTCACATTGTGTAACCAGAATGTAGAATTCTTGTTGTAGTTACTATGACCACCATCATTATAACGTAGTGCAGGATATTTACCTGGAATCCATTCACTTGTAGGATCGAGAGGATCTGCATGATGCCATCTGTCTAAGAATATTTTATTTAGAGCACCATCGTTTTGATAAGCCCATCTCTGCTCCCAGTTCTGATTCCATGAATACCCAGAAGCTCCAGAAAAATCTGCAGTAAAATCAATACCCTTATAAGCCACATATAAACTAAGACCAAAATTCACTAATGGATTGTAATTATTGTATCCTATTGGGGTTTCATCATAACCATCAATTCGTTTATCCCCGTTAACATCTTTGTATATAATATCACCAGGCAATAAAGTGCTGTTCCCTCTTCCATCAATGTCAACGGGATAATTATCTATTTCTTCCTGTGATTGAAATTGACCTGTTGCAGTATATCCCCAAAAAATAGTATTATATCTGTCTTCGCCAGAAGCCCGGTAACGCTGATACGAATTATCAAAACGGGGTTTATACGATTCTAAAAACTTACTTCTTGACAAAGAAGCGTTCCCAGAAACACTAAATGATACTTCTCCTATTTCTCCTGAATAAGATAAAGCTCCTTCTATCCCATATTGAGCATCGCTATTTACATTCTCATCTGGAAGACCATACCCTAATTCATTAGGAATTAAAATGTCATATTTTCTTCCTCTTAAACCCGTTCTTTTTCTATAGAAGTAATCAACAGAACCAGAAAGCTTGCTATTGAACATATAAAAATCTGCCCCAATATCTGTAATTTTACTCTTGAACCAGGAAATATTTGTTATAGGCTGACCTTTATCTCTACTCGCTATGACCGCATTCCCATCAAGAATAGCAACACCTTGATTATAATTATAACCTGTTAAGTAATCAAAAGCGCCAATACCAATATCATCATCACCTAAAACTCCATAAGAACCTCTTATTTTAAAATTATCAAGAACACTGTCATCACCTAATAAGTCTTTTATAAAAGGTTCTTCAGTAATTCTCCACCCTGCGGATATAGATGGGAAGTAGCCAACTCTTTTTTGAGGAGTAAACTTCCAGGAAGCATCTCTCCTTGCAGAAGCCTCTATGTAATATTTATCTCTATAGTTATAGCTTATTCTACCTATATAACCAATTCTTGCTTCCTCATCATCTAAGTCATCATAAGCATCAGTATCAGAAAAATAGATAAGTGGTAGCGTATTTGTCTTTGGCACGGCGTGCACCCATTGCTCTTGAAAACGCGCTTCTTGTCTTTCTATCATAAAAAGAGCTTCTAGCGAATGATCACCAAATTTTCTTTTATACTGCAATTGACCCTGGTAGATATTTCTCAAGACCTTTCTAGTTCTGCGTTCCCTCCATGGGTTAGAGCTACCACCGGTTGCCTCGTATGAATCATCTTCCGGATGATACGTGTAAGCGTCGTATGTATATTCATGCCCGTTTAATACACGATCTGCTATATAGTAAGAATACATACCCTTAACTTTTAATCCTTCTATAAATGGAAGATCGTATTCACCTGAAAAGTTAGTTTGCAACACCCTCCAGATATCTTCTGCATAACCTCCTATTTCAAAATTGTGGAGAGCCCAGTTAGTCTCATTATGACCTATATCATTAAGATATTCAGGGTTATCGTTTGCATAAGGTCGCTCAAATGGCCGGTTACGAAGAATCGCAAATCGAGGCAACCAATAATCATCTGCTCCGGGAATACCGGGATTTTTACGGGTTTCTATTCTACCGTTTATCTGAACCCCTACTTTAAGACGATCTGTAATATCTGCATCAACATTACTTTGTATGTTACTTCGTTCAAAAGTGAACTCGTCACCTAATACTGATTCTTGCTTGAGTTGCGTTGCAGATAAGTAATAGTTTATATTTTCTGAACCACCACTTGCACTAATATTAATATTGCTTAAAGGAGCATTCTTCTTGATTATGAAATCTTTCCAATTAAAAGATTGATAGCCCGGTTCTTCACCTACACGGTACTTCTCCAGCTCCTCCTGTGTAATAGCTGTAGATCCAAACTGATTAATCTCAGCTTCAGCTTTTCCCCTCATCCATTCATAAGAATCATTTACAGTTTCCGGAAATCGAGACCAGTTTTGCCACCCTACATACGCATTTACATTTACAGCATTCCGGGTCCCTCTTTTTCCTCTTTTAGTTGTTACTACTACAACACCGTTAGCCGCTCGCACACCGTAAATTGCAGCAGATGCATCCTTTAAAACAGTTATGCTGGCAATATCGTTAGGAGAAATATTATTAAACTGTCCTTCATCTTGTTGTATTCCATCAATAACATATAAGGGTGTACCCATATTGCGTATTTGTATAGAAGCACTGGCACCAGGACGACCATCATTCATTCTAAAACTTACACCAGGTATTTTACCTGCAAGTCCAGAGCTTACTGTGGACCCCCCATGTACTTTTTCTAAATCCTCTGCAGATACTGTAGAAATAGCCCCGGTGATAGATTTTTTATCCTGAGTAGAATATCCTGTCACAACAACTTCATCAAGACCGGCAATATCCTCTTCTAATTGCACATTAATCTCACTTTGACCATCTACAGCCACTTCTTTCGTTTTGAAACCCACATAGCTAAATGCGAGGATTGCATTAGAAGGAGCATTGATTTCAAAATTCCCGTCAAAATCTGTTGTAGTTCCGCGGGTTGTGCCTTTAACAATAATTGTTATGTAAGGCAAAGGTTCAGCGTATTGTCCTGCCGTAGTTACACTTCCTGTAATCTTAATATCTTCTTGTGCAAAAGACTGCTGAGAAAATAATAAACACATAATTACAGCAAATACCGGAAATCTAATTTGCTTAATTAATCCTAGTAAAGTTGTTCCCATTGATTGTCATTTTTAAAAAATTAAATTAATATAGAATAAGACTAAAAGCCAGCTAAAAGGATTTAGTTAATTAAAACTATATCTTCCTAAATCGATTTAGTTTAAACTCAATTCGCAGAATGATTTTCTCTAATAAATGTTTATTTCAAAAAAAACATTCTTCCCAAACCCCAACTACAAGGTTTGCGAAAGCCAAATGTAATCAAATATATTAATAAACGTATTTTTTACGTTAATAATTTTAAAAACCTTATTTATAAGTAATTATACTTAATCTGAAAATAAACCTAATTATAAGTCATAAAAAAACCCGGTTAAACCGGGTTTTCTATACTAAAGGGCGATTTTATATTTTCTCTAAAACCCGTTCAGGGTAATCTGTAATAATTCCGTCAACTCCTAGCTCGATCATTTTTTTAATATCTTCTTCTTTATTGACCGTCCAGGGAATTAATTTCATTCCTTTTTGATGTACTGCTACTACGTCTGAAGAATCTTTGATCATCCCAAAATGTGGACTATAAATTTCCGGAGTGAAATCTAAAGCCTGCATATTTTCTTCCAGTTGACCATTACCTACTAAATAAGCGATCTCAATCTCGGGATAATTTTTACGTAAAGCATTCAATGGTGCTGTATCAAAGGATTGAATATTGATCTTGTTTTCAACCTTTTTCTCTTTGATCACCTGCATTAATAATTCTACAAATTCTTCCGGTTGTGGCTGGTAAGTACCATATTCTTCAGGAACAGACTTAATCTCGATATTATATTTTACAGGTTTCAAACCTTTTGCTGCGATTTCTGTTTCCACACTGTCTATCATTTCGCTGAGCAAAGGTTTGTAGGTTTTCATTTTCTGCTGCTGCGGAAAATTCTTATTCCCTTTAGAACCGGTATCAAATTGGCGGATGCTGTCATAATCCATTTCGTATAAATTATAACTCTTCTCCTCACTTTTGCTTATGCTGTCACCCGCTGGGGTTTGCACGTAAAGCGATGACATAAATGGCTCGTGGGAAACGACTACCTGCTTATCTTTTGAAATCACAACGTCAAGTTCTAAAACATCTACGCCTTTTTCTAAAGCACTCAGAAAGGCCGGTATAGTATTTTCCGGCAGGTTGCCACGCTCACCACGATGTCCCTGAACTTGTATTCTATGCGCTGTAGGTTCTTGCATATTTTCAGCTTTTTGTTCTGATTTTGGTTTACAGGATATTCCTATAAATAGTAAGCTCGCTAAAAATAGTATATAATTTTTCATAGTCTCAATTTAAAAATAAAAAGCTCGCCTCCCACGTATAGAGGAGACAAGCTTCTAAACAATCACGTTTATTTTACAGGTTCTTCCAGACGATAACTGCTTGTACCTGTATAAGTTTTTCCATACATATCAGTTGCTTTGATCTCGATTTTATGTGTCCCAACTTCCAGTTTTGTCGGGATGCTTCCGCGCCACAAATGTTTACTGGGAATAGGATTACTAGAGCGCCTGCCGGACATCAATTCTTCTTTAGTATCCCAATCATAAACCAGCTCTAAATAAGAAGGGTCTGCTTCTTCTACATATTCCATCGGTTTCCATTCCCCATTATCTACACGATAAACAAGTGAATCTGTTTTTGTTCCCATAAAGAAATTTGCATAAATTCCGGCTTTTGTATTTCGGCCTTTAGCGACAACTTTTGGTGCAAAAATTTCCATCTGAAAATCCTCAGGCTTGCCTGCCACTTTATAATCTACATCATACTGATTTCCATTAAAGTGAATAAAAGCATAACCTTTGGGCGTTCCGTCACGCATTACTGAAATAGGAATTCCCTGTTCATTCAATTTTCCGGAATACCAGTCACCGGAAGTCGTCCCCACGTTATATTCGTGATGCGGTTTATCCCGCAACCAACCGTCTTCTTGCGTAAAGAAATCCTGCTTTTGGATATGTGTATGCGCTGAAAGCGAAAGTGTATTGAGAAATGGCTCTAATAATTGAAATAATCGCTCGCGGTCTTCATCCCGATATGCATCGCCTTCAGGTTCACTCAACGGAATATGAAAAGCTAAAACAACCAGATTATCCTTTGGCACAAACTTCAAATCGTTCTCAATAAAATCGAGCTGATCTTCTCGAAAACCTCCCCAGTACCCGTTAGAATCGCGCGGATCAGGATACAAAATATCATCTAAAATGATAAAATGCACCTTCCCGTAATTGAAAGCATAATTGGCCGGGCCAAAATGTGCTTCGTAGGTTTCATCTGAAAGGTTATCAGTTTTTGCGTCAAAATTCATGTCGTGATTTCCCATTAAATTAAACCAAGGGATTCCCACTTTTTGCGTCGCTTTAATGTATGGATTGAAAAGATCCAGATCGTTTCCGACTAAATCACCCATACTTAAACCAAAAGAAACATTTTTTATTCCTTCTACTTCTGTAACCACACCACGCATATAATAATCAACTTCATCAAGATTATAAGGTTGTGGATCACCAAAAACCAAGGCCGTAAATTGCTCTTCATTATCTGCCAAAAACAGGCCAAAATCGACCGATTTAGGCAATTTTCCGGTGGGTTCTACACCTTTGAATTTGGCTTGTGGCGAACCTTTCGGTTTATAGATATAGAAAAACTGCGGAAGATTATTTTCATCAACCTGAAGTTCATATCCCGCAGGTTTTATGACCGCGATAATATTATCGTCACTTAGCGGAAGTTTATAGTGACCATTTTCATCGGTTAGAACTACAGCTTCCCCGTTTGTTACTGAAACCTGAGCAATTCCTTTTTCCTTTCGGTCTTTTTTACCATTCTGGTTTGCGTCCTCATAAACAAATCCGCTTGCTTGATTTTGTGCAAAAACCGCCAAATTGAGTATAAAAACGGCTAAAAACATTGATTTTCTCATCAGAAATTTAGTTTTTTATTAGTTATCCCACCAGACCTTAGTGTTAATATCGTCGCTTCCTCCCAGCATTTGTACCGCTTCCTGATAGTGCTCCTGATTGTTGATCTGGATATCTGAAGGATAATAAAAACGCACCGGCATTTTTGCGTCATTCATCATGGCTTCTGTTGTAGGCAATTCCGGGAAACCGGTACGGCGGTATTCAAACCATTGCTGATAATCTGTAAAGTACAAGGCGTAATATTTTTGCAACATAATGCGCTCAAGTGTTCCGTTGTATTGAGCAAGAGGTGCCTCAAAATAAGTATCAGGCATTTCAGTTTCTAATTGCTCTATTGCAGCCGCAACACCGTTTTTATAATGTGTTTCGGCATCAGCAGTAAAACCGCGTTGCGCCATTTCGGCTTTGATAAATTCTACTTCAGCATAGGTCATTAAACAAATCTGCATCGGGTTTTCTACCTGTTCAATATTGAAAGTAGAAGCATTATAATCAAACTGCGACTCAGCTCCCGCATATGCGCTGGGAATCCCTTTGTAGCCAATACTATTGTTATTTGCATCTTGTGCCATTGTAGCAATGATAGGTCGTCTGGGATCTTCAAGTGTATTTAGATTATCTATAAAAAAAGAAGCGATCTTTACACTTAAGCGAAAATCCTGCGGTCTTCCCCAAGGTGAAACATTAGGCGTTACACCGGTCACCTGCAAAATAGCAGACTCTCCCGTGCTTTCAAAAACCGGATATTTTTCAGCGTTATTGATCATTGTGGTTAGGGTTTGAAAGGCATTCGTTTCACTGCGGTTTGAAATGCGCAGCAATAATCGCATATGAAGGGAATTAGTAAACTTTTGCCAAAGTTCTACATCATTATGAAACAGAATATCATCTGCATAAACCATTGTTTTACTCGTGTCATACAAATCATTTGCATGCTCTAAATCGGTCAGGATTGTTTCATAAATAAATTGCTGATTATCAAAAGCGGGATAGAAATTTCCATCTTCTCCACTTACGGCTTCGGTCATGGGTACGGGGCCAAACAAATCTGTAAGGTTTGAATACACCCACGCTTTTAAAGTAAGCGCGATTGCCTGATAATTGGGATCTTCCGCTTCTATAGAAGCAAGTTCCATCTCTTTGATATTATTGAGCCATTTGTAATAGTTGTACCAGGAAGAATTACCTATATTCTGGCTTACATCATAGCGATGCAAACCTCCCGACACACTGGGAAAAGGCAGTGAAACCTGCATTAAATCGAACGTGATACTAGCGCTACGATCTGCATTATGAGTAGCCAGACCATAAATTATAGGATTAATTAAAGTTCCCGGGCTAATATCAGAAATACGATTAGGATCTTCATTTACTTCTTCAAAATCACTTGTACACGCTCCTAAAACCAGAAGTAAAGTGCAACCTGTAATTAAAGCTTTTAATTTTTTCATCTCAGTTAATTATAAATTTACTTTTAGATTAAATCCGTAAGTGGCGGGAGAAGGCATTTGCCCCATCTCAATACCCGGCAATATTGTGTTCCCGTTAAGCGCAGCGGTTTCAGGATCGTAAATAGGAAAATCTGAAACCGTAGCCAGATTTCTTCCATAAACGGAAAGATTAAGGCTATTAATCCCGGTGTCTGCTAACCACTTTTTTGGAAAATTATATTGCAAACTCACTTCTCTAAGTTTTAAGAAAGAGGCTTCAAATGAGTTTGATTCTACATTGGCACGACGGTAATATCTGTTGTACCAGTCTGGAGTCACTGCTTCAGTTGTATTAGGTGAATAAGTTCCGTCATCATTTAGCACAACGCCATCGCCTATAATTACTCCTTCTTCACGGCCCATAAATGTAGATTTTAACTTCCCTTGCTGGGTGGCTTTATGGTGCGTTTGAGAATAAATTATACCGCCATATTGCCCGTCAAGCATCACATTAAGCGTGACATTGCCCAACTTAAAACTGTTATAAAGACCTGCTTTCCAGTCTGGGCTTGCGTCACCTATATATTGTATCTCATCTGGATAAGCTGGTAAACCTGCATTGTCATATACAATTTCACCTTCCGGGGAACGCACAAAACCATACCCATAGATTGCAGTAGTAGTTCCTCCTACTTTCGCAATAAGCGTAGCATTACCACCAGAACCTATTTCCTGCTGCCCGTCAATACCATCTGCCAGTTCCAGAACCTTATTCCAGTTACGTGACCACGTTAACGTACTGCTCCAGCTAAATTTATCTGAATTGATGATTTTTCCTGTAAGTGTTAATTCTACTCCGCGATTACGTACTTCTCCCGAGTTTAAAACACCGGAACTATAACCCGTTGTGATATCAAGCGGTACCGAAATAATTTGATTTTTAGTATTGGTCTCGTAAACTGTCGCATCAAAATTTAGCCTGTTATTGAGAAGACGTGCTTCAAAACCTGTCTCATAACTTGTGGTTATTTCGGGTTTAAAATTTCCGTTATATAGACCTGTGGGAACAGTCGCCGAACTCGGGAATGCATTCTGACTATAATACTTGCTGGTTTTATAAGGATCTGTATCATTACCCACTTGCGCGAAAGAAAAACGGTACTTTAGATAGTCCATCGCTTTTGGAAAATTGAATATTTCCGAAAGTATAAAACTGGCATTCGCCGAAGGATAAAAGAATGAATTGTTTGCCGCAGGTAAAGTACTTGACCAGTCATTTCTTCCTGTAAGATCAACAAATATTTTATCGGCATAAGAAAGGGAAAGCAGACCATACAGACTATTTACTTTCTTGTTTCTATCATATGTTGCAACGATAGGATTGTTAATACCATTAGCCAATTTATAAACTCCGGGAACCACAAGACCATCAACAGAAGCATCTGTCCTGGTATATTTATAATCCATCGCGTTTCCTCCTACAGAAAATGAATAGGCCAGATCATCTGTAAACTTGTTGTCGTAACTCAATAAAAAATCGGTATTTACTTCTTGTTTCCAGATATCCTGAGCTTCATAATAACCTTGAGAATATCTGTTTATACTATAAGGTCGTTTCTGCTCACGATCCTGATGATAGGTGTTTAATGAAGTGCGCAGCATTAGATCCAGCTTTGGCGCAAGCTCAATATTTGTGTAAATATTACCTACGATCTGATTGCTCGATAACGGATTTGTCGCTTCGTAAGCAATCAAAAATGGATTGTCTATATACGAACTAAAAGGTTGAATCTGCTGAATTTGCTCCTGACCATCCTGCCAGATCGGGCGTAGCCAGTCCAGATCGACATTAGGATTCTGGAAAATCATAAAATAAGCGATAGAACCATTATTATATCCCGTACTGGGCAGGTTATCGCTGGTTCTGTTGTTATAATTGATCACCGAACCAATTTTTATATGATCTGAAATTTGATACTGAGAATTTACAGATGCGGTGATACGCTCATAACCTGTATTGGGCATGATCCATTCATTTTTAGAATGCCCTACAGAAAGTCGCATTGAACCTTTATCGTTTCCGCCTTGCAGCGAAATATTATTATCAAAAGTCACCCCGGTACGCCAAAAATCCTTCCGGTTATCAGGATACGCCCGCCATGGTTGACGCGTTGCCGATTGCCCTTCTAAAGCCGGATCATATTGATAATATTCCTGCCCTTCAAACTTGGGTCCCCAAGCACTACTTGTGCTGCCGGTATTGTTGCCATCTTCTGAAGCACCGTAAGAATAATAAGGATCGCCGTTATCATCAAAGCTTTTTCCCGTTCCCTGCCCATATTCATATTGCCAGTCTGGCCAGCGCTGAATAACATCCAGATTAATGCTTGAATTATAAGTAATCCCAAGTCCGGCTGTTTTCTTACCGGATTTAGTTGTGATGATCAAAGCGCCATTTGCAGCGCGGCTTCCGTACAAAGCAGTCGCTCCCGGTCCTTTTAAAACCGTTACGCTCTCTATGTCATCAAGGTTTAGATCTGAAATCGCATTCCCATAATCAATAGGAGAATCTTCACCGGTGTACGCACTTGAAGACCCTGAAGTAGTCATCTCGTTATTAACGGGCACACCGTCAACCACGATTAATGCATTATTTCCATTAGGATTTAAAGAGTTATTTCCCCGCAAGGTAATCTGTTGCGAATTGAGCGGCCCTGAACCGGCAGAAACAATATTTAATCCTGCCACTTTGCCTTTTAAACCCGAAGACCAGTTTGTGGGCATTGTTTGAGACAGGTTATCAGATTGAATGGTCGCCTGCGAGAAGCCCAGCTTCTTTTCTTCCCGTTTTATTCCCAAAGCAGTAACTACCACTTCGTTTAGAGCATTTACATTTTCCTGAAGTGTGATTTCCTGAAAACTACCTGGAGTCGCCTGTACCGTTTTAGTTGTAAAACCAATAAATGAAATTTCGAGAATGGTTGAAGTCCCTGAAAGCGCAAGTGTGAAGTTCCCGTCAAAATCTGTGGTAGTCCCATTACTGGTGCCTTGCTCAATTACAGTAGCGCCGGGCAAAGGAATACCGCCTTCATCGCTTACTTGACCCCGAATGGTTTGTTGGCTTTCAGAGTTAAGCACTGTAATCGTATTATTGATCTGCTTAAACTTAAATCCCGTCTGTTGAGATATTTTATCTAAAATAGAATCGAGGCTTTCGTGATCTGCCTGGATATTAAAATGTTGATTGGTTTCTGAAAGTGTACTGTCAAAAACAAAAGTGAAATCGGTTTGTTTTTCTATCGCCAAAAAAACTTCGGTTATAGAAGCATCTTTAAGGTTTGTGGTTAGGTAAACGTCTTTTAAGCTTTGCCCTGATGCCGGAGCTGCGATTGCTCCTGTGATCATAACAAGAAAGCTTACCAGATAAAGTGGTTTTCTAAAGAGTAACTTTTGAAAAAATTGTAGTTTAGTATTCATTACAATAATGGCTATAATTAATTTGTAGTCTTATTTATTCTAGCCCATTTCTGTTGCAGCAGAAGTGGGTTTTTTGTTATTCATTGCTGGGATTTTCTCGTATAAGAATATGTTTAGGGGTTAGGTATTCTATTTTCAGATGTTTTATAAGTGCCAGACTCTCAAGAACATTCTCCAGTTTTTCTTCTTTAAATTTTCCTGAAATCGTCTGCTCTTTTATTTTCTCATTTTCAAAATCAATTTGCACATCGTACCAGTTCTCAAGAACTTTAGCGGTTTTTGCCAAAGTGGTTTGATGTAACACGATGATATTTTTAGTCCAGGCGATCTGTTCTTCACTGTCGTCTTTTGAGAAAAACGGCTTGATATTATCTTTAAATACTACCTGTTCATTCTTAATCAGGAAGACTGTAGTATCTTTTTCTATGGAAGTAACAGCCACTTTACCGGTATTGACACTTACCAGAACATCATCTTTCTCAAAAGAGTTGATATTAAAAGAAGTACCAAGAACGCGGGTTTTAATTTTACCGGTCGTGACTGTAAAGGGTTTCTCTTCATCGTGAAATACCTTAAAAAAAGCTTCTCCTTTTAAGGTTATATCGCGCTTTGTAGTAAAATCTTCGGTATAGGTAATGCTCGAATTTGAGTTTAGGAAAACGTGAGAACCGTCTGCCAACACGATTTCTCTTTTTTCGCCTCGAGCTGTGGTCTGGGTAATATTATTTTCGCTTAAAAGCAAAGAAGTGACAAGGCCAATGCCAATAACGCCTATAAAAATTGCAGCAATAGCAACCGATTTTTGACTGAAAAAGGAAGGTTTTTGAGCCTTTTTTGCGATATTTTTCTGAATCTTAGCTCGTATACGCTGCTTTCTTGCATCGCTGAGATCGATCTCAAGATCTTTATGCTCTTGCTGTAGTTTTTCAAAAAAAAGATCAACAGCTTGTTTTTCTTCCCGGGATGCGCTTTTGGCGTAATATTTTTGAGCTAATGTTATAAGTTCTTCTTCCTTCAAAATGTGCTTGTTTACCGGTAAGTCACATTTTAAAACAAGTTCACGTAGTCAAAAAAACGCATTTAATGGTTTCTTTAAATACGTCCTTTAGACTTTACATTAATGAAACATTAAGATAATAAGAAGAGAAAGTTCGCGTGAATCTACATGTGTCTTTAAGTATTTTAACGCGTCACTGATATGCTTTTCTACGGTACGGATAGAAATATTGAGCTTCTGTGCGATTTCGGCATTTGTAAAATCTTCAAAGCGACTCAGCATAAATACTTTTTTACACCTGGGCGGAAGTTTGCTTACTTCCTGGCGCACCAGCAATTCAAACTCATCGTATTCTAACTGGTTTTCTACTCTGGCCGGAGTGGGAATGTCGTGTAGAATTTCTGAATGAACTCTACTGAATTTAAGATCTCTAATATGATTTGCAACCTTGTATTTTACTGCCCTAAACAAGTAGCCTTCAAGATTTAGAATGGGAGCAAGCTCTGATTTTTCCCAAAGGCTGATAAAAACTTCCTGCACGATATCTTCACAGATCTTTTCTTCCTGATAAATACGAAAAGCATACGCGTATAAACGTTTCCAGTAGCGCTCGTAAATCTGGTCAAAAGCCTTTTCCTGTCCCTGATTGAGAAACTTTTGAAGTTGGTCGTCTGATACAGTTGTAAGATCTGGTTGCATTTGCTAAGGGTTAAAACAAATGAACCAATTTTATAGTTTGCTCAGGCTATGAAGTAGTTTAAGCTTTGGTTAAGAAACAGACTTGTAAAAGCTATTTTTCGCTTAAAGCTTTCGCTATAGCTTCTTGTACTAAAGGCTGCATAACCTTATAACCGGCAAGAGTAGGGTGCACGCCATCCTCACTGAGTTCTTTAGGAAGCCCTTTATTATCATCTACCATTTTACTAAAATAATCAAGATAGATCATATCATTTGTAGCAGCATAATCCTGTAGCATTTTATTTAATTCTATGATCTTATCGGCAGGTTCCATCCCGGGTTTCCAGGGATAATCTGCTGCCGGCAAAACTGAAGAAATAATTACTTCAATCCCATGAGCTTTTGCCAGTTCGCTCATCGATTTTATGTTATCTGCGATCATTTCTAATGTAGAAGGGCCGGTATTGCCGGCAATATCATTGGTTCCGGCAAGAATCACTACCGCAGCCGGTTTAAGGTCGATCACATCCTGACGAAACCGCAACAACATTTGTGGCGTGGTTTGCCCGCTTATCCCTCTGTTTACGTAAGGCGCTTGCGCGAAAAAATCAGGATCAAGTCTAATCCAACCTTCAGTAATAGAATTGCCCATAAATACAACCTGATCTGTAATTGTGGTATCTACAGTTTTATTGTCTTCGCGAAAACGTTCAAGATTTGGCCAGTCCTGAGCCTGTGTATTCCAGTTTAGAAAAAATGCCATAAAGATGAATAGAATGGTTCCCTTAGTGTTTTTCATTTGAATAAATTTTTAACTATCACTAAAATTATAGCATTTAAACTAACGAACCTAGAAGAAATAAGTGTGAAGATTATGAATAAAACAAAAACAGTATAATGAGGTCAATTTTCGTCTGTCTCCTCCTTTTTAGCATTTGCACTTTTGATGATCTCTTTAAGCCTTGCAGCTCGTGCATCCTTTTCCTTACGAGCCTTATTCTTTTTGCGATCCATAAGTTTAGAATGCTTCGCCTTGTTCTTCGTATTTTTGGGAGTTCCTTTCTTGGCCATAATATTCAAAAGTTAAGGATGCGAAACGAATAGCTCCATTTCGCAAAGGAAAATTTTGACAAAGATAGCGCTTTCAAATTCCCTTTATAAATAGAAAAACCAGCCGATTTTGGCTGGTTTTTGACTATTTTTTAGTGGTTTCTACCCGGTTTTTAAGCAGGTTCACCAATATTTTTCATCGCTGCGGAGAGGATTTCATAGGATTTTTTACGCGCCTGATGATCATAAATATGTGAAACAGCAATAATTTCCTGCACTCCCGTACTTTCTACAAATTCTGATAATTCACGCTCTATGGTTTCCTGTGAACCAATAAATGTGAAATACATCATATTTTTAATCATTGCCTCCTGCCCTTCGTTCCAGACACCGTTCATTGTGTCAATAGGTGGTTGTAACGGGCGTCTTATACCTGTAATTATACCCATAGCAAATTGATATAAACTGGTAGCCAGACGTTGCGCTTCTTCATCTGTCTCTGCCGCGATCACATTTACACAAGCCATAGCATACGGCTTCTGCAATTGCGCTGAAGGTTTAAATGTTTGGTTATACAAATTTAAAGCATTGTACAAATGTGCAGGTGCAAAGTGACTTGCAAAAGCATAAGGCAATCCTTTTTCGCCAGCGAGCTGAGCGCTAAATGTACTTGAACCCAACAGGTAAATAGGAATATCTAATCCTTCGCCGGGAATAGCTCGCACTCTTTCATCCTCATTTTCTTTAGAGAAATACTGCTGTAATTCGGCTATGTTATTAGGAAAATCCTGAACACTTTCCTGCCTGCCCTGGCGCAAAGCCTGCGCTGTAAGTTGGTCTGTACCCGGTGCTCTGCCCAAGCCAAGATCAATACGATCTGGATACAGAGTTGCAAGCGTACCAAATTGCTCAGCGACAATAAGCGGCGCGTGATTAGGCAGCATGATCCCGCCAGAACCAATGCGTATTGTAGAGGTTCCCTGTGCTAGAAAACCCAGCAGAACAACGGTTGCAGAACTTACAATGCTATCCATATTATGATGTTCTGAAATCCAGAATCTTTCATAACCCAGCTTTTCTACGTAGCGGGCAAGATCAAGACTGTTATGCATCGCCTGCTGATGACTATTGCCCTGTGTAACGGGAACAAGATCGAGAACAGACAGTTTTATATTTTGTGGTGTATCGTTAGTGGTCATTTTTACTTCTTTTATACTAGCAAAAAGGTAGTCTGATTTATGACAGCTTCCTTACGTTATGAATCATCATCAATAGAATTCTACTAAAAATATCGGCTGATTGCGGTTAAAAATCGGGGAAAACTGCTAAAAAATCCCCACCTGCAGGACACCTTACATTCAGCAACGTTAAAATTTATTTAAATTAAATCTAAATAAGCTTTGTGGTTTAAAAATCTCATTTTACATTTGCCTTATTCTTAATCAATCTAAATAAATGAAAAATCAACTACTCCTAACCACACTATTCCTATTTTCTCTTTCTCTTTGGTCGCAGACAGGAAGAATTACAGGAAAAGTAACCACTGCACAAAACGAGACTCTTACTTCTGTAAATATTGATCTTCTGCGCACAGGTAAGGGAACTTCTACAGATGCTACGGGGAATTTTATCTTTAATAATTTACAGCCGGGCAATTATATTTTGCGTGCATCTTACATAGGCTACAACACAAAAACCATTGATGTTCTTGTTCAAACCAATGAAACCACAGATCTGGGCACTATTGTTCTTTCTCTTTCTGAAGAGCAACTTAATGCCGTGACCCTTAATGCCCATAAAGGCAACAGTTTTTCTCGTGAACGCAGTGTTGCCGTTTCTAAAATGCCGCTTGCAGACATTGAAAACCCTCAGGTTTACAATACAATCACAACTGAATTAATGCAGGAACAGGTCATTACAAACTTTGACGATGCTTTAAAAAACGCACCTGGCATTGACAGACTATGGGAGTCAACAGGAAGAGGCGGTGATGGGGCAGGTTACTTTTCACTACGCGGCTTTGCTGTACAACCCACCCTTGTAAATGGTATGCCGAGTATAACAAGCGGAAGTCCTGACCCCGCAAATATTGAGAGTATAGAAGTGATAAAAGGGCCATCTGGAACGCTTTACGGCAGCAGCCTTATCTCCTATGGTGGCTTAATAAACGTAAATACCAAACGTCCTTATACTAATTTTGGCGGAAGCATATCATATACTTCTGCGAGTTACGGTCTTAACCGCGTTACGGCAGATGTCAACACACCGCTTAGTACTGAAAAAAATATAGCCCTACGCATAAATACGGCTTACCATACTCAAAACAGTTTTCAGGATGCAGGTTTTAAAAAATCGTTCTTCTTTGCTCCATCACTTTCTTACGAGGTTAATGATCGTCTTTCCTTTTTTATAAATACTGAATTTTATACCGGTAAAAGCACTAATCAAACCATGCTTTTCTTTGATCGCGGTGCCGAGTTAAGAGTTCATAATATTGATGAACTGGGTTATGATCATAAACGCTCTTATACCGGCAATGACCTATATATTGAAACACCCACTTACAGCCTGCAAGGACAAATGAATTACAGACTGAGCGATTCATGGACCTCACAAACTGTATTCTCAAGATCATCTGCAAAATCTGATGGCTATTATTCTTATCTCTACGAAACCACACAATATACCCCGGTGACTGAAGGTATTGTTCTGGGTCGCTATATAAGCAAGCAGAACTCTGAAATTATTGGTACAGATATTCAGCAGAATTTTATAGGCGATTTTAATCTGGGCACTATGCGCAATCGCATCGTAGTAGGTCTTGATTATTTTCGCAGAAATGCGATTGATAATAGTTCGCCATATGTAGGCAACGGGATGATCTACATAGGTGACAATCTACAGCAATTTAATGAAGGAGTATTAGGCAATGATGATCCTGCGACTTATACAGATGACAGCGGTGTACTCACGCAAGCGGGTACAGATGCGCTCTTGGCTAACGGTAAAATAACTCCGTCAAAATCACAGCAGGAAATATTTAGTGCTTATGCCTCTAACGTGATCAATATTTTACCTCAGCTTTCTGCTATGGCTAGTCTGCGTGCAGATCGATTTTCTAATGATTCATATGCACAAACGGCATTTTCGCCCAAATTTGGTGTAGTATATCAACCTATTCTCAACCAGGTTTCTCTATTTGCCAATTACATGAACGGGTTTAGCAATCTTGCTCCTGTAACCGAAAATACTAATGGTGTTATTTCTACACGCTCTCTTAATCCTGAGCATGCTAATCAATTTGAATTTGGTACAAAACTCAATCTTTTTCAAAATAAACTAAGTGCAAGCATCAGTTATTACAACATCACTGTAAAAGATGTGGCTTTACGTATTGATGAGGACGCACAGAATTATTACTACATACAAAACGGGGAACAAACAAGTAAAGGTGTAGAATTTAGTCTTACAGCAAACCCTGTTAATGGTTTACACCTTATTGCCGGTTTTAGCCACAATGATAGTGACCTCACAAAAGGTGATGCTGCTTTTGTGGGTATACGCCCAGAAGGTGCGGGTCCCGAAAATCTGGCAAATCTATGGGCCAGTTATTCATTCTCTCAGGGCGATTTAAAAGGTTTTGGAGCAGGTTTTGGCGGGAATTACGCAAGTGAAAATAAAATTTATAACCGAAATAACCTCGGGATTTTCACTGCGCCAGAATATACAATAGTTAATGCATCAGTCTTTTATGGCTGCCCTGATTTTAGAATTACGCTTAAGCTAGATAATATAGCAAACAAAGAATATTACAAAGGCTGGTCTACTCTTAGTCCGCAAAACCTAAGAAGTGTAGCAGCAAATTTCACTTATAATTTTTAATGTTTTGAATTAGCCAAAAGTCCTTCTGGTTTAAGCGGAAGGACTTTAACCAACCAACCTATGAAAAAACCAATTCTCTTTATCACCCTGTTTTTCTGCATAACCTTATCATTTGGACAAAGTATTAAAGGCAAGATAGTAGTTGAAAATGATCAATTTATATCAAACGTCAATGTACTCCTGGTTGACACTAATAAAGGAGCAACCACTAATGATCAAGGTGAATTTGAAATAAAAAATGTAACTCCGGGAAGTTACACCCTAAAAATCACTTCAATTGGGTACAAAACCGAACTCCTGCCGGTTACCCTTTCCAAAAATGAAACTAAAGAACTAACCATCACACTTCAAAAGAGTAATGAACAATTAGGTGAAGTACTAATCACTACCGATCAAAAAACGTATGCTGCCAAAGAACCTTCCAGCAGTTTACGCTTAAAATCAGCTTTGATAAAAACCCCGCAAAACATACAGGTCATCAGTGCAGATTTACTTAAAGACCAGCAAGCTTATACCATGATGGAAAGTGTGAGCCGTAATGTGAGTGGGGCAACAATGATCGAGCATTGGGGAAATTTTGCTCGCATCAACATGCGGGGATTCAAGATCCCGGCATTTAGAAATGGAATGAATGTAGAGATGACCTGGGGGCCCTTAGCTGAAGATATGAGCATGGTAGAGCGCATAGAGTTTGTAAAAGGGCCGGCCGGCTTTATGCTGGCTGCGGGACAACCGGGAGGTTTTTATAATGTGGTTACAAAAAAGCCCAGCCCAAACAGGATTTTAGAAGCCTCTTTTGCAGTAGGTAGTTTTGACACCTACAGAGGTACTCTGGATTATGGGGATGCAACTGCTAATGGAAAATTGCAGTACAGGATTAACGCAATGGCTTCTACAGAAGAATCGCATCGCCCCTTCGAAAAGTCTAGCAGGATCTCGGTAGTGCCTTCATTAAAATATGAGTTCTCAGATAAAACCTCATTAACTACAGAATTCACCTACCAGGAAGCTGATATGCCTTTAGGTTCGGCATACGTTTTTGCGCCTATTGCTATAGGTTTTGGCGGCTTAGATCGAGATTTTTCTGCAATTGACACTAATTTTCCAACAACGGAGATTGAGGAACTGGGAACTTTCACCAATTTCACCCATAGATTTAATTCAAATTGGGAATTTCAGGCGCAATATTCCTATATCAAATATGATCAGGAAGGTGCAACTCCCTGGCCCCTGACCGTAGAAGAAAATGGGGATATGGTTAGGGGCGTAAGTATTTGGGATGCTTTGGGAGAAACTAACATCCTTCAACTATTTGGTACAGGTAGTTTTAATACCGCCCAGATTCATCATAACGTACTGGTAGGGTTTGATTACAACAAAAGGGAATATTGGGCAGACTGGGCTCAGGGAGGAGCCATAGATGATGCAGAAGATCCATTCAACGTATTCAACCCGGTATATGGAAATGCGGTCATGCCTATATTTGACCGTTCACAAAGTATCAAAACACGCGGTCAGGGCGGTCATCAGGGCATCACATCAAGAGGATATTACCTACAGGACGAGATTGGTTTTTTTAATGAAAAACTACGTTTAACCCTTGCAGGAAGGTACACCAATGCCGATATCTTCTCATATGGTACAGGGGCAGATGCTTCTAAATTCACACCCCGGTTTGGGTTGAGTTATGACATCCTGCCCACTTTTACAGTCTACGGCTTATACGATGAATCTTTCTACCCCCAACAAGGATTAAGTGCTACAGGTAAAAGTTTTGATCCTGAAGAATCGAGCGATATTGAAGGAGGATTGAAAAAATCCTGGTTCAATGGCCGGTTAAACAGCTCGTTAACTGCATATAAAATCACAAAAGACAACGTACTGGTAGGCGATCCTGAGAATATTAATTATTCCATTCAATTGGGGCAGGTAGAATCTAATGGGTTTGAATTTGACATACAGGGAAAAATCACCCCTCAATTAAATGTGGTACTTAATTATGCCAATACCAATGTAGAAATTACCAAAGACACAAATCCTGATAACATAGGCACTAAAGTCGCAGGACATGCTAAGCACGTTACCAATGGGTGGGCAAATTACACCTTTACCGAAAATAATTTTTTAAAAGGTTTTGGTGCTTCCCTGGGGTACCAATTTCAAGCAGACCGTTCTTCCTGGAACTGGGCTGCAGACAATGAATCTGAATTACCAGACTATTTCCGGTTAGATGGTGGCGTAAGTTGGCAAAATAGACACTTTAATGTGCGCCTCAATGTGAATAATATTTTGAACAAATACCTGTACTCAGGATCAGCCTATGCCACATATATGTACTGGCAGTCTGAACCGGGAACCAACGCAAGATTATCTATAACTTATAAACTTTAGTCAATATGAAAAAAATAATCATCACATCAATATTTTTAGTCATGGCATCTGCCCAGTTATTTGCTCACTATATGTGGGTAGAAACCAGTGCTACAGGCAACTTAAATCAGGAACAAACCGTACGCGTATATTTTGGTGAATATACCTACGGCGTGACAGAAGAAGTTGGGGGCGATGCTTTTGCTAAAATGGACAAATTCACGCTTTGGCTGGTTGATCCTGCTGGCAATAAAACGCGCCTGCAAACTAGTGCCGAAGAGAAATTCTATTCAAGCTCTTTTATTCCAAAAGTTAACGGGACTTATACATTGTTCTTAAATAATAATGAAATTGACGTTGTTGACTATACACAATATGATTTCGGAATTTTCAAGACTCACTATCACGCTGTCGCGAAAGTAAACGTAGGAGCGGCAAATGAAGAAACCGCTATAAATAATCCTGAAGGTATCACCCTAAAAAGCATACCTGCCGAAACCGGAAAAGTTAAACTTCAGGTGCTTTACAAAGGTGAACCTTTACCAAAAACTGAAGCTTCAATTTATGTTGCTGATCTGTGGTCAAAAAAACTTGAAAGTGACGAGAATGGTTTCATCGCTTTTGATCTCCCATGGGATACCAAATATATTGTAGAAGTTACTACCAAAGAAGAAGCTCCCGGAGTTTACAATGGTGACAACTATGAGTTCATCTGGCATTGTGTAACTTATTGTATTCCCGGCAACAAATGATAACTGTCTCGGTATTATTGATCTTAATGGGATTTTATTTTTGGTACAGCACCTCTTCTAAAGTAAAATTAACAAGTAGCGCGTTTCCCGAAAATCGGCTCAGGAAGCATAAAAATCTGACTAAAATAGTCGGATTTTTACTGTTATTTGGTGGGTTTTTGATTCAAATTTCCGCTTATGGTTATGCATCTGGTATACTCACAGCTCTTGTAGTATTAATGCTTGCCGGGAGTTTATGCATTCTTCTTGTACCGCTAAAAATATTTAATACAATATTCATTACCATAATAATGCTCACTGCCTTTTTAATTGAACTTTTTGTGCTTTAATATGCCGGCAAACAAAAAATACCTTACAAACTCAAATACACAGCGTTTTGCGAAAATAAGCGCTGGTATTTTAGGTGGCTACCTGGTGACAATTGCTCTTCATCTGGCATTAGCAACGTGGCTGCCCAGACCTGAAGTTTTAATCACATCAACCTACAGCGGCTTCATCATGTGGGTCGTACTCATGATCTTACCCTTTCTCGCAAAAAATGGCTGGAAGGTTTGGGGCATTTATATACTTCTGCTTTTTGCTTTCGCATTAGCTATCTACTTTGGCAAATCACTTAACCCGCTATCTCAATGAACAACAGAGATTATAATGTTCTTTTTAATCTGCATACGGTAAGTGGTATTGTTATAAGCGTAGGACTATTTGTAATCTTTTTTGCTGGCTCTTTCTCCTTTTTTAGAGATGAAATAGTGAATTGGGAACGCAATGAAGCTACTGCTAATAGTCAGGGGATGCACATTGATTTTGATGAAGCTCTTGATAGTATTCAGAAAAATTATAACCTGAATGGGCGCGATATACAAATTTCTAAAACTTTTGATGAGCGCAGAGTAAATGTTTCACTAGGCGCTTCTAAAGATACTTTAGCAACAGAAGAAAATAAGGCGGGCGCCTACTTCTATCTCGACCCACTCACTTACAAAAGCTATTCATATATAAAGTCGTACACGTTAGGTGAATTTTTATATCGCCTTCACTTTTTTGCACAGATCTACTATCCTGTAGGTTATTACCTTTCTGGTTTTGTAGCGTTGTGCTTCTTATTTGCTATTGTCACAGGAGTTCTTGTGCATTGGGACAAGATTGTGTCTAATTTTTATGTTTTTCGCCCCTGGGCTAAATTAAAAACCTTATGGACTGATGCGCATACCGGCTTAGGCATGATAGGCTTGCCATTTCAGTTTGTATATGCCGTTACCGGCGCTTTCTTTATGCTACAGATTTTACTTGTGGCGCCAAGTGTTTTTACAATTTATGATGGTGATCAGGCTCAATTATATGAAGATCTTGAATTTACAGACAAGCCTGTTGCTTTTAAAAATAACCCTCTTGAAAGCAATTTCAGTATAAATGAACTCGTCTCTAAAACGAAAGAAAAATGGAATGGCTTTGAAGTTAGTGAAGTTCATATTTTTAACTATGGTGACAAAAATATGCATGTAGCTGTTGAAGGCGCTTTGGGTTATGATAACCAACTCACAGCACCGGGTAAAGCTGTTTATAAGATCTCACCGCAACTGCTTGTTTTTGAAAAAGATCCTTTTAAACAGGCATCTTATCTCGATCAGGCTAAGAATTTGCTCTATCGCCTGCATTACGGCGATTACGGTGGCTATTTATTAAAAATAGCCTCGTTTATATTGGGAATAATTTCCTGTCTTGTGATAGTTAGCGGAGTCATGATCTGGCTCGTGGCAAGAGATAAAAAGAATATGCCTGAGAAAAAAAGGAAATTCAACAATGCGGTAGTGCGTATTTATCTGGCAATATGTTTAAGTATGTTTCCGGTAACGGCTCTTGCCTTTATTGCCGTGAAAATTTATCCTAACGAAGGGCAGTCTTTTATTTACAGCTTCTACTTTATTAGCTGGCTACTATTCTCAACCTTTCTCTTTTTAAAGAAAAACCTGCGGTTTATGACCCGTTTTTGCCTGATTTTAGGCGGTATTTTAGCGATTTTTATTCCATTATTAGATGGTTTTGTAAGCGGAAACTGGGTCTGGAGCATATTATTAAAACCGGAAAGCAATTTATACGTGGTTGATTTGTTATGGTTATTAATTGCCATTACATCTTTATTCGCCGCGTATAAAAGTGCCAAGATGAATACAGCCAAAAACTTTCTTTGATGCTCGTTTTAGAAATATGAACATGTAAGGCGTTATTTTTACACATTCTATATTTTTAAAGTTGAAATTCATCGTTGTGAAAGAGATTCTTCAAATAAGATTATTTGCCCCGTTAATCACCGCTCTCCTTTTATGGGGAATAACTTCTGCACAGGAATTAATCCCCCCTGTTCTTAATTATAATACAAAAACGTACAATGCCGCCAGCCAGAACTGGGGGTTGAGCAGTGACGAGAGAGGTTTTATTTATGTTGCCAATAATGAAGGGCTGCTGCGTTATGACGGTCAACGCTGGACTAAATTTCAATTACCTAATAAAACCATAATTCGTTCTGTTTTTTATCACCAGGGAAAAATCTACACAGGTTCTTATGAAGAGTTTGGGTACTGGGAAAATGATGAATTTGGTTCTTTAAAATACACATCGCTCACCCACCTTATTAAAGATACTTTTGATAATGAAGAATTCTGGCAGATAGCTGCATCTCCTCAAGGTATAATTTTTAGATCCTTCGGTAAGATTTATCTCTATAAAGATGATTCTATACAAGCTTACAAACCTTCTTTTTTAATTGCTTCGCTTCTGGTAACAGAAAATGAGATATTATTAGGAAGCAGCGATGGGCGGCTCTTCCGCTTCAGCGATTCAAATTTCACACCGCTCACTAAAGAACCCATTGCTTCTGGCGATGCAATTAATACGTTGGCTCTGCTCAAAGACACTGTACTTGTAGGCACAAAACTTAGCGGAGTTTTCAAATTACAGGAGAATAAATTAATGCGCTGGGGAAGTGACGCTCTTCATGAATTCCTGCTAAAAAACGAGCTAAACAAGGTCAAAATCTTCCATAATCAGGTGGTTTTTGGCACTATAAAGGGAGGTATTATTACAACTAACGCTCAGGGCGAAATTCTAAAAAACTTTCACCGCGGTAATGGTTTGCAGAACAATACCGTTCTCGCTCTTGAAGTACAGGCAAAAACCCTCTGGATAGGCCTCGATAACGGCCTGGATGCAATAGATCTTGATGCTGCCATTTCATACTATCGCGATAAAAGTGGTGAGCTGGGTGCTGTTTATGATGTCGCTTCTTATCAGCATAAAATTTATCTTGGAACTAATACCGGTATTCATTTTTTAAAGGATAATGAGCAGTTTTTTATAGAGGGATCACAGGGGCAGGTCTGGAATTTCTCGCAGATAGGTGAGCAGCTTTATGGCAACCACAACCGCGGCATATTTAAAATAGCAAATGATAAGATATTTCCGGTTTCAGAACGTACAGGTAGCTATCGCCTGGATAAAATTCCCAATACCAGCGATCTGTATATCAATTCAACTTATAACGGTTTAAGTCTTTACAAGAAGCTGAGAGATAATTCACTTAATTATCTACAAACTTTTGAGGCACCCAACACGCCAACAGATAAAGTGGTTTTTCAGGATGACGAGACTGCCTGGGCATCGCATCCTTATAAAGGATTTTTTAAGTTGACTCTTGATCCTGCAACCGGAGAAGTTAAGAATTTGAAGGTTTATAAGAATGATTCCCTCTTTACCGCATACAAGACCTCAATACATAAGATACGTAATGAAATATGCTTTTATAACGCCGGTAATTGGTTTCGCTACAACACAATAAATGATGAAATAGAACCTTTTAACGAACTAAAAAATTACTCAAGTTACAGTCTTGTAAGCGATGAGGATGATTTTTATTGGTTTAAGAACCGCCATGGTAATGGCTTAGTCTATACCAATTTTACCACAGATAGTCTATATGTTTATGAACCCCAAATAGAAAACCGATTAATTAAAGGCTATGATAAGGTGGTCAAGATCAATGACAGCATTAATCTCATAACGCTGTATGAAGGCTTTGCTGCAGTAAACATCAATCAGTTAAAAAGAGAAGCAGCGTCAAATGATTTTCTCGCCCCCATTTTTACCGGTTTTAGTGATGAAAACAGCGATTTTCCCCTTACAGAGAACGATTTTGAAATTTCGCATAAAGCGGCATCCAGCATTCGTATTCTTGTGGCTGCCCCGCAATTAGCCTCTCCCCTATTTTATTACACGTTAAACGGAAGACAAGGTTATGCTTTAAAGGGAAATATTGAATTTCAAAATTTAGCCTCAAGAGATTACGAACTTAAAATATGGGCCTTATCAAATGGTACGCTTAGTAAAGAACCGCTTATATTAAACTTCACAGTAGCACCAGCCTGGTATTACAGTAATCTCATGCTTGGGGTTTATGCATGCCTGCTAATTTTAATAATTATTCTCATCTATGTAGTCAATAGAAGAAAATTGAACAAGCACAGGCAGGAAGTCGAGCAGCGCCTGATTAAAGAACAAGAAAGAAATTTGCAAATAGCAGAACGCAACAAATTACTTAGTGAGATTAACAATAAGCGCAAAGAACTGGCAAACACCACTTATCTGGCTGCAAAACGCAACCGCTCGCTGCTTGAAGTGCAAAAAGAACTCGATGATGTAAAAGATAAATTTGACAATCAATATAAGTTCAAAAATATCCAGACTAAGATAAATCATATGCTTGAAGGGAAGGATAACTGGAAGGTTTTTGAAACTAATTTTAGTGAAATTAATGACGATTTCTTTCACGATCTGCTTCAGAAATATCCATCCTTAAGTACAAAAGATCTTAAACTTTGTGCCTATTTAAAAATGAATTTAACGACAAAAGAGATCGCTCCTTTGATGGCAATTTCGGTTAGAGGAGTAGAAATTCATCGCTACAGACTGCGCAAAAAACTCAATCTAAAATCAGGCAAAAGCTTATCAAAATTTCTAATAAGTAATTATTAATATGCATTACTTCAATGTGTTTTTTAACACATAAATACTACATCAACACTACATCAAGTAAATTTACGAAAACGTTATAATTAAAATTTAAAACTTATAATCACCTGTTTTATAGTTATTTATAAATATTTAACATTTTGATGTAATAGTTATGTACTTCTGATAAGATACTATTGGCCTAATTTTCTTGAAAGTTTCAACATACAATCTAAAAAAACTGCTCATGAAAGTTAAATCATTACTCATCTTTTTACTTTTATTGTCAGGCACCGGGGTTTTTGCCCAGGACACCAAAACAATAACCGGTATTGTTACAGATAGCCGCGATGTTCCTCTTCCGGGAGCCGAGGTTAAAGTGGTAGATAAAGAAAATTACACCGTCACAGATTTTGATGGAAATTTTTCTTTAGAAGTTAGTCAGGGTGAAACTATACGCGTAACCTATTTGGGTTTTCAGGCGTATACCTTTACTATTGACACACAAGACACCTATAACGTTATACTACAAGACGAAGCCTCAGAGCTTGAAGAAGTGGTTGTTATTGGTTATGGTAATCAAAAGCGAAGTGATATCACCGGTGCAGTAGTTTCTGTAGACAGTGAAGACATTACTAAACAACCTGCGCTTACACCTATGCAATCTATACAAGGTAAAGTGGCTGGTGTAAATATTATTGCTAACGACTCTCCAGGTGCCACCCCTACAGTAATGGTGCGTGGTTTAGGTACTGCAGAAGGTGGTCGTGATCCTTTTTATGTTGTAGATGGTCAACCTGTACAAGATATACGCAGCATTAACCCAAATGACATAGAGTCAATTGACTTTCTTAAAGGAGCCAGTTATGCTAACATCTATGGTATTCGTGCTGCTAATGGTGTAATTCTTATTACAACCAAAAAAGGTAAAAAAGGAAAGCCAACATTTAATATTGAGTCTTACTACGGTGTACGAAGTGTTCTTAACAAAGTTGATATGGCTAACGCTTCTCAGTACACGCAATACTTTAATGAAGAAAGCGCCGCTGTAGGAGGTTTTCAACTTCAACCTAATCAACAATTCAATACAGATTGGTTTGACGAGCTGTTACAAATAGGTAACATAAGTAACAATAGTTTCTCAGTCTCGGGAGCTACAGATGCTGTAAATTATTTCTTCAGTTATAACTATTATGAAGAAGAAGGGATTTTAAAAGATAATAAATACAGTCGTGGTACGATACGCAGTAACAACACTTTTCATGTGTTAGATGATAAACTGAGAATTATACCCAATGTAAACATTTCATACACAAATGAGGCACCAAAGCCCTTTGGTTCATTTACAAATGCCTACAGACAATCACCTTTAGTTCCCGTATACTACGATAATGGTCGTTTTGCCCAGTCTTATGTAAATCAAACCACAGGTATTGTAGGCTATCAGGGAGCAGAAGGAGAATCTATTGGTAGATTATATCCTCATGGTAACCCTGTTGCAGATGTTTTCTATCAGGATCAGGACATTAACACCCTTACTTTACAAGGACAGGTAGCAGCAGAATTAGACATTACAGAAGGATTAACATTTACTGGTCGTTTTGGTGCAACCCAGTTCTATTCAGAAAACAAAGAATTTAGTGAGATACGTGAGCGCTGGTTAGATTCAGATCCTCGCAGAACAGTAACTCAATTTGAAGCCGGTCGTGTAGATACAGACGGCGATGGTACTATTTCAACAGAATTTGCTAATAATTCTTATCGCGTTATAAATGCAAATTACTTTAGATGGAACCTTGAAGGGTTTCTTACCTACACGACTTCTGTAGGAGAACACAATATTTCGGCGACAGCCGGAATAAGCCGTGAGAATTTTGGTGGCAGAGAAGAACTCAATGCCCAGGCTTACGATGTATTTCAGGAAAAAAGATTGAGAAACTTAAGCAGAAGAACTTCTTCTTTCTTTGATAATACAGTAAACCAGACTATCAATCAGTCTACAAATCTGCAGTCTTATTTTGGTAGAGTTGAATATGATTACGCTAAAAAATATTTCTTAAGAGCAGTTTTAAGACGTGACGGTACCAGTGATTTTGTAACTGGTGAAAATTACTTTGATAATTTCCCTGCATTTAGTGTGGGCTGGACGTTGACAAAAGAAGAATTTCTTAGCAACAACGAACTACTAACTAATCTTAAACTATTTGGAGGTTGGGGTAAATTAGGTAATGCTAATGTGCCTTTTAACGTACAGCAGGTTGAAACCAATGGCGGTAGCGGAAACCAAAACTACGTCTTTGGTCCTTCGCAAACTCTTATTTACGGTGCCTCTTTTGGTAGCCCGGTAGAGCCTCTTCGTTGGGAAGTGACAGAAGAATGGGAAGCTGGTTTTGACTTCGGTCTTCTTGATAACAAACTTACCGGTACAATTGACTACTACAACAGAAGAAATACCAATGCGATCATCAATGTTAGAAACACATTGAACTCGGCTGCAGAAGGAAACTTTTTAGCTCAGGCAGCAGAAGTATCTAATGTAGGTTTTGAAGGTCTTGTTAACTGGAAAGATAATATAGGTGACAACTTTACTTACAGTATAGGTGTAAACGTATCTACTAACAAAAACACGGTTGAGAATGTAGTTTCCGGATATGACGGTGCAACTGGCGGAAGCTTAGGAAATGGTCAGATCACAAAACGTTTAAAAGAAGGTGAACCTCTTTTCTCATGGTGGATGTATGAAGCTGACGGGGTTTGGCAAAATCAGGATGAAATTGATAACAACGCTTCAATAGGAAATGCAGCTCCGGGTCATTTACGTTATGTAGATCAAAACGGTGACGGTGCAATTGACGACCGCGATAAGAAATACTTTGGCTCTTATATTCCCACGTATAACTATGGTGTAAACATCAATGTGAACTACAAACAATTTGACTTGAGTGTAGCTGGTTTTGGTGTAGGTGGCAACAAGGTTTATAACGGTCTTGCAAATACAAGATTAGGTGGTGAGAATGTAACTCAGGAAACATTTAATAATCGCTGGACGGGTGATGGTTCTACAAACTCAGCACCGGGAGCAAACAGAGATTCTTACGCTTCTTCATATTGGTTAGAAAAAGGAGATTATTTCAGAATCAACAACATGACGCTGGGATATACTTTTAATGAGATCTCATTCTTAAACAGGGCTCGTATGTACTTTACCGTACAGAACCCATTCATGTTTACTAAGTATTCTGGTTTTACGCCAGAGCTTAATCAGGATGGTGATCCTACCAGTACTACTGGTATAGAATTGTCTGCTTACCCTACTACTAAAACATTCATTTTTGGAGTTAACCTTCAATTATAAAATAAAACAGAAATACTATGAAAATTAGAATTAATACTTTGATATATGTACTTCTGGCAACATTTCTGCTAGCCGGATGTGATGACTTTGTAGAAGAGGTTGAAGTTGTGGCTCCTACTGCAGAAGAGAGCGGTGAAGTTTTTACTCCTACGCAGTTTATTACGGGGGTTTATGGGCGTCACACAGATTTCTCTTACGCTTTTGCTTATCTGGGAATCACAGAAATTATTTCAGACAATGCAGATAAGGGGAGCTCGCCTACAGATACAGGTACAGATAAACACTTGCTTGATGGCCTGACTTACACATCTACATCTCCTTCTTTTAGAGATATGTGGACACAGTGGTACAAAACCATTGGCCGGGCAACTCTGGCTATAGAATATACTCAGGATTATGAACCTATTAATGAAGATTTGCGCCAAAGACTTATAGGCGAAGCTAAATTTCTTAGAGCGTTAAATTATTTCTGGCTGGTACGCGGGTTTGGCGATGTT
Organism: Leeuwenhoekiella sp. A16; assembly: GCF_047946675.1. Taxonomy (GTDB): domain Bacteria; phylum Bacteroidota; class Bacteroidia; order Flavobacteriales; family Flavobacteriaceae; genus Leeuwenhoekiella. The sequence goes on from NZ_CP172313.1 coordinate 1,369,957, forward strand.
CCTATTCAGGAAGTCAATCTTGTAGACAGAGCTCCTGTTTCAGAAGTGTATGCTTACATTGAGCAGGATCTTATAGATGCAGCTGCTTCTTTACCAGCAAAAGGCGATTACGCTGTTGCAGATATAGGCAGAGCAACTCGTGGTGCGGCGCAAGGACTTTTAGCTAAAGTGTATCTGTACGAGAAAAAATGGCAGCAGGCGGCAGATATGGCTAATGCTGTAATTAATTCTGGTGATTACGCTTTAGAACCTGATTATGCGACTGTATGGAGAGCTTCTACAGAGAATGGACCGGAATCGCTTTTTGAACTTCAAGCTCGAGGCGAAATTATAGCACATGGTATTCAACAGTATTCTCAAACTCAGGGAGCTCGTGGCCCTAGTGGCTGGGGTTGGGGTTTTAACACTCCTTCTGAAGATCTGCTAAATGCTTTTAATGAAGCTGGTGACACTGTAAGAAGAGACGCAACGATCATTTTTGCGGGAGAAACTCTTTTTGACGGCAGAGAAGTTAGTAGCTCTGTTGAGAATCCGCGATACAACGAGAAAGCTTACTCAAGTGCTAATCCAGGTGCAGGAGAAAGCGATAAGAACATACGTATTTTAAGATATGCTGAAATTTTATTAATTGAGGCCGAAGCGCTTAATGAGTTAGGACAATCAGCAGCGGCTCTTGGCCCATTAAATCTTGTAAGAGAGCGTGTTAATCTGCCAGACATTACAACTACAGATCAGGGAGCACTACGCCAAATGATCTGGAATGAACGTCGTCTCGAACTTGCCTTTGAACATGACCGCTGGTTTGATCTTATTAGAACAGGACAAGCAGAATCTGTAATGACGGCTTTAGGTTTACCATTTAGTGAGAAGAACAAACTTTTCCCAATACCTAATGATCAGTTAATTCAAACTCCTGAAATGACTCAAAATCCGGGTTGGTAATCATTCACTGAGCAAAATAAAACTATGCGTATAACAGCAATTGTACTGGCCTTATTAATCATAAGCTGTCAGGATCATAAAAAAAACACCCCTCAAGACCAGGAAACAGCAATAGCCGATGTAAAATCGGCTACTGTTTCTGACGAAGCTCTGCTCGATAGTGTAGAGCGACAGACCTTTAATTATTTCTGGGACGGGGCTAATAAAAATTCTGGTCTTGCCGCAGAGCGTATTCATCTGGATAACATTTACCCATCTAACGATGAAGATGTTGTAACAACAGGCGGCTCAGGTTTTGGGCTTATGGCTATTTTAGCCGGTGTAAAACGAGGTTTTATTACCCGTGAGCAAGCTTTTCAGCGCTATCAAAAAGCAATTTCCTTTCTTGAAAAAGCAGACCGTTTTCATGGGGCATGGCCCCACTGGATGCATGGTGATACTGGTAAAGTGCAGCCTTTTGGTCAAAAAGATGATGGCGGCGATCTTGTAGAAACCGCTTTTCTTATGCAGGGTCTGCTTACAGTTAAAGAATATTTTAAAGATGGAAACGAGCAGGAAAAAGAACTCGCTGCACGCATACAGAAAATGTGGGAAGAAGTAGAATGGGACTGGTATACACACGGCAAAGACGTTTTATACTGGCACTGGTCTCCTAATTATGCCTGGGAAATGAACTTCCCCGTGGGTGGTTATAACGAGTGTCTGGTCATGTATGTTCTGGCTGCAGCTTCTCCTACTCATCCAATTACTAAAGAGGTTTATGAAAAAGGCTGGGCAAGAAATGGCGCTATAGCAAAAGACACTACTTATTATGGCTTGCAAACAGTTCTCGATCATTTTGAACATGATGATGCTCCGGTAGGTCCACTTTTCTGGGCGCATTATTCCTACTTGGGATTAAATCCAAAAGGACTAAAAGATCAATATGCAAATTACTGGAAACTGAATCAAAACCATGCGCTGATCCAGTATAAATATGCGGTTGACAACCCTGAAAATCATGAAGGTTATGGTGAAAACCTCTGGGGCTTAACCTCTAGCTATTCTGTAGATGGTTATGCAGGTCACAGACCTGGTAACGATCTGGGTGTGATTTCGCCAACGGCAGCCCTTTCTTCAATGCCTTATACGCCTAAAGAAAGCATGCAGTTTCTTAAATATCTGTATACTAAACAAGATACATTGATAGGCAAATATGGTCCTTACGATGCTTTTAGTCTCGAAAAAAAATGGGTTTTACCCAGATATCTGGCGATAGATCAAGGACCAATTCCTGTAATGATAGAAAATTACAGAAGCGGAATGCTGTGGGATCTGTTCATGGAAAATAAAGATGTTCAATTAGGTCTCAAAAAGCTAGGTTTTACAAGCCCGTATTTGGACAATTAACTAGAGTTTGAAGATTGTGGTCATGCTGAACTTGTTTCAGCATCTCATCTTATAATCAAGAACCTAGAGGCAAGCCCACGAGGTATGAACCAGAATTATTTTCCTAGTCGAGGCGAGCCTCGGGGAATTAAACCCTCTGGAGGGATTAAAACAACTACAATATGACCCTGAACTAAATTCAGGGTGACGATAACATTAAGAATGAGCAACATAAAACTAAGCATACTGTTTTTGATATTTATCCTGGTTTCTTGTTCTCAAGATTCTTCAGAGCCTGATCCCGTGGTTGAAGAAACACCAACTGAAAATCCGCAGCCTGAAGCGCCAGAAGAAGAAGAAACTATTTCTAACGAAGAGTTGCTTAATCTGACGCAGGAGGAAACCTTTAAATATTTCTGGGATTATGCCCAGGAAGATTCCGGTTGTGCACGAGAGCGCTATTTGCCCGGCAATCCTTCTACAGATGCAAATGTTGTCACCACCGGCGGTACAGGTTTTGGACTCATGGCAATTATTATAGGAATAGAAAGACAGTTTATTTCACGTGCTGAAGGAGTTGCCAAACTTCAAAAAATGATCTCATTCTTAGAAAGTGCAGACCGTTTTTATGGTGCATGGCCACATTGGATTGATGGCAGCACCGGAAATGTTATTCCCTTTAGCACACAAGATAATGGTGGTGATCTGGTAGAAACCGCTTTTCTTGCTCAGGGACTTATTTGTGTTTCCTCCTATTTAAAAACTGGTTCTGATAGCGAAATTGCGCTGGCAAATCTTTCTGATAAATTGGTTGCTGAAATAGAATGGAACTGGTATACCCAGAATCAAAATACGCTGTATTGGCACTGGAGTCCAGATTATAATTTCGACATGAACCTTCAGTTAAAAGGTTACAATGAAACTTTGTTGACCTACATTATTGCTGCTTCTTCGGCCGATTTTGGCATAGAAAAAGCCGTTTTTGATGCCGGTTGGGCAGATAATGGCAATATTATTTCGTCAAATTCAGCTTATGGATTTCCGCTTTTGGTAAAACATCAGGGAGCCGAACAATATGGCGGTCCATTATTCTGGGCGCATTACTCCTATCTCGGTTTAAATCCACATAACCTCAGCGATCAATATGCAGATTACTGGCAGGTGAATGTGAATCACAGCCTGATCAATTACACCTACTGCGTAGAAAATCCGCTTGGTTTTACAGGTTATGGCGAGAATCTCTGGGGTTTAACTGCCAGCTACAGCCGCAACGATGATGGCAGTTTAGGATATTCTGCGCACCGCCCGGGCAATGACCGCGGAGTAATTTCGCCCACGGCAGCTATAAGTTCGTTGCCATACACGCCGGAAGAATCTTTAAAAGCGCTGCATACTTTTTACGAAAACAAAGATATTTTATTAGGCCCCGCCGGCTTTTACGATGCTTACAGTCCGCAATATAACTGGGTGGCAGAAGCTTACTTAGCGATAGATCAAGGACCTGAAATTATAATGATCGAGAATTATCGATCTGGTTTGATTTGGAATTTATTTATGCAGAATGAAAACATACAAAACGGACTCGACAAACTGGGTTTCACTTATGAAACACCCTAACTATTAAAGAGATGAGAAATAGAATTTTACTTGCTTTTTGTATTCTTTTTGCCTGGGTTATCAACGCTCAGGACAAAAGTGATTTTATTAAGGAAACATTCATTTCGCAAAGCGATACTTTAAATTACCGCATTCTTTATCCTGAAAATTTTTCAGAAACTGAAAGTTATCCATTGCTTTTGTTTTTGCATGGCGCAGGCGAAAGAGGTTCAGATAATGAAAGTCAGTTGACGCATGGAAGTTCGCAGTTTTTAGATTCGCTTAAGCGAAAAGAATTTCCAGCCGTTATAATTTTCCCACAATGCCCAAAAGACGATTACTGGGCAAATGTTAATGTAGATCGCTCTACAAAACCTCTAACGATCACTTTTAAAACAGACTCAGAACCCACAAAAGCCCTCCATTTAGTTGAAAAACTGCTTGATTCTATCAAAAATCAGCCTTTTATAGCCAAAAATCGGCTTTATGTGGGCGGATTATCAATGGGCGGAATGGGAACTTACGAGATGCTTTACCGCAACCCAAATACTTTTGCAGCCGCCTTTGCAATTTGCGGTGCAGCAGAGCCTGCAACTGTAAAAGCATATGCTAATACGCCGCTGTGGGTTTTTCACGGTGCACAGGATGATGTTGTAAATCCGCAATATTCTGTCAATATCGTAAATGCTTTGCTTAAAGCGGGAGCGCATCCTCGTTTCAATTTATACGACACCGCAAATCATAACAGCTGGGATTCAGCTTTCGCTGAACCTGATTTTCTTTCCTGGCTTTTTTCACATTCAAAAACCATCACATCAAATGAATAAATATTTCCTCATAACATTTCTGTCTTTAAGTTTAACCGCTTTAGCTCAACAGCAACAGCGCATTCCGCAGGTTGAAGAGCTTTTAGCGAAAATGACTCTGGATGAAAAAATTGGCCAACTTAATCTTGTAACTCCGGGAGGCGGAGTAGCTACCGGAGCGGTTGTAAGCGACAATGTGGAGGCAAAAATAAAAGCCGGAGAAGTGGGCGGGATGTTTGGTGTGGCAGGCCCCGATAAAATTAAAGTCGCACAAGATTTTGCCGTTAATGAAACCAGACTAAAAATACCACTCTTCTTTGGTTCTGATATTATTCATGGTTACAAGACAACTTTTCCTATTCCGTTAGGTCTTTCCAGCAGCTGGGATATGGATTTGATCAAGAGAACAGCGCAGATCGCTGCGGTAGAAGCAACAGCAGACGGTATAAACTGGAACTTCTCACCCATGGTAGATATTGCCCGCGACCCACGCTGGGGCAGAATCGCAGAAGGTGCGGGGGAAGATCCTTTCCTAGGTTCTGCAATTGCAAAAGCGATGGTTACTGGTTATCAGGGAGCAGATTTTACAACAGATACAACGATGATCGCCTGTGTGAAGCATTTTGCACTTTACGGTGCGGTAGAAGCAGGCCGTGATTACAACACCACAGATATGAGCCGGGTGCGCATGTTTAATGAGTATCTGCCGCCATACAAAGCCGCGATAGATGCAGGCGTTGCAAGTGTTATGAGTTCGTTTAACGATGTAGACGGCGTTCCTGCTTCCGGAAATAAGTGGTTATTAACCGATTTATTGCGAGAAAGATGGGGTTTTGACGGCTTTGTGGTTTCAGATTATACTTCTGTAAATGAGATGACAGCTCACGGTCTGGGCGACCTGCAAGCAGTTTCCGCTTTAGCTTTAAATGCCGGCCTTGATATGGATATGGTAGGCGAGGGTTTTCTTACCACACTTAAAAAATCTGTAGAAGAAGGCAAGGTGACTGAAGAAGCTATAACAGAGGCCTGCCGCCGCATTTTAGAAGCCAAATACAAACTGGGCCTTTTTGATGATCCTTATAAATATATAGACGCCAAGAGACCAGAGCAGGATATCCTAACACCAGAACACAGAGCGGTTGCCAGAAAAGCAGCAGCACATTCTTTCGTTTTATTAAAAAATGACAACAACACGCTTCCGTTAAGTAAAACAGCAAAAATCGCTCTTATTGGTCCCTTAGCAGATAACAAAAATAATATGTTAGGGACGTGGGCACCTACCGGCGACCCTCAATTGTCTGTCCCTATTCTTGAAGGTTTAAAAAATGTGGCTCCTAATGCCGAGATCATCTATTCTAAAGGAGCAAACATTACTAATGATTCCGCTCTTGCGAAAAAAATAAACGTTTTTGGTATGCGTGCAGATATTGACAAACGCTCGCCAGAAGAAATGCTTAAAGAAGCGCTAAAAACTGCATATAACGCAGATATTATAGTTGCAGTTGTGGGCGAAGCTACAGAAATGAGCGGCGAAGCAGCAAGCAGAACAGATATCACAATACCAGAAAGCCAGAAAGTATTAATACGCGAATTAGTAAAGACAGGAAAACCTGTTGTACTCGTTCTAATGAGCGGCAGACCTCTGGTTATAGAAGAAGAATTTAGCCTGCCGGTAAGCATTTTACAGGTATGGCACCCGGGTGTAGAAGCAGGTAATGCCGTAGCAGATGTTTTATTTGGTGAATATAATCCTTCGGGAAAGCTGACTGCGACGTGGCCTAGAAATGTGGGGCAGATCCCCATATATCACAGTGTCAAGAACACGGGCCGGCCTGCACCTACTCCGGCGTTTGAGAAGTTTAAATCTAACTATCTCGACGTGCCTAACTCACCACTTTTACCTTTTGGTTTTGGGTTAAGCTACACTACTTTTGAATATTCTGATCTTAAAATCGACAAAAAGGAAATCGCTCAGGGCGAAAGCGTCACCGTTAACGTAACAGTAAAAAACACCGGTGATTATGATGGTGAGGAAGTGGTTCAATTGTACCTACACGATGTTGTAAGAAGTATAACGCCACCATTGCGCCAGCTTAAAGGCTTTAAAAAAGTGTTTATAAAGAAGGGAGAAAGCAAAACAGTGACAATAACTTTAAGTCCAGATGATCTCAAATTTTATGATAGTTCGCTGGATTTTGTGGCAGAACCAGGCGATTTTGAGGTGTTTGTAGGAGGTAATTCTAACGCAGAATTAAAAGCAGATTTCCATTTAAATCCTTAAATTTAAACATGATAAAACGCCAGCTTACCTTACTGTTCTTTTTTATTTCCTTATCAGTTTTTTCTCAGGAATTATACAAAGGTCAGGTCTATGATGAGATCACAAAATCTGTTCATACCTATTCTGACACCTTAAAACTTGATTTTTACACGGCTAAAGAAGCCGTTGAAAACACAGATCGCCCTTTGCTGATTTTAGTTCATGGCGGCGGATTTACAGGAGGAAAGCGCGATAATCCGCTCGAGTCTGAATTCTGTAAGACAATGGCAACAAAAGGTTACGCGGTAGCATCAATAAGTTACTCGCTTACGCGAAAAGGTACAGCAACAGGTTTCGGCTGTAATTGCCCTGCAGATGAAAAAATCTCTACTTTTAAAGAAACAACTTCAGATATTTTAAAGGCGATAGATTACCTAAAGATAGCAGGTGATTTTAATTTTGCTCATGATAAAATAGTTTTAGTAGGAAGCAGCGCAGGAGCAGAAGGTGTTTTAAACACAGCTTATCTGGCAAACTATCCCGGTTTTAAAGATCTGCCCACGATGTCTATAGCAGCCGTAGTTTCATTTTCTGGAGCTGTTATGGATGCTCGCTATATCACACCACAAAATGCTGTGCCCGCTTTCTTAGTTCACGGTGAGAAAGACAAATTAGTTCCTTATGCCACCGCAGCACATCATTATTGTGACCCGACTGATTCAGGATATCTTTTTCTTGATGGCTCCAGCACAATTATAAAAAAGCTTAAAGATCTTAATGCCTCTTATTATTTCTTATCAGATCCAGAAGGCACACACGATTGGGCCGGTCTGGGTTTTAGATATACAGATGCTATCGCCGGTTTTATCTTTGATGTTGTCGTAAATGGCGGGAAAGTTCAGTTTAATGAAGAAGTTTCTCAATAGTTGCTTTCGCGAAAGCTTGAAAAATGGAAGAAAACGTTTAAAAATCAGATAGAATAAACTTGTTTTAGGAATTATTTAGTTCTTATAATTAAACCCAAAAACACCTTCGGTCACTTCTACATTACCTTTATTCATTGCCGAAAATGAAAATGTGCCGCCCACAGAACCTTCATCTACATTATGCGAAGTTATCTCTAATTGACCGGTTTGAATAAAAGAGGGAGAACCATTTGACATATAAGATGCGCGATAGAGCTCCTGGGTGTTCGTATCGGCTAGTGCATAAATACCTTTTTCAATATCTTCTGGAAAAATGAGTTTGATAACAATACTAGATGTGCTTCCGTAACCAGAGATATCATTATTTATGACTGTTGCCCCTACTGCCTGAGTTTTAAATTCTACTGTGTTTATTTTACAGTTAAATTGAGTGGAAACCACAGGATCTGCCGGCTCATATGTTATCGCATTTGTTATAGGAACCTGATAAAAAACTCCTTTTGTAAAAACAACTTCTGTAGAATCTGTATATGAATTTGCCCTAAATCTAAAACTACCTGTAAAAGTACTGTCTGCAATACGACTCACCACAATCTCGCCCTCACCACCTTCTAGCGTACTAAACCATTTACCATCTGCATTATAATATTCTGCACTGCTGTTCTCATCATCACCTACTAAAAATGTTCCTTCTGAATAATTACTTACATTTAAAATAAGCACCTCATTGTCTTTATTTCCCATTAATTGCACCCTGTTTTGATCTTTCAATTCTGCGTGGCTTACCTTTGCCCTATAAAGAACAGAGTCACGCACTCCCTGCATTGCCGGGGAATTGATCTCAACATCATCAGAGCACGCAACACTCATTAACACAAATAACAGGAGGAGGATTTTTTTCATAAGGGAGTGTTAAAATGCTAAAATACAGTTTACCCTGATAAAAACTACTTAACACCCAGAAATTTATATTATCTTTGCGCCCTCAAATAAATTATAACCGGGGTCGGGAACCCCAAAAATTAATTTTTATGCCTGTAAAGATAAGATTACAAAGACACGGTAAAAAAGGTAAGCCTTTTTACTGGGTAGTAGCGGCTGATACCCGTTCTAAAAGAGATGGTAAATTTCTGGAAAAACTAGGTACTTACAATCCTAATTCTAATCCTGCTATCATCGATCTAGATGTAGATGCAGCTGTAGATTGGTTACAAAAAGGTGCTCAACCTACAGAAACAGCTAAAAGATTACTTTCTTACAAAGGTGCATTACTTAAAAATCACCTTGCTGGTGGTGTGCGTAAAGGTGCCCTTACTGAAGAGCAAATGGAAGAAAAATTCAATGCTTGGTTAGAAGAAAAATCTGGAAAAGTAGATTCTAAAAAAGAAAATCTTTCTAAAGCTCAGGAAAAAGCAAAAGCTGAAGCTCTTGCTGCTGAAAAGGCAGTAAACGACGCTCGTATAGCTGCTGCACAACCTGAAGAAGCTCCTGCTGAAGACGCATCTGTTGAAGAACCAGCTGCTGAAACTGAAGAAGCTCCTGCTGCAGAAGAAGAGAAAAAAGACGAAGCTTAATTTAAATCACGATGCGCAAAGAAGATTGTTTCTATCTGGGCAAAATCGTGAGAAAATTTAGCTTTAAGGGCGAGTTACTGGCTAAGCTGGAAACTGACGAACCCGAAGAGTACGAAGAAATGGAATCAGTGTTTGTCAATTTTAATGACAATCTGGTTCCATTTTTTATTGAATCCTGCCAACTGCACAAATCAACTCTACTGCGTATTAACTTTGAAGATGTAGATACAGAAGAAGACGCCGATGACCTTATTGGGGCAGAGCTTTACCTTCCGCTTGACATGTTGCCTAAACTAAGCGGCAATCAATTTTACTACCATCAGATCACGGGTTACACTGTAAAAGATGTGAATTATGGTACGGTAGGCACTATTAAAAGCGTAAATGATAATACGGCACAGGCGCTTTTCGTTATAGAGAATAAAGATAAAGAAGTGCTAATTCCCATCAATGATGAGTTTATAGAAGAAGTAAATCATGACAAAAAACTCATTCTCCTCAATACGCCGGAAGGTCTTATAGATATTTATCTGTAGTCCCTACGACCAGCCAATTCTGATTAACTTATTGCTTCCTAAAATAGCTCTTATAGTTATAAAATCAGGTTCAACACCTGGTTAAAACTGCTGTTCACAATCACAAAAATAATATCCGAAAGATTTCGCGAAAGAGTGAAGATAACAGATTGATAAAAATCTAAAAGATTTTCTCAAATGAAATTCACAAAATAATTTACAGCTTACGCAAACGTTATATTAAGATTTTTTGTAAGTTTAGCAGTAGTGTTATGCTATTAATATCCTGCACGATATAAATAGCCAGTTAAACCATCATCGTATGAAAACAGGTTTGATATTGCATCGTGAGATGCCGGTATTTCACCTGTTTTTTTATGCTGCCAACTAAACCCATGTACCGTTATGATTAGAACCTTTACTCCACTTGTCTTCCCTTCTTTTCTTGTGCGAAAACTAAAATCGGCCTTATTTTACTTGATTTTTGCCATTTTTGGGCAGCTTTTGCACGCACAGCAGACAGATCTTACACTTAACGCGGGTGAGTATTTTGAAGCTCCGGGCGTTAATGTCATGGCTTTTAGCAATTGGTACAACGGTCTTTTTAGCGATTCTAAAATTAGCGGTATCGAGGTAATTCATCATGGTGTGCGCACCGTTACTAATGGTGATGTGCGCCTTAATGCCACCCCGGCGCAATGGGACCCAATTCCCACTTTTGTAGACAGAAAAGTAGATAAAGCTAATAACCGCATAGACACTTACGAGAAATATCCCGATTATAATTTTGAATATATGATTCGCGCTGAGGCGAAAGGCGATGCTGTTGTTTTAAGTGTGCATTTTGATAAACCGCTCCCTGCAGCTTTAGCTGGTAAGGCAGGCTTCAACCTGGAGTTCATTCCGTCATCGTATTGGGACAAATCTTACTATATGGATGATACAGCAGGAACATTTCCGCTTTATCCTAGCAGCGATATGGTAAAAGATGAAACCGGATTTTTAGCTCCAAAACCTTTCGCCATAGGGCATAAACTGGTAGCTGCTCCCGGTGATCCTAAAAATATGATAACCGTAACTTCAGCAGATGCAGAAATACTTTTACATGACGGTCGCGATGTGGCGCAAAACGGGTGGTTTGTTCTCCGCAGTTTACTGCCAGAAGGTAAAACCGGAAAAGTATTAGAATGGGAACTGAAACCTAACGCCATCCCAAACTGGATACGAAAACCGGTAATCGCACACTCGCAAGTGGGTTATCACCCCGCGCAGCAAAAAGTAGCGGTTATAGAACTTGATAAGAATGACGTTTCGCAGGAAAAAGCCACGCTTTATATGCTGTCAAAATCGGGTGAAAAAGTCGAAAAACTGGCTCTACAGCCTAAAAAATGGGGACAATACACACGTTATAATTACTTAGAATTTGACTTTTCAAGTGTAAAAGAAGAAGGGATTTATGAGCTGAGCTACGGCGATGTCACCACCGCTCCTTTTCGCATAGCGAAAGATGTATATGAGAAAGCCTGGTATCCTACAAATGATGTCTACTTCCCGGTACAGATGGACCACATGTTTGTAAATGAAGCGTATCGTGTATGGCACGGCACTTCTCACATGGATGATGCTTTGCAGGCGCCTGTAGATCATGAGCATTTTGATCTGTACGCACAAGGCCCTACAACTGATACTCCTTACCAACCGGGCGAAAATATTCCCGGTCTCAATGTAGGCGGCTGGTACGATGCAGGTGATTTTGATATTAGGACACAAACACAGTATTACGTCGTCACAAATCTTGTGCACGCCTATGAAGATTTTAACCCGCAGCGCGATGAGACCACAGTAGATTATCCTTCTAAATATGTAGACATTCACAGTCCTGATGGCAAGCCAGACTTGTTACAGCAGATCGAGCACGGCACACTGGCATTAATTGCACAACATCGCGCCGTGGGTCATGCGATTCCCGGGATTATCGTTCCTGATATTTCGCAATACACACATTTAGGCGACGGACTCACAATGACAGATAACCTGATTTACAATAAAGATATGGGCGAACTGGAAGCCGATGGTTTCCGCAGCGGCAAATTTGATGATCGCTGGGCGTTTACCAGTAAATCAACGCCGCTCAATTATGGTTCTATCGCTGCACTTGCTGCCGCCAGCCGGGTTTTAAAAGGCTACAATGATGAGCTGGCAAAAGAGTGCCTGGATACAGCGGTTAAAGTCTGGGCAGATGAACATGCAAAAGAGCCAGATCTTTTTCACCATGGTAATACTACCGGCGGTTCTCTGGAAGATGAAGAACTAAAAGCAGCGGTAGAATTATTACGAACTACAAAAGATAAAAAATATGCTACCCGCTTAAGCGAAATGTGGCCTGTTATAGATAAGAATTTTGCTGCTCATGCCGGGCAGGCCGTAGAAGCTATGCCATACATGCCTACAGATTTTAAGCAGAAATTAGAAGCCCGCACAAAAATCTACCAGAAAGAGCTTGATGCTCATTATAAAGAAAATCCATTTGGTGTACCTATAGGTCGAGGTGGCTGGGCTGGTAATGGGCAGGTGATTGGTTTTGCAATGACAAATTACGTGCTGCATAAAGCTTTCCCTCAGCTTATTGATAAGGAATATGTTTTTAAAGGTTTAAATTATATCTACGGTACACACCCAGATTCTGATATTTCTTTTGTTTCTGCCGTGGGTACAAAATCTAAGAAAGTTGGTTATGGTAATAACCGCGCAGATTTCTCTTATATCGCAGGCGGCATTGTTCCAGGCGTCCTGATTTTAGCACCAGATTTCCCGGAAAACAAGGAAGATTGGCCGTTTTTATGGGGCGAAAATGAATATGTGATCAGCGTAGGTTCCAGTTATATTTATCTGGTAAATGCAGTTCAGGATTTACTGAAGGAGTAGATTTTCTTTAGAGAAATAGAATGCGAACTTAAACAATACCGCAAGGGTCAATTCGAGCGCAATCGAGAATCTTCATATTGAGTGAATCTTGCCTGCGCTCGATTGGGGTTCTTTGATTTTACACAAATTTTATGTAACAAACCCTAAGCCTCACACACCTATATTTTGAGCAAATACGCTTAAAATATGGACGGTAGTTTAGGACATTTTAAAGCAACCTTAGCGAGACGAAAAGAACGTTAGGAAAAAAATCGCTCAAGATTTGATGATGGTAAAAACTCATCTGCAAAAAGTTTTAAAACCGAATACGATATTCCAAAAGCTTCTGAAAAAGAGCTGGAAAAAGTAAAACTCACTTTCAAAGTAAAAAGAGAAAGCAAGCTTATTAAAGAAATGATTATTTTAGGTGTTGTTATTATAGCTGGTGTTGTGTTTGCCGTTTGGTTTGCATAATTAGTTTCTTTGTTTACCTTTCTCTTCTTGTTCCCTGAAACTATATAATGTAATTTTCTGACTTATTACAAGCAATTAGCTTCTAAGTAAATGGCAGAACGTGTTTTTGGTGAAATTGATGGATTTCCAGAGGGGTCAGTCTTTACGACCAGATTAGACCTTTCTTTTAGCAAAGTTCACAGACCATTACAAGCCGGTATTAGTGGTAGTCAAAACGAAGGTGCTGACTCTATAGTTGTATCAGGAGGCTATGTAGATGATGAGGATTATGGCGACGTAATAATTTACACAGGTCATGGTGGCAGAGATATTAGCAGTGGGAAACAAGTTGCTGACCAAGTGTTGGTCAGGGGAAATAAAGCCTTAGCTCTTAATTGTCTATCCGGATTACCGGTTAGAGTAATTAGAGGAAGACATACTTCATCAATATTTGCCCCAGATGAAGGCTACAGGTATGATGGTCTTTTTCAAGTTGAAGAATATTGGAAAGAAATAGGAACGAATGGTTTTAATATTTGGAGATTTCGGTTAAGAAAAATATCGCCAGAAATAAAACTACAAAGTCAAATTCTACAAGAAGATCCTGAAGAATATAAATCAACAAAAAGGATTGAAACAAATATTCAAAGGATTGTAAGAGATACCAAACTGAGTAAGGAGATAAAAAATCTTTATCAAAATTCTTGTCAAATTTGCAACATCACATTAGAAACTAGCTCAGGTCCATACTCAGAAGCTGCCCATATAAAACCTTTAGGCGTTCCCCACAATGGACCCGACTCCTTAAGTAACTTACTTTGCTTGTGTCCAAATCACCATGTTATGTTCGACTTTGGTGGTTTTTCTATTTTAGAAAATTTTGAATTAGTTGGTATAGCTGGAGAACTTACGGTAAATTCCAAGCACAAAATCAATCCAGAATTTCTTAAATACCATTTTGACCATTTTTATGATGAAAAAAATAGGTTCTAATACGAAACCGATGAGATTAATTTACACCTTCCTCCTTCTCCTTTTCTCCTGTACAATCTTTGGTCAAAATATCATGCTTTCGGCAGATCGCCTTTTTGATGGTACAGCAATGCATAACAATTATGCGGTGCTCGTAAAAGACAATATGATAACTGAAGTCGGCCCCACAAAAAACCTGCAAAGCAAAGCAGATTCTATTATCAACTTTGGCGACAGCACGCTTATGCCGGGAATGATAGAAGGACATTCGCATGTTTTGCTCTATCCTTACGATCAAACCGACTGGAATGATCAGGTGCTTAAAGAATCCCGCAGCCTGCGCGCGATACGAGGCGCAAAAATGGCCGAAAAGAATCTTATGGCCGGTTTTACCACCATTCGTGATCTGGGCACAGAGGGTGCTGCTTATGCAGATGCCGCTATAAAACAAAGTATTGAGCTGGGTATAAATCCGGGTCCGCGTATGTTGATTGCCGGGCGTGCGATCGTGGCTTCGGGAAGTTACGGTCCTAAAGGCTACAATCCCGATATGGATGTTATTTTAGGCGCACAACCCGCAGACGGTGATGATGTGATACGCGTTACCCGGGAGCAGATAGGCCACGGCGCAGATGTGGTAAAAGTATATGCAGATTACCGCTGGGGACCTAACAAAACTGCCATGCCAACCTTTTCTGTTGACGAACTTACAATGATCGTAGAGACCGCAAAAAGCAGTGGTCGCGATGTGGCTGCTCATTCTTCTACCGCAGAAGGTATGCGCCGTGCGACGCTGGCCGGCGTGCGCACGATAGAGCACGGCACAGATGCTACAGACGAAGTGCTGCAATTAATGAAAGAACACAATGTTGCCCTTTGCCCCACGCTGGCTGCGACTTATGCCATAACAACCTACAAAGGCTGGAATGACAAAACACAACCCGAACCTGAGCCCATTTTAAAATCACGCGAATTCTTTAAAAAAGTGCTCAAAAGCGGGGTGAAAGTGGTTGCCGGTGGTGATGTGGGTGTTTTCGCTCATGGCGAAAATGCACGCGAACTTGTTCTCATGTCTCAATACGGAATGCCAAATCTCGATGTCTTAAAAAGCGTGACCAGCGGTAATGCCGAAGTTTTTAGGCTTAATGATCTGGGCCAACTAAAAGCAGGTTTTCTGGCAGACATTATCGCGGTAAAAGGAAATCCCGAAACCGAAATCAAAGATTTGTTCAACGTTGATTTTGTGATGAAAGATGGCGTTATTTATAAAAGTGAAAATTCAAATTGAATCTAATCTCGTTCTTCATGCTGAACTGTCACACTGAGCTTGTCGAAGTGCTGTTTCAGCATCGCCTCTTAATCTGCTGATTAGCGAGTATCTTGTGAGACCCTGAATCAAGTTCAGGGTGACGCAGACTCAGATATTTTACGGAAATTCGAATAAAATAATTTATGTTTTGACTTCTTACTTCTCCCCTAACCCATTCCGCATGAAAAACTTTTTTACGCTATCTCTTTTAGTTTCAGTTTTTATAATTTCCTGCACAGAGCATAAGGAACAACCCAATCTTTTAGAAAAAGGAATTTCAGAAAACCTCGCTATTTACCGCAAAAATCAGGTAGATAGTGTCATTTATCGACTTGATTTTAAAATTCCGCTAAAGCAGGTAGATTCTATTCCCGCGCATCTTGATTTAAGTTTAACTATCAGCGATCTCGATCAGCCGCTTTATCTTGATTTCAATGAAAATTCAGATCATCTGCTTAATCTAAAAGTAAACGGTGAAAAAGTTACAATTGATCACCGGGAAGAACATTTGATTATCGCTCCGGAGTACTTAAAAATCGGTCAAAATGATATAAAAATCGACTTTCTTGCTGGCGAATTATCGCTTAACCGAAATCCTGATTTTCTCTATACGTTACTGGTTCCCGATCGTGCCAGCACTCTTTTCCCTTGTTTTGATCAGCCTAACATAAAAGCAAATTATATTCTGAATATCACTGCGCCTAAACAATGGAAAGTTATCGCCGGTGCGCCGGAAGAAAAAGTGGTTGAAAACGGTAATTTCACAGAACATCAATTCAAAAAAAGCGACAAAATGAGCACCTATTTGTTCTCTTTTGTCGCCGGGGATTTTCAGGAAGCCACCAGTAAAAATGAAGATATCCCCATGCACATGTTGTATCGGGAGACAGATCCTGAAAAGATAAAATACAGCGTAGATACTATTTTTGACCTACACCAGCAGTCGATTGATTTTCTGGAAGAATATACAGGTCATCCTTTCCCTTTTCAGAAACTGGATTTTGCTGCGATTCCTATTTTTCAGTATGGCGGGATGGAACATGTGGGTGCGATTCAATACCGTGAATCTTCACTTTTTCTGGATCACACCGCCACCGAGAGTCAAAAACTGGGCCGCGGCAAACTTATCGCGCATGAGACTTCGCACATGTGGTTTGGCGATCTGGTAACCATGCAGTGGTTTAATGATGTGTGGATGAAAGAGGTTTTTGCCAATTTTATGGCAGACAAAATTGCAAATCCGGCGTTTCCTAATATTAACCATGACTTGCTTTTTGTACTCAATCACTATCCCAGCGCTTACAGAGAAGACCGTACACGCGGTACAAATCCCATACGTCAGGATCTGGAAAATTTAAAAGATGCGGGTTCGCTTTATGGCAATATTATTTACAACAAAGCGCCCATTATGATGCGGCAGCTCGAACTTGCGGTAGGCAAAGATAAATTTCGCGAAGGCACACAAGAATACATAAAAACCTATGCGCATGACAATGCGGTGTGGAATGACCTGGTAGAAATTCTAGATGCAAAAACGCCCATTGATATGAAAAAATGGAGCGATGTTTGGGTGAACCAAAGCGGAAGACCCGTTTTTTCTGATCAAATTGAATATGAAAATAACACCATTTCCTCTTTTGAAATTGTACAACAAGCCGAAGATGGTTCCGACAAAATCTGGCCGCAGACCTTTAAAATCGGTGTAATTTATGCAGATTCTACCCAAGTTCTGACTGTAAATAGCAACAGCGAAAAAACAAAACTTGATGCCGCTAAAGGTTTACCAAAACCAAAAAGCATCATTTACAACTACGATGGTATGGGCTACGGCGTTTTTCCGCTTGAAGAAAATACGCTGATGCAAATTCCAGAAATTGAAGATGATGTGGCTAGGGCATACAGCTATATCAATAGTTATGAGAAAACTTTGAATGCTGGAATTGCTCCGCTAGCCGATTTTAAGATGCTTGAAGAAGGTTTACAAAGTGAAAAGAACGAATTTTTAATCAACCTGATTTCCGGGGAAACCCGAAGTATGTTCTGGCAATTCCTAAGCGAAAATGAGCGCAGCGAACAACAAAAAGGGCTTGAAGATTTGTTGTACAATCAATTGCAAAGCAGCCTGAAACCGAATGTAAAAAAGACGATTTTTAACTTATTCAGCTCAATTGCTTACTCTGAAGAAGGAAAAGAAAGACTCTATGAAATCTGGAAAAAAGACACTAAAATAGCTGATTTAAGGCTCAATGAGGACGATTTTACAGCAATGGCAATGAACCTTGCAGTTTATCAACATCCCAAAACCGACCAGATCTTAAAGCAAACTGAAGATTCTATCTCAAATCCTGATAAAAAGAAACGGTTTCAATTTTTACTTCCGGCTTTGTCTAATGATGAAAATGTAAGAGATGAATTTTTTGATTCTTTTAAAGATGAGAAAAACAGAGAGAAAGAATCGTGGGTTTTATCTGCCGCTAATCTTATCAATCATCCGCTAAGGCAAAAAACCGCGATCAAACATTTACAGCTTTCGCTTGATCTTGTAGAAGAAATTCAGCGTACGGGAGATATTTTCTTTCCTAAGGCTTGGTTAAATAGTACGATAGGCAATTATTCAGGCAAAGAAGCGTATGATATTCTACAAAACTTTCTAAATTCACATCCCGATTTTAGTCCGATCTTGAAAAAGAAGTTATTACAGTCAACAGATGATCTGTACCGGGCACAAATGACCATGATAGAAAAATAAAATGATGAAAAATATAAAATTTGCATTGACGCTATTCCTTTTCGCCCTGAGCTTTTTAGGAAATGCACAAACCGAAGAACCTCAACTTATTTATGTGATGGACCCGCAATGCAGCTGGTGCTACAGTAACAGTGGCAATATTGAGGAGATCGAAAATGCGCTTGAAGGCAAGATGGATATTAAGTTGCAGGTTGGCGGCATGTGGCTGGGTGATGATGCTCCACAGGGTGGCGCTTCTTACTTTGAGTTTGTAAACGGGCATTTTCCCGGGATGCTTGGTAAAACCGGCGCTTACGTTTCACCTGCTTACTATGATCTTGCGGCAGATACTTCATACTCGTTTAGCAGCCTTGAACCTTGTGCGGCGATCGTGGCGATAGACAATTTATATCCTGCTAAGACCATCACTTTTGCTAAAGGTGTAGAAAGAGCATTGTTTGCTGAGGGCAAGCGTCTGGACAAAAAAGAGACTTATCTCGAGGTGCTTAAAATGATGCATTTGCCAACTGCAGATTTTGAAAAAACTTGGCTAAGCGATGAAAACCTTGCTGAAACAAGAGCAGAATTTGCTTCTTCAAAAATCGCAAAAACCTTCCCTTCTCTTTTATTGAAAACTGGTAATAAAGTTGAAGTTTTAGGAACTGGATTTTTCACAAAAGAGCAAATATTACCAAAAATTGAAGCGGCTATCGCACAATAGTTAAATGTCTAAACCTTTTCGCTTTAAGCAATTTACCGTCGAGCAGGATCGCTGCGCCATGAAAATAGGTACAGACGGCGTTCTGCTGGGCGCATGGGCAATGCTTGATAAGTATCCTGATTCTATTCTGGATATTGGTACCGGCACCGGAATTATTGCACTCATGCTTGCACAGCGCAGCGATGCCGAAACCATAGACGCGCTTGAGCTTGATGAAGACGCTTATGAGCAGGCAGTTTCTAATTTTGAAAATTCAGATTGGGGTGATCGCTTGTTTTGCTACCATGCACATCTGTATGAATTTGCCACAGAAATTGAGGAATCTTACGATCTGATAACTTGCAATCCGCCATTTTTTAATGAGGATCAAAAAACAGAATCAGAAGCCAGAAATCAGGCCAGATTTGACGATTCTATGCCTTTTGAGCTGATAATTGGTGCGGTGCATAAATTACTAGCTGATGAAGGTGTTTTCTGTGTTGTGCTTCCGCGAAAGCGTGAAGAAGAATTCACCTTTTTAGCCGAAAAAGCCGGTTTATTTCCACTAAAAATCACACGCGTAAAAGGTACTCCGGCAAGTGAGGAAAAGCGCTCATTAATGGCTTTTTCATTTCAAAATACAACGCCAGAAACAAGTGAGCTCATTATCGAAAACTCCCGCCATAACTACACAGGAGATTATATCGCTTTAGTTAAGGATTTTTATGTGAAGATGTAAACGTCACCCTTTTCCTGAAAGACCTGCAAGGTTTAGCAACCTTGTAGGTCTGCCGAACATATTCTAATTTAATTAATCGTAAGCTATATATTGCATTACCAAGTTTTGGTATATTTGATTAAACACATAGTCAAAATGGGAAAGAACACATCAATATCACTGGGAAGTCATTTTGAGGAATTCATCAATGACGAGGTGAAATCTGGCAGATATACTTCTGTAAGCGAGGTGATACGTGCTGCACTACGAATGCTAGAACATGAAGAAAAAAAAGAAAGAGAGCTGATTAAAGCTCTTAAAGTGGGGGAACAGAGCGGATTTGCAGATGATTTTGATCCTAAACAAAATTTAGCTGAATTGCACAGCAAACACTTTGAGTGATAAAACGTATCGCATAAGTAAACAAGCGATTGACGACTTAAACGAAATATGGATTTATACATTTCATAAGTGGTCTAAAGATCAAGCTGATAGATATTACGACTTAATAATTGGTGAGATTGAATTTATAGCGGAAAATTATCTAATAGGCAAATCTGCTGAACAAACCCGAAAAAACTATCGTGTCACCAAAATCAAATCACATCTCATTTTCTATAGAAAAGTTGAAAATGATAATGTGGAAATCGTTAGGATTCTAAATCAAAGAATGGATATTAAAAAACGACTATAATAAGAATACTTTAAGCTATCATTCTCCTTAAATTTACTACAAATCATTTTACATGAAGCCAGATCTTTTTGAAGCTCCCGACTATTACAATATTGATGACCTGCTCACAGAAGAACACAAACTTGTGCGCAGTGCAGCGCGAGAATGGGTAAAGCGGGAAGTGTCGCCAATAATTGAGGAAGCCGCTCAAAAAGCTGAATTCCCGAAACAAATTATTAGCGGTCTGGCAGAAATTGGTGCTTTTGGCCCATACATTCCGGAGGAATATGGCGGCGCTGGGCTGGATCAGATTTCCTACGGACTCATAATGCAGGAGATAGAACGTGGTGATTCTGGCGTACGTTCTACTGCATCTGTGCAATCTTCGCTCGTCATGTATCCTATCTGGAAATACGGTAATGAAGAACAACGAAAAAAATATCTGCCTAAACTGGCCAGTGGTAAATTTATGGGATGTTTTGGTCTAACAGAACCTGATCACGGTTCTAACCCTTCCGGGATGACCACAAACTTTAAAGATCAAGGTGATCACTATTTGCTCAATGGCGCTAAAATGTGGATATCTAATGCGCCTTTTGCAGATATCGCTGTGGTTTGGGCGAAAGATGAAAATGATCGTATTCATGGTCTGATAGTAGAACGCGGAATGGAAGGTTTCTCAACTCCTGAAACTCATAATAAATGGTCGTTGCGCGCCAGTGCAACCGGTGAACTTATTTTTGACAATGTAAAAGTGCCTAAAGAAAATCTATTACCGAATAAATCAGGTTTGGGCGCCCCGCTGGGTTGTCTGGACTCCGCTCGTTTTGGTATCGCATGGGGCGCAATTGGCGCAGCGATGGATTGCTACGACACCGCTTTGCGATATTCTAAAGAAAGAATGCAGTTTGGCCAGCCCATTGGTTCCTTTCAGCTTCAGCAAAAAAAACTAGCCGAAATGATCACTGAAATTACCAAGGCTCAATTACTCGCCTGGCGCTTGGGCACTTTACGTAATGAAGGCAAAGCCACCTCGCCACAAATCTCTATGGCAAAACGCAATAACGTTGATATGGCCATAAAAATCGCCCGCGAAGCACGCCAGATTTTGGGCGCAATGGGAATCACGGGAGAATACAGCATCATGCGCCACATGATGAATCTTGAAAGCGTGATTACCTATGAGGGTACGCATGATATTCACCTGCTTATTACCGGTTTAGACATTACCGGCCTCAATGCATTTAAATAATACTGGTATGAAGATAATTAAGGGCGATATCTTTTAATTTGTTGTCATCCTTTTATAATTTTGCGCCTTAATGCTGAAGACCTATGATTGAAGACGTAAAAAAAGCTATTTTACCGTATCAGGAACAACTGCTTGATCACCCTTTATATTCCTCTTTAAAAACGCCTAAAGACTTGCAGCGTTTTATGGAGCATCATGTATTTGCGGTATGGGATTTTATGTCGCTTTTAAAATCATTGCAAACCAGTCTTACACAAACCAGAACTCCGTGGTATCCTTTGGGAAATCCGGAGGTTCGTTATCTCATCAACGAGATCGTACTTGCCGAAGAAACTGACATCAATCTTGACGGAAAACGCCAGAGTCATTTTGAAATGTATCTGGACGCGATGAAGAAAGCAGGTGCTTCTACACAGCATATCAATTCATTTCTTGAACACATAATTCATGGGACAGATATTTTTCTGGTTATTGCCGTGAGCGAACTACCAAAAAGTGTGAAGAAATTTTTACGCTTTACGTTTGAAGTGATTACTGAAGGTAAACCGCATAAAATTGCCGCTGCTTTTACCTTTGGTCGTGAAGACTTGATTCCGGGTATGTTTACGCAGATAATTGGCAATATTCAGCAGAATTTTCCTAAAAAAGATCTTACTCTTTTTAAATATTATTTTGATCGCCACATAGAACTTGATGGTGATGAGCACGGCCCAATGGCGTTACAAATGGTTTCAGAATTGTGTGGCGACGATGCTAAAAAATGGCAGGAAATTGAAGAAGTTTCTATTAAAGCTCTGCAAAAACGCATTCAGTTATGGAACGGAATCGAGCTAGAAATCAGGGAAAATGTCGCCGTATAAATTTTAAGGCCATATTTGTATCTTTAACTCAAAAGATACTAGATGTCGTCAACTGCTCGTTTTGACAGAGCTTATAAAAATGCAAAGGTAATCCCGTTTACTGATGCTGATAAGATTATCCTCTTTAGCGATTGCCATCGTGGCGACAACAGCGGTTCTGATGATTTTGCAAATAACCGCAACATCTACTACCACGCCTTAAAACAATACTACAAAGCAAATTTTATATACTGCGAACTTGGTGATGGCGATGAACTTTGGGAAAACCTGTCGTTTAAAACTATACACCAGTCTCACCAGAATATTTATGATCTCATGCAACTTTTCTATTCAGAAAACAGGCTGCACCTCATCTGGGGAAACCATGATATGGTTTATCGCAATGAGAACTACGTAAAAAACACACTCTATACTTTTTTTGATCACAAAACCGGCAAAGATCAACCGCTGTTTCCAGGCATTAAAATCAACGAAGCCATAATTCTAAAACATGCCGAAACCGGGCAGGAACTTTTTCTCTGTCATGGTCATCAAGCCGACTGGATGAATTATGTAGGCTGGCGCATTAATCGGTTTATGGTACGCGTGCTTTGGCGACCGCTTAATCTTGCAGGAATTTCAGATCCTACCAGTCCGGCAAAAAACTACACCGAACTTATTAAAGTAGAGCGTCGCACCAAAAAATGGATCATAAATAATAAAAACCGTTTTACTATAACCGGGCACACGCACAGGCCACGTTTTCCCGAGCCTGGTGATATCGCTTATTTTAATGATGGTAGCTGTGTGCACCCAAGAAGCATAACAGGACTTGAAATAGAAGATGGAAAAATCTCGCTTATAAAATGGCAAATCGCCACTACAGATGATGGCGTGCTAAAAATTGTGCGAGTACTTCTTGAAGGCCCTCAAAAACTAATTGATTATAAAACAGATTAAATGAAAATCCGCTCTTTTTTACCGATTTTAAGTGTCTTAATACTGATTTCCTGTAACGATGAACCGAAAAAACCTGACACTGTAAACTGGTCACAATATCTGGGCGGAAGCGACAGAAATCACTTTTCAAAAATAGATCAGATAACTGCGGACAATGTGCAGAATCTTGAGATTGCGTGGATCTATAAAGCACCAGATAGCGGGCAAATGCAGATGAATCCGCTAATGGTAAATGGCAAGGTTTACGGCGTTACTTCGGCAGTTCAAATTTTCGCGCTTGACGCGGAAACAGGAAAAGAGATCTGGCGTTATGGCGATCCATTACGAGCATGGCACAGTACAAGCCGCGGAGTAAGTTATTGGGAAAGTGAAGACGGAAAAGACAAGCGAATTCTGGGAACAATTGGAGCCAATTTATATGCCCTAAACGCCGATAATGGCCAGCTTATACCCGATTTTGGCGATAACGGCGCGGTAGATCTGCATACTGGTTTGCCCGAAAGTGCCAAAGATAAATTCATCATTTCAAACACGCCGGGAACGATTTTTAAAAACCTCATTATCATGCCTGTGCGCCTATCTGAAGGTGCAGATGCTGCGCCGGGTGATATTCGTGCTTTTAATGTGATCACCGGGAAACTGGAATGGACTTTTCATACGATTCCACATCCGGGAGAAGCAGGTTATGAAACCTGGGAGAATACCGAAGCGTATAAAAATGAAGGCGTAGGCGCAGTCAATAATTGGGCGGGAATGGCTGTTGACACAGATCGTGAGATTATTTTTGTTCCCACAGGTTCTGCCGCTCCCGATTTTTACGGCGCTAAAAGAAAAGGCAGCGGTCTGTACGCAAATAGTCTTCTTGCGCTCGATGCTAATACCGGTAAATTAATTTGGCATTACCAATTTGTGCACCACGATATTTGGGATCGGGATCTGCCTGCACCGCCTAATCTTATTGAGGTAGAACGAGACGGCAAGAAGATCGCTGCTGTAGCGCAGATCACAAAACAGGGCTATGTTTTCGTTTTTAACAGAGAAACCGGCGAACCACTTTTTGATATTGAAGAAGTAGAAGTTCCTGCTTCTAACCTTCCCGGGGAAGAAGCCTGGCCTACACAGCCGCTGCCCGTAAAGCCATTGCCTTTTGCCAGACAGGCTAAAGATTTAACCGAATATGATATTAGTCCGTTTGCTGAAAACAAAGAAGAATTGCTGAAAATATTAAACGCTCACGATAAACGTATGTTTGCTCCGCCGGGACTTGATCCTGTTTTGCTATTGCCCGGTTATGATGGCGGTGCCGAATGGGGCGGTGCCGGAGCAGATCCTGAAAATGGAATTCTATATATAAATTCTAACGAAATGGCATGGACGCTTCAGCTTGAAGAAACCAAAGCTGAAGATATCATGGGAGAATCTCCGGGAGAATCTCTTTACAATATCAACTGTGCTTCCTGCCATCAAAAAGATCGCAAAGGCCTGCCTGCAAGTAATTATCCTTCTTTACAAAATATTCATCAACGATTGACCAAAGAAGCTGCACTTAGCACTATTTCTAATGGAAAAGGAATGATGCCCGGATTTACCTTTTTGAAAGATGATGAAAAAGATGCGTTGGTGTCTTTCCTATTTGGTGAGGAGAAAAAAGAAGTTGCGAGTACGCTGATAGATACAGCTAATATTCCGCCGTATAGCCACACAGGCTACCATAAATTTTTAGACAGTAATGGTCTACCGGGTATCACTCCGCCGTGGGGGACTTTAAATGCGCTCGATTTAAATACCGGTGATTATCTATGGAAAATCCCCTTGGGAAGCGTAAAATCACTTGTTGACAAGGGAATTCCCGAAACGGGAACAGAAAATTATGGCGGACCAATAATCACCGAAAATGGTTTACTGATGATCGCTGCTACAAAAGATGGATTTTTCAGGATTTTTGATCGAAATACCGGCAAATTACTGTGGAAAACTAAATTGCCCGCCGCTTCTTTCGCAACACCTTCAACGTATATGATTAATGGCAAGCAATATATTGTCCTGGCTTGTGGCGGTGAAAAGTTAGGAACAGAAAAAGGAAATGAAATTGTGGCTTATGCGTTGCCTGAAAATTAAGCTTTCAAGTAAGTTCCTGCACAAGAAAGTGAATTTCTAACCTTGTGCAGGAAGCTATTTAATTTGAAATTTCCCTAATAAGACTTGCTACATCAATGCCTCCTATTCTCTCTTTGCCTCTAAAAAATTCGAGATTGGTGATTTTATTAGATTTTGGGAGAGGAATAAAGATTCTTCCTTCTTTTAAATTAGAAAGATGTGTTTCACCTTCGTCACAAGATCTTAACAATAGAGGATCCTGCATTTTTAAGTTAGCAATGACCTCTTGTTGCCCACCTAGTAGTCGTATATTGAAATCACCTGTTGAATAAGGCATTTTACCTGCAACTTCTTTAATAGTTGCATTATCATTTACTATTTGGCCCTCTTTTACAGTAAGTTCAAGTACGTAAATACCATTTTGGTTTTTTGAAAAATAGTCAGGTGTGTATGGTGAAGTATTTTTTTCTACACGAGCTCTTACTTCATCATCTGTTTCGGTTTTTTCCTGAGCAGTCGCTACAATACCTAAAAGTAACAAGATCAGAATTGTGATTAATCTATAAAGTGTTTTCATAATATTCAGTTTATAGCGTTATCTAACATTGCATAATTAATTCTGTACTGACCGGGGCAATCATAGGAAGTATGAGTTAATCCTGTCGTGATCATTTGACAATTAGAAACACATAAATGATACCAACTATCAGAACCTATCTGTGCAGCATCTGCCGCTGTCTTGCAGCTGCCATAATCTGATGCTGCAGCCTGCGCAGCCGCAAGACTGGGCCAGGTATTAGGATAAGGATCTGTTTGAAAATGAGATCCACCTCCATATTCGTCTGCCAGATCAAAAAGTCCGTGACCCGATTCATGCAGTATTGTACCCCGGTTTTGCATTTCTGAGGAATATAATCCTCCTGACGCATAATCGCGCAGGTTATTTTGATGCATTAAAACTCTTCCTTCGGCAAAACTTAAATTCGCATTATTAGAAGGTACCTGATGTGTTCCCGCTGTAGAAATCTGATCATAATCTGTTGCAGTCCCCCGTTGAGGGTTTATGTAAAAATTATATTGCCTGCGCCAAAATCTGCTTTTAGGTTCATCAAAGAATGATTCACTTATCATGCGCCTGGAGTGATCATAAAAATCGTTGATATTGCTAATATCTGTATCTGGTATAAATACCACATCAAAAACATCATCAGGATCACCCTGAACATAGACAGGTGCCGGCATGTTTGCAACAGGATAAGGTCTTGTGGCGTATGAAACCACAAACGATTTAGTTTGCTCAGGAGTGTTAACCCTCCATCTATAAGTGACAAGTTTGTTATTCCCATTACCGCTACTTTTAGTAAAATTAAGGTCGCCTCCGGGATTTGTCCAGCTTTGCAATAAATTTTCAGTACCGGTAGAAGTTATGGTTCCGCTACTGTTAATTGTGCTTACAGTTTCATATAATTCAGCAGAATTTATATTCCCTGAAGAAACTCGCTCAAGTGTATAAGTTACAGCCTCGCTACCTGAGGGATAAACAGGACTGTGCAACGCAAGAGTGACAGGATCTTTTTCGCATGACGACAAAGCCGCTGCGATACAAACGATTAATAAGGGTTTTCTTAATAAGTCATAATTTAATGTTTTCATGATTATTTAAATTAGTTAAAATACTTTAGATATATAACCAAATTTAATGTGCTGAAAATCAGAAATCAACCTAAACAAACCCTATTATAAAGGTGATAAACCCATATTTCACAAGGTCTAATAAGAAGTGGAAAACAGGAATTATCTCTTTATATAAACCTCTTGAAAATATTATTTGCAAAACTAAAGCTAATCAAAAAGCGTATATAAGTTATGAAATTTGTGAACAAGCATCTCAATACTATCAAAACAATAATGATCACTTTACTTACTTTTTCAGCATGTAGTAGTGGTGATAGTTTTGACCTACAAAATGCATCTCTTTCCGGGTCAATAAATCAGGACGAGAGAACCCTCAATTATCTGGCATTGGGCGATAGTTATACAATTGGCCAAAGTGTGTGTAATGAGTGTAGTTTTCCCCTACAATTAGAAAAAGCCTTTAATACATCTAATGATTCTGTTCTTCAAACTAAAATAATTGCGACCACAGGCTGGCGCACAGATGAACTTATACATGCTATTGAAGAAGATAATCCCGATGATAATTATGATCTGGTGACACTATTGATTGGTGTAAACAATCAGTATCAAAACCGTCCATTTAGTCAATATGAAAAAGAATTCCCTGAATTATTACAGACTGCAATCAGGCTGGCAGGCGGAGATAAAAATAATGTGATCGTGGTTTCTATTCCAGATTATGCTTTCACACCTTATGGTCAAAGCACCTCTGATCCTCAAAAAATATCTAACGAACTTGAAAATTACAACGCTTTCGCGAAAGCGACCACTGAAGCACAGGAAGTAACTTTTTTAAATATTACAGACATAACGCAGCGCGGCGTGCAAGAACCTGAATTGGTAGCCAGTGATGGCTTGCATCCTTCGGCTTTAGCCTATAAAGAGTTTGTTGAGCGATTCCTGCCTTTAGTAAAAGAGAAAGTTACAGATTAACTCTCTGGAGCTAATTTCACTTCAAGTCCGTTAAGATCTGGCGTGATAGGAATCTGGCAACCCAGACGGCTGTTCTCTTCTACATTAAAAGCTTCAGAAAGCATGGCTTCCTCATCATAGCCCATTTCGTTAAGCTTATGATCAGACAGCACGTAGCATTGGCAAGAAGCGCACATAGCCATACCGCCACAAGTACCTTCTACCGGAAGTTCGTACATCTTACAAATTTCCATAAGGTTAAGGTTCATATCTGTGGGAGCCTCGAGCGCGTGGGCTACTCCTTCTCTGTCTATAACGGTAATGGTGATATCTTGCATAACTTGTTGAATAGCCTTTGGCTTATTTAAGCTCGCAAATTTAAAGTATTTATAGGTTTTACTATTGTTAGAATGATCTAATTAGTAGATAATTGAAAAGATAATATCTATCTGGCAGATTTAAACATCACAGATATCCACGCCTTCTTTAAGAGCAGCGATCTTATCTGAATAAGTAGGCACAAATTCCTGGGCGACATAACCTTTAAAACCAGTATCTACGATCGCCTGCATTATAGCAGGATAATTAAGCTCCTGTGACTGATTGATCTCATTGCGCCCAGGCACACCGCCCGTATGATAATGCGCAAAATAGGGGTGATATTCTCTTATGGTAGCAATGATATCACCATCCATGATTTGCATGTGGTAGATGTCGTAAAGCAGTTTAAAATTATCTGAATTAAGGCGCTTACAAAGTTCTACTCCCCATTCTGTATGGTCACATTGATAATCTGGGTGATTAACTTTGCTGTTTAGCAGCTCCATAATGAGAACTACACCTTCTTTTTCGGCTTGGGCAACCAGTGGTTTTAAACCGGTCACACAATTGGTCAGACCTTCTTCTTCGCTGAGTTCCCTTCTGTTGCCACTAAAACAAATAACGTTTGGGATATCTTTCGCGGAAGCTTGAGAAATAAGTTTTGAATACTGTTCTTGCAATTTAGCGTGGTTTGCGGGGTCATTAAACCCATCTGTAATACTGGCAAATGTATCTGTAGCGACAGAGCATTTTAAACCATATTGCTCAACTACTTCCCATTCTTCTGGTCGTAATAGATCTACCGCGACCAAACCCAATTTTGCAGCATCAGGCGCAAATTTATCTAAGGGAATAGTATTGTAACACCAGTAACAAGCAGAATGATTGATGTTGCCTTTAAGACCGGGAGAATGCTCATTTTTAGTTAATGAAATATCTGCTTCCGGCTCCTTAAAACTTAACCCCGCAAGGCCAAAACCCACTGCAGATGTTCCTAAAGCCATATTCTTTAAAGCATTTCGTCTATTTACATTCTTACCCATTTCTCGATTTAATTTATTGCAATCTTAAAGGTAATGAATTTACGAGAAACGCATAGCTGTTTACTGCTTCAGTATTTTACTGCTTCCGCTTGTGATATCGGTTTGCCACCTGACAACGTATAATCCCCTAGGCCATGAAGAAGTGTCAAGATTGAGGTTTGAACTTGCTAACGTGGTTTTAAAGATATTCTGACCCAGCATATTAGAAACTGAGATTTCTGTATTCTTATTATCTGCAGGAATTTGAAATTGCAGATTATTCTGAAATGGATTAGGCAAAGCGAAAATCGGCATATTTTGACCGATTTCTGATACATTTAAGGTGATTTTTAGCACATACTTTATGCCTTCTTCAACATGTTTTATAAAAGTAGCATCATCTGTATAATCTGAAGCATTGTGACCCATAGCAGTATAAAATGACCTGCCGCCTTCGTATTCCTTATACCAGGAAATGGGGCGCGCCTCATCATAATCATTGTCACCCGTACGTTCTACTTCAAGTAAATTAATATTTTCAGGATAGATGTAACCGCCATTTATTTTCCAGTAATAATACTCTTCAACTTTTGTATAGCTGTCGCCCATAAAATCTACCGCGGGATGTGAATTAAGAACCGTCATTGTTGCCAGATGATCATTGCTGGTATGACTGGGACTTGTTTGTATTATTGCGCCTACCAGTTCGTTATAAAACGGCCAACTACCATCACGATAAGTATCTGTAGCAGAATGAATGCCAACATAACCGCCACCGTCATTGATAAAATTCTCAAAAGCTGCTTGTTGGTCTGCATTAAGCAAACCATCACCTGTTGTATTGCACCAGATCACTGCTGCATATTGAGCTAAATTTTCTGTAGTGAAAGCTGCCGGGTCTTCAGTATGATCTGTCTGCCAAAATCCGTTGTCGTTACCCAAATTGGTGATCATATCTACACCGGCTTCTATTGAAGAATGTCTAAAACCGTTAGTTTTTGTAAATACCAAAACCTTCTCCTGACCGCTACAAACGGAAATTATCAATGTACAGATAAATAAAACAAAAGTATTTTTAAACATGATGAAGTCTTAAAAATCAACACTTTAATTTACTAAAATCAGTATTAGCTAAATGTAAAATCTGGTTAAAATTTTGATAATCAGTCGTTTTTTACCTGTTTTCAACCGATTTTAGCGCTGTTTCTGACGATTTTTTCTGAATATCAAAGTTGTTTTTCGCTTTGAGCGAAATTATCTATTGAAATTCAAGACAATAAAAAAGCCTCCAATAAGGAGGCTTTTTTATATTTATGATAAATACTCTTATTCTTTAGGTGACCAGGAAAATCTGCTTTTAGAATCTTCAGCTTGTACGTTTATTACGTGCTCTATTTGAGGAGCGTGTTTTTTAATAGTTAGTTCAACACCATTTCTCAATGTCATCTGGTTAACCGTGCAATCTACGCAAGCGCCCTCAAGCTGAACCTTAACAGTAGTTCCGTCTTCAATTGAAAGAAGTGAGATATTTCCCCCGTCGCTTTGTAAAAAAGGACGTATTTCTTCCAGCGCATTTTCAACTTTTGTTTTGAGTTCGATATCGTTCATCTTCTATTTTTTTATTGCAGAACAACCAGCCATGGTTGTAATCTTGATCGCTTCTGTAGGAGGCAGGTCATCATTACGTCTCACGAGTTCTTCTACGGCATTTCTGGTTATATCTTCAAATGCAGTTTCTAAGGCAGTTGCAGTTTGTAAAGCTGCCGGGCGACCTACATCTCCCGCTTCTCTTATGCCTTGTACTAAAGGCACCTGACCCAATAACCTAACTCCCAGATCTTCTGCCAGATGTTTTGCTCCATCTTTGCCGAAGATATAATATTTATTTTCAGGTAGTTCTTCTGGTGTAAAGTAAGCCATATTCTCAACTATTCCCAAAACAGGAACGTTAATACTTTCCTGCTGAAACATAGCAACGCCTTTTTTCGCATCAGCGAGAGCCACATTTTGAGGTGTACTTACTACCACCGCGCCAGTAACCGGCATTGCCTGCATAATACTCAAATGAATATCACCTGTGCCCGGAGGAAGATCTATTAAAAGAAAATCTAATTCTCCCCATGCAGCATCAAAAATCATTTGATTAAGCGCCTTTGACGCCATAGGTCCACGCCATACAACTGCCTGATCTGGTCTGGTAAAAAAGCCTATAGACAGAATCTTTACACCATAATTTTCTACAGGTTTCATCTTTGCTTTACCGTCTATTTTTACAGATAGTGGTCGCTCATTCTCTACATCAAACATAATGGGTATTGATGGCCCGTAAATATCTGCATCGAGCACTCCCACTTTAAAACCCATTTTTGCCAGTGTAACAGCCATGTTTGCAGTGATTGTAGATTTACCTACACCGCCTTTTCCTGACGCTACAGCTATAATATTTTGAATACCGGGAATAGGATTACCCTTTATTTCATTCTTAGGTTTCTCTGGTGCATCAACGCGAACGTTAACTTTTACCTGAGCCTTTTGATGCACTTCAGCATGAATAGCTTTCATGATCTCAACCTCGATTTTCTTTTTTGCCTGTAAACTGGGGTTGTTTATAGTCACATCTACAATCACCTCATCCCCAAAAGTTACCACATTTGTTACAGCGCCACTTTCTACAAGATTTTTTCCTTCGCCCGGGGCTGATATTGTCTCTAAAGACTTTAATATTTCGTTCTTCTCTAACTTCACGTTACTACTTAATTAGATTGATTCTAAAATGCAAATATAAGGTGAAAACTTAAGAAACGGAAGGCTCAAAATTGAAATGATTGATCTGCAGATTGTTTGTGTTGATTGGGTTTAACGACCCATTTCCTCAAGTGGGTCCCAGAATTTTTCCTTAAAATCAATAACCTCGTTGTTTTTAACTACAAAACCTTCACTCTCGAGCAACTGCTGCATAAGATTAGTCCCTTCAAAATGATGTTTTCCCGTTAAAATACCTTTTCTATTAAGCACCCTATGCGCAGGAACATCTGGCATATTTCCAGATTTATTTAACGCCCACCCCACCATTCTCGCGCTACCTGCAGCGCCCAAATATCTGGCGATCGCACCGTAAGAGGTCGCTCTGCCATAAGGTATCTGGCTTGCTACCTCGTAAACTCTTTTGAAGAAGTCTTTCTCTGCTGCCACGTTTAAGAATAATACATGCGTATAAGTGTAAGTATCACAAGTACCAGCATAAGGCAAGCCATAAAATAGTTGCTGTATTTAGACAGATTTGCAGACCGCTTTTCTATCTTATTAAAACCAATAATATAAAGGTATAAAGCAGAAAATGTACCTAAAGAAGCTGCTAACATAAAGGCTGCAACTGCAAAAAAATGATAGGAAACAGCACCGCCTATATTAAGGGCAGCGCCAATAGTACAAAAATAAGGTATAGGTAAAATATTTAATGCGGAAATAAAAACACCTTTGCCTAAACTGCGCACCCCGGCATGCTTAGGGATGCGGGTAGGTCTTACTTTATGTTTTTTTGCTGAAAGAAAAAAGTAAACGCCTAATAAGATAAAAACCACAACGCCCGTGCGTAAAAGGATATTCTGCACATAAGGATTGTTGAAGATATATTTTGCAAGCATAAGAGCGATTAGGGCTTGTATAAGAGCAATAAACGCAGCTCCCACAGCAACCAGAATTCCGCTTTTTTTACCCTGATTAAGACATGTTTTGGCAACCGTCATATTGACCAGTCCCGGCGGAACAACCCCGGCAAAAGCAGCAACATATGTAATGGCAAAAAGCTTGACGGTCTCTATCAAAACTCTATTTTATCTTAAACTTTATATATGTTATTTTCTTATTCTCCTCAAGGTACTGTTTTTCATAAAATGTCTGTATACCAATAACCTCCTGCGGTGAATAATAATTCTTATAAACGTCATGATGTGCATACAAAACCTCATGACCTTCACCATGCAACAATCCCAGCGTATAACCATGCATAAACTCGCTATCGGTTTTTAGGTGCATAAAGCCTTCTGCATTTAGAATCTTTTTATATTTCTGAAGAAACTCGCTATTGGTCATTCTATGCTTGGTGCGCTGAAATTTTATTTGAGGATCAGGAAAAGTTATCCATATCTCTGAAACCTCACCAGCTGCAAAAACAAGATCTACAAGTTCTATCTGTGTTCTTATAAATGCCACATTAGATAATCCGTCTTCAATTGCTGTTTTTGCTCCTCGCCAGAAGCGAGCACCTTTTATATCTATGCCTATAAAATTCTTATCAGGATTTTGTTTTGCAAGAGCTACTGTATACTCTCCTTTACCGCATCCTAATTCTAAAACTAACGGATTTGAATTTTTAAAGAATTGCTCACTCCATTTACCTTTTAGGTCAAAAGCACCATCAACTAATTCTTCCCGGGTAGGCTGAATTACATTGGCAAAGGTTTCGTTTTCGCGAAAGCGTTTTAATTTGTTCTTACTTCCCAACTGTACTATTCTGTTAAAAAAATATTGCTAAACTCCTGCAAGAGTAAAAAATTTATATGAAAGATGCGGTATGAATAGAGATGCACTTCACGATAATTTTAAATTACAGGGTTAATTATCACCTTTAAATTGCAAATATCTCGTTTTGATACATCAATTTTAATATTTTATTAAAATTAAGGAAACTTTCAAAATTTATTAGTGTTTCATATTTGCATTAATGCAAAAGAATAAGACTATCTTAGTTGCACCTCTTAATTGGGGTCTCGGTCATGCTACACGATGCGTGCCCATAATTCATGCTCTAAAAGCAGAAGGCTTTGATGTCATTATAGGTTCTGATGGCCCTGCGCTTGCTTTATTGATGAAAGAATTTCCTGCAGAGCAAACCATTGTTTTGCCTTCTTACCAAATAGAATATGCCAGAAAAGGCAGTAATTTTAAGTGGAAGATGCTTTTGCGCAGCCCTAAAGTTATGCGTGCTATAAATCAGGAGCGATTTATACTTAAAAACCTGGTCAAGGAGCAAAAAATTGACGGGGTTATCTCAGATAACAGACTTGGGCTTTACCATGATAAAATACCTACTGTTTTCATCACACATCAATTGCAGGTTTTAAGCGGAAATACAACAAAGCTTACCTCTGCTATCCATAGAAGGTACATAAAACGATTTGATGAATGCTGGGTACCAGACTTAGATGGAAAAATTAACCTAAGCGGAAAATTAGGTCACCCGGAACACTTTGAAATCCCCGTCAAATATATAGGGCCTTTATCGCGATTAGAAAAAATAGAAAAACAACAGCGTTATGATGTGATGGTTCTTCTGTCTGGACCAGAACCTCAACGCAGCGATCTGGAAGAGATTCTGCTACACGAATTAAAACATTATCGGGGCCAGGTACTCTTTGTGCGAGGCGTAGTTGAAGAAGAGCAGAAAAGTGAAACAAAAAATCACATTAAGATCTATAATTTTATGAATTCTCAAGATCTTAATACAGCCATTAACAGCAGCGCACTTGTTATAAGCAGATCTGGATATACTACAATTATGGATCTCGTGAAGTTAGGCAAAAAAGCTTTTTTTATACCCACACCAGGACAAACCGAACAGGAGTATCTGGCTAAACGTTTGATGAAAAAAGGACTTATACCTTACAACACGCAGGAAAAATTTAAACTCAAAGATCTAAGTAAGGTAAAAGTCTATAAAGGATTTGAAAGTCTAGCCAATAAGGTCATCGTTAACGAGGGCAGTTTCGGGAAGCTCTTCGGCCTTTTCGAGGGTGAACGAAAACTCAGATCCAACTCCAAAATCACTTTCTACATAAATCTTTTCGTCATGCGCTTCAATAATGTGCTTAACGATAGAGAGACCAAGTCCTGAACCTCCTTCTCTTCTTGAACCACTCTTATCAACGCGATAAAAACGCTCAAATAAACGTGGGATGTGTTCTGAAGAAATTCCCTCACCGTTATCGGTAACTCGTACAATAACCTTATTCTGAATTAGATTTTCTATTGATACTTCTGTGGTGCCATCCTGTTTACCGTACTTTAAGGAGTTTACGATCAAATTTGTAAGCAGCTGCTGTATGCGCTCCCTGTCTGCATTCACGTAAATGGGATCTTTGTAAATGGTATCAAAAGTAAGTGTGATGTTCTTTTTAGCAGCTTTCATCTCAAGCAACTCAAACGTATTTTCTACAAGGCTTACAATATCAAAATACTCATAGCGCAAGTTAAGATCACCCACTTCAAGTTTTGAGATCATGTCCAGATCACTAACCAGATAAATAAGCCGTTCTACCGCTTTTTCTGCTCTCTGGAGATATTTTTTCCTAACACTTTTATCTTTCATCGCTCCGTCTAGAAGCGTAAGTATGTAACCCTGTACTGTAAAAAGAGGAGTTTTTAATTCATGGGCAACATTCCCCATAAATTCTTTTCTATATTCTTCACGTATTTTAAGAGATTCTATCTCCAGCTTTTTGCTGGCAGCAAAGCGCTCTACTTCTTTTGTAAGGGTAGACATATCTGTAGTGATTTGTCCCCGTCTCAAGGTAGTAGAATCTAACAAAGAGACATCATCATAGATCTTTTTTACTCGTTTATAAATGAATCGCTCTACTCGTATTTGTAAAATAGCAAAGCAAAAAACAAAGCAGGAGACCCCTAAAATAACGGGAAAATACCACTTAAAAGCGCCCTGAGAGTACAAAAAAACGCTCAACAAGAGCGTTATAAACAAGGTTATATATAAAGAAGAATATGTTGCAAACCGATAAGATTTCTTAAAACTGGTAGACATTATACTACAAATTTATAACCTACTCCTTTGATGGTTTTAAATTTCTTATCTCCTATTTTTTCTCTTAACTTACGTATATGCACATCTATTGTGCGGCCACCTACAACAACTTCGTTGCCCCACACTTTATCAAGAATATCTTCTCTTTTAAATACCTTTCCGGGTTTTGAAGCAAGCAAAGAAAGTAGTTCAAACTCTTTACGAGGCAGTACCATCTCTTTCTTATCTTTTATGATCTTGTATTCTTCCCTGTTAATAATAAGATCTCCTATCTTAACGGTAGCATCTTTATCTGCATCTTCTTTAAGGCGTCGCAGTAATGCTTTCACCTTACTTACAAGAACTTTGGGTTTTATAGGCTTAGTGATATAATCATCTGCACCGGCATCGTAGCCTGCAACCTGAGAATAATCTTCACCACGGGCAGTAAGAAAAGCGATAATGGTCTCTGCATGATCAGGATTCTTACGTATAATTTCGCAAGCCTCAATCCCATCCATCTCAGGCATCATTACATCCATAATTATGAGATGTGGCTGACTTTTCTTTGCCATTTTTACAGCTTCTTTACCATTCTCTGCGGTAAAAATCTGGTATCCCTCGTTGGTGAGATTATATCCCACTATCTCAAGAATATCTGGTTCGTCATCAACTAAAAGAATCTTGATGTCCTTTTTCTTCATTATAGTGCTAATTTAATCTAGACGTAAATATACTATTTAATTGCACGTTCACATTAGACGGTCTTATTCATAACGTTTAAATAATCTGCCGCTTTAAAAGAGGCAGAGTAATTGATGTGCTTTCAGGCTAATTTTGAATAACTTTGCCCCGTTTTTAGCACCATGAATAACAGCGAAATTTTCAACATAAAAAACGAAAAGCAATTTGAGCAAATCGCACTGCAGGCTTTTGCTCATCAAATTAAATACAATAAGGTGTATGCAGATTTTTGCCGACTTATAAAAACCGACTTAAACACGGTAAAATCGGTTAAAAACATACCTTTTTTACCCATTCAATTCTTTAAATCTCATCATATAATTGCTTCTCAGGAACGCGCAGAAGTTATCTTTACCAGCAGTGGAACTACAGGCAGCCAGACCAGCTCTCATTATGTGACAGATGTCTCTCTTTATGAGCAAAGTTTTCTAGCAGGTTTTAAACACCATTATGGTAATATAGAAGATTACACGGTGCTTGCTTTGCTGCCTTCCTATCTCGAGCGCAGCGGTTCTTCTCTCATTTATATGGTAGATCGGTTGATAAAAGACAGCAAAAAACCAGACAGCGGCTTTTATCTTAAAGACCTTTTCGCTTTAAGCGAAAAACTAAAAAACCTCGATAAATCTGGTGAAAAAGTGCTTCTCATAGGTGTTTCTTTTGCCTTGCTCGATCTGGTTGAGAATTTCAACTTTAACCTGAAAAACACCATCGTAATGGAAACCGGCGGGATGAAGGGTCGCCGCAAAGAATTGGTACGAGAAGAATTGCATGAGATCTTACAAAAAGGTTTTGGCGTAAGCCACATTCATAGTGAATACGGGATGACAGAATTACTCTCTCAGGGCTATTCTACGGGTGGCGGCATTTTCACAACTCCGCCGTGGATGCGCATATTGATTAGAGATACAGAAGATGCTTTAAGTGCGCTGCCTAAAAATAAAACCGGCGGCATAAATGTTATTGATCTGGCAAACATAAATTCATGCCCGTTTATTGCAACTCAGGATCTAGGGAAAGAGATAGACTCTTCTCATTTTGAGGTTTTAGGCAGGTTTGATCAGGCAGATATACGCGGTTGTAATCTTATGGTTTTATAGTGTAAGATTTTTTAATAATATACGACTACCCTATTGAAGATTTTTCATAATGGATTTTGAAATTTTCAAAAATTAATTTGGTTAGTTAGTTTAAAAGACCCGATGTTTAAACGCATCGGGTTTTTATTTTTTAGACCATAGATTTTATGTCTGCGCCCCAACTGGGATACGTAAAAATCATTCCTTTTAAAGTCTCACAATCCAGTTTACCGCACATCGCCATGACAAACATATTGATCGTTTCGGCAGCATCCCAGCTTAACAAATGCGCTCCCAGCACCAGATTTGTTTTTTTGTCGATAAGGGTTTTGTAGGCATAGCAATTTTGGTTCATCCGCTTAGAATTGTACCAATGCGGAACGTTGGCTTCATTGACCTTAAAATCATAGCCTTTTTCACGCGCTTCCTCTTCATTTAATCCTACCGAAGCCAATTGCGGCTGTGTAAAAACCACAGATGGCATAGGCGGGAAATCTATTTCTGTTTTATTTCCATTTAAAATATTCTCTGAAACGATGCGTCCCTCTTGTGAAGAAAGCGGGGTAAGCGGTAAACTTCCGCTGTCAGAAACATCACCGCAAGCATACACATTGGGGTTGGATGTATTTTGCAAATAGCTGTTTACCGAAATTCCTTTTTTCGAAAAAGACACATTTCCCTTTTTCAGATCGAGCATATCGATAGACGGTACGCGACCCGCCGTATTAAAGACCAATTCGGCTTTTACTTCTACCGTTTTGCCGTCCTGCTCTGCGCTTACGCGAAAGTTTTTACGCAGCTTTTCTATTTCATTTACGCGGGCATTCAGGATAAATTTAATGCCAAGCCCTTCTGAATTTTCCTGCAAGTAATTGGCAAGATTTGCATCAAAATTAGAAAGGATCTGTGCTTCGGTATCAATTACCGTAACCTCTACGCCGCAGCGGGCGGCGATATGGGCAAATTCCATCCCAATATAACCCGCACCTATAAAAATCATCGTTTTAGGCAGTTTGGGCAGGTTTAAAAAATCATCGCTATGCAAAGCAAATTCGCGTCCCGTGATTTTTAATTCCAAAGGTTTCATCCCCGTCGCGATCACGATCTTCTTAGCTTTTATCGTTTTTCCTTCTACAGAAAGCGTGTTTTCATCCAGAAATTTAGGCGACTGATGATACATTTTTATTCCGGCTTCTTCCAGATCTCGCTCGGTGGCGAAAGGCACTGCGTCTGTAAATGTTTTTTTAAACTCCATCAAATCCTGCCAGTTGGCTTCTGGTGTATCTATAATGCCTTTACCTTTCAGGTCGCGGCTTCTTTCCAGCACTTCGGTGATTCCCACCAGCACTTTTTTAGGATCGCAACCGCGATTGGCGCAGGTGCCGCCATATTCTCTATTGTCTGCAATGGCGACACTCCAGCCAGCTTTCGCGCAAGCGTAAGCTACTTTTTTACCGGCGGTTCCGGTTCCTATTACAAAAACATCAAATTCTTCGATCGCCATATTACAGTATTATTTTTGCTACACCACCATCTACGCGTAAAGCTGCGCCGTTTGTTGCTGCAGACAACGGACTCGCAACATAAGCTACTAAATTGGCGACTTCCTGTGGCTCGATAAATCGCTGGATGATTGAAGTAGGACGGGCTTCATTAAAGAAATGTTCTTCGGCTTTTGCTTTGCTTGCTGCATCAGAGATATTGGCCATTTCTTTTACGCCTTCAGATAAAGTAGGACCGGGCAATACACTATTTACGGTAACATGGGTGCCTTTGGTCAATTCTGCGATGCCTCGCGAAACCGCTAATTGTGCAGTTTTTGACATTCCGTAATGAATCATTTCTTTAGGAATATTGATCGCACTCTCGCTGCTTATAAAAATAATGCGGCCCCAATCCTGCTCCAGCATATGTGGCAATAATGCCCGCGAAAGTCGCACCCCGCTCATCACGTTTACTTCATAAAAGTGGAGCCAGTCTTCATCAGGAATATCAGCAAAATCTTGTTGTTTAAAAATACCCACATTATTGACAAGAATATCTATGTGGCCTAGTTTTTTGAGCAGGTTTTCTATTTCTTCGGTTTTGCTAAAATCGCAGGTAATTCCGCTGATTTTTGCCTCATTTTCACCGTTTTTTAACTTAGCTAATGCATCATCTACCGAATCCTGACTGCGGCCATTAATAACAACTTCTGCCCCTTCATCTGCTAATGTTTTTGCAATTGCAAATCCTATTCCCTTAGTAGAGCCGGAAACAAAAGCCCGTTTATTTTTGAGTTGGTAGTCCATTTTTTATCGATTTGTAATTTTAGAAATGCATAATGTGCATTTTGTTTAAAATTAGGCAAGGCAACAAGGGCAGAGTGTTAGTAAAATGATAAAACTTATTTAGCTTTCGCGAAAGCAAAACAGAACGTATTATCTTTGCCGCAATGGGTAAGACCGTCATCAATTCGCATTTTGAAACGTCTTTGCAACTGCAAAAACTAGGGGAAGCTATATCCGGTTCCCAAAATCGTATCACGTTAAACGGCCTTGTGGGTTCTTCTTTATCCTTCACGCTGGCCGAAAGTTTTAAACAAACAGGCAAACCTTTTCTCCTTATCCTGAATGATAAGGAAGAAGCCGCCTATTATCTTAATGATCTCGAGCAACTGCTCAAGGAGGAAAACGTGTTGTTTTTCCCAGGGAGTTACCGCAGGCCTTACCAGATTGAAGAGATTGATAACGCCAATATCTTATTGCGGGCAGAAGTGCTAAATCGCATTAATTCGCGTAAGAAACCGGCATTGATTGTCACCTATCCCGATGCACTTTTTGAGCAGGTGGTTACCCGAAAAGAGCTGGAACGCAGTACACTTAAAGTAAAAATAAACGATAAGCTTTCGCTCGATTTTGTAAACGAAATGCTCTTTGAATATAAATTTAAGCGGGTCGATTTTGTGTCAGAACCGGGTGAATTTTCAGTGCGAGGGGGGATTATTGATGTGTTTTCTTTTTCGCATGATGAGCCGTATCGCATCGAGTTTTTTGGCGATGAGGTAGACAGCATCCGCACCTTTGATGTAGAAACCCAACTTTCTACCGGGCCGGTAAAAAAAATATCGGTAATGCCCAATGTAGAAAATAAGCAGCTGGAAGAAACCCGCGAAAGCTTTTTTAAATACATCGCTTCAGAAACGGTGGTTTTCACCAAAAATATCGAGCAACTTTCGGCCCGGGTTGATGCTAATTTCGCGAAAGCGGAAGAGGCTTTTGCCCAACTTTCTAAAGACATTAAGCACATTGCCCCCGAAGAATTGTTTTGCAGCGCCAAAATGATACGCAGGCAATTACTCGATTTTAAGCTGGTTACTATAAATGACAATTTACAAGGGCTTAAACCGGCCAAGGCTAGTAAAGACGCCATTGCCGTTAAGTTTAATACCCGCCCTCAACCTTCTTTTAATAAGCAATTTGATCTTTTGATCAAAGATTTGAATGAAAATCAGGAGGCCGGCTATAAAAATTATATTGCCTGTGTAAGTGAACAGCAGGCCAAACGCTTTCACCAGATTTTTGACGATGCCGAACTGGATGTCAAGCAATATGAAACGGTTACGCTTTCGCTTTATCAGGGGTTTATAGATGACGACTTGAAAATCGCGTGTTATACCGATCACCAAATTTTTGAGCGCTATCACAAGTTCACCCTTAAAAATGGTTATGCCAAGAAACAGGCCATCACCTTAAAGGAATTGACAAGCCTACAGGTAGGCGATTATGTAACGCATATCGATCACGGAATCGGGAAATTTGGCGGACTGCAGAAAATAGATGTAGAAGGTAAAAAACAGGAAGCCATAAAATTGATCTACGGGGAACGGGATGTGCTGTATTTGAGCATTCACTCCCTGCATAAGATCACCAAATATAACGGCAAAGACGGAAAACCGCCACAAATCTTTAAGCTGGGCAGTAACGCCTGGAAAAAACTGAAGCAGAAAACCAAGACCAAAGTCAAGGAAATCGCTTTTAACCTGATCAAGCTTTACGCGAAAAGGAGGTTGCAAAAAGGATATGCTTTTGGTCCGGATAGCCATATGCAACATGAGCTGGAAGCCAGCTTTATCTACGAAGATACGCCAGACCAAAGCAGCGCTACCGAAGCGGTAAAAGCCGATATGGAAAACGAGCGCCCGATGGATCGCTTGGTTTGTGGGGATGTAGGTTTCGGGAAAACCGAAGTCGCTATACGGGCTGCTTTTAAAGCGGTAGACAATGGCAAACAGGTTGCCGTGCTTGTGCCCACGACAATTTTGGCTTTTCAGCACCATAAAACTTTTGAAGAACGACTGAAGGATTTTCCCATCCGGGTTGATTATTTAAACCGTTTTCGCACCGCGAAAGAAAAACGGGAAACCCTGGCCGATCTGGAAGCCGGGAAAGTAGATATCATCATTGGCACACACCAGCTGACCAGTAAAAATGTAAAATTTAAAGACTTGGGGCTGCTGGTAGTAGATGAAGAACAAAAATTTGGCGTTGCCGTAAAAGACAAGTTGAAAACCATTAGCGAGAATGTAGATACACTTACCCTCACCGCTACGCCTATCCCGCGTACGCTGCAATTCAGTTTGATGGCTGCTCGTGATCTGAGTACCATCACCACGCCGCCGCCCAATCGCTATCCTATAGAAACACATGTCATTCGCCTTTCGGAAGAAAGTATACGGGATGCCATTTCGTATGAAATACAACGCGGCGGACAAGTATTTTTCATCCATAACCGTATCGAGAATATTAAGGAAGTCGCCGGAATGATACAACGCCTGGTTCCCGACGCAAAAGTAGGCGTAGGTCACGGGCAAATGGAAGGGAAAAAACTAGAGGACCTGATGTTGCGCTTTATGGACGGAGATTTTGATGTGCT
Source organism: Leeuwenhoekiella sp. A16 (assembly GCF_047946675.1). Lineage (GTDB taxonomy): Bacteria > Bacteroidota > Bacteroidia > Flavobacteriales > Flavobacteriaceae > Leeuwenhoekiella. Next base: position 1,413,014 of record NZ_CP172313.1, read on the forward strand.
CGTCTCGACCACGATTATAGAAAGCGGACTTGATGTACCCAATGCAAACACGATTTTTATCAATAACGCGAATAATTTCGGACTTTCAGACCTGCACCAGATGCGTGGGCGCGTAGGTAGAAGCAATAAAAAAGCGTTCTGTTACTTTATCACACCGCCCTATTCGGCGATGACCGAAGAGGCGCGCAAACGTATGACCGCACTAGAACAATTTTCTACCTTAGGTAGTGGTTTTAATATTGCGATGAAAGATCTGGAGATTCGGGGAGCAGGAGATCTGCTGGGCGGAGAACAGAGTGGTTTTATCAATGAAATAGGTTTTGATACCTATCAAAAAATACTCAATGAGGCTATTGATGAATTGAAAGAAAATGAGTTTGCCGAGCTGTATGCCGATCAAAATAATGCCGAAGACAAAGAATATGTGAAGGAAACGGTGATCGATACCGATTTCTCCCTACTGTTTCCGGATGATTATATCAACAGTATTACTGAGCGGCTAAACCTCTATACTGAACTCAACAACCTTAAAACCGAAGAAGAACTAGAGGCTTTTGAAACTCGGCTTGTCGATCGCTTTGGCGAATTGCCCACCCAGGCAGTTGATCTGCTCAATTCGGTACGCATTAAATGGATCGCAACGCATTCGGGTATTGAGAAAGTCACCATGAAGAAAGGTAAGCTTCTCGGTTTCTTTATTGCCGACCAGCAGTCTAAATTTTATCAAAGTCCGGGATTTTCTCGCGTGCTACAATTTGTACAAACCCATTCTCATCGGGTCACCTTAAAAGAAAAACAAACCCGAAGCGGCCTGCGCTTATTGCTTAGCGTACCCGGGATAACATCTGTAGATAAAGCCTTAAAAGTTTTAGCCCCTTTGAAAAAAGAGCAAAAAGTCGCTGTAGAGGTCGAAAATCGCTAAATAAGGCTAAAAATCAGGAATTTTCAGTTGTTTATTTTTTCGCTTAAAGCGAAAGAAGTCCTATTTTCAAATAAAAAATTCCATATTTCATCTATATTCTTCAAGTTGTAGAAAAATTCTACACTTTCTATGGGGATTCCACACTTCATCTACACCCCACAACCGATTGCTTACACATTAAAATTAACCTTAACACCTCCTTAACAAAGGACATAGCTTATTTGTTATGGAATTCGTAAAAAATGGTACGGTTATCTCATGCCACTTGAACAAATAACATAGAATATTAAACTAACAAATCCAGATAATTCTCAAAATCAAGCTACCCTATGAAAGCACATATACTCACTTCTGGAAATAGCAAAGAAACCGCTATTTTCGACCTTCAAACAACTCATATACAGACTTATAATTCTCATTTTTTTGACAATTTGGAATAATAACTGCTGCTTCTTTCAACAGCCGATTCATTCACCTATAATCAAATTTTCAAATTTTCTTCAGGATATGAGAGACCTTCCTAGGTTCTATCAAAACTCGAGTGATCATTTAACAAATTGATTCAAAAAAAATTAACATTCGCCTGTTGTGTCAAATAAACTATTTCAAAATTTAATTTTTAAAACGCCTAATTTAAAATTCGGCATACTCCATAATCAAATTTATAAGGGAAATAAGCTATGACGATAACTTCACCCATCACAAAACCGGCACTGTCAGAATACAATCCATCCTCCGCACGCCCTTGGAATGAATACAGAGCCAAACACTTTTATAGAAGACTAGCATGTGGTGCTCCGCAATCAGTAATAAATATAGCCTTACAAAAGGATCCCAAAACTCTCGCTTCGCAGTTTGTAAAAGATGCTATTAATAAACCCAACACTCCTGCACCTAAATGGGCTCATTGGGCTAATAAAGATTTTAATAACTATTGGAATGATAGTAGTACCTACAGATACGATTTAAGAAGAAAAACAATAGAGCATTTTATGAAAGACGGTCTAAAAGGCCGACTTGCTCTTTTCTGGATGAATCATTTTGTAACTGATATTGATACTTATAAACATGCTCCTTATATGTATCAATATTGGAATATTCTTCAAAAACATTCTATAGGAAACTTTGAGGACTTTGTACGAGATATTGGGAAAACACCGGCAATGCTTTATTACCTTGATGGTTTTTATAATACAAAAAATAAACCCAATGAGAATTATGCCCGAGAACTATATGAGCTTTTTACGCTGGGAGCTAATCATGGTTGCACACAATTTGATATAAAAGAAACAGCGAGGGCCTTAACAGGTTATACACATGTTGATTCAATAGGCGCCGACGTTGAGTTTGATCCAAACGATTTTGATAATACTAATAAAAATTTGTTTGGACAAGTCAATAAATGGAACTACGGCAATGTTATTACAATTCTCTTTCAGAAAAAAGGGAGGCATATTGCTAAATTCATAGCTGAGAAATTATATAAATACTTTGTTTGCCCGGAAGTTGACAAAAAAGTAGTTCAGGCCATGGCCGATGTCTTCTTTGAAAGCAACTATGAAATTGCTCCTATGCTCGAGCAGTTATTTCGTAGCGAACATTTCTTCGATGACAGTGTTATAGGTACTATTATTAAGAGTCCGTATGATCTGCTTTGCTCTTTTCTAACGGAGGGTAACTTTAATTACAAGGTCGATCACAATGATAAATCTGTAATGGAAACTTACAATTATATACATTATGTCACTACAGGTTTAGGACAAAGAATTTACAAACCGATAGACCAAAAAGGTTGGCAGCGAGATGAATCTTGGCTAACAGGGAGTTCAATCATATATAGGATGAAAAGCATAGATGACTTGGTCATGAGATTGCGTGCATACCAAAAGAATCAATTATTAGACTTTGTAAAAAACATAACTAATAACAGTAGTGACACGTATTATATAGCTAAAACTTTTCTTGACCATTTTGTAAGTAAACCTTTAAGCCAACAAGATTATAAAACTGCAGAGGTTGTCTTAAGGTGGCAAGTACCTGAAAATTACTACACACGTGGCAAATGGAGTCTTTACTGGAACTCTGCAGAATATCAGGTTCTAATGCTTTTTAAACACTTATTGACAATACCCGAATTCCAACTTAAATAACAAACCTATGTGTAATTCTAATAATAAATCACACCTAAGTAATCATAGCTTCAAAGTAAAACATGACGCCCAACATGAAAAATGGAATAGACGATCTTTTATGCAAATGCTGGGTCTTGCAGGAACAGGGACAATGATGTTGGGTGGTTCTAATTTAACCACCGCATCCCCTTCCCCTCTAGTCGATGCAATAAGTAATAGTGAAAGCGATAAAATACTATTACTTGTACGTTTAAAAGGTGGAAATGATGGTTTAAATACTATAGTACCCTTGTATGATTATGATGTATATGCTAAAAAACGCCCTACAATACGCATAAAAGAAAATAAACTTTATAAGCTATCAGGTGATTTTGGTATGGATTCTTCCCTAAAATCATTCCAGTCTTTATGGGGAGATGGTAAAATGCAGATAGCGCATGGAGTAGGATATGCTGACTATACAATGTCTCATTTTGATGGTTCTGATAATTATTCAACTGGGATGGCAATTAAAGCTAATAGTGGGTTTTTAGGACGCTATTTTGATAAAGAATATCCAGATTATTTGATAAATCAGCCTAAAAACCCACCTGCTATTCAAATAGGTAGTGTTGGTGATTTAATGTTTGAAGGAGTAGACACTAATTTTGCTTTCACCGCCACAGATGCTAACCAACTTCAGAACATAGCCTCAATGGGTGACATGTACGATGTAAAAAACTTACCGAATTCAACTTATGGAAGGAAATTGGGATATGTAAGAGGTCTTATGAATAGCACTATGACCTATGCAAAGGTTATCCACAAGTCTTACTCATCAAGCAGAAATCAAGTTAACTATGGCAATGACAATTTTGCTAAACAATTAGCTATAATCGCCAGAATCATAAAAGGGGGGCTAAAAACCAAGATTTTCTTTGTAACAATAGATGGTTTTGACACCCATGCCAATCAGGTTGACATCCATAAAAAACTTATGACTGACTTATCAAATGGGATGAAAAACTTTTACGATGACCTTAAAATGACTGGAGACGATAAAAAGGTATTGACTCTAACTATTTCGGAATTCGGGAGAAGACCAGAAGAAAATGGCTCCAAAGGCACAGATCATGGAGCAGCTTCTACGTCTATGTTGTTTGGACCAGGTCTTGAAGGCAGTGGTTTTATAGGCAAACACCCAGATCTAAACAAAACCGACGATAAGGGAAATCTAAAATACACTACTAATTTTAGAAATCTTTATTCTGCACTACTAAAAGATTGGTTATGTATAAACCCTTATCTTGTTGATACATTGTTTCCAGAAAGATATGTTCTGGCCACGCCATTAGGCCTCACTTGCAACAGCACAAAATCTTATTCAAACAATAGTGTAAGTAGTAAATCATTAAATTCAACTTCGACAAAAAGTGACACCTTTACAGGAAAAGAAAATAATCTTGCTGTTGAAGATGAATTTGCTTTTGAAAATGGTTTTACTCATACACCTACATATAGAGGGTCAGATACATTTATTGAATTTACCCTTAATAGTACAGCTAGAATAAGAATAGAACTTTATAATTTAGTAGGACAAAAAATATCTACAATTGTAGATGAAGTAACATTTGGCGGCAGCCATAAAATAGATGTCAAAAGTAGAGTAAACTCCCAGACGGGTCCTGGTGAATATATTTATACTATTAAAACTGGAGATAAGCGATATAGTAAAATTTTAATGATAAAATAAAAAGCAGCTTTTTGACTAGTAAAACCTCCTTTTTAAGGGGGTTTTTTAGCTTATTTATAATATATATTTTTCAGAAATGATAGAAAGCGTTTTTAAAGTGGTCAAGACTTTCATGGTTTTTATTTTTTAAAACCGCAATAACATCAAAGCGTGCCTCAACATCAAGATCATGGGAGATTATATACTCATTAGCAGCTTTTACAAGGAGCTTAATTTTAGCTTTGCTTACAAAATCCTGAGGGTCACCAAAAAAATTAGAGTTTCTAGTTTTGACCTCAACAATAACTAATTCATTTGCTTTTCTTGCAATTATATCAACTTCGGCTCTGTCATAAAACCAATTGCGCTCTAAAACTTCATAATCGTTCTTCAATAGATAATTTACAGCATATTCTTCACCCCATTTGCCAAGTTCATTATGATCCATATAAAAACTTCCCTAATTATTGAAAATCAAGCTCAACATTTTGAGGTGTAACTTTGAGCGTAGCCACAGCTCCCAGAATTAAAGTTCTGTTATCCTCGAGATGCCCTGCAGGAAAATCAAAGCAAACTGGATAATCATAACCCTTAACAGCATCAAGTATAATTTCCTGAGCATTTTTGCCGAAAGGAACTGTATTGTCATGCATTTTTGTTAGTCCGCCAACAATAAGTCCTTTTAAATTCTTCAGCATGGGATTCCTTTTTAGATTCACCATCATACGGTCTACATGGTATAAATATTCATCAAGGTCTTCTATAAATAATATTTTACCCTCTGTAGTAATCGCAGAAGAACTACCACATAGTGAATACAAAATTGAAATATTACCCCCAACAACCTCTCCCGTACCTTCACCTAACCTGTTAAGTGGAGATTTATCTATGCTATAATTTATCTTTTTTCCAAAAATCGCGTTGACGAAAGAGTTTTTAGCCGCTTCTGTATTGTTATTCAGATCATAAGGCATTATAGAATGAAGTGTTTGAACTCCCAATTTATGTATATGACTGTGCAGAACGGTAACATCTGAATACCCCATTAACCATTTTGGGTTTTTAACGAATTTATAAAAATCTATATTATCTATAATTCGCACTGTACCATAACCTCCTCTGGCACACCAGACGCCTTTAATAGAAGGATCATTAAACATTCTTTGAAGATCATCCTGACGTTGATAATCACTGCCGGCATATTGATCATCTTCCATGCCAATGGTATGGCCTATAACAGGCTCTAGTTTTAATGCGATTAAAAAATCAATTCCAAATTGAATTTCTGTAAGTTTTATCTTACGAGCCGTACTTAAAATACCGACTTTATCACCCTCTTTTAGGTTGTTTGGCTTAATCATTAACAAAATTTAACATTTCTGGTTAAAAAAAAACTAAAATTCATGATTCCTGTTAAAAGAGAATGCATACCTTGCAAGTCCCTAACAAGTAATAAAATACATTTAAGTAACCCCTAATCTACTTAATTATGTTAAAATTAATTTCAGCGTTCCCTAACGCACCCCTTATGAAAATTTCTACGGATACCTACGCCGCAAAAAACGATGCTCTTCTGCAGTTAGATAATCTTATACCTACAGGTTTATCTCAAAATCAGGACAGCTTTTATCCTCTCATTAGATGGATAAACAAATCAAGTGCTAACCTCAAATTCTGTTTAATTAGTAAAAACTAATTCCCAAAGAAAGGTTCTTGTAAACTGCATTCCTCATTAGTTAGTACTTTAACTACTAATATAAGGCAATTTATAAGTTCTCTTCCCAATTTAATTTTCTTATTAAGATCATTAAGTAACCCCAAATCTACTTAATTATGTCTACAACTACTTATGCAGGTGCTATAGCCCCTATGGTCACCTATTCTCCTACTGCAAGCAATCCTTGGAACGAAGATAAAGTTAAGCACGTGTATCGTCGCTTAGGTTTTGGTGCTTCCAATGCAACAATAAATGTTGCACTTTATAAGAACCCAAATCAGTTAATCCATGAATTAATTGATGAGGCTATTCATATGCCAAATCCAAGTGTTCCAGAGTGGAGTCATTGGGCCAATAAAGATTTTGATGACTATCATAGTGACAATTCTCTTTGCAAATATGAAATCAGAAGAGATACTATTGAAACTACCTTAAAAAAAGGGCTTAAAGGAAGACTATCTCTTTTCTGGATGAACCATTTTGTAACAGATGTAGACACTTACGAGCATGCTCCTTACATGTTTCAATACTGGAATTTGCTCCAAACCCATGCAATAGGAAATTTTAGAACTTTTGTGGAGGAAATAGGTTTATCACCAGCCATGTTAATTTTTCTAAACGGGTTCGAAAATACAAAAAATAAACCCAATGAAAATTATGCTCGTGAATTGCTTGAGCTTTTCACATTAGGTGTAAATAATGGTTATACACAATATGATATAACCGAAATAGCTAAAGCATTAACTGGCTATACGCGCAGGGATACTGCGGGTGGTGAGATCATGTTTGACCCCAATACTTTTGATAATTCTCACAAAACAATTTTTGGTCAAACTAATAATTGGAATTATAAGAATGTAATTACAATCCTTTTTCAAAAGAAAGGGAGGTTAATTTCTAAATATATTGCAGAGAAATTATACAAATATTTTGTTTCTCCTGATGTTGACAAACAGGTTGTTCAAGCTATGGCAGATGTTTTCTTCGATAATGATTATGAAATTGCTCCTATGCTTCAATTACTTTTTAGAAGTGAACATTTCTTTGAGGAAAAAGTTCAAGGCACAATAATTAAAAGCCCTTATGATTTAATATGTGGCTTTTTAAATGAGATCTCTCTTGATTATAAAATAGATCAAAATGACAGATCAATAGGAGACATGTATAATTTCATTCATCATATTACTACCCAATTAGGACAAAGAATTTTTAAACCTACGGATGTGTCGGGTTGGCAGCGGAATGAATCATGGATAAATGGAAGTACAATAGGTTTTAGATGGCAAACATTAGATACTTCTGTTCTAAAAATACGAGAATTTAGACAAGGACAATTAGTAGATTTTGCAAAAAATCTAACTAATAATAGTAGTGACCCAAAATACATTTCAAGGACACTCGTCGATTATTTTATAAGCAAACCATTAACAACAGAATCAGATTATGACATCGCTGAAACTGTATTAAAATGGCAAGTTCCAGCTAATTATTATGAGCAGGGAAAATGGAGTTTAGACTGGAACAACGCAGAGCTTCAAATACTCTATTTACTACGCCATCTTTTCACAATACCCGAATTTCAACTTAAATAAAACTATTATGTGCAACAATCACTCACATTTCAACAATCGCAAGCTTGAGGTAGAACATACTCAGGAGCACGATAAATGGAACAGACGTACATTTTTACAAATGCTTGGTCTTGCAGGTACAGGAACAATGATGCTAGGTGGCTCAAACCTAACTGCTGCTAACGCTTCTCCACTAAATATGGCTTTGGCAGACAGCGATAGCGATAAAATTTTACTACTTATAAGGCTTAAAGGTGGTAACGATGGTCTCAACACCATTGTGCCTTTATACGATTATGATATTTACGCACAAAAAAGACCTACTCTGCGCATTCCTGAGAATAAACTATACAAACTTTCTAATGATTTTGGTATAGATACATCTCTTAACTCTTTTAAGTCGCTTTGGGGCGATGGCAAAATGAAAATTGCTCATGGAGTAGGATATAATGAGTACAATATGTCTCACTTTAGCGGTGCAGATATATGGGCAACCGGAGATAACGATCTTTCTGATGAAATAGGCGTTTTCGGTAAATATTTCCAAAATAAATATCCAGATTATCTGGTTACTCCGCCTAAAGATCCTGCTGCAATACAAATAGGCAGTGTGGGTAATTTAATCTTTAATGGTGAAGATACAAACTATGCTTTTACTGTTTCAGATCCCAAACAGTTAGAAAGTATCGCTACAACAGGAAGTCTACACGACACACAAAATCTTCCCGGGACTACTTATGGCAAGCAACTAGGTTTTATGCGCGGACTCATAAACAGTACGATGACTTATGCTAAAGTTATCAATGAAGCGCATGAAGCAAGTACAAATGCGGTAGAATACGGTACAGATAATTTTGCCAAACAACTTTCTATTCTGGCACGAATGATAAAAGGTGGTATTGGCACAAAAATATTCTTAGTTACTATGGACGGTTTTGATACGCACGCAGATCAAACTAATCGTCATAAATCATTGATGCAGGAACTATCTGACGGTGTGAAAAATTTCTACGATGATCTGGAAGCGTCTGGCGATGACAAACGTGTATTAGCAATGACCTTCTCAGAATTTGGTAGACGTATAGAAGAAAACGGATCAAAAGGGACAGACCATGGTGCTGCTTCGTCTACCATGATATTTGGCCCTGGCTTAGAAGGCAATGGTTTTATAAGTGAGCATCCAGATCTTAATGATATTGACGAATTAGGCAACTTAAAATATAATTTAGATTTTAGGTCACTATATTCTACAGTTTTAAAAGACTGGTTAAGTATAGATAGTAATCTTGTAGATGGTCTTTTCCCTGCTGGCCCTTATGAAACACAATCTTTAGGTTTCAGTACAAACTCACTTTCTACTACCGATTTTTCATCGTATACAGACGATTTTTCACACGTGCCTACATATAGTGGTCGTGATACATTTATAGAGTATAATCTTAACGCTGCTGCGAAAGTTAGTATTCAACTATACAATATGGTGGGTCAGCACATTGGCACTATCGCTAATAACCTTAATTATGAAGGACGTCATAAAGTGAGTATAAAAGAGAATATTAAATCTACCGTAATGCCGGGTGAATATCTGTACACCATACAAACTGGTGGTAAGAGATACAGTAAACTGGTTATGATCAACTAGTCTTAAATTAGTTATTTCTAAAATTGAAAGCCCTCTACTACAGAGGGCTTTTTTAGCTTAATATTTAATTAGCTAAACCTTACCTTTGCGCTTTATTTTTAAAGCGATGAGTCAACCCAAAAGATATACAATTACCGCGGCCTTGCCGTATACAAACGGTCCCATACATATAGGTCATCTGGCCGGAGTTTATGTTCCTGCAGATATTTATGCCCGCTTCTTACGCCTTAACGGAAAAGATGTCGCTTACATTTGTGGTAGCGATGAGCATGGAGTTGCTATAAGTATTAAAGCTAAAAAAGAAGGAATCACACCGCAGGAAGTGGTAGACAAATATCACGGCATCATCAAAAATTCCTTTGCAGATTTTGGGATTTCCTTTGATAATTATTCACGCACTTCGGCGAAAGTGCACCATGATACAGCTTCAGAATTTTTCACTAAATTATACAATGACGGGGCTTTTATTGAAGAAACCTCAGAACAACTATACGACGCTGAAGCAGATCAATATCTTGCAGATAGATTTGTAATTGGTACCTGCCCAAAATGCGGTCACGAAGAAGCTTATGGTGATCAATGTGAAAACTGCGGTACTTCCCTAAATGCAACCGATTTAATCAACCCAAAATCGACTATTTCTGGTGCAAAACCGGTCTTAAAGGAGACAAAACACTGGTTTTTACCGCTAGATCGCTACGAGGATTTTCTTAAAGATTGGATCTTAAAATCGCATAAAAAAGACTGGAAATCTAATGTATATGGTCAGTGCAAATCCTGGATTGACGACGGTCTGCGCCCACGTGCGGTAACCCGAGATCTTGATTGGGGAATTCCGGTTCCTGTGCCGGGCGCAGAAGGAAAAGTGCTTTATGTATGGTTTGATGCGCCTATAGGTTATATTTCTTCAACCAAAGAATGGGCTCAGCGAGAAGGCAAAAACTGGGAAGAGTATTGGAAGGATGAAGACACCAAACTGGTGCATTTTATCGGTAAGGACAATATCGTTTTTCATTGCATCATTTTCCCAAGCATGCTAAAAGCAGAAGGCAGCTATATTTTACCTGATAACGTGCCGGCTAATGAATTTTTAAATCTTGAAGGGCGCAAACTTTCTACCTCAAAAAACTGGGCGGTATGGTTGCATGAATATCTGGAAGATTTCCCCGGTCAGCAGGACGTTCTACGTTATGTTTTAACCGCAAATGCTCCTGAAACTAAGGATAACGATTTTACCTGGAAGGATTTTCAGGCTCGTAATAATAATGAGTTAGTAGCCATTTTTGGTAATTTTATTAACCGCGTGGTGGTGCTGACCAATAAATATTATGAGGGTGCTGTTCCACAACCGGGAGCATTCAATGAAGAAGATGAGAGAACCTTGGCCGAATTAAAAGCTTATCCATCAGTAATTGCTAGTTCTATAGAACGGTATCGCTTTCGCGAAAGCCAAAACGAATTGATGAATGTCGCGCGTTTGGGTAATAAATATCTTGCTGATGCAGAGCCCTGGAAAACCGTAAAAACGGACCAAGAACGCACAAAAACCGTAATGTATATCGCATTGCAAGTCGCAGCTGCTTTATCTGTTTTAAGTGAGCCTTTCCTACCGCATACGGCTCTAACATTGAGAAAAATGCTTAATCTGGATGTAAATTCCAGCGATGCTCAAAATGATGCAGTCCAAAATGTTTGGGAAAATTTCTCTGAAAAGACAGATTTACTGCCCGCTGGTCACACTATTGGCAAAGGCGAATTGCTGTTCAGTAAAATAGAAGATGATCAAATACAAAAACAACTCGATAAACTAGAACAAACCAAAGTGGTAAACGAAGCCGAAAACCGTAAAGCAGAACCTCAAAAAGATACTATAGAATTTGATGATTTTACTAAACTCGATATGCGAGTAGGTACAATCCTTGAAGCCGAAAAAATGGCCAAAACTAAAAAATTGATGGTGCTTAAAGTCGATACCGGTATCGATGTGCGCACTATAGTTTCTGGTATCGCAGAAAGTTTTACTGCAGAAGAGATTATTGGGAAAAAAGTTACTGTTCTCGTTAACCTGGCTCCTCGCCCATTACGCGGTGTAGAAAGTCAGGGCATGATCTTAATGACCGAAGATGATCAAGGCAAACTTGCCTTTGTAAATCCTGATGCTGCCGGGGTGATTAATGGTGCACAGATTAGTTAACTCATTAATTTATATACTCCCCTCCTTTTTAAGGAGGGGAAATTCAAGCTTGCTTGAATGGGGGTGGTTATTCATAAAAACCCTTCCGCTTTCATAAATGAAAGCACCTTCCCTTAAAAAGGGAAGGAATATTAGAATTGTGTTAACTTCAATGGAGCTCTCAACTGCGCTCGACTTACAATTTACTTTTAGCAATCCTTTACCATAAGCTGCTAAAAAAATCCCAAACTACCTAAAAAACAATATGCTGCGATACGCATTGCTTAACTTAAAGAAAAAATTAAATTATGAGCAAAGAACAAAATAAAGCAGCACAAGAAAAATTTGGAGAAGCAATAACATCAGGAAAACTCGAACTCATCCGTGATGTAGTTTCTGAAGACGTTGTAGAGCACGATCCTGCCCCTAATCAAGGACCTGGACCACAAGGTTATATTGATTTTTTTAGTATGATACGCACCGCATTTCCAGATTTTGATGTAGAAGTTGAAGAAATGGTGACAGATGAAGATCATGTGAGTTTTGCCTACACTGCAAGCGGAACGCATAAAGGAGATTTTATGGGCATCGCTCCTACCGGAAAAAAAGCCAGCTGGCGCGGCATGCAAATCGGTCGTTTTGAAAATGGTAAAATGGTAGAGCGCTGGGGAAGTTCAGATGAATTGGGTATCCTTAAGCAATTAGGCGTAGAAGCAACGGCCTAATTTTATTTTTCAGGAAGCAGAAATTGTGCTAACATCGCATTAAATGATTATGCACGATGAATAACCTGCTTTCCTATATAAAAAAACAAACCAATCTTCCTGAAGCTGGTATCAACAATACGATACAATTGCTTCAGGAAGATTGTACTATACCTTTTATTTCGCGTTATCGCAAAGAACGCACTGGTAATCTGGATGAAGTTCAGATTGGCGATATTGTAAAATATAAAGAACAATTTGAAACGCTTGAAAAGCGAAAAACTACTATTCTAAAAGCGCTTGAAGAACAAGACGTTTTAACCCCAGATTTACAAACACAGATCAAAAGCACACAAGATTCTACTACGCTGGAAGATCTGTACCTGCCTTACAAGAAAAAACGCAAGACCAAAGCTGAAACTGCCCGCAAAAACGGACTAGAACCGCTGGCAAAAATTATCATGGCGCAAAACGCGACCAATCTAGATCAAACCGCACAAAAATATATAACCAAAGAAGTAACTTCTACAGAAGAAGCACTTGAAGGTGCCAGACACATTATTGCAGAATGGATTAATGAGCGCACTGATATTCGTAATCAATTAAGGAATCAATTAGAAAGTCACGCAATATTGACCACAAAGGTCATAAAATCGGCTGAAAAGGATGAAAAATCGCAAAAATACCGTGATTATTTCGATTGGAATGAGGCATTAAATCGGTGCCCTTCTCACCGATTTCTCGCAATTTCGCGTGCAGAGCAAGAAGGTTTTATACGCGTAAAAGTGGACATTGATGACGAAAAAGCGCTTAAAAACATCGAAAATCGGGTAATTAAGTCAAATAACGCTTGCGCGGAACAGATACAACTAGCGATTGCAGATGCGTATAAACGCCTGCTTTTCCCCACTCTCTCTAACGAAATATTAAACACTGCAAAAGAAAAAGCAGACACCGAAGCAATTGAAGTTTTCGCTAAAAATTTAAAACAACTTTTATTAGGTTCTCCACTTGGTGAAAAGCGTATTCTCGCTATCGACCCTGGTTTTCGTACAGGCTGTAAAGTTGTTTGCCTGGATGAGCAGGGAGGTTTAAAACATAACGAAACCATCTATCCGCACCCGCCAAAAAGTGATACCAGAGGCGCGAGTAAAAAAATAAGTTTTTTGGTTAATGCTTATAAAATTGACGCAATTGCAATAGGTAACGGCACAGCATCGCGAGAAACTGAACGCTTTATTCGTAAAATGCCATTTCAAAAAGACATGCAGGTTTTTGTGGTGAGCGAGGCCGGGGCTTCCATTTATTCGGCATCTAAGATCGCGCGTGATGAATTTCCTAATTATGATGTGACCGTTCGCGGTGCGGTTTCCATTGGTCGCCGTTTGCAGGATCCGCTGGCAGAACTGGTTAAGATCGATGCAAAATCAATTGGCGTGGGTCAATATCAGCACGATGTAGATCAAACCAAATTAAAAAATGAACTTGACCGCGTGGTGGAAACCTGTGTAAACGCGGTAGGCGTAAATATCAATACGGCCAGTGTCCCTTTGCTAAGTTACGTTTCGGGAATTGGCCCAAAACTTGCCGAAAATATTGTTGCCAGAAGAGATGAAAAAGGTGCTTTTTCTTCGCGAAAGGAAATTCTGAATGTTCCCCGTTTGGGCGGAAAAGCTTTTGAACAGGCAGCAGGATTCCTACGCATAAAAGATGCTGAAAATCCGCTGGATGATTCGGCTGTGCATCCTGAAAGTTACGCTGTGGTCGAGAAAATGGCAAAAGATGAGCGAAAATCGGTTTCAGAATTAATAGGTAATAAATCAGTTTTACAAGAAATCGATCTCAAAAAATATCAAACTGAAACTATTGGTTTGCTTACGCTAAAAGATATCATCAACGAACTAGAAAAACCCGGACTAGACGTTAGAGCAGAAGCTAAAGTTTTTACATTTAATCAAAACATCAAGACGATCAATGATCTGGAAATCGGTCAATTATTGCCCGGAATCGTCAATAATGTAACCAATTTTGGCGCTTTTGTAGATGTAGGAATTAAAGAAAGTGGACTTATCCATATTTCAAATCTCGCAGATGGTTATGTTTCAGATGTGAGCGCGCATATTAGTTTGCATGAGCAGGTTGTAGTAAAAGTGCTTGAAGTTGACATTCCGCGAAAGCGTATTCAGTTGAAATTGGTGAAACTTAATGAATAGTGCCGCGTCAATCTGAACATGTTTCAGCATCGTATAATCATATAATTGACCTGCAAGGTTTAGGAGACCTGCAAGGTTTCAAAAACCTTGTAGGTCTTACACTCAGCATAAACCTACAAGGAACCAGCCAAGCGGGGATACCTTGCAGGTTATTTTGAAATTGAGCAGTCAAAATCAACGCTTCTCGATACAAATTTAAACTTCGCTATCGCTGCTTTAAATTCACCCGAAGCGGCAAGAAAGAACTGTCAGTTCGAGTGAAATCTAAAATTTTTTCATTTTAGAAATTGTATCGAGAACGATTAATAAATATACCGTGTTAAAAATCGCATATCACCCCATTTACAAACACCCTTTGCCAGAAGGTCATCGTTTCCCGATGATAAAATATGAGTTGTTGCCCAAACAGCTTTTGCATGAAGGCACCTGCACAAAAGCCAATTTCTACCAACCTGATTTACCAGATGAAAATCATATTCTCGCGGTGCACACAAAAGAATATGTAACAAATTTAAAAGCACTTAATCTTGACCGAAGAGTAGCCAGAAAAATAGGATTTCCACTTTCTGAAGAATTGGTACGACGTGAGCAAATTATCGCGCAGGGAACGATTTTAGGTTGTGAATATGCCCTACAAAACGGAATAGCTTTTAATATCGCCGGCGGAACACATCACGCCTACAGCGATCATGGCGAAGCATTTTGTTTATTAAACGATCAGGCGATTGGTGCACGTTATTTGCAAAATGCTTCGACAGGCTCAGCAAGACAAATAGGAAAAATCCTTATTGTAGATCTGGATGTGCATCAGGGAAACGGTACTGCGGAAATCTTTCAGAATGATGATTCGGTTTTTACTTTTTCTATGCATGGCGCAGGTAATTACCCATTTAAAAAGGAAGTTTCAGATCTGGATATTGCGGTACCTGATGGTAGCGGTGATGCAGTTTATCTTGATCTTTTAAAAGAAGCGCTTCCCCAGCTAATTAAGAATGTGAAACCTGATTTTATCTTTTACCTCAGCGGCGTTGATATTTTAGAAACCGACAAATTGGGCCGACTAAGTTGTACGGTTGAAGGATGCAAAGCGCGAGATCGATTTGCCCTGCAAACGTTTCGCGAAAGCGGAATCCCCGTACAGGTAAGTATGGGAGGTGGCTATTCTCCTGAGATTAAGATTATCATTGAGGCTCACACAAATACATATAGATTAGCTCAGGAAATATATTTTTAAAATCGGCCATTTTACCCTAAAAATCGCCTTTTGAGACAAAATTTTAGCAAAAATATAACTACACCATTCACAAAATCAATCGATTATCCGTTTCAAAATAGATAACTTTAATGCTCTAAGAAATCAAAAAAATTGAATTATGAAAATTAAAGTTGCTGTGATTTATTACAGCGCAACAGGAACAAATTATGAAATGGCAAAACGAGCTAAGAAAGCGGCAGAAGATGCCGGTGATCATGACGTTAAGCTTTTAAAATTTAAAGAAACAGCACCGCAGGAAGCTATTAACTCACGTGATGACTGGAAGGAGCACGTAGAAGCGACAAAAGATATCCCAGAAGTTAGTCTGGACGACCTGGAGTGGGCAGACGCTATTATATTTAGCATACCAACTCGATATGGCAACTTACCCTCACAGGTACAAAGTTTTATTGATATGACCGGTGGTCTCTGGTTTAACGGCAAGCTGGCTAATAAAGTGGTTAGCGGTATGACCAGCGCTCAAAATCCGCACGGCGGGCAGGAAACCACACTTATGTCACTCTATAAAACAATGATTCACTGGGGAGCAATTTTAGCACCTCCGGGATACACAGATGAAGTGGTTTTTGAGTCTGGCGGTAACCCTTATGGCGTTAGTGTAAAAGGTGGCAAAGAAAATGTAAATGAAGCTATAAGAACATCGATAACGCACCAGACTAATCGCACGATACAAGTAGCGCAATGGGTAAAAGCGGGTTTGGCAAGCTGAAATATGAGGTCATCCCATAATTAAAACCCAGAATCTCTCTGGAAGAATTAAAGAAAACGGTTCAGTAATTATTCTGAACCGTTTTTTTATTGCTACTATCAACCTCTAAAATATCACAATGATTTGATGCTTAGTTTATTAAATGTTTATATTTATATCAATCAAACTTTTAAACATTCATCAATCATGAGAAAATCAATAATTCTATTTAGTCTTTCCTTATTCATGTTGCAGCTGGTTTCTGCGCAGGATTTTCAGTTTAAAGCTGAAGATATTAATATTCCATACGAGCAGTTTAAATTGCCTAATGGTTTAAAATTGCTGGTTTATGAAGATCATAAAGCCCCTATCGTTGCTGTCAACGTTTGGTATCACGTGGGCTCTAAAAACGAAAAAGAAGGGAAAAGCGGTTTTGCCCATCTTTTTGAGCATCTTATGTTCAACGGAAGCGAGAATTACAACAAAGACTACTTTCAGGCACTTGAGAGTATAGGCGGTACAGATCTTAACGGTACAACGAATAGCGACCGGACCAATTACTTTCAAAATGTACCCGTTTCTGCACTTGATCAGGTTCTTTTTTTAGAGTCAGATCGCATGGGGCATCTGCTGGGTGTACTAGATCAAGAACGTCTTGATGAGCAGCGTGGTGTAGTACAAAACGAAAAAAGACAGGGAGAAAACCAGCCTTACGGTAAACAGTGGGATTTGTTGGCAAAAGCTATGTATCCTAAAGGTCATCCTTATTCCTGGACGGTAATTGGCGAGATGGAAGATCTGGATGCCGCATCTCTTGATGATGTGAAAGAATGGTTTACTTCTTATTACGGCGCTGCTAATGCCGTAATTGCCATTGCCGGTGATATAAAACCACAGGAAGCTTACGATAAGGTTTTGGCTTACTTTGGTGATATTCCTGCAGGTCCTACCATTGCGAGACAAGAGATAAATATCCCAATTCTTGAGCAAGATAAATACCAGGTTTATCAGGACAGAGTTTCAGACCCTCGTATTCTCTTTGCCTGGAATACGCCGCAATTTGGTGATAAAGAAGATATCTATTTCGATCTTATAGCTGCATTATTATCTAACGGGAAGAATTCAAGACTTTATAAAAAATTGGTTTATGAAGACCAGATCGCTACTTCTGTAAGCGCTTATCAGGCTTCAAGCGAAATAAGCAGCAATTTTATCGCTTCCGCGGATGTAAAACCGGGCGGAAATATCGCTGAAGTACGCGAAAAACTCGATTCTGAGATCAAAAATCTAATCGAAAACGGCCCCACGGAAGAAGAACTGAAACGTGTAAAGGCAGATTATTTTGCAAATTTTATAAAAGGAATGGAACGCATAGGCGGTTTTGGCGGAGTTTCAGATATTCTCGCTTCTAACGAAACCTATTTTGGTGATGCAGATTATTATAAAACTGTATTAGAATATGCACAAAATGCCACAGTAGATGATATTAAAGCGACGGCTCAAAAATGGTTAACTAAAGGCAAGTTTATTTTAGAATGTAATCCGTTCCCGGAATATACTGTTACTAAAAGTACGATAGACAGAAGCAAATTACCAGAGCTGGAACCTACAAAAACATCTAAATTCCCCACACTACAACGAGACGTTTTAGCTAACGGATTAAACATTGTTCTTGCTAAACGCACCGGTGTGCCTACAATTGTTATGGAACTGATGACAGATGCCGGTTACAAGACTGATATTCAATCGCAACCCGGTCTTGCTTCGCTCGCTATGAACTTACTTGATGAAGGCACAGAAGATATGTCTGCACTTGAGATCAATGAGAAACTACAATTGTTGGGAGCAAATCTGTATTCTTATTCAGATCAGGATAATTCAAGTGTTTACATGAGCACATTAAAGCCAACTCTGGAAAAAAGTGTTGATCTCTTTGCCGATGTTATTTTGAATCCGGCTTTTCCTCAGAAGGAATTTGACCGTTTAAAAGAAGAACAGATCAATGATATTAAATATGAAAAGTCTGTCCCCGTCGCTATGGCTTTGCGCGTAATGAACAAATACTTGTACGGTGAAGGTCATCCTTATAGCAATCCTTATACAGGCACCGGTTATACAGAAACTGTAGAAAAAATAAATCTTGACGATGTCAAAAAATTCTATAGCACCTGGTTAAAACCCAATAATTCAACCCTCGTTGTTACAGGAGATATTGAAATGAGCGAACTTAAATCTATGCTTTCAAAATCTCTGGGAAAATGGAAAAAAGGTGACGTGCCTACAATTGCTTTTACGCAGCCAAAGCCTACTTCAAAAAATACACTATATCTTCTCAACAGACCAGAGTCAGAACAATCTGTAATAATCGCGGGTAACCTAACAGGTAAATATGGAGATGTATCTGAAGTTGCTCTGGAGCAAATGATGAGTATTCTTGGCGGTGATTTTACCTCCCGAATAAATATGAATTTACGCGAAGACAAACATTGGTCCTACGGAGCCAGAAGTATGGTTCTCGATTCTAAAGCAGAACGTCCTTTTTTGCTTTATGCACCTGTACAAACAGATAAAACGGCAGAATCTGTAACCGAATTGAGAAAAGAGATCTCAGAGTTTATTTCGACCAGACCAGCAACTCAGGAAGAGCTCGATAAGGTAAAAACCAATCAGGTTTTAAAATTACCCGGCCAGTGGGAAACTAATAGTTCGGTGAATAATTCGGTTACTAATATTGTAAAATATAATCTGCCAGATAATTATTACCAGAGGTATGATGCCGAAGTACGCAACCTCTCTCTCGCAGATCTGCAAAAAGTGAGTAAAGAAGTTGTAAACCCGGAAACTGTGAATTGGTTTATGGTAGGTGATCGGGCAAAAATAGCTGCCAATCTTGATAAATTGGGTTTTGATTCTATTATTGAAATTGATGCCGATGGTAAACCCATAAAAACACAAGAAATCACAGATCTAAATACAGCAATTAAAAATTAAATTACTCCAGATTGTAAAAAAATAGCCAGATCAATGTTATCTGGCTATTTCATGCCAAAAACTAACTAAAAACCAATGCGCACATTTGGCGTGTTGATGCGTACATCTGTTCTAATTGTGCTTCTTGGTGCCGGTTTGTAATAGCTTCGGTTATTAGAATAGTAGTAAAATGAAGCTTCGCTATAATAATGCTCGCTGTGATGGCAATGATGATCACAATGTTTCTTATGTTCTTTATAGGCGTCTCTTTTGCCTCTCATGTAAGCTTTATAAGCAACTTCATCTTCTTTCTTTAAATTCTCTTCATACTTATGTTGCTCTTTCCAGAATGCTTCTTCCTCTGCCTCAGATTCTGCTTTATATGATCTTTCAAAAGCAGCATCCTGTTTGGCGCGCTGCTCATAATAAGCCATTTTTTTGTCATCGCCTGATTCTTGGGCATAGCTTTCGCATAAGGGAATTATTGCAAATAACCCACATAAAAGCATCAGCTTAAAAGATTGATTTTTCATACTAGCGTTTGGTTTTGTTGTTCACTAATAAGACAACTCAGTACAACTCTTCCCTACTACATTCATTTTATTTTAACGATAACGTTGTAGTTTTTGTGCTAATTAACTATATTTATGATAAATAGCCATATATGAAGATTGAATTATGCCCTAATTGCAGTTCAAATCGCTTTATAAAAAGTGGCATAGTCAGTCAAAGGCAACGCTATAAATGCAAATCCTGCGGATATTACTTTACCGTTAACAAGTTGGGGAAACGCATACAAGACTATTACGTTAACAAAGCCTTACAGCTGTACCTTGAAGGACTTTCTTATAGGGAGATAGAACGTCTTCTGGGCATATCTCATGTAAGCATATTGAATTGGGTGAAAAAATATAACGTTAAGCGTCCTTATCATACCGAATATCATCCCACCTATAGGATTTTAAATCATAGTGAACTAGTAATTTATTTTGAAAAAACTGAAAACCTTAAGGGGGCCGGAGTAGTGGTAACAGAACTTGGAGATAAGTTTATGCTTATAAAATGGGAACGTTTTAGAGAATAACCATATCAAATGAACAGATAACTATATTAGTTTTTATTTAACTCCTGTATTTTAGGAACTTAGTTAAGCACACAAACCAGTTTTTAACTAAAAACCTTCCTGAGATCATGAGAAAACAAATGTTATTTCTATTAGGAGTAAGTATGGTCGCTTTACAGTACACCTATGCGCAAAGCTCTCCCGATTACTCAGGGGGGTTAAAAGTTAACTTCAATGAAGAGGGCAGTAAATATCTGCGTCTGATCTCCTGGGCGCAGGTGCAGGCTTCCTATTCTGATGATGTACCTGAGGACATGAGCAAACTCAACTTTAATTTAAGAAGAGCACGCATACTCATGTTTGCGCAGATCAATAAAAAGTTCATGATTCTTACTCATTTTGGGCTTAATAGTTTAAACAGTTCTACGATGAGTCCTACGGGAACGGGAGACGGCTCCCAGCTATTTTTTCACGGGGTGTGGGCCCAGTATAATGTAGCTACAGATCACGTCATAGGAGGGGGCTTACATTATTTCAACGGGATATCTAGACTAAACAACCAGAGCACCTTAAATATGCTTACGCTGGACAACAACAGACAATCTTGGTCTACCATTGGTCTCAGTGATCAATTTGCACGGCATTTAGGAATTTTCGCAAAAGGGAAATTTGGGAAATTGCAATACCGTGTCTCTGTTAATGATGCTATTACCACCTCTCTTGACATCCGTGATCCTGCCACAGGAGGACCGGCTGTTTATGGTGGCAGAAGGGTTTTAGGATCTAAAGATGCCGGAAAGGCATATGCAGGTTATTTTGAATTTAATTTTTTAGATCAGGAATCTAATTTCTTACCCTATAAAGTGGGGACATATCTGGGAGCAAAAAAAATATTTAACATAGGTGCCGGGTTCTTTCTGCACCCCAATGGTGCTGTAAGGGCTAATACCAATGGCACACTATTGGGAGAAGATGTAAGCCTCTTTGCTGTTGATGCTTTTTATGAATCACCACTGGCAGATAACGGCAGTGCCATAACCGCCTATGCCACCTACCAGTCTAATGATTACGGCGACAACTATCTCTTTAGCGCGTATGGGACAGGGGGCATGTTCTTGGCGCAAGCTGGATATGTTATTCCGGGTACCATTACCCAGGCACGATTTCAGCCATACATTGCTTTTGCCTCTAATAGCTATGACGCGGTAGATGACAACCGCAACATCTTTAAACTGGGCATAAACGGTTATTTAAGCGGAAACAATTCTAAACTTACGCTGGAATACGAGAATCAAAAATTTGGAGATACAAAGACTGGAGTACTTACCCTACAGGCAATGATCTATTTATAATCACTAGCTAATTAAAACTAACTAACATGACAGAAAAGCAAAAACATGCAGTCGCTTACTGGAAAGAAAACCTCAAATACCTGGTTATCTTATTAAGCATCTGGTTTATAGTTTCCTATGGTTGCGGGATCTTATTTAAAGATGCCCTCAATGAAATACGTTTGGGCGGATTTAAACTGGGATTTTGGTTTGCACAACAAGGATCTATTTATGTGTTTGTCATACTCATATTTGTTTATGTAAGACTGATGAACAAACTGGATAAAAAATACGGATACAACGAGTAATCTACATCACTAACCAAAAACTAATTATTATGAGCGTTCAAGTTTGGACATGGATTTTAGTGGGGATTACCTTCTCCCTTTATTTTGGCATTGCAATTTGGGCTCGGGCCGGCTCAACTAAAGAATTTTATGTAGCGGGCGGTGGTGTTTCTCCCCTCGCTAATGGTATGGCCACCGCTGCAGACTGGATGAGTGCTGCTTCTTTTATTTCTATGGCAGGTATTATATCTTTTGCAGGATATGATGGTTCTGTATACCTCATGGGCTGGACAGGCGGTTATGTGCTGCTGGCACTTTTGCTGGCTCCTTATCTGCGCAAATTTGGAAAATTTACTGTTCCCGATTTTATAGGAGATCGATATTATTCTAATACAGCCCGTACAGTTGCTGTTTTCTGCGCCCTTATCGTATCCTTCACGTATGTTGCCGGTCAAATGCGGGGAGTAGGCATTGTATTTTCTCAATTTCTTCAGGTAGAAATAACCTGGGGGGTAGTTATTGGTATGGCCGTAGTGCTCGTTTTTGCATTCTTAGGTGGTATGAAAGGGATTACCTATACCCAAGTAGCTCAGTATTGCGTCCTCATTTTTGCATTTATGGTTCCCGCTATTTTTATATCTATGCAAATGACCGGTAATCCTATCCCACAAATAGGGATGGGAGGTCGCGTAGAAGACGGGACTTATCTACTGGAAAAACTGGATAACCTGCATACTGAGCTAGGTTTTAAAGAATATACCAGTGGTACAAAATCAACGTGGGATGTTTTTGCTATAACACTGGCTTTAATGGCCGGTACTGCCGGGCTGCCTCATGTTATCGTACGCTTTTTTACTGTTCCCAAAGTTAAAGATGCCCGTAAATCTGCAGGCCTTGCCTTATTGTTTATAGCCATTCTTTACACCACCGCTCCTGCCGTAGCTGTTTTTGCCAGAACCAATCTAATTGAAACTGTACGTGACCGGGAATACGCATCTATCCCAGAATGGTTTAAAAACTGGGAGAATACCGGGCTTATCGCCTGGACTGATAAAAATGGGGACGGAAAAATACAATATGTAGAAGGAAATTCTCTTGATGGAAAACCCATTTTTACTAATGAGCGGGGAGCTTATGGTGAACGTATGATAACTAATGCCAATTCAAATCCCAATGAATTGTACGTAGATCGTGATATCATGGTACTGGCAAATCCGGAAATTGCGCGGTTACCGGCATGGGTGATAGGTCTGGTTGCAGCCGGTGGTTTAGCTGCTGCACTATCTACCGCTGCAGGTTTGCTTCTAGTCATATCTACGTCTATCTCACGTGATCTTATTAAAAAACAGATTAAACCAAATATTTCTGATAAAGGGGAATTATGGGCTGCCCGTATAAGCATATTCTTTGCCGTACTTATAGCAGGTCTCTTTGGTATTTATCCTCCGGGTTTTGTCGCAGCTGTAGTAGCACTGGCTTTTGGGCTGGCAGCCGCCTCATTTTTCCCTGCTATTATTCTGGGTATTTTTGACAAAAGAATGAATAAAGAAGGGGCTATTTCAGGTATGGTTGTAGGCATATTACTCATGTTGTTTTATATGGTACGCTATAAAACAGGCCTCATAGGTGTTATGGAACCCAGACCGGCAAGCGAGTGGTGGTTTGGCACTTCCCCAGAAGGTTTTGGTACTGTAGCCATGCTGGTTAATGTGATTATCTCTTTAGTCGTTTCCAGAATGACGCCGCCCCCACCAGAAAATGTACAGGATATCGTTGAGCATATACGCATACCCAGTGGGGCTAAAGAAGCTCATGACCATTAAAATTTAGTTAGTTTCTAAAGGAAGCGGTGTTGCGCCAGTTGTAACACCGTTTTCTTATATTGAGATAACATTTACAATATGAAGAAAAGACATGAGCAGAAACTGGTTATTCTATCTATAACTTTATTTGTAATGATCAACATACCCTTTGTACTTGTCTTTGATGTGCCAGGAGCAATTGCCGGTATACCTATTCTTTATTTTGCCCTGTTCAGCATATGGCTTATAGCAATAATTATCTCTTTTATTATTCTAAAAAGGCATTATGAGTAATTACCTGTTATTCATAATCATTGTTTGCTATCTAGCTATTTTATTTCTCATTGCTTTTTTAGCCGAAAAGAATGCCAAAAGCAAATGGGTAAATAACCCTTATGTTTATACCCTCTCCCTGGCGGTTTACTGTTCTGCCTGGACTTATTATGGAAGCATTGGTAATGCCGCAAATTCAGGCATAAGTTTTTTACCTATTTATCTGGGACCTGTTATTGCCTGTCCATTATGGATTATTATAATGCGCAAGATCTTACAGATCTCAAAACAGCATAAAATTTCATCTATAGCAGATTTTATCTCATTACGCTATGGTAACAACCGCTTTCTGGGCGCTCTTACTACAGTTATATGCCTTCTGGGAACAGTACCTTATATTTCATTACAACTTAAAGCAATTTCAGAAACATTTGAAATCATCGTAGGTACTCCAGCTGCTACGCCAAATAGATTCTTTGACGATTCTACCTTCTATATCGCCGTTTTACTGGCCATTTTTGCCGCTTTTTTTGGCACACAAAAATCTGATGCCACTGAGAAACACAGAGGTATTGTAACAACAGTAGCCTTTGAGTTTATACTGAAACTGATATTCTTCCTTACCATAGGTATATATGTCACTTACTACCTTTTTGATGGAACACAAGATATTTACGATAAAATTTCTGTACAACCCGATTTTACCTCGCTGGCCACATTAAATGGGCTGGAAGGGGGTTTTAACTGGCTTTTCACGATTTTACTATCATTTATGGCGATTTTTCTATTGCCGCGACAGTTTCAAATGGCAGTTGTAGAAAATAATCGGGAAAAGCACCTTAAACATGCCATTTGGCTTTTCCCGCTTTACCTGCTACTGTTTAATATCTTTGTCATCTTTGTTGCCTGGGGTGGCACCTTAACTTTTGGTGATACCACAAAATCTGAATATTTCACCCTATTGCTACCCCTACAGAATAATGACACATTTCTGGCACTTTTGGTATTTCTCGGTGGATTTTCAGCTGTAATATCTATGGTGGTGGTATCTACCCTTGCCCTCTCAACTATGGTAAGCAACAATCTGATCATACCATACGGGTACCTTGAAAAATTTATACAAAGCCATCCCGAAAAGAACTCAAGCTATATCAAAAATATTAGACGTATTTCTATCTTCCTCATAATCATTGCTGCTTATATTTTTTATGTCAACTTTTCTATAGAATTATCCCTTTACTCTATTGGTTTAATCTCTTTTGTAATTATTTCACAATTGGCACCTTCCTTTTTTATAGGCATGTTTTGGAACCGTGGTTCAGCCAGGGCATCAACAATAGGCATGATTACAGGGTTTCTCATTACTACTTACACTCTTATCCTGCCATTTACACTTGATTCTTTTGCCGGCTCCAGGGATTGGGTAGACAAGGGTTTCTTTAATATCAACATGCTTAGACCTTACGCCCTCTTTGGGATAGATTTTCTCTCGCCTCCTGCACATGCATTTTTCTGGAGTTTAATCTGTAATACCCTGTGTTACTTATTTTTCTCGATTATTGTCAAAGGTAATTACCGGGAGCGCAACTATGCCGAAATGTTTGTAGATAATAAAAACTATTTTTCTCTTCAGGACAACGTACTAGTCTGGAAAGGAGAGGCTTATGTCGCCGATATTAAAAATGTTTTAATACGCTTTTTGGGCGAAGAACGCACCCAACGCGCACTAAACCTTTTTTTTCTCAAATATAAACTCCCTCAAAACACACAGCTGGCCGATGCCCGACTCATTAATTTTTCTGAAAAATTGCTTACGGGGAGCATAGGAAGTGCTTCTTCAAAAATTCTCATAGACAGTGTGATAAAAGAAGAAGAAATAACCCTTCCTGAAGTTTTAAAAATACTAGAAGAATCTAAAGAAGCAATAAGCAAGAATAAAATACTAAGTGAAAAATCTGAAGAGCTTACCAGCCTTACATCTCAACTAAAAAAGGCAAATGAAGAACTTATTTTAAAAGACAGGCAGAAAGATGAATTTTTAGACACTGTAGCACATGAATTAAAAACACCTCTTACTGGCATTAGAGCGGCAACCGAATTATTACAAGATGAATCTGAAATGCCAGCAGAGGTCAAAGATGTTTTTCTCAATAATATTATACAGGATACAGACAGACTTTCACGTCTTATTAATAATATATTAGATTTTGAAAAATTATCAACAGACAGACAGCGTGTGGTAATGAGTAAAAACAACATTAAAATTACTATAGATAAAGCCATTCAAAGCATTCAACATATCGCTTCAATAAAAAATATAGCCATAAGATTAAAAAATCAGCAAACCATTGTCCTGCTGTATAATGAAGACAGAATTTTACAAGTGCTTACTAATCTTTTATCTAATGCTCTAAAATATTGCGATAGTGAGACAGGCATCATCGCCATCGATTATAAGCGTCTGGCAGGTTATCTACGGGTAAGAGTAAAAGACAATGGTAAAGGGATTCCCGATGAAGACATAGATTACATTTTTAATAAATTTTACCAGTCTCAAGATCAAAATATCATCAAGCCGCAAGGCAGTGGTTTAGGTCTGGCTATAAGCAAGCAAATAATAGAAAAACATAACGGGTCTATATGGGCTGAAAAAACATACAAAACAGGGGCATGTATTGTTTTTAAACTACCTTTTAACTAAATTGTATTCAGCTAAGATAAAATGAAAAAGAAAATCCTAATTGTTGATGATGAACCTAATATCGTGATGACTTTAGAATATGCATTCAAAAAGCAGGATTATGAAGTTTTAATTGCACGTGATGGGAGTGAGGCATTGACGATTATTGAAAAAAATAAGCCTGATGTGGTGTTGCTGGATATTATGATGCCTAAAGTAGATGGTTATCAGACTCTCGAGTATATTAAAAATAATACCATGCTGGCTAATACCAAAGTAGTGTTTTTAACAGCAAAGAATAAAGCTTCAGATATTGAAAAAGGTTTGAAACTGGGAGCAGATAAATACCTTGTAAAACCTTTTTCTGTAAAGAAAATATTTGCGGAAGTTCAGGAACTGCTTGGTTAAAAATTGGTGTTGTGTGCAAACAGTCCATATTTAACTTAAGATAGTTTAAAATGAAATTACGCATAGGTCCTTTAGCGTCAGATATCATCATCTGTATTTACGCTGGAATTTCTCTTTATTTTCGATTTAAATTAGAAAATGCTACTCCTATTAGTATCACAAACTCTATCGTTATAGGGCTTTGTTTTGTTGTACTACTATGGGTTTTGATAAAACTGAAAATTTTAAATCCCGGCTGGTTTGGCCTTTTTAAAAACAAAAACTAACACAAACTATATAATCAAACCATACGTCATGAGTAACTATCATATCAAACACTTAGAAGAGTACTTTCAAGTTTATAGAAAATCTGTGCGCGATCCCGAGAATTACTGGGAAGAGATTGCAGAAGAGCATTTTGTGTGGCACAAACGCTGGAATAAAGTGTTAGATTGGGATTTC
The DNA here is from genome assembly GCF_047946675.1 of Leeuwenhoekiella sp. A16. Classification (GTDB taxonomy): domain Bacteria; phylum Bacteroidota; class Bacteroidia; order Flavobacteriales; family Flavobacteriaceae; genus Leeuwenhoekiella. The sequence goes on from NZ_CP172313.1 coordinate 1,441,018, forward strand.
TCTAAACCGGAAGTCAAGTGGTTTGAAGGCGCTCAACTTAATATCACAGAAAACTGTATCGATCGTCATTTACGCACACGAGGTGATAAAACCGCTATTTTATTTGAACCTAATGATCCTCAGGAAGAGGCTCAACATATAACCTACAATCAGCTGCACGATGAAGTTTGCAAGTTTGCAAACGTGCTCAAATCTCAGGGAATACAAAAAGGTGATCGGGTTTGTATCTACCTGCCTATGATCCCTGAACTGGCTTATGCGGTTCTCGCCTGTGCCAGAATTGGCGCCATACATTCTGTTGTATTTGCGGGCTTTTCAGCGAAAGCCGTTGCTACGCGTATCAATGACAGCGATTGTAAAATGGTGATCACCTCTGATGGCTCTTACCGTGGTAAGAAAACTTTAGACCTAAAAAGCATTGTTGATGAAGCACTTGAATCTTGCGATTGTATAAAAACAGTACTTGTAGCGAAACGCACAAATTCTGAAGTAAAAATGGTCGAAGGTCGAGATAAATGGCTTCAACCGTTACTGGATAGCGCAGATTCAACTTGTGAGCCAGAAATCATGAATGCCGAAGATCCTCTTTTTATATTATATACTTCAGGTTCGACGGGAACTCCTAAAGGTATGGTTCATACCACCGCGGGTTATATGGTTTATACTGCTTTTACTTTTAAGAACGTTTTTCAGTACAGAGAGGACGATATTTACTGGTGTACGGCAGATATTGGCTGGATTACCGGGCATAGTTATATTGTTTACGGTCCGTTGGCGAACGGCGCGACAACTGTGATGTTTGAAGGTGTGCCTACATATCCTGATTACGGCCGTTTCTGGGAAATTGTAGAAAAGCATAAGATCACACAGTTCTACACTGCTCCCACAGCAATTCGCGCTTTAGCGAAAGAAAATCTTGACTTTGTTGAGAAATACGATCTTACTTCGCTTAAAGTTTTAGGAACGGTAGGTGAACCAATTAACGAAGAGGCATGGCACTGGTATGACGAAAATATAGGAAAGAAAAAATGCCCCATTGTTGACACCTGGTGGCAAACGGAAACTGGTGGCATTATGATCTCACCTATTCCTTATTCCACCCCGGGAATACCAACTTTCGCAACGCTACCGCTACCGGGCATTCAACCTGCTTTAATGGATGAAGAAGGAAAAGAAATTAAAGGCAATCAGGTAGATGGACGACTTTGTATCAAGTTTCCCTGGCCCTCAATGGCACGAACTATCTGGGGAAACCACGAGAGATATAAAGAAACCTATTTTTCTACTTTTCCTAATATGTATTTTACAGGCGACGGAGCTTTACGCGATAGTGTAGGTTATTATCGTATTACCGGTCGTGTTGATGATGTTGTTATAGTTTCCGGTCACAATTTAGGAACTGCTCCCATAGAAGATGCGATCAATGAACATCCGGCCGTAGCAGAAAGTGCGATCGTTGGCTTTCCACATGATGTTAAGGGTAACGCGCTTTATGGTTATGTGATCTTAAAAGAAGCCGGCGAATCCCGTAATCAGGATAACCTGCGTAACGAGATCAACCAGCTTATTTCAGAACGTATAGGGCCAATTGCTAAACTGGATAAAATTCAGTTTACAAATGGATTACCTAAGACACGTTCAGGTAAAATTATGCGTAGAATCCTTAGAAAAATCGCCAGTGGAGATACCAGTAATTTAGGCGATACCAGCACATTACTTAATCCGGAGGTTGTACAGGATGTTATGGATAATGTGTTGAAGTAGTGATTATCGTTTTCATAATGAACTCCATTAATCAAGTAATTTAAATTAGCTAATTACCAGCAGTTTTTAAGGTCATGTCATTATCTGACACAGATTCTATACTATAACCTCCTGCTCCATTATTAGAAATATAATCTGCTATGTCATAAGAGGAAAGAGAATGTGCAATAAAAAAAGTAGCTGTTCCGTTGCTTATGTTTCTTTCCAGAATTTTGCCTTTACTTTCTAGTAAATCAGTGAGAATTTTAAACTTATCATAATCCGTATCTTTAAGTGTTATACGCGTTCCTTTATTTGTGCTAGAGGTTTCTGGTAAATCATTTGCTTCAGCAGCTGTAAATGCAGATGAATTATTAACCCCTGGTGATGCTGGTTCAGCACTAACCAATGTTAACTCTGCTTCAGGAGTGGACGATCCTGATGATGCTGGTGTTCCGTTCAAGGCCAAAATAATATTACCACTTTCTGTAAGAGATTCATTTAAAGCCTTTATCGCCCTGCCTACCTGCAAAGCTGCTTTAGCTTGTTGAAGAACTGTCATATGCTCTGCATCCTCGATAAGATTTCCTGCATCTTTAATTAAATTCTCGCCATTATCAGTTAGATATTGAACAATGTCTGCTTCATTTGAGGTTAATTTTTGTCCGTTATCAACTGCTACGCGCATAGATAAGATTTGCTCGTACATATTAAAACTTTTATCTACGAAAGAATCTACACTTGATACGCCCACTTTATTTTTTGGTCTCTTTATTTGTTTTTGAGAAAATGATGGAAATGCAATTAATAATGCTAAAATCAAGACTGAAATTTTAATTAGGTTTTTCATGGTGGTTAATTTTATGTTTATACTATTTAAATGACTTTTTTATTTTCTAAAATGACTTCTGCCTTTACCAGTAGTTAAAAAAATAGTCTCTTTAATATGGGCTTTAGATCATTTTCTCTTGGTTAATTCAGCATTCACAATCTGATTTCTTCCTCAGAAATGTATTTTCTTGTCTCTATTCCAGCTCTAATTTTGTGCATTATCATTCTTTATCGTGGAATATTATATTTGTTTAAGGGATCAAAAATGCTCCTATTGATTATTGTCCTCACTAGATGCAACTCTCATAAAATTTTTAGACAACAATTTTTATTTAAAAAATACAAGCATAACTAACTTATTTACATAACTTTACACATTCCCTCTAAGTTACTCTTGAAGATCCTCTATTCATAGGAGTAATTATTATCCGATACCATTTATTGAATATTCGTACGCAGAATGTCACAAAACGTTTGCGCTGTAAATATGTGTGTATGAAAAAACAGTTACTCGTATTTTCTTTGCTCGTTGTGGCAATAACTTTAGGTCAGAAAACACAGCTTGACTCTATTGAAAATTTGCTAAATACAACAAACATTGATACAATTAGGTTGAATCTTCTTTTGCGAAGTAGTGAGCTCACAAGCTTTGATGACCCCATACAGGCAATAAAAAAAGCCGAAGATGCTTATAAGCTGGCTAATAGGCTTAATTACAACTTATACAAAAGCAAAGCACTACTGGCTAAAGGCACTGCTTATTATCGCATGGATAATCTCTCGACTGCTTTAAGCTATTACCAAAAAGCTCTAGATATAGCTCTTAAGACGGGAAATACCTTACTTCAATCTCAGTTACTAAACAATATTGCCAATACCTATGCAGACTTGGGTAAATATGATGAGGCCATGGCCGGTTATAAAGATTATCTGGTTATGGCTCAAAAATCACATTCCGAAAAGGATCTAATTGTTAGCCACACAAACATTGGAATACTCTTAGTTGATAAAGACAGTATTGAAAAAGGGATTAGCCATCTGACCAAAGCTCTAGATCACGCTATAAAAATTGATAATGTCGCCTATATCGCCGCTATTAAAAACAATCTTGGTTTAGCTTTTAGAAGAAAATCTGATTTTGAAAAATCTAAAGAATATTATAATGCCGCTATTAAAATATCCAGAACCCAAAATCTTTCACACATTGAGGCTTCCGCATTAAACAGTCTGGCAAAAATAAGTCTAATAGAGCAAAATTTTGATGCTGTTAAAAACTACGCTAATCAAGCCCTCACTTTAGCAAAAGCTAGCAATGCAGTACAATGGCAAGCAGACTCCTGGGAGCTTTTAAGCAAAGTTTATGAGCTTCAAAAGGATAGTATGGCACTTAGAGCTTTCAAAAATTACATCCTCTTAAGAGATTCTATACTTAGCACAGATAAGCGCTTAGATTTTGCCCAAAATGAAATGAAGTACCAACTTGCAGCACAGCAACAGCTCAATGAAGAAATTAT